>CAYOUT010000004.1:0-117189 GCA_964407215.1 uncultured Anaerolineales bacterium | reverse complement strand
TCGGTGAGCCTCACGAAACGTTACGCTCGCTGCTGGAGGCCGCCCACCCCGTGCTCGTCATCGACCCCTTTCAGGGGCCTCGTAATAACGACTGGTTCTGGCTGACCTCCAACCGCACGCTATTGGGGCATCGCGTACAGGATATTATCACGGCTGCGACGTTCCTACGCTCACAAGAGGCGGAGGGCGAGTTGGCACTAGTCGGACTGGGGAGGGCTGGGCCCTGGGCGTTGCTGGCAGCGGCTCTGAGTCCGCTGGCCCAACGTGTGTGCGCGGATATGCACACACTGGACGCCCAGACCGATGACGCCTACCTGGGCGAGTTGTACGCTCCGCTGCTGCGCGCCTACGGGGGCTTGGAGGTAGCCAGTGCGTTGCTGGCCCCGCGCCGGCTGTTGTTGGCCAACAGAGAAGGTCGGTTCCCCACGCACTGGGCTCGGGCAGCCTACCGCGCGGCCGGTGTACCGAACCAGCTAAGCGAGGCATTGGAGCGGTTGGACCACGCCGATTTGGTCTATTGGCTGGGCGAGACTCGCACAGTATGAGGTGTACGCGTGGCTGAACAGAGCGCGAGTCGCGATACATTGGCTATCCGGCAGAGCCTGAGCATCCCGTTGTCTGAGTTGCGCTACCGGTTCTCGCGCTCCAGTGGGCCGGGCGGGCAGAACGTCAATCGCACCGCTACACGCGTAGAGCTGCTTTTTGATGTAGCCAACTCACCCAGCCTGACGCAACATCAGCGTCAGGCGATCGAACGTCGGCTCGGTAACCTGATAGACCATAGGGGTGTGCTGCACCTAACGTCGCAATCCAGTGCGAGCCAGTTGCTCAACCGCCAGGATGTTACTGTGCGATTTCAGAGCCTGTTGCGTGAGGCTTTGCGGCCACGGCGTCCCCGCAGGCCAACTCGCCCCACCCAAGCGTCACGCGAGCGGCGCCTGGGCCAAAAGCGCCAACGGGGTGAGCTCAAACGCGGGCGCGGCCGGATAAGGCCCGAGGACACGGGGTAAAACCCGGCGGAACCGAGCAAAGCGTGTTGGTCAGGCATAATGAGCCAGCGACCATCACCGTCGATACCGGCCCGCAAGCTACTCGGTCGCTGGATGGATAGAGTCCGACAGAATGCCCCGCAGCACACGGAAGGGCGGAGCGACGCGTAAATCAGCCAGGTTGCACGGTGCGAGATTATCGCCCACCAGGGTGTACGCCCGTAGGCTGCCCAGGTCCGCACAGCCCAATCCTGCAGCGGATGCCATACGCAGGTAGACCAACTCTTTTGGGTCGAATCCCATCAAGAAACTGGCCGCAGCATCCACCGCTACCATGTTGATTCCCGCGACCACAAGCCCCAGCGGATAGTTGGTGCCCCGCTGAAAGCCGGTACCGTCACGGCCCACCACCCCCTCCACGACGTTAAGTCGGGGCACGACAACGCGAGCGAGGTCCACCAAACGGCGGGCGAGGCCCTCCTGCCACAGAAGGTGGAGCTCGTCGTCCATCCACTCCTCACGTGGCCGATCCAAGCGCACGCGTTCGGGCGGCAGCTCCTGCATAGCCTGACTACAAAAGTGGCGCGTTTTCCCCTCGTGTAGGCCCATCAGGTTCTTGAAAGACAGCGTAGTGATGGCCAGGTTGTGCGTCTTGAGCTTGGGCACATTGATCAGCACTACCCCCGGATCCACAGCAAGACGGCTGACTCGTCGGATCGGCGCAGAGAGCGGTTCGGCCACCTCGCGCACCACACTGGTATATTGTGTTGGGCAGCGCAGTTTTGCGCCGGTAGCTTGAGCCATCTCGGGATAGCCGGTGCCCCGCCAGTCGCGCGGATCGTTGGTATCGTCGTTCCGCGGATCCTCAAGGATATAGATTCCTCCTTTGCGCGCGCCATGAGCCTTCAAATAGTCTACCATTCCCCAGATAAAGTTCGGATGAGTACCGATACCCGAATCGGGGTCGCGGAAACTCTCGCCAGCGGTGACGTTCGGCTTGAGAACCACCTTCTGCCCCGAAAGCTCGAGCCCCAGCAACATCAGGGCGTGTCGAGCTGCAGCCCGATAGCTTTCGGCTGCGGGGCGATCGGGTACGGGCGAGCGCAGCACGAGCACTGCGTTAGGGTCGTTAAAACGAGGATCGAGTTGCATCAGTGAAAGGTAACTCCCAAGCTGCTATGGGGTGCCTCGGCCACGCGCTGCTCCAACCAGGCTAGAGAGGGCGCCCCTTTGTGTTCGATGAGGTACTCTACGATATCCAGCTCGAAATGGCGGTCCGCCGGCTTGTAGGCGGGAGGATCCGCTCTAAAGGCTGCAGCGTAAGCACTAAACCGTCGGCCCCAGTCTTTGAGCTCTTCGTCCTGGGTCCATAGACCCGTCGCGGCCGAGATGTCGGCGTGGGGATCAGCGGCGTCAGCATAGCCCCAGTTGAGCCAACCCGCAGCCACATCACGAGTCGATTCTACCAGGGCTTCGCCCCATAGTGTCTGGTGCTCTTGTGGCCACACGCGGTCCTCCCCAGGCACCAGTTTTCCGCCTTTCCAACCGAACTCCTCTAGCACCAAGGGCTTGCCGGCGATATAGGCTCCCCGCGCCACCGCCTGCAGGTAAGCGCGCTGCACAGCGAGCTCGGCACCCAACCCCGCATCCCGATCGCGCAGCATAGGGTAAAAGTGGATCGACATATAGTCCAGGTAGGGTTCGATGCGCCGTGGGTTGAACCCCGCGTAGCCCATACGTGCAGGCAACATGATGGGGATAGACCACTGGATTAGGCCCACAGTAATCATCTGACGCGCGCCGCTCTCGCGCAGGGCGGCCGTTTGTAGCTGTACCCATTCCTCGGCCAGCCCCTCTTGGAAGCGCAGATAGGTCCTCCAAACGCCAGCGCCCACACTCTCGGGGTCTGTCGAGGGGTACTCTTCGGGCAGTGATTCGTCGATGTTCGCCTCGGCATACTGTTTCCAACGCTGCCAACGCGGCCCGTATCCTTCATCAGCTCGGCTGGGCCAGCGCACACGGGGCTCGTTGAGCAGATCCCAAGCCATCACCGTAGGATTGTCACCCCAGCGTTGTGCGATACGCGCCCACAGACTTGTCAGATGCTCCTGCTGCTCTGTATCGGCGTATGCGTCGCCACGCCGATGCGCAGGCTGCCCCTGCCAGATATTGGGGCCACTGAAAACGATACGGATTCCCGCCCGCTCCGCGATGGCTATCATATCATCCACTTTGGCGAACCCCTCGTCACTGTACACTCCAGCAGAGGGGTTGAGCGCAGAGATATCCAGGAACACTCGAACAGCGTTGAGTCCTGCCCCAGCGATTTGCGCTAGTTGCCGTGCCACACGGTCGTGATCGTATTGGGCCCAGATCTTTGGCGCCCACCCCGTCTTGGGGTCGAAATAGTTGCAGCCCATGGGCACGAACACCGCTCCAGTGGCCTCGTCCACAAAGCCGTGCCCATCGGGGCTCACCCTCAGAAAGCCCGTCATCCCGAACCTCCAGTCTCTACAGGCCAAGCCACTGGTCTCAGCGCCTCGGAGGCTGAGACCAGTTCAGGCCGAGGCACTCCCCATTATTTGGGCACTCGCCGGTCTTCATTCGCTCCAGACCATATCTCGTTCCAGACCACGCATAGTCTCCAAGTACATCTCGCGGCTCATGGCGGGTACAAAGTCCCCCAGAATCCGCCGCGCACACTGGGCTCGGTTTGCCAAGAGGTCGACAAGTACCATGGCAGCCACTTTAGCTGGCGCAACATACGCCATCTCGGGGTCAGAGACGATGTAATCGGCCCCGTGGCCCGTGCCCGAGCAACCCACCGCCACCGCTTCAATGGCCGGCATGATATGCGACACATCGCCCAAATCAGTGGATCCGGCGCCAAAGCCGCTATCCCACCAGGCCTCCTCTCCAGCCAGGGCCACAGCGTTCTCTCGATAGAGATCCATCAAGCCTCTGTGCTCCAGACGTGGCATATACCCGGGCAGCGTGGTGATCTGCACACTGGCACCCATGGCCATAGCTCCCGCCTTCAAACAGCGATCCACTTGGTGATCCACTGAGGCGATAGCCTCCAAGCTGGCGCCGCGCACATAGGTCTCAAGGCGCACATCCGCGGGCACGACGTTGACCAGCTCGCCACCTTTGGTAATGATGGGGTGTACGCGGATATGCTGTTCATCCTGAAAAGTCTCGCGATTGGCATCGATCGCCTGCAGAGCCAACATAGCCGCTTTGAGGGCGTTAATCCCCTCGTGAGGCGCACCACCGGCGTGAGCGGCCCTGCCGATGAAGCGTATCTGCTTGGCGACACAGCCGTTAGACGCCCCCCCCACACTGAACAGACCTGGCTCTGTGCGGCTTCCCTGGTGGGTGGCCAGCACCATATGGACGTTGTCCAGCAGCCCCAGCCGAATGAACTCTTGCTTGCCGCCGAGGAATTCGATCTCCCCGGCCCTCTTGAGGGCCATCCGGAACTCGAGCTCCACAAACTCCTCGGCAGGCACGGCCATCAGCGCGACATCACCGCCCAGCTCGGACATCACGTCGCTCTCCACCAAGCCATACGCCAATCCCAACAGGTTGGCGATCTGCGCATTGTGGCCGCAAGCATGCGCCGCCCCGGTCTGCGGGTCGGCATCGGGGTGGTCTCGTACCAGTACCGAGTCCAGCTCACCCATATAGGCCACAGTGAGCGTCGAACTCCCGCCAGCTAGCTTGCCAACCACACCCGTACGGGCCAGCCCCGACTGGTGCGGGATGCCCAGTGCGTGAAAGGTGTCCGCTACGATGCCCGCAGTACGCACCTCTTTGTAGCCCAGCTCCGGATGGAGGCGGATATCCTCCCCGATGCGAACGATCTCTTCTCTGCACTTGTCGATGCTAGCGCATACGCGCCGCTTCAGCTCATCAAGCTCGCTCACGTGCCCTCCCTCAGTGTCGATCAGCCTTCTAGCCCGTTGGCAGCGATCACACGGCTATAGAACATGGCTGTATCTTTGGGAGCGCGTCGTTGCGTTTCATAGTCCACATACAAGATGCCGAAGCGCCGCGTGTAGCCGTAGGCCCATTCAAAGTTATCCATCAACGACCAAGCAAAGTAGCCTTTGAGAGGTGCACCGTGCTGGATGGCAGTGTGGCAGGCTGCCAAATGCTTACGCAGATAGATGACACGCGCCGGATCATGCACCCTGCCATCGGGCGATACCACATCCTCGTATGCAGAACCGTTCTCGGTAATGTACAGATCGGTGTCATAGTCGCGAGCCAGGCGCAGCAAAAGATCGGTGAGCCCCTGTGGGTAGACCTCCCAGCCCATCGTGGTATACTCGCCCTCAGGACGCACCTGTTGGACGCCAAGAGCTCCATCCGGCGCGTATCGCACGACGGAGCGGGTGTAATAGTTGACGCCCAAAAAGTCGATGGGCTGCTGGATCGTCCGCATATCATCTGGCGCCATGCGCGGCACTAGCCAGTCGTAAAGCGCCCACATGTCGTTGGGATACTCCCCCTTGAACACAGGATCGGCGAACCAGCGATTGTAATAGCCATCGTAATGGCGCGCAGCCTCGTGGTCCCGCTCACTAGCGGTAGCGGGGTAGATAGGGCTCATATTAAGTGTGATTCCCACACGCGCCTCGGGGGTCGAGCGTTCGCGCAAAACTGGCACCGCGAGGCCGTGCGACAATAGCAAGTGGTGAGCCACCTGCAAAGCCGCCCCCATATCCTGCCAACCGGGAGCGTGCATCCCGAGCTGATTCCCCAGGAAGGCAACCACCCACGGCTCGTTGTGGGTAATCCAGTAGTTCACACGGTCGCCCAGTCGGTCGGCTACGACGGCCGCATAATCCTGGAAGCGATACGCCATGTCTCGTACCACCCATCCGCCCACGCGCTGCAATTCGCTGGGCAAATCCCAGTGATACAAAGTTATGAACGGCGTGATGTTGGCGCGTAACAGCTCGTCCACCAGGCTATCGTAAAAGTCGAGGCCTTTGGCGTTGATAGTACCCTCGCCCGACGGCAGTACGCGCGGCCAGGAGATAGAGAACCGGTAAGCTTTCAGGCCAAGATCGGCCATGAGAGCGACATCCCCCCTGTAAAGATGGTAATGGTCATCCGCCACGTCGCCCGTGTGGCCCCCGTACACCTTGCCCGGCCAACGGCAAAAGTCGTCCCAGATCGTGCGGCCACGGTCATCTCTTCCGCCCTCAATCTGAAACGAAGCGGTGGCTGCCCCCCAGGCAAACCCTTCGGGGAAATGAAGCAATCCCATGGGCGCTGTCCTTCCCTCTGTGTGCTGTGCTTAATAAAGATAATAGAATGTATAGCTTGGTGCGTCAATAGCGACTCGGCCTCTCCTATCGGCAAGAGAGCAACCAGTAAGCGGATGCGGGCCCAATACTACCAGGCCTTTACAGCCGCGAGCGAGTCTGTGTGTCACTTGAGAATAGCAGTTACCGTAACACGGTTTGACGGCGCCTCACCGCGTGGCCATAATCGAGAGAGGGGATCCACCTGCCTGAATTACTCCGTATCGAGCACGCGCTAGAACCCAAAGCATCCGCGCAAATACGGAAGTGGCTGTCTTCCGTGGGGACCGATTGCCACAACTCTGGCTCGGATTATCTGTCGCGAGCCGGCGGTTTTTTGGCCCCTCCCATATCCCTAGCGATGATACTATGGTGATGGAGGTTAGGCGGGTGTCTGCAACATGCGATCTACCTCGTGTCGAGCGGGCGTGGTAATACGAAATGGCCCTAGAGCAACTCACTCTAGGCAGACAACTCACAGCAAGGAGTGATGGGAACAATGATGACGAATCGGGAGCGGTTCTGGCGCTGGGCGCGCTTTGAGCCGGTGGACCGCTTGCCCTTCTGGGCTGACTGGCTGGGGCCTTGGGAGACGTGGCGACACCAGGGGTTAAAGATCGACGAAGAACTCCTTGTCACGGGCGACATGTACAAGTGGTGCTTGGATCACTTTGGCTTTGAGGGGATGTTCTCTGCGTTCTGGGGCGAGCCGCGTGTGCCCGTGAACATCGGTGTGTACCCCGGCTTTGAGCCCGAGATCTTGGAGGAGACGGCTGCCTATTGTGTCTATCGCTCGGGCAACGGCAGCATCGTTAAGCAGTTCAAAAGCGAAAAGACCTCGCTGCATACCACTCAATGGCTCGAGTACCCCATCAAGAGCCGATCCGATTGGGTGCGCTTCCGCGATGCGCATTTGGACCCCAGCGACCCAGGTCGGTACCCGCCCGCAGATCAGTGGGAGGGGCTCAAACGAGAATGGGCCAACCGCGATAATGTAATCAGTATCGATGGCGGCAGCATGTACGGGTTCGTGCGAGACTGGGTAGGCGTCGAGAACCTGAGCCTTATGCTCTACGACAATCCACAACTGGTGCACGAGATGGTGGACTATTTGTCAGAGTTCTTTGTTCAAGTGCTGCACAAGGCTTTGGACGAAGTAGAGATAGATTTTGCCTGTTTTTGGGAGGATATGTGCTACAACGCGGGCCCGTTAGTCTCGCCCGCCATGTTCCGTGAGTTCCTGCTCCCCGGCTACAAGCGAGTGACGGGCTTTTTGGAAGACCACGGTGTCGAGCTCTCTTGGGTGGATTGCGACGGGAACATAGAGGCGCTCCTGCCCCTTTGGATCGAGGGCGGCGTGCGAGGCCACTATCCGCTCGAGGTCGCATCGGGGATGGACGCCGCGAAATTGCGGCAAGAGTACGGCCAACAGATCGTTATGTGGGGTAACGTAGACAAGCGCGCGCTCGCCCAAGGCAAGGCAGCCATAGACGCAGAGATGGAACGCCTTGCACCGGTAGTGGCCCAGGGGGGCTTTATCCCGCTGGTGGACCACGGCGTACCTGATGACGTGCCCTACGCCAACTATCTCTACTACCTGGAGCAGCGGAAAAGAATCACAGGGTGCGCCTGAAATGCGTCCAACGATACACTTGGGAGGCTACGTTCACCGGAGCGAGGCTGATTGAGTGTCCACACAGCAGGGCGATACCAGCCGAGTTTCGTCGTCGAGCCTCGTAGGCGAAAACGAACCTCAGGGCGGGGAGATCATCTGGCAGACGCAACGGCTCGGGTCGCCAAAGCGGCGGATCCAAGACTGCAGAGGATCCGCCGCTATACACGCACCGGGCTATGCTGTTAGAGCTTGTCCGCTAGATTCACCACCCAGTCAGAGGACCAAAAGGCGCCACCCCTGGGGCCGTTGCTGTCGCGGATGCCGAACGTGAAGCGCAGGTCATCGCGCGGTTTGACGAGCTTGACCACCACGAGATTCTCGCCCCGGCGCAAGGTCACGTTCTGGTGCACGTTGTTGAAAGGCGCCCACCACACCGTTTCGTCGGCCTCGCCTACCAACTCACCATTCAACCACACCCGATAGCTATCGGTATTCCCAATGCCCAAGTGCACGCGTTGCTCCGTTGGCGAAACGATCGTGCGCGCCAGATAAACGACGTACTCGCCGCGCAAGCCTATGAGCTGATCCGGTGCCACGGCCCGCTCATAGGCTGGCACCAGGGCGGGTACGCCAAGTTTTCGCGACCACTCTACGTAGAGGTCGTCCACATTGGTGATCGGCTCCGGCACGTATTCTCGCTGCAGCGATACAAAATGGTGTTGCATACGGCGTAGCTGCGCCCGCTGGGGATCGGTATTCGGTGGTGGCACCGCGTCATAGTGCACGCCCACGATTTTCCACACTGGAGCGCCCGCCACACCGAACTCGTATACGATATCTCCGAGGCGGACCGTGAACAGGTTCCGCTCCGGCCACAACTCTGGGTGCGTGGGCGCGTGTAGCGACACAATGACCTCACGTTGTAGATCGTCCATCGGTGCCTGCGCGGGCGTTATGGTCCAGCTGTCGGGCCCGGTGACCTCGAGCACCTGGCCCGGAGGCATGGCGCCATGGCCTCGTACTGTCACCCGCACCAGATCGCCGGGCGCTGCTTCAGGCAGTCCCTCGTAATCCACTGTGAGCCAGGTGGCCGGCTTGCGAGCCGTCTCGGGCAGGGGTTGCATCGCCGGTGCATCCACTATCTCAACGCCAGTGTCCTGTTCTATGCTCAGCAACACACCCATGCGCGCCGTGTCGCGGGCTAGAGCGGAGAGTGTCATCTCCGGACGGCGATACTGGATTCCCATCACCAACTCGTCGCCCACTGGGCCCTTGATCGCCTGTGGAATGCGACTGGCACCCAGAATCTGTCCAACGAGCGCTGCCGCGCTAGCTAGCGTACAGTCGGTGTCATAGCCACAGCGTAGTGCGGCCAGCATAGTCTCTTGCAGGTCGCCGCCCCCGTATAGCAAGCCCAAGAAAGTGAAAGGCACGTTAGTCTGCGAATCGCAAGCCTCCGGGTGCCCCGCCAGCAACATGAGTCGCTCGCGGGCCTCGCGCAGAGACAGTCCTCGATCGTGACAATCAAAGGCTGCACGTGTCAGGCGATCGATGGGGGACCCCGAGGGCAAGTAATGGAGGAACATGGACGCCAAGCGGCGCACATCGGGAACAAAGAAGGCCATAGAGGCCATGGCAGAGAGCATCATCTCCGCCCCAACCGACTGCTCTGTGTGATCCAAGGTGCCGTCCATGTAAGCATAGTGGGCGGCTAGATCGGGCGCTCCGGGGAATACATAGCCCCATATCTCGGATCGGATGGGGCACCCCTCGCCCGTCTCCCAAAACTGGTTAGTGAATCGGCCCGACATAGGAGGATGGATGCCGAGTCGCCAGTTGCGTCGAAAGATGCCGTATTCGTTGAACGGATACCAGCATCCCTCGAGCCAGGCGTGCGCCATATCGTCGGACGTGATAGCGGAGCCTTTTTCCTCCAAGACCTTGAGCCAGAGCACCTGAAGGTCGAGATCGTCGTTGGGCGGCATCTCATCGGGGAACATCTCCTCGGGGCTGATCTCGATCCAATCCTTGTTGCCCTCGAAGCGCGCCCCTATAGCGCCCCCTGCTGACTTGCCGATCCAACCACCCAGCACTTGATCGAGGTAACGTTCGTAGCTGAGTTGCATATCCGGCTCCTTTCGTAGGGGCAACTTTCGGCGAGGTGGAAACTGGCCCCCGGCACCCAGACGACCTTGTGTATCTTCTCAATGGCAAAACCTAGAAGGACATCGCCAAGATCACCTTGCCTGTACGACCGGCAGCAAACTCACGGAATGCCTCCCCCGCCTGCTCAAACGGATAGCGATGCGTCACCAAGTTAGCTACAGGGAGCCCCTCCCTGTAGAGTCTCAGCATCTCTGGGAACTCGCAAAAGTGGTAGAACCATGAGCCGCTCGCCGAGATGTCTCGCCTGATAAAGTCCTCACTCGGCGATAGGTCCACGCTGGGCTGCTCACCTATCATCACTACTTTGCCGTTCGTGCGCACTGCAGCAAAACACTGCTTCAATGTCTCAGGGCGTCCGGCGGCCTCTATACACGCGTCGGCGCCATACCCCCGCGTAAGGCGTCGCACCTCGGCCACCGAGTCGGTTTGGGTGGCGTCAACAACGTGCTGCGCTCCGAGTTTTCTGGCCAGATCAAGCCGTGCAGGTGTCACATCAACTGCGATGGCCTCTCTGCCGAGATGAGATTGCATCAAAACGTTGCCCAAACCGATCGGACCCGCCCCAAAGATGGCCACGGTCCCAATCCAAGCATCCGCTATCTTGTTCGAAGCGTGATAGGGAACACCGAAGCCGTCACCCGTGATCAGCACCCCTACATCCCAGGGCACGTCATCGGGTAGCACATGGCATCCATGGGCAGCAGTCAGAATTCGTTCAGCGTGCATATCACCGTAGGGAAGGCGGTTTTCGCACCATGTGTATTGCCCTTTTGCGCAATACTCGCAGTGCCCGCATCCAACCACTCCGCTCAGACCAACCCGCTGCCCGACAGTCAAGCTAGTGACACCAGGACCTATCTCGAGCACTGTCCCCGCAGCCTCGTGCCCCGAATTACCAGTCTCTCTGCCTTTGCCCCGATATGTATGCAGCTCACTTCCACATAATGCCGATACAGCCGTCTGGACCACGACCTCGCCCTCCACGGGATGAGGGTCCGGCACCTCGACAACGCTGATCGAACTGCCTCCATCCAGCCTAAGCGTGCGCATGCTGCTCTGCCTTTCGTATCCTTGCCAGAGGAATCCGTGTGGTGACGATACTAACGCCCTACCTACTGTGTGCCAGCCAAGTCTGCTTCGATGGGGAACTCCTTGGCTACATCTACAGGGCATCCTTGTGCGATTGAACGACGAATTGCTGCCTCGAACTGCAGCTCTCTCAAGCCAGCGACGCCCGGGATGGGCGGAGGAGCGCCATCTCTAACCGTGTCGAGATAAGCGTTGATAGACCTGCCGAATGAGGCGTTGTACTGATCCCAGCGAGACACATCAAAGCTCAGTGTGTGTAACTCATGGCACCGAGTGCCATAATCCACAACCTCCATGGGGCCATCGAGATCGCGCATACTGATACGCCCCCCCTCATAACAAAAACTCATCTCGTAAAGGGGAAGCTTTTGGTCAATGCCACAGGTGCCGATGATAGAGCCGGTGGCATCGTCCTCGGTACGGACGGCCGCAACCACGTCGGATGCGCAATGTGTTCCCCAGCAAAGGCGCTTCTGTTGGCTACCGAATGCACTGATCTCCGCAGGAGACCCAACAAAGTAAAGAAGCAGGTCGATACAGTGGCTCCAGCACGCATAATGAACGAGCCCTGTGAAATGCACCGGCTTGCCAAAACGCCCTGTGTCCAACAACTCCTTCGCTCGAACCGACTGGTCAAAAAAGCGGTAGTTGAACACCATCGCTGTCTCGGTACCGGCTTCTTTGGCGCGCTTCAGAACGTCTTTTGCTCTGTAAAAGTCGTCCTCTACTACATCAGCTTGGCCATGTTGAGCCACGAGCGGCTTCTCAAAGAACAGGCGCTTCGGCTTGAGTCTGAGCAAAGAACACGCAACATCGTAGCGTTCTGTCTCCTGTGTCAGAACAAATACGGCATCGGGATCATCCGCCATCAAGTCCTCTACTGAATCGGCCACCCGGCCGCCGTATTGTTGTGCCGCCTCTTCTGCTTTGCTCCGAGTTCGATTCAAATACGTGAGCGAGACGTCCTCGTGAGCCGCGATAAAGGGCAAATAGTTCTTACGCGCAACGTTGCCCGTACCGACAATCGCCACTTTCATACAGATTCCCTTTCAGTGGATAGAGAGCTGTCGCCTACAGAAAACAGGCGACAGCAGCGACACCAGTACAGCACGTAATACGAGAGTACCTCACCCGCCTAGCTTAGCCCTTCACCCCAGTAATCACCACGCCTTGGATGAAGAGCCGCTGGGCAAAGAAGAACAAGGCGAGACAAGGTAGCATCGATATGCAAGCCGCAGCCATCATGTTGGCAAAGTTGGCATACTGCTCACTCCGAAAACTCAGGATACCAACCGAGACAGGGAGCTTGTTCTGGCTCTGCAGATAGATTAGCGGCCCAAGCAGTTCGTTCCAGTGGGAAAAGAAGGAAAAGATGGCAACAGTCCCAAGAGCGGGTTTGGCCAGCGGTAGCATGATCTGGGCAAAGATTCTGAGGGTAGTGGCCCCGTCAATGCGGGCCGCGTCCTCAAGCTCTGTTGGGATACCGAGAAAGAACTGTCTTAGTAGGAACGTGTAGAAAGGCACGGCAAAGAACTGTGGAACCAGAATGGGTTTGAAGGTATTGAGCCATCCCAACTCTTTGAAGAGTATAAACGTTGGCACCATCGTGACCCAACCGGGGACCATCATCGTGCTAATCATGATGAGAAACAGCACATCTCTGCCTTTATACCGTAGCCGCGCGAAACTGAACGCTGCAAACGAGCTGCCGAGAAGGTTGCCAAAGATACCGACGACACTGATATAAGCGGTATTCAAAAGATACCGCGCAAAAGGCGTTCTCTGGAACACCTCTACATAGTTCTGCCACACCAGCTTGCTCGGTATCCATTTGATTGGGTATACGTAGACCTCGTCGAGCGGCTTCAAGCTCGTGCTCAGCATCCAGAAAAAAGGGATCATCAGAATGGCGGCTCCCGAGATAAGAAGCACGTAGGTGATGATCATCTCAAGTCCTGTACGGCGATGGCCACCGATCACTCTGTCAGTCGCTCGGCGGCGCAAGTTCCGTTCCGTACCCTGTGCTACATACGCTCTACTCATCCTCCAGTCTCCTTCTCCCCGGCGTAGTAGACCCAGCGCCTTGATGAGCTGAACACCAGCAGCGTAAGCACCAGAATCAAAATGAACAACATCCAGGCAAGTGCCGCCGCATAGCCAAAGTTCAGCGAACGGAATGTCGTATTATAGATGTTCAGGCTGTAAAAATAGGTCGCATAGTTGGGCCCACCTTGTGTCATGATGTAGGCTGTAGAGAATATCTGCAGCGTGCCGATGAGGCCCGTGATGAGATTGAAAAAGATCGTAGGAGTCATGAGCGGGATAGTGATGGACCAGAAGCGGCGCCAGGAGTTGGCCCCGTCGATAGACGCCGCCTCATAGAGCTCCGTTGGGATCGCTTGTAGACCGGAAAGATACACGATCATTCCGCCCCCAACACCCCACAACCCCATAATAATGAATGCCGGCAGCACATATCGTTCGTTGCTGAGCCAAGCAATAGGGTTCACCCCAAACCATGCGAGTATGCTGTTGAGCACTCCGAAATCGCGATGGAACACAAAAGACCACAAGATAGCTACTGCGGCGCCGGAAACGACGGCCGGAGTGTAATAGATTGTGCGAAACACGGATATACCATGTGCTCTCTGGTTCATCAGCAAAGCGATACTGAAGCCGAACACCAACCCGAGCGGTAGATACCCCACTGCATAGATGGCTGTCACCTTGAGAGACTGCCAAAACAAGTGATCTGCCGTGAACATCTTTTGAAAGTTTGCTATACCGATCCATTCGGGTATTCCGGCTCCGCGATACCGCGTAAAACTCAGGTACACCGACGCCAAAATTGGCCCGAGCGAGAAAAGCAGGAAGCCAATGATCCAAGGCAACAGGAAAACGTAGCCCTCGATCGCCTCACGCTTGGACAAGCTTATCCGTCTAGCGGCCATTTCACCCTCTACTGCTGACGACTTGATGAGTGTAGCTATTCAAAGGAGCACGTGTGAGGGCTCTAGCGAGTCCTCACACGCGCCACAGTACCGGGCCAGCCTATCAGTCTGCGTAAAAGTCGTCGATAACCTCTTGCACCTCAGCCTGGACCTGCGCCAGCACTTCGCCGATGTCCGGCTCTTCCGAGTATTCGCCATTGATAAGGGGTACGACCCGGTTAAAGTAGATCACCTCATAGTCTTTCCAGTAGGGCGGATAGGCCAGATTGAACGCGTCCTCCATCTGCTCGGCCAGCACCTTGACATTCGCTGGGTCTCCCTGCAGCTCAGCGTTCTTGACCCACTCATCAACCGCCGACTTGCGGCCGGGCACACTCCGCACCGGCTCGGAGATTAGTATAATACAAGATTCGGTGCTGGTGAGGTGATTGAGCCAAGCAAAGGCTGCATCGCGATCCTTCGTGTCCCTTGTCACCGACCAGGAACCACCGGCAGTTGACACAGAGCTCTTGCCCGTCGAGCCCTTTGGATACCGCGCCACATCAAAGCGGAACCTATCGCCAATACGCTCTCTAAAGCCAGGAGGCGCCCACGAACCGTTGCACTCCATACCGATCATGCCGGTCACAAAGGCATCGACCCCCTCCGGAAGGGCGCCCGCCTCGGGGAAAGCTCCCTGTTTCCGCATGTCCACCAGCATCTGAACGACTTGGCGGTTCTCCTCTGAATCGATAACGCACCGGTTATCTTCAGTGAACAACCCTCCACCATGAGAGTACAGCAGCCCGGGGAACGTCCACACATCGGTGCGAATCGTCAGCCCCCAGCGCGTCTGGCGACCACCCTCTTTCTCCACGAACCGGACCGCGAGTTCCGAAACATCATTCCAATCCCACGAGCCATCTGGGTAGGGAATCTCCATCTCATCAAAGAGATCTGCATTATAATAGATGGCGAGGTTCGAGAAATCATACGGCAGACAGTACAGTTTGTCATCAAAGCTCATCTGCGCGATATGGGCTGGCCAAAAGTCATCTGTGTCGATCCCCGCGGCATCGATGAACGGCTCGAGATCGATGATCCAGCCCTTGTATGCAAAGGGCTGCGTGTCATAGCTACGAACATAAATCACATCGGCCAGGTCCCCGCCAACACCTTGCGTGTTGATAGCCTCGTAGTACAAATCAGGGATATTGAACATCTCAACCCTGATATTGGGGTTGGCGTCGTGGAAATTCTCCAGAACCTCTTCAAACTGGGGCATTTCGATGGCCCCATGGTTCAACGCCCAGCGAAGATTGATCACATCCCCCGCTGGAGCAGCCGCCTCCCCATCCTCTGCCGCCGGCGCCTGAGGGCCTGCCGGTGCCTCCGTCGGCTGGCAGCCTGCCATCGCCAAAGCGCCCATGCTGAGCGCTGAGATGGCCGCGCCCCGCAAAAAGTCCCGTCTACTGAACCTGCTACTCATCTTGCTTCTCCTTCTGGACTCGTACTGGTGGATCGTAGCGACTGAGCCGTACGACAAGTTCCCGTCTTCTGGTCACCTCCTTGTCGACCGATTTCGGATCGTACCCGTGATACACCGTGAACCTTGAGGCGTAAGCGCAGCTGGATAAGAAGTTCGTTCCACTCTGCGCGAGGAGACTGTACTACCGAGCAAGTGCGCCATACTACCTTGGATACGCTGTGCCCTGTAACGTGCAAACGTATTCCGTATTGCGCTGCCCCGCCGGGCGTGCTAAAATGGGATTTCACAGACGAGGGGAGCCCTCTTGGCGTGCGCTTGTTGCGCCAGTATCTTTCTCGCTTTGCACCCATCGCGACACAACCCAAGCACAGGTGCCCCGCAATGCGTCTGTGACACTAGCGGATCGAAACAGAAGGCTATAGGTCCGAGCCAAGATCAAGGCTCAAAGTAACACAAGAGGTATGACTTACGACCTCAGTCTATCGACTTGGTATACCTCCGACAAGGGCACAGTACGGCCCAGCAGAGGACATCATTAGGACATGGCATTGTTTGGGCAGTTCGAAAAAGACCTGCGCGAAGCGCTTAACCGGCTGTACGACCCTTGCTCCTCACCGAGCCAATTGTTAGTCGACGTGTTGGGGGTCTCCCCCTATCGTGAGGGTCATCTCCAAGAGTTGCTCAGGCAGGCGGTGGATGCGATGCAACCTGATGCCGACGTGCCCCCTGCGGCACACATCCAGCGCCTGTACAAAGTCCTCCACTTGCGCTATATCGCCCAGCGAACCCAAGAGGAGGCAGCGGAACTCCTGGGGATCACCTCTAGACATCTGCGCCGCGAACAGTCCGGTGCGATCCACGCGCTGGCGCTACGTCTGTGGCAACAGTGGTGGCCGTCGGATGCGCCTACGGTAGGCGAGACATCGCGTCTGCAAGCCGGGCAGGATGTCGACTCTGTAGCGTGGCGCTCTCAGATCAAAGAGGAGCTGGCAGCTCTGGAGAAGAGCGCCCCCGGCGCCTCATCCGACCTAAAAAAGGTGCTGGGCAGCGTGGCCGATCTGGTGCGCATGGTGTCCTCGTCGCAGGGCGTCACTGTGTCTGTCGACAAAGCCATCCCTCATGCGCTCGTGCCCATCCACCCCTCCGCACTGCGGCAGATCCTCCTGAAAACTGCCACCGGGCTCATATCGGCTATGGAAGGCGGGAGTGTGCAGATCTCTGCGCAATACGCCCAGCACGGGGTCCAAGTGGTGTTGAACGCAACGCCATCCTACGCAGCTGACCTCCCGCGCCAGGGCTTGGTGCAAGAGCTGCTGGGCGCTCATGGCGGCACGCTGCAAGTGCTCCGCAGCGCCGAGAGCGACTCCCTGATCCTCAGTCTCCCACTGGCTTCTAGCGTCTCGGTACTCGTGATAGACGACAACACCGATCTCGTACACTTTTTCGGTCGCTACACGAGTGGCACCCGCTACCAAATCGTGCACGCCCCGACCGGGCGAGAGGTATTTGAGCGAGTTGAGACCGCAAACCCCGACATCATCGTGCTTGACGTGATGTTACCGGATATGGACGGCTGGGAGCTTCTCGCATTGTTGCACGAGCACCCTGACACCAAGACAATTCCGGTAGTAGTCTGCTCCGTCGTCAGGGAGAAGGAACTTGCGTTGACGCTTGGGGCCGCGTGCTGTCTGATGAAACCAGTTCGCCGTCAGGAGTTTCTAACTGCTCTAGACTATGCGCATCGCCTGGCCATCTCAGCAACTCCCACAGCGCCCTGATACAGAGCAAAACCTTGCCCAGCGACAACCCCTCCCCCATAGCAGCCATTATATAGGGGCTCGTCGACGGCTGTGATCGCGGATCCTGGGCCGAGATCACAATGATGGGGATCTTGTTCGCTACCGCATCCTCCGCGCGTCGGGATAGCACTTCCCAACCGTCCATGTCGGGCATCACAATATCCAACAACACAAGGTCGGGCTGCTCCTCGCGCATCGCCGCTAGCCCCGCCTCGCCGTCCGACGCCACGATCACCTCGATGTCCGGATCGCTCGCGCGTAGCATACGTGTGAGAAGGCGCTGAGCATCCGCTTCATCATCGATGATAAGCACTCTATGTACAGGTTGCCCGAGATCGGCGATGGCGTGCGCCAACTGCGTCCGCGTCATAGGGCGCACGAGATAAGCCGATGCGCCGGCTGCCAGCGCGTGCTCGGCGCTCGGCGGCAGTGAGAAACCCAAAACGGGCAGATCGGGCAATACGGCGCGCGCCTGGTTCAGGAGTGCAGTCAGCTGGCCTGGGAAGCAAGCGTTCAGAATGAGGGCTTGCGCGCCGCCCTCCTCCAACAATCGACGTGCGTGCAACAGCGTATCGCTGGGCACAAACTCTACGTCCTCCGCATACCCCGAAACGATGGGGAGCAACTCGCCCGTCTGGTCGTGGAGGATCACCCTGGGATTGAGGCTTGCCAACGACATCCCCAAGCGCGCGCGGCGCTCCACCCAAGGCCATGCCTCCGAAATCCAACGTTCGGGCCGAGCCAGAGGCAACAGCGCGGGCCTGGTGGGGAGCTCAAAAGAAAAAGCGGAGCCACTACCCAGACTGGATTCGAGCCACATTCGGCCGCCGTGAAGCTCTACGAACTGCCGGCTGATACTCAGGCCCAAGCCGCTCCCACTGGCGTTGCGACGTTCCAGGCTACTCCCCTGGTAGAACGGCTCAAAGATGCGTTCTGCGTCCTCCTCGGGCACTCCCGGCCCAGTATCCACAACACACAGGCGCACAACGTCTGGCTTGTGCTCCACCCGTATCGTAATGCCTCCTATCTCTGTGAAGCGAGCCGCGTTACTCACCAAGTTCAAGATCACTTGGCGGATACGCGTGCGGTCGCAATAAGCCCCTAGTGTTGGTGCTGAAGCATCCAGTGTGAGCCACAAGCCCTTCTTGTCGATGAGGGGGCGCACCACACTGATGGCCTGTTCCACCACCTCCATGAGATCCACCTGCTCGCGTCGCAGAGCGAATCGCTCCGCCTCGATCTGTGACAGATCCAGAACGTCGTTAATCATCCCAGAGAGATGCTCACAGCTACGGTGAACGATCTCCAGATCCTTCAGCAGCGCAGGGGGCAGGTCCTGGCCGTAGATCTCCGGAGTCTCCATGAGCAAGTCGGTCAAGCCGATAATCATGTTGAGCGGCGTGCGGAACTCGTGGCTAACCTTGGAGACAAACTGTGCCCTCGCCTTCTGCGCCTCCTCGGCGATGAGCCGCGCGGTAGCCAGATGCTCGTTTGCCAGCGCCAACTGCTTATTGGCATGAGCGAGGTCGTCCAAAGCCTGTTTCAGGTCCGCCTGCCGTTCGCGTGCCTCGCCCAGAATGACCTGTGCGCGTTGATAGTGCTCCCACGACCAAGAGGCCAGCCCGTGTGCCAGGCGCACTAGCGCCAGCGTAGCGCCCAAGCTGCCCCAGATGGTGAGCAGCGCTATCGCCATTTGGCGTGCGTGTAGAGAGCTAGAGGGCATTATCAGTAGCCACGCAAGTACGAGGCTCTCACATACCGCCACCGCAATGGCCCACAGAGTTCCCAACATAGCGATGGCCAGTATCGCGGGGATTACCAATAGCGTGAGGAGGCTCGCATCGCCTAGCCATAGGTAACTAGCCACCACTACACCTGCGAGCGAAACGCAGGCCACCCAGCGCGCCAGATCCAGCTCGATGTCGGCCAGCCACCAGATCACTACAGCCAGAATCAGAAGCGAGAGCGCCGCCAAGAGAGATCGTGTATCGCCACGTGGCGTATCGCCGGCAAAGCCCATCGCCAGGCCGATGACGATGAGCATCGCGCTGACAAGTCGTGGTGAAACACGCAGCTCCTGCTCTGGTCTAGTGAAGCCGGTGTCGGTCGCAACGGTCATAGGGCACTCCTCGACAATGCAACGGCAAGGGTCCACGATCTCCCGCAACGTGGGCACCGATCAAGCGGGCGTCGTCGCGGCCAGACACTGTAGATAGGGGCGCAAGGCAGGGTAGAGCTCATCGTACATGGTCAGTCGGTCCTCGTAAGCAGCGTGTCTTTGCGCATCCGGTTCATAGCGAGAGTGGGCTCGAATCAGTGTGTCTGCCGCCTGAGACAGGCCCGCATATCGTTGACTGCCTACACCGGCCAGCATAGCGGCCCCAAATGGAGCGGGTGACAGAACACCGGTGTATTCCACAGGCAATCCGAACACGTCAGCCGTCAACTGCAGCCAGGGCGCTGATCGCACGCCAGGGCCGGTAGCACGTAACACATCTAGGCGAACGCCAGCACGCTCCAGCAGTTGGCGTCCGGCGGCAAAGTAGAGCGTGAGGCCTTCGAGAAGTGCTTTGACTAGCTCGTCGCGCGTGGAGTTCAGGCCCAGCCCTAGGATAGCGCCAGATGTCTGCTCATTGAGATAAGGCGGGCCCACGGGGCCAAAATGCGGAAAGACCAGCAGACCGGTAGGTCCCTCCGGTATACGAGACAACAAGTGATCGTACGCGTTCACGCCCTGACGTTCCGCTTGACGCAACTCGGCTGGCCCCAAGGTATCGCGAAACCAGCGCAGTAACGAACCACCGGAGTGATTGTAGAGATAGCTAACAAACAGACGAGGTACCACATGGGGCTGTATACCCAGCCCTTGTGCCATCATCAGCGAGGTGAGCGGTACTGCCTGAAAAGCAGGAGTCATAGACACAACCCCTGCCAGTGTGTATACCGCCATGCCACTGCGGATAACACCCATCCCCAAGGCGCTGCAGCAGCGCTCGTGGCCGCCCAGCACCAATTGTACACCCGACGGCAAGCCCAGTTCGCGCGCAGCCCCCGCAGAGACAATGCCTACCAGCGAGCCCGCGTGCTCTACGTCGGGCAGTTTGCTCTCTGGCAGCCTCGCCGCATCCAGCACCTCACGCGCCCAGCGCTCGCGCGCCAAATCAAACAGCAGAGTGCGGCCCGCAAGGGACTGGTCACAAGTGGAAGCGCCTCCCAGGAGGAGGCTAACCAGGCTGCTGAGGGGCAAGAACCGCCAAGCATCGCGAAACACCTCGGGGTGGTGCTCGCGCACCCAGCACAAGTTCGATAGAGAGGACGAACCACTGGGTATGTTGCCTGTAAGATCGTAGACGCGCTCGCGCCCTAGCCGCTGCAGCACGCGCTCCTCGCACGAGGCCGTGGCATGCGTTTCTACAAGGCAGTTGCCGATAATCCGCCCATCGGAAGCGACCGGTACCAGAATCTCACCGATGGAGGATATGCTGAGCGTGCGGATAGGATCACGCCCTGTGCGCTGTGCCACCGTCGTGATGATGCCGCGCACCGCGGCCCACACGTCGCGTGCATCGAGCATGCGAGTGCCCGCCGGTCCCTCCAGCAGATGGTATTCCCCCTGGGCCTGTGCGAGCGGCTGTCCCTCCTCAGAGATGACCAGCCCGCGCGCCATTGTGAGGCCGATGTCTATCCCCAGCAGACTCATGGCTGCACCCTCACTATGCGACCATCCTTGACAGAGACTGTGCGCTGGCGTCCTCTACTTGATTCTCGCCCTCAGTCTGGCCCTATCCTAAGCATCGATAACCGTTCTGTCAAGTAATCGTCGGGTTTTGTTGGCTGTAAGGTGCGCGTATGCTATAATTCAGATTGACAGTTAATACGTATCTCTGCCGGGCTTGTTACCGGAATCCAGCTGCGCATGGCGGATCGATCCGCACTCTAGCATATGAGGTGACGCCCGCAGGAGGCACATTATGCACACGGAGATGGAAGCACGCTACCTAGTGCCAGATCGCCAGACTTTTGGGAAGCTGCGTAACCTAGAGTCTCTGGCCGGCTATGAGATCCAGGCCCGTACGAGCGCTCGGATCACCGATCATTACCTGGACACACCAGGGAAAGCTCTCCTGCGACAGGGTTGGGCCTGCCGGCTGCGCTCGGAAAACGGTGTCTGGTTCCTTACGCTGAAGGCGCCCAAGAAGGTCCAAGGCGCGATCGTGGAGCGCGCCGAGTACCAGATCTCCCTTCCCGAGCGCATCGACGATGTCACGCGCTGGCCATCGGGAGAGATCCGCGACCATGTGCTACAGCTTACGGGTGGTTCCTCGCTCCGCAAGCTGGTCTCTATTCAACAGAGACGGCTGCGTTTCGCCGTGTTGCGCGACACAATAGAGTTGGCAGAACTCTGCTTGGATGTCGTGCGTGTCTCAGCCAGAGGGAGACGCCACCGCACCTACATGGTCGAGTGCGAGCTCCTCGAGTCCGGCACACCAGACGACCTTGCGCGCCTCGACAGCACACTGCAGGCCCAGTTCCGCCTGGCCCCCGAGCCCCGTTCAAAGCTTCAACACGCTCTGGAACTCAAGAGACTGTACAAAACCGAGTGTATGAGCGCTTCACACGATGAGGTCTCTCTTGAGGCTCTCGCTCAGCGCTACGACTTGAACCAAGAGCGCGCCCAGCGAGCCGCGAGAAACGCGCAAGAGCTCTTCCATGAGCTACAGCCCCTCCACGGCCTTCCCGACAAATACGAGAGACTCGCCTCCACGGCGGCTTGGCTGTGCGACATTGGGCGAGTGATGCATCGCAAACGCCGCCACTTGGCGGGCCGGGATATCCTTCTGAAAACGCCGCTAACGGGTTTTAGCTCTGGAGAATGCCGTCTCCTCGCTGCGGCGGTGGGGCTGCATAATGGGGAAATAACCCCCGCTCGCCTCGAGAAGATCGCGCTCGAACCCGCGGACGAGAGGGCGCGCCAGGAGGGTCTGCGTGTCGCGGCACTCGTCAGGCTGGCAACCGCACTGGGCGGCAAAGGGGACAGAACGACGCGAATCCAGGAAGTGACTCTGACAGGCGATGGGGCACAACTTGTGTTACAAGGGCCTCGCGCCGCACGCGACGCAGCCAGAGCTCGGCGCCGGTCGGATCTCTGGTCTCTTTTGCTGGATGCTCCGCTCGACTGGCAGCCCCCAGTCGCAAAGCGCAAGTCGGAGCTGAACGCAAAAAGAGTGGGCCTAAAGCCCTCCGACACGATGCGCGAAGCCGGCCGCAAAGTGTTGGCATTCCACTTTCAGGCGATGTTGCGCAACGAGAAGGGGACGCGCGAGGGCATTGACCCCGAGGCGTTACACGATATGCGGGTGGCGGTGCGGCGCATGCGATCCGCCCTGGGGATCTTTGCACCATATCTCGTTGGAGAGAGGGTGGCAGCTGTGGCGGATGGGCTGCGAGAGGCTACGCGAGCCTTGGGGGCCGTGCGCGATCTGGATGTGGCACAGGACGCGGCGCGCACTTTTGCCGAGACACAGCCCGAGGGGGTAGCCAGCTTGCGCTGTCTACTGGACGCTTGGAGCGCCCAGCGCACCATTCATCGGGAGCGGATGCTCGCCTATCTGGACGGCCCCGCTTTTCGCGATATAGTAAGCAACATACGCCGATTGCTGGCCGATCAACAGGCTATGAGAGGGTATAACGAGGACAGCCGTCCGATGAGCACACTCGCGGCGCTCTACCTGCGTGTGGAGCATAATATCGTGGCGGCCTATCGGCCGGTCATCACTCGAGCGCCTATTCCGCTCCTGCATGCGCTGCGCATCGACTGCAAGCGGTTGCGCTACAGCCTCGAGTTCCTCCGCGAGCTGTTGCCTCCCCAGGGCAAGTTCGTTGTACAAGAAACGATTACACTGCAGGATCACTTGGGTGAGATGCATGATGCCGATGTCGCAGTAGCGATGCTCGACGCGTTTTTGGCTCAGTGGGGCGAGTCCGAGGCGCCCGCAGGCGTGATGGCCTATCGGAAGTCGTGCCTGGCCAAGAGGGTTGAGAGGATCGAGGCGTTACCGCAAGCCTACGCGAGGTTTTTCAGACCCAAGGTACAAAAGGCGTTCGATCTAGTTTTCAACAAGCTTTACGGCGAGGGTTAGGGAGTACTGATATCTGGCTTGAGCTGGCCCACGACACCCATCACCGCATCACGCACCTGCGCGAACACATCCTCAATACCCTGCGTGGCGTCGATATCGTAGAAATCGTACTCTGCGCCGAGCTCATCGAATGCGGCCAGCATGCGGCGCTGGTAGGCGATGAAACTGTCATAGTAGTCCGAATAGCCCATGAAATCCATGCCCGATTCCCAATAGTCAAAACCTCGTGCGTTCAGCACGCGGGGGATCAGGTGTTTTTCGCCGCAACGCAGATACAGGATTCTATCGGGCACCAGAACAAAACCCATCAGCGAACGCACCCACGCAGGATCTACACCCCGTACGACGGAGCGCGCGATAAGAGAGTACATATAACGATCGGTAACCACTACAAAGCCGGCACGCAGAGCGGGCAAAATCTCGCGTTCCAGCCGGTCGGCGAAATCCGCCGCATAGAACAGGGCCATGGTCAGGTTGCCCAGCGTATGCCCCTTCTTGGCCTCGGCGATGCCCACACTGGCCAGCTCGGAGCGTTTGAGGCCAGTGGACGAGACAGCGTAACCATACGCCTCCAACCACTCGCGCAATAGCGCAATCTGCGTGGAGCGCCCCACGCCGTCGGGCCCTTCCATCACGATGAGCCTGCCAGGGAGTTGCGTCTCAGTGACACCTCGCAGCCCATGCCCATAGAATCTGACCTGTGTCATAGTGGCCTGTCTCTCTGTGCAAAAGCATCTAGGTAGCGGCCCGACAGATGTTCGGAGGCCAGGACGGTACGCCAGGCGTTGGGCTCGGCGCGCAGAGCTCCATCCAGATGGGGCCTGATCAGACTCCGCACCTCCTCCTGTTGATCCACAATGGGCAGTGTAGCATCCACCACAGATAGGCCATATTCTTCTATCAGATGTTCGTATTCACGCAGGATGCGCCCCTGGAAGATACGATAGCTCTCAAAGGGGTCTCCACTGAGACCCAAGTCCATTCCAGCCTCATAGAACTTGAGGCTGGGGCGCCCCTGTACGATGCGTCGCAACGACTCATCCAGCGGCACACGGAAATAAAGCGCCACTGTGGGCTGGACGGCGAACGAGTACACTTGGCGCACCCACTGAGGATCCACCCCCCGAGCCACGTCCCGTGCAAAGGCGGTGTAAACGTAACGATCCGCCAACACGATAGCTCCCGCCTTGAGAGCTGGCAGAATCTGTTGTTGTAGCCGATCAGCGAAATCCACCGCATGAATCAGGCTAAAGGTGGTGGGCGTGAGGAGTTGCTTCTTTTTGCCGCGTTTAGTGGTAGCACGCACTAGAGGTGAGGAGTTCCATTCGCTGAAAGCCACGCAAAAGCCAGAAGCTGTCAACCATTTACGCAACAGATCAAGCTGCGTGCTCTTGCCCGAGCCGTCAATCCCTTCCACTACAAACAGCTTCCCGGGCAGATGAGCGCTTTGCGAGAGTGTTGTCATCCTCTGTCCCTCTAACCGGCCAGCCAACGCCAGGGCTGTGCCTCTCATTACAGTGTTTTGATTATAGCCCGCCGATTCGAGCCGTCAAAACCGGGGCTCGAGTACCGCCTCTATTCCACTGGCGTGTTAGGCTCTCTTCAGCTCTAGCGATCCTGCTCTCGCCTGTACCAAGAGGCTCCTACCACCCCCAGCAAGACGCCCGTCAGAGAACAGACGAACGAGACAAGACCGAACAAATAGCTCGGAGCGATGATGTCGATCACTATGAGAAATGGCACCAACACACCAATAAGCACTAGCACCAATCCAACCAGGATAATACGCAAAGGATTCATTCGGGCCTCATCGGTAGAGCCAGCAAGCAGTCAGGTGTGCCGAACCTGTCTCGAACTCGGGTGGCTCCTGGACCTCACACAGGCCATAGATACGCCTAGGGCAGCGCGGATGAAACCGGCAGCCCGGCGGGGGCGAGACCAAGCTTGGGGGCTCACCCGGAGGCACATCGCGCAGCACGCTCGCGTTGCGTGCATCGGGGTCCGATGTGGCCGCCAACAGCGCGTGGGTGTAGGGATGGCATGGGTTATCCAGCAAAGCTCGCACTGGCGCTTTTTCCACCACCTTGCCGGCGTACATCACGAAAATGCGCTCCGAAAAATAGCGCACAGTGGATAGATCGTGGGTAATGTACATCACTGCCAGATCATGTGACGTCTGTAGTGCCCGAAGCAGTTTGAGAATCTCTACGCGCACCGAGGCGTCGAGCATCGAGACCGGTTCATCTGCGACGATCAGTCGCGGCCGCAGCAACATCGCCCTGGCAATGACCACGCGCTGCTGTTGCCCCCCGCTCAGCATGTGCGGGTACTTTTGGGCGTAATCCTCAATGGGCGTTAGCTTGACCTCTTCCATCGCCTGCCGGATGCGTGGCAACCGCTCGGAAGCGGGCACCCCGTGTACGATGAGAGGCTCTTCCAGCGCGCGCTGGACACTCATGAAGGGCGGTAAGGCGCCAAACGGATCCTGCTGTACGTAGCCGAGCTGTGCGCGATAGTTCTTGAGTCCGTTACCAGCCATGCTGGCAACATCGGTGCCACAAAAGACGACCTCGCCACCCGTCGGATGATAGAGCCCCAACACGGTCTTCATCAATGTAGACTTGCCGCAGCCACTTTCGCCAACGATAGCGATGGCTTCGCCACGGCCCAGGTCAAAACTCACATCATCTACCGCGTGTACCCACCCCGCGCGACCAAAGCCCCAACGGCGCATCTCGAACCAGACACGCAAGTTGCGCACGCTCAGAATCGGCTCTGCCGGCTTTGGCGAAAAGAGAGCGTCCGCCACCACCTGCCCCGCGTTCCCGGTATCAAGTTCTATCGACATGCTGTCTCCCTTGGCCTATACGTGATACTCGTCTGTATAGAGCCAGCACTTGACCTGGCCACCGTTCTCCGAGACAGTTGGGGGCTCGCGGTCACAAGGCTCAAATCGGCTGGGGCATCGCTCGGCGAACCGGCAACCCGTCGGTGGATCCAGCAGGCTCGGTGGTTGCCCCACGATGAACTCCAGCTCACGGTCAGATCGCAGGCGCGGCACGCTGGCCATCAGCCGCTGCGAGTAGGGATGTAATGGAGCCGAGTAAAAGTGTGCCGCGTCGTTCACTTCGACGATCTGGCCTGCGTACATCACCGCGACGCGATCGGCCAGCTCGCTGGAGGTTGCGATGTCGTGAGTGATGAGGATATAGCTGGCCTCAACCTCGCTCTTGATCTGCTTGAGCACGTTCATAATATTTGCTTGAGTCAACACATCCAACGCCGAAGTGGGTTCATCCAGCAGGATCAATTCGGGCTGGGTGACCAGGGCGGTCGCAATGGCCACGCGCTGGCGCATCCCGCCGCTCAACTCAAAGGCGTAACGCTTGGCAAAATCCAGCGGCACACCAACGTGATCCAGCAACCGGTTCACCTGCTTCATGGCCTCCTGCTGCGAGGTGCCATAATGCGTCATGATCGGCTCAGCCACTTGGTCGCCAACGCGCAGCACGGGGTTCAACGAGTTCATAGCCGCTTGCGGCACCATAGACATCTTGACCCAGCGGATATCGCGGCGGAACTCTTCGTCGCTCAGCTGCATGGTATCAGTACCATTGATGAACACATGGCCCGAGTAGGTCTGCACGTTCCGGGGCAGTAGACGCAGCATCGCTTTAGCCAGCGACGTCTTGCCACAACCAGACTCCCCGAGGATCACCATCGCCTCGCTGCGCTGCACGGTCAGGTCTACACCATCCACCGCTTGGACGACACCCTTCTGAGTGCGGAAATACAATACCAGGTCCTCGATACGCAGTAATGGGTCAGTTGCCATGGCTTAAAGCTCCCTCAGCCGCGGGTTAAAGATGCGGTCCATAGCAAAGCCCAACAGGGCAAAGCCGAGGCCAGTGAGCATCAGCAAAATGGCCGGCTCCAGCATCCAGTAGTATTGGCCGTGATACAACGCTCCGTTTGCCCGCGCTTCGTCGATCAGCTTCCCCCATGTGGGCAGCACGGGATCCCCCAACCCCAACTGAGCCAGCGAGGCCTCCAGGAAGACGTACGAGGGGATCAGTACCACGAGCTGAGGGATCAACATAGGGACGATACGCGGAATCATGTACAGCAGCACGATGCGTAGGTTGCCCGCCCCATAGGCGCGAGCTGCCTCGATGTAGGGCGACTCCTTGACCTGTAAAAAGATAGCCCGATACGTCTTGATGCTCGAGCCAAAGATGCTCAAGGCGATCACTAACGAGAGGATCAACCAAATACTGCGACTGTACAGCGTCCCCACCATAATGAGGATCGGCAAGAACGGCAAAATCATGTTGATCTCGGTGATACGCTGGATGAGGGCGTCCACCCACCCTCCGAACCACACGCCCACGGCCGAAATGGCCATCGTAGTAATGGTGGTTCCTAAAGCGGCCAGTAGCCCGAACGCCAGGGCGATGGGGGTGCCCCACAGAAGCGCCACAGACAAGTCGCGTCGGCGGTGATCAGTGCCTGCCACCCCATAGATTTGACCGTGTACCACCAGCTTGGCATCTACGTCCGACTCGGGCTCGAACAAATACACGTCCACCACCATCTGGTAAGCACCCTTCAGTGGGCGCGCTGGCTCCTCATCGGGGGCAGCAAAGAGACCCACATCCGGAGACACGCCCCCCAGTCGCCGCCTGAGGCGGCTGTCTTGGACGGGGCGAAAGGTCTCGCTCGAGCGCACTGAGAGGTCCCCCATGCGGATCTCGCGACCATCCGGAGTGACCCAGGTGAACGATGCGTGCGGTTTTTTCTCCGCAAAATCCGCAGAGAGGAATACCACCACATCCTGAGGGAACCCGTCATAGTCGTATTCAAAGGGGAAGGTCAGCCTCAGTCCGGTGCCTCCCTCATCGCCCACAGTCTTTTGAGCAGTGCCATCTTCGGTGCTGAGGATGATACTACGGGGAAGCTTGTCTCGAGTGAACCAATCCGTCCATATAGGCCGCGCCTTCTTAGGGTACTCGGCCCACACCTGCTCGCCACCGCGCCACATGCGAATCGCCTCATGGTATGGTAAGGTGATCATCGTATAAATGGCCAACGCCACCAACGCAAGGATCACAAGCGCGCCCACAATAGCAGAGGGATACCGACTGAGGCTGCGTAACAGTCGCTTTATTCCGCTCATACTGTCTCCCTACCTCCGCCGATTTTGACGCGAGGGTCCACCAAAACGTAGACGAAATCCAGTACGAGCACCGTGACGGCCAGCAAATACGCATAGATTACCGTGTTGCCGACGATCACTGGCGTGTCATAGTTATTGATGGCCGTATAGAACAAACGACCCAGCCCCGGCCAGTTGAACACGGTCTCCAAGATGATAGCTCCCGTCCACAGCGTAATGAGCATCAGGGCGAAATTGGTGATGATAGTAGGCAACGTAGGACGCAGAATATACAGCCTCTCGATATCCCGCGAGGGCAGGCCTCGAGCCTTGGCCATCTCTACATAGTCCTCGCTCGAATAGATCAGAAAAAAAGTGCGCCAAGCATACACACTGGAAAAGCCGGAAGATATCACCATAGCCGCTACAGGCAGCAGAAGATGACGCAGCACACTGAGAGCGTAGTGCAGCTTGTTGGCTGGCGGAGGAGCGTCAACCATCCCACCATATGGGAGAACACCCCAAATCGCCGCAAAAAACAGGATGAGAAACAATCCATAGAACCATCCCGGGGCCGCGGAGGTGGGAGAGAGCGCCACAACCAGACGATCCAAAAAAGTTCCATAGCGGCGCGACAAAAAGAGCGCCATAGTGACGCTAAAGAAAAACAAGAACAGATTTGCGGATGCAAAGAGCAGCAGCGTGGGCGCGAGGCGCTCCAGGATGATCGCTCGCACCTCCCGGGATCCACTGTCGCTGGTGAGGTTCTCGGCCTTACCGAGATTTAGGACCAGAGCGTTGCGCAGAAACCCAAAGCTACGCACAACAAACGGCCGATCCAGACCGTACCTGCGCTCCATGATGCGCACCTGCTCATCGATAAGCCGGTTGCGCTCCGCTATGGAGAGCTGGCGTATCTCTTGATCCATGCTCACATGAATTGCGATGCCTTCGCGTATCTGGCCCCGCCGGATATCGTCTACAGCACCGCCCATGTTCGCAATGATAATAGTCAGGTAGACGGCGATCACAACTGTAACGAGGAGCATCGCCGTGCGAGCCAGTATATACCTGAGTACGCGACTCAGAGTACTGGACCGCCCATCGCTTACTTCACTACCGGCACTCTCGGAAAGATACGAAGAGGCCTCCGCCATTCGGTTCTCGCTTTCTGGCCAAGAGAGCAAAGCCAAGGGTGAGGCGATGCCTCACCCTTGGAGTGTTGATATGTACTACTTACGGGGCCACGACGAACTCGACAGCCTCAAAGCTGGGAACTGCCACGAGCTTGGACACCACAACGGCCTCAAGACGAGTGGACCCCTCAGGGAGTGCCTCTGTCGTCTCGGCGTCCAGGACGATCTCCCATAAGCCGTCTTCCACCGCCTCGGCCGCCTTGCTGACTGCCAGCTCGCCCGCCGAATCGAACAGGAGGTATTTAACCTCGACAACGTCGTCAACGAGATACGGCTCGCCGTCAAAGGTCACCCACAGCTCGTATACAGCTTCCGTGCCGCTGTTCACAAGGCCAGGACCGTCCAGCTCCACCTCGGCGATAGCCGCTTCGGCAAAGCGATCCCACTTGGTAGCGGGGTCGGGGAAATCTGGGTTGCGCTGCAGAACCACAGTCTTTTCCACAGGGAAAGCGCTCTCCAGATAGAGCGGGCCAGTGCCAATCCAGAAATGCCCCAGGTCGTCGTACCACTGCTGCAAGTTGGCATAGCGTGCAGCCACTTCTTCTGCACTCACGTACTCGCTCAATGTGGGCTCGTACACGAGTGAACCCGCGTCAGAGGCCTCGGCCAGCTGAGCGGCCAGGACCTTGATGCTGGGGCCGGCAATGTAACTCGTCCATTCCACATCGGCTTCCTGGGCTTTGGCGGCCGAGAAAGCGAGCTCCCCCTCTTCTTCCGCCATGAGGCCCAAGGCCAGTGTGTGCCAAGCGCCCTGTCCCTGGCTATAGTAGGGCCACCAGGCGCTAACACTCAACTCGGCATCGAGCTGATAGCTATCGCTGTAGGTCTCGATAACCAGCGGGTCCTCTGAGACAATACGAACACCCTTGAACGCGGACATGAACGAATCAAAAGCTGGCTCCGCCGACTCGTCATAGTACGGACTCTCCGGCTTGGCCCGGTCAAAAGTGATGATCATGCTCATCACCACGTCTCCAATGGAGAAGGGGCTGCCGTCATGCCATTTGACCGCCTCATAGAGGTCGTCCGGATAGTACACCACGCTCTTGCGCAGCGCGGTGATCGGCTCATCGTAAACCTCGTCGACAGTGAGGAAGCGCTGTTCTTCCGCATCCCAGTCCGCCCAGGCATCATCGGGTACGATAATCTCGGCTGCAAACTCCAAGTCGACCCAATCATGCGTCTTGGCGACCGGCAGGCCTTCTTGCATCACTACTTCGGCACGCTCTATGCGGTTGGGCCATAGCAGACCGGTGTAGGGATCGTACATGAGCGCAATCTCGCCCGTGGAGCGGATCAGCATCATGTCATAGATCCAGTTGCTGCCGGCCAACGGGTTCCACGGCTCGGGCAGGATATTGGACGTGGCGATAGTCATCTCGCCGCCCACTTGGCCCTCACGACGGATCGTCAGCGGCCACAGGTAGGCACCGCTCACGCCGCCATAAAGGTCAGCCGCCACCGTCACCTCGGTACGTTTGGGCGTAATGCTCGCCGAATCCACCAGCCACAGGCGAACAGAGTCCTGCATCGCCATCTCGAGCGCTTGCGCCATCATTTCGTTACGCTCTTCTACGGTGCGGAAGTCGCTCGCATCGAGACGCTGTGCAAGATCGTAAAACTCGTCCGTGTTCTCATAGGCTTGCCACAGCGGGAAGGGCAGGCCCATATCGGTATAAAAGAAAGCAAAGTTGTCCGCCAAGTCGCGAGGTACCACGGTGGTCACCCAACCACCCGTATAAACATGGAAACCTCCGCTCGTAGGATCAGCCTGCATCCAGATGGGCGACGCCTCGGCGCCGGTCTTGTACTCGCGCACTGTGGTAAAGCCGATATCTTCGAGCTGGTTGGCCACATAGTCGCCCGTACCGCGACGCTCATCCTCGGTGCGGATCAGGACGATGATCTCCACGGGCTCGCCGTTATAGGACCACGTGCCGTCCTCGAGTGTGGCCCCTAGGGCCTCCATCTCGGCCGTGATGACCTCTTCAGCGAGCTCTGGGTTATAGGCGTACTCGAACTCGAGCCGGCGCGCTACGTCCGCCAGGTTAGCATAGTCGTTGGAAGCGTTGTTGAACGGCAACCAACGAGGAACCCCCATACCGCCCATCACTTCTTGAGCGATGTGCTCGCGATCGATAAGCCAGTTCATCGCCTCTCGAATAGCCGGCACAGAGAAAGGATTGAGCCTGCCATCGGCGAATTCGGGGCCGGACGGGTTAAAGGTCAACTCGTTGTAGGAACCAAAGGACTGGTAGGCGTCCAGGCTTGCAGACTCTTCCACCTTCCGAGTCACATCCGGCGACGTTATCGCAAAGGCATAGAGGTCGAGCTCACCCGACTCCATACGGGTCACAGCGGCGTCAGCTGAGGGCTCCTCAACCATTACCACCGTGTCTACCCAAGCGCCCATGCGCCCTTCTTCAGAGGGCATCTCCGTGGGCTCTTCCTCCGGCTCGACTTCCGGTTCCTCAGGGACAGCGGTCGCCTCGGGGACGGCAGTCGGTTCGACAGGGGCGGTGGTCGGCTCGGCTGGTGTTTTGCCACAGGCAGACAGCACCAGGGCCACGAGAATGACGAGACTCAGAACGCGCATCCATGTTTTCTTGGGCATGTCCCTCTCCTTGTTTGCGTGTGTGCTGAGGCAGGCACCCTTGTGCGGCAGAGGCTTCTCAGTGCGGGTTCCCGCCGGAATAGCCCATCAAGGGTTGGTTGACTGTCCGCGCCACCCCCTTTCCTTCGTGCTCTTGTACGGGTGAGTCCTCTGCTGAGTGCCTAGCTGTGGGCATCTACACTCTGCTATGAGGCCCCTCGTCGGAGCGACCATCCCATACAACCCAACACATCACAAGCCTATCTCGGCCGGAGTGCCGGGTAATAAAACACAGATCACCGGCGACCGAGTGCGTCGTGATGGTATCGAATCGCTTACGAGCAGTATATCAGTAGACTGTACAAAGTACAAGTTATACTGACACATACGTAGTGCATTCTAACAGCACGCTTGCGTATTGCATAACATGTCAGAGCACGTAGAATAGAACGAGTTCAAACTGCGGGGGCAGACTATTGTGGAGCGCAATGCAGAGGGAATAGAGCCAAGACCGCTGGTGGGTGTGGGGGTGCTCGTCATGCGGGGCGACAAGGTGCTCTTGGGTAGGCGTCGCGGCGCCCACGGGGCGGGGTGTTACGCTGCCCCGGGCGGGCACGCAGAATTGGGAGAGAGCTTGGCCGATACCGCGCGGCGAGAGGTGCGAGAGGAGTGCGGTTTAGAGATCGAGGCAATTCGGCTGCTTTCGGTGGGCACCTACCTCTGGGATGGCGATCGTCATTATATCGATATAGACCTGGTCGCCGAGGCCCCCATCGGACAGCCGCGCAACTTGGAGCCCACCAAATGCGACGGATGGGCGTGGTATGCGCTAGATGCCCTGCCCTCTCCACTCTTTGTGGTGACACAGCAGATGATCGAGAGCCTCGTCTCCGGTGTTATCCTGCCTGATCCCAAAGTGATCCACCGCCAGACGCCGTGTGACGTGTAGATTGAGCGGGGCTGCAACATCAGACCTGCGGCTTGACGTTACGACCGCATTTGGAGCAAAACTTGGCCCCTGGGCGCAACTCGGACCCGCATTTGATACAGAAACGCTTCTCAGCATAGTCATCTAGAGCCGAGCCGCAATAGGGACAAAAGGCGCCCTCCTCGGTGATATGACGCCCGCAGGTGGGGCACGTTCCGATGGGGCGAGCGCGCGGCCCCACCTCCTCAGAAGCTTGTTGGGCAACTGGTTGTCTTGCCACAGCCTGCTCGGTTGCCGCGCGTTGCGCTGCCTCCTCCGCAGCCGCTTGTGCCTCCAAAGAGGCGAGCTCCTTCTCGAGATCCGTCACTGCCGCCTTGAGCTCTGCCACGTGCTGGCACAACGGTTGCAACTCCGGCGACTCGAGACGCCCCTTCTCGTACAGGCCAATGGCCTGCAAGCCCACTGCCTGCACCATCTCATTGGTTTGCTGGTGCATACGTTTGATCTCGTCTTGCACCTTGGCCATGGCACGACGGCGGTCGGCCTCAGCCATCTGCTTGCGTAGGGCCTCGATCGTCGCGCGAACCCCTCCCGAGCGATTGATGCTCGCGATCAGCTCTTCTGCTCGCTGTCTAAAACTCTCCACGATCTCTGCCATCTCTCTCCCTCCCCCCAGCAACTACGCACTATACGTTGGCGTACTCGCGGGGGTCGCACAGCGACAGCTTGGACAGCGTTTTACAACCCTTTGAGCTGCTCCAACAGAGCCACAGGCTCAGCGCAGGGATCGAGACTGGTGACACGCTGAAGCATTCTAGCGCCAGGAGGCACTGCACGCCCCACCGCCTCGTAGAACGAATTCCGCTCGCCCCTGGCCGGCAGGTGTGCTACAGCCCAAGAGCTCTGGTATCCCAGCTTCAAGGCCCGCTGCAACAGGGTATGTCCGTAAATAATGTTGGCCCCCTGGACAAAGATCTCCCGCAGCGGCCTAAGGGGTACAGCGTCCAGATCGTCCACAGGCGGCTGTCCCGCCTTGTTCATCTCGGTGCCGATGATGATGGGGAGATCCAGTGCGCGAGCCAAATCCACTACTCTATACAACTCACGCACCTTGGCTTCGCGCTTGGCTGGATCGTCAAAACGCCAGTTCCGTTCTGGAATGATGGTCAACACCCCTACCCCCCGAGCCACCATCAACTCCAACAGCTCCTCGAGAGCCTGTTCTCCCTCGCTAGAGCCGTCAAGCCAAGCGTAAGAAGGGATGGCTCCGCAATCAGTGATGGTACGAGCCACTTGGCTCAGCGGCGGGAAGCTGGTCGCATCGGGTTGCACATAACCAACGCTCCCCTGCTTCATGAGCTTGGATCGCAGCAGCTCGTTGGGGCCCGGTTCCTCGCCTAGGGAAGCATCCACCGCCGCACGGTCGGTGCCCAGCCTCTCGCTCCAAAAAGTTATCAGATCCTCGCGCCGGGGGAACTGTCGGCGAGCCGCGGCATCGTAAACAACAAGTACGTGGCGCTCGGTGGCGTTGCCCGATGGGGTCAGTGGCAGCACCTCCCCGTCGTAATCGATACGCACTGGGGCCAAGTGCTGATTAATTCGATCTACCATGTCGCGAGTACGCTGCGCTGCGCGCTCGCGCATCTGCCGCAGCACGTGCGCGGCATCGGGTGGAGCCTCCTGCCCCACAAAGCCCTCGCCCACAAAATAGCAGATCCCGGGTTCGCCCGGCGAGTTGATCTCCCGCGTAGCGAACTCGGGCACATAGACACGTGTCTCAACGCCAGCCGCCGCGCGTACCGCCACACGGTCGCAGGCCGCCAGCACCTCCTCTACGGCGTCCAACACGTCAAAGTCCACCGTGCCCAGCGCATACCAACCACGCTCTTTCGCCATCCAGGCCAACGAGGTGGGTGAGTGGCCATAGCCGTTGTACGAGAAGAAGGTATGGCAGTGCATATTCATGAGATCGTTAAGGGGTTGACAAGCAAACTGTCCCGCTTCGCAGGCGGCCATCAACTCCTCCAGCGCCCCACGGCGCACGTCAGGATCCAGATCGTTCAACCTCTGCAACACAGGTGCGCCAGAGCGAGTATTCGATAGCGACATGACACGCCTCCATTGGATATCGAACGGGCCCCCAAGAGCCCGAGCGCGGTCGACAAAAACCAGCGAACTGGCCACCATGCCCCGGGCCAAGAACGGTCACGTTCTCTATGACTATATGCGTGCTGGCGTCGGCAGGCAAGTGCGCGCGTGAGAACGTGTGCTTGTGTATCCTGGTACAGATGCTATAATGGCTGACGATTACCCGCACATCCAGAGGTTGGCATTGTGACAGACGACGCTCCCGTGCGCCCATCCGTCAGCGCCAAAGGCGGCAACCCATCCGCCCGGGGCGACCATGCTTCGGCCCGCTATCCCGCCGACACCCCCCAAGGCGGCGATGTGCGCGACCTTTTGTTGCGCATAAGTCGCGAGTTGGTGGGCACCCGCGAGCTGAGCGAGTTGCTGCAGACCATGGTAGACGCTGCTCTTCAGATCGTGCCCGGAGCGGACAAATGCGTCATCCACCTACTGGATAGCTCTGGCAGCCGCTTGGAGGTCCACGTCTGCTCTCAGCCATCGCCGGCGGGCGCGCGATTCGCAGGGTTTCCCCGAGACGTCGGAGTCGCCGGCAGAGCTCTCGCACAGCGTGAGACGATCTATATCAACGACACTCAACGGGCCGCTGACTATGCACCCCTTCGATCTGGGCCTGAGCTCCGATCGCTACTCGTCGCCCCTCTGTACGTAGCCGATGCAGATCTGGGCACGCTGAGCCTCAGCAGCGCGATGCCCGATGCTTTTCGCCCAGCAGATGCACAGCTCATGCGAACTCTGGCGGCGCAGGCCTCAGTGGCTATCCACCAAGCCCGGCTCTATCAGGCCGCGGTAGATGAGCGCGAGCGAAGCGACGCCGTCATCGATGGCATGGCGGATGGACTCGTCATGCTGGACGGGGAAGCACCTCATCGTCGAGTTGTGCGGCTGAACCCTGCAGTGTACGCTCAGCTGGAGCTTCCGGATGAGCGCCTTTCGCTGCCATGTGCCTTGAGCGAAGCCGAGTGCCCATCAACACTTCGCCAAGCGCTTGATCCCGGCGCAGAGATGGTGATCGGCCCCTACAGTGTGGAAGTGGAGCTTCCTTCAGGCGCCCGCCCAACATTTCTCGTGCTCCCCTCAGTGCTTAAGGGCCGCGAGGGTGGCGAAGTGCGCGTGTTTCATGACGTAACGCTCGAACGCGAGGCGGCACGGAGCCGAGCATTATTTGTATCTCAGATCGCGCACGAGTTACGTACACCACTGCAGCACATCCTGGGCTTTACAAGCCTTCTCAAAGATGTGCGCGATCTACCTCGCGACGACGCTGAGCGTTTTCTCGCACATGTAGAGGAGGAGAGCCACCAGATGGCGCGGCTAGTAGATGACCTGGTCGAGCTCTCTCGAATCGAGACCGGCCGCTTCTCCATACAGCCCGAGCATGTCGACCTCTACGCAGTCGTCGCCGAGAGCGTTGGGCGGCTCACCCCGCGTGCGCATTTGGCTGGCGTGGAACTGGGCTTGGAAGCGGAACCACTTCAGGCATGGGTACTAGCCGACCCTATGCGCTTGCATCAGGTGCTGGCCAATCTGATCAGCAACGCCATTCGTTTCGAGCCAGAAGGTGGCGGGGTTAAGGTGCAACTCGAGAGGCGGAAGGCTGAGATAGTCGTTCATGTGGCCGATACGGGGCCGGGCATACCGCTCGACGAGATGCCCCACGTCTTCAAGAGCTTTTACCAGGGCAGTAGACCCATGGCCAGGCGCAGCATGGGCCTGGGGCTCTACATCAGCCAGGAGATCATCAACGCGTTGGGGGGAACAATCTGGGTTCGGAGCTCCCCTCATTCGGGGACCACTTTCTCTTTCGGGCTGCCATACCTGAAAGACTAGACGTATCGTAACAGGGCCGCCCAATGCAACAGCCGTGACAGCAGGGAGGTATGAGAATGGCTGCAGTGATCCTCATCGTAGATGACGATCTCGCGCTCACCGAGATGCTCAAATTCGTGCTCGAACGCGAGGGGTTCGAGACTAGGAGTGCCTTCAGTGGCGAACAGGCTCTCCAAACCCTGCGAAACGAGCCCGTGGACCTGGTGGTCCTGGACGTCATGCTGCCCGACATAGACGGGTTCGAGATCAGCCAGCGCATACGACGCACCCCCGCTGCAGCTGGCGTTCCAATTCTTATGCTTAGTGCACGTACACAGGTGGCCGACAAGCTGACAGGCTTTGATTCGGGCGTAGACGACTATCTCGCCAAGCCGGCGGACCCAAAAGAGATCGTGGCGCGCATCAAAGCGCTCTTGGCGCGAGCGCATCGCACAGCGGGGCACCTGGGCCGGATTCTGGCCCTCGTGGGGGCCAAGGGCGGTGTAGGCAACACTACCACAGCACTCAACGTAGCCCTGGCGTTGGCCTCCAAGCGGCGCGTCGTGTTCCTCGATCTAGGGCCCGGCCGAAGCGCCGGATGGATACTCGACCTAGCTCCCTCACAGAACCTGCAAGGCCTCACCTCGGGTAACGGGCTCCGGCTATCAGAGTCTACGCTGCGTAGCTGCATCACTTCCCACCCTTCGGGGCTGGACTACCTGGCAGGAGCCGAGCGCATCGATCCTGTAGTGTTTGAACCCGGCACTATCGCAGATACCCTCGCGCTTTTACAACAGGAATACGAGGTCGTCATTGTAGATATCAGCCCCGCGGATTCGAGATCCTGCGAGGAGGTGGCAACCCACGCCACGGTCATCGCACCTGTCAGCGAACATGACGCGCTTTCCACCCAGCGCCTCACAACCTTCTCGAATTGGCTGCAGACAGCACGGCTTGCCACCAAGACCCCGGGGTTTGTCCTCGTGGACCGCTTCAGCGGGGTCTCAAAGGCGTCGCCGTCGGCCATTTCCAGCGAGGTCGGCCTAGGCGTGTTGGCGGTGATCCCGCCAGCACCTGGCGCGCTCTATCATGCACATAGCCGCCAAGAAGCTCTCCTTTCGGCGGATCCCGAGCACCCCACATCACTGGCATACAAAGAGCTCGCAGACCAGCTCTCTACGGACCCCGTCGAAGTGGCGCCTCCGCTACGCCCGTGAATCGCACCCATCGCATTTAGTGCAAAAGACCCTCCGGAACGTGTGTTCCGGAGGGTCTTGCTCATGTAGCGTCAGGGGGTGGAGATCGGGCGCTCTCAGCCCTATTCGGCTTCCGGTGTCTCCGTCATCTTGGCGAGGCTCAGCTCGAGCTCTTCTCGCGCGTCCTCAACAGCGGTGCTGGTAGCGAGAGCTAACTCGCCCACCAACAGATCCTTGCCGCGATCGAGCAACTGGCGATCCATCGTACCCAATGGGCGGCGGCTATTCATAAAAGCGAGCTGGCGCACAACGCTCACCACCTCCAGGAACGCCCCCGACTTGAGCTGTTCCTGCATCACACCCTGGCGCGTACGCAGGTCGGACTCTATTTCTGCAGCATCGGGTGCTGTACACATGCTGGCGAGCTCGCCTCGCAGCCGTTGTTCGGGGCCTACGGTGCGCAACCCAGCAGACTCGGCTTGGTTAACAGGAACCATGATCTGCATCGGCTTCCCAACGGTATCGATCACATAATAGATGTTCTTGGCATCTGCGATGTTCTTTTCCTGTATACGTACAATGGTACCAGCTCCATAACACGGATGGACGACTTTGGTTCCAATCGAGTACATGTACATAGCTCCTCCTTCGGGCTGCGGCGCGCACTGCTCGCCATGTTATCGGGGGGACACCGTGCCCTCTGGCGAGACCGAGGGTCAGTGAGGGGTTGTACAATGCTAGACTCAATCCGCCGGTCGTGAGGCTGGCGGAAAGCCAGAAAAAAAGCAGGCCATCACACCTCTACCAAAAAGGGTCAGCGGACAGCCATCGTGTTCAGCATTTGTTCGAGCATCGTGGGTACGAAAAAGGGAGAAAGCACCCGTTAGTTCGGGCAGTAGCCGAATTTCGGTCCTTAGACCCCGTACATGTAGCCAAGCGTTAGGCCTCATCAGCATACTTTTGGCCACATCCAGTATACCATAGAGGCGTTCCTGCGTCAAAGCGTCGCTCTCACGCACATAGGGCGCTGCGCCCCCAGCATACAAGTGCCTTTGACCGGGGTCCTCTGCTATGCTACTATGCGCCCATTACAGGAACCGCATAGGCAGCAGTATAGTATACACTGACGAGAGGGTTGTGCGCTGTGACTGACTATGCATTTCGCGAGAAGGTGGGCATCATCACCGGGGCGAGCCGCGGAATTGGCAAAGCCATCGCTGTGGCTTTGGCACGCAAGGGCGTATCGCTAGCATTAGTGGCCCGCTCGGAGGCGGACCTAGCGCGTGTGCAGGCGAGTATCGAGAAAGAGGGCGGCGCTGCGTTCCCGGTGGTAGCGGACGTGGCCGATGAAACGCAGGTGGTGGAAGCCATACAGGCATCCACAGAGCACTATGGCCGAATAGACATCTTGGTGAACTGCGCAGGGATCGGCGTCTTTCAGCCGCTCGTTCAGACGACAACGGCCGATTGGGATCACGTTATGGCAGTGAACGTGCGGGGAGCTTTTATCGCCTGTCGCGCAGCGGTGCCGCTCATGGCACAGGGCGGTGGGGGCTGTATCATCAATATCGCTTCGGTTGTGGGGGTCAAGGGGTATACTAACCAAGGGGCGTATACAGCGTCCAAACACGCGCTCATGGGGATGACCAAAGTGCTCGCCCAAGAAGTGCAACCGTTGGGAATCCGCGTGCATGCTGTATGCCCTGGAGGGGTGAATACAGACCTGGTAGGGCGTGCCCGCCCCGATCTGGACCACTCGGTGCTTATGCGGCCCGAGGAGATCGCTGATATCGTGCTGTTTTTGATCGGCCAGGCGGGTAACGCTATCGTAGACCAAATCAATATCCGCCGGGCCAGCTCCACGCCTTGGTTCAGCGAGTGAGCTAACCGATCGGTGTTCTAGGGGTCTTCGTACGCTAGTACGAGTGGCTTTCCGGCAGAGGCCTCGGAGCTGGGCTCTTGCAGTCGGCCCGAGACCTCCGTTAGCGCTCCGAGGGCATCTGCCAGCTCATTCCGCACCATCTCAGAGCGGAAGCGCCAAGCCCAGTTGCCATAGGGCCGGCCCGGTTGGTTCAGGCGCGCTTCGGAGCCCAATCCCAGCAGATCCTGTAACGAGGCGATGGCCACCCGAGCCACCGAGTTGTAAGCGATAGCCAGCAGCGCCCAGTGAATATCGGTACCAGAGCTCGCAGTATACACCCGCACGCGATGCTTGATACGCTCGTCCAACGTAGCGAACCAGCCCTGTGTCGTATCGTTGTCGTGGGTTCCAGTGTACACCACCACATTGCGAGGGTAATTATGTGGCAGATGGACGTTGGTCGCGTCCGAGTCGAAAGCGAATTGGAGCACACGCATGCCCGGCAACTCGAATTGTTCACGTAGCACGTCCACATCCACGCTGATCAGGCCCAAATCCTCCGCGACAATCGGAAGCTTGCCCAGAGAGCGCTCAACCGCCTGCAACAAATCGGCACCCGGCCCTTTGACCCATCGTCCGTGGATGGCTGTTTCCTCAGAGGCAGGCACCTCCCAGTAGCCAGCCAAGCCGCGAAAGTGATCCAGCCGCAACTCGTCCACCTGTGCCAACGCGTGCTGCAGGCGCCGTATCCACCACATGTAGCCTTTCTCGCGCAAGCGGTCCCATCGATAAAGCGGATTGCCCCAACGTTGGCCTGTAGAGCTGAAATAGTCGGGTGGTACGCCCGCCACCACCGTCGGATGACCGAGCTCGTCTAGAAAAAACAATTCGCGGTGCGCCCAGACATCGGCACTATCGTGCCCCACAAACACGGGCATATCGCCCATGATTCGGATCCCAGCTCGGTTGGCGTACAGCTTTAGCTCACGCCACTGTCGATCGAACAGAAACTGCAGATAGCGCTGATAGCCCACCTCGTAGGCCAACTTGTCGCGCCAACGCTCCACGGCTCCTGGCTCTCGTAGCGCAATATCACGGCCCCATTCCGTCCAAGCCGCGTAGCCGAAATGCAGTTTCAGGGCCATGAACAAGCAGTAATCATCGAGCCAGTCGCTGTTGCGCTCACAGAAAGACGCCATGTCGCCCACAGGCTCGCCGCCGCTCGCCAGCAGGCTGGCATAGGACTGCCGCAACACTCGATCCTTGAAGGCGATCACCTCACCGTAAGTGACCGCGTCGTCGGGAAACGGGTGAGGGGGCACCAGGTCCTCCGCAGTAAGCAGGCCCACCGACTGCAACTCCTCCAGTGCGATAAGCAAGTGGTTCCCCGCAAATGCTGAAAAGGATTGGTAAGGTGAATCGCCATAGCCTGTGGGTCCCAAAGGGAGCACCTGCCAAATCGCCTGCCCCGCCCGCGCGAGGAAATCCACCAAGTTGCGTGCAGCCACCCCCAGCTCGCCAATCCCATAGGGTCCGGGGAGGCTCGTCGGATGGCATAGCACACCACACATGCGCTCTTGCGTCATCAGATCACTCCTAGGCTGACTTGAGACGAATGGTAGCACAGCGCTCTGAGGGGGTCAACGCGATTCATTTGCGGCTTCGCCCTGTCGCCTGTCGCTGCACGCTCTGGCCGCATAATAGCTATGGCATCATCGGTGTGTGGTGCTATGACGATACCCAAGAAGATCGCGTTTTTGTGTGCTGTGTTTCTATGCAGTGTAGGGCTTTGGCCCTTCGCCAAGTTCAATGGGTAGACACCAACCAGGTACCCGCGCACGTACAGCGGCATTATACACAAAACAACCTCATCGCGCGGTTCGGGAATGTCGCGCAATTAGTCAGCATGATGATCGGCGTTGCTGTGGTGCTGGTGTGCTGGTGGGCGCGTAAGTGGTACGCAAGGGAGTCACCGTTTGGTGCAAGAGTCTGCGCCGATCACCTCAGCCTGGGCCGTCGCCATGCTCCTCGCGATAGCTGCGCCACGGCTTTGCGTTTGCGATACGCGCCCCAAAGCGGCTAGAATCCAGCAGGGAGTAGCAAGGAGCCGAGTCCTCCGCACGGCAGGTAGAGCTCATTCGAAAGGAGACCAATATGCAGTGCTACACAGCAAGTGTGATCGGCGGCGGCATGGGCGGCAAGCTCAGTATGGATGCTCTGGTTGCCTCGCCGCGCTTTGAGCTTGTGGCGGCCGCGGACCTCCGCGAGGATGTCCGAAAGGAGTTGGCGGCACGCTACCCCGACGTCCGGCTTTTCCCCGACCATCAAACTTTGCTCGCCAACTGTCCCACCGATGTGGTTTGTGTTTCCACCTTTCCTCCCTCCCACCGCCAGGTGGCACTGGACGCACTGCGCATGGAGCTGAAAGGAATGTTGTGCGAAAAGCCTCTGGGCGACACCGCGGCCGCAGGGCGCGACATCCTCCAGGCCGTCAAGGCGAAAAGGCTGCCGCTGGCCGTGCCGCACGGCTTGCTCAAGCTGCGCCACGCAGACGAGATCCGTGCGCGAGTAGCGGCAGGGGAGATCGGCACACTGGAGTTGGTAGAGATCCAGTGCGACAAGTGGGATATCATCAATGCAGGAATTCACTGGCTCAACTATTTTGTGAATCTGGTGCCCGATGACAGCATGGCGTGGGTGATGGCCGCCACAGAGAGCTCTACCCGAACCTATCGCGACGGCATGCAGGTGGAGACCACCGGTATCACCTACGTACAGACCAAAAAGGGTGTGCGCCTCGTCATGCACACGGGAGACTATGTGACGATCCAGCGGCAAGACAAACCCTTTCTATATCGTTTGGTAGGAACTGGGGGCACCATCGAGTTCTACGCCTGGGAGAGTGCCTACCGACTGTTGAACGCCGCCCACCCGCGCGGTGAGACATTCCGCCCAACGCCTTACCCCGAATCCCCTCATCAACGCCACTTGGAGGCAATGATCGACCAAGCGGAGAGCGGGTGCGCTGATTACCGCATCGCAGAGAGCTCGCTCGCTGCATTGGAGCTGGTGGAGGCCGCCTATCTCTCGGCGCGCTGTGGCTGCAAAGTGGAACTGCCCCTGGAGCAATTCACCACCCCACCCCCTTTGGATTGGGCTCCAGGTCAACCCTATATGGGCGGTGGGGGACGTGATGGGCGCGCTCTACCCTGAACACGAGGGGCCGCATTGATGGGTTGGAACAGGCGCTGCGAACGCACCGAGAGGATATAAGCTGATCGAGTGGAGTGCCCTGGGCCACACGCGCCATGAAATCCGAGCAATCACTTGGTCGCGCTTTCGAGATCCCGCCCCTATCGCCGCCGCGAACAAGTGCCCAAGAAGGCGTTGTTCTCGGTTGCGAGCTCTCGGGACGCGACAAGCTGGCCATGAGCGTCCCGGCTGAGACATTGGCGAGAAGAAGCTGCACATGCTAGACTGAACCGAGCCCCGATGGACGGGGCGCGTGCTGTACCCGCGATCTGAACACCCACAAGGGGTGTACTGCGCTCGCAAAGCGACACAGGAGGTTCGACATGCGTCTGGGAATGGTGGGCAGTCTCTATGTGCATGATCACGAAAAGTGGAACGATCCGGAGACCCTGCGCTGGGTGCTGGAAAAAGCCCGAGCCAAGGGGCTTTCCGTGGTGAACGCGGGCGTCCAGAATTGGCAGGACCCCTCGCAAGTGGAGCAAGCACGGCGCTGGGTGGACGCGACCGGCGTAGAGCTGGAACCGGGCTTCGCTTACAACTATTGCAGCGACGAGCCGGGAATCCACGAGCGCAAACAAGAAGAGTTTGCCGCCTTTGTGCGCCAGTGCTGTGTACCTCTGGGCGCGCGCGTTATCGGCACCTGCACTATCGAGGTGCATCGCTGGTCGCCTCAACCGCCGCTAGATGAGCAGTTGGACCGCAGCGCCGAGGTGCTCAAGGGGTTAGCGCGCATCGCTGCGCAGGATGGCATCAAGCTGGCCATGGAGAACCACGCCGATTATCGCGGCCACGAGGTAGCGACCATCATGCGCAAGGCGGACGAACCGAACTTGGGCGTGCGCTTGGATACAGCCAACCCTTTCTGGGTTTTTGAGGAGCCGGTGGATGCAGCGCGTGAGTTGGCCCCTTACACTATCACTACGCACATCAAGGACCTCTCGGTAGCTCCCTTTGCTCAGTGGACGGGAGCGCCATTGGGGCAGGGACACGTGGATTTCCCCACCATCATCGCCGAGTTGGCGGCCAAGGCGCCAGACCCCGCCAATCTGCCACTGGTGATGGAAGTAGAAGCGTTAGGCGAGGGCGCAGACGTTGAAGCGGCCGCCGACGCCAGCCTCGAGTACCTACGCACCACATTCGCCCAGTACCTATCCTGATTTCCGTCGTTCGCTAGCGCGGACTCGCAATTCATCGCTGTTCGCGCTAGCCCCTATATCCCCGAGAGATGGCCCCGAGCACATCGGGAGACGGGAGACCCCATGGCGCAAACCCCCAATATTGTGTTCATCATGGCCGACCAGCTCGCAGCGCGTTCCATCGGCTGTTACGGCAGTGGCGTGAATTCGACCCCTATCTTGGACGATCTGGCTACGCGCGGAGTGCGCTTTGAGCGCTGCTACGCCCACGTGCCCGTCTGCGCGCCTAACCGAGCCAGCATTTTTACCGGGCGTGCATCGGACATTCACGGGGTGGTCGTCAATAATTTGATGCTCCCCTGCGACTCCCCCACGATGGCACATGTCCTGCAAAGACAGGGCTACCGCACGGGCGGCTTTGGCAAGTTCCATTTGACCCCCATGCAGATGCCGCTACCCGAGGATTTCAGCTACTTGGGTTTCGATGAATCGGTGCCGACCGAGGATCCACGGTTGGGGCCGTGGCTCGACTGGATCGAAGCGGAACACCCCGATCACTATGCACAAGCACTCGCCACCTGCTGGCCCATGCCTTACATAGACCACTATGGCCCTAGTGGCCGCAACCTGCGGCCCGCTTGGGAGCTGGCACGCCGCGAGCACCTTGAGCCGCGTGCGTCCGCCTCTCCTTGGCGCCGGATGTACACCTCGCCATTGCCGCCCGAACTGCAACAGACGGCCTATATTACCGACCTCGGGCTGGACTTTATACAGCGGCATCTGGAAGAACACTCGAGCCAACCCTTCTTTACCTTTCTATCGTATGTGAATCCGCACGATCCATACGATCCGCCTGCACCGTACGATACCCTGTTTGCTCCGGAGAAGATGCCCGCACCCCTTCCCATGCGTTGGCCGCAGTATGGCTGTCAGGCACTGGAGCGAGCGCGAGATTTTGCTGGTTTTCGCGAAGCTCAACGCAGCGAGCATACCATGTTGCAACTACGGGCACTATATCACGGACTCATCCGGATGATCGATGACCAGATCGCCCGTATCGTGCGGTTCTTGGCCGAACGCGATTTGTGGGCGAACACCATTCTCGTCTTCACCACAGACCACGGCGATATGATTGGCGACCACGGCCTGATCACCAAAGGGCCGATGCACTACGACGGCAGTATCCGCGTGCCGCTCATCGTGCATGGAGCGGGGATTTCACAAGGTGTGGTGACTGATCGACTCACCAGTTCGTTGGACGTTTTTCCCAGTCTGTTGGACTGGGCGGGTGTTGAAACCGCTCCTCCGCACGAAGGCCGTTCCGTGGCCCCTTTGACGCGGGGCGAGGAAGCCGAGATGGGTTGGCAGACGGTTACTGTGCAAGCACCTCCCAGATTGGGGGCGGATGCTACGGGCGGCGTGCGCAGCATCATCACCGATGATAGCTGGCGCCTGACAGTGTTCGATGAGGAAGGTCAAGGGGAGTTACACAACCTGTACGAGGACCCCGATGAACAGCGCAATCTGTTCTACGAGCCTGCGCACCAAGAGACCAAGCTCGCACTGTACCAGCGATTGGTGCGGGCCTACATGCGCCCCTTCACCACGCCACAGTTCCGCAACTTGCTAGAGATCGATGGCCATCGCTACGTCTCTTCCATCCTAAGCGAGCCGATACGGCGCGTCTACTAGACTCAACATGTCCACTGTAGGCGGCGTCGCGAGAAGGGAGTCTCATGCAACGCACCGAGTTCTGCATCGTGGGTGGCGGCTGGCGGACGCTGTTTTATCTGCGTATCGCCCGCGCGTTGCCAGAGCGCTACGACATCCAGGGGCTCGTAGTGCGCGACCCGGCCAAGGGTCGTGCGCTGGAGGAGGCGTGGGGCGTTCGCACCTATCGCACACTGGACGAGCTGCTGACAGCGACCAACCCACAGTTTGTGGTGACCAGTGTGGCGTGGGACGCCAATCCGCCTTTGCTGGAGGCGTTAGCCGCACACGACATACCCACACTATCCGAGACGCCGCCGGCCCCCGATCTGGCGGCGCTGCATTGGGTGTGGACGCTCGTCGAGCGAGGTGCCCGCATCCACGTAGCCGAGCAGTACATCTACCAACCCCATCACTCCGCCCGGTTGACCTTGGCTCACAGTGGGGCTTTGGGTGCCGTGTCGGAGGCGCAAGTCTCGGCCGCGCACGGCTATCATGGCTTGAGCCTGATTCGCCATTACCTGGGAGCTGGCTTTGAGAACGTGCGTATTACCGCTCGCGCCTTTCGCGCGCCGTTGCTGGCAGGGCCTGACCGAACCGGTCCGCCTCAGCAAGAGCGTATAGAAGTCTCGGAGCAGGTCATCGCCTGGCTCGAATTCCCGGGCCAGCTCGGGGTGTACGACTTTTGCGGTGAGCAGTACTTTAGCTGGGTGCGTAGCCAACGGCTGTTGGTGCGCGGCGATCGCGGCGAGATCATCGATATGCGCGCCAGCTACCTCCCAACCTACCGAGAGCCGATACACGTGACCTTTCAGAGAGAGATGGCGGGCGCAGAAGGGAACCTGGAGGGGTTCTATCTCAAAGGGATCATCGCAGGGGAGCACTGGGTCTATCGTAACGCGTTCGCGCCGGCACCGCTTACAGACGACGAGATCGCCATCGCTGCAGCACTGGACCGGATGGGCGCGTATGCACGTGGCGAGGGTGAAGGCCCCTACCCCTTGGCAGAGGCCTGCCAGGACCGTTACTTGGATATCCTCATCTCGCAGGCGGTGCAAACGGGCTCCTCCGTACAGAGCGAGACGCAACCCTGGGCGCATAGCGGCTGAGATCGCCGCAAACACTCAAGAGAGAGCCCTGCAGGCCGCCACAGCCCGCAGGGCTCTATGTCGCATCGAGGCTTGCGCAACGATGGCGCCTAACTTTCTTCACGAAAGATACGCCGCAACACGCCGACTACAGGCTTGGGCTCCCCGTCATAATCCACCAAGGAGTTGTTCGACGGGCACGGGAAACAGTCGTGGCCCATCCAAAAGATCACACCTCCGCAGCGGGGGAAGCGCTGTTTACAGCTGGCTGCGAGGTAAGCCAACGCCTCGGCCTGCAGCTGTTGTGTCACCTCTACCCAGCGTGTCAACTCTTCGCGAGCCGCATCAAAGCCATGAAGCACCGCCAGATCGTCCCAGGCGATCCACCAAGGGGCGCGATAGAGCCAGTAAGGATTGTCGGCGTTGGGCGGCCATGGGGCGTGTTCCCCCGCGTAGCGCTGCAGCAGCTCTACCGAGGAGCAAGAGGGCACCCCCACCTCTGAGACGAGCAGTGCGTCGTGGCCGTCCCAGTAGGCGCGCCAGGCACCCATATCTTTGGGTGTTTCCCATGGGCCATGAACATCGTGGTGTAACCCCATCCCCGCTTTCGCTGGATCGAACCAGACAGTGGCGCCGCTGGGAGACGTGGGCACAAAGCGCACGTTGGGAGCAAGGCGCGCGCTGACGCCGGCCAATACCGCGATGCACGGATCCGTCTCATCCACCGGCTTTTGTTCACCGTTGGAGACAAACAGCTCGTTGCCGCCGCTCCAGAGCAGCAATGAGGCGTGGCCCCCACGACGCCAGATATAGGACGAGGCGATCTCTCCCAGTTCCGCCAGAACCGCCGGAGCGTGCGGCGGCGTGTTATCTATCCCAGACGAGGAGAGCGGGAACTCTTGCCAGACCATGAGGCCCAGCTCGTCGCAAAGCTCGTAAAAGTCTTGGCGCTCTAGTGTGGCGCCACCCCACACACGCAGGACGTTGAGTCCCATATCAGCGTACAACCGCAGGCGTTTTGCATACATATCACGCGTCACACTGCCGTAAGTCATACGCACCGGCGTCCAGTTGATCCCCCGCAAAAAGACTGAGCGCCCGTTCACCTCACAGATCCAGGGGTCAGCGTTAGCGGGCGCGCCTTCGCACGGCAGCCAGCGCACCTGCTTGAACCCCACACAGCCACTCCACGCATCAACCGGCTGGCCGCCGCGCGTCTCAAGTTGCAGGCTAACCCGGTAGAGTTTGCGTTCGCCCATGCCGTTGGGCCACCAGGGCTCCACTGGGATCGGGCCCAACGGAGCGAGTGTCGTCTCACTACGTCCAACACCATAAACACAGGGTAATACCTCTTCGATCAGCACTCGGTCCCCGTCACACAAGATGACACGAGCCTGCAGGGTCGCTGATTCGACAGTGTTTATATCAAGGCGAAAGGCCAGACTACCGCACCCTGCCGCCGTGTTGTAGGTCGCGTAGGCCAGGCATCCGTAGATACGCACGTCACCCATGGGCACCAGTCGCAGCGTATCCCACACGCCCAGAGGCACCAAGCGTGGGCACCAGTCCCAGCCGTAAGGGTAACGCGCCTTGAGATACTGCGAGCGGGATGTGTAGCCGATCTGTCCTTGTTCGTGGGGCGCTTCGGTGAAAACCAGCGACAGTTGATGCGCACATCCAGGCGTGAGATGGCCAGTGAGATCGAGCTCGTGCGGAACGTGCATTCCGTGAAACGTATCTACAGGCACTCCATCCACCAGCACAAAACCCTCGTAATCCAAACCCTCTCCCTGCAAGATGATCCGTCGTCCCTGCCACTCGATGGGCACCTCCACCCGAGTACGATACTCCCAGTGTCGATGCTCGACCCACTCGCACAGGCGCGCATTAGTACCCACGTTCCAGTCGGGAATCAGTCCGGCGCGTCGGAGGTCATCCTGCACCGAGCCGGGGAGCCGCGCCGGAATCTCGGGCGTAACTTGGTGACGGCGCATATCCTGCTGTCCATCTGAGAGCCAGGCCCAGGCATGGGGCACCCAGCCTATCAGCGTCCAATCAAGGGTGGAGAGGTCTAGCTCCATAGAAGTTCACTCCTTCTAAATGAGGGCGGGCATTCAAAGTGTGATTCGGTGGAAGGCGGCAAAAGCAAGCATATCACAGCCGATATGCGCGGGTCAACACAGTGTACCACGCAAGCCGACCAGCCCATCTATCAGCAAATTGTGACACACAGCAAAGCAACCGAAAGCGATCCTCGTCTTGCCCTTGACCGCCGCCATATTCCTGCTACAATCGGAATGCAAGGTGCTTCGATGCTACTGTGATCTGTGCTGTATCGCGGAGGGTAGCTTGCCGAGTGTGCTTCGTAGTACCACGGCGGTTGCTGTCTTCTCAGCCGATACGCGAAGCGCGCTCCGTTCTCCACGCTCTCCTCGCTGATTCTGTCACCTGTCTCGCAAGGAGGAAAAGACACCTATGTCCAAATCGCTGGTCAGCAGGTTGCTATACGTGTTGTTGATCGCGCTGTTGCTGGCCGCCTGTGGCGGGCGTACATCGCCGACACCCATCACAGTAGTGGTAACGGCCACCCCTGAGGATGTCGCCTCAGAGCCAAATGGCGATAGCGCCATTTCCAAGATGCCAGGCTCCAAGGCCACACCGGAAGAGGATCCATCGGGAAGGGATATCTCGTCCACGTCTCTCGGCGCCGTATCCACGCTCAACGGAGTCAAAGGCGCGATCATCCAGATCGAAGCTCAAGGGAGTTTCGTCGATCCACAAGTTGGGCTGCAACTGAACGCCGCCGGTCGCGGATCAGGGTTCTTTATCAGCCCGTCGGGCGTGGCCATCACCAACAACCACGTGGCTGCTGGTGCAGCTTTCCTCAAGGTCTGGCTAGAGGGAGAGACCCGGCCACGCAATGCACGCGTGCTCGGCGTCTCTGAATGCTCGGATCTAGCGGTCATCCAAGTCGAGGGGGATAATCTGCCCTATCTCGAATGGTACGAAGGCGAGGTGGAGCCGGGGCTTGAGGTGTACGCCGCCGGTTTCCCGCTGGGAGATCCCGAATACTCACTGAACCGTGGCATCGTCTCCAAAGCGCGTGCGGATGGGCGCACCGACTGGTCCTCAGTGCGTTATGTCATCGAACATGATGCGCGCATCAATCCTGGCAGCTCGGGGGGGCCACTTGTTACGAGCGATGGCAAAGTGGTGGGGGTGAACTATGCCAGTCGGCCCTCGGCCGGGCAATCTCTCGCTATCGGTCGCACCGAGGCTCAGAGTGTGGTGGAACAGCTAGCAGTCGGCCAAGATGTCACCTCCATCGGGGTCAACGGGCAAGTAGTGCAGGATGAGAGCGGGCTATCGGGCATCTGGGTCGCCTCAGTGGAATCGGGGTCGCCGGCCGACCTAGCCGGCATCCGCGGTGGCGATATTATAGTCCAACTAGAGGGGCTCGTGCTGGGCACCGACGGCACCATGGCGGATTACTGTGATGTGCTGCGCAGCCACCTTCCAACGGATCCCCTGGCCATCACGGTGCTACGCTTCGAGACCAACCAGATGCTGGAGGGCCAGCTGAATGGGCGCGAGCTCAAAGTAGTGCAGACGCTCGGCATAGAGGAGATCGCTCCGGTTGAAGAAGGGTCGCCGCCGCAAGGTGGATCGTCGGACTCACCTACGATGAATTACGTCACCGTTCATGACGATAGCGGCGCGCTAGAGGTGGAGGTGCCGGCGAGCTGGCGCGAGGTGAATGGGGATTATTGGTACGAAGACGGGAATATTATTGGCTCCGCACTCTTGGTTGCCCCTGATATCCAAGCCTTCCTCGATGGATACGACGCCCCGGGACTCTTGTTCGTCGCATCTAATCGCATAGTGGATGACTATACCGTAGAGTCGTTCCTCGACTGGCTCAGTCCGATGTACGCGTGTTCTACGAACCATGGCCGCGACACCTACGATGATGGCCTCTACGAGGGGATGTTCGAACTCTTTACCGGTTGTGAGGGCGATGATGACGCCATGTTCGTGTCCATCTCCGCCATGCCTGCGGAGCAAAACGCGTTCCTGGGAATAATGTTCCAAGCCAGCTCCACCGACTTTGAGGTTCTGGAGCGGATGGTCGGCAGTTTCCGTGTGGTAGGGCCCCTCCCCTAACAAAGTGGAGCGATGATAAAACCCGGGTGCGTGATAAGCTCCTATCACACACTCGGGTTTCGTTATGTCATCCTATAGCTTGTTACCTATTGGAGCCCTCCAGAGCGACTGCTCGGCACCCCTTGCAGCGAGCTACCAATCGGTTCTCTCCTCTAACTCTCGGGCGTATGGCACACCCAATAGTCACCAGGAGCGCTCTGCCAATCGGGCATGGTGAGCCCTTCGGGGTCGTAGACCACCTGGCCAGCACGAAGTGTAAGGGCACATTCGAGCACGCGGTCGCCCTGCATACGTGCTCTGCCGCAATCCACAAAGCCGAACGAGCCTTCCTCGAGCCGCAAAACGGCGACGTCGGCCTCAGAGCCCACGCTCAGCGTGCCCAGCTCGGGATGGCCGATCTCGCGAGCAGGTGTTACGGTGGAGCGCATGATCACCTCGTCCAAGCTCAACCCTATATTGAGCATTTTAGACATGGCGTTCAGCATGTTGAAGGCCGGTCCATTCATAGAGTGGTTGTGCAGATCGGTACTAATGGAATCGGGTCCAAAGCCGAGCTCGACGGCGCGCACGGCGTTACGGAACCAAAAGCTGCCGGCTCCATGGCCCAGGTCAAAGATCACACCCCGCTCCCGTGCCTGCAGGACTGTAGGATTGAGGCAACCGGCCCCATCGAGCACCGGAATGTGCTGGCCGTAAATGTGAGTGTGGATGTCGCCAGGGCGCATCCTGCTGAGAATCAGTTCCTCGTAGCTACGTTCCGGGGGGCGCGGCCAGAAATCCACCATGACGGGCTTGCTACACAGCTCACCAGCCTGCACGCCGCGGTCTACATTGTCCCATGGTTGGTGCTCGGCATCCCAGGGGCGCGATACCCAGAAATGAGCTACTTTGATTCCCACGGCCACGTCAGGGTGAGCGTCCACGGTTTGAGCCGCCAACTCGGGCTGCATGCGGCTGACCTCCTGCTCAAAATCACCGCCCATACCCAGGTCCACCACGTTCACATAGGCCAGCACGCGCGTGCGGCTGGCATGCACCACGTCGCGCACGAACGCGTCAAAATGCAGGGGGCCGGAAGAGCCCGCGTCCACCATGGTGGTAACTCCCGAGCGGAAACTGTGGGCGTCAGCCGACACACCATAGTGGTCGTGCCCGGGAAAGCAGTGCACATGCATGTCGATCAAACCCGGTGTGACGTACAAGCCCGACACATCGACGACGCGCTCTGCCGCGCTAGCGGGCAGGTCCTCAGCCAGAGCAGCTATCCGACCGTCGACCATGGCCAAGTCGCGACGCGCCGACACCCCGTTGGCAGGGTCGATGATATGTCCCCCTTTGAGGAGCAGGTCGTAGGGCCCGCCAGGCGCCAAGCCCTCGGAAACGATAGTGGTGTTGGATGTACTCATCGTTTGGCCTCTCTATGCACTCGCAACTGCGCTGGCTGCGGGCCGCCGGGTGCGCCCGAGCGTCCCACCTATTGGGCGCTCAGAATACCCCAAGGCTCGCGACACGTCAACCACCACGCGCCCCCACACAAACAACACGCCCACCCCTGTAGCGATCAAAAGTATCATAGTGTCTAGCAAGGCGTCGATAGCCTCCTCCGAGAAGGCGATGGGGGTGGTGGCTGAGGTCAATACCGTGGCTCGGGCGGTGGGCTCCGGCGAAGCGGGCGTCTACGCCTGCAGCGGCTGGGCTCAGGCCAGTAGAACGAGCAATGGGAACGGCCAACGGATAAGCTTTCGAATCACGTCTACTTTTGCCCTCTATAATTCTTATCTAGAACACTACTAGCGATAGCACTCGCACCGTAACATCGGTGCTGCAAACAAGACCTCCTATGCTATGGGAAAAAGGCGACGAAATCATGTGCACCGCCACAGATTGAAGCAACAATGTCCCAGAAGCGAGGGGCAAGCCGACAGTCCAGCGCGACAACGCTGACGACCAGACACCATCAGAAGCTGTGCAACGCTCATGCGGCCGCCTCGTGAAGGGAGTGGAGGCGAAAGGGATCGACATAGCCCAACTGTCGAACAGGCAGCCGGACTCTAAGCTGCACCTCGGCACACCGCTCCCGACCGGTGTGCCGGTTGATATACGCCTTGCGTGGCTTGCGCCCCCACCTGCGAGCGTGTCAGACTCTTCGGCTACGCGCGCAACGCCAGGAGGGCGATGCTCATTGGGCAGTGGGCCCCTTGCGAGTAGCAGCGTGCACAGCGTTCGGTAGTGGATCAGTTACAGAGGAGGGCGCCGGCCGCCGAGGACGACGCAGCAGGTAGAAACCCACCACCACGAGCACGAGCTCGGCGAGTAGAGCGTGGTGGGGCCACTTGGAAATATCCAACAAGTACGCCAGAGGGAACGGCGAGTTGGACGGCGGATAGGCGCGCCAGGGATAGAGGAACGGCAAATCACCACCAGCGAGAGGCGAGTCACACAGCAGGTGCGCGCCGTAACCCAGAAACCAAGCGCCGCCCCAGCGAAGGTTGTGGGCGATACACCAACCGATAGCCCCCACGAGTAGCGTCGAAACCACCCAGGCGAGCAGAGTATGCATGGGCACACGTGTATTGGGCACACAGCGCAGGCCGTAATAGAGCGTCTTATCCACCAGATCGGGCGCCAAGCCAGCGACGACGACGACGTGCAAGTCAGCGCGTAGATAGCGATGGCAGAGCAAGGAAGCAGTAATGTGACCGGGCAAAATCATGAGGTTATCCCTCGAGGATGAGTGAGTCCGCTGCCCAAGGCAGTCCGTTCAGCCTACAATAGAGGTCAATAGGGCGCGGCACCTGTGAACGCGAAACCGCCGGCGGGTCGGACTCAGGCCATTGTGGAGCACAGTGCCGTGTATCACGCATTTTACACGAGCTTCAGGGGCCGGTGAGATCGGCCCAAGCTTCCTCGATGCGCGGGCGATTAGGCAGCAGCACCATAGCTCCATCGGGAGTGACCCAATCCTGCAACATAGTGCGATCCAGAGTGCGCGTACGTAGGCCCGACACACCTACCTCCTGGCCCAGCCGAAACAGCGCGAGGAGCTGTGCGGGTGTGAGATCGGTCTCCACCGCGCTGTGGATAGCGCTAATGAATGCAGGAAGCCGCGGCAAAGAGGTGGGCTGTAGAGCGGTCTGGGCGATAGCCAGCAGAATCTGTTGCTGACGGCGAGTGCGGTCCAGATCGTCGGAGCGACTGCGGTCGCGCGCGTACCACAATGCCGTCTCACCATCCATAGTTTGCAGGCCAGCCTCCACGCCGATGGCCGGAAAGTCACGCTCCACATCCACCGTAACACCGCCCAATGCGTCGATAATATCCTCCAACCCATAGAGATGGATGCGAGCATACCCGTGGACGGCAATCCCCAGGTTGGCCTCGAGAGTGGCCGCCAAAAGGGCGGGGCCTCCCCCGGGGCCGTAACGGTGCTCGCCGAGAAAATCCACCACATTGATGCGCTGGGGGCCATAGTCGGGGATATCAACCCACAAGTCGCGCGGAATGGAAAACAGAGCCACGTAGCCCGCCCCGGGCCTAAGCGCCACCACAATGATGGCATCTGTACGCCAAGCATAATCGTCCTCACGGCGGTCGGTGCCCAACAGCATGATATTGTGATCTTCTATGAGCGAGAACACGCCGCCCGCGAGCGATGCGCCACCCCGCGCCTCGAGCGTCGCTACAGGCACGGGAGAGGTAGTGGGTGTCTCGAAAGGCGGCGTAACGGGAAGAGTAGACGGAACGTCCAGCCACGGCGCGCGCTGCAACAAGGAGAGTGCGTAGAATCCGGGCATGGGCGAGTGTAGGCCATCAGGCGAGCTCTGGGACGGCCGCCCACCATCCGTCCCGGTGGTAGCGTCGGGGAGCGGCGTAGCGCTGACACTTGGAGACGGGGCTACAGATGCCGGCGCGCCGGGATACAGCATCGCATAGTGCCACGGTGTGGGAGAGGGTTCCCTGTGCTCCTCAAAGATCGGCTCAGGCTCCAGCTCCGGCCACTCGGCAGCGGGCGCCGGCAGAGCCGAAGGCGCCACGGGCCAGGAAGCCAGACAGGCCAGTAAACCGAGGCTGGCGAGGGCCAACAAGGCTGTGCAGGCCAGAGCGCGGCCGAGTGGCCAACCGCTCCCCCGGCGGGATGAAGGGCTTTGTGGGCGAAAGAGCGCGCACCGCAAACGGTGTAAGAGCGATTCCGACGGCATATGCAATGGAACACCCCAACTCTCGAGGGATTGCCGCAGCGTAGAGGGGTAAAGGGTGCTGTCGACCGAGAGTTCCCTTATTGTAGCCCAAACACGCGCCAAACGCCAAGTGCAGAAGGGGAGTGGGGCTATCAGCGAGCTAGGCAGTACGGAGCGTAACGGAGGCTTGCCCGCAGGTGCCGTGCGTACAGCAAAAGCCGGGCTGAAGCGGCACATGTGCCATGCCACGTTAGGGCACAGTTGTCGCCCGTAGAGTCACAGTACGCAGTAGCAGCCCCACAGCACTATACGCGTACAGCTACGACCCAACGGCCGCCGCCGAGTGACCAGGGACACAACGCGATACGCCCGCATCCGGCGCGGGGCCGTTAGCGGGCACATTGGCAGCCCGAGAGATTTGCCGAACAGGCATGGCCAAGGACGGCGTGTACTCGGGAACGAGCTGACGGATGAGGGCGCGCAGATCGCCGGGAGTGGCAAGAGGCACGGCAGCCAGCAGAGCGTCGAGTTGCTCGAGAAAGCGACCATCGGCAGCCTGGAGATGCTGCCGGTTACGGCAGATAAAGATCTTTTCATGGGTAGAGCGCACGTAGCGCTCTCCGTCGAAGGCTAGCCCCTCGAAGAGCTTTTCGCCCGGCCGCAGGCCGGTGAAGACAATATCGATATTGCGCCCTCCTCCAACCCCGAGAGGGCGATGAGATCGCGAGCCAAATCCATAATGCGTACGGGTTCGCCCATGTCCAAAAAGAACACCTCTCCGCCTCGGCCGAGAGTACTGGCCTGCAGCACGAGCTGCACAGCCTCGGGGATGGTCATAAAATACCGGCGCATATCGGGATGGGTCACAGTCACAGGGCCGCCGCGCGCGATCTGCTCTTGAAAGAGGGGCATGACGCTGCCGCGCGAGCCAAGAACATTGCCAAACCACACCGCGACGTAACACCGGCTGATGCGGCGGGCGACATCCTATACCACCAGCTCGGCCAGGCGCTTGGTGGCACCCATGACACTAGTAGGGTTAACGGCCTTGTCGGTTGAAATCATCACCAGACGCTCCGCGCCAAAGGCGGCGGATACCTCGGCCAAGTTGCGTGTGCCACCGACGTTATTGGAGAGCGCATCGGCAACGTTATCCTCCATGAAGGGGACGTGTTTATGGGCAGCAGCGTGGAACACAACTTTGGGGCGATGGGTAGCGAAGATGGTCTCAAGGCGGGACCAGTTACGAACATCGGCTACCACGGCGGGTACGAGCAGATCAGGGTACATGCTACGGAGCTCGTTACCGATGCGATAGAGCGAATTCTCGCCGTGGCTCAACAGGACCAGCGCGGCTGGCGCACAACGCGCGATCTGGCGACAGAGCTCGGAGCCGATGGACCCACCCGCCCCGGTGACCAGGACGCCACTGTCGCGCAAAAGACCACGCACGCCGGCGACGTCGATAGTGATCGGCTCGCGGCGCAAGAGATCCTGGATCTGCACACGACGGATGCGATCGACGCCCACACTGCCGGAGGGGAGATCGGCCATACAAGGAAGCGTCATCGTGTCCACACAAGCAGTGTGGCAGATCGGCAGATCGCCAGAATATCGCGCATGGTCTTGTCGCTGGCACTGGGAAGAGCGAGAATGACGCGGTCTATACATAGTTCGCGCACCAGATCGGGAATGTCTTCGCGGCTGCCAAGGACGTAGCAATCGTGGAGATGCAGGCCGTGCTTGGCGGGGTCATCGTTCACTATGCCCATGGGGAGCAAGCTGAGCTGGGGGTTGGCAGCGACCTCCTCCAGCGTACTGTACCCCGCCTCTTCGGCGCCCACGATGAGCACGCGCTTGGGATCGTCGTCCGCGGAGCGCTTGCGGCCCCGGCCCGCACGCCTATCTGGCCCTACAAGACACAGCGAATGGGAGAGTATGCAGAGCTCCCTCGGCCGGTGTCACAGATATGGGGCGCGTCGGGTGACTACAGCCGCCGAGGCGCAGCTTGATAGGCGAAATCGTGGTGGCTTTTTGTATACACTGACTGAGTCACAGCAAGTTGGAAACGAGCTGCAGATCCTCGAGATTCACCTCACAGCGGGTTAGGCGGCCTAGCATCTCGATTAGGATACGAGCCTGAGCGCCGTCCGAGAGGTTGCTCTCAAAAACTGCGAAGGCCGCCAGAGGCCACGATAGTCTCTTCTAGCAGGCTGGTACAGCAATCTTACTGGAGTAGGCTCAGAGAGATCAGCAATTGTAACCCCAACGCTTTGGTTACGCACTATGAAACAAGATTCCAGCTGTGGTTGAGCTAGAGCTTGTGATTGGGAGTAGCCGAAGGAGCGTTGATCGAAAAAGGAGGGAGTCATGGAGGCGTTAGTCTAGTGTAAATAGTAGAGACTCTTAGCAGTGCATAAAAGTACCGAGTCGCTCCTGTTCGCCTCGTTGAGGGCAATCGCCTTACGGGGGCACGATGGGAAAGCGGGCGTGCGATCGTACCTGAGAAGCGAACGAGCCAGCCAATAACGGCTGGCTCATCGCGTGTCGGGGCGAGACGATTTGAACGTCCGGCCACTTGAACCCCATTCAAGTGCGCTACCTGGCTGCGCTACGCCCCGATTGTGGCAACCAGTATAGCATGGTCGAGCGAGGTTGGCAAATTCCGAGCGCCTGGGCAGCGTGCGCGCTCGCTCTGCCGGAATCGAGCTTGTGGTAAGACTCCTTCAGGCAATCATCGTATCGGAGGAAATCACGGTCGAACGGGGGGAGAAACCAAAATGAGACGTGTATGACCTGACACAAGAGATGAGAACGTGATATAATGTGTGCGCGAGAGCGCTCATCCAGCCTACCGCCGGGCTTGCGTGCCCCATCGAGTCAAGCCCCAGGCCCTAGCGCACGAGCGAACAGACGGGAGGACGCACGATGAGGACGCGGTCGCGCTGGAGCCAGTGGGCTCGCCGAGTCTCCGATGGGTGGCCGCACGCCCCCCTGCTGGATACCGGCACCCAGCGGGGCATGGTGATCGGTGCGGGGCTAGCGGGTCTCTTATTTCTGGTGCTCGGCGCAGTGCAAGGGGCCGCGAACCGCGGAGCCATAGGCGGTGTAGTAGGCGCCCTGAGTGCGGCTGCGGCGGGGATAGCCTTTGGTGCGGTAGGCGGGGCTATCGTGGTAATCGTCTCGAGACTCGGGGGCGACTCGGTAGCGCTAGAGATCTCGATGGACCATCCCGATAGTCGCTATGCCCCCGGAGAGGCCGTGGTCGCGCAAGTGACGCTCACCTGCAAGAGCGCCGTCCGGCTCAAAGGCGCCACAGCGTATTTGCTGTGCCGAGGCTTTTACTCTCACGACCAGGCCAACGCTGATATGGGATCCGATGGGACAGAAGCCTCGAGCGGAGCAGACTCACCCTACGCCTCCGAGCGGGATGTACAGCAGATCCTCGTCCAAGAAACGGAGGCGATCCCCGCGGGGAGCTGGCCTCGCGGCACCACGCAAAGCTATTCTTTCCGCTTCCGTCTACCGCCCGATGCGCTACCCACCCACCAGGGATACATATGCTCTTTGCGCTGGACGCTCCATGTGGTGGCGGATGCCTTTGCACACTCGGGCGATAGCAGTAGTCTCCTGGCCAAAGCACAACGCGAGCTGTTGGTAGAAGCGGTGCCACCTATGATGGGCCTCGGCGATCGCAACTATCAGTCTATGACGCCACACGGCTCGGCCCACCTCACGATGATGCTGCCACGCGCGATATGTGCGGAGGGAGATACACTACGCGGAGATGTGCATATTCGCTCATTGGAGCATATGACCGGCGCGGAAGTGCGAGCGGTGCTTATGCGCATCGAAAATGTCCCCATCGGCGATGGCCATACGGTGTATGTGGCCCATTGGGACCCCGAAGCGGAGGTCTACCGTGGCGAGAGGCGTCGCGGAGGGGTGGGAACCACCTACGTGTGGCTCGAAGACGAAGCGCGACTATCCTCGGACCTGCAGTTGGCCCCGGGCGAGGAGACAGTGCTCCCCTTCACCCTGGAGGTGCCGAGTCACTGGCGGCCCACTCTGCGTACACCGAACGGCCAGGTCGTGTGGAAGGTGGGTATAGTGGTGCATCGCAAAGCGGGTCCGGATTTGCGCACGTTGCACGAAGTCATAGTGCACACGAGCGATAATCGGCCCAGTGAGGACACCGTGCCTCGCGAGATCCCCTACCGCAGCCCCGTGCGCGGGCGCGTGTCGTAAGGCCTGACAACTTGTGGTGGCTGCGCTCTTCCCCGATCGAGGCAATATGACAAGCCCCCTTAGCTGGCGCTCTCTTTAGCTATGCGCTGGTAATGCTAGAAGCGCAAAAAAGCGCCCCGAATACACCCCCCAACGCGACCCATCAGCATAGTGCGGAGATGCACAGCCGTACTGCTGCAGATGCTCGCCCTACCGTGTCTTCTGATCGAATGGTTCGGGCATATAATGGCCTCGCCGGCTATAGCGCACATATAGGTGTATATCGGTTCTCCGCTGGCAGTGAGGCGATCGGATAGCCTGGGGCGCATACAATCGCCGCAATTTCCGCAATACAGCATCCCGGAAAGCAGGGCAACATTGTTCCGGAGCTTGCGATAGCTTTTTGACCTGAGTTCCAGCAGCCTTTGGACGCTTATCCATATTCCGCCGGGTATCGCGCCTTTGTGCTTGCCCACTGACACAATCCATTCGCCCATTGGCTTTTCTTGGGTTGCCTTCCCAGAACACTACAAGGTGCGGTTATACGCCATGGTGCCATGCTTACTGTCGAGATCTGTTTTTTCAGAAAAGAGCTCCACCACGAAAAAGAGCAGCAGAAAAATTCTGCTGCCCGAGAACGGCGATTTACCGCTCTATGATATATGTAAAGAGTTTAATCCTCGGTGATTTTCAAAAATCCTTGCAAGATAGCCGCAGGGAACATGAATTTTTTCTCTATGCCAAAGTCCACCACTATGTACTGGTTGTCCAGTGATTTCACCGTTCCCACGCCAAACGCCTTGTGCGTCAGCTTGCTGCCCACCTTGATGCTCAAAATGTCAGCCTCCGAGGCGGCTTTTGGCGCAATCTGGGGATGCTCCGGCTCTTTTGGGACCGGCCGTGGAATACCCTTCGGTGCGGCAATCGGCGTTGATTTCGGCGTTACGATGCGCAAAGGGTCAGCTCGGGGCTTGGGTGCAGGTGTAGGTTCGTCCGCATCTTCGTCATCATCATAGGATACCACCGCCGTGAAGCTGGGGATATCGCTGTTGTCGTACTCAATCCCGGTCATAGACGATTGCTGCGAAGCGTGCAGTGTGGCGTATTCCTCCGGGCTTAGTACCGTGTCGAACAAGCCGACATTCTCTCCAGCGTGTCCGCTCTCAATGCCTGTATAGGACAAGCTAGAGTCCTCATATCGCTTGAATTTGTAGACGGCATCGTTCATCAGAGGGCCATTGAACACATTCAGCTCGCACAGCAGGTTGAAATCCCGCACGTCAAGGCCGGTCACCTTTTTGAACAATTTCGGCTCTAATTTGGTGATAACATCCTTGAGGCAGTATTCCCGGAAATCGGTCAGATACATGAAAATGGGTATGCGGGTGGCAAACTTGATCAGTTTCTCCTGGATTTCCTTGCGCTTGGACTTGAACTCCTTTTCATCGTCCGATAGCTGTTTTTTCTCTTTGGGGGTGAGCTTTTCGCCCTCTTTTTTTGTTTTCTTGACGGCATCGGATTTGTTGATGATGGTCTGAATATCGGCGTTCAAGCTGCGAAAGCCCTCGATGCTCATCAAGGCGCGCATAGCATCCTCATTCGCCATCAGGCGGCGCAGGGTATCATTGTCCACATTGACAAGCAGCGCGCTTTCCCAGCGGCGGGCAAGCAGGGTTGCCGATGTGCCGGCCATCGCAATATCTAGGATTTCTTCGGCGTCAATCTGCCGCATGACACTGCCGTCATAGGCGATAACAGGCAGAAAGTTGACAAATTCGCTCACCTTACGTTCCGGGTTGCCCTCATTGACATTGAGGCAGCGGGAATAATCAGCTATCTGCTTGAGCGCCCGATCGAGGGCAAAGTCAAACACATAGCACTCCTTTTTCATAATCTGCTTTTCGCCGCCGTCCACCGTGACCTCCCACGGGTTTTGCGCCCGGAAGGCGGTCTGAAAATAGGTTTCGGGGCTTTTGAGGTTGCGCAGCATGAAAACGCCAGTCCACGGCTTGACGGTCACGCCTGTTGTCAACTTGCCGCAGGAAAGGGTGATGGTCTTGGTTTCCAGCGAATTGCCCATCGACTTTAAAACCGGGGCTAAGGCCGAAACGCCCGTCCCCGCTGCAGGCCCGGCTGCTACATTTATCTTATAACCGTGGTAAAAGGCATTCTGCCTCTGTTCAAGTAGATTCGCCATCGCATAGCAGGACGCTACGTCGGGCAAAAACCAGAGTGTGTGGGAAAGCACTTGCAAAAGGCGGGTGTCGGAATAGGGCATGGCGGGTCTGCCGTGTCCCAGTTTGAGTTCGTCCGCCGTGGTTTCCAGATACGAGCCACGGATGAGGTCGAGCCATTTCTGCACATAGCTTTCGTGGACAAATGTGGCGTTTTTGTCCTCGCCCTTTGCCGAGAAAAACACATTGAGGTCAAATTCGTCAAATTCGCCCTGCATGGCGATCCGGCGTATGCTTTCGGGGGTTTTATAGGTCAGCAGTACCATCCGGGGTAAGGCGGCGTAGGGGTTATCCTCGCCGTCCCAGCTTTGCTTTGCCCGCTGCTCATCGGAATATGTCCAGCTGTAGATCTGGTCCTCGATAAACTCGCCCGAATTGATGGCGCGGAAGGGCGTACCCGAAAGGTACAAATAGTTGTCGGTGGTGATAGGCAGCCAGGTTTCATCCACGGCGTTGCCGCGGTCATATTTCTCCATGTCCACCGTTTCGATGGCATCATCGTCATCCTGTTCAAACAGCTTTCTCGCGCTGTCCTTCCATGCGCCAAAGTGGTATTCGTCAAAGACTACCAGATCCCAGTTCGTGGTATGCACCCACTCGTTTTGAGACTTGATGCCGCCTGTTTCCTTATTCTCGCCCAAAAAATCCTGAAACGAGCCAAAGCAGACGATGGGGCGACTTGAATCGGCGGCGCTGTACTGCTCCTCGATGTCCGGCTCGCTCGACGACTGGGGGCGGCTGATGAACTGCCAGCCCTCAAAATCTATATGGAGCAGCAGGTCATCCCGCCATGCGGTTTGCGCGGCGGGTTTGAAGGTCAAAACCAGAATTTTTTGAAAGCCCATTCGCCTGGCAAGCTGATAGGTGGCAAAGGTCTTGCCGAAGCGCATTTTGGCGTTCCAGAGGAATTTCGGGATTCTGCCGCCCTGCTCGGCATGGGCCGCGCGGAAATAGTCCGCTGTTTTATCGACCGCCTCCACCTGCTCCGGGCGCATGGAAAAATCCTGTGTGCGGTTTTCCACATTCTGCGTGCGGGTCTTGACGGCAACCCACGCCGCACGCACATCCTCCACGGTGCAGCGAAACCACTCACCGTCCACGCCCGTGTCCTCTTTTTGGCGCAGCATACGGTGTATTTCGCGGTCGGTGAACGAGCCGCCATCCTCATACATCGCGGGCTCGGCAAAGACGATTTCATAGGGGACGGTGCCGTAGGGACGCTTGGTGGGGTATTGCTGGGCGACGCGCTTTGCCACATCAACCGCCGTAAAGCCCACCTTCAGCAGCCCCTTGTAGAAGGGGTTGCTGTCCGAGTAGGCATAAATCATGGGGCGCGATTCCGGCCGCTCCGACACATATAGATCGAGATGGTCTGCCATACCGTCACCGCCTTATTCCATAGGCTTAATCATGGACTCGATAAACGCAATTTCCTCCTCGGATAGGCCGTATTTTTCATACAATTTTTCATCATTCCATTGTTTTGAAAAATCAAGCTGTGGAACAAACTTGAAAACCTCTCGATTGATGTTGACCGAAGATATTGCTTGCCTTAATAAAAATCGAGGCAATTTACTTTTGATATAAACATTAAAATTTTGGGCTTCATTCTCGGTGGTGAACATACCCAATGTTATATACGATTCTGTGTTGATTTCTCCAGGTAAAAGTATCCTCGTATTTGTCATGACCCTATATCCGTCACCGGGTTTTACATCGAGTTCGCCATTACTTGGCACTAATCGTCCAATAATGATTTTGTATTTATCAATTCCATCCAAATTTTTTGTGACTTCATCGCGAGAAACATAGCCAAACCCTTTGCTACTTAGAAGTTTTATTGCTCCCGGGAACGGCTTTTCTTTTCCGCGAGCGTATGTACGAAAGCCAAACGGCTTTTGCGATGAAACGCTCTGATCTAAGAAATTTGTTTCTTGCGACAATATTTTTCTCAATATTTTGACCGCCTCATTTGAGCGAATAAAAATTGGATATTCATTCAAACTGCGTATTTCCGTTTGCTCAACCCCGCCTGTAACATTTGAAACATAACAATCACCCTTATTATCTCTATCCCACAAGAAATAGCATATCCCTCCGGCAATATCAACGCCTTCAAACAAATCCTTGCTGGATTCAAAATCTACAATTTGGCGCAACCTTTTGTCAGCAAGCATATTTGCCCGAAAATCATCAAGCCCCTTGCCCCCCGCAAACCAACGAGCAGGAATTATCATCGCCAAATATCTGGGTTTTAGTTTGATTGCTTGTTCGACAAAACGATGATACAACGGCATAGCACTTGGCCCAGCCCCTCCATCGCTCAACTGATACGGCGGGTTGCCGATAATCACATCAAACTTCATATTAAAAATCCTCCCCGGGCGGGTGGTGTGGATAAACTCGTAGGCATGGGTTTCCAGCCCTGCGTCCCGCTTGTATTCCCTCTCGGACGCGCCGCAAAAGGCACATCTCCCGCCCTGCCATGTGTGATCGATGCTTTTATAGCGCACATTGCCCATTGCATCCGGGAATGTCGTCACCGAGTAGCGGCCGTTGGGGTATTTGGAGCAGTATACACTGCGCCGGGAGAGCAGCGAGGTCATCTCGGTGATGGCAATGCCGTACAGCTGGTTTTTGAAAATATGGTCGACTCGCTGCTGCAAATCCGGGATTTCATCGGCAAGCCCAGCGATGAGTCGTTTCGCGATTTCCCGCAGGAACACCCCGGTTTTGCACACCGGGTCGAGGAAGGTTGTGGCCTTGTCTCGGAACAGCTCCGGAGGCAGCATGTCCAACATGGCGTTCACCACCGCCGGGGGCGTGAACACCTCATCGTTGGAGAGGTTGGCAAGGCAGGAAAGCACATCGGGATTGTAGGGCGAATGAACCACATCAGCCATGACAATGCACCCTCCTGTAATCCGTCGGCGGATATTCTTTCAGCGGCTTGGGGATAAACGCCTGTATTTCCTCGTCATACTCCCAGTCCGCCATAAAAAGGGACATCTGCTCCTGATGGCCGTCCAGCATTTCGTCCAGCCGATAATCCCGCCGCTTGACCTTCGTGCCCGTCACAAACGACCACTCGGCAAAGATGATCGGCTCGCCGTTTTCCTGCTTCATGGAAAGCGCGTCTCCGCAAAGAATGTTGCGTTCCAGAATGTAGCGCACAGCGTCCCGGCACTCGTCCGTGGTGTCGCCCTTGCAGTTTGCTGTGTATGCCTCGTCCCAGATTTTGAACAGCCTGTCCCGGCAATGTGCGGCATTGTCGGCCAGCAATTCCACACCGTAGATATTCATGACGGCGATGACCGACCACATTTCAAAGTCGGGGCGTTTGAGCGCGCCCCCGTATCTTTCCTGCACCACCGCCAGCTTGCGCCGCAGGATTTTGGCAAGAAAGTTGCCGTCTCCGCAGGCGGGTTCCAAAAAGCGGCTCTCGATACGCTCCGTTTCATTTTTCACCAAATCCAGCATGGCGTTGACCTCACGTTCGGCGGTAAAAACCTCGCCATGCTCGGCTACACGCTGCTTGCTTTTCACTTGTTTTTTGCTCATGCAATCCATTCTCTATATACTCGCAACAGCGTATACCTGTTGTTGTCAAAGACCTCTCCCGATTGGGGAGATAAGCGGTGAGCCGCTTTAAATTTCGCCGTCCTCTTTGGGCCTTTTAACGTACTTTCCCGATTTGATTCTGGCATCGGCAGGCTTCACGGCATCGTCCGGGATGCCCCATGTGCGCCCGATGGCGATGATACCGGGGATGCGTCCCTCTTTACACAACACCTGTATGCGACGGTCGGAAATGCCCCGCCGCTCTGCGGTCTGCTTGATGGATAAATATCTCACGGCAAGCCTCCCAGCGATGACATGGATATATAAACTTACCATAACACTATAGTCGATTCAGCGAATAAAATCAACGCTATTCTGTAAAAGTCAAAAACACTTGCTGTAAAAAAGGGGGCACGAATTTCACCACCCGTAGAAAGAGCGAATCGGCGGGTTTCATATAAACACATTTTGCGATGAGCGTCGGCGCGGTGCGCAGTCAGAGATGAAATCTCTGTCCAAGGGGTATGGGGGCGTTGCCCCATCAAGCAAAATCGGCTGTTTCCCCCATAATGCCTATCGGATAATCGTCACGCCCCATATCCTCATAGTGAATGTAGGTACGGCGGCTAATGTGACAACTTTTCGCTGCAAAAGGGCTTTTTTATATCTGTACCACCGCAGCTTGTCCGCGGTCAATTTGATTTCCGATGGGGCAGAGAAGCGCAGATGAAACTTCTCGGCCTCTACCAGCTGGTGCAGTACAAGCAATGGAAAGCTGTGCATCAGATCGAGTCACAATAGTAGTGTCGTGCTCTTGCAAGTGAGAGCGAGGTGTTGTTTTCCTCCCAACATAGCAGTATACTTGTCGATACAAAAGTACAGAGTCTTGTTCAGCGGGTCCTGTACTCTTTTTCTGTCGGGATTTGGTCCGCACCGTACGAGTCGCATGATCAGTATCGGCAGGAGGAATGAGGTATGAAGCCCCTAGAAGTCACGAGACGAGAGTTCCTTCGGGCGTGCGGTCTGCTTGGCACGAGCACGTTGGTTGCCGCTTGTGCGCCCACAGCCACCACTCCGGGTCAGGTCACCGAGCCCACTGCAGCCGAGGCGGAGCCGACAGCTGTAGAGGAAGAGGCGGCTGCAGTAGAGGATGCGGTCACGGAGCCCCCCTCGGGGAGGTTCCAAGAGGCGCCCATGCTTACCGAGATGGTGCAAGCCGGTGAGCTGCCCCCGGTCGAAGAGCGATTGCCCCTGGAGCCCAAGATCACCAACGAGATGCCGCCCTCGCTGTTGACCTTTGAGAACGGTCGCTATGGCGGCGAGCTCCGTGCGAGCCTCGATGGTGAAGCAGACCTCGGGATCTTTGTGAGCTGCAACGAGCCGCTCATCAACACCCCTGGCATCCTGGCGGAAGAGTTCACTCCCAACATCGTCAAGGATTACGAGGTCGACGACGACTACACCGAGTTTACGTTCCACATGCGCGAGGGCCTCAAGTGGTCCGACGGAGAGCCGTTGACCACCGAAGATGTGCGCTTTGCTCTGGAGGATGTGATTTTTGACGAGGATCTGACGCCATCCTGCCCGCAGTGGCTGCGATCGGGCAACAGCCCCGCCGGTGAGCCGGTGGAATACGAGATCGTGGATGACTTTACGTTCAGGCTCAAGTTCAGTGAGCCCTACGGTGGGTTTCTGGTGGTGCTGGCGATTCAAGGCTGGCGGCAGTACACGGAGCTCCTCAAGCCTGCACACTATTTGAAGCAGTTCCACATCCGGTACACGGACGAGGAGGCGCTAAAGCCGCTGCTGGAGGCGGAGGCTCTAGAGAGCTGGGTGCAGCTCTTCAGCCTGAAGGACGTCACCGGCCATGAGCTAGCGAACCCCCAAGCTGTTGGCTTTCCGGTGTTGTACCCTTGGATGACCAGCGAGGTGACCCAGCAGCAAGTCACCTACACGCGCAACCCGTACTACTTTAAAGTTGACTATGAGGGCCAGCAACTGCCGTACATCGATCGTTACGTCAGCTATCGTGTAGCCGACGCCGAGATGGATGTCATGAAGCAGATCTCGGGCGAGGTAGACTGGGGAGCGGGCAGGATATCGAAAATGGCGCTCTATAGGGAGAATGAGGAGCGAAGTGGGTTCAGAGCGCTGGTCGCCCGCTCGCATGCCACCTATACCGATGTTTTCCTGAACTTGACGTTCGATGACCCCGTGTGGCGCGAGGTGGTGCGAAACCTCAAGTTCCGCCAAGCCCTAGCCTACGCCATCGACCGCGAAGAGATCAACGATACGCTGTTCTGGGGCCTTGCTCACCCCACGACGCTGTTCCCTGGCCCGTACGACACCGACCAAGCGAATGCGCTGCTGGACGAGATCGGAATGGACAAGCGCGACAACGAGGGATTCCGCCTGGGACCGGATGGAAAGACCTTTATCATCCCCTTTGATGCCACAGTAGCCACACCGGAGATGGTATCGGTGACGGAGCTCGTCGTCGAGTTCTGGAAAACCGTCGGCATCCAGACCACCATGAAAGTTATCGATTGGGGGCTGTGGGGCCAACGGAACAGCGCGAACGAGCTTCAGGCGACGTGCTTCTGGTCGCACTCTCCGCTCTGGTACCAGGCCGATCTGGGGCAGGATATTTGGGCGCCGCTGTGGGTCAGATGGTGGACCACTGACGGGCGGGATGGCGAAGAGCCGCCCGAGGACGTCAAGAACTTTCTCGCCAAGCTCGACTCGATGTCCGTTGTGCCGCCCGAAGAGGGGCGCCAGCGGTTCGAGGAGTGCCGACAGATGCTGCGGGAGAACCTGTACTACTTTGTGCACACCGAGGGTGAGCCGGAACCATTGATCGTCAGCGCCAAGCTGGGCAACGTGGAAGAGCAACCGGATGCCCTGACAATGGCGTGGAAGTTCGCTGTAGAGCAGTTTTTCTATCGGGAATAGCGTGTGTTCGGTGTGAACGAGATCCCCGGCCTGACGCGCCAATAACGCGTCAGGCCGCTTTTGCACCGGCCCGCATCGCAGCCTTCAGCCAGGCGCCCGCCCCGCTGAAGGCCTGGTTGAGCGCTCTACGCCTTGACAGGGCGTAGAGCGCTCGTACAATGCGGGTAGAATACCTCGGGGGCCTGCACGGGGCCACGTTATCTTGTTGAACGGGGGTGACGCATGCCAAAGGGATACACTGGCAAGGTACTCAGGGTCGATCTGACCGACGGGCGAATCTGGATCGAAGAGCCGTCAGAGAGCTTTTACCGCAGGTATCTTGGGGGCATGGGGTTTGTGGGTTATTACCTGCTGCGCGAAGTGCCCGTAGGCGCAGATCCGTTGGGGCCCGACAACCGCCTCATCTTTGCCACAGGGGCGATCACCGGCCACCCGGTGGCGGGTTCGGGGCGCAGCCACATGGGCGCCAAATCGCCGCTAACGGGCGGTTTTGGCGAGGCAGATGTGGGCGGCTTTTTCGGTGCCGAGTTCAAGCACGCCGGCTATGACGCCATCGTCCTACAGGGACAGGCACCCAGCCCGGTCTACCTGTGGATACACGACGGCGAGGCGGAGCTCCGCCCGGCGGACCATCTGTGGGGCACTACAACACTGGACTGCCAGCGGGCCATCCAGTCGGAAGTGGGCGACCCTCGAGCGCGGGTAGCCATGATCGGCCCCGGCGGTGAAAAGCTGACGCGCTATGCTTGCGTGATCAACGATCTCAAACACGCCGCAGGGCGTTCGGGTCTGGGCGCTGTGATGGGCTCCAAGAAGCTCAAGGCTGTGGTAGCACGGGGGAGGCCGAGGCTCGAAGTGGCGGACGACGAGGGCCTCAAGCGCCTGAGTAAGTGGATGCGCGACAACTGGAAAGAAACGAGCTATGGCATGTACGACCTCGGCACCAACGGGGGTTTGCTGGACCTCAACGAGATCGGTGCCCTGCCCACACGGAACTTCCAGGACGGACAGTTCGAGGGGGCGGAAAAGATCACTGGCACAACCATGCGCGACACAATCCTGGTGGACCGCGGTGGCTGCTACGCCTGTCCCATCCGTTGCAAACGGGTAGTTGAGGTCAAAGATGACCTGTACGATGTGGAGCGCGAGTATGGCGGTCCCGAATATGAGACTGTGGGCTCTTTTGGCTCCAACTGCGGTGTGGACGACCTACGGGCCATCTCCAAGGCCAACGAGCTGTGTAACGCCTACAGCTTGGATACCATCTCGTGCGGAATGACCGTGGCGTTCGCTATGGAGTGTTACGAAGCGGGGCTGTTAACCCGCGAAGACACTGGAGGGCTGGACCTGCGCTTCGGCAACGCTGAGGCGATGGTGGAGATCACCCGCCGTATCTGTGAGCGCGAGGGATTGGGTGATCTACTGGCCGAGGGGCCGCACATCGCCGCTCAGCACATCGGGCCGGAGGCACTACCCTTTGTCATCGGCGTGAAGGGGCAGCCGTTCCCGATGCACGAGTGCCGCACGCGCCACGGTCAAGCGCTGGGCTATGCTGTATCGCCCACGGGCGCGGACCACATGCACAACTTTTGGGATGCCGGCATGAGCAAAGAGCCCTTGGGCGAGGACCTGCAAGAGCTGGGCATTTACGAGTCGGTGCCACAGACGGTACTGAACCCCGAGAAGGTGAGAGCCTACACTTACAGCACGAACTGGACGTGGGTGGACAATCACCTCGGGAGCTGTGCCTTTATGCCCTGGTCGCGCGATCAGGTTGTGGGTCTGGTGCGCGCCATCACGGGCTGGAAGACCAACATCTGGGAGTTGCTCAAGACAGCAGAGCGCGGCGTTACGATGGCGCGAGTGTTCAACATGCGAGAGGGGTTCAGCCGCAAGGACGACGTGCTGCCGATGCGTATGAACACGCCATTCAAGACGGAGTCGATCAACGAGGCGCCGGTGGATCCGGAAGTGTTGGATGAGCACCTGACGCTGTTCTACTCCATGATGGGTTGGGATCCCGAGACAGGCATGCCGACCACGGCCAAACTGCACGAGCTGGACATCGCATGGGTGGCGGATTGCGTCGGGTAATCCTTTGCTACACTTCGACTCATTACGGGCCCCTGGATACGCGTATCCAGGGGCCCGTGCTATCGAGAGCGAGCGTCAGTTGCCCTCGTCCAGCAGGCGCCGCTCCCCCTCGAGATCTCGCAGCGGAGCAATGTCTTGGGTGATCTCGATAGTGCCGCAATAACGCCCGTTCGCATCGCGCAGAGCTACGTAGCGGATGAGGACAAACATCCCCTGCATCTGGAGCCAGAAATCGGCCGAATCGCGCTCGCCAGCCTTGAACTCCTCCAATAAGCGCTCCACCACATCCACGCTCTTGGGCGGGTGGCAGTTCTGTACCTTGCGCCCGATCACACTCGGGGTACGAAGGAAGATGCGCTCGTGATTCCCTTGGGAAAAGTACCGCACGGTGTCCGTCTCGTCGATGAGTGTCACATCTATGGGGAGGTGGGTAAGCAGCAGATTCAGCTGTTCAGGCGTTAGAGAACCGGTATCCAGTGAGATAGGAGCGCCAGGGCCGCCCTCTGGCGCGGCGCCTCTCTTCGATGCAACCGCAACATATGTTTTTGAGGCACCGGGGGCCTCGGCGGGCTCCACGCCCACAGGCTTCCATTGGGTGCCCGGGCGGATCAGGCAGTAACCCACCTCATCGGACTGGTTGGCGATAGCCAACCAGTCAGCGTCGTTCAGAAGTTTGAGGGCGGTGGGGAAGAGGATCTTTTCCTCCTTGTAGATCATTTGGCGGATCTCCTCCGCCAACGGGGCAAAGAGCTCCCGAGCGCTCTCCACCCGCCCCTCGTCCAACGCAGCACGAAAGAGTTTGAGCTGCGCACGGATGTCATCGTGAGTGCTCCACATGACCTTGGAGGGGCCGACGACGCCATAGTGCTCCAGGAAGGGAAACAGCAGGTTCTCTTTCCGCGTATAGATCTTGGTCACCTCGGCGAGCTGTGAAGCAAAGGTTCGCAAGCGATGTAAATCCAGCATATCTTCCGGTTTGGCGAACTCTTGCTCGATGAGCGGCAACAGCTCACTGACGGCCCAGTTCTCGTATTTAAAAGTGTGTACCGGGTGGCCGGGTGTCATCTCGGGGGGCGCCTGCTCGTCCAATGCATCCTGAAAGACGGCAACGTGCACATCGCAGAGGGCCTGTACCTGTTCCACAGGCAGCCCCTCATCGATGAGCTCCTGTTCGATGTGGGCAATCTCCACCGGGCTGATATCTCTGACGAGCCGGAGGAATTCGCCTTTGACGGCGGCGACCTCCTCACCGGCGTGCAGTCTAAGGATGAGACTCTTGACAAGCTCTTTGCGCTGCGCGTTTTCGTCGATATACTCGCTCATAGTAGCCTTCTTTCCGGCCCGGTAAGCTGTCCGTGGCCTGTTCTCTGAGCGTTATTCTACAGCTTTTGTTCGCTCAGGAATGCGACCCAAGTCACATTTCGCGAAACAAGAACGAGATCATCTGTCCGATGGGCAAAGGTGGTGAGACGATGCATTCCGGATTCTGGAGAGAGCTGATACTACGCGGTGGATTGACGCTGACGATTGCACTGATCGCCTACGTATTGCTCGATGCTGCCCCCTGGATATTCGGATTGCCGGTAGCCGTGTCGGCGCTGGTGCTCCTCAAGTGGCGAATGCGCTGGATAGAAAAAGAGGAGGACGAGGACGAGGATGCGACGGCTGCGAACCGCTGAGCCGTATCGACCGCACTCTCTTTACACAAAACTCATGGGAGCACAGTCTCTTTACAGTACTATGGATATCAACCCCGATCAAGCGAGAGAGCCATGTGCTATACCCTGCAGATCCAGGCGCGGGCCCGTGAGACGGCGAGCCGCACACTCCGTGGGGCGAGGCGCCCCATTCGTGGTGCGTGGCGGCGGCTGCTCTTTTTAACACTGTTGCTCCCCCTACCCCCGCACTTGCCGGTAGCAGCATTCGACGCCGGTGCATCGCCCGGGTGCACCGCGATAGCTGCAACGGGGCCCTCTCAGGCGGCTCCTATATCGTGGCTCTATCTGCCGTTGATCAGGCGCGAACCGGGTTGGACGTCGATCCCCAACTCATCCTATTCATCGCTGTGCATGGATTGCGTACCGGGTTGGCGACCGACGGAGCCGCCCGCTTTGAGCCACCCCGATGTGAACCTCGGTCTCTTGGGGTACGTGCCCTGTAACAGGCCTCTAGCGATGGTGGACTATGCGGGTGCAACCGACCCTGGGGCACCACACTTGACAGGGTTATTCGCTAGCCCGCGAACGCCCGTTTTTGTGGGAACCTATCAGGTGCGCAGATGGGACTGGGACAAAGGGTCTCTGGACGAGCCCATAGCCGAGCCGCCAGTGACTCTGCTCAAAATCGCTACGACACCGGGTGAGATAATTCACACACCACAGGCGGGCCGTGAGATCGGCGGCGGCTACCAAGCGATCGTATTGTTGGCTGAGGAGACGCGTATCACTCTCAAATATACACGTGAAGACGATGTGATATGTGGCTACACTTTGCACTTGGAGGGTATTCTCGTGGACCCTGCGCTACTGGAGCTCTATCGCACTCCGGATGCCAGGGGACGACACGCGCTCCCTGCGTTGAGATCCGGCCAGGCCTTTGCGCGTGCCAGCGGCGGTGAGCTGGGCGTAGCCATACGTGACACCGGTCGTCTGATGGATCCCCGCTCGCACAAGGATTGGTGGCCCGACGTGTGAGCGTTCTCCAAAGGATTCGGTTGGCCGTGAGGCATCGCTCAGCGAGCCCTTACCGGGGCTGCGCAAGGTCGGGCTGGCGCACGGACAAGTCGTCGCCCCAGTAGTTGTCACCCAGAAAAGTCACGCCTGCGGCCTCTGCAAAGCGCTGGACAGCAGCAATATGCCTCTCTTGATTACGGTAACCCATAACTACCAGGTAGACAAGCACCTCCGGCCAAGCGGAACGTATAGCTTCAAGCTTGGCCAGATCACACTGTATCTCGCGCAGTCGTTCATAGCCCCGTTTAACCTCCACAGCCGCCACAAGCTGTGCACCCCAACGGCGCCCACGTTTGAGATGGATGCTGTCTGGCTCTACCAAGATCAGATCCACTGGCACCATGCGCGTGCGACGATGCAGCTCATTTTCATGCTGAACGGGCAGTCTACAGGGGTAGCCAAGATGTAGAGCGTGGGCGGGCCGGGCCTCTGTAGAGAGCTCGTTGCAGAGGATGGTGTAGAGCATACCGTGCAAGTCCCTCTCCGACAGCCAGGGGCGGTAGTCCTTGTGGCAGAGTGCCAGTAGGTGTTTGACACCACGACGCAGCAAGGCATCGGCGGCAGCAGGCGTCCAGCTAGGAGGAGCGAGCTCTCTGTCAAAGCGAACGATGGGCGACTCGAGCGGCTGCACCCCTGACATGGTAATACCTCCTTCGCCTACCGGCATACTCCTCTTGGCCGGTACCGCAAGTCTGCACTACTCTGATAGGCGGCTGCCTGATAGAGGAAGCCAGTTACACCCTCGTAGCATATGGGAGCAACCCAACGGGGACCTCTTCCAGTGTGGCTCCTGGATCGTCCGCCAGGATACCACGATGCGCCCAGTGTCTCTCAGGCGGCTGAAAAGCCGGGCTGTAACAAACCACGAACTACCGGGCGATCCAAGCCCGTTTCGGCTCAGCCACGGTGCCGACCGCTCGGCTGACAGACAACTCAGCGCCTGCGCAGAGAAGCGGATACGCCAGCGAACGTCGTACACACGGGCGGCTGCATGCAGAAGGCAAGGGTCTATATGCTTGGCATACTAATGACACTATGCGGACGATGTTCGGGGAGCGTCGGTCGGCATTATAGTCCCAAGCCTGGGCGTGTCAATCGATATCTTGGTGGGCACTGGTCTGCGTGTTATACTGGCGTCGATAGCGACGAAACAAGCGAGGTTGCACCACATAGATGAGACAATCATGCGAATCGCCATGATCGGGCCGTTCGGCCTTGCGCCCAAAGGGACGATGCGAGTGCGCGCTCTCCCGCTAGCCCACGCGCTAGTCGATCGAGGGCACGCCGTGCGGGTGGTGATGCCCCCCTGGCACACCCCAGCGGACGCCGGGCGGATCTGGCGCGAGGGGGAAATTGAGCTAGAGTATATACCGCTGGGCCCCGGGATCCCGCTGGCCTCGCAAGCGGCCACTTCGCTGCGGTTGGTGCGCCGCGCATTGGCTTGGCGACCCGACGCCGTGCACTGTTTCAAGCCCAAAGCGTATGCGGGGCTGGCCGGATGGGCTCTCTGGTGGCTGCGCCGCCTGGGCCTCACCAGCACACGACTGGTGATAGACGAGGACGATTGGGAGGGGCCGGGCGGCTGGAACGACTTGGAATCATACTCTGCTCCACTGAAAGCTTGTTTCGCCGCCCAGGAGCGCTGGGGGCTGCGCCACAGCGATGCCGTCACGGTGGCGAGCCGCACCCTGCAGAGCTTGGCCTGGAGCCTGGGCGTAGCGCCCCAACAAGTGCACTATCTGCCCAATGGGGCGCACGACGCGCCGTCGGGGGACGGCCAGGCTGTACGAGCACGCTACGGCTTGAGTGACGACCCCGTGGTGCTGCTGTACACTCGTTTCTTTGAGTACGATGTGGAGCGGGTCGTGTGCGCCATGGAGAGAATTCGGGTTGCAATACCACGGGCGCGGTTGCTGGTAGTGGGCCAGGGGCTCTTTGCGGAGGACGATCAGCGATTCGACAAGCTGGTGGCCCAGGCAGGACTAGGATCTCACGTCGTGCGGGCGGGTTGGGTACCGTTCAAAGAGCTACCGGGCTATTTCGCGGCGGCCGATCTCGCGCTCTACCTCTTTAACGATACGCTAGTGAACCGTGCCAAGTGCGCCGTAAAGCTGGTGGATTTACTAGCGGCAGGCGTGCCCGTGGTAGCGGAGGCCGTGGGGCAGGCTAGCGAATATATTGAGCACAATGTCTCCGGCCTGCTGGTTTCCAGTGGCGATGCAGAGGCGCTGGCCGAAGCCGCTGTGGCGCTGCTACGCGACCGACCCGTAGCCATGCGATTGGGCGCAGCCGCCGCTGAACGAATGGCCTCGTGTTACGGGTGGCAAAAGCTGGCAAGCGTGGCGGAGGCGGCTTACGCGGGCCACACGGTGGAAGCGACTAGCCTTCCTCGCCATACTCGCTAAAGTCCAGAGGGAGCACTTCTTCAGCCGCATCGGGGGAACGGGCTTCCAGATGGATCTCTCCGAAAGCCGCCTCTTGAAAAGCATGCAGGCGACGGCACTTGATGAGTTCCAGCACGGCTAGGAAGGTCACGATGACCTCCAGGCGAGAGACGGCCCTTTGCAGTAGAAGGCCAAAACTGACACGGTTTTGGCGTGCAAGAAGCTGCTCAATGCGCTGCGTGCAGTCCGCGATGCGGATGATGGTGGCCGGCACCATGTTGTCCACATGTGGGATGGTCGGATGCGCTGCGAGGGCTCGTTTGAGAGCGCCCAGAAGATCGGCCAGGGTGGTCTGGCCGGGCTCCAGCCGCCGCTCGATGTGGGGTGCGGGCGCGATGCGTGGATAGGTGCGCAGCCCGACGCGCTCGATCTCTCGCAACCTATCGGCCATCCCCTTGTAGCGCTTGTACTCTAGAAGCTGAAGCGCGAGTTGCTCGCCGGGGTCCTCCTCTTCCTCCTCTTCTTCCTCTAAGCGAGGCAGCAAGGAGCGCGACTTGATAAGCAGCAGCCGCGCGGCGATCACCAGAAACTCTGCCAGGTGACCCGCGCTGACCTCGCGCAACAGGGCGATGTGCGCCAGGTACTGGTCCGCTACCAGCGCCAGGGAGACCTTGGTGACATCCAGTTCCTCGCGCTCGATGAGGCGCAGGAGCAGGTCGAGCGGGCCCTCGAATACGTCGAGCGTGACTCGGTAAGTAGCGATAGCAGCCTCCTAGCGGATGGAGTGGCGATCATTATAGATCGACGAACGTCGACTGTCTATTCACGGCCTCCACGCGGTTGCGGTCCGTATCGATAAAGGGGGAGCTTGAAAGGAGTAAGATCGTTGGGGGAACCGCTGATCGAACTCGTAGATGTGATCCGATCCTACGCCACCGGCCAGCGCACGTTCTACGCGCTGCGGGGCGTCTCGTTGACCTTTGCGGCCGGCGAGTTCGCGGCCATCATCGGGCCCTCGGGCAGCGGCAAATCTACCCTTCTCAACCTCATCGCGGGGATCGACAAGCCCACAGCCGGCGAAGTCTGGGTGGGGGGGCGGCGCATCGATCGAATGGACGAGGACGCCCTGGCCCGCTGGCGCGGTGAGATGGTGGGCATCGTTTTCCAGTTTTTCCAGCTACTCCCCACACTCACCGTTCTGGAGAACGTAGCATTGCCGATGCAGTTGCGCCGCATCTGGGCGAACCCTGATATCGGGCGAGCACGTCAAATGCTCGAACGCGTGGGCTTGGGCGAGCACCTGCTCAAGTTACCATCGGAGCTCTCGGGAGGTGAGCGCCAACGCGTGGCGTTGGCGCGTGCGCTAGTCAACGATCCGCCCATCCTGATCGCCGATGAGCCCACCGGGAACTTGGATTCCGCGAGCGGCGCTCGCATAGTGAGCCTACTTGCCGAGCAACATCGGGCAGGCAGGACGGTGGTGCTCGTGACCCATGCGACCGGGCTGGTGTCGGCGGCGTCCCGGCGCATCGCAATGCGCGACGGTCGCATTGAGCAGAGATAATCGTTCAGTGCCCACTAGTAAGTCCTGAGCAAAGCGATGCTTGGACCGGGTAGCCGAGCGACACTCGAGCGGTGTTTTACACAGAGCACTGACTGCAGAAGGCTAGAGGCTCAGCCCCAATAGATGGCGTCGCAACAGGTCCAGCCCCAAATGCAAGGCCCAGCCGCGCCCCGAGACCCCCTTGCGGCCGCTGCGTGGGACAGCCTGCCGAACTCCTTCGTCATAGGCCAGGCTAAAGAAGATGGGCGAGGCATCATCGGCCTGCCGCTCGGATAGCCCCACCGCCGCTAAGCCCAGATCCGCGCCCAACGCTCCACGCGCTGCTTCGGCCAAGGCGTCAGCGAGAGCTTGCGAGGGTGTCAGCTCTCCGCCCTCAGGCCCTAGGGGGGAATCCAGCCCCACCATAGCGGCCAATTGGTCCACAGTGGGAGCCACCAGCCCGCCGGCGAAAGCCCGTTCCGCCTCTGTGGCCTGATTTAGCCGCCCCGCGAGCTCTCCGTCGGTGGCAGTCTCAGCTACGGCCAGGCGCAGCCCCCGCTCGGCCAGGAGGCGCACCACCACCTCGCTGAGCGTGTCCGCGTCAAATCCGTAAACATAGTCCCCGATGCGAGCCAACAACTCGCGCTCCACAGGAGCGATAAGGGCCCCTGCTGCTGTAGCACTGTCCGCCTTGGCTGTGATGCGCACATCCGTTTGGCCCGGATGCGCCGCAGTGCCCACCGTGGGGTTGGCCCCCTCCATGAGGTCGCCGATGCGATCGCCCAGTGCGCTCTCACCGATACCACAGGTTCTCAGTACGCGGCTGATGATAACCCCTTGAAGGCCGAAGCGTTGGCCCAGGTAGGGCAGCACCTCACGCTCCATGAGGTAACGCATCTCATGAGGCACGCCAGGCAAGCAGATGATGATGTGGCCGTCCTGCTCCACGCCAAAAGAGGGAGCGGTGCCCACGGGGTTGTGGATCACCCAGGCCCCTTCAGGTAGGCAGGCCTGCTTGCGATTGTTTTCGGTCATCTCGCGGCCACGACGTGCAAAGTAAGAGGCGATCTCGCGAACGAGATCCTCATCCAACACCAACGCACGGTCCGTGGCAAGAGCCACTGCTTCACGAGTCATGTCGTCCACCGTGGGGCCGAGGCCACCAGTGGTGATGACCACATCCGAACGCTGCAGGGCAGCGCGCAGCACAGCGCCCAACCGCTGGAGGTTATCTCCCACAGTGGTGGTGTAGAACAGGTTCAGGCCGATGGTAGTGAGCTGCCGGGCGATCCACGTCGAGTTGGTATCAACGATATCCCCCAGAAGCAGCTCCGTGCCGATGGTTACGATCTCGGCTTGCAAGGATTCCTCCTGACTGTGCGCCCTCTAGGCTGGAGCGAGTGACCAAGCTTGGGGACACCGTATAGCTAGAGGTAGGCGTCCAGTCCGCGCGCGCGTAACTCTTTGACGAGTGCGCTAACCTCTTGCGCGCGGCTGCGCGGCAACACCAGCACTACATCGCCCGTATCCACTACCACCATATCCTCCAACCCTATGGTGGCCACAAGCCTCTCGCCCGTATGAATGAGCGAGTTGGTGGTGCCCAGCCCCACATGCGTGCCGCCTCCCAGGACAACGTTGTCGTCGGCATCGTGGGGCAAGATATCGAGCAACGAGGCCCAGCTCCCCACATCGTTCCATCCCAAGTCACAGGGGATTATGGCCACATTCGTAGCGCGCTCCATAATGCCCACATCGATGGTCACGCGTTCGATCTCCTCCCACACACCGAGCAGTTGCTGGTCTGTGTAGGCGATAGGCCCCATAGCGACGATCTCGGCCAGCTGGGTGTACATACGGGGCAGATAACGCTCAAACGCGTCCAGAATGCGATCGAGGCGCCAAGAAAAATAGCCCGTGTTCCAGTAGTAGCGGTCGCTCTGCACGAACATCCGAGCCTGTTCGAGTGGCGGCTTTTCGACAAATCGTGCCACCCGAAAGACCGGCTGAGCCCACGCGTCGGCAAGCGCCTCGCCGCGTTCGATGTAGCCAAAGCCCGTTTCCGGGTGCGTCGGCACGATGCCGATGGTCACCAAGTGCCCCTCTCGCGCGGTGGCGATGGCGACACGCAGCGCCTCGCGGAACTCCTCCTCCCGGCGCATGGCGTGGTCAGCGTGCAGCGAGACCATGATGCTCTCCGGGGGAAGGGTCTGGCGCAGCCTCATGGCCGCCATACCGAGTGCTGGTGCTGTGCCACGGGGCGCGGGTTCGATGAAAAGATTCTCCCTGGGAAGCTCCGGAAGGTGATCGGCGATGAGGCGAGCGTGCTCCGGCCCCGCGAGGATGTAGGTGCGCTCGAGCGGAATCAGCGGTGCCGTCCGATCGATGGTCTGGCGCAACATGGAGCGCGTGCCCACGAGGCTTTGGAGTTGCTTAGGGCGCGACTCGCGGCTGCGCGGCCAGAGACGCGTACCGCTGCCTCCGGCTAGGATACATAAATGCACATCTTGCATCTCTGTACTAGGCATGGCGGTATCCTTTCGGTCTCTATCGAAGGTTAGTGGGCTAAAACGTAGCTCATGTTGTCCACGCGGCGCACCATTCCTTTGAGCTCCATCATGGAGAGCGTGCTGGACACAACAGCGGTCGCCAGGCCAGAATCGCGCACGAGCTCATCCATGAGCGTGGGCTCACGGCCGAGCTTGGCGAGCAGCAATGCCTCGACGGGGTTATCGGGCACTATCTCGCGAATCTCCACCTGTTGCGTAATCATCGTAAGGTTAAGTTCTTCCAAGATGTCCTCTACGCACATGACGGGCTTGGCCTCGCCGCGCTGTAGTGTGAGATTGGTGCCCTCACTGAGGCGACTGGTAACGTTGCCGGGAACAGCAAAGGTCTCGCGCCCCTGCTCCAGAGCGAACTGGAGCGTGATGAGCGCGCCGCTGCGTGCGCCAGCCTCCACCACCACCGTGCCCAGAGAAAGGCCGCTGATGATCCGATTGCGCGGTGGAAAGTTGCCGGCCTCCGGTTTGGTGCCCAGTGGGTAATCGGAGAGCAGTGCGCCGGAACGCACAATCCGCTGGGCGAGGGCGCGATGGCTAGCCGGATAGATGGTATCCAAGCCACAGCCCAGCACGGCGACCGTACGCCCCCCAGCCTCGAGCGCCTCGTGGTGAGCGATACCATCCACTCCCAACGCCAGTCCCGAGACCACCGTGACCCCGTTTTGTGCCAAAGCTGACGCCAATCGCCTCGTGACTTCTTTGCCGTAGGTGGAGGCGTGGCGCGTGCCCACCACGGCCACAGCGTACTCGTCCGCTGGTGTCAGCTCACCCAGTGCGTAGAGCACGGGCGGAGATTGGGGGATGTCGCGTAACAAGCTAGGGTAGTCGGCATCCTCCCAGGTGAGAACACGCACGCCGCGCGCCGCGACACGTTCCAGCTCGGCGTCCAGATCGAGGCAAGTGCGCGTATACAACAACCGTTCTAGCGCATCCTGCGGCAGACCGCTGGCGCGTAGAGAGGCCGCATCAGCGTGCCAGGCCGCCTCCAGATCGCCAAAGTGATCCAACAAGCGCCGCAGTCGTGATGACCCGATACGGGGCGCCAGGTTGAAGCCTATCCAATAGCGCAGATCGCTCATCAGCGCGCTCCTCTGGTCGCTGACTGGCCCGGGACGCAAAGCGGGCAGTGGCGTTGGAAGAGAGTGTCACGGCAAGCCTTCGGGCACGCACACCCGCATCACGCCGGCCTCCAGGTCCACCTCGAGAATAACGCTCTTGATGGCGGGCAGCAGGAGCTCTCCCTGAGCGCTGGCTACGACATAGACGTCGTTGCCGCCGGTAGCCAGCACCCCGCGCACACTACCGAGCGGCTCGCCCTGGGCCGTCTCAACGGCCAAGCCCACGATCTGGTGATAGTAGTACTCGTCCTGCTCGAGGGGCAGAGCGTCGGCCAGGGCCACGTAGACGTAGGCGCCGCGCCAGATCTCGGCGGCACTACGATCCGTGATCCCTCGCAGTCTCAGAAGAGCTTGGCCTACGTGCAGCCGTGCGCCTTCTACAAAGTGGGGCTTGTGTTCCTCGCCCAAGAACACCCTCTTGAGCTGGTGAAACCTCTCGGGGGCGTCTGTCAGAATGGCCAGGCGAAGCTCACCGCGCACTCCCCTGGGGCCTATTACCTGCCCGATAGCGAGGTATTCAGGCTGTTCCGGACGTATCATCCGTTCACTCCCGAGAACACAACTAGGCGATGCCCATCGAGCGAGCATCGCCCAGAGAATACGCGTCTCGAGGCCCTCACACGATCTCGAGGATTGCGCGGCGCCCCGATTTGGTAGACGCTGCCACCTTGAGCAGAGTGCGCATTGCGTTGGCCACGCGGCCACGCCGACCGATCACCCAGCCTTTGTCCTCGGGTGCCACATGCAACTCGAACACAGTCGCCTGCGAGCCACGCACCTGCGTCACTTGAACAGCGTCGGGATGATCAACCAGCGACTTGGCCATATACTCTACGAGATCTCGCATAGTGTAATGGCCTCCTAAGCCTCCGCAGCGGGCTCGGTAGCTTCGACCCCAGCCTTGGCCTGGGCCAGTTTGTCTAGCGTGCCCTGGTTTCGCAGCATGCGCTCGACCGCCTCACTGGGCTGGGCGCCTTGCTGCAGCCAGTACAAAGCCCGTTCCTCGTCGATACTCACTGTCGGGGGATCGGTCCGCGGATTGTAATGACCGATCGCCTCGATGAAGCGCCCATCACGCGGCGCGCGCTGATCGGCCACCACCACCCGGTAGCTGGGCTGTTTTTTCGCACCCACCCTTCGAAGTCGAATTCTGACCATACCTGCGTTTCACCTTCTGTGTATTGAATGCACTCGGTTGGTTGATTATACAACGTAACCGGCGCATACGCTAACGAAACAGCGACGAAATCACGTTGCGTCCGCGCCCGCCCTGGAATTGCTTCATCATCTGCTGCATCTGCGCGAACTGGCGCAGCAGTTGATTCACCTCCTGCACACTAGTCCCGCTACCGCGCGCAATGCGCCGCTTCCGGCTCGCATTGATCACCTTGGGGCTACGTCGCTCCTCGACGGTCATTGAGTTGATGATCGCCTCGGTCATCTTGAGCCCTTTGTCGGTAACCTCCGCCGGCAGCTGCTTGGTGAGCTGTTGCATCCCCGGGATCATGCCCAGCAAGTCGTTCAGGGGCCCCATCTGCTTGACGGTATGGAGCTGCTCGATGAAATCCTCGAACGTAAAGCTCGCTGTGCGAAGCTTTTGCTCCATCTTGCGAGCCTGTTCCTCGGTGAAGCTGCCCTCTGCGCGCTCGATGAGCGTCAACATATCGCCCATCCCAAGGATACGAGAGGCCAAACGATCGGGGTAAAATACCTCGATATCGGCTGTACGTTCACCCACGCCCATGAACTTGATAGGGACACCCGTCACTGAGCGGATCGAAAGCGCTGCACCGCCACGCGCGTCGCCGTCCACCTTGGTCAGAACGAGCCCGCTGAGACCCACGCGCTCGTTGAACTCTTGAGCAACGGCCACGGCCTCTTGCCCCGTCATTGCGTCTACAATGAGAAGCACCTCTCGCGGCGGGGCAACCTGCTTGATCTGCTCCAGCTCGGTCATCATGCGCTCGTCAATCTGCAAGCGGCCAGCTGTATCCAGCAGAACCACACTGTACCCCTCGCGCCGAGCGCGTTTGATGGCGTTAGCACAGATGGTAGGGGGGGCTATGCGATCTCCCTCGCTATGCACGGGCACATTGATCTGCTCGCCCAACGTCTCCAGTTGGGCGATGGCTGCGGGCCGATAGGTATCCGCCGCCACAAGCAGGGGCCGGTGTCCATTTCGCGCCAGGTATGCCGCAAGCTTGGCGGCCATGGTGGTCTTTCCAGAGCCCTGAAGCCCCACCAGCATGATGATAACCGGTGTGGCTCCGCCCAGATCCAGTTTCTCGGGTTCACCCAACAGGTGAATCAACTCGTCGTTGACGATCTTGATCACCATTTGCGCAGGCGTGAGCGACTGTGTGACCTCACGGCCGATCGCTCGCTCACGAATACGCCCGGTAAACTCGCGCACGACCTTATAGTTGACGTCGGCTTCCAACAGCGCCATCCGCACATCGCGCAGCGCTTGAGTGACGTCTTCCTCGTTCAACCGGCCTTTGCCCGCGAGCTTCTGGAAGGTCTCTTGGAGTTTATCGGATAGAGAGCTGAACATCCTGGGCACCCCTACAACACTAACGCATAACTGGTCTATTCTACCGCGAACGGGCATGTCCGTCAAAAAACCCGCGAGGTATGAGGGGCAACGTCGGGAGCTTTGGCCGACGGAGACTGGCGGGGCACACGGGGTTCAACTCTGCATGCGGATGCTACGGCAGTGACCTATGTACGAGCGCGTCCATCAGGTGAGGGGCGCAGTACACGCAGGGGAGCGGAGCGCTCAGCCGCGGTGTACGCTGTCGAGCACCTCGCTCATATTGTGCACCAGTTCCACAGGCGCCCCGAGTCGTGAGGTGATCTCATCCGATGTCAGATCATCCAATGTGACGATACCCTCGGTATCGAACATCGCGCGCGGCAGGAAAACGCGCTGCCCCAACTGTCGCCCCCGCAACGCCCCCATCACATCTTCCCCCGCCAATAGGCCGGAGACGGTAACGCTCTCTCCCAGAAGCTGATTGGTCACAGGGACACAGTCCAGCCGAATGCCCAGCTGCGAAGCTTCAGCGGCCATCTGCTCCAAAATAGGTGCGATGAGTGTTCCACACACCAGTGTGGCGTGTCGCAGGCCACTACCCCCCGCCGAATAGCGCACTCGGACCCGAGCCCAATCGTCCAAGAACTCTCGGACGAGGCCAACTCCGTTCTCGCGTTGCGCACCCTCGTCGTCGTAGAACAACCGGGGGGGCACGGAGCGGCCCGCCAGGAGAAACAGCTCATCGGAGGGATACAGCCAAGTACGCCCAGTGGTGTGGCGCAGATAGGCATCGAGACTACCCGCCAGTTCCAACACCTGCACAGCCTCTGTCGGTGTCATCGCGCGCACATCCTTGCGATGATAGCGCGTCAACCCCACAGGAACCAGCGCCAGCGTGCGCACGGAGGGCCAGTAGCCGAGAAGCTCCTCAACGGACTGCCACAGCACAGCCCCGTCATTCACGCCGGGGGAGAGGACGATTTGGCCGTGCACCTCGATCCTTAGATCGCGAAGGCGGCTCAGCTGATCGCGGATATCGGGAGCATCTGGGTTACCCAGCACTTGCCGGCGCACGTCGGGGTCTGTAGCGTGAATCGATACATATAGCGGGCTCAGGCGCTGCTCGTCGATCCGCCGCCAGTCCTCATCAGAGAGATTCGTCAGGGTGCAAAAGTTGCCTAGGAGAAATGAGTAGCGATAGTCGTCATCACGGACGTATAGGGTGCGCCGCATGCCACGAGGCATCTGCCGCACAAAGCAGAATGGGCAACGGTTGTCGCACAGGCGGATGCCATCGAACACCGGCTCGGCGAACTCGAGCCCCAAGTCCTCGTCATAGTCGCGCTCCACTTTGAGCGTGTGGCGCTCACCCGCCCGCTCCACCACCAGAGTGAGCTCCTCCTCGGCGCTGTGGTAGCGATAGTCGATGATATCGCGTAGTGTGTGGCCATTGATACTGACCAGGCGATCTCCCCGCTCCAAGCCGATCTCATCGCCTACACTGCCCGGCGTGACGCTGACAACCAGCCCCCCCTCTGGCGTGCTGCTCATCCGTCCTCCTCAGTTGCCAGCGCCGGCTGTACAACGTCCTCAATGGCAGCCACCACCTGTTCGATGGTCAGGTGAGTGCTATCGAGCATCACAGCCCTCTCGGGCACACATAGAGGCGCCTCGGAGCGTGTGCTATCTATGCGATCGCGCCGGCGCAGATCCTCCAGCACTCTATCGTAGATCACTTGCTGGCCCCGCTCTACCGCCTCCCGATGCCGACGCCGCGCCCGTTCCTCCACAGAAGCATCCAGGTAGATCTTGACCTCGGCATTGGGCAGCACTACAGAGCCGATGTCACGCCCCACCATCACCACACCGCCGGATTCCCCAATGTGGCGCTGTTGTGCGGTGAGGGCTGCACGCACCCCACGATAGGCCGACACCGGCGACACATATCGGTCCACCTCGGGCTCACGCAACCGCCAAGTGACGTCTGTACCATCGGCCAATACAGTATATTGACGGCCATCCGCCACAGTGGGGCGCAACACTACGATATACAATGATTCGGCCAAGGCGGTTATGGCCGATTCATCCTCAATGGGTATCCCGCGCTGTAACGCGACCCAAGTAACCGCCCGATACATGACGCCCGTATCGAGATAGACATACCCCAATCTACCGGCGAGGATCGCGGCGACGGTGCTTTTGCCGGAAGCCGCGGGGCCGTCGATAGTGATAGTGATCTTGCTCAAGATGCGCACCTTTCGATCTTGATCGCTCAGTTGCCTGTCGCGATGGCAGCCCTACCGCTCGGCGCAACGCGTTGACCTCCCCTTCGTCGAGCCACCGCCCGCCCTCAGGCTCCAAATCGCCTAACGTCACGATGCTCATGCGCAGTCGAATTAGGCGTTGAACTGTGCAGCCCAGCGTCTCCAGCATTCGGCGAATCTGGCGACGCAGCCCCTGGCGCAACACCACACGCATCCAAAAGGTCCCTGCGAGCGCCCGTTGGCCACGCCATACCCAAGTGGGCGGAAGCAGACTTGCCTCGGCCCGTGCAACGGCCTCCACTCCGCCCGCCGCGTCAGGCAAAGAGATCCCGTCGCGCAACCTGTTCAGCATCGCCTCCGACAAACGGCCTCCGCGCACGAGAACGAGGTACTCCTTCTCATGCGCATAGCGGGGGTGCGTCAGGCGCAAGGCCAGCTCGCCGTCGTTACTCCACAGGAGCAAGCCTTCGCTGTCGTAATCGAGCCGTCCGACGGGATAGAGTCGCTCGCGCGTAGGTACGAGGTCGCGCGCCGTCCTGCGACCGTGAGGATCTCGTACTGATGTGATATAGCCCGAAGGCTTGTAGAGAGCGTAGCATTGCCACCGGCGCGGGCGAAGCCCCACAGGCTTGCCATCCACCATAACGCTATCCACGGCTGGGTTCACCCGCGTGCCCAACTCGGTAACGACAAGCCCGTTGACGGCCACGCGCCCCGCAAGGATCATCTCCTCACAAGCGCGCCGAGAGCCCACGCCCGCATGCGCAAGCACTTTTTGGAGACGCTCACCCTGTTGCTTAGCGGGCATACATCGGCACCTCGAGCAGAAAATGACCGTCCAACATCACCTCAAGCGCGCCGATAGGGCCATCCGCGCTAGCAACGGGGCCGGCGTGATCCACACGACGATAGAACGTCACCGCATCCAACTTGGCCGGTGACACCAGTATCATCACAGGTTCTTGGACAAACAACGTGTGCCAGTTGCCGGCTTCGTCTTGTAGGCGATTCAACGGCATTTCTGGTAAATCGATCCGTAGCACAGCGAAATTATCATAGTAGTAATCCAGCAGCAGGCGCGTATCCCAGTAGCGGTCCTGAGAGCCGAGTACAACGGATAGTACATCGCCCTGACGCCTGTGCACCACGGCTATGAGACACTGCCCAGCCTCGTCTGTGGTGCCCGTTTTGACGCCCACCGTCCCCTGGTAGGCGTTAAGCAGCTCGTTAGTGGAGAGGATCCATCGCTTGGCAACCACAGCCTCCCGAATACCTACGATCTCAGCGATGACCGGGTGCGCCATGGCGTTGCGTGCGATGATAGCCATGTCGTAGGCCGAGGAATACTGTCCCTCTTGATCGAGCCCGTGGCAGTTGGCAAAGTGCGTATCCTCCAGCCCCCAACTCGCCATGAGATCGTTCATCCAACCCACATAGGTGTGGATATCGCCCGCCAAATTGCGTGCCAGGACGTTCGCAGCCGCATTATCCGAGGGTATCAACAGCATATGCAGCAGCTGCCGCACAGAGAGCCACTCCCCGTTCCGCATAGCCGCCACCGTGCCGGGCGCTAGATCAATGGGCCACACGGCACACTGTTGGTCCAAGGTAGACCTATCAAGAGCAACCATCGCCGTCACCAGCTTGGTGAGGCTGGCGGGAGCACGCCGCTCGTGTTCGTTGTTGGCGTACAGAATCTGACCGGTAGCCAAGTCCACCAGCATCGCCGAAGCTGCCCCAGTCTCGGGAGGCAACGACTCGCCCAAAGTAGTCAACTGTGACGGAGTCAGGGTGCGATAAGCCAAGTCACCGTTAGTGAGTCGTGGCGGGCCAAAAGCCATAGAAAGGCAACAGAGACAGACCACAAGGCACCAAGCAGCACGTCGCGATCGCATCATCACCTTACCTGCGTTAGTAGAGTAGCCAGGCGATTCTAGCCAGGCCGGTCGCCAGAGTCAAGGCAGATTAGATAGTGGGCGATCTTGCGAAAAGTGTTGACCTCAGGCCCTAAAGTGGATATAATGACAAGAGGAGAGGATTGAAACGAACAGTCGTTGTAACGTGATCTCACTGGAGACCACAGGCCGCCTGGCTATATCATTCTCTCGGGGGCGAATGAGGGTCACCGAGCCTTTTTTGTATATCTGAAAGGATATAGATCACAAGTATTGTGCGGCGTTCATGTGGGGCTCTGGCAGCACGAGCTATCGGTAGTATTGGCGGTCGATAACCATACCATACGAGTCCACGGCACGCGAGAGAGAGCAACCCTGTAGTGAGCTACCGTCAAAGAGCAAGGGTACAGGGGTGCCTCTACGACGAGCAAGTGTTTAGAGTCTATCCGAGGATAGAGGAGTGCGTCCCGCTGGTTGATGGACTTCTCGCAGCACTCACTCGAGAAAAATCCGAGTCGTATTCGAGAGAAACGTTGAGGAAGAGGGCAAAGTGCTGGAAGAAACCGATGATGCGGCTGAGCAGAGCGACGGCGTCGCACTGGACGAGGATGCAGAGGCCGATGCGGATCTTGATGAGGAAGACCTGGATGAAACGGAACTCGAGCTAGAGGCAGAGGACGATGACGTGGAGCCTGATAACAAGAGATCGTCCACGGCGATGGATCTGGACGATATTTCGACCGATGACACGGTAAGCTTGTATCTGAAGCAGATGGGCCAAGTGCCCCTGCTGAACGCGACCGAGGAAGTAGTGTTAGCGCGCCAGATCGAGACCGGCGAGAGAGCGCGCGCGGTACTGCACGATGATCCGGTGTCCGAAACCGAGAGACAGAAACTTTTGGACGATATCGAAATAGGAGAACAGGCCCGAGCCAAATTGGTGGAAGCCAACACACGGCTTGTGGTGAGTGTCGCGAAAAAGTACCTAGGCCAGGGAGTTCCGTTCTTGGACCTGATCCAAGAGGGGAATATCGGTCTGATGAAAGCGGTGGAAAAGTTCGATTACCATCGTGGCTTCAAGTTCAGCACTTATGCCACCTGGTGGATCCGGCAGGGTATTACCCGAGCACTCGCGCAACAGAGTCGCCTCATTCGTTTGCCCGTGCACGCAGGCGACCAAATTCGCAGGATCTACCGCGTGGCCGAACAGATGGAGCAGGAGATTGGCCGGCGCCCCACGCCCGAGGAGATCGCAGAGTCGACTGGCTTGAGCCCTGTCAAGGTGGAACGCCTGCTCCGTATCTCCCGTTACCCCGTGTCGCTAGAGCGGCCCGTGGGAGACGATGGGGACACCGAGTTCGGCGATTTCATCGAAGACGACGAATCGCCCCCGCCCACAGACGTGGCCTATCAGCAATTGCTTCGAGAGGCGCTGGAGCAGGTGATGACCGCGCTCAGCCCACGAGAGGCGCGCATCATCGGCTTACGGTTTGGGCTACGCGACGGGCGTGCACATACCTTGGAAGAAGTGGGAGAAAAGTTTGGGCTCACTCGCGAACGAATTCGACAGATCGAGCACCAAGCTCTCGATCGTTTGAGACACCCCCATCGCTCAAAGCAACTCCGCGATTATCTGCGCTAAGCATATACTCGCACAGACCACACATCCGCATACTGTCGGATGTGTGGTTTCTTTTTCTCTGACTGTGCTGAGCGACAAGTGTTATCGATGATACGGCGATTCGTACCCATCGCCAACACCCGCCAAAGAGTTGGCGGACGTGCAGGGTGGTTATCTGATAGCGCCTCAGCTCTTGCTTCAGAGTATACCCTGTCGAACTCGCAGATAGCGCTCAGTGTGCGCGAGCGGGATGGCGCTCCGCATCCATTACCATCCCGCTCGATGTGTGTATCTTTGGGGTACGTTGCCTGCCAATCCGCCGTAGCGAAGCTCAGCCACAGCGATCATAGAGAGTGTGAGCGGAGCTTGAGACTGCATTATTTGCATGCGAGAGGATGTAGCTTGTCAGAAGGAGTCTTGCTGTATTTTTAAACGCTGCTCTCCATCCTGGTAGCACCAAACGATAGCCCACACAAGCGACCCCTCATATTCTGGATAGATCGCTAATGCGGCCCGAATACGTTTGACGGCGTTACATGCCGTTGTACAATGCGTCTAATCGGTACGTGGCGCAGCCGCCCGAGAGAGGGCGTGGCGACAGGTGGGAGGTAATGCACCATGTACACTCCAGATACACGTCAACCCCAGTGCCCTGAGGCGAGCATGCCACCGCACACGAATCGTTTGACCATTTTGCACACCAACGATGTCGGCGGCCATGTGGATCCCAGCGGTTGAGGAACGCCCAGAGGAGGGTTGGCCCGTCGGGCTACCGCCATTCGTCGTGCCCGGGCCGAGGGCGCCGGTACAGTGCTGGTGTTCGATGCTGGTGGCAGCCTCTTGGGACAGCCTTTGGCCGATGCGAGCGCAGGCCGTGTCATCATCGACGCCATGGGGGCCATGGGCTACGACGCTATGGGTGTAGGGTTACCCGACATGGCTCAGGGGCTCGAGACACTGCTGCTCAGAGCGGAAGAGGCCGAGTTTCCTTTTGTATCGTGTAATCTCGCAGCGAGTTCGGGAGAGACACCGCTATTGATGCCCTACATCATCCTCGAACGCGGTAGTATGCGCTGTGGGATCTTGGGCGTTACTGGCGCTCCCTCAACGCGCGACGCTGCGACGCACGACCAGATACGCGTGTTGGATCCCATCCTCGCAGTCGCCCGATACTTGCCCGAGCTGCGCTTCCAGTGCGATCTAGTGATACTACTAGCACATATGGGTCTATACGAGGAGAAAGAACTGGCGCGAGCCGTCCCCAGCATCGACATCATCGTCGCGGGGCGTTCCCGCCGCCTCTTGCGGGAGCCGATACGCGTTGAGAAGACATTAATCATCGAAGCGGGCTACCACGGGGGTTGGCTGGGCCGGCTCGACGCCGACTGGAGCAAGACCTCCGGGCTGGAGAAACCGCGGCTGCAGACGCTCCGCCTGGGCCCGGATATTCCTGACGATGCCGAGATCAACACGCTGTTGAGCCGGTGTGAAGAGTGTTACCTATGGTAGGTCCGCTCCCCGTAAGCGGGGCGCGGGTGTCGCAGGTATCTCTTTTTGCGTAGGTCTCCGCTACAGAATTTCCCCCATCGCCACAGTGTCGCCTATTCGCATGTAAGCAGAAAATGTGGTATCCTGACGGCGGGTGGCTCACAGAACGTTATCAATCGGTAGGCCGCCTTGGGTCAAGTTAGATTGGAATAATATGACTATGAGTGAAAACGGGCATCTGCTCAAAGTGGAGGACCTGCACGTTGTGCGGGAGGGCCGCGAGATCCTCCGTGGCGTGGATATGGCTGTAGCCCATGGTAGCATCCATGCTGTGTTGGGCTTGAACGGCTCGGGAAAGAGCACGTTGGCCTACGCCTTGATGGGAAACGCGGGCTATACACCGTCGCAGGGGAGGATCCTGTTCAAGGGACAGGATATCACGTCGCTGAACATCAGCGAGCGCGGCAAGTTGGGGATGACCCTGGCTTGGCAGGAACCCGCCCGGTTCGAGGGCTTGACCGTTGCGCGTTACCTGGCGTTAGGCATGCGAGACTATGACATCACTCGAGTGATCGAGGCACTGGATGCCGTCGCCTTGGGTTCCACATATCTTACGCGCATGGTGGACGAATCGCTCTCCGGCGGAGAGCGCAAGCGTTTGGAGCTAGCCGCTGTGTGGGCTATGCAGCCGGCACTCGCCATCTTGGATGAGCCCGACTCGGGGATCGACACCCTGAGCCTGGACGAGATCGCCCAAGTAATCCATCGCATGGCGCTAGAGGGTACCACTGTGCTACTCATCAGCCATCGCGACGAGGTAGTGGCCATTGCGGATACTGCATCGCTGATCTGTGAAGGGCGAGTGCTAGCGACCGGAGAAGTGGGCGCGGTGTGCGAGCGCTACGTATGTTGTTGCGAACCCTGTGAGCGAGCTGAACGCGTTGAGGCGGATACCGAATATGGGCGATTTTGAGGCCATCGTGGCGGCCTATGAGGCCTCTGGAGGCGATTCGCGCCTCCTACAATCCCCCAAAGTTGCCAGCTTGGTGGTGAGTGGCAACATGGTGCTGGGGCTCAACGAGATCGAAGGTCTGGATATGGTGGCGCAAGAGCTGCCGGATGGAGTGCGCGCTACGGTCAGGGTGGCGTCCGGCACCAAAATCGAGCTGCCCGTCCATTTGTGCTTCGGTGTGCTCCCCGCTGAGGGCATACAGCGCATCCTGGTGGATTTTCACATCGAAGCGGGCGCGCATGTAGAGTTTATCGCACATTGCACCTTCCCCAATGCCGCCCAAGTGCAACATATCATGCAAGGCTCTGTACACGTTGGCGAGAACGCCAGTATGCGGTATCGAGAGACACACTTTCACGGGGAGGCGGGTGGCGTTGAGGTAACCCCGAAAGTCCATGTCCAAGTGGATGAGGGAGGGCGCTACTTCTCCGACTTTGTACTGAGCCGCGGCCGAGCTGGAAAGGTGGACTTGGATTACACCGTGGACGTTGGAGCCGACGGCATCACCGAGCTGGACGCCAAGGTGATGGGCTATGCGGACGACGAGATCATCATCCGCGAGACGATCAACCTCAACGGCGAACGCGCCAGAGGCTTGGCCAAATCGCGTATCGCCCTGAGCGACCGGGCTCGGGCCGAGGTGCACTCGACCACCGAGGGGAACGCAGCCTTCTGCCGGGGCCATGTGGACTGTGTCGAGATCATCCGCGACGAGGCAGTTGCGCAAGCCATCCCCATCGTGGTCGTCCGAGACTATAGGGCGCAGGTGACACACGAGGCGGCTATCGGTACGGTGGATAAAAAAGAACTCGAGACACTCATGTCGCGCGGTCTGGACGAGGACGCTGCCGTCGATGTGATCGTCCGCGGCATGTTGGGTGACATTATCTAGCCACACCGCCGTCTCCACAGTTGCCAACCTTTGACGATACGCTCGCAGAGGTCATCATGTATACGAGGTTCCTTTGCGCACTCCGCAGCATCGGCCATCGTCGGCCTCTATTGATTGTCCCTCTCCTACTAGCCAGCCTCGCGATCGCCGGCTGCGGCACGCCAGCCTCGGTGGCTGACCCTACGTTGCTCGCCTCCCCCACCCCCACAGTGAAAGTAGTCCCGCCAGCTACTCGGGAGCCCGTGACCATCGCCACTCCGGAGCGCCCGGCGGAGGCGCATCGCCTGGTCATCCTGCACACCAACGATGTCATGGGAGAGACGGCTCCCTGCGGTTGAGGCGTCCCCAAAGGTGGTGTGGCCCGGCGGGCCACCCTCATCAAGAGCGCGCGAGCAGCCCATGGCGACTCACTACTCGTTCTGGATGCTGGCAACACACTATTCGGTCGGCCACTCTCGTTGCGGAGCCAGGGGCGCGTTCTCGTGGAAGCCATGAACGCTATGGGCTATGATGCGATGGTGGCGAGCTACTCCGAGTTAGGGTACGGTTTAGAAGTGTTCCTCGCCCGCCAGGCGGATGCTGCATTCCCCTTTCTTTCGGCCAACTTGGTGGATTCAGAGCGCGAGCCCATCGCCACCCCGTACATCACTCTAGACCGCGCTGGGGGCCGAATCGGCATCATCGGGCTGTCGGAACCCAACCCGATCCAGCTCTCCGATAGCAACAACACGCTGACGCCGCTCGACCCGATCGAGGCAGCACGCCAATATGTTGTAGAGCTTCGCCCCCAAGTGGATGTATTGATCGTCCTCTCTCATCTGGGTCTGGACCTCGATGCGAACCTCGCCCGCGAGGTGCCGGGTATCGACATCATCGTCGGGGGCCGATCGCGCAAGCTGATGCAGGTCCCGGAGCGCGTCGGAGATACGTTCATTGTGCAGCAGGGGTACCAGGGCCAGTGGGTCGGTCGCCTTACCGTGGCCTTTGACGAGCAGTGGCAGGTTGTGAACGTGACTGAGGAGCTCATCACCCTCGGGCAGGATTTCGCGGACGACCGAGAGATGGCGGCCTTGATGGTAGAGTGGGCCACGCGTTACCCGGCGCCCCCTCCGAGTCTCCCCATCGAGAATTGAGGTTATTGGCCACAGCCAGTACCACCCTCCACCATCGGCATACCCCTATATACGACAAGGAGCGTCATGGGATCCACAGAGCAGCATTGGACGCCCGAACAGATGGTTAGGTACCCGCAGATCACGGACCTCGATCTCTCGCCCGACGGCATGCGTGTGGTCTACACTGTGTGTGAGCCAGTGCTGACCGATGACGAGAGCAAGTGGGTGACGCATCTTTATTGTGTCGACACAGCCGGCGGCGCCCCTCTGCGCCTGACCTATGGAACACATACCCAAGCGATGCCGCGTTGGTCACCGGATGGGCAGTACATCGCCTTCCTATCGGACCGTATCGACAACAAGATGAGTCTGTTCGTCATGCGAGCCGATGGCGGCGAAGCCTGGCCCCTGACCGATGTGGAACAAAGCGTCAAGTCATTCCGATGGTCCCCGTCCGGCGCCCGCCTAGCCTTTGCGATGGTGTCACCCGAGAGCGAGGATCGCAAAGCGGACAAGAAGCGCAAGAATGATCCCATTCGATGGGACCTGGATTTCGAGCGTGTTCAGTTGTGGGTGATCCCATTCGTCACTGGGGACGTGCCGCCCGCGGAGCCAAGGCTGCTGACGGGCGACAACTGCCATGTGCTGGGCTATGACTGGTTCGCGGACGGTGAAAGGTTGGCGTTCACGCACCAGCCCACACCCTGTGATGACGACTGGCCCAAAGCCTGCCTCGCGTTGGTGGAGCTATCAGCCGAGCCCATCGTCCGTGAGCTAGGTCAAATCGCCTCATCCTCTGTGAACCCGGCCGTGCATGGCGAGCAAATAGCCTGCGTAACGGGAGTGCAGCCCGCGAGCTGGATATTCTGCCAACGGATGGGCGTCTACAGTTCCAATGGCGGGATGCGACTTTTGACCGATACGCCCGATTCGCGGCCTTACCTTGTGGGTTGGGCCGAAAGCGGCGATATGCTGTACGCGCTGGAAAACAGCGGCACCTCTTCGGTGCTGCTCGCCCTGCCCGTGGATGGTGGCGCACCCAAGACGCTGATCGAAGGCCAGGGCTATTTTTCTCTGGTGCGCACTAACGGTAAGGGGCGCTTTGCGTGTGTGGGCGAGAGACTGGGTGAGCTCAATCACATCTGTGTGTTGGACGAGGGCGAAACGCGGTGGCGTGGCATCGCCTACCCCGTTCCGCCGGGTTGGCCAACGACCCCGATACCCCGCAGCGAGCTGATCACGTGGTCGGCGCCCGATGGGCTCGAAATCGAGGGCATCTTGACCTATCCAGAAGGATACGAGGCGGGGCGTGCGTATCCGACGCTGGTGATGGTACACGGCGGCCCCATGGGCGTCTACTCGCAAACTTGCGTGGCCATCGGTTCCTGTTACCCCGTCGCCAGTTTTGCAGAGCGGGGCTATCTCGTATTGCGAGCAAACCCCCGCGGCTCTACGGGCTATGGCATGGACTTTCGCGCAGCGAACCACGGCGACTGGGGATTCGGGGACTACCAGGACATCATGAGTGGAGTGGACGCACTCATTGAGCGAGATATGGCCGATCCGAACCGGCTGGGTATCATGGGCTGGAGCTACGGGGGATACATGACGAGTTGGGCCATCACCCGCACCAACCGGTTCCGTGCCGCCTCAGTGGGCGCTGGCGTCACGAACTTGATGAGCATGGTCGGCACGTCGGACATCCCGAATCTGATCCCTGACTATTTCGGTGCCGAGTATTGGGACGACTTGGAGCCCTACAAACAGCACTCGGCCCTATTCAATATCAAAGGAGCCACGACCCCAACGCTCATCCAGCACGGCAGCGAGGATATCCGGGTCCCCCTGAGCCAAGGAAAAGAGTTGTATACCGCACTCAAACGACAGGGGGTTCACACAGAGATGGTGATCTATCCGCGCCAGGGGCATAGCGCCTCGGAGCCACGCATGTTTGCTAATGTCATGCGCCACAATTTGGAGTGGTTCGACCGTTGGCTATCGTAGATTGAAAAAAAGTCTCTACAGTCCGCTGTCGCGGGGCGGTAGCGGGCCTGACGAGCGGATACACGGCATCTCAGGCCCAATCCAACCCATCCAGTTGAGACGCCACCGCCTCGCGAAAGTAGCGCTCAGAGGCCGCACGGTGCCCATCGCCGGGCAGAGGGACGTTCGATGCACACAATGTGGGCGCGTCCTCTGCAAGATGCACTGGAGGGGCGGCCTCGAATAGGGCCCATTCGCCCAAACTCTGCCTGGCTTCCTCAATGGCGGCTCGATGACCTGGCTCGTGAAAGAGGTTCCGCGCCTCCAGTGGATCAGACGCCAGGTCATAGTACGCACAGCGTGCCGCGTCGCGCGCCAAGAGGAGCTTGTGGGCACGGTTCCGTACCATCACCTCCTGCCCCATAGCGTGTTCAGCAAAGACAAGGTCGCGGCCCCCGGGGTGCGCCATCAAGTCCAGCCCGCGCATGGACGATGCCGGCACGCAGCCGGCTTGAGCGAGGAGAGTGGGGGCGACGTCGATCTGGCTCACCAACGCCTCCGAGATCACGCCGCGCTCCAAGGAGCCGGGATACTTGCATATAAGCGGTACGCGCACCAGGGGTTCATACATGGGGCCCCCCTTGAGCAAAAGGTGCCGGTAGCCCATGTATTCCCCGTGATCGCTGACGTAGAGGATCAGTGTATCCCCGTAGAGCCCTTTCTCCTCCAAAAGGGCAATCATCCTCCCCACATGGTGGTCGATCTGGGAGATAGAGCCGTAATAATAGGCCATCACCTGCCGGAGCTGCGCCTCCGTCAAGTCGGCGTTAGGCAGGTATCCCGGCACATGGGCGAGATCTTCGGGCGTGCCAGCCTCTTGCCAGCCGGGCAACAGCGTGAGCTCCTCGAGGTCATAGGCGGTATTCCAGGGGGCTGGCGGATCAAAGGGGTGATGGGGTTTTATAAAGCTCACAGTCAACAGGTGCCCCTCGCCGTCCCAGGTGCGTAGTTGCTTCAACGCCTGCTCAGCGATCCAAGTCGTTGAATAATCCGCCTCGGTCAAGTCCGAGCGTACAGCACCGTATCGCTCCCAGTATTCGCGCGGGGCCTGGCGCCGGTATTCCCGTACTTGGTCGATGAGATCTATGGCATCCACCAACCCTCGCTGCCTGAGATAGCGGTGGTAGTCATCGTCGTGGCGACCGGGACCGTCCTGCTCCGCCAGAAGCATCGTGTCATAGCCCACGTCCAAATAGGTTGGGGTAAAGTGCATTTTGCCCACAGCCACTGTGCGATAGCCCGCATCGCGCAACATACGAGGAAAAGTGGCCAATCCCTGCGGCAGGGTAGAGTAATTGGTCCAGCCCAGATGCTGACGCGCATAAAGCCCCGTAAGCAGCGAGTAACGCGCTGGCGTACAAACGGGATAGGTACAAAAAGCGTTGCGATAGAGCACGCCATCGTGTGCCAGCCGATCCACGTTTGGCGTACGTACGTCGGGGTTGCCATAGGCACCGAGACAATCGTAACGGTGCTGATCGGCCATGATAACGAGGAAATTCGGGCGATGATGCGCGGCCATCATCATGCTCCTTTGCTATGAGCCGTTACATGGAGCGCGAGAGGTACGCTCCACAGCTTCGACGGGTTACGATCTGTCCTGTGAAAACTCGACTTTCCAAAAGAGTACCGCTCAATAGGCTGGTCGTGGCTTCGGCGGCCGCTTTGCCGAGCCCGTGCAAGTCCAAGCGAAAGCTGGTCAACGGGACAGAGAGAAGGGGTGCAAAATCACGATCCCCAAAGCCAACGACAGCGACGTCCTCGGGGCAAGCGAGGTGCATATTGCCCAAGAGTTGCAACGCCTCCGCTGCCTGTGTGTCGGAGGCACAGATCAGTGCCGTGGGCCGCATCGAGCTGCTAAACACCTGCTGGAAGCATCGCCGCGTAACATCAGTACGGAGCGGGCCCGCGAACACCCAGTCCATGGGCAGTTCGAGGCCGTTCTCCCACAGCACCGACGCAAAGCCGCGGTAGCGCTGTTGTCCTTCCACCAAGTTGGGATCGCCTCCCGCGTAAGCCACACGTCGATGGCCAAGGCTCAAGACGTGGTGAGTGATCTGCTCCATACAGGCGCTCTCATCAAGATCCAAGGCGGGCAGGCCGAGATCGGGCAGATCGTGCATCAAGAGAAGAGTTGGAATATCTCGCTGATCTACGAGGCGCGCATAACGCTGCCCTAATCCTCGCTCGGGACCCGTTGCCATTAACAGGAGCGCGCCGGTATCCTGCGCCAAGAGGCCATCGAGCGCGTCTTTGCCCTCCTCCATCTCGTTCCCTGTAAAGCCCAGATGCAGCTTTACGCTCCGGCTGGAGAGCTCCTGATATAGAGCACGCACGACGGGGGCAGTCAACCAATCGAGCTCGGGTAGCACCAGAGTGACATTCTGCGCCGACCGAGCTTCGGGTTCATCGTGGATGAACCACCCAAGCCCATGGTGGCTATAGACGCGCCCTTCGTGTGCCAATTCACGCAGCGCGCGTCGCACAGTGATCTGACTCACGCTGTAATGCTCGCACAATTCGCGCTCGCTGGGCAGTTTGTCGCCTGGCCTCCAGCGGCCCGAAGTAATATGCGCTGTGATATCGTTGGCAACGCGTTGGTAGAGTGGTCCCGAATCTGTGGCCGTCGTCTTCATGTCAGCCATGTCTCCTGCCCTTGCCAGCGCCATCTCTTGGTCAACCCACAGTGTATGTGTCAACATCTTTTGTGTGAGGAAGCCAGATCAGTTGCGTCGGAGCACAGGGCCCCGGGTCATCAACGTGCCGAGCCCTGCCGGCCTCTGAACCAACGGTAATCGATATCGGGAAACACTTTATCGATATCGTAGAGAGCCTCTGCCACAGCAACCGCCCTTTCGCCAAGCTCTGCGTCGGCCAAGTCAGCCAGCTGCTGAAAGCGGCCCAGATGGCTTCTGAAGCGTTCTATAGCGTACTCTGCTGCCTGTCCTGTCGTCACCAGGAACGGCCAATCGCTGGATTGCAGCAACAACAACTCTCGAGCTGCCTGGTTCAGTACCGCCAGCAGAGCGCCCTCTGCATGCGGATAGCGATCTGCCAAGTGCTCCATACGGCGTTCGGCCTCGTGAAGTGGCTCCCACATCCAATGAGTATCGGGGTTGTCCCACGTCCAGTGGCCGCCCCCTGCACCCCAGGAGCTCTCCGGCAGAGCGATCGCCTGCTCCGGCTCGTGCTGCGCCAGGAACGCGCTCGCAGTGGTGAGTTCTACAGTGCCGCGCGCCGCCAGCTCGCTTAGCACCTCCTTGATCCAGTTCACTCCCTCGAACCACCAGTGGCCGAACAGCTCTGCATCATAGTTCGCTGAGATGAGCCCGTAGCCCCCTGTAGTGTCGCGATACTCTTGCAGAAGCTGCTCCACCAGGTCGGCATAGTGTCGGGCGTGGCCAGCCACCTTTTGTTCGGCCCACTCCGGGTGGTAGTAGTCCTTCGCTCCTAGGTCAACCCGCGGCCCTGTGACACGCCAGTACTGCAGGCCCGACTCATGGTCCTTTTTGTGAAACTCACGATAGTCTGCGTCGCCCGGATAGCCCCATTCTGCGGACCAGACCTGTTGGCCGGTACGATTGTTGCGCCCGATAGCCGCCACCGGTGGCTCGGTAAGCCCCTCGGTGCCGCCAGCCACATAGTAAGGTCGATACGTGACTCCATGCCCTTCAGCAGCCTCGCTGGGGGGTATCACATAACGACGTCGGATGGAAGCATAGGGGCCGATAACGGCATCGCCTCCCGCTTTACCCACCGGTCGCCCCCCCTGGATGGCATGTGTTTCCACAAAAAAGCAGGTGATCCCCTGCCCCGCGAGAAACTCTTCCAACGCCGGGCGGGTAATACCATCATCGTCAACATAGGCGGGGCGGTAGGCGCACTCGGGCAGCCAGATAGCCCGTGGAGAGCGCCCGAGCAACCGCCGATAACTCTCGATACCGGTGCGAAGCTGTCCGTAGATCGATGAGTCGCGTGCCAATAGCGGCAAGTAGCCGTGGGTGGCGGCGCTCGTGATAATCTCTATATACTCTTCGTCCTGCAGCTGCCGGAAGGCCCCTACAATATCACCCCGGAAACGACTCACATAAGTGTCGCGAACCCACGTGTACCAGTCTCTGTACCACCGCGCCAGGTACTCGAGATGCTCGTTGCCCTCCTCGCCAAACCGCGGAATATCGGCGGTAGCGCGCTTGATCTCATCCTCGAGGTAAAGAATGAAATGCCTGCGCACATCCTGATCGGCCAGTTGTTCGGCAAGGACGGGGGTGAGGTTAATGGTCATGCGATAGTCCACGCCCGACTCTTTGAGGTCGTATAGGGCATTCAGCATGGGTATATAGGTCTCGGCGGCCGCCTCATGTATCCACTCTTCGCCATGGGGCCAACGCCCCGCCATACGACAGTAGGGGATATGGCTGTGTAATACAAAGGTGAAAGCGCCCACACTCTTTCCTTGTCGAGGAGTACGACGGCGCGCCATAGCCGGTGTAGTTGGTTGTGGTTTGGTAGAAAAGGCGCCCGATTCCACCTGTACCGAGAGGGCGAGAGTCCAGTCGATCTCCGCCTGCAGATGGGCCCGCGCATGGTCGTGGATAGCGCGCAGAGCGGGCGGCTGATCCTCGCCGTAGCGCTCCACAAAAAATGTCTGTAAACGCTGCATCTCTTGTTCGAGCCCCGTCACGCGCGCTTGCAAAAGGCTCAGCAGCTCATCCTCCGGCAGAGCGTTCAAGAAAAAGGCAGCGACATCCTGTAAAGAGCGCGGCATCTCAGCCTGTGTCCAGGCCTCTCGCAAGAGGCGCGCCAGCTCGTCTCGCCCGCGATCCGTTAGGCGAAAGACGTGACGCGCAGTGCGTCCCTGAGCGCCCTCCTTAGCGGCGCGCTCCACCAGACCCTCGCCGTCCATGTCCGATAGCTCGCGATAGAGTGAAGCGATGGGCACATCGGCCCAAGGCCAGTACGGCTCTTCCTCCAAGATCCTCTTGATCTGGTAGCCGTAGAGCTCGCCCTGCTGTAACAGGCCGAGGAGAGTGATTCGCGCTTCTTTCATCAACTGTCTCCCATCACGTCTTGCGCGCCCATCGCGATCGTACGCATTGTACCCCAGCGCGCTTACGTTTGGTAGCGCATGAGCCGTGGTTACCTCAGCAAGCCTCCGCCAGCCACGCCGCGATGTTATACAATAAGCGTTCTGCCGAGGGCAGACGCTTCGAAACCCCGTGCAACAACGGTAACGTAGTGAACAACACCTCGCACCGTCCGAGGGGCAACACGCCCAAGACGGTACCGATCCGAGGAGTCCCTGCATTCAAAGCGCCACCGCCAAAAAAAGCACAGGCCCCTATTAGCGTATCACAGGGGATTCCCATCACGGCCAGCTCCGGCAAAAGCCCCACATGAGTCGAGCCCCAGATACCGGGATCGGCAACACCCTGCAATAGCGGTGTCGCGTGGCTGAAAACCCAGCTACCCGGCCAATCGGTCGACAGAGCTAATGTACGGATCTCGGCAACTGGCGCAACGGCGCCTGCAAGGGCCCGCAAACCTCCTATCACTGTGCTGGTGGCATCCCCCATTAGCAGGGCAATACGCCCGCTGTAAGCGGAAGCGCGCTCCAGAATCAGCGCGACGTCTCCTCGGTCGTAGCTACCCAGCGCGAGCGTGTTCTGCTGCTTTTCGCCCTCGGCCTGGCGCCGCCAGCGCACGCGGGGGACGCTCTCCAGTGCCGCCAAGTCTCCCTCGGAGCCCAACACAGCAACCTCACCTACGTCGGCATCGGGTTGGCGGGTTGCCCACAAGGCCCGCTCCGTCCGCCCCAGTACGGCGCCCCCGTTCAACAGCGTAGCGGATACGATGTGCGTTCCCGTCTCCTCCACAGCGAAATCAAATGCCGCGATAGGCCCGTCGTCTCCTCGCGCGAGAAGCGTGGGTGCCATCAGACGGGTCGTCAAAGCGCCGCCGGGCGCGGTGAAAGCCAGCGCCAGCTCGTAGGCCGTTTCCTCACCCGCCGCAATGGTGCTGGGCTCATCTGTGGAGTGTACGCTTATGCGAAAGGGCTCGCCACAGTACACTTGTTCCGGCAGCCCCACAATGGCGAGCGGCCACATCTCCAGTGATAGCCTCAGTCGCTCCGCATCCAGCTGAGGGCGCCGGGCGATATCCACGAGGCCACCGAAGCCTGGAACCGCGGACGGAGCCCAAGGGCCGCACGATAAGGCAGCACAATCACGGTGCGGACGGCACGCCTCAATCCAGCAGGCAAGGGCTTGTGTCGCCGCCGCCTGCGTAGCTCGACAGAAGGCAGAGAGATCGGCGAAACTGCGCTCGAGACCATAGCCCCGGAAATCCTCCGCCAGCGCGTCCCGCCACACCTGCCAGGCCTCCGCATCGGAGCCGGGTAATACGCGATCACCGTAACGCGCCACGAGATCGGGCAGATCTGCTAGAGCAGCGTGCACGCCGGAAGATCGCCCATAGAACGTTACACGCTGGGGCGGTTGCTCCGACGGGGTCTGAGGCACCACATCACCAACTGCCGGGCCATGGGGAGCCATAGCCTCCCCATGGCCGGCGTTGAGGACGCGGCCATCCGCACTACCGAGGCCCCAGCTCACCATCCTCGTGGGATCCTCCTCTCTCAATGCGTTCACGAGCCGCACGAGATGTGGTGTGAGTGGAGCAACACTAGCGGGATCCCCCGCCTCCTTGTAGAGATTCCAGCACACCAGTGCAGGGTGGCCTCGATCGCGTCGCGCCAGCCGTCGTATACGCTCCTCCAAAAGAGCTATCCTGAACGCTTCCGCCTGCGTGTGCGGCCAAGCGGCCTCTTCTGCGCTGAGCACTCCCCCGGGCTCCTGGACGATGAGCAAGCCGCCCCGGTCGGCCGCGTCCAGCAGCACGGGCGGGCACGCCTGACCACGAGCGACGAGAGCGTTAAGGCCCATGGACAACGCGGTAGACACTTCCCGTTCAGCCATTTGCTGGGTGGGGAAGGCGAGGTTCCCTGGGTACCAGTTGGCAGTATCCGCTGCACGTAAGAACACCGGCTCACCGTTAAGGGTTAAGCGCCCCCCACAGGAAGCAAAGATCCGCAGCCCAAAAGAGGATTCCAATGTATCCTCGACGCTTTCGCCCTGCAGCCAAACGACGACCTTGTACAGATAGGGGTTCCCGGGCGCCCAGAGGTGTGGCTCTGGAATGCTGATCGGTAGATCCACCGCCTCTATCGCGCTCGGACCCAGCCGGACAGCATAGGCGGGGCTTACAGCGATTTGTTCGCCTTCGGCATCATAAGCGCGCGCTCCAACCAGCAATGTCCTGCGCGGCCCAAGGTTCCGCAATATACACCGCGCCGTGGCCCCGCTCAAATCCGCTCGGGGAAAGGCAAACAAATCATGAATGTAGGTTCGTGCCGTGCCGATCAGCGAGATGCTGCCCCAGAGGCCGCCAAAGTCGTGACTCGCGGGGAGCTCCAGACCCGCCCAGCGAACAGGTGTGTCATCCTCCGCCCCCCGCACACCGCCTGGATTGGTAATACGAAGGGCGAGCTCGTGGCGTTTGCCAGGGCGCACAAGCTCTGTGAGGTCCACCTCGAAGGGGGTAATGCCTTCGAGATCGTAGCCCACCAAGCGGCGATCCAGATACACTTCAGTGCGCAGTCGGGCAGCCTCCAAACGCAAGCGTACGGCCCGTCCAGCCCACTCCTCGGGGATGACGATGGGGCGCCAATGCCATCCGACGCCGTGGTAACCCGGACGCGACGCCTCCCATGTGCCGGGCACCTGAAGCGATTCCATCCCGTGCTCCATGCCGTCCCAGCCAGCTGTTGGGGGGCGGTAGGGCATCGCGTTGAGCGGCGTGCTGGGAAGCATCGGCAGTTCCGCGCGCCAATCAGCCGCCTCGTCGAACCAACTATGCCACCATCCATCGAGGCTCATCTCATCGCGCGGCACTCTGTATACTGAGGAACCAGAACCCATCACACCTCCTCACGTCGCGGTTGAGGAGCATTCTAACATGGTTCGCAACGCCTCACAACCGCAACTACGAGCCACACTGTAAAGCTTGTATCTCGTGAGATCACGGCTCTCACTCGATGAGAACACGGCGATATTCACATACGCTCGTCACCGTGTTCGCAACGAGGTGGCTCGGTTCACGAACTCTGGATGGTGGGCGAACTAGCGTCAGGGCCTGGTATTCGCACATGGTATGGTGGCGTTCTGCGCTCACGCCCTAACGCTGCATCGTTCTGCCGCACAAGCCCCCGTAGCCACACCGCACCGGGCGGTAAGGACAATCATCTCAACCAATTGACGCGAAAGGAAGCAACGGGTAGATTTGACCATAATCGACAAGTTCACCAGCAAAGGGCTGGGCGCTCCGCTTCTGTTTCTGTGTGTCGCTCTCCTAGCTAGTCCCAAGAGATACCTACGAGTCAGCATGTCTGTCACCCATCAACGGCGCGACTCGCGAGAAGGCCAGCCTTTGCAAGGGGTCTTCTCCGTTAAACGAGTCACCTACACCAACCCTGAAAACGGCTTTGCTGTCGTCCATCTAGTGCCCGCTGATCGCGCCACAGCGTCTGGGATTGTGGCCACCGGCATCTTTGGAAGCCCCAAGGTCGGCGACTGCTACCGCATAGAGGGCGTCTGGCAGCGCGATCCGAGACACGGCATGCAAGTGTCGAGTTCGTCCGTTACGCCAGAGATGCCCCGGAACCTTGTCGCCATCGAGCGTTACTTGGCTGGTGCCAGCATTAAAGGACTGGGGCCACACTATGCCAAGCGCCTGGTCGATCACTTTGGCGAAGAGACGTTCTATATGCTACAGAGTGGTGGAGGCCGCCTGGAGGAGGTATCCGGCATCGGGCCTGTGCGCGCACAGATGATCCGCGACAGTTGGGCCGAGCACCAAGGGGTCCATGACCTGATGGTGAAGCTTCAGGGGGTGGCGGGGCTATCAGCGCAACGAGCCCAACATATCTATCGGCAGTATGGCCGCGAGTCGTGGGCCGTCATCTCCAGCCAGCCCTATCGTCTAGCGGAAGAGGTGCGCGGCTTTGGCTTTCGCACCTGTGACCGTATCGCACAGGGGATGGGCATCGCATTGGATGACCCAGCGCGCGTGCAGGCAGCGATCATCTACTTGCTGCGCGAGGCGCTCTCGGAGGGCCACCTGTGGTGCAGCCCAGAACAGCTCAAGTCGCAAGCGGTTGAGCTCTTGAGCGCTCCGGCAGCCGTGCAACCGCAGATCGCAGTGTTGGTAGAGCAGGGGCGCGCTGTGCTCGAGGAGATGACCCAAGGAGCAGCGGTACGCGAATGCGCCTACTTGCCGCAAGTAGCGCGCACTGAACAGCGCATCGCCGAACGGTTGGCACTGTTACTGCGCCGCCCATCGGCACACGGCTTGGGTTTGGCGCCCTTACAAGCCGAGGAGCTGGTTGCGCGCGTGGGAGACCGATCACTCACGGAAGAGCAACGCGAGGCTATCACAAGTCTGTTGTGCGGCGCCCGCATCTCGATTCTCACTGGCGGGCCGGGCACCGGCAAGACGACCACTGTACGCTCGCTGATCGCCTGTCTCGAGGCGTTGCAACTATCTTTTGCCCTGTGCGCTACCACCGGGCGGGCCAGTAAACAACTAGCGCAATCCACCGAACGCGAGGCTTCCACGGTACATCGTCACCTGCGTATCGGATTCGGGCCCCAAGAGATCGACTCGTTGAAGGAGACGGTGCTGATCATCGACGAATCCTCCATGATCGATCTCTGGCTGTTGGATGATATCCTGGCGCGTACTGATAACACGCATCTAGTATTGGTGGGCGACGTAGACCAACTCCCGTCGGTGGGGCCGGGCGCCGTGCTGCAGGATTTGATCGAGGCCGCAGAGGAGGGCGTAGCAGGACTGCACGTCTCAAGGCTCACGCACATCTTTCGCCAGGAAGCCGGCGCCGAGAGCCTGATCGTGGCCAACTGTCACCGCGTGCGGGCGGGCAAACGCCCCATCCAGCCGAGCGATCAGGGCTCTGACTACTATGAGATGATACGTGCTACGCCGGAGGACGCACGCGATCTGGCGGTGAGCCTGGCCACGACCCGCCTACCCCAGTACCTCGACGTGCCCGCGTCGGAGGTACAGGTGCTCTCCCCTATGCACGGAGGCGCGGCGGGTGTTCGCGCCCTCAACGCCGCTTTACAGGAGGTGCTCAACCCCTCCGCCCCCGACAAGGCTGAATGGGCCCCGTCTGGCGACGAACAAGGGCGAGTGCTGCGCGTAGGAGACAAGGTGCGTCAGATGCGTAACGACTACCAGAAAGGCGTCCTCAACGGCGACCTGGGGCAGATCACACAGATCGAGCCGGAGGATAAAACGGTGACCGTACGCTTCTATGAACGCGAGATCCAGTACAGCGCTGACGAAGTGGAAGCGTTGGCGCACGCGTGGGCCATGACAGTACACGCAGCTCAGGGGTCTCAGTGGCCAGCAGTAGTCCTTATTCTGTTGACGAATCATTATGTCATGTTAGAACGCAATATCCTGTACACCGCGCTGTCACGAGCAACGCGGTTAGCCGTGTTGATCACTCAGGACCGAGCGGTCCGCGCCGCCGTGAGCCAGGATCGCTCCACCCGACGTAGGACCTCACTTTTGCCGCGCCTACGCCAGGCCATGGTCACTCCTTTGTCCGACCTTGCACGCGCCCCCCGAGCCAATCGCCTGTTCGACTAGCCCCCCTGGGGCCGCGATAGCGATGCCCTCTGCTTCGCGGAGAGAGACCACCCACTAGTCAGTGTGAACCGCCAGAGATTATCCTTTTCTCAGACAATTCGGCGGAGTGAATTGACGTTAGTGCGCCTTCCTCATACAGTACAACGGCTCACATAACACCCCAGGAGAGAGCCTTGGCCGGGTCCGAGAGTAGTCCCAACGTTGTTGCAGAACAACCACTTCCACCCCATTATGCGCAGAATGCGCGCGCCCTTGCGATGGAATCGGCATTGTTCACGATGGCGATGAGCTTTATCAACGCCACCACGGTGTTGCCCGCCTTTGTGATCTCGCTCTCGGGCTCCGAGGTGCTCGTCGGGCTGGCGAGCGGTCTTACCAACGGCGCCTGGCTGCTGCCACAGCTCATCGCAGCGAGCGCTGTATCTCGTATGGCGTACAAGAAGCCGATCATCGTCAAGGTGGCCTTCCCGTCACGCCTGCTGTTCCTGCTGGCCGCGGTGGGTATCGCTCTGTGGGGCAGAACACACCCAGGGCTGACTCTCGCAGTCGTGTTGGGCTGCCTGGTCACATTTTATGTTGCCGACGGGGTTATAAGTGTGGCCTGGTTCGATCTTTTGGCGAAGGCGATCCCGCCGACACGCAGGGGACGCGTCCTCGGCATCTCACAGGCCATAGGCAGCGTTGGCGGGATCGCTGCGGGCGTCTGTGTGCGATACATCCTCAGCGAGCGGAGCCCCTGGGGGTTCCCCTATGACTATGCATCGTTATTCGCGGCCACCGCAGGGTTCGGACTGCTCTCGGCTTGGGCCTTGGCCATCATCCGAGAGCCAGAACCAGCTCGGCAGAACGGGCATGACACACTCAACGTATTTGGAATGCTCGCTCGGATGCCCAGTATCCTATCGCGAGATGGTGCCTTTCTGCGTATGATCCTGGTGCGGCTGGCGCTGGGTTTTGTAGGGATAAGCAGCGCTTTCTACGTACTGCACGCCACGCGGGTAGCGGGATTAGGCAGTGAAACCACCGGCCTATTCGTATCGGCGCAAGTATTTGGCACACTGGCAGCGGGTCTCATGATGAGCACCCTGCAGGATCGCTTTGGACCCCTGGCGCACATGCGAGCTATTATCCTCTTGGCGCCCTTACCAGCCGCTCTGGCACTCGTAACCGGTCTGTTTCGCGATGGCCTTGGGCCGAGCGTACTATATGTTTACCTCGTGCTCTACTTTTTCCTGGGGCTATTCGGGGCGTCTGCCGGGTGGCCTTTTTACAACTGGATTCTCGAACACGCTGCGGAAGCGGATCGCCCGCTGTACATCGGGATGTGCAACACGTTGGGTGCGCTCGTGATGCTAGCACCCGCACTGGGTGGCTGGATCGTGGTCGCCTTTTCCTATGAAGCGGCCTTTGTAACCTCCATGGGCTTTGGACTCTTGTCGTTAGCGCTGTCCTGGCCGCTGCCCGACACTCGTAGTATGCCCGCCAAGGATGCCGCAACCGAGCCGGCCTGACGCCTGACGGCCTTATCCGAAAACCACGTCAAGAGCCATCATGATGGCAAAGCCGAGCATGGCTCCGGACGTAGCGAGGTGCGAATTGCCCTCGGATTGAGCCTCGGGCACGAGTTCTTCGATCACAACAAAGATCATGGCGCCCGCTGCAAACGCCAGTGCGTAGGGTAGTATGGCGCGCATCGAGAGCACCGCCCACGCACCCAGCACGCCAGCAATCGGCTCTACCAAGCCTGAGAGCTGCCCCCACATGAACGCTTTACCGGGCGAGAGCCCCTCACGCCGCAAAGGCATCGCTACTGCCATCCCCTCTGGAAAGTTCTGCAGTCCGATACCAATTGCCAACGCTACAGCGCTAGCAATGGTGGCTCCCTCGATCCCTGCGGCCGCCGCGCCAAAGGCAACGCCTACGGCCAAGCCCTCGGGGATATTGTGCAACGTCACTGCCAATACCAGCAGCGTGCTGCGCTGCCACGAAGTGGGGAGCCCCTCAGGGTCGCCATTGCGCAACGCAGGGTGCAAGTGCGGTAACAGCCTATCGATAATGCCAAGGACCACCCCGCCAGCGAGAAAGCCCACCAGTGCCGGCACGACGGAACCATCGGCTAGGGCGATAGCGGGTTCCAGCAACGACCAGAAACTAGCAGCCACCATGACGCCAGCAGCCAACCCCAGCATCAGATCCAGGAGTTTCCGGTTCAAAGTACGTGTAAAAAGGACGGGTACGGCTCCTGCAGCCGTCATGAACCACGTAAATAACGTACCAAACAGGGCCTGCATCACAGGGGGATAGGCTCCAATCCAGCTCATGAGGCTTCTCCTTCAATACCACGCGAGGGAATACACAACACACCCAATCGAGTTCTGTATCATTCTACTCACCCGTACCCGTTCGTCAACCCGATGCATCCACACAGACATTACTAGCAGGCGAAATTACAGAGGCCGGGCTGTGCGTTCGCCCGGCCTCTGCATAGCGAGTGTTCTCCTACACAGGCTGCTCGTAGGAGGGGGTATGGCAGTACCGCCGCATTCCCAGCCTGAGCTGCATCTGCGCCCCCGGTTTGAGCACCACCTTGAGATGCTTGCCCTCCACAGAGAGCCGCTCAGAGGCCTTTTCTTTGGTGAGTTCGACAACCTCAGTAAAGGCGTGCTCGCCAAAGGCCCCCGCCTGTAACACCAGGCGCCGTGTGTGTAGCGCACTCGAGTTGACAAGCGTGAATTCCACCCCGTCGTCCGAGATACCGTGCACCAGCGCAGCCACATCAAGAGGCAGACCGGGGCGCCGGCGATCAGCGTCAAAATAGCGCAAGCGTACGTGCAACAGCCCCCCGTGGTAGATGATCTGCGGGCCACCACAGGTGAGCTGGAGGAGAGCCTCAGTATGAACGGGGTTAATATCCTGCCAATGATGGACATCCCACGACTCGGGGTCTCCATCGTCATGAGCCATGGTATCCAGGCGCCGAGCCACCTCGGCCCACTGGCCATGCAAAATGCGCATGGGGTAGTCGGGGTTCTCGCCCTCAAGATAGCGATACCAGGGTGCGATATGGATGTCATCTCCTTTGCCGCGGCCAGGGGCGACCTCTGCCCAGGTAGTGACGCGTTCGGGGAAGAGCTCCAGGCGCGCGCGGTCGGATGCATCCTGCGACATGTACCAGATCTGCAAGGGGTATTCTGGTCGCAACGGGCGATAGTCGGCCCAGCCAGCATCCAGATGGCGATTGGGGATCAAGAGCGCTTCGTCACTCTCGCGACCCAGCTCGAGCAGGCGATCGATCTGGCCGCGTGGGATATCCAGATACGACATATCGCCGGTGAGCAAGACCGCATTCATCGCCGAGATAGTCAAGGGCTGGATGATGCTCATAAAGCCATGGGGCCATCGCCAGCCATAGTAACCGCCCCACCACTTGCCATCCATAGTTTCGCCGATAACGTTGTTGGGGCCCACATTATCCGGGCAGATGCCGCCATTCGTCGCGATACGTTCCGCCCAAGCCTCCAAGTAGTCCAACACCCAGCGACGATAACGGTCATCGCCCGTGTAAAGGAAAGCGTGTGTTATCAGGCTGGTGGAGGTCAAGTTGAGCGGTACGTCGCAGCGCATCTGTCGAGCGTTGAGGAGCTTGAGAATCTCGGCGTAGGTGCGGTCGTCCTCCCAATCAGCGATGGGCCCTTCCACCCCGGGAATATCCTCAAAAGGCGCTGGGTAGTGGGCCAGCACCTGGCGATGGGTTGCCCAATCGTCCCAGGAATTCTCGAACCGCGGACCGCGACTGCCATTGATCGGCGAACGGATCATGCGCTTCTCGGCATCCCAGTTGCGCGCCTCTGGATCATCGCCCATGTAAAAGCCCGCAAACCGCAGTGTACGAGCACGGTCGCGATACCGATGGGGATCGGCGAGGCCAAAGTAGTAAAAGTAGATAGAGCTCTCGCCGTGATGCATCCAATCATAGTTAGCGTCGAACTCACGATAGATCTGTCCATAGTCGGTGAACTGGCGTGTCACCGCCTCCCAGAGTGTGCGGCTTCGCTCGTGGATATCCGCATTGCCGCCCAGAGCATAAAAAAGCGGCCAGTTATGGTAGCTCTCATAGCCATCATCGGAGCCGTCAAAGCCCGGCCACTCTTCGCGCCAGACAAAAGTGCCATCCTGCCGGGTGTAGCGTTCCTGATAGAGGGGCGCGGCCTCGTTCATAAGGTCGATGAGATGACGCTCCCAGAGCGCCCAATCGGGGGGAGGGGCGGTGTATTCGGCGTACAGGGTACGGTGGCTCATGGCGACTCCCTTTACGATGAGCTGATAGGGCTACATTGGATATCGTTACAAGGGTAGGGAGACCACACAGAGGTGTCAAGCAAGGACAGACGGTGCGCGGCGCTTAGCGAGCCGATGTCTCCCAGGCGAGGCGAACAGCGTTCAGCCGCTCCAACAGCAAACACCGAGCTTCTTCATCCTCGACCAGCGTCGTCTTGTGCGCGTACTGTATCAAGCCGTCCAATTTGCGCAGGTAGTCTTGCTGAGCTGCTTCCAATAACCTGACAAGCTTTTCCTGTCCATGCGGATCTCCTCTGAGGCTCGCGATCCTTCTTTCGTACCGCTTACGCCAAGGGGCAGGCACTCCGCCCGTCTCGACAATCTCTTGCAACAGATGGTGTTTGTCGCCAACAATTCGAGCCGCGGCCACATTCATTCCCCAGATGCTTCCCAGCATGAGGAGGAGCAGCACTCCCGTCGCTATGGCCAGCGCCAGCAAGCCCATCAGACGCCCACTCCCTGTAGTTCTATCTCATCCGCCAAATGGCAAGCCACCCAATGATCGGGGCGGATCTCACGCCATACGGGCTCCTCAGTGCTACACACCTCGCGGGCATACCGGCAACGCGGGTGAAAGTAGCACCCTGAGGGCGGGTTGGCTGGGTTGGCCACCTCTCCCGTAAGAATCACGCGGTCGCGCTTAAGCCTTGGGTTGGGCAGTGGAATCGCCGACAACAGTGCTTCGGTGTAGGGGTGCTTGGGGTTGGCGAATAGTTCATGGGTAGCGGTCAGCTCGGTCATCTTGCCAACGTACATCACTCCCACCCGATGGGAGATGTGCCGGATGACACTCAGATCGTGAGAGATGAACAGATAGCTCAGGTTCAACCGGTCCTGTAACTCCAGCAACAGGTTGAGTATCTGTGAGCGTACAGAGACGTCCAATGCAGAGACCGGCTCGTCGCACACAATAAACTTGGGGTTAGTGGCCAAGGCACGCGCCACCGCGATGCGCTGACGTTGGCCGCCGCTGAAAGCGTGAGGGTAGCGTTTCATATAGCGGGCATCCAGCCCCACTAGCCCCATCAGCTCCTGTACACGGCTCACCACCTCGCCTCTCTTCATGCCGCCGATGACCAACGGCTCGCCGATGATGTCCAGAACGCTCATACGCGGATCGAGAGAGGCGTACGGATCCTGAAAGATCATCTGCATGTCACGGCGCACCTCGCGCAACGCGCGTGACTCCAGAGCGAGCAAGTTGATGCGCTTGCCGTCGATATGGTAGATCACCTTCCCATCGGTCGGCTCGATGGCCCGCAACACACAGCGGCCCAGTGTCGTCTTGCCACAGCCCGACTCTCCTACTAGCCCCAAGGTCTCACCTGTGCGCACGTGCAGATCTACATCATCCACGGCCTTCACATAGCCACTCGTGCGGCGAAGAAAGCTGGTCTTAATAGCAAAGTACTTTTTCAGCGACTGCACTTCGAGCACTAGGTTATTGCCGTTAGTCGAGTTGTCCATGCCAGCCCTCACCTCATTTGCTCTGTTGGAAACACCGCACGAAATGTCCCGGCCGCACCTCCACCAGAGGAGGGTTCTCGCAATCGCATCGGCCATCTGAGGAGCGTTTGCAGCGGGAGTGAAAACCACAGCTCGGCCCCAGGTTCAGAGGCACAGGCACCGTGCCCTCGATGGTCGTCAATCGCGACCGGGGTTCGTGACTCAGGGTGGGGATGGAGCGCAGCAACTCTAACGTGTAGGGGTGGGCAGGCTCGTTAAAGATGGTGTCGACATCGGCGAACTCGACGATGCGCCCGAGATACATCACTGCCACCTGATCGGCCATCTCGGCGATAACCCCCATGTCGTGTGTGATGAAAATAACCGACATGCCGAACTCGGCCTGCAGGTTCTTCATCAGCCGCAACACCTGTGCCTGCACCGTCACATCGAGGGCTGTAGAAGGCTCGTCGGCGATAAGAATCGAGGGGCGGCAGGAGAGAGCCATAGCGATCATAGCGCGTTGGCGCATACCGCCCGAGAGTTGGTGAGGGTACTCTTGTAGACGCTGTTTGGGGTTGGACATCTGCACACGCGAGAGCATGTCCAGAGCGATCTCGTAGGCCTCTTTCTCATCCTTGGTATAATGCAACAGAATCCCTTCCATGATCTGGTTGCCAATAGTGTGGACGGGCGAGAAAGCCTTCATCGGCTCCTGAAAGATCATGGCAATCTCAGCGCCGCGCACCCCGCGGATCGCCGCCCCGAACGGGTCCAGCTTGGCGAGATCCACCTGCGTGCCGTCTTTACGCCGAAGCAGGATCTCTCCCCCCACCCGACCGGGTGATGGTACGATTCGTAACAGAGCCTGCGCTGTGACCGATTTTCCACAGCCAGACTCGCCCACCAACCCCAGCGTCTTCTGTCGCTGCACCTGAAAGGTGACGCCGTCCACCGCCTTGAGCAGCCCTTCATCCAAATGGAAAAAGACCCTGAGATCCCTTACATCGAGAAGAACACTGTTGTTCTCAGTGCCCACCGTGTGCCGGACATCCACTACGTCCTTGGTATCCACCGATCATTCCTCGCTTTGTATCAAACCCACGCTGGTACGCGCCATAAATGAGGCGTCCTTTTTACTTGTACGGGTCCGCCGCATCACGCAATCCATCGCCCAAAAAGTTGAACATCAACACCGTCACGATCACCCAGGCTGTAGGCGCAAGCAGCCAAGGGTGATGGGCGATGGTTTCCAGGTTCTGTGCATCCTGTAGTAAAACGCCCCAGCTCACGGCCGGCGGCTGGAGACCCAAGCCCAGAAAGCTCAGCGCGGTCTCGCCCAGGATCGTATTCGGGATCGAGAGCGTCAGCGAGACAACGATATAGCTGGCGAAAGAGGGGATCAGGTGCCGCAGGATGATGCGCATATCCGACGCTCCCGCTAGTCGAGCCGCCTCACAAAAGGCTTCCTCGCGCAAAGAAAGAAGTTTACCGCGCACCACACGCGCCAGCCCCACCCAGTTGATGATTGACATGATCACGACGATACCGATGTAGGTCTGCACTACCGGAAGGTTTCTGGGCAAGGCCGCGGCCAGCGCCATCCACAGAGGAATGGTGGGGATACACACAATCAGGTCGATGGTTCTCTGAATCATTGTGTCTGTAAGGCCGCCCAAATAGCCCGAGAGGCCGCCCAACAGCAAGCCGAGCGTGAACGTGAGTGCAACGCCTACCAACCCGATAGACAGCGAGAGTCGCGAGCCATAGAGAATGCGCGTGAACAGATCGCGGCCCAGTTTATCGGTACCTAGCAGGAAAAGAGGTGCTCCCTCTTCGACTCCAATCAAGTGAAGATCCGTCTTGATTAGCCCGAGTATCTTGTGGGGCTCGCGATGTACAAAGAACTGGATCGGGAACTTGGCCTCTCTGTCGATCACAAAAGTGCGTCGGAAGGTTTGTGGGTCGGTCTCACGCACGATATCGTACACAAAAGGAGCCTGCAAGCCCGTCTCGGGCTCATAGAAGCGAATCACCGTGGGGGGCGCATCTTTATAATCTGTAAAGCGCGCATCGGGCACGGTAGGCGCTAGGAATCCCGCGAACAGCGCCGAAAGATAGAGGACAGCCAGTATCGGCGCCGCGATGATCGCCAGCTTGTGCTTTCTGAACTTCCACCAGATCAACTGCCATTGCGAAGCCACATAGTAGGCTTCCTGCCCCCCATTCTCCCTTTCAGCGAACACCTCGGGGGCCTCCCCTTTGCCTGTGGGTACAGCGGCCATGTCCAGATCTGCCATTACGCGATCCCCCCCTCCGCAGGGCCTAAGCTTCCTCAGTTACGGCGCCGAAGCGGATCCGTGGATCCATTACGGCTAGCAGGATATCCGAGAGCAGCGTGCCGATTACCGTCAGAGTGCTTGTCACGAGAAGGAAACTGCCCGCTAGGTACATATCCTGCGCCAGCAGCGCCTTGAGCATCAAGGGCCCAACGGTGGGCATATTTAATACCACAGAGACCAGTGCCTCACCCGAAATGATCGACGGGAGAAGCCAGCCGATAGTGCTGATCATCGGGTTGAGCGCCATTCGCACCGGATATTTGAACAGCAACCTGCCCTCGGCCACCCCTTTGGCACGCGCTGTGATGACATATTGCTTCTGCAATTCATCCAACATCATGCCGCGAGTAGTGCGGATCAGGCCGGCAGTGCCCGACATACCGATAACAAGCATGGGCAGCCAGATGTGCTTCGCCATATCCAGAACCTTGGCCATCGACCAAGGGGCATCCGCAAACTCGGCGGAAAAGAGCCCCGTGATGGCCACACCGGTTCTGGCGAACACGCTGTAGACGATGACGAGCGCTATCAGGAATCCTGGCACGGAGATGCCTATAAACCCAAAGAAGGTGAATAGGTAATCAAACAATGAGTATTGGTGGGTGGCGGAGTAGATCCCGATGGGGATGGAGACGCCCCAGGTGAAGATGAGCGTGGAGAGCGATACCAACATGGTCATCGCCAGGCGGTCACCGATCACCTCGCTGACCGGCCGGTTCCACTGAATCGACCGCCCAAAATCCAGACGCGTGACGATATTGCGGATCCAGATCCAGTACTGTTCGTAGAGCGGCTTATCGAGGTGGTACAAGTTGGTGAGTCGCTCGATTTCCGCCATGGAGACATCGGTGCCCGAGAGCTTCAGGTTATCGATGTACATAGTGATATAGTCGCCCGGCGGCAGTTGGATAATAACAAAAATCAGGACCGATAGAGCGACCAACAATGGGATGATCTGAAACAAACGTCTCCCGATGTATCCCAGCATGAGCTGTCCACCTTTCCACCCCTCACTTGTTGTGCCCGCTGCGTGCAGGCTCGGCTCAAACATGGCGTGCGGGGCGGACGTCCGCCCCGCACGCAAACAGCCTATTGCCTGAAGAAGAACTGTTCTCCAGCAAAGTTGGAGGCAATAGCAAAGGCCTCCGGCGACTCGGATACGTTGCCTAGGTCGGCGTTGATGATCAATGGCTGCATCTGCCGCTCGATGTGTACAAAGTAGTAGATGTTGTCGTACAGCATCTGCTTGCACTCATCAAAGACCCGACGCCCCTCCTCAGGGGATACTTCGGAGATCGAGGCGACCTTCTCCAGAAAGATCTTGACATCCTCGGGCGGCTGTGCCCCCGTCTCAAAAGGGATGACAAAAGTGTTGCCATCCGGCCCGAGGCGATAGCCCTCGCTGTCGCGCTGATCCATACCGATCTCGTCCAACGGTAAGTGGCTGTGCGCCACCCCTACGGGTGACTACAATTAGCCAGAGTTACGAGCCGTCCGATGAGCAACTGACACGGCTTGCTGCCCTTCCCTGCCACTATGAACAGGGCTGGACATACTCCGCACGAAGGCGAACCGGACCGGAGGCTGCCTGCTTGGTCCGATAAGCACCTTCTTCTGCCATGTGTCTCTGCGCAACGATACGCCATCTCTCCGGCCGCAACACTCTCATTGGGGAACGAGAAGCTGCAAACCATACGTCCACCTCTCAGCTTCTGGTCTTCCAGCCCCTGAAGGGGCAAGACACGCCCCAGTTAGAGAACAGCCGCGTAGGCAACGTGCGGCTGGGGACGCCTGTAGTATAGCGTATTCATGTGCTAGATGTAAATTCCCAGGGCTGGAACCGACGGATACTACGCTGTAGAGCCAGCAACTGTTACGAAAAACGGGGAAAACTGATTCTGGCATAGCAAGATACGAAAACGCGTGGTTACGCATGTACGCTGAAAGTGAAGATACTCATAGCATACTACCGAACAACCTTTAATGTCAAGATAACATCAAGCACACAAGGTTACTGGCGCACACCCTGGAATCCGAGGCTTGGTAGCGATTCCAGAAACAAAAAAGCGCGCCGGTGCTGGCGCGTCAAGAAAACAGGTTCCCTTGGC
>CAYOUT010000003.1:28211-302277 GCA_964407215.1 uncultured Anaerolineales bacterium | reverse complement strand
CCGTGATGTACCCCGCCTCCGCCATCAGTCGCAACACCGTCTTCCGCCGCGCCAGCGCCGCCTCGGGGTGTAGGTAGGGATCGTAGCCCGCCGGGGATTGCGGCAGCCCCGCCAACAGAGCCGCCTCGGGCAGCGTCAGCTCGGAGACCGACTTGCCAAAGTACGTCTCCGCCGCGGCCCCGATGCCGTAGGCCAGGTTCCCCAGGTAGATCTCGTTCAGGTAGGCCTCCAAAATCTCCTCTTTGCTGTAACGCTCGGTGAGCTCTACCGCCAGCATGGCCTCTTGCACTTTGCGGTCGAGGGTGCGCTCTGGGGTGAGATAGAGGATTTTGACCAGCTGTTGCGTGATCGTACTCGCACCGGAGCGCACTGTGCCCTCTTCCCAAGTGTCTACAAGCGCACGGCCGATAGACACCGGGTTGATGCCCGTGTTCTCGAAAAAAGTCTTGTCCTCGGTAGCGATGAACGCGTGGATCACCACATCCGGTATATCGGCATACTTGACGAGCGTACGCCTGCCGCCGTGTGGGTCGATCATCTCATACAGAAGCGTACCGTCGCGGTCCAAGATCTTGATCGACTGGAACGCTGCGGTACGCTCGCTCAGGTCGCCGATTGTTGGGCGGGTGGTGGCCTGCACCGCACACGCACTCAGACTGACGAGGAGCACGGCATAGAGTAGGCCGGTGGCCACCCTCTGCCCCACACCCCGCGCGTTCGCCGAACAGATCGCCCGGTTGCACTGCCGCAGTCGCCCGATGAGAACGCGAAGCGTGAGCCACCAACCTGGTGCGGGCATAGGATTGCGCCTCATGAACGTACTCCTCTCCACCACTAATCTGTATGAGCGGGCGGCCAGCGCACGAGCGCAGAGTGGTCCGGCTTGGCCCTGGGTGGCCCCGCCACACAGTGTACATACGAAACCCAGATATCCCAGACGTTCGCGAGGTGTAAAGGGTTCCTTCAGCGCGATGACGTAACCAGTGTGGAACCAAAGACATCCAAAAACCGAAAGCGCCCAGCGAAAAGCTCTCATTCCGAGCAGAGCACACAGACACAGTACGAGGATGTTGCGACCACGGCACGAGGCCATGGATCGCATGGACATAGCAGGTATTCACCCGCAATTCTACTATACCTAACCACAAAAGTGCAAGTCCGCGGGTGCAAATATGTCGAGCGGTGTGGGCTTTTGCTTGTACGGCGCTCAGGATGGCGGTATAATCTGCGCTATGTCTATCTCGGTGAAGGGGGTGACAACATGCTCTCTGATCTGCCACGTCGCACGCCCGAGTCGCTCGGCGTACCGTCCGATGCTATACGAGCCTTTGTCGAGGCCACCGAAGAGAGTGTGGGGGGCCTGCACTCGTTCATGCTTCTGCGCCACGGGCAGGTGGCTGCCGAGGCCTGGTGGGCGCCCTACGCGCCCGAGCGGCGCCACATGCTCTTCTCACTCAGCAAGTCGTTCACCTCTACAGCGGTGGGGTTGGCCGCACAAGAGGGCCTCCTGACCGTGGACGATCCGGTGCTTCCCTTCTTTGAGCGCGAGACACCGGCGGGCCCAAGCCCCAACTTGAGGGCGATGCGTGTGCGCCACCTGTTGACCATGAACACGGGCCACAATCAGGATACGCTCTCGTCCATGGTCTCCAGCCCCGATGGGGATTGGGCGCGAGCTTTCCTTGCCCTGCCCGTGGCGCTTCAGCCCGGGAGCCACTTTCTGTACAACACGGGGGCGACGTATATGCTCTCGGCCATTGTACAGCGCGTCACCGGCCAGACGCTGATGGACTATCTGACGCCGCGACTGTTCGCGCCACTGGGCATCGAGGGCGCCAGGTGGGAGTCGTGCCCCAAAGGCGTCAACACGGGAGGCTATGGCCTGAGCGCTCGCACTGAGGATATCGCTCGGTTCGGCCAGATGTACCTACAGAAAGGTTGCTGGGGCGGGCAGCGCATCCTATCCGAGCACTGGGTGGACGAGGCCACAGCCGCCCATTCGGACAATTCTTCGCAACCCAACATCGACTGGCAGCAAGGCTACGGCTATCAGTTCTGGCGCTGTCGCCACGGGGCCTATCGCGGAGATGGCGCGTTCGGCCAGTATTGTTTGGTGATGCCCGAGCAGGACGCAGTGCTAGCCATCACCAGCGGCGTGCGCGACATGCAAGCGGTGCTCGACCTGGTTTGGCAACACTTGTTGCCGGCTATGGGGGGCGCCTCGCTGCGCGAAGGCGCTGGAGCGCAAGCGCAACTTGCCGAGATCCTCGCGAGCCGGCGTATAGAGCCCATCGAGGGTGCAACCGATACAACGGCCTCACAGAGTGCAGCAGGGGATTATGCACTGGGCGAGAACCCCATCGGGCTCGAGTCGCTAACCTTCGCCGCGCCCGCTCACCAAGGGGTCACAGTCGAGCTCAAAGGCACCATGGGCGCCACAGAGTTGCGCTGTGCACCGGGCATCTGGCAGGAGGGGCTAGTTGTCGTGCGCCAGGCGGAGAGCCGCCCACCGAGAAGCCTAGGCTTGCCGAACCCGCCACTTGTCGCGAGCGGCGCCTGGACGAGAGACGACACATTCACTTTACGGCTTTGTTATTACGAGACGCCCTTTGTGATCGATCTCGACTGTCGCTTTGCCGGGGACGCCATCACTCTAAACGGTGAAATAAACGCCTCTTTTGGGCCCACTCAGTGGCCCGCCATCGCCGGGCACAGAGCGTGACAGCCCGCGCACACTCACGAACCGCATACTACTTGGGGAGATACGGATGATTCGGGAGCTCAAGGCCAGTGAACTCGACTCGCAACGCTTCATCGCCGACCAAATAGCAGCCATCCGCGCCGCCGTGGGCGAGGGCGCGGCCATCAACGCCCTCTCGGGCGGCGTGGACTCGTCAGTGGTTACACTGCTGGGGCACCGCGCATTGAGGTCTCGCCTTCGCACGGTGATGATCGACAACGGCCTGATGCGTGCCGGCGAGCTGGAGCGCGTCGCGGCCCTGTTCGCCGGCCTTGACGTGCCTGTGGAGATTGTAGACGCGCGCGACGCCTTTTTTGCCGCCCTTGTGGGTGTGGTGGATCCGGAGGCCAAGCGCGAGGCCATCACCCAGACCTTTTATCACGATATATTCGGCCGCCTGGTGCGCGAGAGCGGTGCGGGGGTCCTGCTACAGGGGACCATCCTCACGGATGTGGATGAGACAGTTGCGGGCATCAAACGCCAGCATAACGTCTTTGCTCAGTTGGGCATCGATCCGGAGGCTGCCTTTGGCTACGCCATCGTCGAGCCACTGTTGCAACTGCGTAAAGATGGGGTGCGCAAGGTGGGCGAGGCGCTGGGTTTGCCGGCAGAGCTCTTTGCACGCATGCCGTTCCCCGGCCCCGGGCTGGCTGCGAGAGTGATCGGCGAGGTCACGCCGGAACGCATCGCTACGGTGCGCCAGGCCACTGCGATCGTTGAACGCGCCTTGGCCGACTCGGGAGCCTACCAGTATCTAGCGATACTGCACGAGGATCGCGTCACGGGTGTGCGCGAGGGACAGCGCGCTTTCGGGCAGCAGATCGAGGTGCGCTGTTGGGACAGCTTGGACGCCCGTGTAGCGACACCTTCCGCGCTCGCATGGGAAACGTTGCGCGGGCTGGCTGACGCCATACTGGACGAGGTGCCCGGTGTAGTCAGCGTGACCTACAACATCGCCACCAAGCCGCCTTCGACCATCGAGGCGATCTAAGCCATCGCCGTTTGCATGCCTGTATCCACGGGCCGGCGGGCGAGAGTGTCCCTTTTTGCAGCCCGACGAGACACGAGCGATTCCCGTGAAGCGGCTGCGCTGCTTCCTCGAGCGCCCAAGCCCCACAAGCTACGCTTGTTGTCGATCGAGCCGCAGATCGGCCCAGTCCATGTAGCGCTCCCAATCATAGGCGGTGACAGCGTGTTCCCCCGGGCGGATGTGGTACCCAACGACACCCGTCACCGGCTGGTTGTGATCGGGCATCTCGCGGACATCGAGCCCTTGGGCGCCCAGCAGGCGATATACGGGATCGGCATGGAGGGCAGCGAGGAATTCGCCGCGAGGGTCGGCCCAGAGATCGTCCGCCGCACTGGAGACGTACACTGGGCGAGGCGCAACGAGCGCCAACAGCATATGCTGATCCATTGGCAGCGCTGCCTCGCGATGGTTGTACTGTGTCAGGTTGCGACAGAACCAATGGGGGAACCTGGTGTTGATCGCCGCCAGCGTCTCACCGAAGCGTCGTCGCGATAGCGCCGCCCATTCGCTGCCCGCCAGCGGCGACGGGATACAGCGCGTGCACTCCGTTGTGAAATCCGTCGTCGAAATCGGGATCCAGATCGCCATAGTAGGCGGTCGCCAGTGCGTACCCCCGCGCCAAAATGCGCTCGAGAGGCCAAGCGCGCGACCCGAGCCCGCGCGAGGCCTCCGTGGCGCGGTTCCCCACCACGGCCCGCCCCTCGTTGGCGCGCATCCACTGCGTCGAGAGCGTGATCCCCGGGTCGCGATGGATCGAATGGTTGCCGTAAAAGTTGAGCCCCAGGAACGCCGGGGCGGGCAAAGCTCCGTTGTTGGGGGTGTACAGCAGCAAATCCATGCGGGGTCCCTCCCGCTCCGCGAACCGGATGGAGACCTCTTTGCGGGTGGCCCGCCCACCGAGGGCGTGTTCGTCGCGCGAGGTGACCTCCCACGCGAGGCCGTCGGGGCGACCCGGCGCGCGGCCGTACATGTGCTCTGCAAAGAGCTGCGTTATCTCTGGGCGACGGCGCCTCACCCAACCCTCTGCGTCACGCACGGGGCTGCCATCGGAGCAGACCAACGGATCCGGCAGGGTGTACGCCGGCACTTTGTCCTCGTCTTGGTTGACCCAAAATGGATCGAGCGTCATGGCCCTCCTCCTGAACGGTGGTCCTTCGCCTCGCCCCCCGGCGCCGCGGCGGACTGTACCCCCTCACCCCTCCTGCCGATCCCACGCCTCCAACACCAGGCGTTGGGTGCGGTACTCGCCGTGGGCCCTGAGCTCCTTCTCTTTGAGCACGCGAAAGGTCTCGCCGGCAAAGTCGGGACCGTACACATCGTGCGGATCGAGGATGTAGCGCAGCTCGTCGCGCGTGAGGCTGTAGAGGGTGCGCAAACGCGAGACCCCGCCGCACGAAGCCGATTGTGCAGCCCGCTAGCGTTGCAAAATAGCAGGAATACAAGAGCCAGCTCGCCCCTCGGTGATTGCACCGGGTGCGAGCTGGTTTTCAGACGTTCGCACGCGAGCTTTTGCGGGAGTGGATGGGAGTCGAACCCACCAGGGCCGCCTCTGCGGCGCCCCTCAACGGTTTTGAAGACCGCGGAGCCCACCGGGAGCAAGACCCCGCTACTACCCACAGTATATCAGATGCCTTAGCACTGCTACAAGTTGTGGTCCCAGATGCCGTACAGCAGTTACACAGCACTTGGGAGGGCATCATGGGCAGGCGAAGCAACGGCGAGGGCAGTATCAGCCAGCGCAAGGACGGGAGTTGGCAGGCGGCACTACAGGTGGATGGCGTTCGGCGGACGGTCTACGGCAAGACCCGCCGAGAGGCGGCGGCCAAGCTACAGGAGCTTAGGCGACAGGCTACCAGCACCGGATGCTTGGCAAATCCCAAGGGGCGAACCCTGAATGACCTGCTGGACGCCTGGCTAGAGAGCAAGGCGCCCTATCTGAAACCCCGCACCCTGGCCGACTATGAGCAAGTGTCGAACCTCTATCTCCGGCCCACGATGGGGCAGCTTCCCCTCTCCAAAGTGACCCCGCAGCGTGTCCAGCGGCTATATGCCACGCTCCAGGAGAGAGGGTACCATAGGGCGGCGCTCAAGGTACATCGGGCGCTATCTCAGGTGTTGGCCCTGGCCGTACGCTGGGGCTGGCTGACGACGAACGCCACAGACCAGGTTGATGCGCCGCGCTATCGGCCACAGCGCCGAGACGTGTGGACCCCCGACCAGCTACAGGCCTTTCTGGAGGGAACCCGCGGCCACTGGCTGCACCCGCTCTGGACAGTGGCGGTCTGCTCAGGCTGCCGGCTCGGTGAGTTGCTGGCCCTCACATGGGATGATGTAGACCTGGAAGGTGACAGCTTGACGGTGAGCAAGGCCGCGCAGCATATCGGCGGCGAGTGGGTGGTCACGGAGCCCAAGACACAGGCGGGTATCCGCTGCATCACCTTGCCCTCGGAGGCGGTAGCTGCCCTCAAGCGGCAAAGGGTGTGGCAGGCGGAGCAACGCCTACGCCTGGGACCAGCATGGGCGGCTACGCGTGGGCGCACGGCTAATGGAGCCCAGGTCTTTACCAACATGCACGGGGGGGCCCTTAACCACGGGCAGGTAGCGCAGGTGATGCGCGCCGCTTGTGACCGGCTGGGCTTGCCCCGCCTGAGCCCCCACGGGCTGCGACACCTCCACGCCAGCTTGCTCTTGGCAGAAGGGCTGCCGCTGCCCGAGGTCAGCGCTCGCCTAGGCCATGCCAGTTCCGCTATCACGGCCTCAGTGTACAGCCATGCGGTGCGGGATGACACGGCGGCCACGGCGGCCATCAGCCGGGCGCTGGCCCAGGGTGAAAGGGGGTGCGCAAAGCCGGCGAGCACACGCCACGGGCGATAGGCGAGGCGGGTACGGGTGAAGCCGACGACGAACACAACCGCATCACGACAAAGGGGGAGCTCCATGAAGGCCCGGAGAAGGACCGGCGCGTGCAAGGCAGCAGATCAGAGCTAGGAGCTTGCGCGGAAGGTGCTGGCTCTACACTAGCAGGACCCGGAAGCGCGCCGGGCGTTCGAGAGTTTGCTCAAGGTGACGGCTCAAGATAGGAGCATTCTATCACATGGGAACGCCAAGGCACACGGCGCACGCCGAGCCCCTCTGAACGCCATACGCGGCGCCATCGCAAAGGCTGAGGCGTGAGAGCCGCCTATGGGGGGACGCAGTCCTGGCACACTTCTCGCAGGGGCTGGTAGCCGGCGCGCTGTTGGAGAGTGGAGCCGGAGGCGTGCGGTGCCGGTTTGTGCCTGAGCTTTGTACGGGAGCTATTGGCTTGCCGCGTCGGCGGCTCTTGCGTAAGATAGAAGAAGCCCTGCGAGTTCGTAGCTCGCAGGGAGGGGCAGGGTACGCGCCAGCTTAGGCTGACGACCCTTGGGTCAACCCGATGCGGGCGGGCTGACGGCCAGAGTGTACTCTAGGAGCCGCCTCCCCGTCAAACAGGGGGGCGTCTTTCGTCATGCTGGAGGACACGGTTTCACAAGCAGGGAGGCACGAAGAGAACACTATGGACAAGGAAGCTGCGCTCAAGGTGATTTCTGATGGGCATACCGTGTATACACTCGAGACTGTGGCGCAGGTCTGTGAGGAGTTCGGTATCCCACCATACCCGCATGAACCGTGGCGGTGGAACAGCCTCGAGGGTGCTTTCGAGAAATACGGGATGACGTGGGTGACCAAAAGTGGCGAAGGTGAAGGGGTCTGGAGCCTGTACCTATCGTACTATGTCGCTGAGATGCTGGGCGCAGAGTCCGACGCCCAGCAGTACTTTGGCCGAGGCGCCCAAGCCAAGGCCAATGCCCGAGCCGTCGCCCGGGTACTGGGTATTGGGTCTAAGTCAGACTCGGCCCTGGACCGCCCGAAGCGGGTGAATAGCAGCGTGCAGAAGGACTCTGGCCCAGACACCGCGAGAGATGACCCGTTCAAGGGACTCCGACCCACGCGCCACATTGGGACCCTGCAGCTTCTGCAGGTGCGGCTTGAGGTGTACGCGTCCGAGCATGCCGTGGACACCGACATCATCGACTACAGCTTGCGCATCGCCGGCTTTCCGCACACCAATGGTCAGGTACAACTGGACAAGCCAGCCGCCATCCCCTCGGGGGTCGCTGTAGATGTCCTGCCCAATGCTGGACCCACAGGGCGAGTCAGCGACGTGTGGCGACCAGACCGTTCTGATTTGGTGGACGAGGTGAAGATGGCGCTGCACGAGTGGCTCCGAACACACGTCGTACGCGGGTAAGGGGTGACTGCTCGCAGAGGGGGCCGAGCCGGAATCTGAGCCTGGATAAGTAAGGGCGAGGCTGGGAGCCGGGCGACCGACCGTTCGGGGGGAGTAGTGCGGTGGCGGACGAGACACGCGAAAGCACACAGTATCACGCGACGGTGCCGTTGCCGGGGAACGAAGGCGCACTAGATGGCCCCGATTCGGTGGAGGAGAGGCAGAAAACGCAGTTTTCCGCACAGATTTCCCGCTGCCGGGGGGGGGCGGGCTGGCAGCTATACGATGACTGAGACTGCCCGGCCCGTCGAACAAGGATGAGGAGGAGGCTTCGCTATGGACGGAATGACATGGGGTGGCGTCAAGCAGCCCGCTCATATGTGGGAGACAGCCGGCCTACGCGACCTAACGACTCTTGGCGCAATCCTGAGAAAACGCATTGCGAGAGACGAGGAGTGGAGTGGCGAGGAGTGGAGTAGTTTGGGGGCTCTGGGAGAGGGCTTGTACTTTTGGGGGAAGAGCGGCGCATGGGGCTATGAGGACGCGTATGATGAGGAGGGACGGCGAGAGATCACAGTCTCGGTGCGAAGTTACAGCAAGGAGGATGCTGGGGAAGATTCGACCCTTGAGGACTCGGCCCCAAGAGAAGGCGTTCCTTGGGCGTGGATACGGCTGAGCTCTGCTGGCGGCGGTAGGTACACCTGCATCCAGGCTGCCGCCGACGATTGCTGGGTCAAGTACATTCGCGAGTTGGTTGGTGAGCTTGCCGACCCGAAAGCGGCACGCGAGTGGGCGAGAGAGAATAGTTCCCAGGCGAAGCGGGATAGACTCGGCACGCACGGCGGCACCATGGATAGAGTTCGAGAGGCGCGCGAGCTGGTGGAGCAGGGTGTACCCAAGACAGCCGCATGCAAACGGGTAGGCATTGATACTAGGACCTACGACAGGTACGTGGACCAGATCATCGATTGGGGCGCTGAGCTGGAGGAATAACTAGGATTCGTCTCGCGTATATCGGACATTTGCCACTTCTCCGATGACGGCATGCTAAGCTGGAATCATGATGATTCCAGCTTTTCTGTTGCAGAGGAGGAGATGACCATGATGAGCCGCATTGTGCTACTGCGAGAGGAGTCGGCGCTTCTGCACCGACTGGCCGAGCGAAGCCAAATGCCGCCGGGTGGGGTCCTGCGTAGCCTCATACTGCGCGAGGCCGCCCAACAAGGCTTGGTAGAACCCCCTGCCGGCAGCACCGAGCTAGAGGCTTCGCACGGCACCCCGTGCGCGCCCTCCGAGGAGGCGCCCCATGCGTAGAGAAGAACGAGCCGCCGTGCGGCAACACGGCGGCGGGCAGTCGAGCGCGGCGGCGAGCCTTGCTCAACGCAAGTATACCACAAACGTGGCACCAGCGCATGGACGGATTATGGGCGACACCTGGGCGAAACGCGTTCGCGCCTCGGTCCACATGCTGCGGCGACCCGAGGGCTGGGCAGTGGACGTGGCCGACCTGGCAGCCGCCGAGCGGCACGGGGTGCGGGTGGTGCGCATCTATGACGAGGAAGCGGAAGCAAACTACTGGGCGGCACTCTCGACCATGCGAGCCTACGGCAAACCCCTCAACAGAGGCTTTGGTGAGCAGCTCGGGCTGCCGTTGGCGTGGTGGCGACCCATCAGGGCAGAGGCTGAGGCCTTGGCTGAGGAGCTTGCCCGGCCGGAGGCGGAGCCCCAGCCGGTGCAACTCGGCCTGGCGTTGGGGGTAGCGCGATGAGCAATCTACTAGCCACCATCCTGGCACACCTAGACCGCGGCGACTGCCCGCCATCCAAGTGGCCGGACGCCAAGGGCGAGTACTGGCCGTTATGCCCCTTTCATCAAGACGAGCACCACGGCTCTTTCAGTGTGTCCGCCAAGGGGTTCAAGTGTTTCTCATGCGATGCGTCAGGCGGGCTGCACAAGTTGGCGGAGCACCTACAACTTGACCGTAAACGGTTGCACGGTTGCAGTATTTCTGAGGGGGTGACACCCCCCCCTCCCCCCCCCTCTCTGGACGAGTACGCACAGGCCAAGGGGCTGGACGTTGAACTGCTCAAGGCCCACGGGCTTGAAACGGTCTACCTTTACGGCAAACCGGTGATAAAGATCCCCTACTATGACGTCGACGGCGCTGAAGTGGCGGCCCGCCTGCGCTTGGCGCTTACCGGAGGCAGGCGCTTTCGCTGGCGCAAGGGCAGCAAGGCGCAGCCCTACGGCTTGTGGCGGCTGGCCGAGGCGAGGGCGGCGGGCTATGTGCTGCTGGTGGAGGGCGAGAGCGACTGCCACACCCTCTGGCAGCACGGCTTGCCGGCCTTGGGCGTGCCCGGGGCCTCCACTTGGAAACCGGACTGGGCCGAGCACGTGAAGGGCCTGAAGGTGTACGTGTGGCGTGAGCCGGACGACGGCGGCGACACACTCGCACGTGTGGTGAGCGAGACGCTGCCCGAGGCCCGCATACTCACAGCCCCCCAAGGGCGCAAAGACCCCAGCGAGTGCCACGTGCTGGGTGACGACCTGCCGGCCCTGCTGGAACGCCTCATGAGTGAGGCCCGGCCCCTCAGGGCGCTGCACGCAGAGGCGGCAGCCGAGGCGCAGCGCGCCAAGCGGCTGGCGGAGGGGCTGCTGGAGGCCCCCGACATCCTGAGCGAGCTTGACACGCTGCTGGGGCAGCTGGGGCTGGTGGGCGAGAACAGCACCGCACGGCTGCTCTACTTGGCACTCACCACCAGACTGCTTGAGGAGCCCGTGTCCGTGGTGCTCAAGGGGCCGAGCTCGAGCGGGAAATCTTTCATCACCGAGACGGTGCTGCGCACTATGCCGGATGATGCATACTTGGACTTCACCAGCATGAGCTCACGCGCCTTGGTGTATGACGACCGACCCATAGAGCACCGCTTTATCGTGCTCTACGAGGCGTCCGGGCTGGGCAACGACAAGCCCGGGGAGCCGAACCATCTGGCCTATACAGTTAGGTCTCTGCTATCGGAGGGGGCCATCAAGTACACCACGGTGGAAAAGGGCGACGGCGGGATGCAGCCCCGCCACATCGAGCGCACAGGGCCAACGGGACTTATCACCACCACCACACTGGCGAGCCTGCACACCGAGAACGAGACGCGGACGCTTTCCGTCACCGTGAGAGACGACCCTGCCCAGACTGGCGACATCCTGCGGGCCTTGGCCGACCGAGCCAACGGCCGGGACCCTGTGGAGCCCGACTTGGGCCGCTGGCACGCCCTGCAGCGGTGGCTGGAGACGGCGGGCGAGCGCCGAGTGACCATCCCATACGCACACGCTCTGGCGGAGCGGGTGAACCCTCGGGCCGTGCGGATGCGGCGCGACTTCAGCAAAGTGTGCAGCCTGATACAGGCTCATGCCATCCTGCACCAGTGCACACGTGAGCGAGACGACTTGGGCCGCATCGTGGCGGCGCTGGCGGACTATCGAGCCGTGCACGGCTTGGTGATAGGGCCGGTGAGCGAGGGCGTGGAGGCGTCCGTGAGCGAGACGGTGCGTGAGACGGTGGAGGCGGTGGCGGAACTGACCACGAGGCTGGGCCACACCGTGAGCGTTTCCGAGTTGGCACAGTGGATGAGGCTGGACAAGTCCGCCACGAGCCGCCGTGTGCGGGTGGCGCTGGACAGGGGGTACTTGGTGAACCGTGAGGAACGGCGGGGGCGGCCGGCCCAGTTGGAGGCGGGGGAGCCGCTGCCCGATGAGGAGCCGGTGCTGCCCGAGCCCGACACCATGAGCTGTTGCGCCGAGACAGAGAGGGAGGGTTTACTGCCCCCTCAAGGTCAAAAGACCGAGGAGGGGGGGCAACCCCCCAGAAATCACTGCAACACTGCAACACTTGCCATCACGAGGCGTGGTGGTGGGGGACTTGGTGCGGCTGCTGGACGCTGAGGGCAACATCGCCAACCCGCAGCCGGTGACCATTGAGGACATCGTGGAGGCCCCCGGCGGCTTGACGTATGCCATCACGAGCGCTGGAGGGACCGGGTGGCCGCTGGAGCGGTGCGAGCCCGTGAGGGGTGGCAGCAAATGGCAATAAACGGCAGGGTTTTCGCGAAAAAGGTAGTAGTTTCGGCGCTGGCGGCGGGTGCGACCGTGCAGGAGGCTGCCGGCGCGCAACGAAGGACGGCCTCATCTGCTAGTCTGCATGTGCGGGCCCGAAGACTCGCGCCCCCAGCGCTAGCAGGTTGGCGTTCTCCTCCCCGCCCAGGGTGTACACCGGCTTGCCCTGGCGGAGGAGCTCCCCGCACATGCGCTCCGTCTTGCTGCCGGGGGCGGCGTGCAGCACCAGCACCTGCGCGGCGAGGGCGGCCACAAAGGCGTTGCGACGCTCGGCGCTGTCTGCGGTGGCGCGGGAGATGTGGGCGGGAAAGGGCGAGAGCACGAGCAGCCGACCGCCCTCGAGCGGCCCACGCCAGGCCGCCGGCAGGCGCAGGCGCTCCAGGCTGCGCGCGGGGCACACCACCGTGGGCGCGGGACCCCGCAGCAGCACGCGCAGGCACTCTTGCTCCACCGGGGTGTGAAAGCCCCCAACCACCGCGCGGCCCGATTGCCTGAGCCGCTGGGCCAGGTCGTAGGCCTCCAGGATGAGCCGGCCGGGGCAGCGCTTGGAGCAAAAGAGCGCCAGCAGGGGGCCCTGGAGCAGCCCGATATCGCCCAGGGCCTGCAAGGGGGGCGCAGATTGCTCACCCCCCGCCAGCAAGGCCGGCGGATAGTGCGGGCTGCCGGGGGCCAGGACAAAGGGTGCGGGGCTTGGCACGGCGGGCCCCGCTAGGAGAGGCGCCCGAGCCGGGCGCGGCTGACCATGAGCCGCTTGCGGCCCGCGGCCTCAAAACACACGGTGACCTGCCGTTTTTCGCTAGCTTTGACCAAAAGCTCTTTCTCCTCAGCCAGGGCGCAATGCGGCACTTGACCCTTCCCAGATACGGTCGGGGCCAGGCTCGACCTTGTCCCACTCAATCTGTTTTATCCCCGCCTTTTTCGCTCCCCTGCATTAACTCCCATCCGATACTTGATATCATAATTTTTAATAAAGTCAGTTTCCTCGGGGCTCAATGTGTAGTGTTGCGCCAAAATGTCGTCTATCTTTTCGATTATATCCTTGGATTGCTGAATCCTGAACGTTTGGGTCTCGGTACGTCCGGTCTGTACTTGCACTCGAACCTTCATAGCGCTGTTCGCGACCAAGTCATCGATATACTTGCGCCCATGTTCAGATAGAAGCCTGTCTGCAAGAGCAGCAGCTGGCACCGGGAAATCTCGCAAATCGATAGGGTTTAGGTCTCTACAGTTGGACGTAATGGTGTACCACCACCAGAATAGGTCACTACTCAGCAGCGCAATGGTGGGCAAAACGAGCGCCTTCTCCTGCACCGAGAAGCTGGTCTCACGCGTCGAGTGCCCCGGCTTGCCATTTACGCTAAAGCGCGGCGGAAAATCGGTGAAGACCTTCCAATACAAGCCCCCGCTGACTCGATAGTAAATGCGGTGAGGGGTCTTTGACATGTAGTGGCTCAGCGTCGTAGAAACGCTCAACAGTTTCTGAAGCAGAGTCGACTCTATCGCGTCTCCCAGTTTCGGCACCCAAAAGGCGGGCCGCTCGCGGAAACTTGGAGCTGATTGGTAGTTGAGGCACGACATGAGCAAGTTTCGCGTCTCAGCAGTCCACTTCTGATAGCTCGTAGACTGGACTGTTTCCAGCGCGCTCGGAACGGCCGTCACTATCGTGAGCGCCCTGTTTACCGTATCAAACAGCTTGGCAGGCCTCCATGAGTAGTTGGAGTACCACACCTGCCTCCCATGCTCCAGCAAACCCTGCACGGGCCTCATCCGCTGCGTTGATACTAGCGCGAGGGGAACTATCATACTCATACATCCCCGTTTCCCGAGAAGCCTGGTGCTACGCTCGAGGCACATGGCGTGTATAGCTCGGCTATCAAGTGAGGCAAAACCACGAGGAGCGTAGTCGACCTCCGACAGCTCCAGGTATGGAGGGTTTCCAACTACCACGTCGAAGCCACCCCCCTTGATGATGCCATAGAACTCAGCGAACCAGTGAAAAGGCTGGTGAGCGCTGCGCCATTTGCCGAACACCTCCGGATTGCTCGGCTCCACGCCGTACTCTTTGGCCAGATACGTGTCCAGCTCGTTTGTCAGTTCGCGAGAGCGCTCAGCGAGGTCGTGTTTGTCGTCATAAGCGATGGCCCCTCCGTGCTGCGTCTGCTGCTCACGAAATCGGACAAAGAGTCGGTCGAGGTCCTCGGCCTTCTCGGTGATGCGCTCCCACGTGTTATCAAAGTCGAGCTTGCTGGTCACCGCACGCTTGGCCTCGTCAAGAGTAGCAAAGCCCACCAGCGTGTTGCCAGCCAGCACGTTGAAATCGATATCGGGCAGGGGCTCGATGCCCAGGTTCGGCCTGCCGGGGTCGCAATCCACCTGGGCCGCCAGCTTGAGGAAGAGGCGCAGCTTGCATATCTCCACCGCCTCCTCCATGATGTCCACGCCGTAGAGGTTGTTCAGGATGATGGACTTGAGCACAAAGTAGCGTTGATTGGGGTGTTGGTCCACCTGCGCCAGGGTCTCGCGGAAATCACTGAACTGCCCGGGGCGCCGGGGGCCTTGGGCCTCCAGTTCGCCCACAAACCCCACCATGCGCTCCAGGCAGGCCTCGTACAGCGGCTCCAGGATGTTGAGCGCGGCGAACAAAAAGGCCCCCGAGCCGCAGGTGGGGTCCAGCACGGTGATGCGCGTGATGGCCTTGTAGAACGCGCGCAGCAGCTCGGGCCCCTCGCAGGTCTCTATCACGTCCTGGGCGAATTGGCGGATGTCGAGGTTATAGGTAATCAGGTCGTTGATACAGGTCACCGCGCCCGCTTCGAGCCGAGCCTTGACCTCCGCGTAGCGGGCGCGGCGGGCCACCACCTCGCGCCATATCTCGGTGGGCAGGGCATACTCCTCGGGGGCGGGGCGATTCCATCCGTCGCGGCAGGTGACGTCGTCCTCGCCCGCGGCGATGTCGGCCGGCAGCTCGCGGTCCGTGCCGTGGCGCACAGCCGGGTGGATATAGCGGTCGGGTTCGTCGCGCAGCAGCCGCCACACGGCGCCCTCCGGCCGGAAGGCGATGGCGCACTGCTTGCGGGCCGCATCGAACAGGAAGGGGATGATGGTATTCTTGCCGATATACTCGGTGATGTCCTCTTTGGTATAGTAGGCCCCCATCTGCTTCTGATTGATGTACTTTTCAAAGATGTAGCCCAGCACGTCGGGGTTGATTTCGTTGTCTTTTTTCAGGGGCCGCTCGTCGAGCAGCCAGTGATAAGAATCGAAAAAGTCAAAGAGCTGCTCAAAGGCGCTATCGGGTATCCGGATGTCGCGCCCGTGCAGCTGCTCAATCTGGTGCAGGGCAAAGATGCCGCCGTTGAGGTAGGGGATGCGGCCCAGTGTGCGCCTGGCCTCGGGGCTCCGCTCGGCCTCGGGCTTGGCCAACCCCTCGAAGAAGAGCAGCTTGAGAAAGCCGCGGTAGTAGCGGTCTTGCCCCAGGTCGCGGCTCGCCGAGAGATGGCCCCTGAGGTAATCCACCCTGCCGTCCAGGTAGCCCTTGCTCTGGATAAAGTAGAGGAACATCAGTCGGTTGAGCAACACCGAAGCGTACCAACGCTGCAGCCCCTCATCCGGGATGCCGTGGATAAAGCCGTGGAAGGCCTTGTGCTCCTTCTGGAAGCGGTCGTAGAACTTTTTCGTGACGCTTTCTTTGGCAAAGGCCGCATCCCTGCGCCTCACCAGCTCAAAAACATCGAGGCCCTCCTCCTCCTCGATATCAAAGCTGATATGCTGGAGCTTGGCTATCAAAGAGTTGCCGGACTGGCCAATGCGGTAGGTGTGCTCCGGGGTGCGAATGGGCCCCCCGGCTCGGCGTGTGGCCGTCTGCCAGACCTGCACGGTTTTGCCCCCATCGATGTAGACGATGAGGTGCTCGTGCTCGAGCCTGGCAAGCATGCGGTTCAACTTGCGCCGGACGGCGAGGTCGGGCACCTCGCCGTTTGGGCAAGGCGAACACAGATAAACGTGCACACCTCGTTTGTGGGCCACCTTCGTCAGGGTGTAGGAGCAGCCGTCCAGTTCCAAAATGCGTTCCAGGGGCGGCTGGGGGTGGTCCCAGCCCATCACTTCTACAAACAGGCGTCGAAAGTCATACTGTTGAAGGCATTCGCGAAAGTCGCTGGCTTCCGGGGACATTGTGTGCTTTCCCCCTACGTGTGCTGTGACGATAGGCCCATGGAGCAGATAATTTGCGGCTCCTGGGTGGGCTCCTCCTCCTCGTCAACGGAGAGCCGGCCCTCTCTCCGCAGGCCGATAACCAGTTGGGCCAGCTCCTCGTCGTCGACGCCATTTTTGAGGCGCCGGTTGAGGATGTCCACCGCGGATTGGCGCAAGGGATGGGCGTAGATATCGTCAATCGCCCGGCGCAGTTCGGCATCATCGAACAGCGTGCCGTGGAGCTTTTTGGCATAGTCCATTAAGCGGGTGTAGACGCGGTACCGGGCTCCTGAGGGGCGGCCAAGCCCCCCGCCCCTACGGTGCTCATCTTGCAGGATGCGCTCCACACCGCGCGCCACTAGCTCGTAATGATTCTCCAAGCGGGGGAGCGCCGGTGCATCGGGACGGCACTCGGCGAGCTTGAGTATAGTGAACTGCGACTGGGTCACCGGCTGCCCGTCCTTGTCCATCCAGGCCAGGGCGTCGGTGCCATCGGGGGTGCGCATATAGACCAGCGCCCCCTCGGGGGCTTCCTCGTTCGGGGTATGCTCCTTGGTGGCGTGCACCACATCGGGCAGGGCCGGGATGATGCGCTTGAGCGCGGGGTTCTCGGTGATGGCGTTGTGCCATATCTGGTAAGAGTACGAGGCCAGGTCTACCTCGCCGTCGGCATCGCCGTCCAAGATGCCAGACTTTTCGCTGTAAAGGTCGAAGATGGTCTGCTCCGTGAGGTCGTCCTCAAAGAAGGCTTCATCGGTGCCCACCACCTCGGCGTTCTGTTTGAGTCGATGGCGTATCCGCTCGCGCAGCCGGATGATGCGCTCCACACCTTGCGCGGGCAAGAAGGTGTAGGCCAGGATGGTGTCAGCCTTCTGGCCGATGCGGTCTACACGGCCGACGCGCTGAATGAGGCGGATGATAGCCCAGGGCAGGTCATAGTTGACAACCACCGAGCAGTCCTGCAGGTTCTGGCCCTCGGAGAGCACGTCGGTGGCGATGAGCACGCGCAGCTCGTCCTCGGGCTTGGTCTGCTCACGCCTGCCGTTGGAGACCGGGCTGAAGCGCTGTGCAAAGGCTGTCGGGTTGGAGGAGCCGCCGGTTACCCCGGCCATGGAGGTGACGCCCCGGGCCGCCAGCTGGCTCTCCAGGTAAATTACGGTGTCTGCAAACTGGGTAAAGACCAGTACCTTGTCGTTGGGGTGCTCGTGCTTCAGAAGACGCACCAGGGCCTCCAGCTTGCTATCGTGCTGCGGGTCCCAGGCGCCGCATTCCCGCAAAACGCCGAGCAGAGTCGCGCAATCCGCTATCAGCTCGCGGCGGAGCGAGGCGCGGAACAGGCGGGAGGGCAGCCACCGGAACTTGCGCGCCAGCTCGGTCTTGTACCGCCGGTACACCTGAGCCGCCCGCTCGTGCAGCCGTTTCTCGATAGCCGCAGCATTCGCATCCCAGCCCCACGGCTCCGCGCCCCCGGGGTGTTGGCTTTCCGGCGCCGCCTCATCGCTTGGGTCGACGCTGTTCTCGTCCTCATAGAGCGAGGTCACCGCGTCGGTCGCATCCGCATCTTCATCGGTGAAGCGGGTGTCCAGCATGCTGGCGTGCTGCGTGCCGATGGGCACGGGAAGGCCCTGCTCCAACGCATACAGATAGACATGGTTGCGCAGGATATGGCGCTCGACCGATTGGATAAACACCCGCCCGCTCGATTCCAAGCGCTTGAACAAGTTGGTGCGGCAGAAGCCCATCAGTCGCTTGCCCGCCCGGCCGAGGTCATCCACCGTCTTTTTCTCTTCCGAGGTCAAGTCCATGCCTCGCGTCGAGACATAGTTGCCCAATCCATAGCGAGGTAGGTTGAGCGAGTTGATGGCATCCACGATTCTGTCGGCATACATGCGGGCATACTGGTCCGTAAGGTCCCCGTCCTGTATGCGAAACTTGGCCGCTTTGGGCACGCGGTCGGGAAAGTAAGAGCGCTTGCCATCCGCCAGCAACAGGTACTGGCGCCCAGTCTCCTCGTCGGTGGCCGCATAGTTGTTCTGGATGAAGGAGCGGGTCCGGCGCACCAGGAAGAGGCGCATCAGTTCACGCCAGTCGTCGGGGACCTCGCTCTTCTCAAAGGCGGCCAGGGTTCGAGGGGACACCTGGTACTCGGAGAACTTGGCCTCCCCGATGCTGCGTAACAGGTGTTCGGGGCGGATGCCTAGGTCCCTCTCCTCCGGCACGAACAGGCGAAGCTGATTCGACAGGTCGAGGTAGGTCTTGTTATAAGGTGTGGCAGACAGCATCACGACGCGGCTCTCGGTCTGCTGGACGTACTCCTGGAGGGCGCGGTAGCGCTTGCCCTCGCGGTTGCGAAAGTTGTGGCTTTCGTCGAGTACCAAGAGGCGGAAGCGCCCGGGGATATCCGCCAGGGTCTCGGTGTTCACCTTGCCCAGTGAGAGGACCTTGGCCCGAAGCCCGTACTCGTACACGTGCCACTGCCACATCTCTATGAGGTTAGGGGGGCAGATGATGAGAGTGCTCCAGCCGTTGGTTTCCTCGAGGATGGAGGCCAGGGTGGTGGCCATCAGCGTCTTACCCAGGCCGACCACGTCCCCTATGATGACGCCGCCCCTTCTGTTGACATGGTGGGCGGCTATCTTTACCGCGGCCTTTTGGAAATCGAACAAGATGTCGTCAAACTGCTTGGGGATATCGAAGGTGGCCAACCCGGCGCGTGCGTCCTGCGAGAGATGGTAAGCCATCTTGACATAGATGTGGTATGGAGGGATGAGGCTTTCACGCGCCCAGCTCTCCTCGATGATGGCGGCCAATTCCTCCGAGATGTCGAGCGAGAAGCGGTCGTTCCAGCGCTCCTCGAACCACGCGGCGAGCTTTTCGCAGGCATGGTAGTCGGTAACGTCGGTGTTGAGTTCGCCCTGCTCACTGAGACCGGCAAAGGTGAGATTACTGCTGCCGAGATAGCCGATGAGGGGGTTGCTCGGGTGGGGCTGCGTAGGGGCCAAAGGGTGCGGCAAGGCCACGAGGTACAGCTTGGCGTGTAGGCGGTGCCGCAGGTAAAGTTTAATTTTGACCTGGCCCGCCCGAATCTGGGCCGCCAGGCGACGCAGGCCCGCCTCGTCCTCGGCAGTGGGTATGCCCACCGTGAGCTGCTCTCGAAACTCCTGAGCCATCTTTTTGCGCAACTGCACGGCGGTCTTGTTGTCCATCTGGTCGGACTCGCCGGTATGACTTAGCACCGAGCGCAGCTCGTCTTTAGGCGGATTCTGCATACCGACGAGCACCCTGGCATATTGGCCGTTCTCGGGCTCCCAGTTCTCGATGAGCCCATCCACCTGCTTCCAACCTCGCAGGTTAAAGTAACCCACGCAGAAATCGGCTCTGGTGCCTATGGAGAGCGAGTCTCGGAGTGCCGGCAGCAACGCCTGCTCGATGTTGTCAAAGATGCGCGGCATGATTCTCTCTTCCAACTGGGAAATGGCGGGTTGTTACTGGCTTGTCACACAACGTGATGTGTGGCACCCTCCGGCGACGGCCGAGCCGCGTGGTGCCTGGACTTGCAGGGCGGTCAGGGAGCTTTGCGTGTCAGGCTGACATTATACCAAGCAAGCGCGACGGGTGGCAAGCGCGAACGGGGCAAGAGACCTGCGGCTGGCGGTGCTTGACACACATGCTATAATGGGGTGTAAGTAGAGAGCCTGCGACGTTCGAGCGTCCAGGCTCATGGCCCGAGTGAGGCAAGCACCCAGGCAAGGGGATGATACTACGGCCCCCGCTCCGGTGCAAGCCGCCAGGGCGGGGGTTCTTGTGTTCACAGCATTCGCACAGCATTTGTACGGCATTCGGGCCGCCACGGTAGCGGCGAGCTAGCATCTGACGAGGCCAGAGCGGGAGTATACTACAAAGGAGTACACTCTGCCAGAAGAGCTCTTGCGGGAGTGGATGGGAGTCGAACCCACCAGGGCCGCCTCTGCGGCGCCCCTCAACGGTTTTGAAGACCGCGGAGCCCACCGGGACTCCACCACCCCCTGGACGCCCATCAGAATAGCAGGCGGCTCGCCGCGTGTCAACTAGCAAGTTTTACGGGAACGTGCCCCGTCGATGTGTTGGAGGCTGTCGTTATGCCTTTGCGCTGATATATGCGATAGTAGGCGCCCAGGACAGGCCATCGGTGATGAACCCGCCGGGGCCGCTAACCTCGAAGCGAATCACATCCCCCGCCTCGACGGCCACCCCCTCAAGATTGATCTCGTAGCCGTCTCGCTCCTCCCCCATGCACTCCTGAGGGCCCCATAACGCCTCGTCATTCTTGCTGATCTGTAACCTCACTGTGGCGCCCCCCGCATACGTTTTCAAAGCGCGGCTGCGGATGGCTATACTGCCGCCCTCTGGAGCCTGCCAGGCGCGCGCCACAAAGGTATTCCCCTCCGCCGCAAACTCCTCAAACCGGCTGATCCAAGCCAGCTTGTCGTCGGCGCCCAGTGACCACGCTTCCCGCACCTTGTCATAGTACGGTAAATCTCGCCAATCGTCTCCGGGCGTGCGCACCTGGTAGCGCCAGCCTTTTTCGCCCTGGACACTCGCATAGTCGTTGAGCGAGTTCACCAAGGGACGAGCCGCCTGCACGTTGTTCACCAACTCGAAATTCACGAACTCGCCGTGATAGAGCGGTCGGCCGGGTTCGTACATCAGATTGTCGCGGATGACGCCTGTGGCAAAGTTGCCACCGTAGTGATGGATACCGCCCGAGCCGTCCTGCCCGCCGTGTGTGCTGAGGCCATTCTCTTGAAAGGCGTTGCCAGAGACCTCGTGACCCTCGCTGTACGATTTCTCGCCCCAGATATCGAGGAACTCGACCCCCGGCCCCGCGTTATATCCGAAAAAGTTGTTGCGCAGCTTGACCTGGCGCGTCGAGCCTTCAAAGTCTATCGCACATTGGTCCACCGAACCCGTGTCCGGCGTACGGGTAAAGGCGTTGTTCGTGAATCGAACATCCGTCACTCCCCCGAAAAAGACCATAGCAGTTCCCGAGGTGGTGTACTGCCCACAGCACTTGTCCAACCAGGAGTTCATCAGGTTGACGCGCAGGCTGCGTACTAGACGCAGCGAATCCGGAATCCCGCCCGGGTTGGGGCCATCGTCATCGTGTAGATAGAGATGGTTGAGGGATACATCGTGGAAGGCGTAGACGCCCTCGCCTGTGACATTGCTGCCATCGAAAGGGTCGATGGCGATGCTATCACCGTTGTGGCAGCCCTCTATATGATCCAGGCTGATCCCTTTGCAGACGTATTGAGCGGGAGAGAGCTCCTGTTTCTTGCTGGTGATCAAGATGCCGGCGGAGAAAGCGGCGCAGTCGGCACGGGCTTGGGCGCGTGCGGGGCCATCGGCCATATCGCGCACAAAGATCCCGTAGCAGTGATGGGCGTAAATGTGATCCATCCGCAGCCCCTCGTGCATGGGCGTCTCAAAGAGCACCAGGATGCCCACTCCGGCGTTGCCAACCTCTACGTTAGAGATGCGCCAGTACGACACATCGTGTAGCACGATACAGCGCTCCAGTGGGTCGCCGTTACGGATAATCTTGGGTAACGGGCCCTCGCCATAAGCGTCGATGGCGCAGAAGCCAAAGCCGGGGGCTCCCGAGTCTTTGACGGTGAGCTGCTGATTCCAGCAGGATCCACGCTCCAACATGATGCGATCGCCGGGACGTAGCGCGATCTGGTGCACCGGAGAAAAATCGTACCATGGGTGCTCTGGAGAAGTGCCAGCGTTGGTATTGCTGCCTTTGCCACCAGGCTTGTTGCTCACAAAGTAATTCATCGTGTTGCCCCCTGTGCCTCATGTGTGAGACTCAATATGTCTTTGCCGCCGCTATATCCCGCCTCTTCAATAGGCGCAGCCCCTCATCGTGCGGGGCAACGCTCGCTATGTATCCCCAGCTATCCGATATAGGCCACCGTCGGCGCCCAGGAGACAGCATCAGCTTCGTGTTTGGCCTCACCTGCTACGATAAAGCGTAGCAGATCGCCCGCATGCACTTCGATGCCATCGAGGTGCGTCTCGACGCCATCCCACTTGCCGACCGGCACGGCCTGCTCAGCCAACAGAATCAGCTCGTTTCGTCTGATGCTCACACGGGCTGCGGCCGCATCTGCCTGCCACTTGACGGCTCGGCCGCGTACAGCCACAACACCGTCGTGCGGTGCTCGCCACACACGCGCCGCCTCGGTACCCTCTGCAGCATTGCACAACTCGTAACGACCGATCCAGGCGCTCCGATCCTGCTCATCAGCGAACCAAGCCTGCGCCTCGGCATCATAAGTCACCATATCGCGCCAGGCCTCGCCCGACGACCGCACTTGGAAACGCCATCCCCCCGCGCCTTGTTCGCTGGTATAGTCGTTCATCGCGCTGTACATCGGCCCAACAGTCCTGAGGTTGTTGACCAGTTCGAACTGGATGAACTCGCCATGATAGAGCGGTCGGCCGGGCTCATAGACCAGGTTGTCTCGGATAACACCCGTGGCAAAGTTGCCGCCATAGTGGTGAATGCCGCCCGAGCCGTCCTGCCCGCCGTGCGTGCTGAGACCGTTCTTCTCAAAGGCGTTGCCCGACACCTCGTGTGCTTCGCTGAAGGACGTCTCGCCCCAGATGTCCAGAAACTCGATCCCGGGACCGGCGTTGTACCCAAAGTAGTTGTTGCGAATTCTGACCTCGCGCGTCGTGGCCTCAAAATCTATGGCGCACTGGTCTACCGAGCCCGAATCGGGCGTACGAGTAAAAGTATTGTTGACAAAGTGAAGGTCTTTGACCCCGCCCATGAACACCATGGCCGTCCCCGACGTGGTGAAACGCCCACAGCATCTGTCCATAGACGAATTGATCAGCAGCACATGCTCGCAGCGCACGAAGCGCAGCGAATCGGGGATGCCGCCTGGGTTGGGGGCTTCGTCCTCGTGTAGATTCAGGTGGTTCAGCACCACGTCCCGTATCGGATAGCTGACCTCTTGGCGCACGCTTCCGCCCGCCGGATTGATGGACAGACTATCGGCGTTGTGGCACCCCTCGATACGGTTTATGTAGACGTCACGCAGCACCCACCCACCCGGCTCCAGATCCATCGGCTCACAGGTGATGTAAATCCCCGACGCGATGCCGATACGGTCGAGCTGCGCCTGGCGACGCGCGGGCCCGTCTCCCATATCGCGCACAAAGATGCCGTAACAGTCGTGGACAAACAGGTTCTCGAGAACCAACCCCTCGTGGCCGGGAGTGCTGTAGCTGATGAGGATACCGCAGCCACAGTTGCCCACCTCAAGGTCGCGTACTCGCCAGAAAGAGCAATTGTGCATTCGCACGCCCCGCTCAAGAGCGTCGCCATTGCGAATGATCTTGGGCCGCCGGCCTTCGCCATATGCGCCCAGCTCGCACCAGGCCTCCCTGGTACCTGAGCCGCTGATGACCAGCTGCTGATTCCAACAGGAGCCGCGCTCCAGCAGTACCTTGTCGCCGGGCTGCAAAGTGCGTTGATGCAGTGGGGCAAAGTCGCGCCACGGTGCGTCCTTCGAGGTGCCAGGGCTAGAGTTGTCCCCTTTGCCGCCGGGTGCGTTACTGATATAGTAGTCCATCCCAAGAACCTCCTCGAATCGGCGTGAGCACATGCCGCCATGCCGTGATAGGCTGATAGCAGACTAGGGCCTATCTGAGGTCAGCACGACTCTAACCGCACAGAGCCGTACCGCCAAGGGTTGCCTGACACCACACGCCCGAGAAGCCGAGTGGGGTGAGCGTCTTTGCATGAGCTATGGGATTGGAGGCACTGATCGGAGGTGCGTCTGCGTAGCCTCGCGAGCAGCTACCGGACGACACGAGCTTGAACCAGCCCTCGGAGATCGTGTCTGCTAACGGGGATATCACAGTACGCAGCGGCCAGTTCGCCACAGCGCACGCGCCACCGTCAGCCAACAGGACGCCCCTCGCCGTCAACATCCGGCAGGACCGCTGCACCACCAGCAAGTTGCCGCACGCCAAAGTCGAGATAGTCGCCGCTCACCGCCTGCCGATGCCCACTGAGGAGCATGTAAAAAGCCACCGCCTGCCCGGGCTTGGTCGCCCAAGGACCGGCGTGCCACACATTCGGCTTGAGCACAAAGAGATCCCCCTCTCGGATGACAAAGCAGAGCATGTCCTCCGGAAGGGGCAAATCCTCGTGATCGTCAGGGTGGCGCGCCAGAGCGAGCGGGAGATAGAAATCCCCCTCGGTCACCAACCACAACTCCTCAGTGCGCCAATGGCGATCGAACCCGGACCTGGGCTGCTCCCACGGGCGCTCGGATGGCGGTTGATAGAGGAAAGAGATATCCACCTGTGACCCTTCGCCAATATCGAACCCCGCATATGCGGCGAGAAAGCGCGGCGTAGCATCGTCCGCTTGGGGCGGGTTAACCATGCGAGCCACAGTGGCAAACAGCGGGTCATCGGTGTTACGCACCTTGAGCCGTGTGATGGGTGTCGCGTCCATTATGGGCCTCCTATGTATACTCAGCCCGCCCGACGGATCACGATCGCTCGCTACTCGGCACAGGCTCAGCCCGCCGAGGCATGAGCGAGCGTAGGCGCAACATCAGGAGTAGGCAGCTCGAGCCCGATGGTGTTGATCGGATATGTCCGCGCCCAGAATCTGGGGGCACGCATTGCTATGTGGCGATCCTCCACGTTTGCACGGGCGCGCGGTGACGTGGTACCATGTGCGCCAATGGTCGACCGGAGCGAGACAACGCATCCAAGATATCGCTTGCCGAGAGTGTGGCCATACCGGCTCACGGCTACAGCGATCACAACATCCACAAGTAACAGTATGAGAAGCGACGGCTAGCCAGAGTGGGGCGGGAGGGATTCGAACCCTCACGGCCGTTGGGCCAGCGGATTTTAAGTCCGCAGCGTCTGCCATTCCGCCACCGCCCCGCCATGCATGGCATGCCATGCCAATACGATATGATAATGTGCACCCCTAGAGCTGTCAAAGAAGAGTGGCGGCCACACAACGCCCGGTCTCGCCTAGAGGGAGACTCTGCGTGCGCGTGACCATGATCTCCAAAGCCTTTGTCGTTGCGGCCTATCAGAGCAAGCTCGATGAGATCGCTGCGTGTGATGACATTGAGCTCACGGTGGTGGTGCCCCCCTCTTGGCGAGAGAGCGGCCGTGAGCTGGCGCTTGAGCGGCACGGCAGTGCAAGCTACCGCCTCGTCGTGGCTCCTATCCGCTTCAACGGGGCGTTTCACCTCCATTATTACCCGACACTGCCCCGTATCCTGCGCGAAACACGCCCCGAAGTCTGTCATATCGACGAGGAGCCGTACAATCTAGCGACCTGGCTGGCGCTGCGGGAAGCACAGCGTGCTGGCGCCAAGACATTATTCTTCTCTTGGCAAAATCTGCTGCGCAAATACCCCTGGCCCTTCTGTGCTATGGAGCGTTACGTCTATAAGCACGTCGACGCGGCCATCGCCGGCAACCGCGAGGCAGCGGAGGTGCTACGACGGAAAGGCTATCGCGGGCCGGTGGAGGTGATCCCACAGTTCGGGGTAGACCCTGCCATCTACCGCCCACGAGAACGCTCCGCCTCCCGAGTGTACACCATCGGATACGCGGGGCGCCTCGAAAAACAGAAGGGCTTACAGACCTTGGTAGACGCCCTCGCCACGCTGGAGGGAGCCTGGCATCTCGATCTGTACGGCAGCGGCCCTCTGGAAGAAGACTTGCGAACACGCTTGACTGCGCTGGGTCTGGCGGAACGCGCATCGTTCCATCAGCGCGTCCCTTCCGAGCGCATGCCGATAGCCCTTGCGGACCTCGACGTGCTGGTTCTTCCCTCGTTGACGCAACCCAACTGGAAGGAACAGTTCGGCCGCGTACTGATCGAGGCTATGGCCTGTGGCGTGCCGGTGATCGGGTCGGATTCGGGAGAGATACCCCATGTCATCGGTGACACGGGCATGCTATTTCCCGAGGGGGATCATTTTGCGTTACAGCAGTGCCTTGCGACGTTGCGAGACGACAGAGAGCTGCGCCTGGACCTGGGGCAGCGAGGGCGTGCGCGCGTTCTAACGCACTATACACAGCACCGCATCGCTCGCTCCACTGTAGCGCTGTACCGCAGCCTGTACCAAGACGAGCCGCGACGATTGTGAACCGCTCACCTTTCCATGTTATAATGCGGCGGTGATCGCTATGCATGATCTTATCACATCCGAACAATCACGGCCGAGCATCGGGCTGAACGCCCACCTTTTATCACGTGCCCAGAGCTATCGCAGCGCAGGGGTAAGCCGCTACATCGATAGCTTGCTGACTTTTCTGCCGCAGGTAGATACTCGGGCAGAGTATGTGGCCCTCTTGGGAGACTCGGCAGTAGAGTGCCCAGGCTGGAGCAAACGGGTTTCGCGCTGGCCAACGAGACATCCAGTGTCTCGCATCCTTTGGGAGCAACTCGGGCAGCCCTGGGTCGGCCGCCGCCGCGGCTTGGATTTGCTACACGTCCCGGTGAACGTCGGGCCAATACTCGCGCCGTGCCCGATTGTGGTGACGGTGCACGACCTCAGTTTCTGCTTGCAGCCTGATCTGTTTCACCCAAGTAAACGCATCTACCTCCAGACGCTCACCCGCCACACGGTGCGGCGAGCCCGTGGAGTCATCGCTGTCTCGGAGAGCACGCGCCAGGATCTGATCCGAGTGCTGGGTATTCCCCCAGATCGCATCGTGGTGGTTCCCAACGGGGTAGACGATAGGATGCGCCCCGTGGAGAACGGCGAGTTGTTGCGTTCCTTTCGCGCACAGCACGAGTTGCCCGAGCGGTTCGTGCTGTTTGTGGGTACGTTGGAGCCCCGCAAGAACCTGGTCACACTTTTACAGGCCTATGCCAAGCTACGTGGCCGTGGCCGGATCGATCACGCTTTGGTGCTCGTTGGAGGCAAGGGCTGGTACTACTCAGAGATCTATGCCACCGCCGAGCGCTTGCGTTTACGAGAGCACGTGCTCTTTGCCGGATTCGTGCCGCAAGAGGAACTCCCGTTGTGGTACAATGCAGCAGACGTGTTTGTGTATCCATCGCTGTACGAGGGGTTCGGTCTGCCACCTCTCGAGGCCATGGCCTGTGGCACACCAGTGATCAGCTCCAACGTCTCCGCCATGCCCGAGGTAGTGGGCGACGCCGGCCTATTGGTAGACCCACACGATGCTGATGCCATTGCGGAGGCACTGTTCCGAGTGTTGCAAGATGCCCAACTTCACAGTTTCTTGCGATCGGCGGGGATAGAGCGTGCCAGCGCTTACACTTGGCGAGCTACCGCTCAGCGCACGTCTCGTGTTTATCATCAACTCCTTGGGGGACACGCAGCCTATGAGGCGTAAGCAGCGTCGCAGCGCCTGGCGATACCTTAAGCCCGTCGTAGACGCGTTATGGGTCGTCCTAGCTTTTGGGGTAGCTTACTGGGTTCGTTATGAGCTGCAGTGGGTTCGTCAGGTGGAGCCCGCGTTCTTGGTGCCGTTGCGGGTGTATCTCCCCAGTATAGGGGTGCTAACCGGCATCCTCCTCACTGTCTACTGGCTGGAGGGAGCCTATAGCGACAGACGTGGCCGCTCCGTTTTCGAGGAGCTCAGCATCGTATTCCGCGGCACACTCATCGGCATCGCGGGTATGATCGTGCTGGTGTTCCTGCTGCAGCCGAGCTATTACTCTCGCCTGATATTCGGCTATGCGGGCATCGCCACCGTGTTGCTCGTGAGCATCAGCCGTATCATCGAGCGCACAATCTCCACTTGGAGACATCGCCGAGGCCTTGGCGTTCAACGCGTACTCATCGTGGGATGTAATGAGGTGGCGCGTTCGCTTATGCGCACCGTTGTGGCTCGGCCTGATGTGGGCTACCAGATCGTAGGGTTTGTCGATGACGACCCCACAAAATCACAGACCGATATCGGCCGCTTCCCGGCATTAGGCACCGTTGACAAGTTACACGAGCTGCTTGTGCGGTATGACGTCGACCAAGTAATCATTACGCTCCCCTTGACACTACACCGCCAGATATTCCAGATCATGGCTCTTTGTGAGCGCTTTGGCGTCCAAGTGTGTATCGTGCCCGACCTATTTCAGATGGCCCTCAGCAGAGTAGAGGTCGGCAACCTGGACGGCATCCCTCTATTGAGCGTTCGAGAGCCCTCGTTGCGAGACTGGCAAATCGTGCTCAAACGCGGTCTGGATGTCATCATCTCCGCAGTCTGTTTGGTTCTTCTCGCCCCTGTAATGCTCGGCATCGCCATCGCAATCAAGCTCGACTCTGAGGGGCCGGTGATCTTTCGCCAGACTCGTGTGGGGAAAGGCGGCCGACACTTTACGGTGTTCAAATTCCGCTCTATGTGTGTGTCTGCTGAACAACAGATCGAGCAGCTGCAGGAGCATAATCAGGCAACGGGGCCGATCTTTAAAATACGCAACGATCCACGTTGCACGCGTGTGGGCCGCATCTTGCGCCGTGCCAGCTTGGATGAGCTTCCGCAGTTTTGGAATGTGCTCAGAGGTGATATGAGCTTGATCGGCCCGCGCCCACCATTGCCCTCGGAAGTTGAGACCTACGAGCCCTGGCACTTGCGCAGACTGGAGGCCTCGCCGGGCATCACGGGCCTCTGGCAGGTGAGCGGACGAAGCGACTTGACCTTTGACGAGATGGTGCTGCTCGACGTGTACTATATCGAGAATTGGTCCCCTTTTCTGGACCTGCGCATATTGGCCAGAACGCTACCCACCGTATTGCTGGGCTCGGGGGCCTACTAGGCGCATCGCACTCACGAGAGCAAATCGCTCCATAATATAAGGAAGCACAACACATGGCTCATCTAGTCAAGCCAATAGACACGGACGGGATGAACGCATTCGCGCAAAAGCTTGTGCAGACCCCGAGCATCTCCACTCGAGAGGGTGAGGTGGCCGCGCTAACGGCCGAAGAGATGCGGCGGGCCGGCTTTGCGGTAACCGTCGATCGTATGGGTAATGTCATCGGGCGTATCGGCACCGGATCGGGGCAGCGATTGCTGTACGATGCCCACATGGATACCGTTGACGTGGGGGACATTCGCCTATGGCAACGTGAGCCGTTCGGGGGCGAGATAGAGCGGGGCGTGCTCTATGGGCGGGGCGCTTCGGATATGAAAGGCGCTTTAGCAGCCATGGTATACGCTGGCAAAGCGTTGCTGGATGCCGGCATCGAGCTGACTGGCGACCTGTATGTGGTGGGCGTCGTTCAAGAGGAGCCCTGTGAGGGCGCCGCGCTCCGGCACATAGTTGAAGAGGAAGGGGTAGTGCCCACGTGGGTCGTCCTGGGAGAGCCCACCAACCTCCAGATATCCCGTGGGCACCGGGGGCGCGTCGAGTTCGCCATGACGGTGCACGGGCAGCCGTGCCATGCGGCGACGCCGTCGCGGGGCACCAACGCCATCTATGAGGCGGCGCGGGTCATCGTGGGGCTCGAGCTGCTAGCGCCTCAGCTCAACCAGGATCCCTTTCTCGGTAAAGGGAGCATCGCGGTGACCGAGATCTCTAGCCAGGCGAGCAGCCGCAACGCCATCCCCGACGCTTGCAAGTTGTTCATCGACCGGCGGCTCACCGTCGGGGAGACGGAGGCCAAAGCCCTGGCCGAGCTTCGCCGCGTTCTGTCTCAGGAGGGGGTCGACGCATCACTGGAGGTGCCGACCTACCAGGCGACGAGCTATGCCGGCGTAGAGGTGATTTCGCGCCAACATTTTCCCTATTGGATAACCGCAGAAACCGATCCCCTGCTGACCACTATAGCGACAGTTGTAGAGAGCGTGCTGGGCTACATTCCGCGCTTGGGCAAATGGGAGTTCTCTACTGACGGTGTCTATACCGCCGGAGTCGCGGGTATATCCACCATCGGATTCGGCCCCGGCGAGGAGCAGTACGCGCACACCATCAACGATCAAATTCGGCTCAAAGACATCCGTTCGGCGGCCGCCGTCTATGCCGAGTTGGCGGTGCGTATGCTGGGCAGACGCTGACCATAGCCCGCCAGGCTAGGTGCGATAGTGCGCGTTGATGTCCACATACTCGTGAGAGAGATCACAGGTCCACACAACGGCCTCGGCCGTACCCGATTTCAGATCGATAGTGATATCGATCTCGTCGCGAGCCAGGATGACACTCGCCCGCTCCTCGTCGATCTCGTACGGCGCGCCATCGCGCACTAGGTGCAAATCCCCGAGCCACACGCTTACACGCTCGGGGTCCAGATCGACGCCACTGTACCCCACCGCACAAACAATACGGCCCCAATTGGCGTCCTGACCATAGATGGCCGTCTTGACCAGTGGGGATCGCGCTACCGACATGGCGACCTGCTTGGCTTCCGCCTCGTTACGCGCACCACGCACAGTGATTTCCATAAAGCGCGTCGCGCCCTCTCCATCGCGCACCACAGCCTGAGCCAGGTGCCGTGTTATCCAACACAAGCCCTCCAAGAACGGCTGATAGAGAGGTGACGCATCGGATTCGATAGCCGGCATCACCACTGTACCATTGGCTAACAACAGCAGCGTGTCGTTAGTGCTCATGTCGCCATCCACTGTGATCCGGTTAAAGCTCTGCTCCACAGCCTTTGACAACGCGCTATGGGCGGCTGCGGTCGAGATGACGGCATCGGTCGTAACCAGAGAGAGCAGTGTGGCCATGTTCGGGGCGATCATCCCCGCTCCTTTGACCATACCCGAGATGGTGAACTCGGCCTCGGGCGTACGAACCCGCACAGCGACTTCTTTGGGCCTGGTGTCGGTGGTCATGATGGCTCGTGCAGCCGCGTGCCCCGCATCCATAGTATCCGCGAGTTGCGCCACCGCTTGTTGCACGCCGGGGAGTAGCTTGTCCATCGGCAAAAGCTTGCCGATGACGCCGGTGGACATCAGCAACACATCATCCGGGGCCACGCCCAGTTCGCGGGCGGCGGTAGCGGCTGTGTCTTTGGCGTCGCGTAGCCCCTGCTCACCGGTGCATGCGTTGGCACAGCCGCTGTTGATCACCACGGTATGCAGACCCGCTGGGTTCCGGTCAATAGCCGCGCGATCGTACACTACCGGAGCAGCTTTGAACAGATTCGTCGTGAACACCGCTGCACCGACGCAGGCACGGGGCGAGTGGATAAGAGCCAGATCGAGGGCGCCGGCGGGCTTGAGCCCGCTAGCAACGCCCGCTGCCAGGAACCCTGGCGTGGATGTGATAGCACCACCCGCGATGTACGTGATCTCGGCCGTTGACATACGAGTCTCCTATAGTGGGATCGCTCATCGGGCCGCCCGCAGAGCGGCCCAGCAAGACGCGGGCGAGTATATGGCCCCAAAAGATGTCTGTCAAACGCTGTGCAACGGACGACTTGGCGCCTTGAGCCTACACAGGTATACTATACGATGGTCGTCTCATTGTTGATATGAGCTTGCGCAGCATGGCGCCTGCCGTTGTTGGCGCCCGTGTAATAGTGGAGAATGCCACGAGCTCTGGCTGGCGCCGCCCTCCACACGATCGCAATAGTCTGCCGGAGCTACAGAACACAGATCTAGTAGGGAGGCGCCAATGGCTCGTCGAGCAGTCGTTGCAATAGGTGGCAACTCGCTGATACGAGACAAGCGGCATCAGACGATCCCAGACCAGTTTGAAACCACCCGTACGACGGCCGCTCACATCGCCAACATGGTAGAGGATGGATGGGATGTGGTGATCACCCACGGGAATGGCCCCCAGGTGGGCGCGATCTTGCTGCGCGCAGAGCTAACGCGTGATATCCTCTACGAGGTACCCTTGGATTCTTGTGGGGCAGAATCCGGGGGGTTGTTGGGATACATGGTGCAACAACAACTACGCAACGAGTTTGTGCGGCGAGGCATCCCCAAAGACGTGGTTACCGTGATCACCCAAAGCCTTGTAGACGCCGATGACCCCGCCTTTGACCACCCCTCCAAGCCTATCGGCCCACACTATAGCGAAGAGCAGGCCCGCCAATACGCTCGGGAACGCGGATGGGCGGTCATGGAAGATGCCGGACGAGGTTGGCGACGCATCGTGCCGTCGCCAACGCCCCGAGAGATCATCGAAGCTCCCGCGGTTGAAACCCTGCTTCGCGAGGGCATGGTCGTGATAGCTGCCGGCGGCGGGGGCGTCCCCGTCGTGCGAGATGAGCAGGGAATATTGCGCGGCGCCGCGGCAGTGATCGACAAAGATTTGGCCTCGAGCCTACTAGCGATCAGGCTGCAAGTCGATCTGTTCTTGATCTCCACAGATGTAAGCAAGGTTGCGCTCAACTACGGCACGCCTCAACAGGTCGATCTCGACCGAATGACCGTGGCGGAAGCAGAATACTACCATGCGGAGGGGCACTTTGCGCCCGGAAGCATGGGCCCCAAAATCCAGGCCAGCGTGCATTTCGTCAAGCAGACGGGAAAAAGAGCCGTGATCACATCGCCCGATCACATCGGCGCGGCGCTGCGGGGCAGCTGCGATACAGAGATCGTCCCCTGAACAGCCCATCGTAGAGCGGGCCGCCGACACGGCCTGGATCGCTTGACACTATCTTGGGCGACCCTATAATCCTTAGTGACCCGAGAGGCCGGCCACGCACTCGAGCGCCGCGCCTCTTTGCGATAAGGCCTTTCCCAGGGGGGCGTTCATGCGTAGAATCCGCATCGCAGTTGGTGATATCTCTGTAACCGCAGAGCTGAACGATACACACACCGCAAACGCCATCTGGGAATCCCTCCCCTTCAAGGCCCGAGTGAGCACTTGGGGGGACGAGATCTATTTCGGGGTTCCAGTTCATCTGGAGGAAGAGGACGCTCAAGAGATTGTGGGAATGGGCGATTTGGGGTACTGGCCCCCCGGCCATGCGTTCTGCATCTTCTTTGGGCGCACCCCAATGAGCCGAGGCAACGAGATCAGGCCAGCGAGCCCTGTGAATGTGTTTGGCAAGGTGGAAGGCGACACGCAAGAGCTCACCAAGGTGGCGAATGGGGCCAATATTGTCATCACTCGCGTAGACAGTGCGTAACGCTCTGTCGAGTTTTGCGAGGAGCTCGAGGCTTTCCACATAGCGGTATAGGGAGGATTCGATGGCGTTTGAACGTGAGAAACAGTTGCTGCGAGAGGCGGAGGAGAACCGTCAGGCGATGGGGCCCGTTTCCGACTTGGTGCCCGGTGGGTTGACGCTGGAAGCCGCCCACACCATCTGCGAGGAGAACATCCAGCGGCGCCTCGACGCCGGGGAGACGGTGGCCGGTTACAAAGTCGGCTTTACCAACCTGGCAGTACGAGACAATATGGGTTTACCAGACTCTACTTACGGGTACCTTTTGGATACGATGGTGCTCTCCAACGGTGGAAGCTTTGCCATGAGTGAGCTGATCGCTCCGAAAGTCGAGTGTGAGATCTGTTTCAAGCTGGGACATGGCTTGAAGGGTAAAGGGCTCACCATTGAACAGGTTTTGGATGCCACGGAGGGGGTAACAGCCGCTTTTGAGATTTGCGATGCCCGCATCAAAGACTGGAAGTGCCCCTATCCCGACTTTTTCGCCGACAACGGCTTCTCGGCCCGAGTTGTGCTTGAAGGGACTTGGCACCCTGTGAGCAAAGTGGATCTGCTCGGCGAAGCCGTCACACTGACAAAAGACGGCGAAGAGATCGCTTCGGGCAAGGGAGAGATGGCGATGGGGCACCCGGCTAACGCAGTGGCCTGGTTGGCGGGCAAGCTGGCCGACCGCGGCAAGGAGCTGCTGGCCGGGCAGATCATCATGACCGGTACGCTAACCCCGATTTTGCCTATAGAGAAAGGCTCGGTGTATATCGCCGGCTTTGCTACGCTCGGTGAGGTACGCAAGAGCTTTCTTTAGCTAGTATCCGTCGCAGCCAATCGGGTCCGTACAGCAGGCGGCGAGCGTATCGCACCCCCGAGTGGGCCATGCGCTCGCCACCCTCTTGTGAGGGGAATAGGCCTATAGAGGGATGTAGCGGAGCCTATCCACTCTCTGCCAAATCGCGTATCGTCGCACTATCGAGGGCGGCCAACAACTGTTCCTGTGCTTGAGCCAAAACGGGGCGGATAGGACACCGGTCCGACCTATCGCAACCCTCCCACGGGGCCAGACAACGGTTCAGTGCGATGGGCCCTTCTATAGCTTCGATAATCTGCCGGAGAGTGATCTGGTGGGCGGGTCGTGCAAGAGAAAAGCCCCCTTTGGCGCCCCGGTGAGAGCGTACGATCCCCTCCTTGGCGAGTTCTTGGAATATCTTGGCCAGGTAGCTCTCGGGCAGGTCCTCAGCCGAGGCGATATCTCCAACCAGCACCACCGAGCCCTGAGGCAGTTTGGCAAGGTGCAGTATGCCCCTTGTGCCATAGTCGGCACCTCTGGTCAGACGCATAGCGATGGACCTCCTCGCGCTCGACAGGCATAAACAGGCTATTTTGGAGCCAATTTACCCATAATATACGACCGGATTGTACCATAGAGTCCTTGTGCGCACAATAGCCGAGAGACGGGCTCTCCCGTCTTTGGAGTCTCGCAATCCATACCCGCCTCGCCTCGTGGCAGGGTGTATCAGGAGGTCTCATGCGCGCTTCTATCTGCTCTATCGCTTGGCGAGATGATCCTATCGATGCCGTAATCCCCATCGTGTCGCAGGCTGGATACAGCGGGATCGAGCTGTGGGCGCCACACATCGACCGCTACCTCGCCGAGGGCGCCCCTATTTCACAGCTCGCCGAGATCCTGCAACAGCGACAACTGGCCGTGCCCATGGTGAGCGGGTACTATGACCTAGCCAATAACTTGCCTGCCAGTCTCGAGTCGACGCGCCGATATCTTGGCTATGCACAGGCACTGGACGCCTCCCTGCTACGGATTTTTACCGGCGGCGGTGAATCGGCCGACGCTTCGCTTGCAGTGTGGAGCGCGGTGCAAGAGGGTTTGGCACAAATCTGCAACCTCGCCGAGCCGCATGGGATCGGCTGCGCGCTGGAGACCCACGAAGGCCACCTCCACGACTCCACAGAGACCACCCTACGCCTGCTTCGAGAGGTGGAGAGCCAGAGCCTCTGCGTGAACCTCGATATATTTAACTTGTTCATGCGGGGCGAAGACCCTCTCGAGGCTTGGGAGCAGCTGAGGCCATGGGTGCGCATATGCCACCTCAAGAGCGGCGTCCGGCAAGGTGCGAATTGGCGTATCGGCTTGCCACTCGCCGAGGGCGCCATGGACTATGCGGCGTTTCTACGGGCTCTGGCGCGCGCTCGTTTCGAGGGCTATCTGTCTATCGAGTGGTTCGGTGATGATCCTACCGCGGCCGCGCCGGCCGAGCTTGCTTATCTACGCCATGTGTTGGGTGACGCGCTGGAGGAACGAAACGATGCGTGAGTGTTGTGACGTCCTGATCGTGGGGGGAGGGGGTGCTGCCCTGCGCGCAGCCATCGCCGCCCACGAAGCATCGCCCGGTCTGGACATACTACTCGTCACCAAAGGGGTGTTGGGGCAAAGCGGCGTAACGGCTACAGCCTGTTCAGATCGTATGGCTTTCCATGCCACTCTACCCACCACCGAGCCCGGCGGAGCGGATGCCTGGCGGTTGCATGCGGACGACATTTTTCGCATCGGCGGGTATGTCTCTGACGCCGACCTGGCGGATCAGCTCGCACAGCACAGCGCCATGGCGTTCGACTATCTCGATACTTTGGGAGTCCCGTGGGCTCGCAAAGTGGACGGCACAGTGGATCAATTCGTCACCGATGGCTCGCAGTACGCCCGTGCTTGCTATACCGGCCCCTATACCGCCAACCACATCGAAGAAGCCCTACTACGGCAGCTGCAGCAAACCACGGTTCGCATCATGGAGCACCAAATGGTGGCTGAGCTGCTGCTCGACGAGACTCGGCAGCGGGTGATCGGCGCGGCCTCGGTGTCTCAACAGGATGATACCATTACTGCGTTGAGCGCCAAGGCGGTGGTTCTCGCCACCGGTGGCGCCGGCCAGGTGTTCGCGGCCAACGTGTTCCCTGCGGATTGCACTGGGGATGGCTATGCGCTCGCGTATCGCGCAGGCGCTGAGTTGGTGAATCTAGAGTTCATACAGCTCGGCCTATGTTCGGTGGAGACGGGGCTGGCTTGCTCTGGCAGTATGATGCGCGCCCTCCCCCGGCTGGTGAACGACCTCGGTGAGGAGTTCCTGCCACGTTATGCTGCGGGTGCACCCCTCCATGAGATTCACTCTGCCCTCTTTCACAAGGGCGCCAGCTGGCCCGTTTCCTATCAAGAGCCAACGGGCTCCATTCCGCCCTACCGTGTGGATATCGCTGTAGCGCAGGAGCGCCGTCGAGGACGGCGCATCTTCTTGGACTATACACGTAACCCGATGGGGCTCGACTGGCCCACGCTGCAGCAACGCCTCAGTGTCCGTCAAGAGTCCGCCCAATCGCGTGCTATCGATCCACACCAAAGCGATACGCCTCTGAGGCGCTTGGAGGCCATCAACCGCCCGAGCATCGAGTGGTTGGCCCAACGAGGCGTCTTGTTGGAAAGGGGCGATTTGATCGAGATCGCGCCCGCGGCTCAGCATTTCCAGGGAGGGGTCAAGATTCGAACCCTTGGAGAGACGAGCCTGCGTGGCCTTTACGCTGCGGGTGAGGTGGCTGGAGGGCAACATGGCGCCAACCGTCCGGGGGGTAACGCTCTGTTGGATGCCCAAGTCTTCGGGCGCATCGCCGGCGAGAACGCGGCCCGGTTCGCCAAAGCACAAAGCACGGATGCCCCAATCAGTGAGGAGAGGGCACGAGACACCGTGTGCCGCCTGTTGACGCCGGGCAGCATCGAGCCCGCCAGCGTGCGCAAACGCGTGGCCGAAGGGATGTCCTCCGCTTGCGGCGTGTATCGTACCGAGCGTGCACTTGCCGGTCAACTCGCTGTGCTGATCGAGCTCGCCGCGAGCGGCGTCGGGTACGAGACGGGCTCAGCAGCCAGGTCTCTGGAGGCGCTGAACCTCCTGCAGGTGGCCAGGCTGACAGTCGAGGCTGCGTTGGCGCGCGACGAGTCTCGTGGGCCGCATTTGCGATTCGTGGAGGGTTCACTGGAACCTCTGCCTCAGGATGAAGCCAGATGGCGAAAGTACCTCGTCATACGGCGAGGCCCTGATAGCCCCCTGCTGGAGCAGCGCGTTCCGTTGCTTCCGCAAAGGGGCTGACGATCCGAGACAGCCCTTGTGGGCTTGGCGGTACAGCAATGCCTGTTTCCTTCGATGAGTGCGCTCGGCGACCGCTGAAGGCCGAGTGCTGAAAGGAGCCTCATGACCGAACCTCGCATCCGACTGATCACTCGCGGCGATGACCTCGGCAGTAACCACAGCGCCAACTCGGCCATCCAGGAGGCTTTTCGGCAGGGAATCCTCCGTAACACGTCCATCATGGCGCCGTGTGCTGCTTTAGAGGAGGCTGCCGACATGCTTGCAGGGGAGCCCTCTCTGTGCTGCGGGCTACACACCACCATGAACGCCGAATGGGACAGAGTGCGCTGGGGACCTGTACTGCCACCGGAGCGAGTGCCCACTTTGGTGGATCGCAACGGCCATCTCTTTCAGACCACCAAGGCCTTGCGCGACAACCACCCCAGCATCGACGAGATTTTTTTCGAGCTGCAGGCGCAGCTTGATAAAGCCCGAGCCGCGGGCTTTGACGTACGCTATGCCGACCAGCATATGGGCTGGAGCAGGGGGCTGGATGGCGTTGGGGAGCGCTTTGAGCGCTGGTGTGAGCGCGAGGGACTGCTCAACGCACAGCACTATGGGCAGAGACTTCCGCGAGTGGATGTTGAGGGCGACGCCGTCGACCACCTCATCGCGGCGCTGCAAGCTGCAGCACCGGGACAATACCTGACAGTGGGGCACCCCGCCTACGACAACGCTGAAATGCGCGCACTGGGCCACGACGGCTATCCTGGCGACGTGGTCGGCCCCGAGCGCGACGGCCAGCGTCGAATGTTCATGGATTCGCGCATATTGAGATTCTGCCAAACGCATGGGGTGGCTCCGATCCGCTACGATGAGGCCATGCGGTTGCGCTAGGCGATTCGGCGACGGCAGCCCAGCGAGTGTATCTCACATATTGGAGCAAGTTACTCGGATTGACGCCCCGAGGCGGATATGGTACGATATTGAACGCTTGTTTGTCCTTGAGCAATGAGGTGGAGGCCTCAGTACATGCCGAAAGTACATCGCAATGATCCCTGCCCATGCGGCAGCGGCAGGAAATACAAGAATTGCCACATGCAGCAGGATCGCATAGATGCGTCGCGCGATCTGAGCCTGAACGTGGGCGAGGGATACCTCTGGAATGGGCTCTACCAGTACGCTCAATCGCCCCGCTTTGCGGGCAGCCTGGTAGAGGGGTTTCGTCTGTACTGGGGAGGAGCGTTCGACCTCCGCGGCGGCGCCAAGCTGGATAGCGACGACGTACGCCGCATGTTCGAGTGGTTCATCCATGATTTTCACACCAGCACGGATAACCGCTACATCATCGACCTCTACCGCGAGACACAAGCCGCTGACTTGCCGCCCGACCTGGCACAGGTTCTGGACGCATGGAGCCAATCGGCCATGGGCGTCTTTCGTATCACCGAGCTCGGCACCGAGCAACACATGGTGCTCTATGATCCGTTACGCGAGGAGTCGCTCACCATCCAGTCGCCCACCTGGTCGCGCAACGCGCAGGTAGGCGACCTGCTCATCGGGCGAAAATACACGCTGGATGGCGCCAAACACCTGTCTTATATGACCATTGCGCTGCCTCAAGCCTTTGAGCAGGATCTAGTGGCCTATGTAGCGAACGCTTATCACCTGTTCCGTGATAAGCACATGGATGCAACCTGGGGCGAGTTCCTGCGCGAGGAGGGGCACATCTTTCACGCCTTTCTGCTATCGCCACGGGCGGAGCCGTTTCGTTCGCTCATCGGCCCGGGCACGCGGTATCACGACCCCGCCATCGGCCGCGACCGGCTCCGCGAGTTCACGGAGCGCGCGTTGGCCGAGGAGCGTCGCAAACGCATGCGCGAGGAGGAGCCCCCCCGGAGAGAACGGCGCACAGGCTCGGGACTGATCCTGCCCGGGCGCGAAGAAGAACCCGAACAGGAAGGGGAGGGAGAGCGCCCCGCCCGCCCGACGATCCTGATCCCGGGACGCGACACGTAACGCGCCCCGTCTGCCCATCAAGAACCGCCATGAGCAAAGTGCCCAGGTGGTTCTTTTTCAATAGCACACCGAAGGGAGTCGCGGCCTTGGCCATCAAAGCAATACTGCTAGACCTCGATGATACCCTGCTTCTCAGCGATATGGACGAGTTCATCCGCCAGTACTATACAGCGCTGCTGCGCAAAGTACAGCACATATGTCCGCCGGAGCCCTTCCAAGAGGCTCTCAACCTGGCAACACGGGCGATGTGGCACAACGACGGCGAGGGCGGCACCAACGCCGAGCTTTTCCGCGAACGGTTCTTTTCTCAGCTCGGGCGTGAACCGGGGGAGCTCATGCCGCTGTTTGACGACTTTTACCGGCGCGAGTTCGAGACGCTAGAGAGCCTCACCGTGCCGGATCCCGATGCCCGGACGCTGGTAGAGCTGCTCTTTGCGCGCGGCTACCAGGTCGCCATTGCGACACAGCCCGTGTTCCCACGCGAAGCGATTCTGGCCAGGCTGCGCTGGGCTGGTGTGGGCGCTGACGAGTTTGCGTACAGTGTCATCACCTCTTACGAGGACATGAGGGCCTGCAAACCCCATCGACGTTATTTTGCCGACCTCCTAGAGCAGTTGGGTCGCAGGCCCGCCGAGTGCCTCATGGTGGGTGACACGCTGGAAGTGGACATCCCCAGAGAGGATATGGGCCTCAAGACGTTCTGGGTGAATCGCACCGCATCGCAACCGCCCGAGGATATACGCATACACGCCTGGGGTGATCTGCGTGACCTTATCACACTCGTTGAGACGGAGAGGATCGATGACCTCTGAGGATAACGGCTTGAAAGCGGGACTGGCTAGTTTGCGCCAACGCGTCGTAGCGGCTTTTGAGGGGGAACACCGCCTCGGACCCGATGTGGTTGTGGCAGCACCGGGCCGGGTGAACCTGATCGGCGAACACACCGACTATAACGACGGCTATGTGCTGCCGGCTGCCATCGATCGCCATGTTGTTTTAGCCGCCAGGGCACGCTCTGACCGTACTGTGCGCGTCTTGGCGCTCGACTTTGAAGAGCAAAGCAGTTTCAGTCTCGATGCTCTGGAATACGACAAGGCGTATCGCTGGAGCAACTATCAACGCGGAGTGGCTTGGGCTTTGCAGCAAGCGGGACACCACCTGCCCGGTATGGACCTCGCAATCACTAGTGACGTTCCCATCGCATCGGGCCTCAGTTCGTCAGCGGCTATCGAGCTGGCCACGGCCTATGCGTTCCAAGTTCTCGGCGGGCTGCAATTGGATGGTGTGGAGCGGGCGTTGTTGTGCCAGAAAGCGGAGAATGAGTTCGTGGGCATGCGCTGCGGCATCATGGACCAGTATATCATCTCGCTGGGAAAGCGCGACCACGCACTACTCATAGACTGTCGCAGCCTGGACTACACTTTGGTGCCGATCCCCGTGGGCTACAGCCTCGTCATCTGCGATACCAAGAAGCGCCGCGGGCTCGTGGATTCCGCTTACAACCAGAGGCGCCAGGAGTGCGAGATGGGCGCCGCCGCACTGGGTGTGCGGGCCTTGCGCGATATCGATCCACAGACGTTTACCGAGCGCGAGAGGACACTGGACCCAATTGTGCGCAAGCGCTGCCGGCATGTAGTCACCGAGAACCAGCGCGTGTTGGACGCAGTACACGCCCTGGAGGCGGGGGATGTGAGCCGTTTTGGCTCGCTGATGAACGCCTCTCATGTGAGCCTGCGCGACGATTACGAGGTGAGCTGTCACGAGCTCGACGTGATGGTCGAGCTCGCTCAGCGCCAAGAGGGCGTCTTGGGGGCTCGCATGACGGGTGCAGGCTTTGGGGGCTGTACTGTGAATCTGGTGGAGGAGAGTGTTGCAGAGCGTTTCCAACGCAGCGTAGCAAAAGAGTACCGGGCAGCCACAGGGCTGAACCCAGAGATCTATATGTGCTCCGCCGAGGAGGGCGTGCGCGTCGTCTAGCGCGTTAGAGCTTGCAGCCGCCTCAGGCATGGTGCTGGGAGACACGGGGGTATTGTCCCTGTTCCGGGTAATTCTCGTCATCATCGCGTACACCCATCTGGAGTATGCGCCCCTCAGCCCCTTCCTGCGCTGCATTTCGCGCAATTTACGCGCTGTTTCACCTCCTCACTGCGTTGGGCTGGCTGCTCGCCACACGTGGCCTCGTGTAAAAGATACTGACCGGTCCTTACCATCTCTGCCTGCTCAACACAGCTGCGGTAGCCGATGGGAAGCGGCATCTCGCTGGAAGCCAGACCGTGCTCTGTTGCCCTGTGCCAGAGATATGGTCTCGAAGCATCTCATTATCCACGCCTCGTGGCCTGGAGAGTAGCCCATGATACGAACCATACAACTCGGCAAAATGTACGACCGCAAGAGCGCAGTCGTCGATCTGAACTTGGAGGTGGAGCGAGGCGAGCTATTCGGCTTCTTGGGGCCTAATGGAGCTGGCAAGACGACGACTATTCGTATGCTAACCGGCTTGCTCAAGCCCTCCTCTGGCACGGCCATCGTGGCCGGGCACGATGTGCTCAGGGAGCCTCTGGCCGTTAAGCGATCCATCGGGTATCTGGCGCAGACGCCGTACCTGTACGACAAGCTCACAGGGCGCGAATTCCTGCACTTCATGGGCGATCTGTACCGGGTACCAGAGATCGAACGGCGCCGGCTCATCGGCCAACTGGCTGAGCTGTTCGTCCTGGAAGACGCGTTGGATCAGCTCATCGAGGGGTATTCGGGGGGAACACGGCTCAAGGTTGCGCTCACGAGCGCGTTGATTCACAACCCTCAAGTCCTCATTCTGGACGAGCCCACCAGCGGCCTCGATCCCCGCAGCGCCCGTACAGTGAAGGACATCCTGCGTGGCCTGGTGGCTCGCGGCACTACGGTCTTTATGTCCAGCCATGTTCTGGAGATCGTAGAGCACATGTGTGATCGCGTGGCGATCATCGACCACGGCCGGCTGATTGCCGTGGGTACCCTGAGCGAACTGCGCAGCAATACGCACAAGGAGAACTCCAGCTTGGAGGAGATCTTTTTGGAGCTCACCGGTGGCCCCGAGTATGAGCAGATCACTGCATATCTGAAGGGTGAGTGAGCATGGAGCTCTGGGCGCTGGTTCGTCTCAAGCTCGTACTTTTGAAGAATCACTACCTGCGAGGCCAGCGAAAAAGAGTCTTGGCCCAGTTGGTGTTCCTAGGCTTTGGCATGTTGTTCGCTGTGAGCATCTACCGCGGCCTAGCTGCCGTCATGACGATTCTGTCTCCCACCATGGCCCAAAACATGCTGGTGACCGCCCTATCAGGCGTAATGACTTTTGCGGTGTTCTGGAACATGAGCACCATACTGAACCAGTTTTACCTCAGCAGCGACCTTGAGCTCCTACTGGCCCTGCCTCTCGTGCGCCGATCGATCTTTGCGATCAAACTGTTGGAGGCCGGTCAGGGGATATTGGTCCCATCGGGTCTGGCGTTGGCGACGCTGTGGGGCTATGGCGCGGCCGTGAATGCTGCGCTCCCCTACTATGGCGCGTCGCTGCTGATCCTGCTGCTGACGTTAGCCTTTTCGCTCCTGTTCTCGGTGTTACTGATTATGTGGATCATGCGCTTCCTGCCGGCGCGACGCGCACAGGAGTTGTGGACCGTCTTTTGGACGATGGCCTATGGCCTCATCTGGGCTGGGTGGATGGTCTTTTCCAACTCTTCCAGCGGCATCGGCCAGGCGGCCCTGATGGCAGCCTCATCCTCTGTGCGCCTGGGCAGAGTGCTCAGTTGGACGCCGTCCGGCTGGGCAGCGGGCGCGGTCATCGGATGGGCGCACGCCAATTGGAGCGCGGTACTCACATACGGCCTGCTCCTAGCTGGCAGTGTGGTTGGCCTCTACTACATCGATCAGTTGACGTTCGAGAAAGTGTTCTACGAGGGATGGTCGCGCGCTCGGACGGCGCCGACGCGCAAGAGACGCACGGCGCCACCCAAATCGGTGCTGGCCCTGAGAGGTGAATCGCGAACAGCACTGCTATCACAGCAGCTCAAGGGGTTGGTGCTCAAGGATTGGCTGACGCTCGCGCGCGACCCCAGCAGGCTCTCCCGCCTTGTATTCCCGCTGTTGATGGGAGTGGTGTACGCTTATCTGATGGCACGAGACACAGCCGCTCTTGGGCCAGCGAGCTACTGGCTGGCCACGCTACTCTCACCTATTGTTGCGTTCTTTTTTAGCTTGTACTTTTCTACAGGCGCCGTTTCTGCTGAGAGAGAGAACATGGCCCTCATGCGGACCGCGCCAGTCACGGGCGGTCAGTTCCTCGGGGCCAAGCTCCTCTCAAGCTGGTTGCCCATAGCGTTGATCGCCGAGATATCGGGGCTGGCCACATTGGCTCTGGTGACACGCTCGACGCAGGGATTGCTACAGGGGGGCCTTTTGATGCTGTGGATCTCGCTGGAGCTATCGGTAGCGGGGGTCGCATTGGGCGCCTTGTGGCCCGACTTTGGAGCTACCGGTAGGCGCCGCCACGTAAGTGTAGCCGCGGCCTATGGCTACATGGCGCTGGGCCTTCTTTGTTGGGGGACGGCGATGCTCGCCTTCACATGGTTGCGCTTGACCCTAAGCTCAAGTGCCGCTTCGAGCCAAGCTCTCTTTGAAGTGTTGCCCCAGATACAGAGCTTTGTCGGGCGGGCTTGGGTGGGTCCTGTTGTGTTGGCTTTGAATTGTGGGGTCTGCGCGCTTCTGGGGCTACTCTGGGCGCTGGCGGTGCGGCGTATGGGTACCCTACAGGTTACCGATCTGCAGAGTTGACCTCTCGGCCGCTATAGTGTCGTTGGTAGTACTCTTGATACAGCGCGCCAGACTTGATCTTGCGCCACCACCATTCGTTCTCTACATACCAGCGCACCGTCTTTTCCAGCGCCTCAGCAAAAGAGTGGCGCGACACCCACCCCAAACTGCGCAGTTTGTCTACACACAACGCATACCGGCGATCGTGGCCCGGCCGATCTGTGATATACTGTAGCAGGCTCTCGGGCTTGCCGAGGAGATCCAGGATCATCCGAGCCATGTCGATATTGTGCGTCTCGACACCTGTGCCCAGGTTGTAGATTTCGCCGGGCTTACCACGATGCAAGACGATATCGATCCCCTCGCAGTGGTCTTCCACATACTGGTAGTCGCGCATCTGAAGGCCATCGCCATAGATGGGCAGTGGTTTATCATCGATGGCGTTGGTCACGAACAGGGGCACCACTTTCTCGGGGAACTGGTAGGGCCCGATGCTGTTGGAGCCGCGTGTGATAGTCACCGGCAGATCAAAGCTGGCATGATACGCCAGCACCATCAGGTCGCCACCGGCTTTGCTGGCCGAATAGGGGCTGCGTGTGTGCAGCGGATCGCTCTCCACCGACGATCCGGTCAGCACTTGGCCATAGACCTCGTCGGTGCTTACTTGATGATAGCGCTCCAGCCCCAACTCCTTGGCAGCTTCTAGCAACACATAAGTGCCAAAAACGTCGGTGGTGATAAAATCTCCCGGCTGCACCAAAGAACGATCCACGTGCGTCTCAGCGGCCAGGTTGATGATAGTGTCTATATCGTGAGCTCGGATCGCTCCCCGCACCGCATCAGCATCGCAGATGTCACCTTGTACAAAAGCGTAGCGGGGATGCTCGGCCAGGTCCTTGAGGTTGTCCAAGTTCCCCGCATATGTGAGTTTATCATAGACCACAACCCGATAATCGGCGTGAGCACTCAAAAGATAGTGAACCAAGTTCGACCCAATAAACCCGGCGCCGCCGGTCACTAAAAGATTCTTCATCTACGCCTCCCCGTGTGGCCCGGAGTTAGCCGCCCGAACGTGAGCTGCCACAGCTTCTGGGCGGCTTTTTTGGGGCGCGCATAACGCCTCCATAATCGGGCGCTTCCCCGCCGAACACGATTCCAAAGCGTGCGCTTCTGCGACTCCTCCAACGCCCAGTTCAGCCACTCGTAGTCGATCCCTTTAATCTTGGCCTCATCCGGGTTACGCCGATAGCTATCGTGGTTCTTGATGAGCGAGAGGTCGTGCTCGATGCAATAATCGTACAGATCGCTGCCCGGATGTGGTGTATAGAACGCGGGACTGTAATAGTCCGGATCGATCTCGCGCAGCATGCTGATGGTCTCCATCACCTCCTCTTTGGTTTCGGTGGGGAGCCCCAGCATATAATTGGCCCAAATGGCGATGCCATATTTGTGGCAGATCCGCGCGGCCTCGATGTTCTGTGCACGCTTGGTACCTTTTCGGATAAAGCGCAGCACCCGATCGCTGCCGCTCTCAAACCCGATAAAGTAACCTCGCAGGCCGGTTTTGGCCATCAGCGCCACCATGTCTTCGTTCTTGACAATGATATCGGCGCGGCTTTGGCAAAAGAAGGGCTGCGTAAAGCCTTCCGCGCTGTAGGCCCGGCAGAACTCTACGATCCAGTCGCGATCCTCGGTGAGACAGTCATCGTGGAACATGAAACTGGCAAAGTGATAAGTATCGCGCAGCTTGCGCAGCTCACCCATTACATTCTCCACGCTGCGACGGCGCACCTTGCGTCCAAAGATTGCGCGCTCGGCTGGCTGGCAGTAGCTGCAGTTGTACATACAACCGCGGCCGGCGATGATGGTCACGAATGGAGGGGGGAGTTCCTCGACAAAGGGAGCTTCCGGCGAGGTCACTGCATAGCCTTGGTTGCGCCACTCGGCGACGAACAACGAGTGGTCGGCGTACGGCACGGCATCCAGATCGGGGTGCGTGCCCGGAATCACCTCGGGGACAGGCTCACCAGCCGCCAGCTTGTTCAGTACCTCTGGGAAAGTCTCTTCGCCCTCGCCCAGGAATACGTGATCTATGTTGGGGTTATCAAGCAGTTCGTTGGGGAGGATTGTGGGGTGCGCCCCGCCCACCATCGTGATGGCGTTCGGCCTCGCTTTGCGGGCGATCTCCAAACAACGCAAGGCAGGGTTATAGTCCACGCTCATAACAGTGACGGCCACCACGTCAGGCGCCCGTTCGTGCAATACCGCCTCGTAATGATTCCACCCTTTGAGGGCTCGCAGATCGATGAGGTTCACGTCGTGGCCGGCCTCGCCTGCACAAGCCCCCAAGATCGCCAGCCCGTGGCTGATCCAACCGGAATCCATCCCCTGACCGATGCTATCAAACCCCTTGCCAACGATGCCCGGATAAACCAGGCTGACCTTCATCGGTGCCTCCGTGCGATACTATGGCAGGCTCTCGCCTGCGATCTCTAGCGGGGGACTCTTGAGCGCTCAGCGCTCCTCGATAGCGATGGCTCGAGCCCAAGAGCTATCCAGAACTCGTGCTTTGAAGGGGAGCGCCATAAAGTAGAACTCGGCCCGCTTGATCTCTGCCAAATTGTCCAAGAACTCGACCAGGGTGCCACCAGCCCCCATAAAAATGTCGTGCAGGGCCCGGCCCTCCGCGACGTCTCTCCCGAGCTGAAAGTGTGTATCGATGCCCAGCATGCTAACCCGGTGATCGGCCAGCCACCGCGCCGCCTCGGGCGTCAGCGAGGGGAGGAGCCGCCGGCTCGCGAGGCTCTCCGGATCCGAGTTGCGGCAGATAACGATATCGCGCTCGGCGATACGCGCCCCCAGTTCCTGCTCCAAGTACTCGGGGGTCACAAGAGGCGTGGCCTCTACATCCGGCACATCCAGCAGCAACCCGCGCCCCATGAAATCGAGGAGGTCGTAGCCTGTGACGTCTCGCCCGCCCTCGAAAAAGTGTGCGTCCACCTCGACATGGGTGCCGACGTGTGTGTGGATACGCACATGGTGCATGTAGGCGTCGTCGGCGAGCAAGCCCCGCTCGAGCTCGAGATAGCGCTCGGCGCTGGCCCCCGGCACGACCTCGTAGGACAGATCGATCACCCGGTAGCGCTCCCAGTCGATCGAGAATATGGACATAGCCGAACCTCCTATCCGAGACTGCGGGCGATTATACCCTGCGGGCGGGCTTTTGCCAATTGCCTCGCCCGCTCCTAGAATGCCGCAACGGTGTACAAGGGGTGAGGAGGCGGAGGAACCCAGTGGACGCTAGGGGGTTGATCGATCACCTACGCACACGATCGGGCTACGAGGGCCAGATCGTCCATGTGGAGACGATTCCAAGCCGGCAAGCCTGCTACGGCGCGCTGAATCGGCCTCTGCACTCAGACCTTGCGGGTGCACTATCAGCGCACGGGATAACGTGCTTGTACGCCCATCAAGCAAAAGCCATCAACGCTGTGCGCGCCGGCGCGCACGTGATGGTGTCCACTGGCACTGCCAGCGGCAAGACGTTATGCTACAACATACCTATGATGGAAGCCAGACTTCACAACCATCTTTCGCGATCTCTGTATCTATTCCCCACGAAGGCGCTAGCCCAAGACCAGTTACGTTCGTTGGCACAGCTCACTGCGAGTATCTCCGATATACCTTTTGGCGTGTACGACGGGGATACCCCGCAGAGCGCCCGAGCGCGCCTAAGGCGCAGAGCGGCTATCATCCTCACGAACCCGGATATGCTACACGTGGGGATCTTGCCCAATCACGCGGCCTGGGCTGCCACCTTTCGCCACCTCAAGTACGTTGTGGTGGACGAGGCCCACACCTACCGGGGGTCTTTGGCTCACACGTAGCCTGCGTGCTCAGGCGGCTACGCAGGGTTTGTGCGTTGTACTGCGCCAAGCCGCAGTTCATTCTGTGTTCGGCTACCATCGCCAACCCGAAAGAGCACGCGTACAGATTGGTGGGCGAGGAAGCAACCGTTATTGACCAAGATGGCTCGCCACAGGGTGGGCGTCAGTTCGTGCTCTGGAATCCGCCGCTCAGTGACGGCGCGCAGGGGCGCAGGCGCAGTGTGAACTCGGAAGCCGCGGGGCTTTTCGTAGAGACGGTGCTTGCGGGGATGCGCAGCATCGCTTTTGCGCGTACGAGACGGGCGGCCGAACTGATTCAGCTCTATGCACGCGAAACGCTCTTGTGCCTGCGGCCAGAGCTTGCCGAAGGGATCGCCTCCTATCGAGGCGGCTACTTGGCACGAGAGCGGCGAGAGACCGAGCGACGCCTTTTCTCTGGAGAGCTGCTGGGCGTCACGGCTACCAACGCACTGGAGCTAGGGATCGATATCGGCGAGTTGGACGCCGCTATCCTTGCGGGGTATCCCGGCAGTGTAGCCAGCACCTGGCAGCAGGCGGGGCGCGCAGGGCGTGGCAAGCGCGAGGCTCTTTGTGTGCTCATCGGACAGAGCAACCCCCTCGATCAGTACTTTATGGCGCATCCCTCGGAGCTGTTCGCACGCAGCCACGAACACGCGTTCATCGCTCCGGGTAACCGACATATCCTCGGGGGGCACTTGCCCTGCGCAGCGCTCGAGTCGCCCCTCTCGGAGGGGGACGCAGCGTTTTTTGGCGACGAGTTCGAAGACACAGTGCGTGCGCTGGAGCAACAGGGAGCGTTGCAGCGACGATTTGGCAGATGGTATCCGGTGGGAGAGGGCTACCCTGCACAACAGATCAGTCTGCGTGCGACATCGGCGGTGCAGTATACTCTGATCGATGAGGGCGACCAGCGCGTATTGGAGGAGGTGGACGCTGCCACAGCCTTCTTTCGGGTCCACCCGGGGGCCATTTACCTGCATCGCGCCGAGTCCTATCTGGTGACACGGTTGGATCTCGAACAACATATAGTGTTGGCCAAGCGCGTAGACTCGGACTATTACACCCAGCCGCGCGAGATCGGTAGCGTGGAGATCATCCGATCTACGCGCGGTCGTGCAGCACATTCGGCAGAGGCCTATCTAGGCCATGTGCGAGTGACTCAGCAAGTGGTGGGCTTTCGACGCAGGCAACAGCTCACTGGGGCGCTGCTGTCAGAGGAGACTCTGGACCTGCCGCCCACATCGTTTGAGACAGAGGCGCTGTGGTTCATAGTGCCACAAGCCGCCCGACAGGAGATAGTCCGCCGAGGATTGGATTTGGACGGGGGTCTGCACGCTGTGGAGCATGGCTGCATCGCTATTCTGCCACTCTTTGCCATGTGCGATCGCGATGACATCGGCGGGCTCTCCACCGTGCAGCATCCCGATACCGGCCAAACGCAGATCTTTGTGTACGACGGCTACCCTGGAGGCGTGGGGATCGCGCAGATGGGTTATGAGCTGCTCGAAGAATTGTGGCAGCGCGCCCTGGAAGTGATTCGCACATGCCCGTGCGAGTCCGGCTGCCCATCCTGTATCCAGTCGCCCAAGTGCGGAAGCAACAACGAGCCGCTTGACAAGGGCGCCGCCATCGCTATTCTGGAAGCTCTTCTGCAAGCATAGAATCCCCCCTTTGCATTTCCAGTCGGTTCACAGTATTGTATCCTGTTCAGAAGCGTCGAGAGGAACACTATGTACCGAGTTCATGTCAGGCGGCATTTCGATGCTGCACACGGTCTGAGGGGTTACCGGGGCAAGTGTGAGAACTTGCACGGCCATCGCTGGGAGGTGGTCGTTTGCGTACAGAGTAGTACACTGGATTCGGAGGGGCTTGCGCTCGACTTTACGCTGCTCAAGCGCGAACTGGACACCGTGCTCGCACAGTACGACCACCACAATCTGAACGAGGTAACCCCGTTCGACGAGATCAACCCCAGCTCTGAGAACATCGCGAGAACCGTCTTTGAACAGCTTCAAGAGCGTTTGCCACAAGTGAACCTGGCCTATGTGGAGGCATGGGAATCGCCCGACGCGTGGGCGACCTACAGCCCCGACTGAGGCGATGAAAGCCCAACTCTCGGGGCATTCCGTGTGTCACCTAGATGCATACGGACCTATCGAACCCGCCGGTCGTTGCAGTGCGCTGACTGCCCGTATCGAGGCGCTCTCGCGGCCACGACGGATTCCCAATATTGTAGTCCTTTGCGGGCTGTGGTATATATGAACGCAGGAACAAACAATCGGAGGCACGAGAGCCGAATGGCTAGTCAACTATCCGCCGACCCCAGCGAGTTCGATGAATGGTTGGGGGAGGATTTCGAGTCCATCACCGAGGACTTTGATGTAGAAGAGTTTCCGGTGCTTCCATTGCGGGATACGGTGATCTACCCGCACATGGTGGCCCCGCTATTCGTCGGTCGCGACCGCTCAGTCAAGTCCATTGAGGCGGCCATGGCTGGCAATCAGCGTATCGTCGCTATTGCCCAACATGACGAGGACATGGAGGAACCGGGCTCGGACGACCTATACACCACAGGCACCGAGGTGTATATCGGTCGGATGTTGCGTATGCCAGACGGCACAACCAGCATCTGGGTGCAAGGGCAGCGTCGTGTACAGGTGATGCGCTACACGCAGATGCGGCCTCATATCGCGGCTGAGGTAACCCCATTGGGGGAGACCTCCGAAGAGGGCTTATCTACCGAGGCATTGATGCGTGCAGTGCTGGCGCTTTTTGAGAAGGTGGTGCAGTACAGCCGCAACATCCCCGACGACGCCTATGTCGCTGCGATGAACGCTGACGACCCGGGTTGGCTGGCGGACTTGGTAGCGTCGATCTTGGATCTTGACATCACCAAACGCCAGGAACTGCTCGAGATGACGGACTGCACTCAGCGCCTGCAAAAGATCAGCATCATTCTGGCATCTGAGCTGGACGTGTTGGAGCTTGAAAATCGTATCCAGTCGCAGGTGCAGCAAGAGGTGGACAAGAGCCAACGCGAGTATTTCCTGCGCGAACAGATGCGAGCCATCCAGAACGAGCTGGGCGAGGGCGACCCGCACCTACAGGATATAAACGAGCTGCGCGACAAGCTCGCTGGCATGGAGCTGCCGGAAGAAACGGCCGAACGCGCTGAGAAAGAGCTGGCGCGGCTGAGCAGTATGCCATCCAGTGCGCCCGAGGTGGCAGTGATCCGCACCTACTTGGATTGGATCATCTCGCTGCCGTGGAGCGAGGCCACCGAGGACAAGCTCGACATCCGCGAGGCAGCACAGATCCTGGACGCTACACACTATGGGTTGCCCAAAGCCAAGGAGCGCATTCTAGAGCATCTTGCTGTGCGCCAGTTGGCGGCAGACAAGATGAAGAACCCGATCCTGTGCTTCGTGGGGCCCCCAGGAACAGGCAAGACATCCCTGGGCAAGTCCATCGCGGAGGCGTTGGGGCGTGCTTTCGTTCGCGTGAGCCTTGGCGGCATCCGGGACGAAGCCGAGATTCGCGGCCATCGGCGCACCTATGTTGGGGCACTTCCGGGCCGCATCCTTCAGACTATGCGGCGTGCGGGGAGTAAAAACCCGGTCTTTATGCTCGACGAAATCGACAAGCTCGGCATGGACTTTCGCGGAGATCCGGCATCGGCGTTGTTGGAGGTGTTGGACCCCGAGCAGAACTATGCTTTCTCGGATCACTATCTGGAGCTGCCGTTCGACCTATCCAAGGTGATGTTCATCACCACCTGTAACATGCTTGACTCTATCCCGCCAGCTTTGTTGGATCGTATGGAAGTAATCGAATTCCCAGGCTACGTCGAGGAGGAAAAGCTCGAGATCGCACGCAGGTTCCTCATCCCACACCAACTTGAGCAGAACGGGCTCACGTCGCTCCAGTTCACAGAGGGCGCTCTGCAATCGTTGATCCGCGAGTATACTCACGAAGCAGGTGTGCGGAACTTTGACCGCGAGATCGCCAACATCTGTCGCAAGGCGGCGCGCCGGGTGGCGGAACACAAGCCCGCGCCCAAGACGATCCTGAAGCAGTCGCTCAGCAAGTATCTGGGGCCACCGAGGTATGATTTTGGCGTGGCCGAAGAGACCGACGAAGTGGGCGTGGCGACGGGCCTCGCCTGGACAGAAGCGGGCGGTGACACACTGTCCATCGAAGTGACGATCATGAACGGCAAGGGGAACCTGCTGCTCACCGGCCAGCTCGGCGAGATCATGCAGGAATCAGCACAAGCTGCACTGAGCTATACACGCTCCCGGGCCGAAGACTTGGGTATAGACGATCTGGATTTCGACAAGATCGACATTCACATTCACGTGCCCGAGGGTGCTGTGCCCAAGGACGGCCCATCGGCTGGCATCACCATCGCAACCGCTCTGATCTCTGCGCTGACCGGTCGACCAGTGTATCACGACGTTGCTATGACGGGCGAGATCACCCTGCGAGGGCGAGTCCTGCCCATCGGTGGGCTTCGCGAAAAGATTCTCGCCGCGCGGCGGGCGGGGCTGCGAACGATGTTACTGCCCAAGCTGAACCAGCGAGACATGTCCGATGTTCCCCGGAAGCTGCGCAAAGGACTGCAGCTCGTGTTCGTCAACTCGATGGATCAGGTGCTGCCTGTAGCCCTCTCCAATCAGGTGCACGACAGAGCGCTTCCACGTATCACAGAATAGCCGTTCGCTCTACAAGGCCCTCACATGCGTTGTGAGGGCCTTTTTTCGTCCCTACAAACAAATGTCGCCAATCCCTGCTACCCTCCACTGCGAGCCGCGTATAGCAGATATGAGGCGGCGTACACCTGCTAGCAAAGGGATATCATGAAAGACAGAGGAGCACTCTACACTGGGGTTCTACTCATTATGTTGGGGGGCATCTTTATGGCCGCCCAATGGGGCGAGGTTTTGCTCTCGCCACTGGGGCTGCGTATCGGCTGGCGAACCGTCTGGCCTTGGCTGATCCTGTTCGCGGGAGCGGCGTTCCTGCTGCCCATCGGCATCTGGTGGGAGGATCGCGCCAAACTCGCCGGCCTGGCGATCCCCGGCACTATCATCATCACGAACGGCCTCATCCTGAGCTACCAAAACCTGACGGGCAATTGGAGGAGCTGGTCCTATCTGTGGGCCTTGGAGCCAGTTTCCGTGGGAGTGGGGCTGATGCTGCTCTACCTGTTGCGAAACCGCCCTGCCGGTCTGCTGGTGGCTGCAGCTATCGTGGGTGGTATAGGGGTCATCTTTTTCGTGATCTTTGCCTCGGCCTTTGGAGGGATTCTGCGCCTCTTGGCGCCGATAGCGTTGATTCTCATGGGCCTGTTGATCATTCTCGGCGGCCTGACCCGCCGCCCGGGCCCCGGGTTACGCGACTGACATCAAGCCACCACGAAGAGATGCGTTCCCGCCGCAGACGCCCTGTTAAGAGCGGGGGATCACCGTGCTCAGCTCTGTGAGGCATCGCAACAGGTTCTCCAACGCAGGCTGCCAGGCCTCTTTAGCGGAAAGCCACGCTCGGGTACCGCGCGCACGAACTCCCGGCTGCTCTGCCTCGAGTTGGCGCGCCAGAGAGGGCGGCAATGCGTGCGGTAGGGCGACAGCAATGCGCTGATCCTCCGAGCTGATCGCCTCGACATCGGCCCGCATCGCCAAGGCTCGCACACGCAGCAGATAGAGCAAGTTCACCACGGGTTTGGGCAGATCGCCAAAGCGATCGTGCAGCTCCTGAGCGAGTTCATCCACCATCTCATCGCTATCTATCTGCGCCAGGCGCCGATAGAAACGCAGTCGCAGTTGGTTATCGGGCATAAAAGCTTCCGGCAAGTAGGCAGAGAGCGGTAGGTCGATACTGGGAGCCACGCCAAGCGGCGTCAGGCTGGCGGCCACCCTCTCTTGCGCGCGCTGAATAGCCACCGAGGGCGCACCCACTCCCGCCCCTATCGCCGCACGCAGCTCCTCCACGGCCCCTTTGAGTAGGCGCAGATAGAGATCGAACCCTATCGCCACAATATGCCCGTGCTGTTCCGCGCCGAGGATCTCGCCTGCGCCACGTATCTCCATGTCTCGCATGGCCACGCGATAGCCAGCCCCCAGCTCGCTCGCCTCCTGAATGGTCTGCAGCCGTTTACGCGCCACCTCGGAGAGCGGGGCCCCTGGGTTATAGAACAAATAGGCATAAGCCCTGTTCGTGCCGCGCCCGACGCGTCCACGGAGCTGGTACAACTGCGCCAGGCCAAAGGTATCGGCTCTATCGATCAGGATCGTATTGACGTTAGGGATGTCCAGCCCCGACTCGATGATGGTGGTGCACACCAACACGTCGTACTCTCCTTGTGCAAAACCGAGCATCACCTGCGCCAACTCGTCCTCGTCCATCTGGCCGTGGCCCACCGTGAGCGACGCCTCGGGGACGAGACGCTGCAACTGGTCTGCCACATGATAAATGTCCTCCACCCGATTGTGGACAAAGTAGACCTGCCCTCCACGGTCAATCTCGCGCAAGATACCGTTGCGAATCAGCGATTCGTCGTGCGCGGTCACCACAGTGTGTACAGGCAACCGATCCTCGGGCGGCGTATCGATGACGCTCATATCGCGGGCGCCGCTCAGGGCGAGGTAGAGCGTACGCGGTATCGGCGTGGCTGTCAGAGTCAACACGTCCACCTCACGCCGCATCTGCTTGAGCTGCTCTTTGTGGCCTACGCCAAACCGTTGCTCTTCATCGATGATCAGCAGGCCAAGGTCCTTAAAGGCCACATCCTTGGAGAGCAGGCGGTGCGTGCCAATGACGATGTCGACGCGCCCCGCCGTGAGCCCCTCTATAACCTCATCCTGCTCGCGTGGCGACAAAAAGCGAGAGAGCATCTCCACCGCGACGGGAAACGCCCTCAGACGGCGGCGAAACGTGTGAAAGTGCTGTTGCGCCAGAACGGTCGTGGGCACCAATACAGCTGCCTGCTTGTTATCCATGACCGCTTTAAAGGCCGCCCTCAACGCGACCTCGGTTTTGCCATAGCCAACGTCACCGCAGATCAGGCGGTCCATCGGCCGCGGCTGCGCCATATCGCGCTTGACTTCCTCCAAAGCACGAAGCTGATCCGGAGTTTCTTCGTAAGGGAAAGAGGCTTCGAGCTCGCGTTGCCAAGCTACATCGGGCGAAAACGCGTACCCAGGCGCGATCTCGCGCGCCGCGTACAGTTCGAGGAGTTCGACAGCCATATCGCGCACGGCCCGCTCTGCCCGGGTGCGTGCAGTGCGCCACTCGGCACCGCCCAGCCGATGCAGATAAGGCTCTCGATCATCGGCCCCCAGATAGCGACTGACTCGATCCGCCTGGTATATCGGCACATACAGGCGATCGCCCGATGCGTACTCGAGCTCCAAATACTCGCGCTCCAAGTGGCCGATAGTCTTATGCACCATCCCGTGATAGCGGCCGATGCCATATTCTACGTGAACTACATAGTCGCCAACCTGCAAGTCGGCAAAAAGGGCCTCCGGCGAGGCAGCCCGCCGGCGCACCGTCGATCGCCTCCGAATGCGCGCCCAGCCAAAGATCTCTGCATCGGTCAGTACTACCAAATCGGAAGAATCAAACGACCAGCCCTCTGAGGCGATGCCATTGACCAGGCTGACAGTGCCGAGAGCCGGAGGGGTCGACAGCTCCTCTAGAGGCGAGGTATACACATTGAGGTCCTGCAACAAATCTGCGAGGCGCTCGGCCTGGCGCGTCACGACGACGACGCGCCTCGATTCACGCTGTAGATTCACGACATCCTCGAGCGCGTGTTGCAGTTGGCCCCCATACTGCGCCGCTGGAAGAAAGCCCTTCTCGCCGTAGAAAGGGGGTGTATCGTCCTCGGCGTACCCCAAGGTGATCGCTCCGCGCGTCACAAGCCGCGCATAGAGGTCGCTCCACGTCAAGTAGGGTACCGTGAAATCCGCTGGCAGATGCCCGTGAGCGATCATATCGGCCCGCAGACCCTGGGCTTGGTTCTCCAAGCTCAAGGCAGCGGATGCTGCGCCTATCGAGTCGTCAACCGCCACGAGCGCCCCCTGTGGCAGGAAATCCAGCAATGTGCCGGGGCGCGGGTACAGGTAGGGGAGGTAGAACTCGATGCCAGCGAAATGCTCGCCCCGGGCCAATGCATCGATTTCGTCCAGCATGCGTGCGCGTGTCGCGGCCTGGCAATCTTTGAGCCCTATAGCTCGTAGCTCCGATGCTGCTTGTTTGCCCCACTCCGGAAGGGCTTCACTCGCCGGCACCACAGTAACCTGCTCCAGCTGTTGAGCGGAGCGTTGCGTGGTCGGGTCAAAGACACGGATCGTGTCGATCTGATCGCCGAAAAAATCGATGCGTATCGGGCTTGGGAGATTGGGCGGGTAGACGTCTACGATGCTGCCCCGATGGCCAAACGTACCCCGAGTCTCTACCGTCACTTCAGCCTCGTAGCCAGCGTGCACCAGATGGGCCAGTAGCTCATAAGGCGACAGGAGGTCTCCCAAGCGCAGTGTGCGCACAGCCCGTCGTAGGGCCATAGGGGGGGCGCTCTTGGCCATAAGCGACCAAACGGATGCGATGATCACCAGGCCGTGGCCTGCCCCCTGCGACCCTTCATCTCTGAGCCGCACGAGGCGGGCCAAAACGCTGGCCCGAGAGTGAATCGTCTCCCGATCCCACGACGTGCGGTCGTAGAATGTCGCGTCGGGGGCGTGAAAGTAGAGCACATCATCGGGTTGTGCGGCCCAGACACGCACTTGATCGGCCAGTTGGCGGGCGCTCTCCGGCGTACTGCACAGAACGAGCATCGGCGCCAGCCAATCCTCCTGTAAAGCGGCAACCACAAAGGGGCGTGCCGCCTCGAGGACACCCAGCGCCATGAGCCCCCGGCTCGAGCCATCGGGACTGTTATCCGCCAAGCTGCCAAGCTGGCCGAGCATTTCTTGGTAGCGGGTATTACTGCGCAGAAGCTGGGTCAAACCTCTGAGTTTCACTGTACAACCTTGTAAGAAGGCGGGGCGGCCAGCTAGCGGATCTCAACAACCGTCCCGTTGTAGGCGTTCATCGCGGCCTCGATCCCCTGCTCCATGAAACAACGTGTGATTTCGAGCATGAGATCGCAGATGGCGCCCACCGCCTGCTCCTCACCCTCCGTGAAGCGTGCCAGGACATAGTCGATGGGGTCGCCGTGCTCGGGCCGTCCAATGCCCAGGCGAAGTCGTGGGAACTCGTTCGTGCCCAAGACTTGGATGATCGACTCGATCCCTTTGTGCCCACCGCTGCTTCCCCCCGGTCGCAATCGCAGCCTACCCAGCGGAAGGTCCAGGTCATCATGGGCCACCAATACCCGCTCAGGGGGGATTTTATACCACCTACTTGCGGGGGCCACTGCGCGCCCGCTATCGTTCATGAACGTCTGGGGCTCGAGCAGCACCACGCGCTTGCCTTGCACCTCGCCCTCCCCAAGCAACGACTCAAAGCGTTGCCTGCGGACGTCTATCCCATGGGCGCTAGCCAATCGCTCGACACACCGAAAACCTATATTATGACGCGTCTTAGCGTACCGTATGCCAGGGTTACCCAGGCCCACAATCAGGTAGCGCATCATATCAGTATCAACCCGCCGATCCCGGGCAGCTTTCAGAAACCTCATCATACCATGCACTCCTCAACAACAGCACAAAGGGCTAATCTGAGCGACTAGCCCCTAATCGTTCTGAATGCCCGCGGGCTCTACACTGCAATAGAGCTGCATCAGATCAAGCGGCGCAACCCCAACACGGCCCCCAAGACGACAAATACCGCCCCCATGGCCACTGCGCCGTACACAAGCGACTGCTTCCAGCCCTCTGGATCCACTGGCAGATCCTGCTGCCCCGACGGTCGGCTCAGTGTGGGCGTTGCGGTGGGGACTGCTAACGCTGTGGAAGGGGCGATAATCTGTACGGTCGCCGTCGCCTGCGGCTCAGGTGGTACCTCGTCCTCACCCGGGCTGGGTGTTGAAGCCTCTGGCGTCGTTACCCCATCGGGTGTTGGCGTCTCCTCCTCCGTGGGCGTGGGCGTCGGCATAGAGTTCGCCACCACGATCTGCCGCACATGGAACTCTTCGTAGTTGCCGTCCGCCCTGACGGCGTGTAACCGTATGCTGTACACACCGTCTGGCACCAAAGTGGTATCCCATACCTCGAGCTGCCCGTTCACCACCGAGGCCTCATGCATCGTGCCGATAAGGGCCCATTGGTCCGGGTTTGATCCCACACCGAACTCGATCTTGTAGAATTGAAAGTCGGGCACCGAGGCAGATCCCCTGATCGATACCAGGCCACGCACCTCGGCGCTAACCTCGGGAGACGTAACCTGCACCAGGCTGTCCTGCGCCAGGGGCCCAGCATGCACCATACCCCATGGCAGTAGAACCGCAATGGCTGCCAGAGTGAGGAGGATCGCCTGTTTCCGCATCGCCACTCCTTGTTTTGTACAGCTGGCTATCGAGTTTACCACAACTCCAAGCTGTGAGCAAAGCATATAGTACCGTTTTGACAGGTCCCCCTTGCGCCTACTAGACTCATGCCAACATCCGAGAGAGAAGAGCTGGCGGCAAGCGATCGTTTCCGCGGCACAGGGAGCGGGTTCGCAACTTCGATAGCACCCAAGTGTTCTAGTGTATGGAGTGGCAAAAGGGAGTATGCATGACCGAGCCAGATGACAAAGCACTGATTGCGGCTGCCAAGAACGATCCCGCTGCCTTTGGAGAAATCTATGAGCGTTATGTAAATCGCATCTACAGCTACATCTTTCACCGTGTAGGCAATGTCCATGATGCGGAGGACCTCACATCGCGCACTTTTTTCCGGGCGCTGTCGCATCTGGGTACCTATGTGGACAAAGGCCTGCCGTTTTCGGCTTGGCTGTACCGTATCGCCCACAATCTCGTCGCGAACTGGCACCGCGACCGGAGTCGAAAGCCTCTAGTCTCGCTAGAAGACATAGTGATCGGCACGCGAGTGGATGAGCACCCCGAATCGCTCGCGGAAGCGAATGACGATGCGCGCCATCTCATGGAGGCCATTAGCAAGCTCGACCCCGCCCGGCAGGAGCTTTTGCTGCTCAAGGTCTCAAGGGGGCTTTCGAACGCCGAAATCGGCGAGATCATGGGGCGTAGTGAGGGAGCCATCAAGTCGCTTTACCATCGTACGCTGCTAGCACTGCGCAAAGAGCTCTCGAAGAAAGGGGTGGCGATCTGATGACAGAAGAGTCTACGGCCGTACCGAGCGAGCGGTTGCACCCGCTCACAGAGAGGTGGCACTCTCTGAATCGCCATCTGGAAGCCATGATCACAGCCGCCCCGCCTCAAAAGGAACTGGAGGAGCTGGAGAGCGCGGTGATACATGCGTTCCCGTCCGTGGAACCCTCACTGCGTTTCCGCGAGCACCTGCGCAGCAACCTCTCGGTGGCCGCCGAGGGAAGAGTATCGGGCCTGATCATCGAGTACCCTCGCCCGTACCGAGAGGGAATCATATTGGGCGTCTCGGCGGGCGCGTTGCTGGCGCTCGTGACCGGACTGATACTGTGGTGGCGTTCGCGCACATAGAGAGCATGATGCGGTAGCGGCAGCAAAGGGGGGCGCCTGTGGCGCTCCCCTTTGATAAAGATCGGGTCTCTGTTATACCTGCTGCGCCACCGGGGCGTGATGACAGGCCACCCAGTGGTTGCCTCCGACATCACGCCAGCTTGGCTCTTGCATACAGATTTCCGTCGCATAGGGGCAACGAGTACGGAAATTGCAGCCGGCAGGCGGATTGGCCGGGCTCGGCACATCGCCTTGCAGAATGATACGCTGCCGCTTCGCTTCAACCACCGGATCGGGAATGGGCACGGCCGACAGCAGTGCCTGGGTGTATGGATGCAGCGGGTTATCGTAAAGCGTCTTGCGATCCGCTAGCTCGGCCAGCTTGCCGAGGTACATCACGGCGATCCGATCGCTGATGTGCCGTACCACCGACAGATCGTGTGCTATGAACAGATAGGTCAGGCCGAATTGCGCCTGCAACTCCTCCAACAGGTTGATGATCTGTGCCTGGATAGAGACGTCCAGTGCTGAGATCGGCTCGTCGCACACAATGAACTCGGGCTCTACAGCCAACGCGCGAGCGATACCGATGCGCTGGCGCTGCCCGCCAGAGAACTCGTGCGGATAGCGGTTTACAAAGTATGGATTCAATCCAACGATTCGCAAAAGCTCCTGCACGCGCTCGCGGCGCTCCCTTCTGGGCATCAAGTTGTGTACCTCGAGGGGCTCGCCAACGATATTCCCCACAGTCATACGCGGGTTCAAAGAAGCATAAGGATCTTGGAAGATCATCTGCATGCGCCGGCGCATTTGACGCAAGCGCTCACCGCGCATTTTTACGAGATCCTTCCCATCGTAGAAGACCTCTCCCTGCGTGGGGCGATACAGCTGCAAAATGGCTCTTCCAGTGGTCGATTTGCCGCAGCCGCTCTCGCCCACCAGACCCAGCGTTTCACCGCGGCGAATGTCAAACGTCAGGCCATCGACTGCTTTGATATCCCCGATGTGTCGCTGAACGATAACCCCCCGGGTGATGGGGAAATACATGCCGAGATTCGCTATATGTACAAGAGCACCGTTTGCCTGGCTCATCGCTGTCGCCCTTTCCGATCCGCTGTTTTCCAGCAAGCAGCGTAATGGCCCGTGTTGACGGAGGATAGCGATGGGTTCTCCCCCAGACACATGGGTATACGGTACCTACAGCGGGGAGCGAACGGACAACCAGCGGGCATCACGATTAGGTCGGGAGGCAATCCCTCGATAGAGGCCAGCTTTTCCCGCTCGTCAGCGTCCAGCCGCGGTAGCGAACCCAACAACCCCTCCGAATAGGGGTGGCTCGGGTTGGCATAGAACTCGTGAACCTGGCCCGTCTCCACGATATACCCGGCGTACATCACCTGCACTCGGTCCACCAGCCCGGCCACAATGCCGAGGTCGTGCGTGATCCAGATGATGGCCATGCCCAACTCGCTGCGCAGATCCTTTACGATGTCAACGATTTGAGCCTGAATCGTCACATCCAGCGCGGTTGTTGGTTCATCGGCGATAAGCAACTGCGGATTGCAGGAGAGCGCCATGGCGATCATCACGCGCTGGCGCATGCCACCAGAGAACTGGTGCGGGTAGTCGTCCACTCGATCCTTCGCTTGAGGGATGTGGACCATCTCCAGCAGCTCGATGGTGCGCGCACGAGCCTGCCCCTCATCCATGCCCAGATGCAGCTCGAGAGCCTCGCTGATCTGTCGCCCCACCGTGAGCACGGGATTGAGAGAAGTCATGGGGTCCTGAAAGATCATAGCGATCCTATTGCCCCGCACATTGCGCATTTCTTCGTCGCTGAGCTTGAGCAGATCGCGCCCCTGAAAGAGCACCTCTCCAGCGGTGACGCGCCCCGGGGGTTGTGGGATAAGGCGCATCATGGAAAGCATACTGACGCTCTTGCCACAGCCGCTTTCGCCCACGATGCCCAGCGTCTCGCCCTCATGGAGATCGAAACTTATTCCGTTCACGGCGTTCACCACGCCGTCTTGTGTATAGAATCTGGTTGTCAGGTTCTTTACCTGCAACAACGGGGATATCATAACAAAGCCTCCGAACTAGGGAATACTAATCAGTCAAGTATACCTCTTTTAGCCAAGGATACATAACTGCATTAGTTTGGTATCCAGCCACATGAGGCTTGACGAGAGTAAAGTCTATCCCATGCGTAAGCGGTATCCAAGAGGCGTCCATCACGATGAGGCGCTGCGCCTGACGATAGAGATCCGTACGCTGCTGGGGGTCCAACTCCGTACGGGCCTGCTTCAGCAGGAGATCCACCTCGGGGTTACTGTACCCCATATGGTTCTGTGCACTCCCGCTGTGAAATAGTAGGTCTAGAAAGTTCTGCGAGTCCGGATAGTCACCAAACCACCCCGCGGAAAAGAGCTGATAGCGGTTGCGGTTCATATCATCCAAAAAGTCAGACCAGTCGACTTGTTCCACCATAACATCGATCCCCAGGCTCTCTTCCAGCATGGCGACGATCGCTTGGGTCATCCCGTCCATGAATCCACTGACGCCACTGATCGAGAGCACAACCTCTGGCATGGCATCTGCCCCGCCGTAGCGCGAAGCAGCCAATAGCGTCTGGGCTTTTGCCGGATCATAGGGTATCCCCTCAAACTCGTTGTCATAGTCCGGCAGAACAGGAGGCAGGATCTGATCAGCCGGCAGAGAGGTGCCGTTGAGCACCAGATCAGCGATCTTGCGCTTATCCAGCGCATAGGCAAAGGCCTGTCTCACCAACGGATCGTCAAAGGGCGGGAGTGTCACGTTCAGGCCGAGGTAACTCACGCTGAGCTCCGGGTTGATGTAAAGCTCGTTGTGGAGCGGGTTGCTAGGGTCCTGAACTCTCTCGATCTCAGCCGGTGAGACGCCCACGATGTCCAACTCATCGTTCTCGTACATCGTAATGGGCACGCCAGCCGTGAACAGGTACTCGACACGGTACAGCTTGGCCGGTTGACGGTAATAATTGGGGTTTCTGGTGAGCACCATGCGGTCGCGATCGATGCTTTCGAGCACGAACGGCCCGCTGCCGTTGGGATGGAGCATCCAAGAGTCGCCCTCGCGCTCGATCTGTGCACGATCTACCACAAAAGCCGTAGGATACGTGAGTTTGGCCAAAAAGTACGCCTTGGGCGCATCGATGGTGATCTCGATGGTGTGCTCGTCAACGGCACGCAGGCCAGAAATGTGCTCGGCTTGGCCCGCGATCATCTCGTCAACACCGACGATATCCCCCAGATACGACGCAGCGACGGGCGAGCCCAGGGTAGGGGCACAAGCTCTCTCCAGTGAATAGATGATATCCTCGGAGGTGATACGTTTGCCGTCCCCGAAAACCGCGCCGGGCAACAGGTGAAACGTATAAGTTCGCCCATCCTCGCTGGTATCCCAGCCCGATGCGAGATCCGGTATGACCTCCAAATCGCTATCGAGCCCCACCAGCCCACTGAAGAGGTGCACAATGTACTCAGCAGAGGTCGTATCCTGTGCCATCGCTGGGTCCAGGGTTGGTGGCAGGGCGCCCGCCAAGCGTAATGTCCCTCCGCTCGAGACTTCTGCTCCGGAGGCCCCGGGAGTGGTAGGTCGCGCCGGGCTGGGCTGCGCGCTGCTCATCTCGGTCGTGGGACGTATCAGTGCATGATAGGCTACATATGCGGCCGGTACAGCCACTGCACTGATCATACAGAGTAAAACCAACGCGATGATCAGTGCGATCCACGAGTTTCTGGACATGACGCCACCGTAAAAGAAAGAATCACAGCAGCCCGGGCTATACGCCAGAAACACCGCTGTGAGAGAACTCGAACTGATACACTTTGCAGTCTGCCGCCCAGAACGACACGACCCCCCTATCAATCGGGCCTTATGTCAAGGCACCTGGGAGCCGCCACGCCATATCGATGAGCGAGAACCGCACCACCTAGGGGATTAGCAACACTTGTCCGACATCCAGTCTATCGGGGTCCAGCAGCCCACTGGCATTGACCACATCTTGTGCTGTCACGCCATATTCTTGGGCGATTTCTCCCAGATTCTCTCCCGCATTGACGGTATGGGTGCGCACCGATGGGTGTGTGTCCACCGGCACTTGGATCACAGTGCCCTCTTCGAGGCCTTGGGAATTGAGCCCGAAAGAGTTTGCTCGCAGAATCTCTAACACCGTGGTGCGATACGCCAAGGCGATAGACACCAACGAATCCGATGCCTCAACAGTGTGTCTGATAGTGCTGCCAGCGCCGGAGGATACCGTCACGGTCGTGGGGATCCAGAGTGCCTGCCCCACTGAAAGCCTATCCGGATCGGCCAGATTGTTGCGCGTCATGAGCGCTTCGGTGGTTGTATCGAACCGGATAGCGATATCAAGTAGCGTGTCCCCCACTTTAACGACGTACTGGACCTCTTCCGTCTCCAGAGGAGGACCAGGCGTCGCGGTCGGGGCCTCTTCCGATATCTCCTCAGGCTGAGCTGTAGGAGCGAGCGTGGGCTCTTCCAGCTCCTCAGCGATTGGCGAGGAGGTTGTCGGCATCTCTTCCACAGGGCCCTGTGCAGCTTCGAGACGCGCCAGAGCCGGTGTTCTATGCTCAGGCGCGAACACCGTCCGTGGGGGCTTGGCTCGCTGGCAACCTACAACGAGCAACATCGCAAGGACTAGGACGGCGCGTGCTACCAAGACGCTCTGGGCACGATGCTTCATGCCCAAAAGACCTCCTTCGTTGTGTGGCAACGTCTAGTCTGACTCGGCTTTTACACCCAACCACGAGAACGGATTCAGAATCCAATCGAATGATACCACAGGACGGACTACTGGTCAAGGATTTTGGGGAGCAATTGCCGGCCTTCATCGACCTTGTGAATTCAGCTCACGGCGCGCTCATGAAACCTACCTCAGAGGGTGGCCAGTAACGCAGCCACGCTCTTCCGATCACATCGCCCAAGGGAACCACACCGAAAGCCCGCGAGTCGTTACTCGACCCTCGATTATCTCCCATCACAAAGACATGCTCTTCGGGTATGAGCTGCAGAGAAAAGTCACCCACCGTGGGCTGCGTGAGATAGGGTTCGTACAGCTGTGTTCCATCGATAAACACAGCACTACCGCGGATTTCAATCGTCTCACCAGGAAGGCCTATAACCCGCTTGATGAGTGGATCCGAGTTGCGACGAGGCGATTCGAGCACCACGATATCGCCACGTTGCGGCTGATGAAACCGATAGGATATCTTTTCGACGATGAGGCGTTCGCTCGGGTGTAAGCTGGGTGCCATGCTCTGTCCCTCGACGCGCGTAGCCTGCGCCAAAAAGACGTTCACCACCAGCACGATCACTAGAGCAGGTATCAGGGCCTCAAGCAGATCGTGCAACCACGACTTGGCCTCCTCCAACTGCCCTTTTCCGTCCGACTGCTCGCCCATGAGACTCCCAAGACAGACGCGGGCCCGCCCTCGCAGACCCGCGCCAGACTAATCTATCTTTGGCTGCGGCCATCGCCTCCCGGCCGCCTTGGGCGCCCTCCGTCCTGTCGGCGAGGGCCTCCGCTGCTCCTCGGCCGGCTGGGCCTTTGGTCGCGCTCGCGCGCCTCCTCGGCCGTCCAGCCTTCAAGAACGGCCTGGCGAGACAGCTTGACCTTGCCCTCAGAGTCGATACCGATCACCATTACCATGATCTCGTCGCCCACCTGAACGACGTCCTCCACCTGAGGAACTCGATAGTCGGCCAACTGAGAGATATGGACAAGCCCGTCCTGGCCGGGCAAGAACTCTACAAAGGCACCAAAGTCCGTTGTGCGAACCACTTTGCCCGTGTAGATGCGGCCGATCTCGGGCACTGCGGTGAGTTCTGTGATGCGTTCAATGGCGCGCCGCGATGCCTCGCCGTTGTTCGAAGCCACCAGCACCGTGCCATCATCCTCTACATCGATACTGACGCCCGTCTCCTCGATGATGCTCCGAATCATCTTGCCGCCCGGGCCGATCAGGGCACCGATTTTCTCCACAGGGATCTTGAGTGACTGGATGCGCGGTGCATAGGGCGAGAGGTCCTCCCTCGGCCCCGCGATAGCCCCTCGTATCACCTCGAGTATTCTGAGTCGCGCCTCACGCGCCTGCGCTAGGGTTTCGTTGATGATCTCCCAACGCAAGCCCGGGATCTTGACGTCGAGCTGGATGGCGGTAATGCCGCGCTCGGTGCCCGCCACCTTGAAATCCATGTCGCCTAGGTGATCCTCCAGCCCTTGGATGTCAGTAAGGACGGACCAGCGATCCCCCTCAGTGATGACGCCCATGGCAATACCTGCGACCGCCGCCGTCAGCGGAACGCCCGCATCCAACAGCGCCAGCGTTGAAGCACACACACTGGCCATAGAAGTCGATCCGTTGGATGACAACACCTCCGACACGGCACGGATAGTGTACGGGAAGGTCTCCTCGCCCGGGAGCACGGGCTCTAACGCACGTTGCGCCAGCGCGCCATGGCCGATCTCGCGGCGCCTGGGGCCGCGCAACGGACGGGTCTCGCCGGTGCTGTAGGGAGGAAAGTTATAGTGGTGCATGTACCGCTCAGAGCTCTCTTCACCGCTGATGTGCTCGATGGTCTGTTCGTCGGCAGCAGTCCCCAGGGTGACGGTCGTCAACACCTGGGTTTCGCCTCGGCGGAACAGGCCGGAGCCATGTGTGCGCGGAAGCAGGCCGGCCTCAGCCTCGAGCTCGCGAATAGTGCGGGTATCGCGCCCATCGATACGGACGCCCGCGTCAAGAATCCGCTGTCGCATAGCATCCTGCAGCACCTTCTCAAAAGCCGCGGCAGCCGCAGTGTGATCAACATCCTCTCCGAGGGCCTCCATTGCATCAGCTTCAAGAGTCGCCTCTCGAGCCCTCCGCTCCTCTCTGGATAACCCTTGTGCCACCAAGTCCGTCAGCGGCGCACCGGCGATCGCGCGGACGCGCGCCAACAGCTGCTCGTCGATAGCGTTCGAGCCACCGTAGAACTTGTCTTTACCAATCTCTTCACCCATGCGGCGCTGTATCGCGATGAGATCCTGCATCGCCTCATGTCCGCGGCGGGTCGCCTCGAGTATTTTGTCCTCGTCGAACTCGCCAGCGCCGGCCTCGATCATCAGCACAGAGTCGGCCGTGCCAGCTACGAGCAGATCCAGTGTGCTGCCGTCCATCTGGCTCAGCGTGGGGTTTACCACATAATCACCGTCGATATAGCCCACACGCACAGCTGCTGTGGGGCCCTGAAACGGCACTTCCGAGATCGTGAGAGCCGCAGATGCACCTATGGCGGAGAGCACGTCGAGCTGGTGCTCGCCATCGGTGGATAGCGGGGTGATCACGATCTGGACGTCGTTGTGATAGCCGTCGGGGAAAAGCGGGCGGATCGGGCGGTCCACGTTGCGGGCAAGGAGGATCGATTCGGTCGAGGGTCTACCCTCCCGTTTGAAAAAGCCGCCCGGGATCTTGCCCGCCGATGCCCGGCGCTCCTCAAAGTCCACAGTCAAAGGAAAGAAATCGATGCCTTCTCGCGGCTCCTTGCTCGCGGTGGCTGTGACGAGAACCATCGAGTCTCCGAGCCTGACCGTAACCGCCCCACCAGCTTGAAACGCCAGCTTGCCGGTCTCGATCAGGACCTCCTCGCCACCGAGGGTGACCCTATACTGTTTTACCTGACTCATACTGTTACACTCTCCCGTTTGTGAGTTCGGGAGATCGGCGAGTTGTCCAGGGATTGGGGGATAAGTCTCACCACGTGTGAGGCGCATACCCCAATTCCTGCGCAACCCGGCGCGACTCCCTCCAATTTGCCAAGCGCGAACCGACGCGCTCCGATAATGAAAAAGAGTAGATGGCACTATACAACCATCTACTCCTCCGACCACTTGGTTGCTGTGTTACTATGACAGAGACAGCAGAGGCTAGCGACGCAGACCAAGACGCGCCAAGATCTCCCTGTACTTTTCCTCATCCTTCTTGCTCAGATAGTTCAGATGTCGCCGACGTTGCCCAACCAGCTTGAGCAGGCCACGACGAGAGTGTTCATCGCTCTTGTGCTCTTTGAGATGCTCAGTCAGCCGATTGATACGCGTGGTTAGGATGGCCACCTGAACCTCGGGAGACCCGGTATCAGCTTCGTGCCGATGATAGACACTCACTATCGAATCTTTTTCACTCTTGGTCAACGCCATGGCCTAGTGCCCCTTCCTACTGCTGTGCTCAAATCCGACGCAAGTATAGCATGGAACGCCAAACGGCGCAAATCAGGGCGATACCGGCGACACTCCTGCAAGTGTCCACGCTTCTGGTTGCCCCAGGAGAGAAGCACGCCCGTTGCCTTTACGGACGCGAAGCAAGGTGGTACGCTCTTCTCGGCAGCTTTTCCACAAGAGCAGGTGTATCCGGCCCATCGGCTGGGCGGCCCGCTCCCTAGGGGCGCGATAGGGCTTTTATCTGTAACACCACAGGATTGAGCGCCGTGGGTGCTTGGCGATAGTGTCCACCCAGGCGTGGAAGCAATCGTAGTGCGCCCGAGGTGGATGCTTCCCGAAAGGGGCGCACCAACACTGTATACGGACACCCGCCCGTTGGGTGAGCATCGAACACTGTAGTTGAGCTGAAACCTTTACTTTCACAGAGAGGACCAAGAGGATGAACATGATGCAGTTGAAGCGATTGGCACACGTCAACACGATGTGGCGCGATTCGGCCTGGATGCGGATACGCTCTCAGATCCGGTTTGCAGAGCACCTCGCGGCCACAGAAGCCGCGCCTGGAGCGGGTTGGCCCGACGCGATCGAGCAGGCCAAGAATGTGATAGCCGAGGCCCTGGCGCCTGGCGGGGTTGACTGGCCTCAACTGGTGGCGCAGGTCGAGACAGCGCTTGCACCGATGGCCGGGGCGGCCAAAGCTCGGGCGCTCTACTTGGTCGGCCATGCGCACATCGACATGAACTGGATGTGGTCGTGGCCCGAGACGGTGGCGGTCACTCTTGATACCTTTCACACGATACTCGAGCTCCTTGAAGAGTTCCCCGAGTTCTATTTTTCCCAGAGCCAGGCGAGTGTGTACGCCATCGCCGAAACCTTTGAGCCCGAGTTGCTTCCGCGCATCGCACAGTTCATACGGGACGGGCGCTGGGAAGTAACGGCAAGCCACTGGGTAGAGACGGACAAAAACATGGTGGGCGGTGAGGCACTCTGCCGGCACCTCCTATATACGAGAGCTGCCATGGAGCGGCTGTTCGGCCTCAAGCCCGAGGACGTGGCCATCGACTGGGCACCCGATACATTCGGTCACGCTGCGACAGTGCCGACCTATCTGAACCAAGGCGGTGTGCGCTATCTCTACCTTCACCGACCGGGCGTGGCACAACAGCCTGTCCCCGAAGCTTTCTGGTGGGAGGGGCCAGACGGCTCACGGGTGCTGGTGCGCAACGATCAGAAGCGCGGCTACAACTGCTCGATCCACCCCAACGAGGTTCTCGAAGCACTGGAGTCGATGCACCAGTCGGTGGGGCTCGGCTTTGCTATGCTGGTGTACGGAGTGGGCGACCACGGCGGCGGGCCCACGCGCCGTGACCTGCTCGCGGCGCGCGAGATGAGCACCTGGCCGGTCTTCCCCACGCTTGTGTTCGCACCAGCCCAGGCTTTCTATCACAAGCTGGGCAAAGCCGGCGACGAGCTGCCTGTGCTCCGGGGTGAACTAAACTACGAGTTCTCTGGGTGCTTTACATCGCAGTCGCTCATCAAGCGCGCCAATCGCCTGGCAGAGGCGCGCCTAGCGGATGCCGAGTTCGCGTGTGTCGCGGATCGACTGGCCAACGCTGCCGCATATCCGGGGGAGACCCTCGCAGCGAACTGGCGGCGAACGCTGTTCTCTCACTTTCACGACATCCTGCCCGGCTCTGGTGTGCGCGACACCCGTACCTATGCGCACGGCATGTTTCAAGAGACGGTGGCCAGCACGGCGGTGTTGACCACTCGCGCGTTACGAAGCGTGGCCTCACAGGTGGATACCGCCTCGGTAACCGGGCCTATCGGGGCGCCGAGCCGAGTCCCAGCACTCTTTAATTCCGGGGGGCAAGGGGCGGGGGCGGGGATTCGCGCCGAAGAGGGGCGTATCAGTCTAGCTGATCGACACGGAGTATCGCCCGTGCGCCCCTTTGTGCTGTACAACCCGACACAAGTCGAGCGGAGCGAGGTGGTGCGATTGACGATCTGGGACCGGGAGCCGCTCGGCACACCAGTGCCATTCCACGACAAGATATTTGAGGCGCGCGACGCCTCGGGTAAAACATTGCCGGTCCAAGTGGTGGACAAGGGCTCCGAGTGGGGGCATCTCTATCAAACACTGGCGGTCCCGGTTACTGTACCCGCCCTGGGCTACACCACTGTGGCGCTGAGTGAGAGTATGGACCCGCCTGCTGCGCCCCGGGGCTCTTGGCTCACTCGCCATAAGCACCACTGCCGCTACTCACACGTCGATCGTGACGTCATCGGATTGGAGAACGACCGTCTATCGGTTGCTTTCGACCCCAAGACCGGACGGATCGTGTCGTTTTACGACAAGACCGCAAACGAGGAACGGATCGACGCCTCCGAAGGGGGCGTGGGTTTCGAGTTCAGTGTGGAGCGCCCGCACTCGATGAGCGCCTGGATCATAGAGAACAGCGACCTGCCACAACAGCCAAAGCTTTTGCAGGTGGATGAGATTGCGGACGGCCCCCATGTGGCCGAGCTAACGCTCCGGTACGGTGTGCAGGCCTCCACCATTCGCGCACGATACGAGCTCCACGCTGGTGAGGCCGCCCTGCGCATCGCTCTGGAAATCGACTGGTTCGAGCGAGGCGATGCCTCCACGGGAGTGCCCAATCTGCGGCTGGTTGTGCCCACGGCTTTGCGGGGCGTAACGGCATGTTACGAGATCCCCTTTAGCACGCTGGAACGGCCGGCAGGATCCGACCAGGAAGTGCCGGCATTGCGTTGGGCCAAGCTTTCCGGCCAAGCGAGCCAGGGAAGCGCTTCGGTAGTCCTCCTGAACGACTGCAAGCATGGACACGCTGTGGACGGCGCAACGCTTCGGTTGAATCTGGTGCGGTCGAGCTACGATCCCGACTATCTGCCCGACGTCGATCGGCACCCTGTGCGACTGGCCTTACTCTCACCGGATGCCTCGACGCCCGATACGCAACTTGCCGCCTTGGCCGCCGCCCACGAACAGCCCTTGTTGGCGATCGGCACAGACCCTCACAATGGCCACTTGCCCGCAGTGGGCAGCCTGTTAATATTGGAGGGAGAGGGCGCGACGATCTGCGGCATCAAGTGGGCCGAGTCGGGCGAAGGGCTCGTCATCCGGCTGGCGAACTCGACGAGCACGCTGGCGGGCGTCAGGTTGGCATGCGCGCCGGCACTGGGCACCGTGCTATCGGCCCAAGCAGTCGACCTCATGGAGCGCCCAATCGGCGAGGTATGCGACGCCAAAGATGGGTTCGCCTCGATCGGCATACCCGCTCACGGGCTCGGCAGTTGGCTGATCCGCATCGCAGAGGACGGCGAATAGGCTTGCTTATCCGACTCGCGTTATATCGGCGGGGTGGAGGCTCTATACAGAGCCTCCACCCCGCGGACCCTCGATCTCACGCAAGCAGCGCCTGCTGTACGTCATCTTTGCTGTCGGCAAGTACGAGAATGTCGGGGCTCGGATCAGTTCCATCGGTCTGGCAGCAGGTCGCAGAGTCGGACCACCCGGTCTCTCAGCATGACCTCACAGTCCAGATTCCCATGGTGGATCTGGTACATAAACTCTCTACAGCGCCCACAAGGCGGCAGCACGCCCTCTGTACTGACGGCGACGATCTTGGTAATCCGGTTCTCCCCGGCGGTGACCATAGCCGCGATGGCAGCGTGCTCCGCACAGAATCCCATGGAGCTCGGGGTGTCGATACAGACGCCTCGATACACATTTCCTTTGTCGGTGATCAGCGCAGCCGCCACGCCCCCGGCTGAAGACGACGCCGATAGATCACGCGGATTCAAGGTTGCTTTGGCTATTTCATACAGCTCTTCAAAATCCATACGGGCCTCCTTTGAAACAAAGGTGATCAGCGACTCCGGCCACCGAGTGCGCTACCGAGCGCCCGAACATCGCATACCATAGTACGACAGATGGGCAGCTGGGCAAAGCAATGCCAATAGGCTGTGGCAATGGGGCTCTCGCCGGCTGTATCACAACTTTTGTCGACAAGGGAACCGAACTAGGTTACTCTTAAAGTTGACGGCATTTCGTCACAATCGAGGAGGTCGAGGATGGGGCTCACATCCAGAGAACGGATTTCCCGCACGCTGCGCTTTGAAGGGGTGGACCGGCCTGGGAGAGACATTTGGCTCCTGCCCGCTGCTTTTTACGGGCGCGAGGAGTCTTTGAAGATCATTTTACGTCAGTACCCTAGCGACTTTGGGTCCAGCGGGTACCGCGACCCAGCGGACGAGTCGCCTCTCTACGAGCCCGGCGAGTGGACCGACGCTTGGGGCAGCCGTTGGGTCAACATCCAGGCTGGCATGATCGGCGAGGTCAAACATCCCGCCATCGATGACTGGAGCAAACTGGCCACCTGGAGGCCGCCCTACGACCTGCTCGGCGTCGGTTTTGAGAACGTGAACCGCACCTGTGCTGAAAGCACCAAGTTCACCACCCTGGGCCTTCCGCGCCCTTTTGAGCGCTTGCAGTTCGTGCGGGGTTCACAGAATGTCTACCTGGATCTGGCCTGGGGCGTCAGCGAGGTGTTCGCTCTGCTGGACATGATCCACGATTACTATATGCGGCACCTCGAGTATGTCGTTAAAACCGATGTGGATGCAGTGACCTTTATGGATGACTGGGGTTCCAGCAGAGCCTTACTGATCTCGCCGCAGATGTGGGTCGAGTATTTCAAACCGCTCTACAAGGACTATTGTGACCTGGCCAAAGCCCACAACAAGTTCGTGTTGATGCACTCGGACGGCTATATCATGGCGATCTATGAGCACCTCATCGAACTGGGTGTGGACGCCATCAACTCACAGCTCTTCACTATGCCTATCGAGGAGATCGGACGGCGGTTCAAGGGGCGAATCACCTTCTGGGGAGAGCTGGATCGCCAAAACGTGCTCCCCTTTGGCACCCCGGATGACGTACGCGCCGCCGTAGCCCGAGTAAAAGATGCGCTGTGGGATGACCGCGGCGGCTGTATCGGCCAGGCCGAGTTCAATAAGGATTGCCCTTTGGAGAACGTGCGCGCTTTTTTCGAGGCTTGGTGGGGACCGCCAGAGATGGGGTAGCCCCGCCGATAGATGATCCGCGTATCGTGGACGCCGCCCTCGCGAAAGCGACGGCGCAAAAACCCACTCGCTCACTAACGTTCCGCCTGCCGTAGGCTCTCCGCGGGGTACGTTGGCAGGGCCCGTAACCTCGAGCGCCCCAATGTTCGGTGCGCACGGCTGCCTGGTGACCTATCGCAGCAACTCGAGGCGATCGTGGATGAACGGCACCGCGCGGGCCACATCACGCTCCGCGATCACAAAGGACACGCTGTTAGACGAGGCCGCCTGAGCCACTGCGATGATCCGCAATCCCAGCTCTCCCAGCGCCGAAAAAGCCTGTGATGCTATCGCCCCCGCCGATGCATTGGGCAGCCCCACCACGGAGATGCTGGCCACTTCCTGTTGCGCACCGATGCGGCTCAACAGCCCCAGGCGCAGGTCGTGGTCGAACGCGTTCTGCAACGAGCGCACGCTGTGCGCCTGATCCTGCTCGCGCACAACGAGGTTCAAGCAGCGCTCACAGAACGACTGTGAAAACATCAACACATCCACCCCAGCCTCGGACAGCGCTCGGAGCGCGCGGCTTGCCATATCCAGCGACCAATCGCTGCCGTTGCCCAGCACACCGATGAGGCTCAGCCCCTCGGTGGAGATGATAGCCGGAGCGATATCGCGCACTGCGCTGAGCTCTGATGAGATGAGCGTCCCCGGACGCTGTGGGGCAAAGCTGTTCAGAATGCGAAGCGGAACACCACGGGCTTCCAATGGCGCCAGGGTCTTGGGGTGGAGCACATCCACGCCGAAATAGGCCAGTTCTGTGGCCTCCTGGTACGATAGCTCTCGCAGCGTCCTAGCCTCGGGCACCAGCTTGGGATCGGCGGTGAGGATGCCGTCCACGTCGCTCCAGACCCACACTTCGCGCGCATCGAGAACGGATCCAAGGATGGCGGCCGAATAGTCGCTGCCCCCACGCCCCAACGTCGTGGTGACCCCTTCGGGTGTGGCTCCGACATACCCCGTCACAATGGGCAGGATCTCTTGGCGAAGGAGAGGTGTAAGGCGCTGACGTGTTCGTTGCTGAGTAGCCGTCATATCGGGAGTGGCTGCGCCAAAGGCGTCGTCCGTCTGTATCAGCGTCGTCGCGCTGACCGCCTGCGCGCGGCGCCCGCGGACACACAGCAGAGCGGCCAGAATGCGACTCGAAAGCTCCTCGCCGATGGAGGCGACGGCGTCGCTACCGCGCATTGTAAGCTCGCCCAGAGTGGCGATGCTGCGGCAGAGTCGCTCATAGTCGTGCAAGCGCTCCTCGATATACTCTGCTACATGGGTGCGCTCGGTGTAGCCAGCCAGAAGGGCATCCACCGTACCCAAGTGTCTGGCGAGGAGCTCTGCTTGCACGGTCTGATACCGATCCACCTGGCCCACAGCGGCCGCCCGTGCGCCATTGATCAGGGAGCTGGTAACGCCCCCCATGGCCGAGACTACCACAACAAGCTCCTCGGTCTCCAACCCCTCGATGATCTCGGCTGTCGCGACGATGCGTTCCGCACTGCCCACCGAGCTGCCACCGAACTTGATGACTAGCATTCCCCGCCGCTCCCCTCGTTCGACCCAGCCCGCCTTTGTGTGGTATGCTGCCACTCGCCGGTCGCCAATCGCCCGGCAGGCACGCGCTCTAGGGCCTGCGCCAGATCGGCGATCAGATCATCTGCATCTTCCACGCCCAGCGCGTACCGTACCAACTCCCCGCGGATGCCGATGGCCGCCCGCTCCTCCTCAGACAGCGCGAAATGCGACATCAGCGCCGGCTGTTCAACGATACTCTCCACACCGCCCAAGCTCGGCCCCATATAGGGAATCTCTAGAGCGTCGATGAAGCGTGCAGTACCCTCGAGGTCCGTATCCAGCTCAAAGCTCACGACGCCCCCGTAGCCTCGCATCAGGCGACGAGCGACGGCGTGGTCGGGATGCGAGGGCAGCCCCGGATACCACACGCGCCGCACCGCTGGGTGCACCGAGAGAAACCCCGCAACCTTTTGGCCGTTCTCGTTATGTCGCTGCATGCGCAACGCGAGAGTCTTGAGCCCGCGCAACAGCAGGTACATAGTCTGTGGCTCGCTGATAGCCCCCAACATGAAATTGGCCTCTTGAATAATGCCCATGGTTTCCGCGTCACCAACCGTCACCCCTGCAAGCAGATCGTTATGCCCGCCGAGATACTTGCTGGCACTGTGAATCACCAAATCTATGCCATAGTCCAAAGGGCGCAGGTTATAGGGCGAAGCAAAGGTCGCGTCTATAGCTGTCAGCAGCCCGTGGCGCTGTGCGACATCAACTAGGCGAGGCAGATCCACCACTCGCAAGTAGGGGTTGGTGGGTGATTCGGTGAGAATCAGCCGCGTACGCGGGGTGATAGCGCGCTCCAGGCCCTCAAAGTCGTCGGGCTCTACCATGCTACACGTGATGCCCAGCTTGCGCATGAACTCTAGGGAGAACTGGCGCGTCTTTCGGTAGCAGTCGGCTGTCAGGATATAGTGATCACCACTCGACAGAAGCGCCAACAGCGTGCAGGTGACCGCCGCCATACCACTGGAGAAAGCTATGGCACGATCGCCTCCCTCCAGGGCCGCCAGTTTGCGCTCGACGACCTCCTGAGTGGGGTTACCGTAGCGGCCGTACTCGCCCCGCAACAACTCGAGCCCCGCCTCTTTGCGGCGCATATGCTCCACCAGGGCAGCCGAATCCTCAAAGGCGTAGGTCGAGGTCTGCACGATGGGCATAGTCACTGAGCCGTAGGGCTTGCGCTTAACCTCGCCGGCATGCACACTCTCTGTGGACAGTTGGCGGTTGGCAACTCTACGTTGGGGGGCGGTGAACATGGTATCCTCCTCGTAGCCAAAAGGCCTCACGCTCCTTCCAGAGGTGAGGCCCTACTATTCGCTTGCAAAAAGTCCTTCATCGGCTCTGGGCCAGATGAAGGACTCGTGCAATGTAGCGTTGCCCGTCCTCTCATCTTTCAGTCCCCCCCGCAGGGGGCCTGCCGGAATTGGCACCTATGGTTCGAAGTGAGTCGCCGATCGTGTCGGATGAGGCGGCAAGCAACTGCCGTAGTAACTCATTCGAGCCCCGGTTGCCGAGGTTTCACAGGGCCGATCCCTCCACCTCTCTGGATAAGAGCTCGCGTACAGAATCTATTCAATTATGATATATTCTATCCGGAACTGGGCACCTGTCAAGCGCATTAAGAGGCCGGGGCTCCGATGATTGCCAAGCAACTATCTGCGAGTGTATACTGGCTGCCGTAGTAACGATATAGGCGTAGGCTACGGGCTCATCAGGCAGGAGAGAGTGAGATGCCACAATACCAACGGGCCAGCTATGGCGGTGAGACGATCACACTGGAGAATCCCCACATGCGTGTGGACGTACACAAGCGCCTCACAGGCTGGGGGTGGGGCGAGGTCTATAACGGCAAGAACGAGTTCATCGCCGTGCTAGATCACCTGGGCGAGATCATGTTGCGCGACCAAGAGATTCCAATGCGGCTGGAGGCCGAGGACGTACAGCGCGAGGAGGGGCCGGACGGCCAGACACTGGTGTTCCAGGTACGCTCACTGATCGTCCAGGAAAAGCTGCGGGGCACGTCTTTCGAGAATTGGATCAACTACCCACTGGAGCAGCATGTGATGGAGGGCCAAGTCACCCTGCGTCTTGAGCCAGATCGGCCCATCCTCCACCTATCCTATCGACTGGTTGCCAAGGGGAATGTCTACGCCCGCTACGTGCGAGGCCCCTGGATCAAAGTGGGACAAGACGCTTTTGGCGCTGCCAAAGATGACGCTATTCTGCCGGGCGTCGAGTGGCTTCTGGGCGACGAGTGGTCCAGCGGTACAGACTGGTTCAAAGATCCTTGGGCGCTGCGCTGTGTACCCCATCCCAACAAGGTAACCGCTCCCGTCATGGCTTTGAGCCATGGCGGTACTGGCATCGGCCTGGCCTGGAATCCCACACAATGGGGCACGCAGTGGTTCAACTACCGGCGCCAGGGTCCACAGCCGGTGTTCGCCTCGCCGAATTTTGTGGACCGCGGTAACAACCATCTGATGGGGCTGATGGTGCCCGACGTGGATGTTGAAGCCCACGAGAACCAACCTTGGGCCGAGCCCCCGCTAGAGCTCCACCCCGAACAGCGTGTCGAGTTCGATGCTGAGGTCTTTTTGTGCCAAGGTCGCAGCCTAGACGTGTTGGTTGACTGGGTCAAACGCCATGGTATGCCTCGCCCGCCAGCACCGCGTTGGCCTTTGCCCGAAGCACTGGAGCGCATAGCGTGCGCTTACACCACGCATCTGTGGCACGAGGGCAAGGGCTTTGGTACACCACAATCGTCGGGGGCCACTCGGCCTACGTTGCCACGCTTTGCTAGCGAGTTCCTGGCCCGCTACCCGGATTCGCCTGTAGCTGCCTCGCTCCGCGAAAAGATCGCCTGGTGTGAGCAGCAACCCAACGTGCGACACAGCCCGCGTGAGCCCGTGGTGCCGGCCACGCCCGAGGAGTGCAAGCTGCGAGGAGAAAAGATCCTGGCAGACCAACGCGCGGACGGGTCGTTTGCTTTTGAACCGGACGGCCGCCACTACCGCAAAGACGACTTTGTCGTAGCGCGCGAGTTTCTAGAGCCCATGGGGCACTCTGGTGACACCGCGTTGGACATTTGTGTGCTCCCGGCCATAGAGCTGCTGCTGCTCGCGGATGAGCTCGACACCGCAGCCCCTGTGGATGCAGCGCGTTTTCGCGAGGCGGCGCGCCGCACATTGGACTATTGCCTTCCCATGCAACGGCCTGAAGGGGGTGACTTTTGGGAGACACCGCTGCACTCTCCCAACCTGTTCGCCGCTGGGCACGCGGCCGTTGCTTACATCCTAGCGCACAGGCAGTTCGGCAGCGAGGTGTATCGCGAAAGAGCCATCCACTGGATCCGTGCACTGCTGCCGTTCACGCACCTTTGGCAACCGCGTAACATGCCGATGATGTACAATACAAAGCCCTGCCTCTGCTCCAGCGACTGGTATTTCGCCCATTGGGTGCGCGACCATGTGCAGTGGGAGGTGCTTGAGACCTTTGTTCTCTCCGTACAGCTCGGCATAGACTGGGGCGAGATAGATCCCGAGTTGGATTGGCACACATACCACGAGGGCATCACTACGGCGGCTTTGCGCTGGATGGTGGATCATACGCAGGAGAACTGGCTGCCGCACAACCTGCCCGCCACTTACCCGCTCTATCGGCAGGGGGCGTTCGACGACTGCTTTGCAGACACGCACAATAGCACCACTGGCTACTATGGTGGAATGGTGATCCCGCCCGACGCCATCGCTGTCAACCTGATGGCCGTCATGGATTATGAGGCAAAGCGCTCATAGCCCGTCAGAGATGTAAAGCCACCAGTAGGAAAAGGGGTGTCCGTCGCCGGGCCGATCCGAGAATCGGCGCCGGCGACCACCAGACTATCTGTGTGGGTAGAGAGCCCCCTTGAGCAGACTGTGCCCGCTATCCTAGCGTACTCGATATACAATCGAGGCGCTACGTTCGGTGATTCTGCGACCTCGCCACAGAGCCGGGCTGGCAAAGAGCCCGGCTATCGTCACAAAGGATCGCGCCTTGTGAGAGTCTGTGTCTTTTGCTCATCCAGCTCCGAGATCGATGCTTTGTATACCACGAGTGCACGAGCGTTGGGGAAGCTCATCGCCGAGCGAGGCCACGAGCTGATCTACGGTGGCACGCGCCTCGGGCTCATGGGCATTGTCGCTGATGCCGCCAAGCGTGAGGGCGGGCGAGTGGTGGGTGTTATCACGCGGAGCCTGGCAGAATCGGGGCTGATGTATCGCGAGGCGGACGAGATAATCCTGACAGAGATCATAGCGGAACGCAAAACGTTGATGGAGAGTCTGGCTGATGCCTTTATTGCGCTGCCCGGCGGACTCGGCACCCTAGAGGAGCTATCACAAGTTCTCTCGCTCAAGCAACTCCACTATCTGGAAGGCGCTGTTGTGTTGCTCAACGTGTCGGCATTCTATACGCCACTCCTGGGCCAGTTGGAGCGCATTTTCAACGGGCGGTTTGCCAAGCCAAGTCTCCGCTCGCTCTACTACGAAGCGGATACTCCCGAAGCCGCTATCGCCTACATAGAATCCTATAAGGCTGTGCGCCCTCTCAGCAAGTAGTGAGAGCCACGCTCACATCGGGCGTTGGGAGAAGCGCCGCTTGATGGCCAGCGTGAGTTGCTCCAGCTCCTCTACCCGCAAGAACCGCGAGAGACCCAAGTATCCCAAACCCGACAGGCCCGAACACAGCCCCAAGGTTACCAGGCGCACTAGGAAACTTTGCGGCAGCGCCAGCAGCTCGATTAGCCGGTAGGTTCCGTAGCCCAACACGACAATCCCTGCAGACGCAGCCAATGCCTTGGCCGTGGCCTCTGCTACACCGTACCCCCCCATACCCCGAAAGCGCCTGCAAAAGAGCACCAGCATGATGATGGCGTGGCTGGCAAGTTGCACCGAATTGCCCAAGACCAGCCCAAGGTAGCCCATGCCGAGCCCGAAAGCCAACAGACTCCCAACAAGCACATAGATCAACACGGTAATGATCCCCACCATCACCGGCGTCACGGTATCCTTTTGCGCATAAAAGGCGAAAACCAGCGGCAGGTCGATGGCCGCGAAGGGCATTCCCGGCAGATAGAGCAGCAGAGCCTGCCAGGTACGCTGCGTATCCTCCGGAGTGAAGCGGCCATGCTCCAGGAACAACTCGATGCCCGGCCGCCCCAGCGTCACCAGCATCACTCCTGCGGGGATGATCACCACCAACACCAGCCGCAAAGCGGAGCAGAAGGTGCGCTTGAAGCGATCCAGTTCCGCTACAGCGTCTATCTGCGAGAGGGTGGGAAGCACAGCCAGCGAGATGGCCATAGAGACGAGGCCCAGGGGAAGCTGGATCAGAAAGGTGGCTTTGTTCATCCAAGTGATGGCCTGCTCCGCGGTGCGAGAGGCCAGATTACGATCGATAATGACCCCGATATTGGCCACCACGATGCTCAGCACTACGGGGGCATAGAGCTGCAGAATCCGCCGCACCACAGGATGTCGCCAATCGAGCCGAAACCGAAGGCGCACCGTACGCAGCCCCGGAAGCTGTAAAAGCAACTGCGCCGAGGCTGCAATGAGGATCGCGATGCTCAAGCTGTCGACATCGAGCTTGCGCGCCAAAAGCAACACGCCGACGATAAGTCCCAAGTTGTGGGCCGGCGCCCCCATGGAGGGGTAGACGAAACGCTTTCGGGCATAGTGATAAGCCTGCAAGATGCCCGAGATGCCGTAAATCAGAATGGAGGGCACGATGAGGCGCGTCAACCGTGTAGCGAGCGCCAACAACTCGTCATCGAACCCGCCCACCAGTACTGGCGCCACCCAATGGGCTCCCAGTTCCAACAGAATGACTACGACGACCAGCGTAACGGCCGCCAGGCTGAGCAGCACCGAGAGCACCTGCTCCAGCTCATCTTGGCGCTCCTCGGTAGCGTACTCACTGAGCACCGGCACCAGAGCCGCGCTCAGCATGCCTCCAATGAGCAGCTCGTAGACCATCTTGGGCACGCTGCTGATGGCATCAAAAGCAGCGGTAGCACCGCTCACGCCAAACATGCCCGCTACCACCGTCTCGCGCACCAGGCCCAACAGGCGGCTGGCCACATTGCCGAGCGAGTTCACCCCGGCAGCGCGCGCGATCTCTCCCGAGGCGCTTCCGTTGAGTGTGGCGGAGGCAGAGTCTGCGGAGGGGCCAACGTGCGAGAGCGGGGCCATATCTGAGGACCCGCCCGCTTCCGCGAGCGGATCCGTTGTACCACTCAGGCTAACCTCGGACACGCTTGGCTCCTATAGCCGCATAGCGGCTCCAAAGGCGGTTAGCCAAAAGCGCCACCCGCCACGACGCAACATCGCGCAACCCGGCGCTACTTGCTGAGAATCTCGGCCAATGCGTCAAACACCTGATCCAGATCGGCCTCGCTGATATACCCCATATGCCCGATACGAATCACTTCCAGCCCCGGTGCCTTGCTCGAGCCGACAATGATGTCATAGTCCACTCGCAACGCATCCAACACATCAGCGGCTCTAGCGCCCTCGGGTAACGTGGCAGCCGTCACCGTATTGGAATAGTGCGCCGGGTCAGCGAACAGGCCCAAGCCCAGCTTCAACATCCCCTGGCGGCAGTACGCCCCAATCCGCTCGTGGCGAGCGACAACAGCTTCCAGCCCTTCGTCTATCATCTGCTTCAGGCTAACGTGCAACCCATAAAGGGCGGGCACGTTGGGCGTGGCAGGTGTTTGGTTGCGCTGGGCGTATTTTCTCGCATCGCCCAGGTCAAAGTAGAAGCGGGGCATCTTGGCTCGCCCGTAGGCCTCCCATGCCCGGGGGCTCATACTGACCATAGCCAACCCAGGCGGTGTCATCCATGCCTTCTGTGACCCAGCCACTACCACGTCAACACCCCAAGCGTCCATACGCAGACGAATCGCTCCCAAGCCGCTGATCCCATCGACCAAAATGAGTGCCGCTGGATCGTTGCTACGGATAGTCGCAGCGAGCGCCTCGACATCGTTGATTACGCCGCTAGATGTCTCGTTCTGCGTAAGCAAGACGGCTGCGTACGGCCCGTCCTCTGCGATCTTGGCGGCGACCACTTGGGGATCCGCAGCGCTTCCCAACGGGAACTCGAGTCGGGTCACGTCGGCCCCGTAAGCCTCAGCGATCTTGGCGAAACGCTGCCCGAAAACACCGACAGTAGCAGCCAACACTCGATCGCCGGGTGACAGAGTGTTGACGATAGCGGCTTCCATGCCGCCCGTCCCCGACGCAGTGAGGATGTAAACGTCATTGTCTGTCTCAAAGAAAACCTTCAACCACTCGCTCACATCGTGGAACAGGGCCTCGAACTCTGGCCCTCGGTGGTTGATCATCTGTTGACCCACAGCCGCCATCACATCGGGTGGTAGCGGCGTCGGGCCGGGAATGCGGAGATTCATTTTGGCCTCCTTGTATGGCGTCGATCTCTCACGCCGGCCTAAGAGATATCGATGGGCGGGGCCATCCTGTGGACAGCACACCGTCTACTCACATGAATCCTGATAGTCCTGGAGTATCACGTAGCTCAATGCGGCCTCAAGAGACTCTGCCGCGACCAGATACTGCACATACTCACGCGTCTCGCCACCTGCCAACCTGGCTTCATCGCTGACGATCAGCCTGCGGCCGTGCCGTCCGCCATCGTGCAGCGTCACGTGAGGGCCACGCGCCACCAACAACATCGTCTTGCCGTTGGCGTCGTTAGTGAGCGCCCCCCATCTCCTGCCGCCCACTGAAGCGGCTACTATGCTCGGCCTGCGCACGTATCCCTCGCCGCGCAGAGTAAGGCCGGCAGGCCCGGCTCCCAAGCTACCCATGACACGATAACCCACATGGGCGCTCTGCTCCGTACCGCGCAAGTTTCGGATGCGATAGACAAGCTTGAGTATATCCGCAGAGCCCAGGGTGAGATAGTCCAACTCGACGAACAGATCGGAGAGTTCTTTCTTTTTGGGACGAGTGCTGAGCCGCACACCACGCCAAGGGAGCCCCTGCGCGTCACGTTCTTCCAGCTCTTCCGCTCGCATGGGCTCGCGGTGCAAGTAGCCCTCCCAAGCGTCCGTGCCTGGGTATATGAGCCACGGCTGTACGCCGCCGAAAACGGGATAGCTCCAGCCAAAGCTCTCGGGATCTGGGAAAGAGCTGGCGAGTTGGTTCTCGCCAGCCCGCATCCAGGCGATCACACTCCCACAAAAGGCTGGGGCCACTTGGAAGCTGCTCGACCCGTTCTCCAGCGTCCACACCGGCTGCCCATGCTGAATACCCTCCTCAATATAGACCGGTGCCTCCGTCCCCAGCCGCAACACGTGAAAGGGACGCTCCTCCTCTGCATGACACAGTGTAAGGCGCACTTGCCCCGTATAGACTCCCAGCCGATCGTCCGGCAGCGTCAGCTCTATCTCCCGTTCACAAGGGTGGCTGTGATTCAGATTGTATATCGGCAGAGTCTGTGGTTGTGAGTTACAGCCCTCGGGCAGACACACCGCCACTTCGCCGTCATAAGCGCGATTGGCTGCGTTGCTGGCCCTCAGATGCGCCGCAACGCGTTGGCGCGTCGTCGCGATGATCCGAGGACACATCTCGGCCAAAGCAGCGGGGCGCTCATCAAACGGCTCTTCGAGAGCGGCAGCAAATCCCATCGCCCGCTGTAGAGCCGCACGCGCCGTGCGCCAGTCACCCTCTCCCAAGTACACAGCAGTACGAGTGGGGATCGAGCGCTGTCCGGGCTCAAGGGTGACCTCTGCCATATCGATGGCCGCGTTCCACTCTACAGAAATACGCATCGCGGCTGCGGGCCAAGCGAGCCCCACCGTGCTTCGCTCTCGCGTCCAAGCGATCCAGGGTTCGGCATACTCTCTCGGGTTACGCGGCACATCCAACCAGGCCAGCGCGTGCGAGCTGGAGGGGCTCCTCAGCAAACCCTCTCGCAGCGGCAACACCAAGTCCTCTCGCTCCGAATCACCGCTTCGAGCCCAGAGCCGTGGGCGCACAGTATAAGCTTGGTTGCCACGATTCTCCAGTATATGCTCCACTGTAGCGATCCCGCCCACAGACAGACAAAAAGCCTGATGCAAATACAGCCCCCGATAGCTCTTGGCCTCAGCCGCCATGTGCACGATGGCACATCCCGAACTTGTCTCGAGGCTCATGTCGAAAGTTTGGCCCTCGAACTCTGAGGGATAGAACGGAGGTCCAAGACGCGGCGCCAATACGGCCATCTCGTACCGGCCGGCTTTGTGCTCCACCCGAATACTGCCGTTCTTGGCCAATGCGGTGATCCGCAGTGTATCCGTTTCCAGCCGTACCGAGTCGCCCTGCTGATGCGCCAGCAGGCCGCCCATAGGCAGGCTGAACACTGTCAGGTCCTCCGTGAGAGGCTTTGCACTCGAATTATCGAATGTCACCCGCACGGGCAGAGCGAAAACGCCATCGCGCGCAGCCTCAACGGTCAGTGGCAGGCTCAGGTGTGCCTTGGCAGAGATCTCTACATCGTGTCGGGTCCAGTCGAGCGTCAGTCCCTCCGGAGGGGTCAGCCACAGCGTAGCTCCCTGCGCCTTGTCGAGCTCACTGTGCAACTGGAGATTCACACACTGGGGCACTCCGGGCGTCACCGTAATAGCGGCGGGCGCCGTATCCAAGCTGATCGCCTTCCGCGCGCGCAACCCCACAAAGAGTTCTACCTCTCTATCGTCCACGCGCAAAAGCGAGCGCACCGCGGGCGCCGAGCCATCCTCTTTGCTCCGGGGCGCATCCTCCGCAACTTCGACCTGCGCCGTCCGCTCAACGGTCGTCCCAGCGGGCACACTCCAAGCATCTCGATGGTCTATGCTCAGTCCTTTGTCTCCGAGAGCATGAAGGTGTATCTGTATAGTCTCAGTGCCTTTGTTGGTTACTCTCCAATGCAGTGTCACCTTGCTGCCGGCCAACGGCTCGATCTCGTCAGCGATCACCGCGACCATCACAGTATCGGTATCCACAGCCACCGGCGCGCGCGCCTCGCGGTCGATGCGGATAATGAGCGCCTCATCGCCAGCTTCCCAACGCTCCGTGTAAACCTTGAGCCCCTCCCAGACCTCCTCATCCTCGCGCTGCGCAAGGTCGCGTACCATAGTACGATACCAGTCGTGGCGTTCGAAAAAAGGTTTGGTGAGAGGCAACTGAAGCGCCCCAGGGATATAGTTCTCCATCCATACTGAGCTGTCGGGCTTCCAGAAATGGCCCGTCTTTTTATAGGTGGGCACAGCTTTAAGGTTGGCTGACCAAGTAGTCAGCGTCTGCCGGCGCCATCCTTCCTGCACCGAGCGTTCGATGGTAGCCTGAATCAGGCGGCGCCCGATGCTCCGCTTCTGATACTTTGGGCTGACGTTGAGCAAACCCACATAGCCCTCGTTTTTGAGTCCATGGTGATCGCCCATAAAGCTGCAATAGCCGGCGATCTCGCCGTCAACCTCGGCCACAAAGACCACCAGCATGCGATCCTCTTGGTCCCACTCGCGGATCATCTCCTCCGTAATGGGTACGCCGCTCGCAAAACTATTCGGCCACTCCTCGTCGCTATCGTTCCACATAGCAGCGAGACGGGCAGCGTCTCTATCTATATCAAGGGGGCGTATGACGACATCGGACATGGTGTTACTCCAGTACGCTGCTGAGAATGGCGGCGCCCCCTGATGTGCGGGGCAGCCGCATAGGTTGACGATTATACGCTCGGGGGTCACAAGTGTCGAATCCCCTCTGCCATCCTTGCCGAGCACATTTCTTCCGAGCAGCAGCGGGGGTTAGCGCCCGTCTCTCTTCTCGTTGGCGTGCGCGGTCACGGTACGTTACAATGGGATCCTAGCCGTATCCGAGGGCACATTATCCGATCGTCATCAAAACAGAGCCTCAGTCGAGCTATCTCAAGGAGAACCATGGACGACATTCTGCGCACATTACAGGGCGCGAATCCCCATCTCGATCTGCTCTCCGTCGAAGCGGACGCGTTTCGTCGGTACGGCAGGTTGTTGACACGTTACGACGCCAGCGCAGTGATCGCGCAAGCGAAAATGCTCCTACCATCTTCAGAAGGCGTAGTCTATGAGCCTTCTATCCCCCCTTTGGAGGAAAAGAGCTGTTTCCTGACGGCCATTACGCAGGAGGTGTTCGGAGGCATGCCCGTACAGGTTGGCTGGTGTTACGGCCAGAACCTGCAAATGTCCGGCTTGGAGTACCACAAAGGCAGCGAGGTGAACGTCTGTCTGAGTGACCTGATCCTGCTGGTGGGCGATGTACAGGACGTGGTATACGGTGAGGAGATACGCTACGACACGGAGCAAGTGGCCGCGTTCTATGCGCCGGCGGGAAGCGTTGTAGAGTTCTTTCCCTGGAACCTGCACTTTGCGCCGATCCATGTGCGCAAGGGCGGCAGCTTTGCCGCGTTGGTCTATTTGCCCCGGGGCACAAATGAACCGCTCCCCTTTGCAGCGCCTCGTGTAGGAGAGAGCAAGCTGCTCTTTGCCGTGAACAAATGGCTTATAGTGCACCCAGGCGCCACGGAGCTTGTGGCTCAGGGGGCCTATGCCGGCATGCTGGGGGACGACATCCTGATAGAGCCGGTCTAAAACAGGGCCCGGCTGGCTGTGAGCGAGTCGAACGCCCGTCAGAGCGGGGGTTACAGCTTGCGCTTTGTTGAGACGCTCTCTTATTCTCAGCGTAGCGCTGGCGGGCGCGCAACCGCGTTACTCACTACTCTCCCGCTCCACCGAGAACGAGAGCGATGCCCGGCCGGTGATCTCGGCATAGTCGATGCGGAACGTGTGTGGTCCCGACAGCCGCAAGCGCTCGGTTAGCTGCTTACGGCTGACATCGTGCCAGCCATCGATGACCAGCTGATCGTCCACGTAGACGCGCACCCTGTCATTCGCGCGTACCCGCAGCCTGTAGAGTCTCTCGGGCAGAACAAACTCTCGAGTGAAACGAGCCGAAAAGTGGTCGCGCTGTACCCTTTCATCGGGTGAGCCTCTGCCCCAATCCAGATCGAGCTGGCTTTCGAGCCGCGTCAGAATCGGCTCCCCCTCTGGCTCTGGCTCGTTCCAGTACACCGCTGTCCAAGCCTCGTCACCCGCTTCACGCTGCAAGGTTTCGGTCGGCTCGCTGGTTGGAGTTGGACTAGCAGGCGCAACAAACTCCTCCCAGTGCAGGTCGACGCTTGCCACGCCGCGATGCTCATAGAACTCGACCACGACATCGTGGTACCCCGCCCACAGATGCAGCTTGACGCTATCGTCCGACCAACCGTCCTCCCAGCGCTCGATCACCACATGGCTGTCGAGCCGCAAGCGTACGCCATCATCACCGCGCAGCCGAAAGTCGTACCATCCCTCCTCAAAAAGCAGGCGCCGCGTCCAACGCACCGAGAAACCATCCGGCGGCAGCCCATATGCGGGTGCATCGTGGCCCCAATCGAATGACACAGCGCTATCGTTACTCACCAGAACTGGCTCTCCGCTGAGATCGAGGTTGGCATAGTACTTTCCGCGCCACTCGGTGATCTGTATTGGCGTGCTGGTGGGTACAGCCGTGGCGGTGGGGGCGGCTGTAGTCGTGGGTGTTGCGGTGGGCGTCGCGATAGTCGGTAGCGGCGTCGCTTGCGGCGTCGGCAGCCTCAGCCTGACGGCGGTCTCGAGGCCGTACACCTTTTCATACAGATCTGTGCGATACTCGTAGACCAGATCATCGACTTGAAGCAGGATGCGATATCCCGGTGTCCGCACTTGTGCGCAATCCATGCCCTTAACGCGGATGTCCAAGCAGGCGCTGGGCCAGGTGATCGCCTCAACGCTATAGGTGGTGATGTCGTCGGGCGAGATGCCGAGTCTCTGAGCCAACAATGTGCGCGCGCTAGCAACGATCTCCCCCTCGCGCCGCTCTCGGGCCAGGCGATCGTAGAGCTGAGCCGCCCAACGCGCGATCTCTGCCCGGTCCTCCGAAGAGGGTTGGCGGCTCCCCCGGCCGGGAAACCGGAGCCCAAACACGAGGCCATTCGCACCGATGGAGGCATCGCCTGGTATGACCTCATCGAAAGGGGTGTATCGCGCGAGGTATATCAGATAGGTTCGCATTTCTTCCGGAGATAGCGCTCCGACGGCGCCGGCCTGCCCACACTGGGCATAGTGCGGGCGCAGAGTCTCGTCAATGGTCAAGCGAGCACAGGAACTAGATCGTCCGCCCTGCTGCGTCCACTCGAGCGCGGTGAATAGCGCCTCGATAGAACCCTCCTCCAACTCGGAAGGACGCTGCGGGATGGCCCATTGATCCGTTTCACTATCTCGAGAGCCCCACAGGGTACCAAACGTTAACGAGAGTACCAGCCCCACCAACATTACAAGCCCCAGAGCATAGCGGGCGATAGGCTTCATGAGTTATCCTCCAGGCAGAGTGCCCGACCTCGACGATGCGCTGCCTGAGACCGCAACGTGCCAGCCACGTCGATCCCAGGACGGTGTGCTCGCGAAGGTTGTTCCTTCCGTGAGGTATCTCGCGGGGGAGGGACGAGCGAGGATCAATGCAAGAGCGCGATTTTGTCGGGCGGCCAGTAGCACAACCACGCGCGCCCCAGAATGCTCCTCATGGACACAGCCCCGAAATAGCGAGAGTCGTTACTGCGGCCACGGTTGTCGCCCAACACGAACACGTGGTCGGCGGGAACTACCAGCGAGGCCATGGAACCTCCGGCGTTGTAATCGAGATAGGGTTCATCAAGCTTGACTCCATCAACATAGACCACGCCGGATCGTATCTCAACCGTCTCGCCGGCCAGCGCGACAACTCGTTTGATTAGTGGATCTTTACGCTCGCCGGGGAACCGAATCACCACGATCTCTCCGCGTTGCGGTTCGCGGAACCGGTAGCTGACGAGATCCAGAATCACCCGTTGGTTCTCGTGTAGATTCGGCTCCATACTCTCGCCGTGGACCGTGCGTGGCTGAGCTAGAAACAGATTGATGCTCACCACGATGAGCACAGCGGGCAAAAAAGTGCGCGCCAGCTCGATGAGCCAACTGCCACCCCCCCCAGCGGACGGCGTAGTGTCGCTCGGGGAAGCCGTGTGGTCGGGATTTGGGCACATAACTCGATGACCTCCATACACAGGTGCCGACTAACTGGGAAGGTGTTTCGTAGATAGGGTGTCATTACCTCGCAACCCACTCGGATAGCCATCGTATAGAGATAGGAGCAATCGCATTACACAAAGGCGCGGGCAACTCGTTACCGCGCAAAAGGAGACATCCGTATGACAGAGCAAGCACCCGAAGAGCCCAAGGTGGAGCGCGAGGAGTTTCAGGTCTCCGGCTCGCAGCTCGTCGACAAGGTCAAAGAACTGGTTCACGAAGGGAACACGCGTCGGATCGTCATCAAGCAAGAAGGCGAGACGATCATGGAGCTGCCGCTCACAGTGGCAGCTGTGGGCGTGGTCTTTGCGCCAGTGTTGGCCGCTATTGGCGCCTTTGCTGCGCTGGTAACCAACTGCACTATCGTCGTCGAACGCATCATCGAAAACTAGCGCCCTAACGGTGGCTATGGTCGAACGCGCGCTAGTCCCAAGCGATGTCCAACCCGCTGAACCGGCACAAAAAGCCCTGGCCAAGGTACTCGTAGCTCTCAGCTTCTTGCGCATAGGCGGACAGCCCATCTCCAGGGGTCTTGCCCGCCCTTTGTTGTGCTGCGCGTTGCGCCAGCCAGCCGCGTGCCGCCTCAAGCCTCTCGCTGAGGCGGCCAAAGTGTCCGAGACTGATGCCGATCTCCGATGCCCGGGCACGCCGCAACCACTGTTCCTGGAACAAGAGCGTGAGCGCGCCGAGTTCCGAGTTGAGCGCCGCGAACGCGTCGGCAGATCGCTCCAGTTGCACAGCCATCTGTTCGGTATCATCGATGGGCCGTGCCAGCAGAGCTCTCACTTCTCGAGAGAGCGTCAGCTTGCGACCCGCCAGCCCCATCAATTGAGCTGAGAGCGCCATTTCCTCCAATGAGCGCCGATCGCGCGAGATGGCCATAGCGTCGTAGAATTGTACCACCGCTTCATCGCTGCGGTGCACGAGCTCCCGGGCGGTTTCTGCGGGGATCTCGTCGGCGAGAGGGCCAACCAGCGGCTCGTCGAGCAAGGCGTGGATACTCCGGCTTGCGTTGGGGCGAGCCATGCCCGGCAGCGTGTTCAGCCTGCCCAAGGCGCGCATCCCGCTGACCACGGAATCGCCACTCGCGCCGAAATAGAGAGGGGCAAAGCTGGCATCGAACACCGCGTCCTCTGTGACACCGCCCGACCAAGCCTGTGCGGCGCCGAACGCATATCCATACCAGCACTGCCCAATGGGTTGATAGTGGCCCGAATCCCCCCAATCCGTGTTGAGCAAGCCTCTGGCGCCGTGTTCAACCCCTGTACGTGCAAGCGCCCTGATATTCGCGTTCGAGTTTTCGATGCGCGGAAAGAGGGTGTTCCACGACGAAGTGCCGGGACACACCCAGAACTCCCTGCCACTTTCGGCAAAGACCCGCACCGACGGGTAATCATCGGCAGCCTCATAGTGCCAATCGAGCAGCGTGATATCTTGGGGCAACTCGCCGACCAACTCGGGGTAATGCAACAGGATATCACCCCAGAGCTGAATCCTGGCGCCGCGGCGCCTAGCGATCTCGTAAAGTCGCAGGATATGGCGCAGATACAAGCGTCCAGTGCCCTCATGAGCTACCGCCTCTTTCGAGCGTCCTTTGCCCAGATCGTACGTCTCATCACATCCGATATTCAACGTCTTCGAGCTGAACGCTGGCAACAGATCGCCGTACAGGTCGTCTATCAGCTCGTAGGTCCGCTCATCGGTCGGGCAAAGCGACCAAGCCGCGGCTGATTCGGCCAAGTCACGATACCCGGGCAGGCTGAGGAGGTGCTCACAGTGCCCAAACGAGTTCAGGTTCGGCATGAGCTCCACATGGTGCGCACGCGCGTAGGCATCCAGCTCCATGATGTCGTTACCAGATAACGAACCCGCGCTCTCCCCAATGCGCGGGTGATGTGGAAAGACAAAGGTGTGCTCGGTATAGAGCTGCAGCACGTTGGCCTTGAAAAGGCTGAGGTGATCAATCAGCAGCCTGAGCGTCTCGAGCGTGGGCACCTTCCCCCTCGACACATCCAGCATCAATCCTCGGCATGAGAGTGACGGCCAATCGGCGATGAACAGCGCTGGCCAACGGCTGTGTTCCAAACGACAGATCTGACGCAGAGTCTGGATAGCGTAATACAACCCCTCATCACCCGCGCCTATAACCAGCACCCTGTCTGAGCTAATCTGAATGCGGTACGCTTGCCGGTCCGCAGGCCCTGGGGCGAGCTGTTCAGGCAATTCCCCCAAGAAAGCCTGAGCAGCGCCGTAATCTGCAGCGAGCAAAATCGCGTTCACACGGCCTGTCGGTTCGGCCGTTTTTTCGATACGCGGACACAGGCTTGTGGACTCTTGGATCTCCCGCTGGAGGCTCGATGCTGCACCAAATGCCGCGTTATTGGCGCTCGGTAACAGGACGATACGCGTATCCGCATCGAGCCGGAAAAAGCCGGCCTCCAAAACCACCTGCTTGGGCTCGGGAAGTATGCGCAATGGATGGTCTCGCACGTTCATTCCGCCTCCTCGTGATTCTGAGCGGAACTCAGATAGGGTACAGTCTGCGGCCCCTCGGGCAGCACGCAAATGCTGGCCTCGGGCCCATAGCGTTGCAGCAATTCCGTCAGGGTGGCCTCTATATTGCTACAAGGTTTGAACAACATACCCTCCAGCTGCTCATCCGAGAGGTAATCACTGTACACATAAACGTCGGCCTTGGATTGGATGCCCACCTGAAGCTGTGCCTCCCATTGGTCGTGGCGATGGTAGCCGGGTTGGCTGATCAGGTCCAGCACCCCCTGTAGTGAGCCGCCCTCGTGGATAATATCCTTGTACTCGCCATAATCGGGGATCCCTTCACGACACTCAGCGGCAATGATGATACTCCCGCCGGGCTTGACGATGCCGGCCGCCGCCGACATCCCTTTGACGGCCTGATACAGGTTGATGTCCAAAGGATAGCCACTGTTCGTGGTGATCGCGATGTCAAAGAGGTGGTCCACCGGCCGCATAGCGGTGGATCGCACGAACTCGACCCCCCGACCGTGGGCCTGCCATACATCTCCGGCGAACACCCCCGTGATAGCCCGTTCACAGTTCAAGGCCACATTCAACAGGAAATCCGGTGCGGTCATGGCCGCGGCCTCACGCATCTCCTCCCAGACCGGGTTCCCCTCGGTAACCCCCCAAGTGGCAGAAGGATGATTCAGCATGCTGTAGCCGTGGTTGTCCATAATGGTATCGATACCCGCCACAGCAGGCAGCACAGCTTTGGGGCCACCGCTAAAACCAGCAAAGATGTGGGGTTCGATGAAGCCGGTCAGGATTTTGACGTCAGCTTCCTGATATGTGCGGTTGATGCGCACTGGGCGACCTAGGCTGTTAATACCGATCGTTACGAGGTTGGCCTTATCCCACGCATTGTGTTGTGCTATGTGATAACGTTCCACGGTGGCTCGCCCCAGCATCTCTTCAAGCTCTTGAGGCGTATTGGGGCGATGCGTGCCCAAGCCGTTGAGCAGCGTGATCCGCTCACTAGGTACATGCTCCAGGGCAGCCAGCAACACGGGCAACACTCGATCGTTGGGCATGGGGCGAGTGATATCGCTGAAGACGATCACTACACGAGCGTCCTCAGGCACAAGATACGACAGAGGAGGGCAGCCAATGGGCTGTTCGAGCGCCGTAGAGAGCGCGCGTGCCTCGTCACCCAGGCTGGGCAGAGCCCGGGGCAATAAAACGGTGGCGTCGTCGGGCACCGACACATCCAAGCCGCTGCGACCGTACGCGAGTCTGATCTGCATATTCCCTGCTCTCACTCCTCCGCTGTCATCTCAATACGCCAATACTAGCCCTTCTAGAGCAGCCGCGCAAATGACTCGCCAAGAGAACCGTAGCATACACGGCAACGTTTTGACAGCCCGATGTCGCCGTGTTACGATGCGCCGTCGAGCGCTTTGACATCGCAGAGCACATTGCACGGGTGAACCCCTCCAGCGCAGATCGGATCTCGATGACAGATTCTGCACAGATGAGCGCCTACCAGGCTCACATACGCAAGCACCAGACTTGGAATTTCACAGCCAATTTCCTGGACCTCACCTTTTTCAACTTGGCCATGAGTTTCATCTATGGCGCCACCGTGCTATCACTCTACGCCAGCCATCTCACCAGCTCTGCCGTGCTGATCGGCCTCATCCCCGCGATACAGAGCGTGGGCTTTAGCATCCCTCAACTGCTCCTGGCCCACATGGCCGAGCGGCTACCCCGCAAGAAACCCTTGATCATGAAGATCAGCGTAATGGAGCGCTTGCCCTACTTGGTGGTGGGCCTCGGCATCCTACTCTGGCCCGGTGCGCCGAGATGGCTCGCCTATCTGGTTCTCAGTCTGAACCTTACGGTGGCTACTGCGGCAGGGGGGCTGGCAGCGCCCGCTTGGAAAGCAATGTTAGCCAAGGTGGTACCTCTTCAAAAGCGAGGACTGTTGTTCGGCGGCAGCCAGGCGCTGGGGGGCGTATTGGGCATGGCTGGTGCCGCTGTGTCCAGCAGAATCCTGGATAACTATCCCTACCCCATCTCATTCGGCATCTGTTTCCTGTTCTGTTTTGTATTTCACGCGCTGTCTTATGTCAGCCTGACCCTGAACCGAGAGCCAGCTCTCGAGCCCGTCAAAGAAGCGCTTCCACTGAAGGACTATTGGCACAACCTACCGAATGTGCTCAAAGGGAATCCAAATTTCGTACGCTACCTGGTGGGGCGAGCGCTCATAGCGCTCGGTGGCATGGGCGCATTCTTTTACATCGTGTACGCCCGTCGCGCTTTCGGCGCCACGGACGCCTTTGCTGGCAACCTGACGATCGCAGCACTCTTTAGCGTCACTGCATGCACGCCGCTTCTTGGCGCCCTGGCGGACCGCCTCGGACACAAATGGCTCACGGAGCTGTGCACCCTGATCGCTGCGGCTGCCGGCGTCTTGACCCTGATAGCCCCCAGCCTAGGATGGCTATACGCCGTATTCATGCTCATGAGCGCAGCATCGGCGGGTATGATGGTAGCGAACACTAGCATGACCATGGAGTTCAGCACTCTCGACGATCTGCCCACCTTTACTGCGCTGGCAGACACCCTCTTGACCGTACCAGTGTTGTTGGCGCCCATCCTGGGGGGCTGGTTGGTAGATTGGTTGGGGTTCCAGGTGATGTTTGTCGCCGCCTTGCTCCTGTCGTTGATGGGGTGGGCCGCCATGCGTTGGGGCGTGCGCGAGCCGCGACTGGAGCAAAGAGAGATCGCTCTCGAGTCCTAGGCTGCCGGATGAGGGCCCTTGCCAGGGTTGCTAGCGGAGCGTGTCGCGTAGGACGCGCGCCAACTCGGTGAAGCGCCTCGTATAGAGGTCTTCCTCGGAACGCGGTCGAGGGAGGTCGATTACCACCTCGGCCTCGATACGTCCGGGCCGGGGACTCATCGCCAGCACACGATCCGACAAAAAGACCGCCTCTTGGATATTGTGCGTCACCATGATCACCGTCTTGCGACGCGCCTGCCAGATGCGCAGCAACTCCCACGTCATACGCTCGCGTGTCAACGCATCCAGCGCACCAAAAGGCTCGTCGAGCAACAACACATCGGGATCCTGGATCAAAGCGCGGGCCAGTGCCACCCGCTGACGCATACCACCCGAGAGATCGCGTGGTAGAGCACGCACGAAATCCGTCAGTCCCACCAACTCGAGCATCTCCCGCGCGCGCACCTCGGCCACAGCGCGCGGCGTGCCGGCGAGCTCCAGCGGAAGCATCACGTTGGCCAAAGATGAGCGCCAGGGCATCAGGTTGGAGCGCTGGAATACATAGCCGATGCTCCGCTGCGGCTCCGTCAAGGCCCTTCCCTTGTATATCACATGCCCGCTGGTGGGCCTCACCAGGCCGCCGAGGATGCGAAGCAAAGTGGACTTGCCACACCCCGACGGCCCGATGACACACACAAACTCGTTAGCGTTCACGGCCAAGTCGGCCTCGGCCAGCGCCTCCAGCTCCGCTTCGGGCGAGGAAAAGACCATCTGGACGTGCCTGGCGATGAGAATGGGCTGAGACATGCATCACTCGACAAAGGTGTTAGTGTACAATCCGTCGGGATCTACGTCGATCTCGAGCAGACCGATCTCCTGGAGCAGCTCCACCGACTCTTTCCAGTGCTCCGGTACACTGGCGCCCAGGTTATCACCGCGCCAGAACACCACACACTCCTCAAGCACTGCCCGCTGCAGCACAGCAGTGTCATCGTCCATCTCGGGGATCGCCTTGCGGGTGATCTCAAACGCAGCATCGGGATCGTCGATGGTATCTTGTAGGCCTCGCCGGAAGGCTCGCACAACTCTTTCCACCAGTTCGGGCTCTTCCTCGATAGTCATATCGTTGGTCACGATGCCGTTTGAGACGAGATGGGTGTAGCTATCGAGGTAGAACACATTGACCTCGTGGCCGGCCGCTTTGAGCTGGACAGGCTCGTTCATAGCGTAAGAGATGGCGGCATCCACACGGCCCTCGACCAGGCTGGGCACTTGAGTGTAACCGATCACCTGTAGGTCGATGTCCGCAGCGGGGATTTCCACCTGTTTGAGGAAGGCGAGCCATCCCAAGTAGCTAGCACCCTCCAATGCTGTGGTGCCCACCGTGCGCCCCACAAGATCCGCTGGCTCGGTAATGCCAGAGCTGGCCATAGAGACGATACAAACAGGAAAGCGCCGATACCAGTTAAAGACATAAGTCACCGGCAGGCCGTTGCCCCGCGCCAAGATAGTCTGATCGCCGCTGACAATAGCAAAAGGCACCTTGTTGGCCCCCACTTGTTGTAGCAAGTCGGTCTCCATACCATAATCCAGCTCGATATTGAGACCTTCTTCCTCAAAGTACCCACGCTCCAGGGCCACGTACATGGGTGTGAATTGCACGTTGGGAACAAAGCCCATCGCGATAGACACATCGCGATACCCCTCTTCTTGGGGAGACACGGAGACGGGGCTGCACGCTGCGAGCAAACACAGCAGAACAGCTAGTGACAACAGCGACATGTGGTAACGTTTCACAGGATCCTCCACAACACAGAGATTGGGCCGAACCGTGCTAATCCTCAGTCCAGCGCCATCGTAACAGCCGGGATTCCAAAACCGAGACGGTCAGATAAAGCCCCAGGGCGATCGCCATGAGGACGAACAAAGCCACGAACATCAAAGGCGTATCAAATAGACCCCTGGCGAGGTTGACGAGGAACCCCAGCCCGCGGTCCGCACCCACAAACTCGCCCACCACGGCGCCAATAACCGAAAGGGTCACGCCTACCTTGAGTCCGCCCAAGAGCACCGGAAGCGCGGCGGGTAACTCGAGATAACGAAAGATCTGCCAGCGCGAGGCCTGGAGCGAGCGCATGAGCTCCAGCAGCTCACGATCCACACTGCGCACACCGACGATTGTATTGATGAGCACAGGGAAAAAGAGAGTCAGAGCGCACACCAGCACCTTCGAGAGGATGCCTGTGCCGAACCAGATCACGAGGAGAGGCGCCAAGGCAACGATAGGGATCGCCTGGGCGGACACAATATACGGTGTTACGATCCGCTCGAGCGTGCGCGACTTGGCCAGTAGGTAGCCCAAGACGATGGCGACGAACAGCCCCAGCGCTAGGCCGCCAAACACTTCGCGCAGCGTAATCCAGATATGGATCTGCAGCGTGTTACTCTGCCAGGCCGAGACGAATCGGCTAAAGACGAGCCCTGGTGTGGGCAAAAAGAAAGCAGGGTAGCCCGCCCAGCGAACCACAAGCTCCCACAACAACACTAGGAGGAGCAACACAGCCGGAATCAAGGCGTGTACACCGCTCGATCGGAGGTCGCAGCGCTGTTTTGAGACACGCCTCACATGGTCCTTGGAATTATCGACTGCTCGCATAGAAAAACCCCGTTACTGAACAGCAACGGGGCTCGCACACTCACAATTCGCCTTGATAGACGCTGTGCCTTCTCTCATCCGGACTGTACCGTCGGCTCCGGCTTTGCACCGGATCTGCCAATACTGGCTCGCGGGCTCGGCAGAGATGCTCTGCCATACCGCCGATCGGGAATTGACATGATGTCTCACCCTGCCCCGAAGGCTGTTCGTATTCAGTTGAGCCTATTATAAGGGCGTGAAGACGCGGTGTCAACTTTTATGTGCGTCGTCATAGTATCGCAATCTCATTGTAGCAGGGCTCGCAGGCGCGCGATCACCTGTACCATGGAGCGCACGGTATGGTAGCTGATCTTCCACGCATGACCCAAGTAGTCCCACACTGGGGTGCCCTGACGGTCCAGCAGGGCATACCACTCGCCGCCCGCGGGCAGGTTGATGAATCGGGTCATGACGAAATCGTACACATTGCGAAACGCCTGCCAGTATCGCTCATCCCCCAGCAGAGCGTAGGCGTCCAACATTCCCACCAGCACCTCCGCGTGCTGCCAGAATTGCTTGTGCTGGTTCGACGCCATCCCCTCAAAGGGGCCATCGACGTACACACCGCCGAATTCCCAGTCGATACCATATTGCACGCATTGATCGCTGATCCTGCGCACGATCTCCGCATAGTTTGTGCGAGGAATCCCCAGTATGTCGGCGGCGTGCAGCAGCAACCAGACGAACTCGATATTGTGCCCGTAGGATGTCAGATCCAACGGATGCGCGACTCCGCCCACCGGCTCCTCATCGCTGCCCCACTCCACCTCAAAGAGAATAGCCGGCAGGGGTTGAAAATCGAGCCCAAACTGCATATATCCGCCGCGCCCCTCCGGCTCCAGCATGCGATAGATAAGCAGATCGATGACCTCCAGCAGGCGCCGGCGATGCGTGGCGCTGCCGGTCAACTCGTACAGGGTGGTAAGTGCCTCCATCATGTGCATATGCACATCAAAGCTCTTGCGATCGCCGCCGTATCTGCCCGGGCGTTCGGGTTGCCAGTCGGGGCGCATGATCTCCAGATAGCCGCCGTAACGCGTGTCGGCCATGTGTTTCGCTATCGCAGCGTAGGTTCGCTCCGCCGCCTCGCGGCCACGCGAATCCCCCGTAGCGAGGGCATATTCGCTAAAGGCATAGACGCCGAAACACTGCCCATATCCCACTTTGCTGGCGTTGGTTATGCGGCCATAGCGATCGGCGATCCAGAGCCAACCCTCGTATTCGCGATCCCAATAATGCTCCAGAACAAAACCCGCCCCCATGTCAGAGAGTTCGGCACAGCGCCCACCGCCATAGCCCGCTCGGTGGGCGCTGGCCATGGTGAAGAGCATCCGGATTTGCATCAGGAAGGTTTTGGTGGTCTCGCCCGTCGGGGACCCTTGCCGATCGAAATAGGTGAGGAACCCGCCCATCTTGCGGTCCGGCGAGCGCTCGATCCAGAAGGGCAGCAGCACGTCCACTAGGTAGGATTCGGTCCTGACGAGAAGATCCGCGATCTCGGTACGGTCGGGCATGGCATTGACTCCCGGGGTGATATGATTCGTGTCATCTCACGAACACCATCCTAGCGCAACCGCGTTCGAGCCGCAAGGCCGGCACGATGACAGCCTCCCCTCTGCTTGACCGCCCCACCGCGCCATGTTAAGATGCGATCGTCGCAACCGGTGCTGCAATATGCAACACCGATCAGCAGTGTAGGCGCTCACACGAATAACGCTCTGACATGGATAGCGGGGGCGGATGAACTCGCTCTGACATCCACGCGACGCTTTGATGAGCGGCAGTATGTCGTCCTTGGTGCTAACAAGGTGCTGAGGCCAACAAGACTTCTTCCTGTCGGGGGCGAGCGAGCTGTTCTTTGGCGTGCACATCCCGGCGGGTATGAGCGCAATCGCGGAGGGCGCGCCCGAGGGGCGAAAAGTGCACCGTTCATCAGTTATCCGTCAGTTGGAGGACATACAAACCGGGGCAGGAGGCGGCGTATGATCAAACTATTACGGTTCCTCTCAGGCGTGTGGGCGGGGGCTAACATCCTGGCCTTTCCGGTGGCCTTCTTGTGGCTCTATATGTCCACCGGGAAAGTAGTAATTCCATGCTTGTCAAAAGGGGTCTTGGTGGAGGTGGGCGAAGCGGCTGCACAGGTGGATAGGCTCGTCAGCAGAATAGAGGGGGCGATTGAAGGTGGCCAAGTTCGTTAAAGGAGTGCTTCTTGGATTGCTGGGACCCATCGCCTTCATCGCGGGAGTCTGCTACTGGATCCATCGCTACACGGGAAGAGTGCCTTTCCCCGTCAGCCGTCCCGCCGATGGTGAAATGATCTTTCAACTCGTCGAGCCCAAAGAGATACCCACGCATTGGGCTCGTTGGCAAGCGGGACTCCAGCCGTTGCTGGACAGCTTGTTGGCGCCCGAATGCGGCACCAAGGAGCGTTAGAACGCAGCGCCACAAGCCCGCTATCGATACATACAAATGGTATAGGGCCAGAATACAAGGGCGACTCTCGCGAGAGCCGCCCTCTGCTTTTCACGGGTCAAGCCCTACCGTAACGCCTGAACACCTCGTCAAAGGGCACACCCGCAGCCAGATCGCGCCGAGTTGCCTCTTCCTTCCTCTCTATCTCTTCCGCTTTGATCAAGGCCTCCATGGATATCTCTTGGGGAATCACTATGACACCGTCGGCCTCACCGACGATCCAGTCGCCGGGCGCTACACGCACCTGGCTGGTGAGGGTTCCCGGCAGAGCGATGACTTTGTTGGTGCGGTGGATGCGCCAGCGACGGTACGATTCGACAGGTGAAGTGCCACGCACACAGACGGTGTAATCTGGAATCTCGATGAGCCCGAGATAGTCGCGGATATGGCCATCGATGACGATCCCTTTGGCGCCTCCCTGTTTGAGGTGCCAGCTCGTCATCTCGCCGAACTTGCCAGTCCACGGCTCGCCCCCGCCCTCCACCACCACCACAGCGCCGGGGAACAACAGTTCCTGCAGGCTGGCAAAGCCGGGTTCGCCCTGCTGGGCCTGAATCTCCTCGTTGGTGCGTGGGTCGCGGCTGCCGGAGACAGTGACTGCTTTCCCCGCCAGATGCTGATGCGGCAAAAGGGGGCGGATGCCCAGGTCAAGACACTGATTGCTGTAACCCATTTTATCTAACGTGTCATAGATGTTGGCCACACGGATCTTGTCCCAGCGAGCCTGCAATTCGAGTACCGAATAGTCTTTTTCGCTCTCCGACATGCCCGTCCTCCGGTTAGAGTGGTTGCCGCGCACTGTGGTTCTAGTCTGCACAAGACGAGAACACTGCGATTCTACTTTGAGCATCCTGTAGGTGTCAAGGATAGTGTGATCAAGTATAATAGCCTCAGGTATTAGACCTCGACACCATGATTCGCATCATGTGCTATGGAGGATTCAGTAGAGATGACGGAACGACCGGACCGAGTCACCGTGCATATGGTTGGCAACGCTCACATCGACCCCGTATGGCTATGGCCCCTCAGCGAGGGACGCGCCGAGGTACAATCCACCTATCACACCGCCATCGCTCTGATTCGAGAGTTCGACGCTTACGTTTTCACAAGCGGTGGAGCTGTCACTTACCGCTGGGTGCAAGAAGATGATCCGGAGTTGTACGCCGCCATCCAACAGGCCGTGGCAGAGGGACGTTGGGTGCTCGTGAACGGCTGGTGGCTACAGCCCGACTGCAATATCCCCAGTGGAGAGTCTTTTGCGCGCCACGGCCTGTACGGACAGCGCTTCCTACAAGAGCACTTTGGGCGGCGCGCACGCGTCGGCTACAATGTGGATTCCTTTGGGCACGCGGGGACGCTGCCACAACTCCTCAAGCTAGCGGGGCTAGAACACTATGTTTTCTTTAGGCCAGGCCCCCACGAGAAAGACCTGCCGAATCGCCCCTTCTGGTGGGAAGCGCCGGGAGGCGCGAGAGTGTTGGCTTGCCGCCCGCCGCTACACTATGGCAGCCCGGACAATGCCGATGTGTTAGAGCGGATGCGCGCCGCGGCCGACGAAGCGCCTGAGGGCTTGCCGATGGTGATGTGTTTCTACGGCGTAGGCAACCATGGCGGAGGGCCCACGCGGCGCAATGTACAGGCTCTCGTCGACACCCTGGACGCGGATGTCGGGGCGATCCCTGTATTCTCCTCGCCGGATGCCTATTTTGATCGTGTGCGGCAACTGTCCAGCGATTGGCCGGTGTTGCACGACGAACTGCAGCACCACGCGCGAGGGTGTTACACAGCCCTATCGCGAGTGAAGCAAGAGAACCGCTACGCAGAGCACGGCCTCATGCAGGCGGAGAGGCTGGCGTCGTGGGCCACCCTGCTGTGCGATACACCGAGCGCCCAGCCGCAGCTTCAAAAGGCCTGGGAGGAGGTACTGTTCAACCAGTTCCACGACATCATGGCCGGGACGTCCATCCGGGAGTCGTACGACGAAGCCTGGGAGGACTATGAGCGCGCAAGAGCCTTAGCCATCTCGGTACAAAACCAAGCTCTCACCGCATTGGCGGCCAAGGTTGAGGTATTGGATCGCGACCACCCCGTGCTGGTGTGGAACACTCTTCCCTGGGAACGCACCGATACGGTGCGGTTGGCACTACCCATGGGCGGTTGGCGCCACGATTTTCGCGGAGAGCGCTATCCGGGCACACCGCGCATCGAGGATACGGATGGCAACCTGGTGCCTTGCCAGTTGCTAGACGTAGAGCTGGATCTCAACACATACATCGCACACGTCGAGGCCCTGGTGACGGTGCCAGCGCTCGGAGCCTGCCCATTGTACGTCTCGATCCCCGAGACGGATCCGCCAGCAGAAGAGCCGCCGACAGTGTTCGCTGACACCATCGAGAACGAGTACTATCGCCTACGTGTGGATCCCGAGACGGGCGCGCTGGCGAGCATCCGTGATTTGCAGCGACACGAGGAATTGCTCTCCGGCCCGGCCTGCCTGCCGCTAGTAATCCACGACGACAGCGATACCTGGAGCCATGATATAGTCAATTTCCGAGATGTGCTCGGCTCCTTCCAGTCTGTAAGCCCAGCGGAACTCCTCCACAACGGCCCCACTGGAGCAGCGTTGAGGGTGCGCAGCACGTGGGGATCATCGAGCATCGTGCAAGAGTACGCTCTACGTACAGGATCAGCAGCCATCGAGGTCACTATGACGGTAGATTGGCACGAGCAGTTCAAGATGCTCAAGCTGGCCTTTCCGCTGGCCATCTCGGGGGGCGTCGTAGCCTCATCGGCGCCTTACGGCTGGGTGTCGCGACAGGCCAACGGGGAGGAGGAGCCTTGCCAGGGTTGGGTGGACCTCACCGGCCAAGCCACTTCCGGCCGCCGCGGCCTCTGCCTGCTGAACGATAGCAAATACGGCTACGATGCGTTGGACGGCGAGCTACGGTTGAGTGTGCTTCGCAGCCCGATTTACGCGTTCCACGATCCACGACGGGTAGTGCCCGGCGTTTCATATCATTTCGTCGATCAAGGCGAGCAAGTGGTGCGTTACGTCCTGATTCCTCACACGGGCGATTGGCGTGCAGTCTCGCCGGGGCGACGCAGCTACGAGCTGCAAGAGCCCTTGATAGCGGCTCCCGCCACACCACACGAGGGCCCGTGGCACACTTTATCGCTTCTTCGAGCCGCCCCAGAGAGTATCGTGCTCAGCACCGTCAAGCTGGCAGAGGATGGAGACCGCCTGCTGGTGCGAGGGTACGAGGCGTCGGGTGAACCGACGCGTATAACGCTGACCTCCCCCGCTCTGGACCGTTGCTGGACCCACGACGTACGAGCGCACGAGGTGTTCACGTTGGCGCTGCCTATAGATGGCGGGGTCCCGGTACCGCTTGACTTGCTGGAGGAATCGCTCAGCTAGGTTGATCTGTAACCCTCGGCTATCGAGCCGTGTCTCATATGTTGAGTATGTGCTGCATACGCCACGTAACGATGCCAATCGGCGCTTAAGAGGAGGTCCGGATGACTCCGGAACTAGTGATCGTCGTCCTGATGCCCATGCTGCTGCTCATCGCGGCGTTGGGCTTTATCACGATGAATCGGTACATCGCTTACAAAGAGCGCGTCGCCCTGGCGCAGTTGGGGTATTCCCTAGAGGATCTGAGCCGCCACACGAGCATGCGACGGCACGGAAGCCGAGGAGTATTGTGGGGCGGCGTGATTACCGCGATGAGCGGGGCAGCGCTGCTGCTGGGGCTGGCCACTCTGGGAGCGGGCGCGTGGCTGTTGGGAGGGCTGATCCCGCTGTTCGTCGGGTTGGGTATGATCCTGATCTACTTCCTGACGTCTAGCGCAGTGCCCGAAAAGGACGCGCCTTTGACAGGCTCCATGGCGGACGAAGAGCTGCCCGACGTGCTCAAAGAGCATGAGGATCTCTTTCGGGCGATCAGTGAGCTTCCAATAGAGAAAGATCCAGGCCTGGGACGGTTCGAGTAATATGTGGTTATTCTCATACCCGATGATTGGCGGGCGGGGGCTGGCACTGTGAGCGATCCTTCTCCCGAGTTGTTGGCGCGTTGCCAGCGAGGGGACGAGATAGCGTTTTCCGAGCTTGTGCTCAAGACGCAGACGAGCGTGTACAACATGGCCTATGGCATCCTGCGCAACCGGGATGAGGCCTTGGACTCTGCGCAAGAGATCTACTTGCGCGTCTGGCGCGCTCTGCCCACCTTTCGGGGCGACTCGAAATTCAGCACCTGGCTCTACCGGATCTCTGTGAACACTTGTCTGAACAGGCACCGCACACTGCGCGCACAGCTCAACGTAGTGGATAGTGACAAGGCACTAGATTATCTGGCGGCGCGGGAGCCCGATCCCGCCAACGTAGCCATGCGTAGCGAGAGGGATGCGGCTATCTGGGCGGCCGTCGGACGATTGCCAGAAAAGTACCGACTCGTCATCGCATTGTTCTATCGGTACCAACTGGGCTATCGAGAGATCGCTGAGCTGCTTTCCATACCTATCGGGACCGTCAAGGCCCACCTCAACCGGGCGCGCAAGATTCTGGCCAAAACACTGCGTCTCGAAAAGGAAGATATGTATGCCCCCATGTGAAGCCATCCAACAGGGCCTGCTCCAGTTTGTGGCCGATGGTGAGCCGACCGCAGCCCGCTATGAACACCTGCGAGCCCACGTGCGACAATGCCCGCAGTGCCGTCAGCGCCTCTATCAGATCTACTTGATGGAAGATGCATTGCGAGGTATGCCTCTGGAGTCTGTCCCACCGGAGTTGCACACCAGAGTCATGCGATCTATTAAAAGCCGACGTGCTGCCGCCGAGGAGACGTGGCAGCCTCTGCCGTGGTCTGTCTTAGTGCCTCTTTTGACCTTGCTCACCGCCTTGGCAACCATCTTGATGCTGCCTCCAGCGCGCCTGCTCTCGGAGAGTTGGAGCACTTTTGCCGCAGGGTCTGTGGGGATTTGGGTGAGCACCGCAGTCGCATGGCTGGAATCCTTGCACGACCTGCGGGATAGCCAAGTGCTCTGGGCCATCTGGAGTGGCCTATTCGCAGTGTGCGCCGGGCTCGGCCTGCTGCTCAGTCTCAGCTCATGGGACACGCGGGCAAGCCAGGGGTGGCGTGAGCTGGGAGTCCGCGTGAGTGAGGCTGTCTCACGAGTCTGGTCTCTCGGGCGTCGCGCTCACTGAAAACCGCCCCGCATGGTTCCCGAGGCGTAGCGGCTCGGGAACCCAATTTGTACTCCGTAGTGCCCTCGTGCATAATAGGTCGGTGGCTTTTCTCCTCGGTTGGCCATATTCGTATCCATGCCCTCGTCGTGGAGGATCAACCCCCGCCGTTTTCACGGATCCTATAGCGCGTCTGTGTGCTGACCTATCTGGTGGCGGCCCATGAGACGCCACCGACCCGCAACACATCATGCCACGCTGTAGGCCGAGCTGCGGCGAGCAGCATAATCAGGAAAGGACCCCTCATGGGCCACAATCTCACGCACAAGATCATACGAGAGCATCTGGTATCCGGCCGCATGGAGCCGGGAGCGGAAATGGGCTTGCGCATCGATCAGACGCTCACCCAGGATGCCACGGGCACCATGGCCTATCTTCAGTTCGAGACGTTGGGTCTGGATCGCGTCAAGGCAGAGTTGTCGGTAAGCTATGTGGACCACAATATGCTGCAAGCCGATTACCGCAACGCCGACGACCATCGCTATCTCCAGACGGTGGCCGCCCATTATGGCCTATACTTTTCGCGGCCCGGCAATGGCATCTGCCACCAAGTGCATCTGGAGCGCTTTGGTGCACCAGGCAAGACCCTCTTGGGTTCCGACAGTCACACGCCCACCGGTGGCGGCTTGGGGATGTTGGCCATCGGCGCGGGCGGCCTGGACGTGGCTGTGGCCATGGCCGGCGCACCGTTCTATATCACGACACCCAAAGTGCTGCACGTACGCCTGCTCGGCGAGCTACCCCCCTGGGTCGCAGCCAAGGATGTGATCCTCGAATTGCTGCGCAGACTCTCCGTCAAAGGCGGGGTGGGCAAAGTGGTCGAATATGGTGGCCCGGGTGTGGCGACTCTCAGTGTTCCTGAGCGTGCAACTATCACCAATATGGGGGCCGAGTTGGGCGCCACCAGTTCGATCTTTCCGAGCGACCAGATCACGCGTCAGTTCCTGGCCGCACAAGGGCGCGAGAGCGACTGGCGGCCTCTATCAGCCGATGTGGATGCGTTGTATGACGAGACCATAGAGATTGACCTCTCTCAACTGGAGCCGCTGGTGGCTTGCCCGCACAGTCCCGACAATGTAGTACCAGTGCGCGACCTGATCGGTCAACCCGTGAACCAGGTGTGCATCGGAAGCTGCACCAACTCCTCCATCGAGGACCTTGAGACAGTGGCCGCCATGCTCCGCGGCCAATCGGTTCATCCGGATGTATCGCTCACTGTAAGCCCCGGTAGCAAACAAGTGCTGACCATGATCTCCCAAAGCGGCGCCCTAACCGATCTGATTGCGGCAGGCGCGCGTATCCTCGATGCGGGGTGCGGCCCATGCATCGGCATGGGGCAAGCCCCGGCCAGCGGCGCGGTCTCGCTCCGATCTTTCAACCGCAATTTTCGCGGGCGGAGCGGCACTGCTGACGCCCAAGTATACCTCGCGAGCGCCCAAGTGTGTGCAGCTGCAGCCGTTCGCGGCGTGTTCACAGATCCGCGCTCCTTGGGCGAGCCACCGGCTATCTCCGTTTCGGCGTCCTTCCTGCTCGACGACAACATGGTCGTACCGCCTTTGGCGAATGGCTCAAGCGTGGAGATTGTGCGTGGACCGAACATCAAGCCGCTACCCACCCGCGGCCCACTCGAGAGCGAGCTACAAGGGGAGATCCTTCTAGTGGCCGGAGACAACGTCTCCACGGACGATATCATGCCCGCCGGCGCGCAAGTGCTGCCACTCCGCTCCAATATCCCTGCCATGAGCGAGTTCGCCTTCTTTAGGCTGGACGCCGAGTTCGCCTCGCGCGCCAAAAGAGTGGGGGGCGGCTTTGTGTTGGGCGGCGAGAACTATGGCCAGGGCTCGAGCCGGGAACATGCCGCCCTGGTGCCGATGTACCTGGGCGTCAAAGCGGTGCTCACCAAGAGCTTTGCGCGGATTCACGAGGCCAATCTCATCAACTTTGGCATTTTGCCGCTGACCTTTGCCGACCCCGCCGATTACGATCGCTGCCAACAGGGCGACATGTTGCGTGTGAATGGGGTGCGCGAGTCTCTACAGGCTGGCACCCCGTTGGTGGTGCGCAATGAAACACGGGGGTTCGACATCGCCGTGCACTATGACCTGTCTGCACGTCAGACTGGGATCATACTCGCGGGCGGCTTGTTGAACTATATCAAGGCGACAGCCTGAGATCACAGTCTCGAAACAAGAGAGGATGAGCTATGACGTACACGGTAACGCTAATCCCCGGCGACGGCATCGGGCCCGAGGTAGCCGATGCTATGCGGCGAGTCATCGAGGCGACGAGTGTGCGCATCGACTGGGATGTTCAGGAGGCTGGCGAGGCCGTCATCGACAAATACGGCACACCCTTGCCTGAGCACGTGCTGGATTCCATCCGGCGCAACCGCGTGGGTATTAAAGGGCCTATCACCACACCAGTGGGCAAGGGTTTCCGCAGCGTCAACGTGGCCATTCGCAAGGAGCTGGACTTGTACGCCAACTTGCGCCCCGCCAAGAGCTTCGAAGGGGTGCCCGCACCCTATCGTGGCGTAGACCTCATCGTCGTGCGCGAGAACACCGAGTGCTTGTACTCTGGCATCGAGCACGATGTGATTCCCGGCCAAGCCGCGGAAGCGATTCGTATCATCACGCACAAGGCCAGCGAGCGCATCGTACGCTTTGCCTTCGAATACGCCCAAGCCAACGGCCGCAAGCTGGTGACCGCGGTGCACAAAGCCAACATCATGAAGCTGACGGACGGGCTGTTCTTGAACACTGCGCGTCAGGTGGCGGCCGAGTATCCCGACATCGACTTTAACGATCGCATCGTGGACAATATGTGTATGCAGCTTGTACAGAGACCGCACGAATACGATGTGCTGGTATTGCCCAACCTGTATGGCGATATCGTGAGCGATGTATGCGCTGGGTTAGTGGGTGGCTTGGGGGTGACCCCGGGAGCCAATATTGGCGACGATATCGCTGTGTTCGAGCCGGTGCACGGCTCTGCCCCCAAATACACCGGGCGCAACAAAGTCAACCCCACAGCAACCATCCGCAGTGGGACACTGATGCTGCGCTTCTTGGGCGAGATTGACGCGGCGGATCGGATCGACCGAGCAGTGGAGAAGGTTATCGCAGAGGGGAAACAGGTTACTTACGACCTAAAGACCGACCGCAACGATCCTACAGCAGTAGGCACCCGCGAGATGGCGGAAGCGATTATAGCTGCGCTCTAGACTCTACATCGACAACACGTATAAAAGGGGCCTGGCAGGCAACCGGCGGCACCCGTGCGTAGGCGAAAGCTTGGCTACAGCCGCCTCATCTGCTAGACCCCTTTGTGTTGTATCACGGTGTAGAGCCGATAGCGCCCGCGCTTGCCGGCTGTGTGTACCACATGCATTTTGCGCAAGCAGTAGAGCATCTTCTGGGCCAAAGCGCGCCGTTCTCCCAGGGCCTCTGCCAGATCGCTGCTCGTGAAGGGCTGAGACAGAGACGATGGCAGGAGGCACCGACAGGCGCCGACATCCTTCAGCTCCACACAATCGACCACTTGGAGTAGCCGTCGATCCAGGATGCTCCACCCCTGGCGCCGCCAACTGCCCCGCCCGTCCTGGCAACGAACCTCCTCCTCCTGCGTGAGCACTATTTCGAGCGAAAAGTTGGCATGAAGCAAGAGTTCCGGCAGATAGACCAACTCGCGAAACACCTCCAAAGCCGATCCCCGCTTGGGAGATTTGCGACGACCTAAGCGAGTGTGGCCATCCGCAGCCAGCCGCACAATCCATTTCTCGTGCGCGACGGGGTGGATCAGACGAACGGGGTATCGCTCCAAAAGCTGCGCAAGCTTGGCCCTCAGCGCCCCAAAGTTGCGCGTCTGGATCTCGATGATCGTATCGCCCCGCAGAATATCGACGATAAAATCATCCACTGGGGCCTCGAGAAGGTCACCCGGCCGCGAGTACCAGGTCTTGAGCGCGGCATGGAGTGAGTTCTCTTTGCGTGTACCGATGCTCTCGGGGGCTGTGCCGGAAGGTGAAATCATAGGGCTCCGTGGTGTCGTTCTTTGGCTGACTGTGAGCGCCGACATCTACGCGGTCGGCTGGGGCGGGCGTCACACGGCGTAACACACCGACGAGTCGAACTACTCCAGCGCCTGTAGAGCTTCCGAAGCGCTTGTGAAACTGGGCCTCAGCTGCGTAGCGCGCTCCAGATTAGCGCGGGCGCTATCGGGATCGCCCAGCGCCTGTAAGGCCATCCCTTTCCAGTAATAAAGCTCCTCCAGATCCTTAGTGTGTGCCATAGTCGCGTCAGCCAGGGCAACAACCTCCTGTAAGCGGCCGGCTTCATAGTAGGCTTGCAGCGGCTCGAACTGGTACCAAAGCATCCTCCAGGGCAAGCCAATCTGGCGGGCGCGATCATAAGCTGCAGCCGCCTCGTCCCATCGCTCAGCGGCCACCAGACTGGTACCCAGATTGAACCAAACAAAAGGGTTCTCAGGCCGCTGTTCGACAGCAGCTTGCGACGCCGCTAGTGCATCAGCCCACATGAGCGCATCATCCATGTCCTCGCCCAGGATATTCGGCACGGCAACCGCATGATCCTCTCTGTATACCAGGATATACTTGTAGTTCAGCACCTCCCACAGCTCATCTAGCTCTTCGTACGATATACGAATGCCCTCGTAAGGGGTCGTAATCCCTCTAGCAGTAGCCAAGAGAGAGTCGTACAGGATCCACTCGCCCAAAGCGTCATCATAGCCTGTGATGAGGCGATAGTGCCCCGCGCCGTCACCCGGCTCTTGTTCGTTCCAGGTTGCAACCATCACAGGGATTCCTTCGTTCAGCAGCGATTTTACCTTCTGGGCATCGCCGTTCACTCGAAGGATAGCTTGGAAGCCGCGAGAGCGCACGTACTCGACGAGCTCGTCAGCACCGACGTGTTTATCATCCTTGTTCTCTTTGACGACGTTGGCGATATCGGTCTGGTTCTCTGTGTTCCCATAGTAACTCAGATACATTGCCAACGTGGCGGGGCCGCAGTTGTTCCAGCCCTGCCACTCGTGCGCAAAGCCGGTGAGTTCCACAGCTGGAGCCGCTGCAGCCTGAGTGGCCTCGGCAGTGGGGTTGGGTTCCTCGGTGATCGTCGGTAGCTCTGTAGTGGAGGTCGCCTCCGGATCGGCAGGTGTTTCCATCGTAGCCGAAGGGCTGGCAGCTACGGGCGTTGCCGAGGCGGCACCGCAGGCGCACTCCGTGGGGGCAACAGAAGGGGCGGGCACTTCTGCGGTGGGCAAAGGTGTCGGCACAAGCAACTCTTGCGGCCGCCGGTTGAACTCGGCCTGCACGCGCAGCAATAGGCCTCCTGGGCCTCCGTAACGGAGGCTACCTGCTGCAATCAGCACGAGAATGGCCACAATCAGCAAAAGCCCCGCAGCAAACGCTCTTTTCACCACCATCACCCGCTCCTGGCCAACAACACTCGCCGGCTTCCGCATAAGGAACCCGCAGCAACATCGCTAGAGTATATGGTACCTGTGCATATAGGGAGGTCAAATGAAGCTCTTTCACAGATGGCAGTTTGCATGGAGCACATGTATCGTGTATCCTGAGGGAAGCCCTTTATCGCTCGCCCTGACAGTCCCCGAGCGAGCCAACAGCCTACAGGAGGCTAACGAACCCTCTAGCGGCGCATTCATTGTGGAGTCTAGCACATAGTATGACAACATTTACCCTCGGAACAAATCTCGGCTTTGCCACTAACCGCTTTCCAGAACCCGATGAGTGGGCGCGCCTCGTGGCCGAGGAGTTTGGTCTGTACAGCGTGCAGCTGGTGGCTGATTTGCTCAACCCCTTCTGGCCCGAATACGTGCTCGAGGCCGAGATGGAGCGGATTCAACTGGCGCTCGATCGGTATCGAATCAGCGTCCACTCGTTAATGACCAGCACCTACACCCGCGTGAATCACTTTATGTATCCGTATCCGGAGCTCAGGCGAGCTTGGCGCGATTGGTTTCGGCGCTTTGCCAGCCTGGCGGCGCGCCTTGGGGCGCGGGCAGTGGGCAGCCACTTTGGTATCCTCTCGGTGGAGGATCTCGCCGACCCCACCAGCTATCGGCAACGCGTGGACGATGCCATCCGCCTCTGGCAAGAGTTGTCACATTATGCCAGCGAGGTGGGGTTGGAGTACATCTTTTTCGAGACCATGTCGATTCCACGCGAGATGGGGGATACCATCGCGGGGGCGCGTGAGCTCTTGCAGCGCGTCAACGAGAATGCCGGTGTGCCGATGCGCTTTTGCCTGGATATCGGTCACGCGCCGCATCCGAGCGAGCGGGATCCGTACGACTGGCTGAGTGCGTTAGGGCGCGATGCTGGTATTGTTCATCTGCAGCAAACGGAACACGGGCACAGCCGCCATTGGCCTTTTACTGCAGAATACAACGCCCAGGGCATCATCGACCCCCTGCGCACGCTGACGACGCTATACGAGAGCGGCGCGGAAGAAGTCTTTTTGGCTTTCGAGATCTCTCATCGCGAACGGTTCGAGGTGGAGCCGTTGGTCGTGCCGGAGCTCAAGGCGTCAGCCGAGTATTGGCGCCAGCTCTTGCCCGTGGATGGCCCTTGGAGCCCCGATGTCTTGGCCGAGCACGAGCCAGGGCGTAGGGCCTAGCCCACACCATCGAGGGGAGACCGTCAATGCCCGAACGGATGCAAGCCTTGGTCCTCCACACCATCGGTGATCTCCGACTGGAGAGAGTACCAGTGCCCGAGCCCCGCGAAGGGGAGGCATTGGTACGCGTCGCGGCGGCCGGCGTGTGCGGCTCGGATCTACCACGAGTCTATGAGGACGGCACTTATCGCTTCCCACTCATCCCCGGCCACGAACTGGCGGGAGTGGTGGAGCAAGTTGTAGGAAGCGGTCCGCGACATGTGGGCGAGCGGGTCACCATCAAGCCCCTTATCCCCTGTCGCCAGTGCGCCTACTGCGAGATCGGAGCCTACGGCCAGTGCATAGCCTACGATTATTTGGGGTCGCGTAGTGATGGTGGTTTTGCCGAGTATGTGCGTGCGCCACAGACCAACCTGATCCCGCTGCCCGACGGCGTCGATCTGGAGGAGGCCGCTCTCACAGAGCCCGCCGCTGTGGCCCTACACGCTATACGCCAGGGCGATCCGGAGCCGGGCGATACGGTAGTGGTGCTGGGAGCGGGGCCCATCGGCTTGCTCGTCGCACAGTGGGCGCGATTGACCGGCGCGGGGCGCGTGCTGCTAGTGGATATCGACGCCTGCAAGCTGCGCGTGGTAGAAGAGATGAGCCTGGGAGACGCCATCAACGCGCGCGAGAGCGATCCGGTAGCGGTCGTTTCGGAGGCGACGGCCGGACGTGGCGCCGATCTGGTGATCGAGGCAGCGGGTGCCAGTGTGACCTACGAACAAGCACTGCGCATGGCGCGGCCTTTGGGGCGAGTGGTGTTCATGGGTAACCCTGCTGGAGACGTCACCCTGCCGCAAGCCACAGTGTCTCAGATACTACGCAAAGAACTCACCATTAGGGGGACCTGGAACTCTCGCTTTGCCGCGTTGCCAGTGGATGAATGGCGCGTGGTCTTGGAAATGCTTGCGGCCGGACGCCTGATCCTGAAGGCGCTCATCACCCACCGCGTTCCTCTATCCGAAGGAGTTAGCGCGCTGGAGATGATGCGCTCGCATGTGGAATTCTACAACCGGGTGGTGTTGGTCAACAAAGCCTAGAAGGGGGACTGAGCGACGATGAAAGCCGCTGTATTGGAGAGCCTGGACCGTATTGCCGTTCGAGAGGTGCCCGACCCCACCTTGCCGGACGAGGAGAGCCTCCTTCTTAAGGTGCACGCCTGTGCGGTATGCGGATCGGATATCCGTATTCTACACCACGGCAACCCGCGCGTCACACCACCTCAGATCATCGGGCACGAGATCGCCGGCGAAGTGATCGCCGTCGGCAGTCGAGTGACTCGCTTCAAAGTGGGAGATCGCGTAGCCACCGGTGCGGACGTTCCCTGTGGCGAATGTCGCTGGTGCCGTGAAGGGCTGGGCAATAATTGCGCCATCAACTATGCCATCGGCTACCAGTTCCCCGGTGGTTTTGCAGAACGTATGCCGCTGAACGGCACTACTGTGCGCTATGGGGCGGTACACCATATCCCGGACGGCCTGAGCTACGATGAAGCCACCCTGGCGGAACCATTGGCTTGTTGTATCAACGGCCTAGAGCTCTGCAACATCACACTAGGCGATGTGGTGGTAGTGATCGGCGCGGGCCCTGCTGGGTGCATGATGATGCGACTAGCGCGTTCCTTTGGCGCCATGCGTGTGCTGGGGGTGCAACGATCGCGGGCGCGTGTGGATGTGGCCTACCGCCTGGGCGGCGCAGACCAGGTGATCTGCACGCAAGACGTGGACCCCGTTGCTGCGGTGCTGGAAGCGACGGGCGGCGAGGGCGCTGACGTGGTGATCACCGCCAACTCATCGGTGGAGACCCACGCACAAGCCCTGCAAATGGTGTGCAACCGCGGCCGCATCAACTTCTTTGGTGGACTCCCCAAGGGATCGCCCCCCATCGAGCTGGATAGCAATCTAGTGCACTATAAGGAGCTCATGGTCACCGGCTCCCATGGCAGTGTACCCCGACAACATCGCTTAGCGCTGGAATTACTCGCTGCCGGAGTGATCCAGGGCAAAGAGTACATTAGCCACACCTTCCCACTGGAGCGCATAGGCGAGGCTCTGGCTGCGGCGGAGGGGCACGCGGGCATGAAGGTCATCGTACACCCTCAGAGCACGAGGGACACCGCGTGACGCGCCCGCCAATCCGGATTTGCGCCTCGTTGGCCTGCGCGGATTTCCTGCACCTCGAACGGGATCTGCGCGCTATGGAGAGGGCTGGCGTGGACTATTTGCACATCGATGTCATGGACGGCACCTTTGTCCCCAATCTGGCACTGAGCCCCGACATCGCACGTCTTGTGCATCGCTCCAGTTCCATCCCCCTCGATGTACACCTCATGATCGAGAGGCCAGAGCGCTATTTAGAGACTTTTGTGGAGGCCGGTGCAGATATCCTCGTGGTGCACCAGGAGGCTTGCGTTCACCTTCAGCGCACGCTGGCCGCCATCCGCAGCCTGGGAATCAAGGCCGGTGTGGCTCTGAATCCCGCTACATCGCTACACACACTGGACTATGTGCTAGAGGACCTCGATCTCTTGCTCATCATGACAGTCAACCCCGGCTTTGTGGGACAGAGGCTGGTGCCGGCCACCCTGCAAAAGATCGCTGATGCGCGCCGGCTGTTCGACTCGCACGGCCTGCAGGTGGATATCCAAGTGGATGGCAACGTGTCTTGGGAGAATGCGGCGCGTATGGTCGCCGCAGGAGCCAATTTACTGGTAGGTGGAACTTCGAGCCTGTTTACGCACGGGATGAGCCTGGCGGAGGCAACAGTCAAGCTACGCAACTTGGCTGAGAAGGCACAGTCTGCGCCCTCCGATCATTGGTAGAGTACCGCCCCGTACAACCGCATCCTCTGCGCCAAGATGGCGCACCGGGAGACTGGCTACGAGCCAGAACGTACCCAACACATACAAACCGCAAGGGAGACAGAACATGGAGCGCATCGCATTCATTCTCAAGGTCAAAAAAGAGCATATCGAGGAATACAAGAGGCGCCACGCAGCGGTCTGGCCAGATATGCAGCAGGCTCTACGTGAGACGGGCTGGCACAACTACTCCCTCTTTTTACAAGAGGACGGCCTGCTCTTTGGCTATCTGGAGACCGAGGATTTCGAGGCGGCGAGAGCCGGCATGGCGCAACGCGAGGTGAACGCTCGCTGGCAAGCGGAAATGTCCCCCTTCTTTGAGCGGATCGAGGGGCAAAGCCCTGACGAGGCGATGACTCCGCTCGAAGAAGTGTTCCATCTGGATTAACACAGCGCTTTCTATGGGCGGGCAAGCACGGGGCGCGGTGTGAGCACCCCGTGCTTGCCCGTGCCCTGCCCACCGTTTGGAAAATCGCCCTCTCTTGCCGCACGTCGCCTCAGAGTGAGCTATATTCCCGCTTGGCCCATGAGAGCATCCAGCTCGGCCGAAGCCCCGCGGACGCGCGCCTGGATCTTTTTGAGGTCTGCATCCGTCTGAGCCTCAAAGCGTAACGTGATAAGCGGCTCGGTAACCGAGATGCGCGCCAGAGCCCAGCCGTGGGGGAATTGGATGCGCACGCCGTCGAGTTGACTGATCGGCAGGTCTCGGAACGTGTGTCGCAGCTGGTCTAGGATACCCAGCGCCTCATCCGATGGACAGGGCAGCCTGATATCCGGTGTGATGGGATAGCTGGGCACCGTTCGAAGCGCCTCTTGTAGAGAGGCCCCCAGCCCATCCAACACGTCCAACAGATAGAGTGTTGCGTACAGTGCATCGTCGCCCCCCAGCTCGCCGTAGAAAAAGTGCCCGCTGATCTCCCCCCCGAGCAAGGCGTCCTCGGCAATCAGAGTGCGTTTTATAAAGGCGTGACCCGATCGCTCCATGATGGGCACGCCGCCAGCGGCCCGTGTCTCGTCGGCCACCACCGAAGAGGATTTGAGGTCATACACCACGCGGCCGCCGGCGTGTTTGCGCAGCGCATAGCGCAACATCAACACTAGGGTGCGGTCGGCCGAGATGACACGCCCCAGGCCGTCGACGAACACAGCGCGATCGCCGTCGCCGTCGTAAGCCACCCCCAGTTCTCCCCCCACGGCGACTACTCGCCCTGCGAGAGCGTCGAGATGCTCTGGCACGGCCGGGTTGGGATCACGATGCGGAAAAGTGCCGTCTGGCTCGCAGAACAAAGGCTCTACCACTTGGCCGGCTCGCTCTAGCACTCGCGGCGCCACGGGCCCCATAGAACCATTGCCGGCGTCCACAACTATTCGCCGTGCTCGCAGATGGGGGAAGGCGCTCCACAGTGCGGTCTGGTAGCGTTCCAGCACGTGCTCTTGGCGATAGCTCCCGACGCGGTCGGCATACTCTTTCGCGCGCATCTGCTGGGCCAGGGATTGCAGATCCTCTGGGAGGATGGGAAGATCGCCAAGCATCAGCTTGAAGCCGTTGTAGCGAGCCGGGTTATGTGATGCCGTCACCATCACCCCACCAGCTGCACGCAGGATCTGTTTGCCATAGTAGAACGCTGGCGTCGGCAGTATGCCCAAGTCCACCACATGAGCCCCACTACGCTGCAAGCCGTCGATCAAGGCTTGCTTCAACGGCTGTGTGCTGGGGCGCAGATCTCCACCGACAACTATTTCATCTCCGAGGAGACGCGTGCCCATCGCCCGTCCCAGGTCGTATGCGGTAGTCTCATTCAAGTCGGTGCCGTACACGCCGCGTATGTCACAGGCTTTGAAGATGCTCACTCGATATAACCCCGTTCGCGACAAGCCTCCAAGAAGCGCTGATACCGTTGTTGGTAGGGTTTCTCTAATTCTCTGCGTGGATCCACCGTCAGTGTGCAGCGCACCATAGCCTTCACTGCGTCGGCCACCGAAGGGAAGGCTACGCCGCGTGCCGCCAAGATCGCGGCGCCCATGGCGCCCGAGGGCGCCCCGGCCACCGCGAGGCGCTTACCCAGCACATCGGCCCGGATTTGCAGACCCGCTCTTGACTGCGTACCGCCCCCCGCCGCATAGACAGTATCGTTCACCCGGGCACCCAACGACTCTACCACCCCATAGGCCAAACGTTCAACGTAGGCCAGCCCTTCCAGGTGCGCCGCATAGTGCGTTGTGACGTCTGTTACGTCTCCCAACACAAAGCCCTCAGCGTCGGGCCGGTCGAAAGGGAAGCGCTCCCCTCGACGCGCGAGGGGATACAGGACAAGATCCGTCGGCGAGCAACCGAGAGCTGCCGCGTTCAGCGTTTCGAGTTGCTGGCGATCGAACCGTTGCGCCAAACAGTCGGCGCCCGTGTTGCTAGCGCCCCCCGGCAACCAATAGCCGTCCGGATGCCGATGGCAATAGATGCGCCCCAGCGGGTCGCGCAGCAGCGCCTCGCTGACCCCTTTGAGCACCAAGGTGGTCCCCAGAGTGCTGTTCCAATCGCCAACGGCCACTGCGCCAGAAGCGATCTGCGAAGCCGTGCCATCAGTGGCGCCCGCCACTACCAACGTTTCGGTGGTCAGGCCCATTCTCGCAGCGGCGTCGGCACTCAGAGGCCCTATCACACTGCCGGGCGCCTGGACGCGAGGCATTTTATCCATCGGCAGCCCCAGCGCTTCGCCTATGAAGCCCGGCCAACAGAGGTCCACAACGTCATAGCCCCACTTTAGCGCGCTGGTCCAATCGGCGTGCCCCTGCTCCCCGCAAAGCCACCCCGCGACCATATCCGCGGGGCTCAGAAACCAGCGTGCTCGCTCCAGACGCCCAGGGTCATTAGCCTGCACCCACCGCAATTTGCTTAGCGCGAAAGAGGCGGTGATGCGAGAGCCCAGCTTGTCGGCCCATGCGGTGCCCGCGGCCTGCACCTCATCCGCCACAGCCGTGGCACGCGCATCCGAATACATGATTGCTGGACCCAGCGGCTCACCCTCCACGTCAGCCAAACAGAGCGTCCCAGACGTGGAGGTCACCGCGAGAGCGGCCACCTGCTCCGGGTGTCCGCCGTTTTGTCGGAAGCTGCGCATGGCGCCGGCCAGCGACGCATATACCGCCTCACGCCACAGGCGAGGATCCTGCTCAAAGATGCCGGGGCGCTTGGAGACGAGAGTCGAAGCCGGGAAGGCTTCGCTCGCCTCACTGTTGACGCACCCATCGAGATCTACTATGATGACTCGAGCACCCTGAGTACCCACATCAATGCCAGCGACGAACAAGAGCATCTCCTTGTGTGTCCATTGACCGGAATCTTAGGGGAGCGGGCGAGCTCTGTCAAGGCTCCTTTCCGGCCTAGCCTGTGCTGTATCCGCCGTTGGTGCCGAAGGGAGGCCCTGTACGCATGCTAACCCCATATGAGCGCGTGTCACGGCGGATGGCCGGCGACAGTGTAGACCGTGTCCCCAACTTGAACATCCTCATGGCCTTTGCAGCTCGCTACATCGGCTCTACCTACGACCTTCTGGCGCGCGATTACCGTGTGCTGGTGGAGGCCAACCTGCGGGCCTGTGAGGCATTTCACATCGACCTCGTCAGCGTCATTTCAGACCCGTGGCGCGAAGCGTCAGCTTTCGGTGCCGAGATCGAGTTCCCATTCGACAGCGTGCCGGTGTGCCGTACCCCTTTGCTGGCCAGCTACAATGATCGTAGCAAACTTCAGCTCTGGAACCCTTGGGAGCGAGAGCGCACGCGCGATCGGTTGCTGGGTGTGCAGCTCTATAGAGAAAAAGTTGGTGGCTATTACCCCATCTGTGGATGGGTCGAAGGGGCTGCTGCCGAGGCCGCCGATCTGCGTGGTGTGTCCAGCTTTCTGGAGGATACCGTGCTCGAGCCTCAGGCAGCGCACGAGCTATTGCATCTCTGCACTGAGGCAGGCATCCTGTTTGCGCTCGCCCAAGTCGAAGCAGGAGCGGATATCATCGGGATCGGCGATGCAGTGGCTTCGCTCATGAGCCCGCGCACCTATCGAGAGTTCGCCTTGCCCTACGAGCAGCGTATGATCAAAGCCATACACGACGCGGGCGCCAAGGTCAAGTTGCATATCTGCGGCAACACCTCACGGCTTTTGGATGACCTGGTGCAGACCGGCGCCGATATCATCGATCTGGACTGGATGGTAGACCTCGGCGCCGCAGTGCGCACTTTTGGCGGCCGCGCTTGCGCCAACGGCAATTTTGATCCAGTGGAGGTACTACTCAAGGGCACGCCGAAAGAGGTTGCCGAGGCCACGCTCAAATGCCTTGCCGTGGGGGATGAGCGCGTGATGGTGAGTGCGGGGTGCGAGGTGCCGGTGGATACACCGCACGCGAACCTCCACGCGCAGTATGAAGCGCTCAGAGATGCAAGCGCAAGCCCAGCCCCCAGTACGTGATGATGTATACAGTGCTGGCTAGCTGGCATTTGCCATCAAGCTTCCTGGAGGAATGATATGGACCATCTCGTAAACACCTTTTGCGCTCCGGACCCTTGGTATTCGGTGGCACCCTTCTGGTTCTGGAACGGCGACCTCGACCCTGACGAGCTGGTTCGTCAGATCCATCTGATGTACAAGCAAGGGATACGTGTGTTCATGATCCACGCACGCCTGGGTCTCGAGATCGAATACCTATCGGAAGCCTGGTTCGATCGCTGTCGTGTGGCAGTAGAAGAAGCTGCCAGACTGGGCATGAAAGTCTGGTTCTACGACGAAGACAACTGGCCCAGTGGTTACGCCGGCGGGCGTGTATTGGCCCGCGATGAAAATTTCGCTGGACAGAACCTCGTGGTGGAGCGGCATTACATCGAAGGCCCGTCGGCTTTTCGTCTGGACCTGGCAAAAGCCGATAAGGTGCGTGCCGTGGCCGGGGTGCGTATCGCCGAGACACAGACCATACCCCCCAACCCTCTGGCCTTTAACAAAGAGGGCGAGGTGGCCACTCCGTGGCACGACCGCGCCACACATATCCACACTTACGCCCAAGAGCAACCACGCCCGCTGCCCATTGAACACGGTCGCGTAGCGTGGGATGTGCCCGCGGGTTACTGGTGCGTGATGGTGATGCGTCAAGAGCGTACCGATTGGTTCCCGGCGTACTCGGAAACCTATTATGTAGACTTGGCGAACGGCCGCGCCACCGAAGCCTTTATCGAGGAAACCCACGAGCAGTACTATCAGCGCTTCAAAGAGCATTTTGGATCCACTATTCTCGGGTTCTTTGTGGACGAACCGGGCTTCTATAACAACTTTTGGGACCGCAACCTCGGCTCAATCACTTGGACTCATGACATGGCCCAGGAGTTCGAACGCCGCAGGGGATACTCTCTGATGCCGTGGCTGCCCTGTTTGTGGGAAGACTTGGGCGAACGCGGGATGCAAGTGCGCTACGATTACTGGCTGACTGTGTCCGAGCTGATCCAGGAGCGCTTTTTCGAAAAGCTGGCCGATTGGTGCGTGGCACATGGCGTGATGCTCACCGGCCATCTACACTGGGAGGAGTGGCTGTTCGAGGTCACACGCACAGCTGGTAGCCCCTTCATGGCGCTCAAACCCTTCCACGTGCCGGGCGTAGACCGCATCGACGAGGTCTACGAAAAGATGTCCGAAAAGTTGGTGTCCTCCGTGGCACACGCCCACGGCAAGCCCAGAGTGCTCAGCGAGACGTTCGCCCTCACAGGTTGGAAGCTGGCGCCGCCCTACATGAAACGTATTATAGATTACCAATACGTACGCGGCATCAACATGCTGAACCCGCACGCCTTCTTTTACAGCACAGAGGGCTTTCGACAACGCGAGTGTCCGCCCTCCCAGTTCTTTCAGAACCCCTGGTGGGAACACAGCAAGCCGCTGTGGGATTATATCGCGCGGCTGTCAGCTATCTTGTCGCAGGGTACGCATGTAGCGCCGATAGCGCTCTACTATCCTAGCGAGCAGGCTTGGGCCACCATGATGCCCGATGCGCCGCACTCGTTTGATGGGAGCGCCTGGGCAGCGTGGCAGTTGCCCGAGAAGCACCTCCCAGTCTTGCAAACCGATCTCTCGCTGTTCAACCTGGCCCATCGCCTGTTGGAGAACCAGCTCGACTTTGACCTGGTAGACCAGAGTGTCATCGAATCGGCAAAAACGGATGGCGGCAAGCTACAGGTTGCGGATGAGCAGTTCGCCGCGGTAGTAGTGCCCAAAGTGGACGTTCTGACCGCGAGCACGCTGGAGCGCCTGCTAACGCTTGCTCGAGCCGGTGGAGTGGTGGTTTTTGCGAACAACTTGCCCGGCGTTGTGCTGAATGGCGATGTGCCGGAAGCTTGGGATAGACTGCACGAGGAACTCGCCGCGCTCGAGCTCCCCGGCTTGGTAGCGCACGGAGCAGGGAAGGTCGGCTTTGTGCCCCAGGGATCCGAGAGCCTGGTGCGGCTGCTGCGCCAGGTGGTGGCGCCCGACTTGGAACTCACGGTTGACGAAGAGGACGACCACCTCGTCTGGCAAGAAGAGTACACGGGCTCGGGCCGACAGGTCACCATCCGCCCTCTGCGCTACGCTCTCAAGTACCACAAGCGCCTAGTGAAAGGGATGCACGTTTACTTTATCGTGAACGAATCGGATCGCCCTTTCAACGCACATCTGCAGTTGGTGGGTGGGCCGTTGGCCGAGCAGTGGAAGCTGACGGACGGCGAACGCCTGTCACTACCCTCCGAGCGGACCAAAGATGGACGCACCGCGCTCGATCTGGTGTTCGGCCCCTGGGAATCGCACATCGTAGTGCTGAGCGACGGAGACCCCCAAGAGCCCAAGCCGGTGCAGATCACGGCCACACATCGGCTCTCTGACTGGGAATACGAGGTTGGGGAGCATTGTTTCGAGGGCGAGTTGCTCAGCTGGCACGAGTTGGGTTTGGCGTGCTACTCCGGTCAAGGGATCTACCGCACAACGTTCGAGTTCCCCTATCGCCCTCACGCCCAGCAACATGTGCTGATCGACCTGGGCTCGCTGCTGGAAACGGCGCAGATTACCATCAATGGCTGTGTGTTGGCGCCGCTGGCTTGGGCGCCCTACGTGGCGGACATTACCGAGTGCGTACACCCGGGTGAGAACCACCTCGAGGTGACGGTGGCCAACACAAACGCCAACGCCTACGAGGGCCAAGAGCGCCCCAGCGGCCTCTTGGGCCCGGTCTACCTGATCATGGCTGAGTAGGCGCACTCCTGGCGAAACGAACCGCGGTAGCCCCCCGCATGCGCCCATCCGCGCGGGGGGCCTCGGTTCGAACTGTGCCAATTACCCCCAGAGATCCTCGGGCGCTGGTGTGGGCAAGCCGTGGCGCACTAACTCGCGCAGTAGCGCGTCCACTCCGCAAAAATGAACCGCTTGCATACCCACCGCCAAGGCGCCCTGGACATTGGTGATTGCATCGTCCACAAACAGCGCCTCGCGAGCAGATACGTCGAGGGCCTCTAGGATGGCGCGATACATGCGGGGATCCGGTTTCAGGACTCCCACTTGGTAGGAGAAGACTTGAACATCGAACAGCCCCTCCATCCCCCAGCGCGCGCTGGCACTCTGCGAAGATGAGCGCCCGGGAGGGGCGTTCGACAGCAGCCCCACCTTCACTCCTCGAGCACGCAGCCAGCGGACCAGCCACACAAGGTCCTGGTCCACGCGATCTCCAGCAAAGAAGCGTTCCACGAACTCGGAGAGACGCCCCTCGGGCCAGCCTAAAGAAGCGACAATAGCGTTCCAAGCCTCGTCGGCGCTACACCCCCCTGTACTCGCTAGCTCCCAAACGGAGCTCTCGAACACAGCGCGCTCCACACTACCGGCGGGCAGCCCCAACTCGCGATCCAACGCGTGGCGCGGCTCCCAAGTGTGAGTGCGCTGGATGACGCCGCCCCAATCGAATACTAGCGCGCGGCTCATGTGCGTGCTCTCCGCCCACAGCAGTGTTTGTATTTTTTGCCGGAACCACAGGGACAGAGATCGTTGCGCCCTACGGGCTGCACGGCGGGCATCGCGCCCGGCTGGGGTATCTGTCCCTGAATGCGATCTCTCAGCGCGGCAAAGCCGGCATGGCTGTGCGAAAAGAAGCGTTGGTAGGCTCGGCAGAGATAATGCTGCGGATCGCCACCCACTCCAACAAAGCGGGGGCATCCCTGCTGGCAGATAAAGAGCCACTCGCAGCGCTGGCACTCGGGACGCGGCTCGGCCTTGGCATCCCCAAAACACCGCAGAGCTTCGCTGGCAAAGAGCTCCTCGAGTGGCGTCTCGAGCAGGTTGCCGACGTAGAGATCGTCGCGCACAAAGAAATCGCAGGGGTAGACATCTCCGTTGTGTTCCACCACCAAATAGTCGCCACAACGAGGCTGGTAGCAGCAGAGCGGGGCACTCTCCCCGAGATAGATAGCGAGGATCGCGTCGAAATCTCGAACCGAGATCTCCGGGTTACCGTGGTTGTACCACCTATCGAACACGGTGCACAAGAACTCTCCGAACGCCTCGGGTTCCGCCGAGAACTCGGTCGGCTGCCCCGTCCGCGGATCGGTCTCCACACAGGGGATGAACTGCAGGTATTGAAAGCCCTGATCTACCAGATAGTCATAGACCTCGGCGCCATGTTGCGCTGTCAGTCGATTCACTACCGACAGTACGTTGAAATCGACTCGATAGCGCTGCAACATACGCAGCACCCGCAGCACCCGTTCCTGGGTCGGGGAGCCATTCGCCCCGGTGCGATAGGTATCGTGATAGGGCGCCGGGCCATCGAGACTCACGCCCAGAAGAAAATGGTACTCGCGTAAGAAGCGCGCCCATTCGGGTGTCAGCAGCACCCCGTTGGTCTGGACCCCGTTACTCACCACCTGGCCGGGCGCACCATAGCGGCTCTGCAACGCCACGACGTGCTGAAAGAACTCGAGGCCCATCAGGGTGGGCTCGCCACCTTGCCAGCCAAAAACAGCGTGCTGCCGATCGAGGGCCATCCCCTGCGCAATGAGGGCATCCAACACCTCCAGCGACATATGCCGCCGGCGCTGCACTTTGTAGGGGTCTGTCGGGCGATCGTGGTAAAAGCAATAGGTGCAGCTCAGATTACAGTCGCCTGATGCTGGCTTGATCAACAGACTACGGGCTTGCTCCTGCTCGGCCAAGGCACATTTTCCTTCCGTGATAGGGCGTCATTCTGATGATACCCTTGAGGGAGAGGCTGTCAAAACGTGAATTGATCTCCCTTTGCAAGTGCCCGATGTGGAGTCTTTCCCGGCAGCCTGCAGCATATGTTATTTGGCTGCGGCACTCCAACGCATTAGAATCATGCGAGAGCCCCGCCGGCTCAGTTGTAATAGGAGGCTGGGCGGCGAGGCCACAGGAGCAGCAGATATGCCCAAGAATCTGGTGATCGTCGAATCACCCTCCAAAGCCAAGACCATCCTCAAGTACCTTGGCTCGGACTATACTGTCAAGGCATCGGTGGGTCATGTACGCGACCTGCCGAAAAAACAGTTGGGTGTGGACACCGAGGAGGGTTTTCGCCCGCGGTACGAGATCGCGCGCGACAAGGCAAAAGTACTCGACGAAATTCGCGTAGCAGCTCGGGGCGCGAGCACGGTCTACCTGGCCACAGACCCCGACCGTGAGGGGGAAGCCATCGCTTGGCATGTGGTACAGGCGGCCGACATCGACGAGGCCAGGACGCGCCGCATCACCTTTGATCAGATAACCAAAAGCGCCGTACAGGCGGCGCTGGAGCGCCCGCGCGAGCTTGACAGAGACCTCATCGATGCGCAGCAAGCGCGTCGAGTGTTGGACCGTCTAGTGGGCTATCAGATCAGCCCCATCCTCTCCTCCAATTTTCGCAGAGCATTATCCGCCGGTCGCGTACAGTCCGTGGCCCTGCGATTGGTAGTAGATCGCGAGCGCGAGATACTGGCTTTTGTGCCTCAGGAGTACTGGACACTGGAGGCCGAGCTGCAGAGGCGCAGTGAGGGGCGGGAGTGCTTCCGCGCACGCTTGCACAAGGTTCAGGGGAAAGACCCTGAGCTGTCCAACAAGGGTAACATAGATCGCATTTTGGCTGCCCTGGAGGGGGCTATCTACACCGTCACGCGCGTCGAGAAGGGTCAGCGTCAACGACAGCCGCAACCGCCCTTTATCACCAGCACGCTACAGGCCGAGGCCGGGCGCAAGCTGCGTTTCTCACCCAAACAGACCATGCGTCTTGCGCAGCAGCTCTACGAAGGGATCGACCTGGAGGGTGAACGCGTCGGTCTGATCACCTACATGCGCACGGATGCCACCCACGTTGCGCCCGAAGCACAGCAAGAGGCGCGAGACCTCATTCAAGAGCGTTGGGGAGCGGAATATCTGCCTGAGCGCGCGCCCGTCTACCGCAGCCGTGTTGCGGCCGCCCAGGAAGCTCACGAAGCGATCCGCCCCACCTCTGCCCTGCGGACGCCGCAGGCGGTACAGGCACACCTCACGAGACAGCAGTCGCGGCTGTATGAGTTGATCTGGCAGCGCTTTGTGGCCAGCCAAATGAGACCGGCTGTTTACTCTACTATGACCGTGGATATCGTCGCCGCGCAAAATTACCTGTTCCGCGCCACAGGAGCCACGTTGATCTTTCCTGGGTATCTGGTTGTGTACACCGAGGGGCGGGACGATGATGTCGAAGAGGGAGGAGCGCAAAGCTTGCCCCCTTTGGAGAAGGGCGAGACGGTCGATCTGCTCAAACTGATTCCGGAGCAACATTTCACCAAGCCGCCCCCGCGCTACACCGAGCCGACACTCATCAAAGCACTAGAGTCCAACGGCGTCGGCCGGCCATCTACATACGCCTCTATCGTAGGCGTCATACAAGATCGCGGGTATGTGGCCAAAGAGAAGGGGCGCCTAGCTCCCACCGACCTCGGAATGCTGGTGTGCGATGCTTTGGTTGCCACCTTTGCCGACATCATGGATGTGAACTATACAGCGGGAATGGAAGAGCAGCTGGATCACGTAGCCACCGGCAAACTGAGCTATCAAAGCATGCTCGGTGGATTCTACAACGACTTTCGACCAGAGTTGGAGGTAGCACGCGAGCGGATGCCCCAAGCCGTGGAACAGGCCCTGTTGGCAGGCGTGCCGGAGGAGTTGCTTCAACAGACCTGCCCACAGTGCGGGCGCGTGTTGCAGGTGCGCGTAAGCGCTGCTGGGCGCTTCCTGGGTTGTACCGGCTACCCCGACTGCCGCTACACGTTGGATCTCAACAGACCTCAGGAGGCCAGCGAGCAGGAGGAGCAGTACGTCGAAGGCGAGATCTGTGACAAGTGCAAAGGGCGCATGAAGATCGTCCGTTTTGGACGCAACACTTTTTTGGGCTGCGAGAACTATCCCCAATGCAAGAACACTCGCCCCATCCTAAGCGAGCGCATCAAAGCGTTAGCGATTGAAACGGCCTGCCCCCAATGCGGAGCCAAACCTTTGGAGCCCAAGAAGGGCAGATACGGCGAATATCTGCGCTGCCCCAAGTGTGAAACCAATCACTCGCTCCGCAAGCTGGGAGTAAGCGATAGCAAACGGGGCACCCCCACAACGACAGAAATCGAGATAGTGGACCTTGTGTGTCCCGAGTGCCAGCACACGCCGCTGGAAAGTCGTATAGGGCGTTACGGGCCCTATTATCGCTGTCCCGCATGCAAGAAGAACTTGTCCGCCAAGAAACTGGCCTCGCAGCTCGAGCAGACGAAATAGGTTGCGTGCTCGGAGGCTAATTTGAAACGACGCGCCTACCGAGCGCGTCGTTCAGCATGGAGACATCGATCTACCGGAAACGCGCCATGTGGGCGCCCCAGCCTCGCCTGACACGGGATTCGACCTCGCCATCGAAGCGCAGCCCGAACACAGCCCCGAGCTCTCGCAGCGTATCTTGGGCCGCCCTTACAGACCGCCGCTCCAGAGCCGCCTCATGAATTCGATCCGCCAGAGACGAGAGCACGTCGAGGGCACGCCGCGTATCCAAATTGTCGTCCAAGGCAGCTTCAAAAGCCCGCACCGAGTCGTCCACCGGCAAGGGCTCCCCGGAGCCCGTGAGCAACGTCGCCGCTTGCATCAAGTGTCGCGCTAGATCGTCCGCCGGTCCGAGCTCGGAGGCGTCATATTCCCAGGTCTCATGGTAGGGATGGGTGCTCATCAACAGTCGCACAGCGTCCGGCGTGTGCTCACGCAACAGATCACGGATCCAGACCAGGTTGCCCAAGGACTTGCTCATTTTTTCGCCACAATAGCGCACCATAGCCGTGTGCATCCAGAATTGAGCGAACACATCGTTGCCGCTTATGCCACAGGACTGCGCCATCTCGCACTCGTGGTGAGGAAAAGCCAAATCCCCACCGCCCCCATGGATATCGATCGTTTCACCCAGATACTTCATCGACATTGTGCTGCATTCGATGTGCCACCCGGGGCGCCCCTTTCCCCAAGGGCTCTCCCATGCGGGCTCGCCGGGCTTTTGAGCCTGCCACAACACGAAATCCAGCGGATCGCGCTTGTGGGGGTCCTCGGGATAGTTGCCGCGCTCGTTTGCCGTAGGCAACCAGTCTTCCGGAGACAGGCCACTCACTTGGCCGAACCCCCCATCCATTGCTACCGCATAGTAGACGTTGCCTTCGGCCACATAGGCCAACTCCTTATCGAGCAGCCTCTGGATGAGAGGAAACATGTCGGGAATCACATCGGTCGCGCGGGGGTAGACGTCGGGAGGGCGAATGTTCAGTTCACACATGTCAGAGATAAAGTGGCGCGTCCAGCGGTTGCCCAGGGACCACCAGTCGTCGTCCACTTCGCGGGCCTTGCGCAGCACATCATCGTCGATATCCGTGACGTTCTGCACATAATTCACCCGATACCCCAGATATTCGAGGTATCGAATCAGCACATCAAAGCTCGCGTAGGTAAAAGCATGCCCCAAGTGGGTCGTATCGTAAGGAGTAATACCACAAACATAGATCGTCGCAACGCCATCATTCAACGGCTCAAAGGGCTCGTATCGACCCCTTTGTTCATTATATAACGTGAGCAAGAGCACTCTCCCGCTTCGCTAGCTCATCACACTAGGTTCTCGGCAGGCAGGGCGAATTGTAGCGGCAAGGCTGCGCATCGTCAAAAGGAGAATACGCAGTGGCATCGGGCTAAGCTTGGGCCCTAGTCGACCTCCGTAGGGTGTACCCCAACACTGCAGCCAGCGTTCCCAGCGTGATGCCTACCGTCATCACCTGTACATAGCGCGCCGGCCGCCCTCGCTGGCTACTCCCTGCTACCAGCCCTCGCTCCAGCGCGTGTTGTTGGGCCAGGGCCCGCCACGAGACGATAATACGCCCAGGCACAGGCTCGGTCTCCCCAGCTGTTGCACCGTACTCCCACGCCCGCAGCGCATAGAAGCCTTCCCCCAGCAAGACTAGGTCCGAAGCCTTGCTCTGCAGGAGCGCATCGTGTATTGCCTCTTCCATATTGCGCCACAGCGCCGAGTCTGCGCCATTCGCTAAATTCAAATCCGCGGCACGCTGCGCGATAGACCATACGTGGAGGGGCTTTCCCGTCTCTTGGAGTATATGTACTGCGGCTTGAACTAAATCCATGGATTGCCTCCCGCCTTTCGGCCGGACGAGTTTTCTATCTAGTGAGCATGCTGGAGGGCGTGGCATGGTAATTCGCCTATCACTGCGACCACCCGTGAGGAGCCCCTTCGAGCGGCGCCGCCTGAGGCGCCTATCACACAATCGAGATCTTGGGCTCGCCCTCAATCACCTCGCCGATGCGCCAAGCTCGGTGCCCAAGCTCTGCGAAACGGCGAGCAAAGACCTTGGCTTGCTCCGGAGATATCGCGATCAGCAAGCCGCCCGACGTCTCAGGGCAAGCGACGAGCAGCTGCATCTCGAGCTGCAACCCGTCATCAAAGGTGGTGAACTCCCGATAGGCGCGCAGGTTGTTGTTGGCCCCTCCAGGGAAGAGCATCTCATCGGCGTACTGAAGCGCGCCCGGGTGAAACGGTAGCGCATCGAAATGAATACGCGCTTGAGCCTCGCATCTGCCGATCATCTCCCATAGGTGGCCCAACAGCCCGAAACCGGTGATATCAGTGACAGCGCTGGGGCTCGCCTCGGCCAAGGCAGTGGCCGCGTCCTTGTTCAGGCGTTTCATCCAATCCGTGGCAACCGCCACGTGCTGGGGGTCCACCTCGCCCGCCTTGTGCGCCGTAGTGATCATACCCACTCCCAGCGGCTTGGTGAGCAGAAGGATATCGCCGGGGCGAGCTCCGCCTTTGGTGTGCACACGCTCGGGATGCACCCAACCAAGCACAGCGAGGCCGAACTTGGGCTCATCATCATCTATTGTGTGCCCACCCGCAACGACGGCGCCAGCCTCTTTGGCTTTCTCGGCGCTGCCGCGCACGATCTCAGCAGCCATCTCATCCGGCAGGCCCTCGGGCAGCGCCACGAGATTGAGTGCCAAGAAGGGCTCACCCCCCATAGCATAGACATCGCTCAACGCGTTGGCGGCAGCGATCGCGCCATAGTCGTAAGGATCGTCTACGATGGGCGTGAAAAAATCCGCAGTGAACACCAGAGCGCGGTCATCACTCACCTTCCACACCGCGGCATCGTCGGCGACAGACAGGCCGACAAGGAGATCGCCAAAGTCCGTCTCCTCAAAAACCTCTCTCAGGGGGCGCGTAACTCGCGCCAGGGCATCAGGGGCCCGTTTGCCGCCTCAACCGGCAGCTTTGGCCAGATTGGTGAGGCGAATCACGCCATCAGGCCCGGCGAGATCACGCACTTCACAGACGTTATCGGCCATCACCCGCTCCATTCCACTACGGTATACTAAACTCGACACATGAGCACCAATCTCGGCGCTCAAAGTCGCGGCTATACAGCGCGCCAAGCTTCCCTCTTGATTATAGAACCCGCGGACGATGCGTCAAAGCGAGCACAAGACCTGAAAGCTCCCCTGTTACACCGCTATCGCTGCACGCGCCCAGAGCCGCTATCGGTCATACAGCCTTCATGCGATCCCCCTGGATCATTTGCTACGCGCCGTGCAAGTTGATGGTAGTGCAGTCATGCGAAGGAACCACCTCCACCACATTGCCCGGCCATAGTAGCCCTCTATCCGTTTGCCACAAAAAGTCGTGCTCTTCCGTCAAACGCTCCGGGCACCAGCCCTCAGGGGGCACCACATCGGCCGTGCCAAACTCAGTGGAAAGAGCCTTGAGCCCCGCATCGATGATGGCAATATCGGGCTGGCGTACGATGGGGTGTTCTCGAAATCGAGCCCCATCAGCCGCCCGATCCGTTGTGTCCAATATCGTTCTCCTTTGCCGTGAAAAAAAGGGCTCGGCTAGGCCATGATAGAGAGCATCTCTGGGGTGACAGCATAGCGCAAGGGTTGCCCTTTAAAGAGCCGCTCGAGCTCGTCGATCACATCGGCCATGAGATTGGCGTACGATTCAACGGTGCGCCCCGCAACATGGGGCGTAAGCAGCACGTTATCCAATCGCCGCAGCGGATCATCGAGTGGCAGCGGTTCCGTATCAAAGACATCCAGCGCAGCCCAGAAGCGGCCGCCAACCAACTCGTGCAACAAGGCCTTTGGCTCTACCACCCAGCTACGTGCGCTGTTCACGAAAACAGCGCCGTCGGAGATCAGCGCCAGTTCGCGCGCCCCCAATAGATTGTGTGTCGCTTCGGTAACAGGTAGATGCACCGAGATCACTCGGCACCCGGCGAGCAGATCATCCAGGCCCCCCTTGTGCACGCCCAATTCGATGGCCGTCTGCTCGGAGAGGTAGGGATCGTAGGCCCACACCTCGGCGCCGACCGCACGGAACAGCTGAGCCGCGCGCCGGCCTACGTATCCCATCCCCAATAACCCCACTTTCTGCCCCGCGATCTCGTGCGTCCCGATAGCGGGGTCCTCAGGCCACGCAACGCCAGCCTTGAGTTGATGGTCAAACACGTGGGGCTGTCGTAAGCCCATCATCGCCATCAGTAACGCATACTCGGCCACCGAATCGGCAATTCGTGCTGCAGCATGGGTGATCACGATGCCTCTATCGAAAATCTCATCGGTGGCCAAGAACTTGATGCTGCCCGCCGCGTGAGCGATGATCATGAGTTTGTCGGCGGCAGCCAGAGCTTCCTTATCGAGGCCCGGCGAACCCCAGCTCGTGATGAGTGCGTGCACACCGGGCAGCTTGGCGCCGATCTCGTGATTCAGCCAGTTGCGCCCGTCATCATTCAGCCTCACATGCGCGAAACTGCATAGTCTGGCGAGTGCGCCGTCGCTCAGAATACGGTCCCGAAGCGGTTGCGGCACGGCGATCAGTACGGTGGGATGCTCCATGATCACAGCCTCCTGGAGAGATATAGCGCGGTCAGCATAGCACCTACCTCTCGACAGGACAACCTGCGCCAGACAGCGAGCTCCGTGTGGGCACGTTCCGTATGTGCGTATCTTGCACACTGGCCGTGCTGGGCTATAATCAAGTCAACACAGCAACACTTTGCCGCCCGATGAAAAGGAGGCGTGATCGTGGCCGAAATTCGTCTCGAAGGCGTGACGGTGATCTATGAGCCCAAACGCGAGAGGACCTTCCTCTCCAATCGGGGGGTTCGCAACTATATGAACGAGTTCGAAGACCAGGAATTCGTCTCTAGAATCCATGCGACTCGCCAGGAGGAGGAATCGCATCGCACAGGCGATATGGTGGTCGCCTTGGACGATCTCAGCGTCACCATCCCCGATGGCAAAACTCTCGCTATCGTGGGGCCCTCCGGTTGTGGGAAAAGCACCCTCCTGCGTGTGGTGGCAGGATTGATACGGCCCGAGCAGGGCACCGTGTACTTTGGCGACAAGGACATGACCACAATCAGCCCCAAAGATCGCATGATCGGGATGGTCTTCCAGAGCTATGCTCTCTATCCCCACATGAAGGGAGAGGGCAACCTCGGGTTCTTTTTCAAGGTGCGCAAACGCACCGACGAAGAGATGAATGAGCGTATTCGCATCACCTCGGAGATCATGGGGATCGGCTTTGACACACTGCTGTCGCGCAAGCCCGGCAGCCTTTCGGGCGGTCAACAACAGCGGGTGGCCATCGGGCGCTGTATTGTGCGCGATCCGAGCATCTTTTTGTTCGACGAGCCACTCTCGAACCTGGATGCCAAGCTGCGTGCTAGCACACGTGTGGAGATCAGGCGCTTGCTGCAACGCTTTGCCATCACCGCCATCTATGTTACACACGACCAGATAGAAGCCATCACCCTGGGCGACATCATCGCTGTGATGCGCAACGGCAAGATCGAACAGATGGGTACCTACGACGAGATCACAACCAACCCCGTGAATTCGTTTGTGGCCGGGTTCCTCGGCATGCCGCCGATGAACCTGATACAGGGTTGGGAGGTGGCCGGCGATGGCGAGCTGATGAGCAGCTTGGGATCGGTGGCCATCCCGCACGGATTCCGAAATGTCCTCACCCCCGGGCAAAAGATAACCCTCGGCTTTCGAACTGGCGATGCGATGATTGTGCCTCAGGGCGAGCCCCTGGATTCGGGGGGGCCGCGTATCCCGGCAGAGGTGTTGAACGCCGAGCCCAATTTTGCCCAGCACCACCAGATCGTCAATGTGCAGGCTGGCGACTTGATCTTTGGCGTGCAGGCGCCGCTGGAGATGCAGGTCAACACCGGCTGGTTGGTGGATGTCATCGTACCGGAAGAAACGGCCTATCTCTTTGATGAAGAGACCGAAGCACGCCTTATGCCCGAGCAGAGCTAGCGTAAGCTCGACTCGCCGAGTGGGGGTTTGTTGTCATCTCGCGATGGCTTTACCCACATGTTTGCGGTGCTTTTGACAGAGCCGGGTCTTTAGCATACACTATCGGCAGTCTCACAGAGGGAAAACGGTCGATCATGCTATCCATCGGTACATTTCTGAGGAGGAGCCCTAGGACATACCCGGACCACTGGTCTGGATAGTGTAGCCTGGGCGAAAATCGACGAAGATTCAGCCACCAGCTCTCCAGACGGGGAGCTGGTTTTTTGTTATTTGGCTCTTATCTCATCATAAGGAGACGGCGTATGCTTCGAGTCGGCATTTACGGAGCGGCGGGCTATGCGGGCCGCGAGTTGCTCGGTATTCTGTCCAAACACCCCGATACAGAAGTCGCCTTTGCGACCTCGGACACGCACGCGGGCAAGCTGTACGCGGATGTCTACCCCTGCGCAATGGACTATCGGCTCGTCGCCTCAAGCGAAGCGCCACTCGAAGGGGTCGATGTGATCTTTCTCTGCACGCCTCACGGAGTGTCAGCCCCTCTGGCCACTAAAGCGCTGGAGGCAGGTGCCAAATGTGTAGATCTGTCGGCCGACCTACGCCTGAAGGATGGCGCCGTTTATGCCGCATGGTACGGCACGCATCCGGAGCCCGCTCTGTTGGGTAAAGCCGTCTACGGGCTAACAGAGATCTACCGCGAGCAGATTGCAGAGGCCTCGCTAGTAGCCAATCCTGGATGCTACCCCACGGGTGTCCTGCTGGCACTGTGGCCACTACTTGGCGCGGGAATATTGGCTGATGACCGCATCATCGTCGACGCCAAGTCGGGCGTGTCCGGGGCGGGCGCCAAACCCACCGAGACCACCCATTTTGTCAGCGTGCACGACAACCTCTCGGCTTACAAAGTAGGTCACGCACATCGCCACGTCCCCGAGATCGAGCAGGAGCTACAGAGTTACCGAATGCTTGGCCAGCCGACGGCCAGAGCGCTGCGTGTGGTCTTTTCACCGCACTTGTTGCCCGTCTCACGGGGTATTCTATCAACCATCTATATCAATGTGGACCCCTCGTGGAGCGAAGAGGCGATTCACGACCTGTGGTGCCAGGTCTACGCGGGAGAGCCGTTCGTCCAAGTGCTGGATGTGGGCCGGCTAGCCAGCCTCGCCCACGTGGTGCACACCAACCGGTGCGCTCTGTCTATCGCTTCGGCAGGCGCCCCGGGTGAATACGTGCTTGTAGCCGCCATAGACAACCTTGTCAAGGGTGCCTCGGGACAAGCGGTGCAGAACATGAATGTTATGTTTGGCCTGGCCGAAACCTTGGGGTTGCTCGACTGAACACAGCCTGTGGAGAAGACCATGAAGCCACTATCAGTCATCAAAATCGGCGGAGCAGAGTTGGCCGAAGGCCCTGTCCTGAACACGCTAGTGGAAGCGCTCTCCAAGCTTGTCACAGATGGAACAGTGATCGTCGTGCACGGCGGCGGCGCAGAGATCGCCGAGCTCCAACGGCATCTGGGCATCGAGCCCTGCTTTATCGAGGGGTTGCGCGTTACAGACGAAGCCTCTATGCGCGTCGCAGAGATGGTACTATCGGGGCTGGTGAACAAACGACTCACGGCACGATTGGTCGCCAACGGTGTTGAGGCGCTCGGCCTGAGTGGCGTGGATGCCGGCCTGCTGAGGGCTCAGCCCCTACGGCATCACGCCGGCAACTTGGGCCGCGTCGGGGAGATCACCCAGGTGAACGCAGCCGCACTGCAGGCGCTACTGGACGCGGGCTATACTCCGATAATCTCGCCGATCTCTCTTGGAGCGGATGGCCGCGCACTGAACGTCAATGCGGATCATGCGGCATTGGCCATCGCCGCCGCCTTGCACGCCAAAGAGTTGACCTTTCTCACGGACGTGCCGGGTGTGCTCCAGGAGGAGCGTTTGCTCACCTCCCTGAGCGCCTCGGAGGCCCAGCGGATGATCGATGCATCGCTCATCACGGGTGGCATGATTCCCAAAGTACGCTCCGCGTTGCGAGCCATCGATCAGGGGGTACTTTGCGCGCGCATCACCAATCTCGACGGATTGGCCAACGGCACGGGCTCTTGCGTCACGGCTTTCGACTAGCTGACTTCCCTCTAGGCCAACCCAACCCGAATCAGGAGGAAATCATGGACGGTGAACAGCTCAAGATTTTGGACGATCGCTACATCCTGCACACTTATGCTCGCGCGCCCTTTGTTCTCGAGCGCGGTGAGGGCTTTTACGTCTACGATACGGAGGGCAAGGGCTATCTGGATTTTGTGAGCGGTATAGCCGTCAACGCGCTGGGCCATGGCGACCCCGGCTTGTTGGCGGCGATCGTCAGCCAGGCCAATCGCTTGATGCACGTGTCCAACCTGTACCTCACTGCTCCACAGGTTCGCCTCGCCAAGATGCTAGTGGATGCATCCTTTGCAGACAAAGTGTTCTTTTGTAACTCGGGCACCGAGGCCGCCGAGGCGGCTATCAAGTTCGCTCGAAAGTGGGCCTATCAACGCAAAGGTGGCAGCTCGGGAGGAGCGGACAAGACAGAAATTCTGGCTTTCTCCAATGCCTTTCACGGCCGCACTATGGGAGCGCTTTCACTCACACCACGGGCTCAATACCAAGACCCCTTTCGTCCTCTGATGCCAGGCGCCAAGTTCGCCACGTACAATGACCTCGCTTCCGCCGACGCCCTGCTGGACGAGCGCACGTGTGCGTGCATTGTGGAGCCTGTACAAGGGGAGGGTGGCGTTCACCCGGCGGATCCCGCCTTTTTACAAGGTTTGCGGCGCTTGTGTGACGAGCGCGAGGTACTCCTGATCTTTGATGAGATACAGTGTGGGCTCGGGCGCACGGGGGCCCTGTGGGCACACACGCCATACGGCATAACGCCCGATATCCTTACCCTGGCCAAGCCCTTGGGTGGAGGCCTACCTATCGGCGCCACACTTGTGACGCAGGCCGTCGCCGATGCCATCACTCCCGGCGACCACGGCAGCACATTCGCCGCCAACCCCGTGGTTTGCGCTGCTGCCGAAGCCGTTCTGAGCAGAATCCTCGCGCCCGGGTTTCTAGCCCAGGTGCAAAGCATGGGAGGGTACCTGAAAGCGCGCCTGGAGGAGCTAAAAGCCCGCCACAGCGTTATCGAGGAGGTGCGTGGCATCGGAATGATCTGGGGCATAGCCACTGCAGTGGATGTGGATCCACTGGTGAACAAGTGTTACGCTAAAGGGCTGCTCGCTTGCAAGGCAGGCTCGCGCGTTCTACGACTATTACCGCCGCTGGTCGTGGGGCAAGCGCAGATAGACGAGGCGGTTAGCATTCTGGAGGACGTTTTCAATGAGCTCTAGTGTTGATGTGGGGGTGCATACGCCCCAACCGAAAGAGGGACAAGTTATTCTGCGCAAATCCACGGTGAAGGATGTGCCCACCATAGCGCGCATCATCAACGGGTACGCGGGGCAGGGGCAGATGTTGCCGCGATCTCACCACAAGATCTACCAGTGCCTGCGAGACTTTATTGTGGCAGAGGTTCAGGGTGTTGTGGTGGGGTGCGGTGCCCTTCACGTCGTCTGGGAGGACTTGGCCGAGGTGCGCTCGTTGGCCATAGTCTCCGATTGGCGTGGCAAGGGCCTAGGGCAGCGGATGGTAAACTATCTCCTGGCTGAAGCGCAGGAGCTGGGCTTGACGCACGTCTTTGCGCTCACATACCAGCAGGGGTTCTTTGAGCGAATGGGGTTCCATGTGGTACCGCACGAGAGCCTCCCGCACAAGATCTGGGGAGACTGCCTCGATTGCCCCAAGTTCCCCAACTGCGACGAAATCGCGGTGGCGATCGATCTGGATGCTGCGCAATAAACAGGATTGGGGCAAGAGACTGCGCCGGCAATGTGTACATCGAGACTCTACGAGGCGAGTTCCTAAGCGAACGTGTCTTGCTCGCGCTGGTTATGGGCGGCCTATCTGGGCGCCCTAACCTGTAAGGGATATCCTCGTTCGATCTAGCCACCAAGATGTTGGCGGCATCCGCTGGGCCATAGACTGTGCCGAGCTCATCTGTGGCGCGGGGCGTCGAATCGACCTGATTGGAGATTAGGGTAGGCGCGAGGAGCCTCACAACCGATAACGGGCGCCGGCGTGTAGCGGCGCCCGCTTCGTATGATCCGCCCGGCTTCGTCGCGATTCTATATTACAACCCCACGCCGTGGACCGTGGCTCCGCAATGAGTACAAACACCACCGAGTGCGTGGTTGGTCATCACCGCAAAACCAGAGCGTTCGATAACCGTCCGCCCACATTTGGGGCAGGCCGTGTCCTCCCTGCCAGAGCCGGGTACATTCCCTTCGTACACGTACAGCAACCCCTCTTCGAGTCCTATCTCGCGGGCGCGGCGCAGAGTCTTTTCCGGCGTGTGAGGCAGGTGCATCAGCTTGTAAGTGGGATAGAAACGACTGACATGCCACGGCGTCTCTGACCCGAGCTCCGAGGCGATAAAGCGCACCAGATCGCGCAGCTCCTCCTCCGAGTCGTTGAGCGTCGGGATTAGCAACGTGGTTACTTCAAGCCAGACGTTGCGCGCCTTCATCAACTTGAGGGCATCCAGCACAGGTTGCAGATGCGCGCCGCATTGGCTACGGTAGAACGTATCACGAAAGGCCTTCAGATCGATGTTGGCGGCATCCAACAGAGGTGGCTCACCGGGGCTGGTCACGGTCTCCAACATTTCGGACGTCATGTAGCCGTTAGACACATAGACGTTGGCAATCCCCGCCTCGTGCGCTAGCCTGCAAATATCCAAGCTGTACTCATAGAACACAGTGGGCTCAGTATAAGTGTACGCGATACTGGCGCAACGGCTCGACCGTGCGTCGCCCACCACCGCCTCGGGAGCCAAATAATTGCCCAGGATACGGCGCTGGTCTCGGGGCATCTGCGAGATGTCTGCGTTCTGACAGAAAGTGCAGCGAAAGTTGCATCCCACTGTAGCGATAGAGAGGGAGCGGCTGCCCGGCCTAAAGTGGAACAATGGTTTTTTCTCGATGGGGTCAACCGCTTCTGTGATAGCTTGGCCGTATACCAACGTATACAGCGTCCCTCCGCGGTTCTCGCGCACCTGACAGATGCCTCGTCCGCCGTCGGGGATCCTACAATGGTGGGCACACAGGTAGCAGTGCACCCGTTGCTCCTCGAGCTTTTCGTAGAGCTTGGCTTCTATCACTGTGGGGCACCTCCTGCCCTCACGTACTCTACACAGGTAAGGGCCAGGCCGCGATCTCAGGCACTCTTGGGTAGCTTGGGGATGATGCAGATGAAGCGTAGTACGCCATCGCCGGCGTTACGAAATTGGTGAAGCTCCTCGGGCGGGATGTAGACGCAATCGCCGGGCCCGATAGCGGCGTCTCCGCTAGCAGAGAGAACCAATCCCTGCCCTTCGAGCACGAAAGCCTCGTGCTCCCAGGCGTGTTGATGGTGTTCCGTGGCCGCGCCCGGTTGCAATTCGATGACGCGCGTCTGAAAGTTAGGCGCCCCAACGTTGTCGCCGATCACCCAGCGCAGCGTAACACCAGGTACGCCCTCCATGCGCTGTGCAGCGACACTGGTATAGTGGTAGGCTTGCACGAGCCGATCTCCTTTCGCAAGATCTAGTCCGCTTCTACTAGGCTCCGCAGCAGAGTGAGATTGCGCATATCCTCAGCCATATCCGGGCTTTTGGGGGTCTCCAACAACATGGGCACCCGCCGCAAACGCGGATCATTGACCAGCATCCGAAAGGCCTCCAACGTCACAAATCCCTCGCCGATATGCTCGTGTCGATCCACTCGACTGCCGAGATCACGCTTGGAGTCGTTGAGATGCAGTACGCGCAGGCGTTCCATGCCGATGGTAGCATCGAACTGCTGCCACATCGCTTCGTAGGCAGCCGGCGTACGGAAATCATAGCCTGCAGCCAGGGCATGTGCCGTGTCAACGCAGACGCCGAGCCGGTCATCATGCTCTGCGTGTGCGATGATCCAAGCCAGATGCTCAAACTTGTACCCCAGCGAGGAGCCTTGGCCCGCAGTGATCTCCAACACCACCATGACGTTGCTGGGGCCGACGCGATCCAGCGCAGCGTCGAGCCCGCGAGCCGCTTGCGCCAAACCCTCTTCCTCGCCTGCGCCGGTGTGTGCACCGGGGTGGAGCACATAGCTAGTGATCCCCAATTGACGACAGCGCTCCAACTCGATGACCAGCGCGTCCACCGATCGGGCCCAAAGAGCCTCATCTGGCGTGGCCAGATTTATCAGATAGGAGCTGTGCGCCACGATAGGGCTGATTCCCGTATCTTGACGGGCCTGCCAGAACGCGGCAATCTCCTCCTCGGTCAGATCACGAGAGCTCCATCGGTTCGAAGAGCGCGTGAACATCTGAATGGTGTCACAGCCAGCGCTGTACCCCCGCGTGATGGCGTTAGCGGGGCCGCCCTGGATAGACATGTGTGCTCCGAGACGCGGCATGGACATGGCACCCTCCTCGCACCTGTGCGGATTGATTCTAGGGGTAGGGATGTGGGCTGTCTAGCTCTGCGCATCGACAGCCCACGCGGGTTCGTAATGCAGTAGCTGCGAGTCCCGGTCGCTCACTCTGGGTTCTCGGCAGAGGTGTCGAGGTCGGCATTATCTGTATGTGGGCCCGCCACATCACGAGGTCGAGGCCCTCAACACGACACTCCCATTTTAGGGAGGCCCCACAATATCAACGCCATAGCCAACACCGCGAGCACTGATATCGCGACATCGGTCCAGCCCATACTTGTTCTCCTCTCAAACCCTAATCCGATATGCGCACCAACAGCTCGATGACGTTACCGAGCGCCTTCTCTGGCGATTCGGCTTGAGCGGGATCGTGCAAACAGGCTAGCGCGTAATGCTTCATCAGGGCGATGCTGGCGCTCTGCGTAGCCGCCCTCACCGAAGCCAATTGGTCGAGCACCTCGCGGCAATCTCGGTCATCGGCCAGCATACGCTGAATCCCCTGCGCCTGCCCTTCGATCTTGCGCATCCGCCTGATCAAATCCTTGCGCGCCTCAGTTGATAGCATGCCACTCCTAGCCCACGCCCCCAACACCAAAGTATCTAAGGGGCTACCTAGCCCCTACGAGTGATCCCTCAACCGCCCGATGGCGCACACGAAGCGACCGAGCTCAGTGTGCCCGCACCGGTCTGCGTAGTGCCAAACAAAGAGATGCGTTTGCGACATTCTTTGCTGTGACACTCGGGACACTCTACCTCGACCTCCGAAGTTATAGAGCGAACAAACTTGTCAAAGGCCTTGCCACAGGCCTGGCATTCGTACTCGTAGATGGGCATCTCCGATTCACCTTTCCATCGTTCTAGAGTCCGCCCTCATATCTCTCAACACAGCCAACACCGGGGCTTTTTGCAGCCGCCCCACTTGCCTGAGCACCGGCTCTCCGGAGCCGTCCAGAAGAATGAGTGTAGGCACGCCTTGCACTCGGTAGCGAGACGCCAACTCTCGCCCTTCGGGCGACCCGATGCTCAGACGCACTACCTGCACCTCTGAAGGAACCTCTCGCTCTAGCCCGTCTACGACGGGCTTGGCCAGCAGGCAAGCACTTCAAGCGTTACTGTAAAAGGTGACAATAGTGGGTTCGCCCCGGGCAAGGCCCTCTACAAGCCCCTCGATCGATTCGATCTCGGTGGGGCTGGAGCGTAGGAGTATCCACGCCACGGCCAGCGCGAGCACCACGCTCAGGGTCATCCAGTTCTCACGCAGCCAGCCCGCTAGGCGGGCCGGAGTCGCCGGCTGGCTCATCCAGCGTCGACCTCCGCCAACACGGCGTCCAGCTTGGACCGCAATACTGGTTTGGGCGAGAATCCCACCATGCGCGTCGCTTCTTCGCCATCCACGTACAGAATAAGGGTTGGAATGCCACGAATTCCCAAATTGGTGGCCGTTGTGATATTCTCGTCGGTGTTCATCTTGACAAAGGCTATTTTGTCCGCATACTCCTCGGCAAGCTCCTCTATCACTGGAGCCAGCATGCGGCAAGGCCCACACCAAGGTGCCCAAAAGTCGATCAGCACGGGAATCTTGGATTCGAGCACGTCTTGCTGAAAGCTCGCGTCAGTAACGTTCCCAACGTGGTCACTCATAGCATCTCCTTACTCGGCTGTGTTAAGGCACCCCAGGACGAAAGCGCATCATCTTCGTTGAATATAGGGTACCCCCGTACCGTATAAAATATACCACAAGCCTATCGCTCTGTCAACTAGGAGCACTAGATGATCTCCATCTCTATACCAGGCTACGGCGACCTCAACCTATCCCACCTCGTTCTGGATGTCAACGGCACGCTGACAACAGACGGCACACTGCGTCCCAGCGTGTACGAGCGTCTTCGTGTCCTGAGCGAGCTGATCTCCGTGTGCCTCCTCACTGCGGACACACTGGGCACCGCCGCTCGCTTGGCCGATACGCTGGGCATCGCGTGGCATCGTATTGCTCCGGGCTGTGAGGCCGAAGAGAAACGCCAGTATGTCGAGTCCTTAGAAGCACAGGGGGTCGTTGCCGTCGGTAACGGCAATAACGACGCTCTCATGCTAGAGGCAGCGAGGCTCGGCATTGTGGTTTTCGGCAATGAGGGGGCGGCGACACGTACTGTGCTGGCTGCGGACGTCGTCGTATGCAAAATCGATGATGCTCTCGACCTGCTCTTGCGCTCCGAGCGCCTAGTGGCCACACTACGTTTCTGATGAGTCTGCGGCTCCAACGTGTATTGACGCGCCCTGTCGAGTTCGTTACACTGAGCCCATCCTTTGTGAGTATACGTTATAACAGTCCGCAGAGAGACATACACATCAGGCAGCTCGCAAACGGCGAGTAGGCTGAGGCCCCAGCTCTGTAGAGGGAGACTCCCAGATTGGGCACCATCGAGAAATCAGCAGCATTCTACTTGGGCAGAGCCTACGATCCCGCCCAGCGTCGGCATCTGGCTGACCAGCCCATTCTCTACGACTCACGCGATCTCACAACCCACGCTATGTGCGTTGGCATGACGGGCAGTGGCAAGACGGGCCTCTGTGTGGACCTGTTGGAAGAGGCGGCCCTCGACGGCGTCCCCGCAATCGTCATCGATCCCAAAGGCGATATGACGAACCTTCTCCTCACCTTTCCAGAGCTGCGCCCTTTGGATTTTGAGCCGTGGGTGAATATAGACGATGCCCGCCGCAAAGAGATGACACCCAGCGAGTACGCAGAGACCATCGCCAAGCAGTGGGCCCAAGGGCTTGAAGAGTGGGGGCAGAGCGGCGAACGTATTCAGAGGCTGCGCGAGTCGGCCGAGTTTGCCATCTATACGCCCGGCAGTGAAGCGGGTCTGCCGATAAGCGTGTTGCACAGCTTTGATGCGCCCAGCCTCTCTTGGGAAGACGACTCGGAGGCGATCCGCGAGCTCATCGCTAACACAGTGTCGGCGTTGCTTGGCCTTTTGGGTATCGCTGCCGATCCGATGCGCAGTCGCGAGCACATCCTTCTTTCGCACATTTTGGAACACCATTGGCGCCTAGGCAACAATTTGGATATGGCCCTGCTCATCGAGGCCATACAGCGCCCGCCTGTGCGCAAGCTCGGCGTCTTTGACGTCGATACGTTCTATCCGGAAAAAGAACGTTTCAACCTGGCGATGACCCTGAACGCCATCGTGGCCTCGCCCAGTTTTGCGGCGTGGCTAAAGGGTGTGCCGCTAAATATCGGTCAGCTTACACACACAAAAGACGGCAGGCCGCGAGTGTCCGTCTTTTATATCGCTCACCTCAGCGATACTGAGCGTATGTTCTTTGTGACCCTGCTTCTCGAGCAATTGGTGGGCTGGATGCGCCAGCAATCTGGCACGACGTCGCTGCGTTGCCTGCTTTATTTCGACGAGATCTATGGCTACTTTCCGCCACACCCAAGCAATCCGCCGAGCAAGAAACCACTGATGACGCTTCTGAAGACAGCGCGAGCTTTCGGCCTTGGAGTGGTGCTGGCCACACAAAACCCGGTGGATCTGGATTACAAGGGCCTCACGAATATGGGCACTTGGCTCATCGGCAAACTCCAGACGGATCGCGACAAAGCACGATTGCTGGAGGGGATGGAGGGCATAGTATCCGAATCGGGCACGATGCTGGATCGAGGTTATCTCGATCGGCTAATCTCGTCGTTGGACTCACGAGTCTTTATCCTGCACAACGTACACAACGAACGCCCCCAGCTTTTCATGACGCGTTGGGCGCTCTCGTACCTTCGTGGGCCCTTGACCCGCCAGCAAGTACGCCAGTTGATGGCCCCACACCTCGAGGCCGACGACGCGACAGAGCCTGTGGCGGTCATCGAGCCCGAGGCGGAGCTTCTTATCCCTTCGCTGGCGCCGGAGCCTCAACAACCCTCACTTGTCGGGTACACAGAGCAACCGCCTCGAATACATGCTCGAGTGGCGCAGTACCATCTGGCGACAGTGCTTTCCGAGCGCGATGCATTGCAGCAACTGGTTGTGCCGAGTGCGCCTGCTCAAGGGGCGCCGTCGGCTCACCTGGTCTATCAGCCTTTTTTACTGGGTATGGCTGTGGTGCAGTATGCCGATGAGGACCGCAGGCAGACCCGAAGCGCTCGGGTGAGTTGTCTCCTCCCGCTCCCCGAAGCGCACGGGCTGGTGCCTTGGAACGATTGCCTTACAGAGCTGGATCCGAGACAGCTCGAGGTGACACCGCGTACTATATCGTACGGTATCGTACCGTTAGGTATGACGGACTCGCCCCCTTATACTCGCTTGCGTGGCGAGTTTGTGGATTATATCTATCGAGAGCACCATTTGGCTGTTTGGTCTCAACCAGACTTGGGGTTGCGGTCCGGCGTCAACGAATCGGAGCAGGACTTTCGGGAGCGCTGCGCCCGAGAGACCGCAGCTCGGCGCAGCAAAGAGACAAGCGACATCCGAGCGAGATACGACCGCAAACTCTCGCAGTTGCGCCAGCGGTATGCGCGGGCTCAGGACAGAATGCAACATCACACAATCGACTTTGAGGGGCGCAAACAAGAGGAGCTGGCCAGCGCTGGGGAGTCTATACTGAGCCTGTTGCTGGGGAAGCGTCGGACGAGCGTAGTCACTCGAGCCAGCCAGAAACGCCGCTTGACGGCCAAAGCCAAGAATACGATGAGCGAGGCGCAGAGCACGCTGAGTGTGCTGGGCGCCGAAATCGCCGCCTTGGAGCGAGAGCAGGATACTGAACTCGAGGCGACGAGCAGTCGATGGGCTCCAGACACGTTGCGGATCGAGCCCGCTGTACTGCGCCCCCGCAAGGTGGACATCCAGGTAGAGGCTTTCGGGTTGGCATGGGTACCGCACTGGCTCTTACACGTGCCCGATGGCTACGGGAACACCCGCGTGGAGCAGATACCCGCATACCGTCTACCCGCCTGAGAGGATGGAATTGATGACACCTACTTTTCGCGACCTATCTGAACTGGTCTTGGCGTATCAACGCGGCGTGGATTATGACTTTATCGTCCGCGACCGCGGAGCTGCCATCACCGTAGCCGCCATACACGCTGGAGGTATCGAGCCGCTCACGGGAGAGCTCGCTGAGGCGATTGCCGCCGACGACCATAACCTGTATCAGTTCGTGGGCATCAGACGTACGGGAAATGACATGCTGCGCATCCCCGAGGGGCGCTTTGACGAAATGCGGCTGCGAGCACTGATGCAGCGTTCCAGGTTGGGTGTGAGCATCTTGGGCGGTACCGAGAACGAACCCCTCGTGCGCCTCGGAGGAGCCAACCGGCGCATGAGACAGATTCTGGAAGATCAGCTCACCCAAGCTGGCATCGAGGTTCGCCGGCCAGCGGGTGTTGGCGCGGCTCACGATCCCTCGCGCTTTGTGAACCAGCCATCCGAGGGCGGGGTACAATTGGCAGCGAGCCGGGGATTGCGTGCTCTTATGGTCGCTGGCTCTCTTGACACCGAGTGGCGCCAGTCGGAGCGTTGGCAGGAGTTGTTCTTTGTCTTTGCGAACATCGTTCGCTCCGCTATAACCCACTATGCAGAGGAGGTGCGCTCGGATCCTAACCTAGCCATGAAGCAGTTCGAAGATAGAACCGAGGACGTACTCAAAGCTGTACGCCGCCGCCCCCCACCGCGCAGAGACACATAACGACGGCGTCCCATACGACGCGTTTTGCACACGATGTCGCGAGGGTGTACGTTGGGGTATCGAGGCTTGGGGCGCAGCCCGGGTACTCTGTGGAACGCACACATTATGAGAGGAGACATATGCGGTACGAGATACACGGGCACGATCTGCCATCTCTGGATGTATGGCTTGAGGCGGGCGAATCGGTTTATACGGAGAGTGGTGGTATGGCCTGGATGAAGGGCGCCATCAGAATGGAGACCAGCACGCGCGGGGGGCTCGCGGCGGGCCTCGGCAGGAAGCTGGCCGGCGAGTCGCTTTTCATGACCTCCTATTTATGCGAACAGGGCACCGCCTTGGTGACCTTTACACCGGAGGCGCCCGGAAGCGTTTTGGCTTTCGACCTCGCTCCCAACCAAAGTCTCATCTGCCAGAAAGACGCTTTCATGGTAGCCCAGGAGACGGTCAACTTGGAGATGCACTTCCGTAAGCGGTTGGGTGCCGGCTTTTTCGGAGGCGAAGGGTTTATCATGCAAAAGATCACCGGTCCGGGCACGGTGTTTCTAGAGATCGCGGGCGACATCCGCGAGTACTCGCTAGAGCCCGGCGAAGTGATGCAAGTGGACCCCGGGCATCTGGCGCTCTACGAGCCCAGTGTCGACTATGATGTCACCGCCGTCAAAGGGCTGAAGAATATCCTCTTTGCTGGAGAGGGGCTGTTCCTAGCGACACTGCGGGGGCCTGGCAGGGTTTGGCTACAGAGCATGCCACTACGGAACCTGGCCGCCAAAATACGTCAGTACATCCCCAGTAAGGGCTGAGCACCAAGCACAGTACACAGCACGGCCGCACCTACTTTTTCCAGAGGTGCGGCCGGCTTGCATAACACATCTGAAGGAACCTAGGGCAACAAAGGCGCCAAAGTTTCCGAGATCATCACCACGAAAGGGGCCTCTATCAGAGCTACGATCAACGGCGCGATGAGAACCGCCGGTAACAAGTTCGCAACTCGTATCCGTTTGATGTCCAGCAACAACAGCCCGATAGCCAGGATCAACACGCCGCCTGTAGCAGACATCTCGGTGATCATGCCGTCAGTGAGCATGTTCTGCGCCAGCCCCGCTAACAAGGTTAGAGATCCTTGATATACCAGAATCGTCAAGACCGAGAACACCACGCCGACGCCCAAAGTTGACGCAAAGATCAGCGCTGCAAACCCATCGAGTAGAGACTTGATGGCGAGAAGGGTATAGTCGCCTGTAAGGCCATCTTGAATAGCCCCCAGGATGGTCATAGGCCCCACGCAGAACACCAGGCTCGCTGTAACAAACCCCTCTGTGAAACTGCCCTCGCTCCCAGCGGAGGGTTGTGTGGTGACATGCCTCCGAAGCCAGTCTGCCATGCGATCCAAGGCGTGGTCGATGTTCCACCACTCGCCCAGTATGCCCCCCACGAGAACGCTGCTCATTACGATGAGCACGTTCTCTGTCTTTAGCGTCAGAGTAAGGCCCACCACCAACGTGACCAAGCCCAAGCCGTGGAGCGCTGTCTCGCGGATACGTTCTGCGAATCGCTGACCGAGGAACGTACCCAGACTGCCCCCCAACAGAACAGTTGCTGAATTGAGAAGCGTGCCGATCAATATAGTCCCTCTTTGGTGGGCGCTCGTAGGCGCTGACAGAGGCTGTCTGCGTACACTCTAGAACAAACAAAAGAGCCCTACACGAACCCCGCTTGTCCCGCTAGCGCGTTCCAGTTGTTCATCAGCAGATCGAAATGCGTCATCTCAGCGTTGGCCAGCCAAGTGTACATCTGCCTGCCGGCCTCGTCCGTTTCACTCTGAGCCGCCCCGACATAGAAATCGTAGCTCTTGATCTCGTTCTCAAGGGCCAGCGCCAGTGCATCCAGCTCACTCGGCTCGACACCCACCTTGGCCTCTATAGCTTTTTGGTCCGGCGGGAACAGCTTGTGCCCCAGATCGATATCCGGCACGTTGAGGTCCGGCAGGAGCACATAGGCGCCATCACCTTCAACAGCGTGCAACTGGCGCTGAATCATCTCCATATGCATACGCTCATCGTCTGCCAGAGAGAGAAACATCTCTCGCCCTCTATCATCTGTGGCCATCTCTGCGGCCTTGAGGTAGAAGGCTCGCCCCTCCTGCTCAAATTTGAGTGCCTGGCTGAGCGCCTTGACGGCCACATGAGTATCGGACATATGAATGCCTCCTATATCGCTGCTTGTCACAATCGACAGTCACAACCTATCAGAACCGTACAGACACCACCTGCCGCGTACCCTCCCGGTAGTACGCCAGCGGGATCGAGCTACCAACGGGCACCCGAGCCATCAACGACTCCAGATCTAGCGCGGAATCGACAGAGTGGTTGGCCAAAGAGACGATCACATCCCCCACTCTAAGCCCCGCCCTTGCTGCTGGACTTCCGGGTGTGACGCGCCCTACATACGCGCCCGAGCTTGGAAAAGTGCGCCCCTCGGCTGCCATCTGAGTGACATCCGCGACCGCGGCGCCGAGATGCGGCCGGCGGGGCTCCGCCAGGAGTTCATCGAGGCGCCGACGGTCGAACCCGACGACGACCCGGCCGTCGATGACGACCACCGGAACACCGCGCTGCCCTGTGAGGCGAACCATCTCCTCCGCAGCCACTGGGTCCTCGGCCACATCTCGCTCACGGAAGCCCACCGATTGGCGTGAAAGATACTCTTTCACTTGATGGCAGTATGGTCAAGTCTTGGTTGTGTAGACGGTAACATCCATAGCAATCTCCAGAACAGGCACCTTCGCCTGACACAACACTTCCCGGCCATCGCTGGGGGCACTCATCCAAGAGGAATCCATTGTAGCCCCTCAGCATGTGAGGGCCAAAATAGGGCCGGCTATCTCAAAATACGTGCAGAACCGGGGCGCTTGACCCGGAGCAGCAACGTCTCCAAGATGCGGAATGATTGGTCCAGCCCCTCGTTGCCGAGATAGGTAGCTATCGCATCCTGGCCCACCACCATATCGAAATTGTACGGTGCAGGGCTAACGACGAGCGCCTGCTCATCGGGCATGTTGAGCCACTGGAAAATGCCCCCGGAGACGATCTCGCGCACGGCATCCATTTCGCGCCGGCGCATTTGCACCAGACTGGCGAGGCGCGCGAACATGGCGGGGCTCACCACCAGAGCAAAGGGCGGCTGAAACCCATCTCGCAACAGCCCTGCGGTAGCATCCGACACCGCGGCGAACGGTCCGCCAAGCGTCGTCCAGTCGCCTATCGGTCCCGATGAAGCGCTCTCAACGAAACCCCCCAACAAATAATCGTCCTCTGCCTTGGCGAGCTCCAAGGCAGCGATAGCAACCGCTCCCAGATCAAGCCCGAATGGTGTTTGCTCAGCCATAGCCAGCTGCCGTGCATGCAGCACGAACTCGCCTGCGAGTTCCTTAAGTGGCTGATAATCTGTCTCCCGCCCGGCAACTATGGCCCCTTCTTCGGTGATAAAACGAGATACCGGGGCCACCTCGCGACCGTATCCCAGCGGTCCCACCAGGTTGATAAACCTACGCCCCGCCAGAACACCACGCATCGTGTCTATCACCGTGCTGTCGATCTGCGCCCACACCTCAGCACTGATTGGAGCGCCGTCGCGCATGAAAAAGTCGCTCATTTCACTATCCTTTCGTGGTAATCGCCCATCCGGCTCCCGCAGTCGAGGGGCTATGGGCTCTGCGGCAGCGAAAATGCCGCCGAGCCATCGGTTCTATTACGCGCGCTGGAGCACTCGAATATCGAATCCATCCCGGAGCAGTTCGTTCTCGTGGCCCGACACGTCCACCCCGCTCGTCACCAGTTGGTTTACAAGGCGCACGCTAGAGCGATCCCCCAGCAGAATCGCGCCCACGACCCGTCCTTGCCGAATGACCAGCTTCTTATAGACCCCCGCCTCTTTGTCTATACTGCGGACCTCAATGAAACCCTCTCCCTCTGGGTTCACTTCGCCCAGAGACATCAGGTCGAGGCCAGTGACCTTGAGCGTGGTGCTCGGCACGATATCCTCATAGGCAGCGTCGGCATCGCCCGTCATATGCGCCGCCGCCACCCGTGCCTGAGCGACTGCCGCAGGTATGATGCCCCAGACGCGCTCGTGGAATTCGGCCACGTCGCCCACAGCATATATGTCTGGCGCATCGGTCAACAAGTGTTGATCGACTAGCACACCTCGTTGGGTGGCGAGCCCAGAGGCTGCGGGAAGGTCTATGTTAGGTCGGATTCCAGCGGATACGACGATGAGATCGGCAAAGAGTTCGCGACCACTCTTCAGCGTCAGGTGCATGTCGCCCTCGGTCCCCGAAATACGTACACAAGAGTCACCGGTGACAATATCCACGCCGTGCGAGCAGATCATCTCCTCCAGTATCGCCGCTCCAGGAGCGTCGAGCTGCCGAGGGAGGAGCCAGGGCAAGAGCTCCACAACGGTTATCTCGGGGCCGTGGGCCCGAAACGCTACTGCGAACTCGAGGCCGAGCAACCCCCCTCCGAGGATCACGATACGCCTCACCTGATCGGCTTTCTCGCAGAGGGTGATCGCATCCTCCAGGTTGCGCAAGGTGTAGACGCCGTACGTATCCGCACCCGGAATAGGTGGAACCCAATTGTGCGCCCCGTTGGCCAGCAAAAGTCGGTCATAGCCCACAGTCTCGTCATTATCCAGGACGATCTCGTGAAACTGGGGTTTTATCTGTCTGACGGGGCACTGCAGGACGGTGTTGATGTGCCGCTTCGCATACCAGTCGGGAGGATACTGGATGATCTGCTCGGCAGCTACATCACCCGCTACCAAATCGATCAGTCGCGGGCGAGGATAGTATTCATACGGCTCATCCGAGTAGACGGTGATCTCGGTGGAGGGATTCCGTTCGGCCACGTAACGGGCTGTGGAGATGCCCGCGACACCGTTTCCAATGACGACCAGCTTCATCCGGCCTCCTCAGCACAGTCTAACGCCATGGCTAAGCGACCGCCATAGCTCGGAACCCCGTGCTGTGTCGTGGCTGTGGATGTTGGGGTTTCACACGATCCAGGCAGCCGTTACTGGTGGCCGCCCGGATCGGGGGTGTTCTCAGACCAGGTGGTTACTCCACCTTCTCGAACATATCCTTGGCAGCTCCGCATTCGGGGCACACCCAATCGTCGGGAAGATCCTCAAACGACACGCCCGGCTCGATACCGCCATCCGGGTCGCCTACGGCGGGATCATAGATGTAGCCGCACACCAAGCATTCCCATTTGTCCATGTGTCGTCTCCTGTATCAAGACTTGCAACAGCCGAGAGGTCGCCACAGAGCTAGTTCTCTTTGTACACCAATTGCTCGTAAAGAGTCTCGATCCGACGTTTATGGGTCAGCTCTTCCGCCGCCAGGAACGCGAACAGCTGTGCGGCATCGGGATCCTCTGTCACTTCAGCCAAGCTCTCGTACAAGTCGTGGCTAGCCTTCTCGCGCTTGCCGGCGACGATCAGAATCGTTTGAAAGTCGGCATCGGGCGTGAGAGGCTCCTCTACGAGATAATCGGTGATCTTGAGATCCACGATCTTTTGCTGCTGCCTTTTGTTCAGCACCTTGCCGACATTCCCCGCCAGAAAACCCTCGAGTCGGTTGCGGTGCCCCAACTCTTGCGCAGCGAGGTCGTTCAGCAAATCCTTGGCGTGAGCGGTCTCTGCATTGTCAGCAACCGTCTTGTACAAGTTGTAGGCGTCGATCTCTCTCTGAATGGCGGTGCGGATAATGCGCTGGAGTTCGTTATCGACAGTACCCATATGCGCAAAGCTCCTCTCTCACATGGTCAGAATATGGTGGCTATTCTAGCTTAACGTTGGGGTGGGGTCAAGCAGCACGCCATACCTGCGCTGCATAGTGGCTAGGCGACACGTCCGAATCTGCACGCAACTCTACGCTGTAGTGCGGGAGACTCTGTTCAGCAGGCGACTATGAAGCAACACCGGGTAAAAGCAGTGGAAGCACCATTACGCATCAGCGGATAGATTCAGACCCGAATGAGGGATATGCTGCGGAGATGGATAGGTGAGTGGGCCGATAAGCCGAATTCTGTAGCCCGCCAGGCGGGCCGGTGATCATCTATCTAGGATGCCAATTGCTCAGCACCTCTTGCGGCCTACCCGGGGCGACGGGCGAGCAACCCGCGCCGGCCATGGACACCACAGCCGCCCGCCCCCTGCTTGGCCTTGCTCCCGATGGGGTTTACCTAGCCGAACCAGTCGCCTGGTTCGCTGGTGGTCTCTTACACCACCGTTTCACTCTTACCGCCGGGGCGCAGAACGCTCCGGCGGCGATCTGCTCTCTGTTGCACTGTGCCGTCGAGTCACCTCGCCTGGGCGTTACCCAGCATCGTGCTCTGCGGAGTTCGGACTTTCCTCAAAGCAGCGGTCCTGCTTTGCGATCACCTGGCCCACTCTTTCGCAAGGATACTATGGCGCCGGTAACATGTCAAGCCGGTCTCGGGGCCGCCCCACGTCCTCCTTCTGGATAGATTGGCGCCCAATTGAAAAAGGCGATGTGCTGGGCAGAGCGTGCGAAACTGCAGAGTCTGCGGTTGACTTTTGATCTCCTTTCACGTAGAGTTGTTGACAGAACTACAAAGGAAACCCTCGATGAGTACAGCCAAGATCAAATACCACAAACGAGAGTGGCGGGTCCCGAGTGGCGAGACGATCCGGGCTACCATCGAATCCATTGGTGTGGACCCGCTCTCGGTGCTGGCGCTGCGCGACAAGCGGCTCCTGCGTGATGATGTTATCATAGAGCCGGGTGACGAGATCAAGCTCGTAAACGTTGTGTCGGGTGGCTAGGCTCTTCTATGGATCCACGCGACATCGAGCAAACCGAGGCAGCGACAAGCGGCGCTACTCAAGCGGTATCGCCCTATGCGGCGTCGCATGGGCAGAGGATGGAGAGGGCGCGTCGCGCGTATCGCTACTTTGACCTCTTGCTGGTCAGTTTTGTGGCCGTATTGATGATCAGCAACATAGCCTCCACCAAGTTCATAGTTCTCGGCCCCTTTACCTTCGATGGTGGCACCATCCTATTTCCCGTCAGTTACATATTCGGTGACGTGTTGACCGAGGTCTATGGATACCGCTATTCTCGCCGGGTGATCTGGGCGGGATTCGGTGCCTCGGTGCTGATGGCATCCGTTTTCGCGATGGTGGGCGCCCTGCCATCGGCCGCCGAGTGGCAACATCAGGAAGCCTACCAGGCTATCCTGGGGCAGACTCCTCGCATCGTCATCGCCAGCCTCATCGCCTACTTTGCCGGCTCGATTTCCAACTCTTGGGTCATGGCAAAAATGAAGGTCCTGACCCGAGGGAAATGGCTCTGGATGCGCACCATTGGCAGCACTTTGGTTGGGCAACTCGCTGACACGCTGCTCTTCGTGGTCATCGCTTTCCTGGGAACGGTGTCTCCACAGTTTCTCGCTACGGTGATCGTATCCAACTATATCTTCAAGAGCGGCTTGGAAGCCCTCGTCACACCCATCACCTACTGTGTGGTAAACGGGCTCAAGCGTGCAGAGGGCGAGGACTATTACGACTATGACACCAACTTTACGCCGTTCAAGCTATCGGTCTAGCGAATAGCTGCGGCGAGGCTTTTATCGTTGATGAGGGGTACACTATGGAATATGACGAAGACCCGTTGGCCGATGAACTAGGGGACCTGTCCTTGGATACGTTAGACTCAACTCCCCCCCACCATTGTAGTGGGTACGTGGCGCTGGTGGGCAAGCCCAACGTGGGCAAATCCACCCTGTTGAACGCTTGGCTCGGGTTCAAGATCGCTGCCGTGTCGCCCAAGCCACAGACCACGCGCAACCGCCTGTTGGGGATATTGACGCGACCCGACGCCCAAGTGATCTTTGTAGATACACCCGGTATCCATCTTCCGCGCACCAAACTGGGCGATTTCATGGTAACCACCGCCAAACGAGCTATACCGGATGCCGACGCCGTCGTCTTTATGGTGGATGCTACAGAAGACCCCACGGCGGCTGATCGAGAGATTGCCATCTTGTTGAGTGAGAGCCAACCGGCGCAGGCTGACGAGCGTGTGCCAGTGGTGTTGGCACTGAACAAAGCCGACCGAGTTGCGCCAGGCGAGCTGAGCAAGCGCCTGGAAGCCTACGGCGCCCTCGGATCCTTCGTTGAGACATTTGCGCTCAGCGCTTTGGAGGGGCACAATCGCGACGCCCTCCTGGAGCGGATCGTATCGCTCCTGCCCCTGGGCCCCCGATACTACCCCGAGGATCAGTTGACCGATCAGCAGGAGCGCTTTATCGCTGCTGAACTGATTCGAGAGCAAGTGATGACCCTTTTGCAGCAAGAGGTGCCCCACGCCACCGCGGTGTTGGTTGATGAGTTCAAAGAGCGCGACAACGGCGTTACTTTTATCTCGGCCACCATCTATGTGGAGAAAGAGACACAGAAGCCGATCGTCATCGGCCGAGGCGGCAGCATGCTCAAGCGCATCGGCCGTGCGGCGCGAACGGAGCTGGAGCACAACATGGAGCGTAGGGTGTATCTAGAGTTGTGGGTGAAGGTGCGCAAGAACTGGCGCAAAGACGAGCGGCAACTGCGACAATTGGGATATTCGCTCGGGCGGGAGAGCTAGGGGGCACACACTCCTGGCGATTTCTGGGGTTGCGATTCTCTCTGGACAGAAAACCTTCCCCTACGCATAATTCGTGCGAGAGCATTTTTCGTTGGCGATGCGTCCGCAGTCACGCCCAATAAGGAGTGGGAGGTTGCCCTATGTTGGTCAAAGAACGGATGTCGCGGCATCCCATCACCATCAACCCCGATACATCGTTACACTCTGCGCTCAAGATCATGCGCGAAGAAAAAGTGCGCCGGCTGCCGGTGGTCAAGGACAACCGAATGGTGGGCATCGTACTGGAGCGTGATCTGTTGTACGCCTCTCCATCGCCAGCCACGAGCTTGAGCATCTACGAGTTGAACTACCTTGTGTCCAGAATAACAGTCAAGGACCTTATGACACGCGAGGTCATCACGATTCCCGAGAGCTGCCCCCTGGAGGAGGCCGCTCGTATCATGGTGGACAACCATATCAGCGGGCTTCCTGTGATGCGAGGCGATACGTTGGTGGGCATGATCACCGAGAGCGACCTGTTCAAGGTGTTCATGGAGGTCTCAGGAGCCAGAGAACAGGGACTGCGCGTTACTATCAAGGTCCATGAGGGCAAGGGTGTACTGGCGCGTTTGACGCAATGCCTCTCGGAGAGCGGGGCCCAGATTGTATCGTTATCCACCTACTGGGGCGATGATCTGACGAGCCGCGAGATCCTCTTCAAGGTGCAGGGCATAGAGGAGGCGACTCTGCGCCCCATTCTCGAAACACTGGATGCTGAGCTGGTGGATCTCCGCGAGACATAGGCGCCTAGGGCATAAATCTCGAGAGCACGCGCCGAATACGACGCTCGGGTTGTCGCCTAACTGGGGCTCAGGCGCTGCGCAGATAGCGCCTGAGGATGCCGGCCGCCGCTGTAGCTGCTCGAGCGCGGTGACTGATACTATTCTTTACCTCGGGGGCCAGCTCAGCCATGGTCTTGCCTTGCTCGGGCACCCAGAAGACAGGATCATAGCCGAACCCTTGCGCCCCAACGGGCTCACGGGTGATGCGCCCCTCAATGGCCCCCTCTGCAAGCTCGGCGCGCCCGTCGGGCCAGGCGATAGCGATGACACATCGGAAACGCGCCGTACGAAGCCCCTCGGGCACGCCCTCCAAGTTATGCAGCAATAGCCGGTAGCGTGCCTCGTCTGATGCGTCTTCGCCGGCGTAGCGGGCGCTGAGCACACCGGGAGCACCCCCCAAGGCGTCCACCTCCAACCCCGAGTCATCGGCCAGAGTAGTGAGCCCCGTCATTACGGCGTAGCCACGCGCTTTGAGAAGCGCGTTCTCGGCATAGGTTCCACCCGTCTCCTCGACGGTCTTTTGCTCTCCGAGGTCGGCGAGTGTGCAGAACTCGAGATCCAGTCCTCGCAGCAGCTCGGCGAACTCGCGCTTCTTGCCTGGGTTGTGTGTGGCGATAAGCAGCTTCATAATCTCAACCTTTGCTCGGCGGCAAATCCGCTGGATACAGCCTTGGCATGGCACGAGCCACGGTGAGCGCCCAAACCTCCGCTGCCCCACACGCGCGTAATGCGCTGGCAGCGGCCTCCAGCGTAGCGCCCGTCGTTAGCACATCGTCGATCAAGAGCACGCGCATTGCCGATAGATCGCTGCTTGGGCAGCGAAATGCGTCCCGAACGTTCAGCCGCCGCTCGCTGCGGCTGAGACCCAGCTGGGGGCGCGTGGCGCGCTCTCGAACGAGCAACTGGGGCTCCAGCGGCAACTCTGTATATGCGCCAAAGATGCTCGCCAGCAGAGCGGACTGATTATATCCTCGCTGGCGCACTCGGGCGGAGTGAAGCGGCACTGGCACCACTACATCCACACCTATCCGCAAAGGCAGCCAATAATCGGCCAGGAGCTCGCCCAGAGGGCCTGCCAACACACGTACGCCTTCGAACTTGAGAGCATGTATCACCTCGCGCAGAGGCGAGGTGTGTGTGGACACAGAGCGCATTCCCGACAGTGTTGACGTGCCTCCCCTGCACGCCGAACAGAGCTCCGCCCTATGCCGTGGCAGGCCGCATCGGGGACACAGTGGAGGCTCCAACCGCACGATATTGCTCATACACGCGGCACACAGCCAATCGCCCCAAGCATTGCAGGCCACGCAATGGGGTGGGTACAGGAGATCAAGGACCGTGTTGCCCCAACGACTCAGCGTACCAGCTATGAGTTTGCGTGTGTGTGCCATACGCAGTCGGTTCGCATCGCTCCAACATCGGGCATTGTTCGGACAGCATTGTACCCCAGGGGCTAAAGCGTCTACAAGCCGCCGCGGGATTGTTTGCGGGGCACTCGGCGCTATGCTATACTCGACTATCGATTGTGATTGGTGAGGCGCCTGCGCCCAATACGCGCTTGGTTCCGCAACTGCCCCGGAGGTCGAAGATTATGTGCCCGATCGAGACGCTTCTAGCCCTCCAAGAAGCAGACCAAGAGTGGGATGCCAAAGCGCAGGCCTATCAGGCATTGCGAAGCCGCTTGTCGGACCAGTCCGAGCTTGCCACACGCCGCGAAGCGCAACACGCGCTAACCAAGGAGCTATTCCAAGCTCGCGACAGATTACACGCCTTGGAATCAGAGCTGGATCACCTCCAACAGAGGGTGTTGGAGTTGGAAGCAGCGCTTTACGGAGGAGAGGTGGGATCGCCCCGTGAGCTGGACAGCATGCGCAAAGACCACGAGAGCAGCCGGCGGCGCATCGACACTCTAGAAGACCAAGCCCTTGCTCTCATGAGCGACGTCGAGCAATTAGAGGCAAGCCAGCAGCGAGGAGAGCAGGCACTTCGCCATTTTGAAGTTGAAGCGGCCCGAGAGCACGCCGCAGATGTGGCAGAGTACAACACCCTGCATGCCCACCTTAAGCTACTCCAAGGCTCCCGAGAGCAACTGCGCAGTCAGCTGAGCAAGAGTGTGTTGGCGCTATATGACCGGCTACGGTCCACCAAGGGTAGCCACGTTCTCGCCCCCATGCGCGATGCAGCCTGCCAGATATGTCGGGTGACTGTGCCCTCTCGCAAGGCGCAACTCGTCAGAGAGAGGCGAGAGGTGGTGGCCTGTGAGGGATGTGGCCGGATCCTCTACAGCGATTGATGATTCTCGACGATTACGGCGCTCGCGGAGAACCAAGGTTTGAAGAACCCCTACATCGTTGATCGCCCCCTAACCGACGAGGACCTATACTTTGGCCGGGATGACTGCTTCAAGGCAATCGAAAACCACCTGGACGAAGGGCGCCGGCTGATCCTGCTTCTGGGGCGGCGTGCCAGCGGCAAGACCAGTTTTATCAACCAGATGGTTCTCCGCCTTGGGGGCGCCTGCACCGTACACCGCACTGATGCACCCTCTGCCATCGAATACACCGAGATCGTCTGGCGGCTTCTCGTGCGCCTGGGAGAGGCATTAGGGGCTACCCCCCCGAACCGGCCAGCTCACTTGGCCGATCCAGAAGCTCACGCCGTCCGCTACTGTGGGGCGCTGCAGCGGGCCGCCAGCACGACGAGCCACCTCGTGTGTATAGACAGCCTGCCAGTCTCGGCATTGCACCCGGATAGAGACTGGAACTATGCGTTGCAGTTCCTGTACGACCTTCTGGAGCAGATCCCCCGGCTGGCCGTCGTCCTAGCCCTTGAGGGCCACCCTGCCGAACTCTTTCCCGGCTCTGTGGCTGCGGCCCTTCCGCGAGTCAGCCTCGGCCCATTAACAGAGGATGAAGCGGAGGAGTTGATGATCGTGGTGGCGCGGGGGTCTATGGCGTACGAATACGAAGTGGTACGCCAGGCTTTTCACCTGTCCGGCGGAGAGCCCTTTCTCATGCAGGCCTTTGGGCACACTATTTTTGCATTGCGCCACGCAGCCGGGTGGGCGGACATGGTCATCATACAGCAAGCAACAGACCGGGTGTTGGCGATGGCAGGTCCTCTGTACCAAGAGATCTGGGAGGGGACAGACCCGTCGGCACAGGTTATCTTGACGGGCTTTGTCGAGATGATAGGCCGTCACGCGATGGGTTCGGCCGGCGATATAGGCGTCTATCTGGAGAAGCGGTTAATTCAAGTGCCTGCAGAGGATATCAGGCAGGCGCTCGAGGGGTTGGCCGAGCGGGGCATCCTACAGCGGCTTGGCGGGGGTATGTACCAGCTCGCAAACAGCCTATATCGAACTTGGCTCAAGCAGAACCACAGCTTGGACGACACCCTACGCGAGACCAGGCGCTACCGCCGTATGCGACCGCACCGGCAGCCACCGCCCCGCCGCGTACGCATGGACTGGCCAGGTCTCCTTCTGTGGGGGCTGGCGGGCCTGCTCATCTTTGCCATCGCTATGGTCTGGCGTTCCCGTCAAACGGGGATCACTTGGACCAACCCGCCCGAGCCCACGGCTGACGCGGTATCGTCCGGCCGCCCGCCACCGAGTAATTCGGTGGGCAACATCGTGTATGCGTCAAGAGACTCTTCCAACGACGCCTGGCAGCTGTATCGTATGGGCGCTGATGGCTCGAACCCCGTGCGTTTAACCAACGATACCAGCAACAACATCATGCCCGCCTGGTCGCCCGACGGAAGCCAAATCGCGTTTGTATCCGACCGCGACGGGAACCGCGAAGTGTACATCATGGACGCCGACGGCAACAACCCGAGGAATGTGACACACCATCCAGCCGATGATTGGACACCATCATGGTCACCCGATGGAAGCAAACTGGCGTTCGCCAGTTTTCGCGATGGCAACTGGGAGATCTATGTTATAGAGCTGGATAGCGGTAGTTTGCAGCGGCTGACTTATAGCGAGGGGGTGGACTATACACCCACTTGGTCGCCCGACGGAAACCAAATCGCGTTCGTATCCGACCGCGATGGCAATCTGGAGATCTATATCATGAACGCGGACGGCCAAGATCCGCGACGATTCATGTCCCACGAGGCTACAGATCAGTCTCCCGCTTGGTCGCCGGATGGCAGTCTCATCGCTTGGGAGAGCTACAGAGGCGGAAGCATGGCGATCTATGTTGCCAACGTCGACGGCACAGGGATCAAGAGCCTTGCCCAGGATACCTCGATGAGCGAGCATAGTCCAAGCTGGTCGCCCAAAGGCGACTCGCTCGTATTACACTCCAACCGAGATGGAGGCTGGAGCATCATCACGCTGGACATACAGACCGGCAGACGCACACGCTTGACACAGAGATCAAGCCAAGACCAGGACCCCGATTGGGGCCCCTAAGTGGGGCCGCCCCCACAAAATCGCAAAGCCGCTTACGTTACAGGGACAGTCTATCGTAGCGGTGAGCGCACCTCAGAAGGGGGAGCCCGCGAGCAGGCTCATCAGGAGACGCTCGATAATCCCTATCAGAATCAGTGTAACCAGGGGAGCGAGATCGAGCCCTCCCACAGGAGGCAGTATGCGTCGGATGGGCGCGAGAATCGGCTCCGTGGCTTCGTACACAAAAGCTACTAGGGAGTTGTCGCGACCCACCGGTAGCCACGAGAGAAGCACCCGGGCGAGCACGAGGATGTAGGCAAAGCGCGCCACAACAAAGATCAGCATCGTCAAAAAGCCTCTCATGCGCTATGATGCCCTCCGAGCTCTTGGGCCCTCTCGTAACACGCCCACACGGCCTGAGCCAAGGCCGCGCGGAATCCTTCCTGCTCCAGCACGCCCAATGCCTCCGCTGTGGTACCCCCGGGAGAGGTGACCATGTTGCGCAACAGAGTGGGGTGAGTCCCTGTATTCTGGGCGTACGCTGCTGATCCACGGACAGTCTGGAGTACAAGCTGTTCCGCCACGGGCCGAGAGAAGCCGAGATGTACGCCCGCGTCCACCAAAGCCTCGATGAACAGGAACACGTAGGCAGGCCCCGAACCACTGATGGCTGTCGCCATATCCAGGTATTTCTCATCCTCTACTAGGATCTCCTGGCCGAGGACGCCGATGATCTCGCGAGCCTGCTCGCGTTGAGCGAGGCTGCACGCGGGCGTGGCCATCCACACGGTAATCCCCTCTCCGATCTGTCCGGGGGTGTTGGGCATGCTGCGCACGATGGCCTCACATGCCAGGCCATCGCGAATCGTCTCAACGTCTGCACCCGCCACAATACTGAGCACCAACGTATCCCGTTGCGGCACGCTACCGCGCAACTCTTGAAGCACACCGCCCAGAATTTGCGGCTTGACAGCAAGGACGACGATATCCGCGCCCACAACAGCCTCGGTGTTCCGCTCAACAGCGGAGATACCCAATCCCTGCACTAGATACGCTCGCCGCTCGGCCAGTGGCTCGCTTACAGTGATTTGTGAGGGCGCAAGCCCTTCTTCGAGTAGGCGGCGCATGAGAGCCTCGGCCATTGTGCCACCGCCCACAAACGCGATGCGCGCCTTGTTCAAAGTGTTCACCAACGAATATCTCCCTCAGTAGGAGCTGGGACCGAAAACAGCCCGGCCGATCCGCACCATCGTAGCCCCCTCCTCGATAGCTACCTCGAAATCATCCGTCATGCCCATGGAGAGCTCTGGCCAAGAGGTGAACAGCAACTCCTCGCGAAACATATCGGCTATTCGACGCAACCTGCGAAAGACAGACCGCGCCTCCTCGGGATCTCGTACGATAGGGGCCATGGTCATGAGGCCGTGCACTTTGACGCGTCGTAACGCCTCCAGAGCTTGGAGCTCCTTGGTCAGCTCGTACACTTGGATGTCATTCCAGGCCGCAAACCCATCCTTGGCGGCTTCACCCGAGACATTGAGTTCCAGCAAGATACGCGGCCAGACATCCGTCTCCGCAGCCAGAGTGTCCAAGCGCTGTGCCAAGCGGATAGTGTCCACCGAGTGCACCCAATCAAAGACCAGCGCTCGCTTAGCCTTGCGGCTTTGCAGGTGCCCCACCATGTGCCAGGTGATGCCACCACCTCGAGCCATATCTTGCAGCCCCAGGATCTTTAGTTCCGCCTCCTCGACACGATTCTCTCCGAAATGACGCACTCCTGCCGCGTACGCGGCGCGTATCTCATCCCCCGAATGCGCCTTGCTCACAGCGACCAGGGTCACCTCGCGAGGCTCCCGGCCCGCTCGAGCGCAGGCTGCGGCGATGCGCCCTTCCACAACGCGTAGATTGGTGGCGATCTCACTTCCGCTCATGGCATCTTTCCTCGCGCGGCACTTGACGAGTTACGCCTCGCCGGCCACCCCCATTACCGCGGCAAAGCGCCCCGTCACCCCTCGCTCTTTCCGATGAGAAAAGAACTCGTGGACCATACAGCTCGTACACAAACCCGCTATCTCGATACGCTCCACCCCGAGCTCGCGCAGTTGCAGCGCATTAGCCTTCCACAGATCTAGGTGCGGATACCTCTCTCTCCGGCCGGACTGCAGCAAGTGCCGGGCGTGCACTCCGAACGTTTCGTGGGTTCGATCCGCCACCTCAGGGCCGATCTCGAAACAACAGGGGCCAATGGAAGGGCCGATCCCCGCTACCAAGTCCTGCGGCGCACACCCGTAGCGCTCCAGCATCATCTGGGCGGTTTTCTGGGCGATTCGCTGTAGCGTGCCAGGCCAGCCCGCATGCACCAAAGCCACAACCCGCTCTCTGGGAGCCCAAAGGAACACGGGGACACAGTCCGCAAAGCGTAGCAATAACAAGCTGTGGGGCCGATCACTGATCAGAGCATCCGTCTCAGGGATAATATTCCCCAGATCACCATCCTGCACGGTAGCTATGCGATCCCTATGTACCTGCTCTGCTGTGGCCACGCGCTCCGGGGGCACCTGCAACGCGGCATAGATCGCTCGCAAGTTGGCCTCCACGTGCTCGTCAGCGTCCCCCACGGTGTGGCCCACATTGAGACTGTCGTAGGGCGCGGGACTGGCGCCCCCTCGCCGCGAAAAAACACCGTGAATCACTTGTTGCGCGTCAAAGCTGGCAAAGCGGTAATATGTGAGGTCCCCAATGTGCAGTGGGATCATCACGATTCCTTTAGCGAGCGTGCTTCGTACCATCGCGGCACTGTCGGCAGGTTATTTGATCGGGCGATACTAGCCGGCGGCGTAGACGTACAACTTTGCAACTACTGCCCCGATCCAGTGACTGATGATATCGGCGGCGGCCTGGCATGTCAACCCTCTGTGGCGGTAGGTGATGGGAAGGGCGCTATCGGCGAAAACGATAGCGCCCTAGAATTCGAGGTCGATGCGTGCACAGATGTTATGGTTCGGGAATCGGCGCGATGGCGCCCTCTCTCATCAGGACGCGGATCATCTCCTGTGCCTGGCCTATTCTCTCCCTGGCTCCGACCAGCAACTCCTCGCGCGACGGAGTGAGCCCGGCGATCCCCTGCTCGATGGCCTTCATGCCTACCGCCACGGCCTCTCGAGGGAACAGCTCGAACTCGCCCATGTCTGGCACGATGTGCTCGTCATCGAGGCCTTTTTCCTCGCCGTACTTGGCGACCTCAGCAGCGGCGGCAAGGCACATCTCATCGGTAATGGTGCGTGCCCGCACATCGAGAGCCCCGCGAAAGATTGCCGGGAACACCAGTGAGTTGTTCACCTGATTAGGGAAATCGGAGCGGCCAGTTCCGACGATGCGCGCCCCGGCCTCCTTGGCATCCCAAGGCCATATCTCAGGGACCGGGTTGGAGCACGGGAAGACAATGCCGTCGCGAGCCATGCCACAGATCCAATCTGGCTTGATGAGGTCTGGCCCAGGGCTGGCAAACGCGATACACACATCGGCCCCGCGCAGAGCCTCAGCGATGCCGCCGCGACGATCCTCAGGGTTGCTCTCCAGGCACAAGCGCCACTTGTCCGGGTAATCCTCGCGCGTCTTCTCGACATCGTACCGCTCACGATGGAGAATCCCCCGGCTATCCGTCGCGACGATTTGCTCCATACCCACACCACTGGCCAACAACAGGCGCAGGGTCGCTACGTTGGCAGCTCCCATGCCCACCAGTGCAAAGCGCGTGTTACCGATATCTCGCGCCGTAAGCTTGAGCGCGTTGATCAGCCCGGCAAGCAGAATTGTGGCTGTGCCCTGCTGGTCGTCGTGAAATACGGGGACTTCAACGTCGGGATCGGCACGCAACGTGTCAAGCACTTTGAAACACTTGGGTTGCGCGATATCCTCCAAGTTGATGCCGCCATAGGTGGGCTGGATCAGACGCACGGTGTTGATGATATCCTCTGCCGACTCGGTTTTGAGGCAGAGGGGAACGGCGTCGACGCCGCCGAGGTATTTGAAAAGAAGCGCCTTGCCCTCCATAACAGGCAACCCCGCCTTGGGGCCGATATTGCCCAGCCCCAGAACGCGAGTGCCATCGGTGACAATGGCGATGGAATTAGCCTTGTTGGTGTACTCGTACACCAGCTCGGGGTCGGCCTCGATAGCACGACAAGGGGCTGCCACGCCGGGCGTGTACCAAATAGAGAAATCCGGCAGATCGCGTACCGGACATTTGGGCACCATCTGGATCTTGCCCCGATAGTAGGGGTGCAGGCGCATTGCCTCCCCCGAGGGGGCGTTCGCTTTGGCAAGCAGTTCTTCTTTGGACAGCATGTGCGGTAATGACTCCTTACAAATGGCTGGTCAAGGCAGCCGATTCGCGCCCCAGAGCCTCATCGGGCGAGGGTAACAGCCCTTCGGATGCCAAGACTTGATTCAGCGCCCCGATACTCACCTCGAGCATAGCGAGATCGGGCTCTCGTGTCGTCAGACGCTGCAAGGTCAGACTCGGCGTGACCAGGATGCGCACGAGAGCGCTCCTCTCATAGTATTTTGCCGTCAGCTTGAGCAATTCGTAGGCGATGCCCGCGACGACGGGAATCAACACAATACGTGATACGATGCGCACAAGAAAGGGGGGGCGTCCCATCAGTGTCGAAATAAGGACATAAATCACAGCCACGATCAGCAAGAAACCCGTGCCACACCGCGTATGTACGCGCGAGTGAGTGGCCACAACCGCCGGCTCCAAAGAAGCGCCCCGCTCATAGGCGTTGATCGTCTTGTGTTCGGCGCCGTGATAGGCAAACACGCGCCGGATCTCCGGCATAAAGCTGATAGCCCACAGATAACCCACGAATAGGCCCAATCGTACACCGCCCTCGGCCAGGTTACTGGCGAGATCCGATATGATGAAGCGATCGAGCAAACCAACGAGGAACGCGGGCAAGAGAAAGAACAAGCCGAGGCTGAGCCCCAGCGATACAGCTACTGCCCCCCAGGCGACAGGCCCTGTAAAGCTGACGACATCCTCCTCTTCGCTGGCGGATACATCAGCCGACCACATGAGGGCACGCATACCCAGCCCTAACGAGTCCCATAGCATGGTGATACCTCGTAGGAAGGGCAGTTTTAGCACCCGGCTCCGGTAGATGGCGTTGAGTGGCTCCCGATGAGAGACGATCTCGCCAGCGGGGCTCCTTACAGCAACCGCCCAGTCGCGCTCGCCCCGCATCATAACTCCCTCAATGACGGCCTGGCCGCCATAGTTGAAGCGCGTCATACACCATCCTTCCCGGGGACATCATGGCAAAACCGGCACCGTGCCTCGTACACCTCACTCGCCCCCACCATGATGATAGGATCATCGTAGAAAGCGGGCCTGCCGTCAATCAGTCGCTGAGTACGGGTTGCTGACTCTCCGCAGACAACACAGATAGCCTGCAGTTTGTCCACCTTTTCCGCCCTCGCCAGAAGCGATGGGACGCAGCCGAAAGGCTCGCCGCGAAAGTCCATGTCCAGGCCCGCTACGATCACTCGCATGCCCCGATCTGCCAGCGCCTGGCAGACGTCGATCAGCGCCTCGTCAAAAAACTGCGCCTCGTCTACAGCCACCAATTGTGTCTCTGGGTCGACAGCCTGGAGGATATCAGCAGCACTGTGCACGGTTATCGCGTCGAGGTTCAAGCCCGAGTGTGCTGCGATGCACTTCTCGCCGTAGCGCGCATCCAGCGACTGTTGAAAGACCTGTACTCTCTGTTTAGCGATCTGCGCACGTTTGACACGCCGAATCAGCTCCTCCGACTTGCCACTGAACATACACCCGCAGATAACCTCAACCCAGCCGGCTTTGTTGCATCGCTCGGCCATTGTGCTCCTCTACAGGCCTGTTACAAAAAGGGCAGAGTGCTGTAGCCAGGAACCCCGGCCTCCACTCTGCCCTATGATGGATAGACATGCCTGGGAGCTCGCCCTCAGGCCTCTTCTTCCGCTTCGGGCGATTCTCCGATCGGCTCAATCGACTCGTTCTCGTCGACGATCTCTACGAGAGCACGAGCGCGCTCTCTCTGTTGCCGGGCGAGATTACGCGCCTCGGCCTCGGCCCGCATCTTACGGGCCCGCTCTACGATGTGCGTGAACCGCTCCACTTGGCCACCGGTATCCACGATGCGTTGCTGCCCCGTGAAGAAGGGGTGGCAATTGCTACAAATATCGGTTCTGAGCTCCTCTTTCGTGGCCCCTGTAGTCCATGTGTTGCCGCAAGCACAAACGACACGCGCTTCCGGATAATACTTGGGATGAATCTTGGACTTCACTCTGCTTCAACTCTTTCCGGATATACCGACACCCTCTTTTTCGTCCTCGAGGCGTGTTCGAATTTCACGTAACCATCGATCGTGGCAAAAAGAGTGTAATCACTACCGCAACCGACGTTCGTACCGGGGTGAATACGCGTCCCCCGCTGGCGAACGATGATGGTACCAGCCCGCACAGCCTGGCCATCGTAGCGCTTTACCCCAAGCCGCTTAGACCGGCTATCGCGGTTGTTGGAGCTGCTTCCTCCACCTTTTTTATGAGCCATCTATGCTACTCCTTGGTACCCTAGCCCGCCACGATCTCGCCGATGCGAAGCCTGGTAAGCTCTTGCCGGTGCCCCAGCTTGCGACGGTACCGTTTTTTCGGCCGGTATTTGAACACAATGAGCTTTGGCCCCCGGATATGGCCTACCACCTCGGCAGTCACTCGAGCCGTATCGAGAAAGGGCTGCCCAACCTGTATCTCGCTTTCGCTGGCGACCATGAGCACGCGGTCAAGCGTGATGGTCTCGCCCACCTCCGCCTGGATCCGCTCGATCATAACGGTATCGCCTTCAGACACTTTGTACTGTTTGCCGCCGGTCTCAACAACCGCATACATGCATCCACCTCCGGGAACCGAATGGTCTCGACCGGATCCTTCTGAGGCGAAAGAGTTCCCGGCCTTCGCAATCTGTGATTATACCCCAAGTGTATGCCTTGTCAAAACACCGGATACGCTCACCATTCTATCATATGCCCACTCCCTAGAGGTCGTGTCGGCCGCTCTGTCGCATCTTGACCGTGATTTGCTCCAAAGAGGGAAGGAAAGCTTGCTCGAGACTCCGCGACACCGGGCTCGGGACATCCGGCGCCGCCACTTTGGCTATAGGACAATCCAAATAGTCAAAGAACCGCTCCTGGATCTCGTCGCTGAGGCGCCCTCCCAGAGACAAGCTGCGCGGGCTTTGCTCAACGATCAACACAGCTCCCGTCTTGGCGACCGATGCGCCGATGGTGGCATAGTCCATCCCAGTATAGTCCAACGTCCGCAGGTCGATCACCTCGGCAGAGACCCCCTCCGCCTCCAGTTCGGTCGCCGCCTTGAGGCTATCCTGCACTCCAGTCATATAGGTGAGCACCGTCACATCGCTTCCCTCTCGGACCACCTTGGCCTTGCCGTAGGGGATATAGTAATCCATCGTATCGGACGGCACGTCACCCTTTTCGGGATAGATGGCGTTATGCTCGACCATCAACACGGGATCGTTCAACCGCATAGCGGTATTCAATAGGCCGATATAGTCGAAAGCGTTGGATGGCGCCAGGATTCGCCAACCCGAAAACAGGGCAAAGAGCCCACCGGGATCCATAGAATGTTGCCCGCCGTAACCACAGCCCAGAGCCACTCGCGTACGCACCACCAACGGGAAACTGATCTGCCCCCCGTACATGTGCCGTAGCTTCCCGATCTGGTTAAAAATCTGGTCCGCGGCCACCAAGGCGAAATCGGGGAACATGATCTCCACTACGGGTCGCAGCCCCACCGCAGCCGCCCCGCCAGCAATCCCCGTGAACCCGCATTCGGAGATGGGTGTGTTGATAAGCCGCTCGGGAAAGACCTCCTTGATCCCTTTGGTCGCACCATACGGTCCCCCACCAAGGTTCGCCACCTCTTCGCCCAACACAATCACCCGCTCATCGCGCTCCATATTGCGCAGGGTGGCTCCCGCGATAGCCTGCACAAAAGAGATCTGCTTGACCAAGCCGAAATCCTCGCGCTCTTGGAGGGTAACGCCCTGGAGAGCATCCTCTTCAGAGCGCACGTTACGCACCAGCGACTCTGCCGACGGCCACTTGTCCACCGGAATGTAGCGTTTGCCAGCTTTTTCAGCCGTACAGAAGGCAATGGCCTGCGACACAGAATCCTTGGTGACCGCCAATAGGCGTTCGTTCTGGTCCTCCGTCAGTAGACTCTGCGAGAGCATACGTTGTGGCAGCACGTTCACCGGGTCACGCTGCAACCATTCTTCTTCCTCGCCTTTTGTTCGATACCCAAAGGCGCTGCCGCGAATACGGCCGGCGTGATGGTAATGGCGATAGGTTTTGGCCTCGATGAGAAAAGGGTACGGGCGGCGGCGCATTTGATCCGTCACGTGCTGCAGCGCAGTATAGACGGCTACAGGGTCCATGCCGTCCACGATGAGGCTATCGATAGAGTAGCCCACGCTGCGTAGCGCCAGGTCCTCTATACAGGACGACTCCTGAGTCGAGGTGCCCACCGCGTAAAAGTTGTTCTCCACAAAGTAGAGCACGGGGATATCCCACAGGGATGCCATATTGGCCACTTCGTGGAAACAACCCTGATTGATGGCCCCATCGCCAAAGAACGAGACCACCACCGTGTCTCTATTACGAAGCTTCTCGGCCCAGGCGGCTCCAGTTGCCAACGGTATCCCACCGCCCACGATGGCGTTGCTCCCCAGGTTGCCCGACTGGCCATCGTACAGGTGCATCGAGCCACCGCGACCGCCACACCACCCTTCTCGCAGGCCCATGATCTCCGCCAGTGTACGGTTAACGGCCCGCTGCATCGCGGGAGTGATGGCGTCGCGCAGCGGCTGATAGCCATCGGGCGCATAGTACACAAAAGCCTTGGACAGAAAATGGCCGTGCGCTCGATGCGTAGAGCCCACCATATCGCTTTTGCGTAGCACCACCGCAGCCGCCGCGGCGATGGCCTCTTGGCCGATACTGGTATGCGCCGGGCCGTTGATAAGGTCCTCGTCTTTGAGGTCGAGCACCGCTGTCTCGAACTCACGAATGAGATAGACCAGCTCCAACATTCGAATGAGATCACCCGATCCTATAGCGTTCCAATCTTCTTCGGTGACCTCCAGCCTTTGGCTGACGCCAGGTATCTCCAGGCTCTCAAACTTGGCCATATCATCCCTCTGTTTAGTCTCCCTGAACAAGTACCGGATTGACATCCTCTTTTACTCGCTCAGGGTCCCCCTGATTACGCTTTCCCTCGTTGATCCAGTCTGAGCAAATACTCGCGTCACAACATCGCTTCGGTTTCAGTCTCGGGTAGCACGAGACAAAACCGCCCTTTGGCCTCCAGTGCCTTACCGACAATGCGCTCGACAAAACCCGCCGGATAGCAGCAGTGGCATATGAAGCCGATGGCGTTGCTGGTGTTATGTCCCGAAAGGACGTAGCGGATGTATTTCTCATCCTGAAAATCAGCGGGATACTCGCTGCGCAGCACGAAATCGGCATAGGTGTCTATGAAGGAGCGGTAGACGTCACGGCTAAAGAGCGTCTCGTAAGTCGAGTGGAGATAGATGAGCTTATCACCCAAAAGCTCCCGCATCTCTCGCATCAGTTCATAGCCATCCATCAGGTCGGATGTCACGCCGCCATAGTAGACGCCATCAAAACCGTATTCCGCCATCAACAATGGCAACCATCTCGCGAAATACCCGCCCAGACGTCAGAGAACGTGGGGCTCAGATAGGGTAGCACACGCATGTCCAGGTCGTGGGCCCAAGCAACGACATGCCGTAACGCTCCCTCATCCACCAGCCTGTAATCGTAGCCGCAATAGCTGCTATCCGCGAGCACATCAGCCTCGATGCGCATCGCCTTACTCGTATTCATGCCTGGCAACCGTCTTCGCCGGCCCATTCCTCATACCGCCGACTACTGTGTGATCTCGCGAATCTCGCACACCTCGTGCTCGACGCCTCGGAAATAGGCTACAAACACGCCGGGCCGAATCTCCACCGGCTCACCCAAGAACTCGACCCCGTGGCTGAGCAGGTGTTGATAGGTGGCCTGGAAATCCTCCACTAAAAAACCGATATGGATCAGGCCATAGTCGCTCTGTAGCGGGTCGGGCCGGGGCTCTCGTCCTTTGGGCGAATAATAGTCGAACAGCTCTACCACCGAGTTGTTGAGACGCATGTGCACGATTCGCACCCTCGTTCCCTCGACACCGAGGAGCCTGCTCATGGGCTCGTCGAACTCGCGATCAAAAACCTTTTCCATACCGACGACATCGCGGTAAAAGGAGATGGCCCGCTCCATATCCTTTACACTCATACCGACATGGTCCATACGCTTGAACATCTATGCCTCCAAGTCGACGAGAATCTTGACAGCCTCGCCCTTGCGCATCAACTCAAAGCCCTCCCCCCAAGCATCCATGGGGAGAATACGGGTTACGAGTTTGCGCAGCTTGACGGCCTCTTCCGCCTCCACTTCAAGAGCTTTAGCCCAACTGCTGGGCGGAGAGCTAAAACAGCCCGCGAGGTCGAGCTCTTTGTAGAGCACTGTATTCCAAGGCACGTGGATCGTCGCGGGGCCCACCAGACCGATAAGGACCACTTTGCCCGTTTTGCGCACGAGGTCCAATCCCATATTGATGGCTGCGGCAGAGCCCGAGCACTCGACCCAGGCATCCACTCCCCTGCCGGCGGTGAGGTCCATCACCACCTGCTTGAGATCTTCTTGTTGCACATCCACCACTCGCGTCGCGCCCAGCTCTCGAGCCAGCGGGAAACGCATATCGCGGTCCATGCTGGTGCCCGAGACGATGATCTCCGCGATGCCCAGTCGGCTGGCCCAGATGGTCGCCATTAGCCCCATAGTCGCCGAACCTGAGATCAGCACGTTACGCAGCGCGCCCGACAGTCCGCCACGTTCCAACAGGCAGTGTGTGGTGATGGCGAACGGCTCCGTCACGCCGGCCACCTCCCAAGAGACATCATGGGGGACAGGATGCACCAACCAAGCGGGCAGGGTGAGATACTCTGCGAATGCACCGTGATACTTGGAGCCCAGGGCCAATTTGCTATCGCAGATGTGTGGTTTCCCAGCGAGACAGAGCTCACACACGCCACAGGCGCCGGTGTGTAACTCTCCCACTATGCGATCTCCCACCGCCCATTGGCCACGCACGTCTGCGCCCACCGCCACCAGAGTGCCACAGTACTCGTGCCCCATCACCACAGGCGGTGTGTTGGGGAACTCGTCGGCGTAGATGTGCAGGTCGGTCCCGCAAATGCCACAGTATTTGACCTTGATCAACACCTCGTCGGGCTCGGGTGTGCGCACCGGCATAGACTGAATACGAACGTTCCCCACACCGGGGGCGTACTTGACGAGAGCTCGCATGCTAGAGTTTATCGCGTGTTGTGTCACGATTTGCTATTCTCCGTGTCGGTAACGCCCGGAAGCCGGGCACTCACTCTATAGGGATGGGAAAGGGAATTCGAAAGCGCGCTCCAACCTCGGACAGCTCCCGACGCAACCCCGGATCGATGGGCACACCCTGCGTTTGGCGTTGGAGGCGTCGCTCCCCCTCCACCTGGCCGGGGTACATGACACTGGAAAAGCCCTCGGCGGGCGGGATGGCGTGCAGTTCACTGATCATCTGCCCCAGCCTCCGTTTGAACGCGGCGAGCGGAACAAGCCGCTCGATATCCCACACGGTGACGAGATGCCCGAGCTTGCGCGGCTCGTCCAGCTCAGTGTACATCTTGTTGATGTGCGGCCCAAAAGGCATGCCCGCCAAGAGACTACAGAAAACGTCTATCACCATAGCCAACCCACTACCCTTGGGGCCCGCAATGGGGTGCAACCCCGCGATGCTGTTTGGATCAGTCGTAGGGTTCCCCTCGGCGTCAAAACCCCAATCCGAGGGGATCGGCTTACCCTCGACGCGCGCCAGGGCCACCCGCCCGTAGGGGATGGAGGTAGTCGCCATGTCGAGGATCAGTGGGATCCCGTCTGTTGGGAAGCCTATAGCTACCGGATTCGTGCCAAAAAACGGCTTGCGTCCCCCGAATGGGATCAGGAAGGCGTCAGTCGAAGTCATCATCATCGCCGCATAGCCCTCGGAGGCGAGGCGCTGAATATAATAGCCCGTCATACCAAAATGGCTCGAATTCTTGATTACCACCGTCCCGCTACCAGTGCGGCTGGCGAGGCTCATCGCCTCGGTACACGCACGATAGGTGATGACATGCCCCAGGCCATCATCGCCATCGAGGATCCCCAAGGACGGGGCCACTTCCTCAAAGTGCATGGCGGAGCGGGTTTTGATGGTACCATTGGAAAGTCGCGCCACATAGTGAGCCAGCCGGACGATGCCGTGTGAGTCCACCCCCGAGAGGTTGGCAAATGTGAGACAATCCGCCACCACTCGCGCGTCCTCGCGGGGCACGCCGACAGCACACAGCACCTGTTGCACAAAGGAGGCGAGATCGTGTGATGAAATCCGCTGCGTGGCGCCCTCAGCGCTCACTTTCTGTTCTGTCATCTCCCATCACCCCATATAGAGTCCGCCGTTGACATCGATCACCAGCCCCGTGACATAGTCTGAGAGCGATGACGCCAGGAACAACACCACATTCGCTACATCCTGGGGTTGCCCTAAGCGCTGGAGCGGAATTGTGCTCGTATACTCCTCCTCGCGCCCCGCCATCTGTTTAATAACAGGTGGCGTCGAGATGAACCCAGGCGCTACCGCGTTGACCGTCACGCCATATGGCCCGCCCTCCTTGGCCAAGGTTTTGGTGATGCCAATCAAGCCCGCTTTGGAAGCAGCATAGTGGATGCCTGCGTCGATCCCGCCTACGCGCGCCGCCAACGACGAAAAGTTGATGATCCTGCCGTGGCGCCGCTGTTTCATCCCTTCCATCAGCTCCCGGCACATGAGATAAGTGCCTCGCAAATTCACACTCAGGACGGTATCCCACTCCTCTGGTGGCACGGCACCGATGCCCCGTCGATAGGAAATGAGGCCCGCATTGTTGACAAGTATGTCGACACCACCCAGCTCCGAGCGGATTCGCTCACAGGCTAGTGCCACATCGTCGGCGCTGCCGAGGTCACAGCGAACGGCCAGGCCATCGCCTATGGCGGCCACTGTCTCCTGAGCACCCGACAGGTTGATATCCGCGATGGCGATACGAGCCCCAGCTTGGGCCAGCGTTTCCGCGCATGCTCTGCCGATGCCACCCGCCCCCCCGGTAACAAGAGCGACCTGGCCAGTGAGATCGATTTTCATAGCTTTTCCTTCCGCGTAGGCTCTCATAACAATACCCATGGTCAGCCCATCGTGTCAACTGTTGTAGCCTTTGGCACAGCATGGTCTGGGAGGCTTGTGGATTCACAGCTGCTGCGAGCATGCTGTATATCGGCTCGTGTGCCGGGGCTTGCTCTTTATGTAACTTTCCAGTCAAGGTGCGCTCGTTTTTGACAGGACAGCTCAGCTCACTAGAATGGTTATGATCCAGCTTTACCGTAGCCCCATGAGAGGAGCCTCATCGGTGGCAGAGCCTCTGGCAGGAAACCAGTGGACGGCATTGGTAGCCGGCCTTGTGTCCGCCTCGCTGTACTTTTTGGGCAGCCAATTGGTTTGGCGGGGCGCCCCGTGGCTCAAATATCCAGCAGGTGGAGGGGTATATCGTTTGCGGGGCTGGATCGAGTCGCCGTTAGTCCGCGAAATGCTCTCGCTGGCGCTGGCGGTAGGGTACCCGTTCTTTATGGTGACGCGCGGCGTTTTCGCAGCCCGCGACACTGGCCTGCAGCCAGTGGATTGGTCGCTCGTATTGCCATGGACGTTGGGCATCACCGCCCTAGCGGTTGTGTGGATGGCGATCTTTTGGGGGAGCTATTGGGCCAAGTGCGGCCACACCCGAAAAGCCCCCACAAGTTATGAGGCGAGTATCAACCCGGCGAGGGCGCTTTCGCATACTTGTTGTCAGGAGGGGTATTCAGCGACGTGGCGCGCCACGCTCATGCCGGCTTTTGGTGGTTACTGGGGAGTCTGGCTGGGTGTAGTGCTCAAGATATTGTTGATGCGAACCAACCCTCGTATTGCTGAGGCGTTGCGTCAGGCGGGGAGGCGCGAGCTCGTCGTGCTGGATTGGGCGCTGGATTGGCTGGCGGCGTCTTTGTATGTTCTATCCGGCAGTGTTGTGGCGGTTCTCATCATGAGACTGGTCTGCTACGTTAGCCTGAGAGCAACGAGGGGGCTGTTCCAGACCCGCCACAAGTCACCAGGGCTCAACTAAAAGACCAACGCTAGGATCAGCAACGCAGCAAACATCGCTCCGGCGAGGATGGCAAAGCGCTTGAGATCTCCTAGCACGTAGCGATACTCTGTGGCAAAGTCGACCTCTCCCCCAGCCTGAGATTCAATGGTGGGAATGAGCGTATCTTCGGCCGCCTGACTGGCCCGCGCTTGCGAAGCGCGAGCGGCCATCGCGCGCTTGGTGTATTTGTTTCTTTTCTTGGCCACCTTTTTGGGGCTCCTTTGGCACCTATGGACCGAGCCACAGCGAGCAGAGCGCTGCTATGATGCTCACGTCTTGGTGTGCATACGAGAGGATCGCAACATACTACATTGCCTCTCAATTATAGGATCCAATAGCGTTCTGTCAAAGAAACCCCGATGAGATGATGTAGTGTTGTGGGCGGGCCAACGGTAGATTAATGCCCGAATCGGATCGTGAGGGAGTGAAGCGTTGGGGGGAACGGGAACCGTTGTGCGTGTGATGGGTGTGGTTGTGGACGCAGAGTTCCCATCGGGGGACCTGCCGAGCATCCACAACGCCTTGGTGATCGAATGCGATGATGGTCGCGAGCTTGTGGTCGAGGTGCAAGAGCATGTAGACCCACACACTGTGCGAGCCATCGCTATGGATAGTACAGCAGGGCTACGCCGCGGTATGTCAGCTGTAGACACGGGCTACCCTATTCAGGTGCCTGTCGGTCGTGCAACGCTGGGGCGGATGTTCAATGTGTTGGGCCAGCCTATCGATGCCAGCCCGCCCCCAGTTGCAGAGCGCCAGCCGATCCACGACGCACCGCCTCCTCTGCGCGAGCAACGAATCGTCAGCTCTCCGTTCGTCACAGGTCTCAAGGCTATCGACTTGCTCACACCCTATCCTCAGGGGGGGAAAATCGGCCTGTTCGGCGGCGCCGGAGTCGGCAAGACAATGCTGATGATCGAGCTGATGCGGCACACCATCCGTGAGCATTCGGGCATCGTGCTGTTCGCAGGCGTGGGTGAGCGCAGTCGCGAGGGGAACGAGCTCTGGCTTGACATGCAAGAGAGCGGCGTGCTGAGCAGCACCGTCTTGGTCTTTGGCCAGATGAACGAACCGCCCGGCGCTCGCCTCCGTGTTCCGTTGACGGCGCTCACTATGGCGGAATACTTTCGAGATTCCGAACGCCGTCCCGTTTTGTTGTTCATAGACAACATTTTTCGATACATCCAAGCGGGCGCAGAGGTATCGGCGCTGTTGGGTCGTCTGCCGAGCGCTGTAGGATACCAGCCCACTCTCAGTAGCGAGATGGGCGAGCTACAAGAACGCATCACCACTACCAGCCGAGGCAGCGTAACGTCCATTCAGGCCGTCTATGTCCCCGCCGATGACTTGACAGACCCCGCCGTGGTGGCCACCTTTGCCCATCTGGACGCCGTCACGACGCTTTCTCGAAGACAGGCGAGTTTGGGCCTCTACCCTGCTATCGATCCGCTGGACTCGAACAGCTCTCTGCTCACGCCCAAGGGTGTGGGGCTGCGACATTATGAGATCGCGGTGGAGGTGCGTTCGATACTGGCCCGTTACCAGGAGTTGCAGGATGTTATCGCCATCCTGGGCGTAGAAGAGTTAAGCGATGCAGACCGCGTGGTAGTGAACCGTGCACGCCGTATCCAACGCTTCCTCACACAGCCCTTCTTTGTATCCGAACCCTTTACGGGGATCCCGGGGCGAACCGTGCCGCTTGAGGAGACGTTGCGCGGGTTCAGCGAGATTCTGGAGGGCCGTCACGACAGGCTTCCCGAACAGGCCTTTTACATGGTCGGCACCATAGACGAAGCCGTAGAGAACGCCCAAGGGGGCGAGGTGCCCGATGACTGATGACGGGTTCGCCTTCAGTCCGTTGCGCTTGAGAGTGCTGACGCCAGCCGCTGTGTTGCTCGACGTAGCTCAGGTTACGTCGATACAGATCCTGCTCGCCGATGGGGGCTGGATGGGCATCTGGCCAGGACACGGGGCTTTGCTCGCAGAGACTCTGACGGGCCCTCTATATTATGAGGATCCCACGGGAGAGCACTCGACGGCCATCAATGCGGGCATTCTGGATATCTCTCCGGACGGGGTGACGGTCTACACCAGCGGGCTGGCGAGCGAAGAGATAGCCGAAATAGAGTGCGCTCCGGAGGAGGCCGCCCGATTCGACCGCATCACCCGTGCGCTGTTCGCCGAGCTCGGTGCGCACTCCGGAGAGGCGGTGGATGAAGAGATATAGGAGCGACGGCTCGTGGGTCGCTCTATGGCGCGAAACGTTGAGCGCCATCAACCTGGGTTGGGAACTAGCGCTGCCTATCTTTGGCGGCGTGCTCGCGGGCCACTTTTTGGATCGCTGGCTACAGATGGGCTATGTTTTCACGCTGGGCCTGCTCATGATGGGGATTGCGGCCGGATTCTACAATATCTGGCGCTTTACTCAGCGCCTAAAGGCGCGCGAGTGCGAACTCCGAAAGCAGCAGGACGCGGAGGGGAAGGGGAGGCCGTGAGTGGCTGGCCGTGGGTCTTTGCAGGCCTTATCATCGGCATCTTGAGCTTCCTGCTACTGGAGTGGACAGCGAGTCACATATGCGCCCAGGAAGGGCGGCATACCTGGCTCTGGTTGGGCTTGGGTGGTCTGCTCAGAATTCTCCTGGCGGGCGCGATGCTACTTCTGGCCGTACAGCAGGGCCTCTCGCACGCCTTGTTCGCTTTTGTTGGGCTCTGGCTGACGCGTTGGGTGCTCGTTGTCTGGTACGCGAAACGCAAAGCGACCCCGTAGAGCGAGTGATAGCTGTTGGAGATTGTGCAACGCGATAGGCCACAATAGCGGATAATGCCAGATCAGCGAATCTGATACGCCACGCCACCTTCTGGTGGCCATACTCATTGGGAAGGTATCATGCCTAGCGTCTTTCCTAAGGTTGTCTTTACGCCCTTTGGACTGGAGATAAGAGACACTGTAGTATCAACATGGGCGATGATAGCCATCATCACTCTGGTAGCCATTGTGCTGGGGCGCCGCCGGCCCATGGCGCTGGAGATGCTGGTCGACTTTTTGAACGATCTGGTGAGCGACGTCATGCGGCGGTCCGCCGCCCCGTTCTTGCCCATGTTGGCTTCTCTCGCGATCTTTATCGCGGCAGCCAACATCATAGGCGTCATCCCTTTTCTCGTGTCTCCCACTCATGATATCAATACGCCACTCGCGCTGGCGCTCGCCGTCTTTGTCTCCGTCCACTACTACGGTATTCGGGCCAAGGGGCTTTGGGGCTATGTGAAGGACCTCGCCTCGCCGGTCTACCTGCTGCCTCTGGAGCTGATCGGGCAGCTGAGCCGTACCCTTTCACTGACCCTGCGCCTTTTTGGTAACATAATCAGCACTGACCTGATCGTGGCCATCTTGTTCGCCTTGGTACCGTTGTTTGTGCCGCTGCCCCTGATCGGGTTCAGCATCTTTGTGGGCCTGTTGCAGGCGTACATCTTTACCGCGCTTGCTGCCGTCTATATCGCCGCAGCCGTAGAAGTAACAGGGGTTACACCCCCGACATCGCTAGAAGAGAGGAGCTGACAATGGAGAACTTGGACCCAGGCACGTTGATCACACTTGTCACCATCATCGTCGCAGGGGTAACGATTACCCTCGGCACACTCATGGCAACCTATGTGGAGGGCAGGGCTGCGGTGAAGGCGCTCGAAGGCATGGCTCGCCAGCCGGAGGCGGCCGGCGAGCTCCGCACCACTCTGATAATCTGCCTGGCGCTTCTAGAAACTGCGTCGATCTATGTGCTCCTTGTAGTACTTATCCTCCTCTTTGCCAACCCGTTGCTTGATAGGTTCTTTGGGGCGTAGAGCCTATGATTGAGTTACACCTCACGACAGTCATCTTCGAAGTAGTCAACTTTGTCGTTCTGACCGCGCTCCTCTACCTGTTTCTCCTCAAACCGGTGATGCGACACGTGCAGGCACGCGCCGACGAGAAGGAACGCGTAGCACGAGAGTTAGCGGAGGAGCGAGAGCGCGCCACGCGCGCAAGAACTGAGCTGGAGGAGCGCCTCGCGCGTGCCGACGATGAGGCCGACGCCATCATCAACTCGGCGCAGGAGCGAATCGAGGCTTCACGCCAGGCACTCCTGGAGGAGGCCTACCGCGAAGCCGAGCGTATCCTGAATGACGCCCAGGATGATGCACAACGGTTGCGCCAGCAAACCATAGCGGAGAGTTATGTCGATGTGATGTCGACTGTGCTGGAGCTCAGCGGCACCGTCATTCAGCGTACCTCTCCTCCCGAGTTGCACGACTCGTTGGTGCAACGCCTCAGCGATAGCATCTGGGAGCTGGGGCGTACGGATATCGCGCGCGTCGAGGATTTTCGGCGCTCTCTGGGCGACCGCGCCCCCACTGTGACGCTCACTTCGGCACGCCCTCTCACCGCTGAGCAACAGGGATCTCTAGCGCGCACGTTTGGCGCGCTAGCCGATCGCCGTGTGGGTTTGGAGGTGCGAGTGGATCCAGCACTGATTGTGGGCTTGCGAGCTCGTGTGGGCGATATGGTGATCGATAGCTCCATCGCAGGCGATATCGCCGAACTGCGCAGCGAAGTGGAAACCCTCCTGAAAGAGCGAGTGCCCAATGAGTGAGGTACAGGCTCGGACGGAGGCAACCAAGAACATGCAAGCACCGGACTTGGACACCCTCCTGCGGACGATGCGCGACCGAGCGCGCCAGGCAACGAGCCGAGTGCGCTTTCACGCAGTGGGAACAGTGCAACACATCGGCGATGGCGTCGCCACACTCTCGGGATTGCCCGGCGCGCGCACAGATGAACTGGTGGACTTTCCCACTGGAGTGCGAGGCCTCATTTTGAACCTCGATCATCGCTCCATCGACGTCATCCTACTCGGCCCCGATGAGGGAATTCGCGGCGGCGACCTGGTAACAGCGACCGGTGAGCGACTGCTCGTTCAGGTGGGACACCAGCTACTGGGCCGGATAGTGGACCCCTTGGGAAACCCGTTGGATGGACGAGGGGCGATCGACGCCACCGAGTACCACTTTCTCGAACGCGAGGCGCCATCGATCATTGAGCGTGCACCCGTGAACGAGCCTCTACACACGGGGCTCAAGGTGGTGGATGCTCTGATACCGATCGGCCGCGGACAGCGCGAGTTGATCCTGGGGGATCGCCAGACCGGCAAGACGACGTTAGCTATCGACGCGATCCTCAACCAGAGGGATACCGACGTCGCGTGTGTGTACGTAGCCATCGGTCAAAAGAAATCGTCCACGCTGGCCACTTCTGAGACGCTACGAGAGGGGGGCGCTTCACCCTATACTGTGGTCGTAGTCTCGGGTCCAGACGATCCGCCAGCGCTGCGCTACCTTGCGCCCTACGCGGGCTGTACCATCGCCGAACACCTCATGCACGAGGGGCGTGACGTGCTGATCATATACGATGACCTGAGCAAGCACGCTGACGCTTACCGCGAGCTGAGCCTCCTGTTGCGGCGGCCGCCGGGCCGTGAAGCCTACCCCGGCGATATTTTCTACTTGCACTCGAGACTGTTGGAGCGCTCGTCCAAACTCAGCGACAAAGCCGGCGGCGGGTCGCTTACCGCGCTGCCCATCGTGGAGACACAGCGCGGCAACGTTTCGGCCTATATCCCCACTAATCTCATCTCTATTACCGACGGGCAGATTGTACTCGATACTGATCTCTTTAACCGGGGTATTCGTCCCGCGGTGAACGCGGGCCCCTCGGTATCGCGTGTCGGGGGCGCCGCGCAGACCCCGGCTATGCGCTCCGTGACACGGGCCTTGCGTCTGGAGGTTGCACAATACGAGGAGGTTGCGCGCTTTGCACGCTTTGGCGCCGACGTGGACGAACAGACGCAGCGCCAGATTCGGAGGGGCGAGCGAGTGCAGGCAGCTCTGACACAGTCAGAGCATCAGCCCCTCGCGCTCGTTTCGCAGGTCGCAATTTTATTGGCTGCCACAGAAGGCTACCTCGACGATATCCCATTGAAAGAGGTTCCGGATTTCGAAGCCGGCCTATTGGCTTTCATGGACCTGGAGTTGCCCGCACTGAGCGCCGAGATCAATCGATCTGGGGTACTCACCGACGAAGCGCGTGCCGCGCTTGTGGAGCATATCGAAACGTTCCATCAACGATGGCTCCAAGGAGAACGATAACGATGATGAAGATGGTGATGGCCATCGTACCGCGAGATGAAGCCGCAAGAGTGCTCGAAGCCCTCGTGTCTGTGGGCCTGACGGCAACGTTCAGCGAGAGCCGGGGGGGTGTGCTTCGTCAGGCGCAGCAGACCCTGTTTATCGCTGTAAACCAAGGGGATCTCGAGTCGGTTTTGACGATCATCCGGGGATCAAGCCGCTCTACTATGGACATCCAGCCCTCGGCGAGTGGCGATCAGTTCTCTTTGGGGACACAACCGGTTACCACCGAGACGGGCGGAGCCATCGTGTTCATCTGGGACCTAGATCGAGTCGAGGCTCTTTAGCCATCTATGACAGACTTGGACAACGCCCGAGCGCGGCTGAGCAATATCCAGACGGTGGAGCCGATCCTCGGCGCACTGCGAACCATATCGCTGGGCAGCTGGCAGACCGTCATCACACAACAGCGACGGGTACACCTCTACGAGCAGCGATTGTTGGCCATGTTGCCCACACTCCTGCCACTACTGGCCCATCAGCGGCGCACAGCGGAACAGCAACCACACGAACCGCAGAGCGCTCGCCGAACGGTCTTGCTCGCCATAGGGACCGAGCGAGGCCTCTGTGGGCCCTTCAACGTGGCCATTCTTCAGCGTATCCAGCAATACCTGGCAGAGCGGGGTGATTCGAGCGCTGAGGTGGAGCTGGTAGTGTTGGGTGGACGCCTGGCGCGTATGTGCCGTCGTGCTGGACACCGTCCCGCACGACAAAGTGCGCTCTCTGTCACTTCGCTGCCACCGTTCCTCACCGCGTTCCAGCTGGCCGCCGATTGGCTTGCCGACTATGAAGCCTACCGGCTCGAGAGTGTGGATGTGATCTATAACGCCTACGAGAGAATGGGCGCCTATCGCACCACCGTGGATCGCCTGCTGCCGTTCCGGCTCGATGACACGGACCTGGAAGAGTTGGCGCCTTGGCCAACCCCGCAGGTGGACACCGACCCCAACAGCTTGTACGCACGCGTCGTGGAACAGCTTTGCGCGCTACATCTGTTTAGATTGCTTCTGAGCTCAGCGGCCGCCGAACACTCTGTGCGATACCAGCTCATGGAGAGCGCGACGCAGAACGCCGACCGCCTGATCGAGGAATTGACAATGTCGATCCAGTCCGCTCGACGGCAGGCGATCACGCGCGAGATGCAAGAACTGGCCGCGGGCGCAAGGCTGATCGGCCCACAGCGCTGATCCTCACAGCGCATAAAGCGCTATTCGGGGCGGATGCTCGCGCCTATCAGCCCTTGATGACCCCCATCGGTTTGGTACGCGCTACCCGCTTTGCAATCTCGGAGCGGTGTACCACGTCCACCACACGCTCCAGGTCCTTGTAGGCCACTGGCGCCTCCTCGGCCAGACCAGCCATGCTCCCCGCGCGCACCGCAATAGCCCCCTGCTCGAGCTCCACTCGGAGCTGTTCCCCGCGAACGGTTCGTCTCGCCTGCGAACGACTGATCACTCGCCCGGCACCATGGCAAGAGCTGCCAAAAGTGTGGCGCATGGCGGACTCGGTTCCAGCCAGAATATAGGACCCCGTGCCCATATCCCCGGGCACAAGCACCGGCTGGCCGTAGGCCCGATAGTCCTCGGGCACCTGTGGCTCGCCTGGGCCGAATGCCCGTGTTGCTCCCTTGCGATGGACACATACTTTTACGCGCTCACCGTCTACTTTGTGCTGTTCCACTTTGGCGATATTGTGACACACATCGTAGAGCAGCGGCAGATGCAGGTTGGGAAGGATATCCCCCAACACCTCTTCAAAAGTCTGGCGTACTAGGTGCGTAATAACCTGACGGTTGGCCCAGGCAAAGTTGGCGGCGCTGCTCATGGCGGCCATGTACTTGCGCCCCTCGGGAGACTCAAAGGGGGCGCATGCCAACTCCCGGTCGGGCAGCCGGATATTGTAGCGTGAGAGCGCACGCTGCATATCACGCACGGCGTCTGTACAAACCTGATGGCCCAGCCCGCGCGAGCCGCAGTGAATCCAGACGACAACCTGGTTCAGCCGCAGCCCATAAGCCCGAGCGAGCCGTTCATCGTGAATCTCGGCAACCCGGTCCACCTCCAAAAAGTGGTTCCCAGAACCCAGTGTGCCCAATTGGTCTCGACCGCGGGCCATGGCCCTGGGGCTAACCGCGCTCGGATCAGCGTGTTCCATCCGCCCGCCGTCCTCAGTGTGAGCACAGTCCGCCTCCGTAGCGTACCCTTTGCTGAGGGTCCACCACGAGCCTTTTTCCAGCACGGCGTGCATTTCCCGATCCGACAAGCTGATGCTGCCCGATCTGCCCACACCAGTGGGCACATTACGGAACAAAGCATCCATCAGGCGCGGCATGTGGGATTCCAGTTCATCAGCATCGATACTGGATGTCAGCACGCGCACGCCACAGTTGATATCGTAGCCCACGCCACCTGGTGAGATAATCCCATCCGAGAGCCGCGTAGCAACCACGCCGCCGATAGGGAAGCCATATCCTTGATGGATATCGGGCATGGCCAGCGCATACTTGACGATCCCCGGTAGGGTCGTAGTGTTCACAAGCTGATCTACAGACCGGTCCGCAAGCGCAGCCTCGAGAAGCCCCTCATCGGCATAGATTCGGCCGGGGGCGCGCATGTCCTGCCTGTACGAGGTCGGCACCTCATACAGAAAAGGCGCCAGTTGTTCAAGATCTTTTCTGAGTGACATACTCGCCTCCTTATGGCACCCGCCCAGTGGGGGCCGAGCGGGGCGTTCACACATCGAATACAATGATCGTTTCGTATCCAACAGGGGTTTGGCGTATCGCGAGATCGTGGAAGGTCACAGCCTTGATATCTTGGCGGGGAGGGTGATGGGTCAACCCTTGCACTCTGGCTACGAGCCGAGTAGGCTCCAGGAGCGTTATGGTAAAATCCTGATGGATGTCCTGAGCGTCTGCTCTCAGGTAGAGCAATTCGCTCAGCCAATCTACCAATAGCGTCTCCGCATCAAACGACTCGATAGAGATGGGGTGTGAAATGGGTTGAGGCTCGCCGGCGGGCTCGCAATGCATCAAGGAGAACATACCCTGCGCGGCGTAGACAAACAAAAGCTCTAGGTTGGGCGCACAGACGTGCAGTGCCAGATCAGCGGTGTGTTCGATCTCCTTGTACGGTTCACATGGTATGAGGCTGTTCAACGTGCTGCCCTCTCGCATCACCCAACACGTGGCGTGCTTGCTCCACATCATAGCGAATCTGCTCTATTAACGCAGCGATATCCTCAAAACGCTCTTCGGGCCTGAGGCGCTTCACAAACTCGATAGAGAGCCTTTTGCCATAGATATCGCGGTCATAGTCCAAAAGGTGCACTTCCAGCAGGCGCTCCCCATTACCGAAACTGGGCCTTACTCCAAGGTTGGCAACCCCCTTGTGCCACTCGCCCTCAACCCCCGCCCACACAGCATAGATGCCATCGGCGGGAGCAACCCGTTCCGGGTCCATGGTGAGATTCGCGGTGCGAAAACCGAGGCTACGGCCGCGTTTAGCGCCTTTAATCACCTCAGCAGATATGACGTAAGGCCGCCCCAGGAGTCTCGCCGCCTCGTCCACATCGCCCGCATACAACAACCGGCGGATACGTGTGCTGCTGATGGGCTCGCCAGCGTCCATAAGTGGCGTGACAACCTGAACACTGTAACCCAACTCCCGCCCGATGGCACGCAATCTCGATACATCTCCCTGCTTGTTGCGCCCCATCGCAAAGTCGGGACCTACCCAGAGCTCGCGCATCCGCAACGACTGGTAGAGATCTTTTACAAACACATCGGCCGGAGTGCTCGCAAACTGGCGGGTAAAGTCGATCAGGACGACGATATCCAGCCCCGCCGCTCCGAGCAAAGCAACGCGCTCTTGCAGGCTCGTCAGGTAGGCGGGCTGTGTACCAGGCCTCAAGATCACTCGCGGGTGAGGGTGAAAAGTCAGCGCAGCAGCCAAGCAGCCCGTCTCGCTTGCTCGAGACACGAGGCGCCCGATGAGATATTGATGGCCTCGGTGCACCCCGTCAAAGGAGCCCACCGTAACCACGACGCTTTTCTCTGGGTTGATATCGTTCAGACTATGGTGTATCTGCATGGACCAAGCAGCGCCTATTCTTCTCTTCGTCACTATGCCATACCAGGTTCGCCGTCGAGCTATAACATCAAGGGCAGCAAATACCTTTTCATGCGGACGCCAGGACTTTTACAGGGCGCCACAACGCCTCTTGAGTGTCTCGCTGCAGTATGGCCAACACGCACCCTTTGACATCATGGACGAAACAGATACCCCCCTCGACAGGATCGCCCAGCGAGATCGCCCCCCCATGCAGAACGCGCTCCGCTGAGGCACCCTCCACCAAGACTCCCGGCATGTCCAGAGCCCCCCGTATACTTGTCAGGTGTCTCATCCATTCGCCCGTCCCCTCCAGCGCCTCCAGCGACGCGGCCTCACGCAGGCTGAATCGCCCCACGCTTTCGCGTGTGAGTCCGGTCAGGTGGGCGCCGACACCTACGGCTATTCCCAGATCGTGTACTAGGGAACGCACATACGTTCCAGAAGAGCACACGATGTGGAGTTCCGCCTCCGGTGGCTGCCAGTGCTCCAGAGCGAGGTGGTGGATCTCAACGGTACGCGGCGCACGCTCCACCTCCACCCCCTGCCTAGCTAACCGGTAGAGCGGACGGCCATCGCGTTTAAGAGCAGAGAACATGGGCGGTATCTGCTGGATTCGCCCCCTGAAGGGCTCCAGCGCTCGCTCCACAGTACCGCGTGCAAGGCTGCGCCAATCATGCTCTTCAACAACCCGCCCGTCGGCATCCAAAGTGTCTGTGATAACGCCAAAACAAAGCCGCGCCAGATAGGTTTTGCGCGCTCCGGCGATATACTCTGCGATACGTGTCGCTTTGCCAACGCACACTACAAGCACACCAGTGGCCAACGGATCCAGAGTGCCGGTGTGCCCCACACGTTTCTGGCGCACAAGGCCCCGCACGCGAGCCACCACATCGTGAGAAGTCAGCCCCTTGGGCTTGTCGATATTCAACACTCCGGAGACCGGGAGGCAAGCGCCTGTATCGGTGAACCCGGCCATGCGATATTGCTTATCCATGCGGACGCCCTTTTTTTCGTGGAGACGCTACTGCGCATCACCGATGGAGCCAGCCGAACCGATCGCGGTCATCGCCACTCGCACAGCGGCCAACGTGCGGCTCACGGCCTCATCGGTAGGCCCGGGTAGCGTACAGCCCGCCGCCTGCGGGTGGCCACCGCCGCCGAGCGAGAGCGCAACGCTAGCGATATCTATATCCGGCGGCGACCTGAGGCTCACCTCCACAGAACCATCCTCCAACTCGGAGAACAGAGCCGCTACGCGGGCCTCGTGCAGTGTGTTCATAAAGTTCACCAGGCCCGAGCTCGCTGCGGGATCGATCCCCTCCTCGCGCATCCGTGGTTGGCTCACAATCGTCCAGGCGATGCCATCGTGAACACGAGCGTTCGTCAAGGCTGGACCCCATAGCCGCAGCACATCGGTGGAGCGATGGTTAAAGACAGCATCAGTGATATGGGGCAACGAGGCGCCAGCCTCCATGAGGGCAACTGCCGTGCGCAGCGACTGAGACGTAGTGCTGCTAGTGCGGAAGCAGAGTGTATCCATCACCAGCCCTGTGAGCAGACAAGTCGCAACCCTGAAGGTGATGGGAAGCTCCATGAAGCGTACCAAGACAAAGATGAGCTCCGCCGTAGCTGCCGCTGTGGGGTCCACATAGTTGATGGTGCCATAGTGCACATTGGTGGCATGGTGATCGATATTCACCACGGGCCGTGACGAGAACGCCGCCGCGTCATAGATGGCCCCGATACGCGCCAGATCACTGGCGTCGATGACCAACACGGCATCTTCATCCGAGACCTGACGCGCGGCAAACTCTTCCACGCCCGGCAAGAAGCCCAGCTCGGTTGGCACGGGGTCGGCACAGGACACTCGGGCCTCGATGCCTCGTGCGCGCAGCGCCCAAGCGAGGCCAAGCACCGATCCGATGGTATCGCCGTCGGGCATGATATGCGATACAAGCAGCACCTTCCGCGCTCCATGAATGACTCGCTTGATCTCGGCCAGGCTATTGTCCACCATCGCTCACGTCCGCTTCATCCTGCTCATCTTTGATATCGAGCCCTTGAAGAATCTCGTCGACGCGAGAGCCATATTCCCACGAGCGATCCGCATAGAACTGGAGCTCTGGAGTAAAGCGCCAATGCAGCACACGGCTCAGTCCTCGCCGCAAAAAGCCACTCGCGCTTTCGAGGCCCTGCAGGCCCTCCCGCAGGCCCTCCCGCAGGGCCTCTTCGCCTGCATAGCTCGCCACATATATCCTGGCCACGCGCCTGTCGGGCGTCAGCTGCACATCGGTCACAGTCAACTGCTGCACCCTGGGGTCGCGCACCGCTTCGCGCATCAGCAGGGTGATCTCCTCGAGTATAAAGCCACTAGCCTTCTCTGTACGATAGGAGGGCATAGCAGGCCACCTCCCAATGCGATTATCGTCCCTCTGCGCCCACAACTTCCTGAGTGTAGAACTCTAGGATATCGCCAGCCTCGAAATCCGTAAAGTTCGCCACGCCTACGCCACACTCGAGCCCCATGTTGACCTCTCGAACATCCTCAGTGAAGCGTTTGAGCGAACTCACCTTGCCCTCGTGCAACACGTGATCGTTACGCTTGATACGCACAAAGGCGTTGCGAAGGGCTTTGCCCTGTTGCACCTGTACACCCGCGATCTTGCCCAGGCGCGGAATGCCGAACACCTCGCGTACGATGGCCTGCCCTTGTACAACCTCGTGGTACTCGGGCTCCAGCATGCCAGTGAGCGCTCGCTGCACATCCTCGATGAGCCGATAGATGATATTGTAGATACGGATATCGACGCCCTCAGTCTCGGCCATACGTTGCGCAGCGGCGTCGGCCTGTACGTTAAAGCCAACGACTACCGCCTGGGATGCGACGGCGAGCATTACGTCGGATTCGCCGATATTGCCCACGCCTTCGTGTACAAAACGGACTTTGAGCTCGCCGATATCGAGCTTGTCCAGCGAACTACGGATCGGATCAATGCTCCCCTGTACGTCTACCTTTAGGATTAGGTTGAGTCCCTGAACGGCCCCCTCTTGCGCCTTCCGATAGATATCATCCAGCGTGAGCACCTCCGCAGGTTGCGCGGTCGCCTGCTGTTGCTCCAGTTGTCTTTGTTCAGCCATCTCACGAGCTTTGCGCTCGTTCTCCACGACCTGGAATCTGTCACCTGCTGCCGGCACGTCCCGCACACCGATCACGACCGCTGGAGTAGACGGTCCGGCGCGCTTGAGGTCCTTACCCTGGAAGTCAAACATCGCCCGAATCTTGCCATAGGCAGTACCCACCAGAATCGCATCGCCCGTCTTGAGCGTCCCCTCTTGCACCAACAACGTCGCCGTAGCGCCTCGAGAGTGATCGAGCCTGCCTTCGACCACCACCCCCTCGGCCTCTCTGCGAGGGTTCGCCTTCAGATCAGCCATCTCGGCCACCAACAGGATCATATCCAGCAGGGTATCGATGCCGATCTTGGCTTTGGCTGAGACGGGGACACAAATCGTATCGCCGCCCCAATCCTCGGGCACCAGCCCGATCTCACTAAGCTGCTGCAGCACCCGATCCTGGTTGGCTGTGGGCAGATCGATCTTGTTCAGGGCTACGATGATGGGCACTTGGGCGGCGCGGGCGTGATCGATGGCTTCACGCGTCTGGGGTTGTACTCCATCGTCGGCAGCCACCACGAGGACAGCGATATCTGTCGCACTGGCGCCGCGAGCCCGCATGGCAGTAAACGCTTCGTGCCCCGGCGTGTCCAGAAAAGTGATCAGCTTGTCTTGCGCTCTCACCTGATAGGCGCCAATATGCTGCGTAATGCCGCCGGCCTCGCGCGCTTGAACGTTCGTCTCGCGAATCACGTCGAGGAGCGACGTCTTGCCATGGTCTACGTGGCCCAAGATCGTGACGACCGGTGGCCGCTCCCGGAGCTGCTGTTGCTCCTCAGCCGTATAGACGCGGCGCTTGATCGGTTGAACAATCTCTTCAACCACCTCGGGCTCTGGCGCCTTGAGCTCTCTGACCTCGAACCCCATATCCCCCGCCACAATGGCGGCTGTGTCATAATCGATAAGCTGGTTGATGTTTGCCATCACGCCCGCATTCATGAGCTGTTTGATCAGCTCGATAGGGCTCACCTTCATCGTATCGGCCAGTTCGCGGACGGTGATCTGCTCCGGCAGGGCCAATTCTCGCGGCTTTGCCTCTGTCGGGCTGTCCGCTGATCGCCTCTGGGGGGCCCGCTCCCTGGCGGCCGACTGCCCCGTGTTCCTTTGGGGGCGCCCACTGCTAGATGAGCTCCTATCCGCCGGCCCCCTACTCTTTGCTTTGCCCGTCGACCGCTGAGTCGTTGGGCGTGATGAGCTCGGCGGCGCCTGCTTGGCAGCCTTGCTGCTAGACCTCGTGGCAGCGGATCGGACTTTCGATGAACGTATATTCGAGGTCATATGATCTCCCCCTTCCTCGGGACTACTGATCTGGTACACAGACAGCAGAGTAGCCCCTGCACTTAGGGTTTTAGTCTGAGGGTCCAGCGCTTACTGAGCAAGCGCTTCGGCACACCCTACAATCTGGCACAGACGCGATCTTGTGGTTGGTCAGAGGCCCGTACAGGTATCCGTGGAGAGGGGAGGGTGAGTAACTGAGGAACGCCACCGCAGGTGTGCTCAGCGACAGACCATATACTTCTCTCCCACGATACCGGCGGGCCAAGAGCCTTCACGGCATTTCATCCGGATTCCCACAACATGATGAACTAGTGCTGCTGCACCGTAATACACCTGGCAGACAGCGCTATGACGATATCGCCTCAGGATCCTCTTTAGGCAACTGCCCCGCATATTCCTGCATGCGGGCACAGTCCTCGGGCGACAAATCCACCTGGAGCGCACGCTGAATCTGTTTGCGCTCCAAGGCCGCCACCCAGCATTGTCTATTGCGACACAAATAGGCCCCACGGCCGGCGACACGACCCGTCGGATCGATTACCACTTCCCCCGTGGGCTTGCGCACAACGCGCACGAGCTCTCGCTTGGCACGAACCCGCCGACAACTCACACAGGTCCTTTGGGGTTGCCTTCTCGCACGTGTCTTCGCTACCACAGCGCTACCCCGAGCTTTGGCGTTCAGCCCTCTTCGTACATCCAATCGTCTCGGCGTCGGTTCGGCTTGCGCTTTTTCCGTGCCACCACTCGCCCAAGCTCCTCGTCGTACTCGAGGGCTCGCTGGCGCGACTTGCCTTTGCCCTTTGTCCTCTTGCCGCCCTCGTCGTCCTCGTCCAAAAGCTCCTCGCCTTCGGGCTCGCCAGAAGACTCTTCCTCCCAGTCATAAGGACCTTCTGCGATCACGGTTTCTTCCTCGCTCGCCATCTCTTGCTCAACAGCCTCTTCTGTTTCTGCACTGTCGTACTCTGGCTCGAAAAGCGCCATTGCTTCTAGCTCGGTGTCTTCCGTTTCAGCTTCGATTGCGAGCTCGGGCCCTGCCTCCGAAACAGGTTCTGCAGCCTCCGTCTCCTGCGATATCGCCATCGCGGATGACTCGTCCGCCACCTGCGCGATCTCCGCCTCCTCTGTGGAAGCCTCAACTGCGAGATCCTCTTCGTCTTCATCCAAGCCCACTTGGGCCTCGGCCAAAAGCTCCGCAGCCTGTTGCCTAGCCTCTTTCAGCTCCTCGGCACGCACTGCCGCCTCAGCAGCCTCGGCAGCCATGCGTTCCTCTTGCTCGGCGGCCTCGGTCTCACTGTGGATATCGATACGCCAACCCGTCAGCTTGGCGGCCAGACGCGCGTTCTGTCCTTCCTTGCCAATGGCCAGAGAGAGCGACTTGTCTGGCACTACGACGTTGGCAGTCTTTTCCTCCTCGTTCAGAAAGACAGAGACCACTTTTGCCGGGCTGAGCGCGTTAGCGATAAACATCTCCATATCCGGAGACCATGCGACGACATCGATCTTTTCGCCGCTCAGTTCGTTTACGATATTCTGAACACGTACGCCCCGCATGCCGACACACGACCCTACCGGATCGACACCAGCCTGCAGTGCGGCCACTGCCACTTTGGAGCGAGACCCTGCCTCGCGAGCGATCGATTTGATCTCCACCGTGCCGTTATAGATCTCGGGCACTTCGAGCTCCAACAATCGGCGCAACAGACCGCGGTGCGTACGAGACACCACTATCTGCGGGCCGTGGCCAGTGCGCTCCACTTCCACGACGTACACACGCAGACGCTGGTTGAAGCGGTACTGCTCCCCAGGGATCTGCTCACTGCGCAGCAAACTCGCCTCAGCCTTGCCCAGGCTGATAGTGACGTTGCCGGTTCGCGACTCGATATTGCGCACCACACCATTCACGATCTCGCCGGCACGGTCCGCATACTCTAGATACACCGAGTCGCGCTCGGCCTCGCGGATGCGCTGCATAATCACCTGCTTGGCGGTCTGTGCAGCAATGCGGCCAAAGTTGCGCGGCGTCAGCTCGATATCGACCAGATCCCCCAGCTTTGCGCCCTTCTGGTGTTTTTGGGCGTCCGCCACCGAGATCTCGGAGCGATCATCGACAACCTCTTCCACCACCTCTTGCTTGACGAACACCCGAGCCTGGCCTGTCTGTGGGTTGATCGTCACAGTGATATTCTGGTTGCTGCCGTAATTCCGCTTGTACGCCGAGACCAGGGCAGCCTCAATCGCCTCGAGAATCACCTCGGGGGACAAATTGCGGTCTGAACTGAGTTGAGTTATAGCAATCTCAAACTCACTCTTCATCGGATCGAAAACCTCCTGGTTATCGCCAAGCTCGCAATAAAAGAAAAGTGGGGGAAAGCCCACTTTACTTGAGCACTCTTTAAACCTAGTATAGCAGCCCGGGCTCAAAAGAGCAAATCATACGCCCTATTCGCCGATGCCAGGGCTTGCCTCGGCACCCTAGCTGCTCGCCAGCACCTGGTCTATCACCGATTCAAGTTCCGCATCGGCCACCAGACGACGGTCCTGTTCCCAACGCACTTTGAGCTCCACCCCTTGGTTCTCGAGGGTGCGCTTGCTCACCGTGAGCCGGATCGGCGCCCCGATGAGATCCGCATCGTTGAACTTGACCCCCGCGCTCTCTTGTCGGTCATCGTAGAGCACTTCGTAGCCGCGCTTTATCAAGCGCTGGTAGAGCGCCTCAGCAGCCTCAGCGACCACCTCAGAGTTCGTCCCCAGCGACACCAGGTGGATCTGGAACGGGGCTACGCTCACGGGCCAAACGATACCATGCTCATCATGATGCTGCTCGATAATGCAAGCCAGTAGCCGCCCCGTGCCGATGCCGTAAGAACCCATGATCAACGGCTTGGCCACGCCGTCACGATCCAGATACGTGGCGCCTACCGCCGCACTGTATTTCGTACCGAGCTTGAACACATGGCCCGCCTCGATGCCGCGAGCCTCTGTGAGAGGCGTCTCGCAACGCGAACAGAGGTCCCCTTCACGGGCCAGCGCGATATCGGTGAGCATCTCCACCTGAAAGTCCCGCGGGTAATTCACGTGTTTGACGTGATAGCCTTCCTCGTTGGCACCGGCCACAAAGTTGGCTCCCATCTGGATCGATTCGTCGCCAATCACCCGCGCTTTGGTCTGGCCGATCGGTGAGGCATAGCCCGCAACGATGCCGACGGCCTTGAGCTCCTCCTCTGTAGAAGCGTGCAGCTCAGTACCTCCCAAGGCGTTGGAAAGTTTGGTGGGGTTCACATCCAAGTCGCCGCGTATAACACAAAAGATCACCTCGCCCTCGGCTGTGCTCATAAAGACGGCTTTGAGCGTCTGGCGCGTCTCCACCTCCAACAGCTTGGCCACATCCTCGATCGTCTTGGTCCCAGGTGTAGGCACCCGCTCGAGAGGTCGCTCGGGCTCCGAGACCCCGGCGCCTTTTACAAAAACGGCCTTTTCGGCGTTCGCAGCGTAACGGCAATTGGGGCACAAGATCAGTGTGTCCTCACCATCCGGCGTCACTACCATGAACTCGTGAGAGGCAGCTCCCCCCATGATCCCCGAGTCGGCCTCCACAGGAACCGTGTCCACACCGCAGCGCGCAAAGATGTTGAGGTAGGCCTGGTAGATGCGCGGGTAGTACGCATCCAGGCTTTCGAAATCAGCGTGCAGGCTGTAGGCATCCTTCATAATGAACTCGCGCACGCGGATCAGCCCACCTCGCGAGCGCGGCTCGTCCCGAAACTTGGTCTGTATCTGATAGACCATCATCGGCAACTGACGATAAGAGTTGATCTCCTGTCGCGCGAGCTCGGTAACCACCTCCTCGTGGGTCATGCCCAACACCATATCGTGCTCTCCGCGGTCCTTAAAGCGCAACAAGGCCGGGCCCGGTGCGGGTGCATCGTAGCGGCCGGTGGCCTTCCAGACCTCCGCCGGCTGTACAACAGGCAAAGAGAGCTCTTGGCCGTCCACAGCGTCCATCTCCTCACGCATGATCTGCTCGATCTTGCGCAAGGCGCGCCATCCCAGCGGAAGGTAGCTGTAGATACCAGCAGCCAGCTGTCGCACAAGCCCCGCACGGATCGAGAGCTGATGGCTGATCAGCTCCGCATCGGAGGGTACTTCGCGCACTGTGCGGCCAAATAGTGTCGAAAAGCGCATGCCACGGCCTCCTAAGTCGAGTTCTCAACAATTGAGTATACGCACAAAGTGGCCGATGGACAACTTGACCCGGCTCGCGCCCCCGTTTAGAATCCGTTCCCGCACGGAAACGAGTATAGAGCGGGGGTCGGCCCCAGCAAAGGAGCGCTGCTTGATGATCCTGAAAACACTGATTGTGGGGCAGCTCCAGTCGAACTGCTACATCGTGGGAGATCAGCACACGCGCCAGGGCATGGTTATAGACCCTGGTGGTGACGCTGAGGTGATCATCGAAACGGTCGAGGAGTTGGCGCTGACAATAGAGCGGGCCGTGCTGACCCACTTTCATTTTGATCACGTGCTCGCCGCAGAGTCCGTGCGCGACGCCACGGGGGCGAGCTTGGCGATCCATGCGTACGACGCAGGGCACCTTACCAACCCGCCGGAGCTGTTTCGCTTTTTCGCGCCACAAGCGCCGCACGGGCTGCAGCCCGATTTGATCCTGCACGATGGAGATCGCTTTGCCATCGGCGAGATCGACATCAGGGTGATACACACTCCAGGGCACTCGCCCGGTGGCATCTCCCTGTGGTTGCCCGATGAGTGCGTTGTGTTCTCGGGGGATACGCTCTTCCGAGAGGGCGTGGGGCGCACCGATTTCCCCGGCTGTAGCCAAGCGGATCTCGTGCACAGCATCCGGCAGCGCCTCTACACCCTGTCCAACGACACAGCGGTCTATCCGGGGCACGGACCCGCCACTACCATTGGCCACGAGCGCACACACAACCCTTGGGTAAGCGGCTGACGCGCGCTCACTGACTCTAGCGAGGGCAGCTGTATCTTTGCTCCACCAGCCGACATCCCCGCGCACTAACGGCAAAAGCCACAAAGCGAGAGGCTTCTCTCGGAGCGTCCACTGAAATGAGGGCGGCCAGTCTGTAAGTTAGGGGGTAGCGACCCGATTTGACCTCTGAGGCGGTGAGCGCTACGCCCTCCAACGAGAGAGCTTTCACTGGCCCACTCAGATAGGCCGTAGAGAGGTATCCCAGCGCGCCCGGGTGCTCGGCGATATAGTCCAGCATCGCCCGATCATGTGGCATTATGACCGCCGAAGACGAGATGGGCGCGCCGCCCATGATCCGGTTATCGAACAAAGCGCGAACGCGCGAGCCGGGCTCACGGACAACATATTCAACGTGGCCGCTGCCGGCGCCGAGTTCCTCCCAATCCAGGATCTCGCCCCCATACAACCTGGCCAGATCAGCAAAAGTCACCCTTTCCAGAGGAGAATTCGCCGACACAACGAACGCCAAGGCATCATGAGCTATCGTGCGCGATCTGACTCCAGACCAGTAACCAGCTCTCGAAAGCCCGCTCCCGACGTCCTCCTCCGGGATAACGATGGCCAGATCCGCCTGCCCCGACAGCACAAGGTCCTCCGCCACTTCCGAGCTAGTGGCAACTAGATCGAACGACACGCGCGGGTTCTCGCGTGCATAGGCGGCTTCCAACTCCTGCATCAGGGGCATCCCCGCCCAACAGACCGCTGCTCGGAGTATGATGGGCTCGCTCAGTGCCGGGTCACCGGACGCGGACCTATCCAACGGTTCGAGGGGCGCGAACAGCTCTTGGCAAGCAACGAGCATGATGGGCAGAACTAACAACCCCATCACGCGACACAACCTGCACGCCCCCTTTACCCACATGGTGCCCTAGCCCACAACGCCCAGCGCCGTCAACACAAGAAACAGAGCGCCGACAGCCCAGCAATAGTAGGCGAAAGGGCGCACACTGTGCTTGCGTAAATAGCTCAGGAAGAGCCAGATGGCCAGGTACCCACTCACCAACGCAGCGACAAAGCCCACCAGCAGCGTAATCCCCTGCAAGTTCGACAAGCCCGCCGAGACCGCCTTCAGTAGCTCATAACCGCCCGCCCCAACGATGATCGGTATCGCCATCAGAAAGCTAAAGCGTGCGGCGTCATCCCGGTGGAGACCTCGAAACACCCCCGCAGCGATAGTGGACCCGGAACGAGAGATTCCAGGTGCAACGGCGAGCCCCTGAGCGAGGCCTATCAGGGCCGCATCACGCCAGGTGATGTCAGTTAGCGCCCTGGCCTGACGCCCCCTCAAGTCGCTGACAAACAGAAAGAGGCCTGTCACCAACAGCAGGGAGGCCACCGCCACGGGGGCACCGAACAGCGATTCGAAAAAGTCGTTCAAAAGAAAACCGATAAGACCCGCAGGAATGGCACTGATAATCAACAGCCAAGCCAGTCGCCCCTGTGAGGAGTCGATCCTGCGCAACCTAACGCTTCGAAACCATCCAGTGATCAATGCAGCGATATCGGCCCGCAAATAGAGTATTACCGCAAGGAGTGTCCCCAGGTGCACGACAGCGCTGTAGGCGAGACCGGGGTCGCTCCACCCCAAGAGGGCGGGTATCAGCACCAAGTGCCCCGAGCTGCTCACCGGCACAAACTCGGTGGCACCTTGCAGTAACCCCAGCAATAGTGCTTCCAGAATTGACATCAGCTAGCTCCCCGATGGGCTGAGATCAGCATGGCGCTAGCTGGTGCGCCAGCGCTGGCGGTTCCGATCGCGCGCAGCCGCGTCTGCCACGCGGTATCTCCCTAAAAACTCCTCTTTGAAAGCCGCGAAACACCCCAATGTCAAGGCCTCCCGGATGCGCCGCATCAGATCCAGCATAAAGTGCACGTTGTGGATCGTGTTCAGGCGCAATCCGAGGATTTCGTTCGCCATAACCAGGTGGCGCAAGTAAGCACGGGAAAAGTGGCGACACGCGTAGCAGGTGCACCCCTCCTGAATAGGCCGCGAGTCTACGCGATATGTCGCATTGCGCAAGTTCAAACGCCCCTCGGGCGTCAGCACAGCCCCATTACGCGCCAGCCGGGTAGGTAGCACACAGTCAAAGATATCTATGCCACGCGCCACGCCTTCGAGCATATCCTCCGGCGAACCAGCCCCCATGAGATAACGCGGTTTATTGGCAGGCATCAAGGGCACCACATGGTCCAGGATGCGATGCATATCGCTCTTGGGCTCCCCCACACTGAGCCCCCCAACAGCGTATCCGGGAAACCCCATGTCGGCCAGCACTCGAGCGCTCTCAGCCCGCAAATCCTCAAAGACACCCCCTTGGATGATACCAAAAAGCAACTGATCGCGGCGCCTATGGGCGCGCAGGCAGCGCTCTGCCCACAGATGGGTGCGCCGAAGTGCCGCCACATTGTATTCGTGATGAAAGGGTTCGGCACATTCGTCCAACACCATAGCGATGTCGGACCCGAGCACCTCCTGGATGGCCACTACCTTCTCTGGCGTGAGGCGATGCTCCGATCCGTCGATGTGCGAGCGAAAAGTCACTCCGTTATCATCTACTCGCCGCAGGCCCTTCAGGCTAAAGACCTGGAAGCCTCCGCTATCGGTGAGAAGAGGCCGCTCCCAGCCCATAAAGTCGTGCAGCCCGCCCAACGCCCCGATCGTATCCGCCCCGGGGCGCAGGTAGAGATGGTAAGTGTTGGCGAGGATCATGGGCGCGTCGAGAGCGACTAGCTCGTCTGGCGAGAGGGTTTTAACTGTGGCCTGTGTGCCCACAGGGCAGAACACGGGCGTAGGGACAACACCGTGCGCTGTATGAAGCATTCCGGTACGCCCGAGCGACTCGTCATCTTGGACGAGTACATCAAAAGTCCCTACAGGCGTTTGGCTCCCGGCATTACGTGCAAGCTGTTGAAGCATGTGCCGATTATACCACACTGGGCGATGAGCCCGAAAAGCACACGGGGCTGTACCGGGCGACATTGCAGATAGCATCACATGCTGTTGGCGCTTGCATCTTCTGCTGAGCCGCACACAGCGAAAGACAAGCTCCAGCCTCATGCCCGACAGGACGAGTGTGATCAACAAGCCATGAGACTTGAGGGCTCGGGCTGGACGAGCGCGATCTTTTACCGTACAGTTATGATAGCATCAAATCACACAGCGGAGGCCTCATGACCACAGCTCTCGAACGTTTTGTCGCTTGCATGGAATACCGCCCCAGTGACCGCCGCCCCAATCACGAGTTGGGTGTCTGGCCACAAACTGTAGTACGTTGGCGCCAAGAGAACCCCAAAGCCATCGAGGATTTCACTTGGAACTGGTTCTACAGCGAGGACGGCCTGAACCTCGACCACCGCGACTATGTGCGAGTTAACTATGGCTTTTTTCCTCCCTTTGAACGTCTGGTGCTCGAGGAGACCCCCGAGTACGAGGTGATCCGCCACGCCAGCGGCATCGTCACCAAGGCGCTCAAGGAGGGGACGGTTGCCGGCGGCCGCATGAGCATGGACCAGTATTTGGAATTCCCCGTCAGGACGCCCGAGGATTTCCCCGATATCAAGCGCCGTCTGGTGCCCGCCACACCCGAGAGGTATCCGGTCGATCTCGACGAGCGTATCGAGGCGTGGAAGACGCGCGATTGCCCCCTCATCCTGGGCGAGAACTGTGCTGCCAACGGCTTTTACTGGCGCGCACGTGAGTTCATGGGCACGGAAGCTCTCTCGCTCGCTTGGTACGACTACCCCGATCTCATGCACGAGATGATGGCCTTCTATGCCGACCTGATCATCGAGACCAGTCGCCCCGTGCTCGAAAAGACCGATGTGGAATATTTTACCTTCAACGAGGATCTCTCCATGAAGGCGGGCCCGCTGTTGAGCCCCGCCACCTTTCGGAAATTCATCTTTCCTCATATGCGACGTGTGGTGGATTTCATGCGTAGCCACGGAGTCAAGCACGTGGGGATCGATACCGACGGCAACCCTACTGTGTTGGTGTCCTTGTTCATGGATGCAGGCATCGACATTCTTTGGCCGTTAGAGCGCGCATCCGACGTTGATCCGGTGGAGCTACGACAGCGATTCGGCCAGTCTCTGCGGCTGATGGGCGGCGTGGACAAACGCGTTATCGCCCAAGGGCCTGCCGCCATCCGCCAGCACTTGCGCGAGATGATTCCGCTCATCGAAGAGGGGGGGTACATCCCCACAGTAGACCACACCGTGCCGCCGGATATCTCTTGGGACAATTTCCGTTACTATATGGATGCCAAAATGGACCTGCTATCGGGCGAGTTCGGCAAGCTGGATTAGGCAACACCCGAGTCCACCATCGCGTTATCGGCATTATCCGGCGCATCCAGTGCTGCGCCGGATAATGCGAGGAGGTGCTGCATGAAGCAGAAGGTTATTCTGGATACCGACATCGGCGATGACATAGATGATGCTCTTGCTTTAGGGCTCATCCTAGCGTCTGATGAGCTCGAATTACTCGGCGTAACCACCGTGTTCAGTAACACCCCGGCCCGAGCACGACAAGCACGCACAATTCTTCAAGTGGCGGGGCAACCCCACATTCCGGTAGCGGCGGGCTGCGGCGCGGTGATGTCGCCGCGTATAGGCACTCCGATGGATCCGCGCCAAGCTTACCTGGAGAATGCGTTACCTAACCAAGACTCCTCGTCTCTGCCCGAAAACCTGCTCCCGCCCATGGACCCGCGCCATGCTGTGGATATGATCATCGAGACGATACTGGCCGGCGATGGAGACATCACCCCCATCACCATAGGCGCCATGACAAACCTCGCTATGGCGCTGGTGAAAGAGCCGCACATCATCAAGCGCATCCCTCGCATCGTGAGTATGGCAGCCGCCTTTGGCTTCCCAGTGAGCGAGTGGAACATCCTATGCGACCCGATTGCGGCGTCCATTGTCATGCGCAGCGGTATTCCCATGCGCATTATAGGGCTCGATGTCACCATGCGCGTACGTTTTCGGTCAGAGCACCTCGAGGCCCTGGCGAACAGTGAGCGCCCCTTGGCCGCCAAGCTATCCCAAGCAGTGCGCCTGTGGCAACAGCATATGGGCGGGACCGACGAAGCACAGGCCTTGCCAGTGATGCATGATCCCTTGGCCGTTGCCACGTTGATCCAGCCGGATCTGGTGCGTTGGCATCGGGGCACGGCGCATGTAGAGCTCGTCGGCGAGCGAACCTACGGCTTTACCACTTTTGCGCCGGATACGAGCGGCCCCCACGAGTACGCTTATGAGGTGGACAGCGAAGCTGTTCTCGCTCTGTGGATGGATCGGATCCTAGGGTACTAGGGCTTTGCCAAGACATACAGTCTTTGTAGGGGGAATACCATGATCAACTCGCGATCCATCATCGCGCACATCGAGAGATTGTCGGGTCATCCGTTGAATCATGACGAAGGCGTCCATCACGGCGATCCAGAGCGCCCCGTACAACGCGTTCTGGTCACCTGGATGGCCACCGCCGATGCGCTGCGATACGCAGGCGAACACGGTGATGACCTGGTCATATGCCACGAGAGCGCTTTTTACCCTTATGACGTCGTAATCCTTGAGGACGCTCCCGAGGACTGGCAGAGTTGGCCCACCAATCGCCAACGGTTGGATCTTTTAACCCAGCACGATCTGGTGCTCATGCGAGCCCATGGCTCGGTAGACGACATCTGTATCTTTGATGATTTCGCCGCTGTGCTCGGCCTGGGCGAACCCACCGAGTATTCCGAGGATCTGGCCAAGGTGTACGATATCGAGCCCTGCACTCTCTCGGAACTGGTTCAGCGGGTCAAAGTGGCTACGGGCATGGATGCGGTGCGCTTATCGGCCCCCCGTGGCCTCGACCAGGTCGTCCGTCGCGTCGGGTTGCCCTGGGGCGGCTTGGGTTTGTTTGTCAACGTGCGCTACCAACAGCGCCTCATTGCTCTGGGTTGTGACGTGATGATTGCAGGAGAGAGCGATAACTATGGCTTCCGTTTCGGCGCAGAGCTGGGCATTCCCATGATCGAAACGGGCCACGAGATCTCGGAGAACCCCGGCTTGGAGCATTTCGCACGTATGTTGCAAGAGCACTTTACTGAGCTCAGGGTGACATTCTACACCTGCGAGCCCGCGTGGCAGTGTGGCTAACGCGTGTTCGCACCCGATGCGCAGTGCATAGCCGCAACACTGGTAGACGGCAACAGGAGGGGCCATGAGACTCGGTGGACCCGTCTTTGATACGGATCTCACGCCAGAGCGCTGGATCGGTGCGCTGCGGGCAGCAGGGTATAGCGCTGCGTTCTGTCCTCTTTCCGCCGACGCAGACGACACCGCCATCACGGCCTATACCAAGGCTGCGAGCAGAGCTGACATCGTCATTGCAGAAGTGGGGGCTTGGAGCAACCCTATCAGCCCCGATGATGATATACGCAGAGAAGCTATCGTCCATTGCCAGCGCCAGCTCGATTTGGCCGATCGGATAGGAGCCAACTGCTGCGTCAACATCGCGGGCTCGCGCTCGGCTGTATGGGACGGGCCTCACCCCGACAACCTATCCGAAGCGACTTTTGACCTGATCGTTGAGACGGTGCGCCAGATCATCGATACTGTTGCGCCCCGTCGCACCTACTATACGCTGGAGATGATGCCCTGGATCTATCCCGATTCGCCCGGCAACTATGTGCGGCTCATAGAAGCGATCGATCGCGAGCGGTTCGCGGTACACCTCGATCCAGTCAACCTTGTCTCCAGTCCGCAGCGGTTCTTTCGCAACGCGGAGCTGATACGCGAATGCTTTTCCCAATTGGGGCCAAAGATCCGCAGCTGCCACGCCAAGGATATCGTGTTATCTACCGAGCTCACGGTGCACCTCGACGAGACGCGCCCCGGCACCGGCGGCCTCAGCTATTCCACTTTTTTGCTGGAGCTGGCCAAGCTGGGTCCGGATATGCCGCTGATGCTGGAGCACCTGCCCAATGAATCCGAATACGCTTTGGCTCGCCAACACGCGCGTTCGGTGGCCAAGGAGGTGGGTGTGGCTATCGTATAAGCCCCGGCTCTCGCTTCGTACGCAGATCTTGACATACTGGCGGTCTCGGGGTGATCGAGGGGCAGAGCAACTACTCATCAAGGGACGGAGGAGCGCCTTTGGGTGAGCCGCCCAGCACTGCGGCATACCTCGCGCGGTTTTCGATTGCCGGGGCGCTTGCACTCACGCTGAGTGCCAGACCCGTCAGTGTGTGCCATGTCTCTGCACAGCATTCGGTTCGCACTGCTCCTTGTCTTGAGTGGGGCTATCTCGCATAATGTAGCTGGAGCCGCGAGGGCTCTGGTATGGGTTCTGTCGCGGGCGATCCAGCCCGCGGCACCGCATGAGGAGGCTAACATGGTTCAACGTTTCGGAATGCAGCATTGTGCCGTTGAGTGGGGCTACCATAGCGGCCAAGCTTACGGAGATCCGTTCAGCGAGATCGAGCTTGACCTCGTCTTCACGGGCCCCGACGGTCAGGATCTCAAGGTGCCCGCCTACTGGGCTGGTGGGCAGGAGTGGCGCGTCCGCTTTGCGCCAGCGTTGACGGGGCGCTACACCTTCCGCACCGTCTGCTCCGACGCCAGTAACGCCGATCTGCACGGCCAAGAGGGCACACTGGAGGTGGGCTCTTATACAGGTGACAACACCCTACTGCAACGTGGCCCGCTCAAGGTGAGCAGTGACCAGCGCCATTTTGAGCATGCCGATGGGACGCCATTCCTCTGGCTGGGAGACACCTGGTGGATGGGCTTGAGCAAACGCTTGCAATGGCCGGACGGCTTTCAGATGTTGGCCGCTGACCGCGTCGCAAAAGGATTCAACGTCATCCAGGTCGTGGCTGGGCTATACCCCGATATGCCGGCTTTTGACCCACGCGGCTATAACGAGGCGGGGCATCCTTGGGAGAAGGACTATGCTCGGATCAACCCGGCCTACTTTGACATGGCTGATATCCGCATTCAGTGGCTGGTGCGCTCGGGTTTGGTACCCTGCATTGTCGGGTGCTGGGGTTATCACCTACCGTGGCTCGGCGCAGACAAGATAAAGCAGCACTGGCGAAACATCATCGCCCGCTACGGTGCCTATCCCGTAGTGTGGTGCTTGGCTGGAGAGGGCACCATGCCCTATTACCTGGCCGAAGACAAGCAGGCCGCGAGCGAGGCGCAGCGCAAGGGTTGGACAGAGATAGCGCGCTATGTGCGCGAGATCGACCCATACCGTCACCCCGCCACTATCCATCCTGGCGACACCTCACGCACCCAGATCGAGGATCTCACCGTCATCGATTTCGACATGTTGCAGACCGGCCACGGTGGCGTGAATAGCATCCCCAATACTGTCAAGCGGGTGAGCCTGAGCCTAAGCGAAGCGCCGACCATGCCCGTAGTAAACGGCGAGGTAAGCTACGAGGGGATCCTGGAGAGCTGTCGAGAAGAGGTTCAGCGCTTCATGTTCTGGAGCAACATACTGCTGGGTGCCGCGGGTTTCACTTATGGTGCCAACGGCATCTGGCAGCTCAACGAGGAAGGGCGGCCTTACGGCCCGTCTCCGCACGGGGCCTCTTGGGGGGATACCCCTTGGACAGTGGCCTATCGCCTGCCCGGCTCGTACCAGGTGGGGCTGGGTAAGAAGCTGCTCGAGCGATATCCTTTCTGGCGCTTTGAGAACCACCAGGAGTGGCTGGAGCCCCATGCCACGGTGGAGGAAAACCCGGCCGGCAACTTTGCGGCCGGCATCCCCGGCCAGGTGCGTATCCATTACTTTTCACAACCTTTCTTCCCCTGGGCTGGAGGCGGCCCTCGCCTCAAAGGCCTAGAGCCGGGTGTCACCTACCGGGCTTTCTGGTTCGATCCCAAGAGCGCGGAGGAGCACCCCTTGCCTGACATCCAGGGACCCGACGAGTGGGAGGTGCCTGTGCCGCGCACGATGGCGGACTGGATTCTGGTGCTGGAGCGCAAGTAACCGATACGCAACGAGCACGAGCGGCACTCGTTGAGTGCCGCTCCTTGCTTAATCGAGAGAGGAACCATGAGATTTCACACCGACCACTTGTCTTTGGATCTCAACGGAGCCTGGTCTTTCGCCTACACGACAGAGCCTGTACGGGAAAGCCCGCGCTCCGTGGCGGATATCGAGGCCACAGGGATGGCGACCTACCCCTGCCAAGTGCCGGGCAACCTGGAGCTCGATCTGCATGCAGCGGGCCTGCTGCCGGATCCGTTCTACGGCATGAATATGACGCTGCTGCGCCCGCTGGAGCACGCGCACGTCTGGTACTGGCGCCGCTTTCGGGCCCCCGAGGAGGCTTCGGGCACACCACAGCTCGTCTTCGAGGGGCTGGATTGCTTTGCCAAAGTGTACTTGAACGGCCAGCTCATCGGCACCGGCGACAATATGCTGGTGGAACAAGTCTTTTCTCTGGATGACACTTTGCAGCCCGACAACGAGTTGCTGGTGCATATCCGTCCCGCGTACGACGAGGCGAGCAAGTACACTTATCCGCCTTCTCTGAACGCCCTGGGCAGCAACTATGAGTCGCTGTACGTGCGCAAAGCGCCCCACATGTACGGTTGGGACATCATGCCGCGAGCCGTCTCCGCCGGCATCTGGCGGCCGGTGACGCTGCGCTTTCGGCCACCATCACACATCGCATACGTCTACCTGGAGACCCTAGACATCGCGCCAGATCACAGCCACGCCAGCCTCGCAGCTCATTACCAGGTGAGTATGCCCCATGGGGCTGACGATCGCTGCGCCATCCGCCTCCATGGCGAGTGTGGGGGCTCGGCCTTTGACGAAACCCATCCCCTCTTGTTCGATGCGGGGTTGTTCCGTTTCCGCGTGGATGGACCGGAGCTCTGGTGGCCCCGCGGCCGAGGGGAGGCCAGCCTCTACCGCTGCCAGGCCACGTTGCTGGTGAACGACGAAGAGGTGGATAGCGTCGCGTTCACCCACGGCGTCCGCACCGTGGAACTTGACCGCACCAGTGTAACGGATGCCTCTGGCAGCGGAGAGTTTTGCTTCCGCATCAACGGAGAACGCGTGTTCGCTATGGGTAGCAACTGGGTGCCGGTGGATGCCTTTCACTCGCGCGACGCGGAGCGCATCCCGCAGATCATCTCCATGGCGAACGAATTGGGCTGCAACATGCTCCGGTGTTGGGGGGGCAACGTCTACGAAGACGATAGTTTCTACGAGTTGTGCGACACCCACGGCATCATGATCTGGCAGGATTTCGCCATGGCCTGTGCTGTCTACCCACAAGATGCTGACTTTTGCCAGCGCCTCGAGGCCGAAGCGCGCCAAGTGGTGCGGCGGCTCCGACAGCACCCCTGCATCGTGCTGTGGGCGGGTGACAACGAGTGTGATGCAGCCTATAGCTGGGGCGGCCGCCAACGCGACCCCAACTCCAACGTGCTGACACGCGAGGTGTTACCTAGGGTACTACGCGACGAGGACCCGACTCGGCCCTATCTCCCATCATCGCCCTACATCGACCCTGTAGCCTACCAACAGGGCGAGCACCTCATCCCCGAGAATCACCTGTGGGGGCCAAGAGACTATTACAAGGGCGACTATTACAAGAACCCCATCAGCCATTTCGCCAGCGAGATGGGCTACCATGGCTGTCCCTCGCCCACGTCGATCCGGCGCTTTATTTCGCCAGAGAAGGTGTGGCCCTATCAGGACAACGATGAGTGGCTGCTCCATGCGACGTCGCCAGTGCCGGGCGTGGATCTGTTCGACTATCGTATCGAGCTGATGGCGAAACAAGTGCGCGAGCTGTTCGGTGAGGTGCCGGATAATTTGGAGGAATATGCCTTTGCCAGCCAGATATCACAGGCCGAGGCGAAAAAATACTTTATCGAGCTGTTCCGAAGCGACAAGTGGCGCCGCACGGGGATTCTGTGGTGGAATCTGATAGACGGATGGCCGCAATTCTCTGACGCGATAGTGGATTACTATTTTGGTCGCAAGCTCGCCTATAGCTACATCCAGCGCGCACAGGCGCCCCTGTGTCTGGTGCTGAAGGAGCCCAGTAACTGGGACCAAGCCTTGGTGGCCTGCAACGACACGCGCCAAGACCTCCACGTGGCCTACAGCATCCTAGACGTAGCCTCGGGCGAGAAGGTGACCGAAGGCGCTGCCCTAGCCAAAGCTGACGCAGTTACCCCATTGGAGCGGGTGCCCTTCTCTAACAGCTGGAAACGCCTCTATGTTCTCGCCTGGGAGAGCGAGCTCGGCCCGGGCAAGAGCCATTACCTAGCCGGCAACCCGCCCTTTGACCTGGCACAGGTGCGCATGTGGTTGGCCCGCGCGGAGCTGCTCTCCGCAGAGTGGCTGCGCGAGGCGGGCTTCCCCAGCACCTGGGCCAACGCTACTTAGCTGGTACCCATCTCGGGTTTGACTCTCGACACCAGTTCCGTCGGCGCAATCGTCTCTTGCCGGCGGAACTGGCTCATATACAGGTTGTGGTACAAGCCACGGAGGGCCAGCAACTCGTTGTGTGTGCCCCGCTCTACAACGCGTCCATCTTTGAGCACCAAAATCAGGTCGGCGTTGCGAATCGTACTGAGGCGATGCGCGATGATCAAACTGGTGCGACGCTTCAGTAATTGCGCCAAGCCATGCTGGATCAGTAGTTCCGTCCGAGTATCCACCGAGCTAGTGGCCTCATCCAAAATCAGGATACGCGGATCTTTGAGGATAGCGCGGGCGATCGCCAGCAATTGTCGATTGCCGTGGCTGAGGTTGGCCCCACGCTCGCCGATCTCCGTTTGGTAACCCTGGGGCATGCGCTCGATAAAGCTGTGTGCGTTAGCCGTCTTGGCGGCCTCGATGACCTCTTCGTCGCTGGCCTCCAAGCGCCCATACCGGATGTTGTCCATCACTGTGCCCGAGAAAAGAAAAGTGTCCTGAGGCACCACGCCGATCTGCTGGCGCAGACTGGCTATGTCCACCGTCCGCAGGTCGTGGCCGTCCACCAGGATAGATCCTGCTTGTGTATCGTAATTCCGGATGAGAAGGTTCACAATGGTGGTCTTGCCTGAGCCAGTCGGCCCCACTAAAGCCACTGTCTGCTCCGGCTCAATAGTCAGCGAGACATCCTCCAACACCGGCTCTTCGTCCGTGTACCGAAAACTCACGTTACGATACTCGATCCTGCCCGTGAGAGTGCCTGGCTCTACAGCATCGAGAGCGGTGGTGATCTCTGGTTCGGTATCGAGCAGTTCAAAGATGCGTTCCGCCCCCGCGATGGCCGATTGCAGCTGGCCAAAGAGCTGAGCCAGCTCGGCGATAGGCTGATAGAAACGCCGCACATATGTCAGAAAAGCAACGATCACGCCAATGCTCACCAGCGGCGGAGAGTACGCTATGACCAGATAGCCGCCATAACCGGTCACGGCAGCAACCCCCACAGTGCTTAGCACCTCAAGCGTCGGCTGGAAAGCGGAGGAGAGCGTCTCGGCCTGTATGTTGGCGCTCCGGTTGCGCGCGTTGACGGCCTCGAACTCTTGCAGGCTCTCGTCCTCACGGCTGAAAGCCTGCACCTCACGGACGCCCGCGATATTCTCCTGTAACTCGGCACTCACTTCGCCGATCGTTTTTCGCGTCTGCCGGAAGGCTATGCGCACACGTCGCACGAAAAAGAGGGTGGCCACCAGGAAAAGGGGCAACACGGCGAACGAAGCCACCGCGAGCCGCCAGTTGAGGGCCACCATAGCCACCAAAATGCCCACTAGGCTCAGCAACCCCCTGAGCATTTGGGCCAAACCGGGGCCAAACATATCGTTGATCACCTGGGTATCGTTGACCAACCGACTCATGAGGTCTCCGGCCTCGTGTTGATCAAAGAAGCTCAGCGAGAGGCGTTGGATCTGGTCAAAGATCTGGGTCCGCATCGTCAACAAAATCTTTTGCGACATGCGCACCATCAGCCGGAACAGCAACACGCTCATCCCCCACCCCACAGCATACGTCAGTGCGAGAAGAGCCATCACTATCGCCAGGCCAACGCGGCGCTCCACATCCGGGCCGACCAGCAGTACGAGCCAAGCCGGTGCGACCTGATTCGTGGGGTCAATGAACTGGTCCACGGCAACACCGATGAGATAGGGGCCCGCCATATCCACCAAAGTAGCGGCCACCAGCACCAAGGCGATGGCGCCCAACCGCCACTTATAGGGGTCAAAATAAGGCCACAATTTTTGGGCCACTTGGCCCGTATCGGAGGGCTTGGTGGGCGCATTCGGGCTAAAACCGTGATCATCCGTCATGGCCGCACCTCCTCAGCAAAATCCGCCTCTGTATCCAACGGCTCCTGCGGACTGTCTTGAAGCTGAGAGTGGCAGATCTCGGCATAGATCTCACTGGTCTCGAGCAATTCCTCGTGCACGCCGCGCGCCACGATCTCCCCCTTGTCCAACACCAGGATCTGATCGGCGTTCAGCACCGTGGCGATCCGTTGTGCGATCACAAAACTGGTGCGCCCCTCGATGAGTCGCTCGAGCGCCTTCTGAATGCGATGCTCGGTAGCGAGGTCTACGCTCGATGTAGCGTCGTCCAGGATGAGAATCTTGGGGTTCAAGAGCAGCGCACGGGCGATTGCGATACGCTGCTTCTGCCCGCCGGAGAGCGTCGCGCCACGCTCTCCCACGCGACTCTCATAGCCATCCGCAAAGCTGGTGATGAACTCGTGAGCCTCTGCAGCTTTGGCCACCTCGACAACTTGGTCGAGTGTCGCATCGCGCCTGCCAAAGGCGATGTTGTCGCGGATCGTCCCCTCAAAGAGGTTGGTCTCCTGCAATACGATACCGATTTGAGAGCGCAGCGAATCGAGTGTCACATCGCGCACATCGTACCCATCGATACTGACGCTGCCCTCTGTCACATCATAGAAACGAGGGATGAGGTTGATAATGGTGGATTTGCCCGATCCCGTCGCTCCCAACAACGCCACCACCTGTCCGGGCTCTGCAGCAAAGCTGACGTGGCTCAACACAGGGTCGCCCGAGCCATAATAGCGAAACGACACATCATCGAACACAACGCGGCCCTGCACCGGAAGCAGAGGCACCGCGTCCTGTTTTTCGACCACTTCCGACGCAGCATCGAGCACTTCAAAAATGCGCTCAGCAGAGGCCGCTGCAGCCGACATCATAGCGATGATCATACCGATCATCAGCACGGGGAAGAACGACAGCATGACGTACCCCACAAAAGCAACCAACTCGCCCACTGTCAGCGTGCCGCCGATCACCTGATTGCCACCAATCCAGTAGATCGCCAGAGTCGCAAGGCTCGACACCGAGAATACCGTGGGGAACGCGAGTGATAGCACTCGGTTTACATCTATATTGATGTCGTACACTCGCCGGTTAACGGCCTCGTAGCGTTGCGCCTCGTAAGGCTCTCTAGCGAACGCTTTGACAACGCGTACGCCAGCGATGTTCTCTTGCAGCACAACGTTCAGATCGGATAGACGCTGCTGTACCTCTTTGAACAGGGGAGTCGCCACGCGCGCAAACAGCCCAAAGAGGCCGAGCGTTACGGGCACAATCGCAACCATAACAATGGCCAGTCGCCAGTTGGTGGCGAACAACAGAGCCAACGAGCCCCCTAGCATCAGCACCGCCATGAGAAACATGGCTGCTCCACGTCCCACGAAGCGCTGCACTGCCTCCACATCCGAGGTGGTGCGAGTCAGAAGTTGCCCCGTCTGAGCGTGGTCATGGTAGCTGAACGACAGTCCCTGGATCTTGGCGTGTAGTGTGTTGCGCAGGTCGTAAGCGATCCCTTGCGCCACACGAGCAGCCAGGGCGCCCTGGGCGAACTGGAACAGCCCCCGGGCCACGGCGATGGCGAGCATCAGCACAGACAGCCTGGTCACCAGCGCCATATCGCCTTGAGCAATTCCCTGGTCGATAATCGTCTGAGACAGTCGCGGAACGACGAGCATCCCCGCAGCTGAAATGGCCAAGCTAGCCAACGCGGCCAAGCTCATCAGCCAGTATCTCTTTAGGAATACCATCGAGCGCCAAAGGTACTTCACGTTCGTTCTCCCGTGCGGTGAGGGCACGCGAGAGGCCCAACTCCCGCAATCGATAGACGATCATTTTATACAGTATCGTGCGTGTCGTCAAAGTGCTCTATAGTCAAGCAAACCGCGAGCATACACGGATAGAGCCTTCAACCGCGAAAACCCGGGGCTTATTCCTGGACAACCACTCCACCCCTTGATATCATGGGAATATCCACCCCAATCTTGCTTTTATCTGGCACGTCGAGTGGATCGGATGTGTGAGCAAGAGGGGGTATCTGCATGGGGCGGAGCCCAAGGCTACCGGCACGTATAAGCGTATTCGTATCGGCTTGGCTGCCTGCTGGCCGCAGCTCGAGGGGCTACGCGAGCGACTCTCGGGATATCAACAACATGTGGAAGAGCGCTTGGGGTCGTACGTCTGTGCATCGTGTGTTACGTGGGCACTTTACAACTTTTCGCGGATGCTGCTAGCGGTACAACGCCGTGCGGCCAATGTGCTGATCTTGGACCTCCAGCCCACTCTCGCGCTCGACTATGAGCACACCGACACACAAGAGTGGCCGGCCAATTGCTGCGCCTGCTGCGTGCCCGATATATCCAACGCATTTGCCCGCGTTCGAGCGCCCTTTGATGTGGTCGCGGGTATGTTGTTCGAGGATGGGCGCGCTTGGGGCGAGATTCTCGATTGGATCCCTACAGCCGACGTAAGGAGCAGCCTGTACTATGCGCGTAGACGCCAAAGCCGGCGCGCTGCTCACTGCGCAGGGCCACAACGGCCGAGGCTTGGGGCTGTATCGCGGCAAGCGCGGGTACGGTATATCGGTCGAATTCAGCGTACAGACCGGCCCCATCACCATCTTGGGCGCCACTCAAGCCGTTGGCGGCCGCCGAAGGGGAGGCATCCCTGGCTGGCCTTGTACATCGGTAGCACCAAATCGCACCTGCGATTCGCATACAGCCAAGTTCGTGGATCGCCGGTGTAATGAGAGGACGACACACTGTTGTGTCCTTAGCGTGGGTCGCCAAGTGAGCTGCGTTCGCAGCTGGCCAGGCTGATGGACACCGCACTAGTGGTAATCGAGTAAGCGGGGTATCGCTGGACGCGCTCCAACAACGTGCAGCTACATCGCGCACACATGGGGGATTATGCAACCAATCATTTCTCCGGCGGGTGTCTGGCCCGTGATGCTCACCCCTTTTCGGGAGGATCACGCTATCGATTGGAGAGCTCTGGATGCGCTGATCGAATGGTATCTGGAGGCCGGCGTAGCAGGGCTGTTTACTGTCTGCCTCTCCAGTGAGATGTTCCATCTGACGCCTGCCGAACGACTAAAGATCGCTCGACAAGTGGTAGCCCGCGTAGGGGGACGGGTGCCGGTGGTAGCTTCGGGAACGTTCGGCGGCGAGATCGAGGCGCAGGCTGCATCGGTGCGCCGCATGGCTGATACCGGCGTCAGCGCCGTCGTGGTGCTGACGAACCAGTTGGCCGAGGCCAGCGACGATGACGACCAATGGCTCGCCAACGCCGATGCCCTGTTACAGAGCACTACCGGCATCCCATTGGGGCTGTACGAGTGCCCCGCCCCCTACAAACGGCTCCTGAGCCCTCGTGTTATCAGCTGGGCGGCTCACAGCGGGCGGTTCGTGTTCCACAAAGACACCTCATGCGATCTGAATGCCATCCGGGCCAAAATTGGTGCGGTAGGCGGCGCACCCTTTGCATTCTATAATGCCAACACCCCAACGCTATTGGATTCGCTGCTGGCCGGCGCCCACGGCTATTGTGGGGTTGGCGCCAACTTTTACCCGAGTTTGTACGTCTGGCTGTGTCACCATGCGAGCCAATCTGTCAGGAGCCAACACCTGCAGCGATTCCTGAGCGTAGGCGACCTCGCCACCCGAGACAAGTACCCCGCATGCGCCAAAGTATACCTCGGGATGATGTTAGGGCTGCAGCTGACACCCACCTGTCGATCCTGCAATTGTACATTCAGTGACGAAGAGATCTCGGCGCTGCGCGACCTGCACGGCTTGGCGCAGAACGTAGCACAAGAGTTAGGCCTGCCAAACATTGAACACCAGTGACGGCGGCCAAAAGGCAATCGGAAACGGATTCACAACTAACAAGGTACAGCCCCAGTCACAGGAGGTTCCATGAGCGAAAGACTAAAAGCAGGCGTGATCGGTCTGGGCATTCTCGGCAGCCAACACGCGGACTATATGCACAAGCACGCTGCGGTGGATGTCGTAGCTGTGTCGGACATCCGCCAGGACGTGGCCGAGCGAGTGGCCCAACTGACGGGAGCCCAATGCTACACCGATTACCGCAGAATGCTCCGTGAGTACGCTCTCGATCTGGTCATCGTGGCTACGCCGGATCCACTCCATCGCGAGCCCACTTTAGCTGCTCTGGAGGCGGGCGTACCCAATATCCTCGAGGAAAAACCGCTAGCCACCACGGTGGAAGATGCCCTCGCCATCGCGGAGGTTGTTGAGCGCCGTGGCGCACGTCTGTTCGTGAACTATGCCAACCGATCGGCCCCGTTGGATATCGCCACGCGCTACGTGATCCAACAGGGTCTTCTGGGGCCGGTGGTATACGGCGAATCACGCCTTGACGACAACATCTCGGTGCCCACCCAGATGTGGGGCAGCCGTAGCCAAGAGTGGGCTGCGGGCTCATCCACCGCGCATTTTCTACTGAGCCACGTGGTGGACCTGCTGCATTGGTACCTTAGCCCCGCTGAAGTCACTGAGGTCTATGCCATCTCTCAGCGCAAAGTGCTCGGCCACACCCCCGACGTATACGACGCCTTTCTCACCTTTGATACTGGCGCCAAGATCCGTGTCAAAGCGGAGTGGATCAAGCACATCGACCAGTTGGTCGAGTTCTATATGTGTTTTTCGGGAGCCAGCGGGACGCTGATCTACAACAAACGCGGGGGGTTTGGCACGGAAGATGGCTGGCGCGCGAACGTGTCAGGAGACACAACGATGGAGCAGCTGCTCGCCCACCAAGGCGCCCTCCTAGCGCATGGTGTCAATGTTGCGGCGCTTGTGCATCGACCTGATCTCAGCGCGGGACAGCTGACCGCAGGAGGAGGGGAGCTCTCATTGGCGCTAGAGTTCCATGGCTTGGGATACGGTGCGCCTATGGCCCTATCGGGCTGCATCGTGGATGCCATTCTAGAGGACACGCTGACACCACAAAGCTGGCAGAATCTGGGCCCGCTTCCCACACATGTGGACGGCCTCAAGCAATCACAGGTGATCGCGGCCCTGCTTCACTCAGCAGAGACGGGCAAAACCGTCGAGGTACGCTACTAGACCGCCAGCTGCTGCGGAAAGAGAGGCTATGAGCCTCTCTTTCCGCAGCGTATCGGCGCCTATCAAACAGAGGGCGTATATCATCTCTGAGAAAATACCAGATAATCAGCCCCCCGATGACGGTGCCGGTGGGAAAGTTGAACAGCCCAAGAATAGCAAGCAGTAGAGCCATCCAGCGAGCTCAATTTCGCACTTTCAGCAGCCCCCAGCCCGTCGCAAAAGACACTGTCGCCACAGAACTCGTCCACAGCAGCGCCGCTCCAAGGAGTGGTAATCCGAGAATGATCACCCCTGCGTCGTGGGTAGCTGCCGTCCAAATCATGAGGCCCAGCCCCGACAAAACCGCGATGATTAGGCTCAACAAATTCACTCCCGCCAAGAAAGTGATAGATGGCGGCCAACATTACGCCATCGGGAGTAGCAGACGCTTCTTTTTCCGTGTCCATATGGCCCTCCTCTGAACACGAACCTCGTGCCTGCGTTGCATCGATGCCCACTGTGAACACGAGCACGGCGTCCATTTGTGTCAGCCTTTTCTGTGCGTCCATCCGTATGCAAGAGCTGCGACAACCCGCCTTGCGTAGCCCCATCCGTTTGGGGCACAATGGGCTAGCCGAACAGCCCCTTCCCTATGTACCGGGGCGCCTACACAGAGGGGGTCCCCCAGATGACCAGACTCACCGACGCAAGACCCATTGCAGCCAGATTGTACTTGCTCCCTGTGCAGACACGTGTCCCGCTGAAATTCGGTCCCGAGACACTCACCACAGTCACCTGTGCCCGAGTGTGCTTGCGAATAAGAGATCGCCAGGGACGCACAGCTATAGGCTGGGGCGAGACACCGTTGAGCGTGCAGTGGGTGTGGCCCAGCACCCTGCCCTATATCAAGCGCTATAACGCCCTCGTCTCGCTTTGCGAGGAACTCACCGACGCTTGGGCTGCCTTTGAAGAGACGGGCCACCCCGTCAAAGTGGGCCATGCCTTCCAGGAGCGGGTGCTGCCTGGCCTGCTCGAATCGGCCAATAGCCGGTTGGGCGCCGAACACGAGCCGATCCCCTGGCTGGCTGCTCTCGTGTGTTGCTCGGCATTCGATATCGCGCTACACGACGCTTACGGCGCCCTACTGGGGCTGCCCATCTACGAAACCTACGGCCCCGAGTTCATGAGCCAAGACCTGTGTCAGTTCCTGGTGCCCGCGGCCGGCTCCAACCTCTGCTTCTCGGGCAGGTACCCGCAAGAGTATCTGACGCCGCCACCCCAAGCGCTTCCCGTATGGCATCTCGTTGGAGGGCTGGACCCGATCGACAAAAGCGACCTCACGGGAGACGAGCCCTGCGATGGTTACCCGGTGCTGCTGCGCGATTGGATCGCTAGTGACGGCCTCAAGTGCCTCAAGATCAAACTGCGCGGCAACGACTGGGACTGGGACTACCAGCGAGTACGCCGTGTGGGGAGGGCCGCATCTGAGTGCGGCGCGGATTGGCTATCAGCTGACTTGAACTGTACTGTCACTGACCCCGCCTACGTCAATGCTCTGTTGGATCGCCTTCTACGCGACGAACCGCGTCTGTACGGCATGATCCTGTATGTCGAGCAGCCTTTCCCTTATGATTTGGAGCGTCACCGCATCGATGTACATAGCCTAGCGGCGCGCAAACCCCTTTTCATGGATGAAAGTGCCCACAATTGGCGGCTAATCCGTCTGGGGCGCGACCTGGGGTGGTCCGGTGTGGCGCTCAAGACCTGCAAAACCCAGACAGGCGCGTTGTTGAGCCTCTGCTGGGCCAAAGCTCACGGCATGGCCCTGATGGTACAAGACCTGACCAACCCCATGTTGGCCCAAATCCCGCATGTGCTGCTGGCGGCTCACGCTGGCACCATCATGGGCGTCGAGAGCAATGCCATGCAGTTCTATCCGAACGCATCCGCTGCCGAGGCAGAGATCCACCCCAGGTTGTACCGTAGGCGCGATGGCATGCTTGACCTGTCGTCGCTGCGGGGGCCTGGCTTTGGCTACCGCCTGACAGAGATACACCGGGAGCTGCCACCTCCCACCCATACTACCGGTGACCTACCGTCCGAAAAGATAAGCTGAGGGACCAAGCCATCGAAATCCGGGCAAAAGCCGGCGGCTTGTTCTTCACCACCATAATGTAAAAGAGTTCAGAGCACGTACCGCCGCCCCTCATCCAGCATGGCCAAATAGTTGGCCAACGGGATATAGTTAGCAACGCTGTTGCCACTGCCCAAGCAGTAACCACCGCCGGGCATGCACACGTCCAGCATCTCACGCACTCGCTGCCGTAGAGCCTCCTCACTGGCGCGACACATAAAATCGACGTCGATACCACCCAGCAGGGCCACGCGATCGCCATAACGCCGTTTGGCGTCAGTGACCGGTTCGATGGTGTCCTCGAAGGAGTGCCTGGCATCGATCCGCACATCCTCCAATAGATCCTCCATAATCTCTGTAAGGTTTCCGCAAGAGTGCAACAGATAAGGGCGCCCCGCACTGTGAGACATCTGCGCCATCAGCTTGTGACCGGGGAGAATGTACCGGCGGGTCGCATCGGGACTGATGAGCGTGGCGGAGCGAAAACCCATATCATCGCTGCCCCAGATGATCTTGACACGATCGAAAGCCAGGATGCGCTTCAGCGCCACTCGATACATCTCCAATAAGCGGTCGGCGATAGCCCGCACCAGATCGGGCTGATCGTAAAGCGCGTAACACAGGGATTCATAGCCCATCAGCCAGGTGAGATACTCGGCGAAATGGCCAAAGCCGCCACTGCCTATGATACACATGTCGTCGGGCAAGTTGGCTTCGTACCATTCCAATGCCCTCGTCGTCGCTCGGTGTGCGTCGGGCCAGGGGTAGACCTCGAACTCTTCCCAGGTGGTGATGGGGCCTTGGTGCTCGTTCATGTAGCTGCGGCCGCCTTTGCGACCCAGCTCGGCCGTGTCCGATATCGTGGTGCGGTGGAGCGGCATATCCATATTTTCCAGCCCCGCCCGCACATAGTCGTAACCTAGAAAGCGCTGCAAAATGATCTGCCGCTTCAGATCCCAATAGGGATCATCGGGTTCGAGGTCCATCAAGAGATCGAACTTGTCGCAGATTGCCACCTGGACCTCCTCGTCCAGGAACAACTCGATATAGTGCACCCGCTGCGGTGTGCCCTGGCGTAGAATACAGGCCACCAGAGCCTCCCAGTTAGGCGAGACCTCGACATCAAAAAGACTCTTCATGCGCCCATCTCCTCAGAGCAATCTGTTCGGCGTGCTGTGCCGTGCTCTAGGCGTTAGTGTAGGAACCGTCGCGGCGGTGAAGCATCCACGTCGGGTTAAAACGGAACTCTTCTTCCTTGGCGCGCTCCTCGTTGAACTCCACCCCGAGTCCGGGCGCGTCAGGGACGATATACATGGGGCCCTCCATGCGCGGCTGCACGGGGAACCATTCGGGGTCGTCAAAGCCCAGGTCCTCGGTGGGCGAGTTACGCACCTCCAGCCACGAAAAGTTGGCCACCGCAGCCGCCAAGTGGATGGTTGCTGCCGTGCAGATGGGCCCGAGCGGGTTGTGAGGCATCAGATCGATATAGTGTGCCTCAGCCCAGCCCGCCACTTTCATGGCTTCCGTGAGCCCTCCCACGTTGCCCACATCGATCCGGGCAAAGTTAGCGATGCCGCGTTCGATATAGGGCAGGAACGCCCATTTGCTCGAGAACTCTTCACCGATGGCAAAGGGCACATCCACCATCTTGCGCAGCGCTTCGTAAGCCTCGGGGGATTCATCGCGGATCGGCTCCTCGAGAAAGTCGAGGGTGCCAGAGGGCATCCGCTGGCAAAAGGATGCGGCCTCAGCCACGCTGAGGCGATGGTGGTAATCGATGCCCAGCACCGGCTCTAACCCCACCTCCTCGCGCGCCTTCACCAGCCACTCGGCCGTTATGGCGATCGACTCGCGCGGCTCGTAGATACGTGGGTCCTCCGGATGGTGTCGATGGCCGATGCCAGTGCGGATCACGTTCCAGCCTTTGTCCACTAGCAACTTGATGTCTTCGATAAGTCTGGGCCCCATGGGTGCGGGCGTCGAGGCGAAACAGGGCACGAGATCGCGCTGCTTGCCGCCCAGCAGTTGGTACACGGGCACGCCCAGAGCCTTTCCGGTGATATCATAGCACGCTGTGTCAAGAGCCGAGATGGCCGCTGTGAGCACCCGCCCGCCCTCATAGTACTGGCTGCGGTACATCTCTTGCCACAAGGCCCCTCTGCGCATGGGATCCTTGCCGATGAGCAGCTCGCGATAGTGGCGGATCGCCCCGATAACGGCCAACTCGCGGCCCGAGAGCCCCGATTCGCCCCACCCGACGATTCCTTCGTCCGTCTCTACTTTGACGACGAGTTGGTTGCGCTGCCCCACCCATACAGGGTAGGTCTTGATATCGGTGATCTTCATAGCATCCCTTTCGTTTGACATCGTGTCGTTGTGCAGCGCAGACTCTACGCCGCTGTTAACACAAGACCTCAGCACGCGAGAACCATGACGCCGTACGGGGGAACCTGCACCCGTCCATCATATCGCGCACCGGTGAGCAGATCGGTGGCGGAGGCGAGCAGGGTGAGCGCTCCTTCGCGATGATCCAGCTCGAGCACTATCACGCCTCGGCCCGCGGGTCCCTCGCGTGGCACTACCAATAGGTTCGACGTAGCCTCGGTAGTGGGGGCCACGCCCGCCTCTCGCCCCAAGCGCATCAGCAAGTCCCGAAGGTCCTCCGGCGTTGGCATAGTGCCCAGCAACACGATCTGTCCTCGCCCAATGCGACGTCGTACGGCAGCCGCCAGCCCCTCGAGAGGACCCTCCGTGTACAGAGCCAGCGCCTCGCCATCCTGTAGCTCCAGTCCGTCGTACCACACCGAGCCGTGCGAGACAGAGCCATCCTCCCAGCGTAAGCCAAACTCGCGAGGGTCGCCCGGTATCTGGTATCGACAGCGCACGCCCGCCCAGTCTTCCAGTGAGCCGTAGGGCGCATGCCGGTATTTCGTCGCATGGAGGTCACGCACATCGGTAAGAGGTCCCGCCACCCACGTGCCGCCCGCCTCGATCCAAGCGAGCAACCGCTCGCGCAGACTCGCTTCGTCCAGAGTCGGCAGGAAAGGTGAGCAGACCAACTGATAGGGCTCCAGCGACGCGGCGGGGTCGATGATGTCGGGTCGGAGTTGCGCCTGTTGCACTGGCCGATAGAAGGCGTTCAGCAGTTTTTCCCCATAGCTAAAGCCCCGCACCATGGGCTGAAATTCGAACATCCACCAAGCCAACCCCGAAAAGTGGGCGGCCAGGCCAGATCGCGTGGGCCTCGTCCCCCGAATGAACTCGGCTGCTTGCCGATAGCCAGCCGCTATCTCTTGCACCTCTCCCAGAATGTGTAAGGGCCGCCCACAGCTAGAGACCACCGAACCGTGCATCAGCTCCTGGCCGCTCCAGTGCGCACGCCAAAGCCAATACAAGTTGGCCTCACCGCCCAGTGCGATGGGGAGCCAGGAATTGGCCCGACAGAACCCCGGCTCCTTGTAGCCCATGGCCGTCGTGGAGCCATTCCAGCAGGTGGCAGTCTCCGTATTCCAAAAGGGTGTCTCTTTCAGCGGTCTGCATAAATCCATCCAGAACGCTGCCTGCCACAGGTTCTCCATGCTGTTGTAATGGTTGAACTGCACGACATCCAGTTTTCGGTGGACCTTGTGGTAGTTCAACCCGCCAAAAGGCATCATATCTGTGCCCACCGGCTGCTGCACCAAGCTGTGCAAGATATCCGCCTGGTGGTCCGAGAAGGCCACATACGAGTCAGACTGGAAGGCCATCCAGGCCGTGAGCAACGAGGGGTGATGCCATACATCGACACGAGGAATCGGCAACTGGCTAAAGGATTGGTAGGTCTGGCTCCACAAATCCGTTCCCCAGGCCCCGTTCAAGGCTCCGATATCGCCGAACTGTGCCCCCATCGCCTCGATGAAGCGCGCGTGACAGACGGGGCAGCAGCATCCTCTCGCACCGTAAGGGTATAGCTCGTTATCGATCTGCCAGCCGATGACGTTATCATCCCGCCCGAACGCCTCTGCCAGGCGAGTGACGATACGAGCGCAGTAATCGCGATAGACCGGATTGTTGGGGCATGCATGACGGCGCGCTCCGTGCTGTGCGCGTTGTCCTTGGTCATCCACCGCCAGAATCTCGGGATAGCGTTCGGCAAGCCAGGCCGGCGGCGTGCAGGTGGGAGTGCCCATGATGGTGGCGATGCCCGCTTCCCCCAGCTTGTCCACCACCAAGTGGAGCCAATCCAGCGTATACACGCCCTCCTTGGGCTCCATACGGCTCCAGGCGAACTCGCCGATGCGCATCACGGTCATACCCGCGTCGCGCATGAGAGCGATGTCCTCATCGACCTGCTCCAGAGGCCAATCCTCAGGGTAATAGGCGGCGCCCAAATAAGGCCCAGTGTAGCGGCTCATGCTACTCTCCTTCAGTCAGTAGTGCGTATGACGGTCGTTAGCTCCCGAGTTCAACACAGCGTCTGCGGTAGTACAAATAGTCTTCGTAGGGCACCTCGGCCGGTACGCCGTGATCACATGTGGGGATATAACCCCCGCGAGCTTTCATGGTGGGCAAAATATATTCGAGGTGGCGGTCGATAGCTTTGCGACCAGAGGCTAAAACGCGCTTGTCGATGCCGCCCAAGATCACCAGATCGGGGTACCGCCGACCCAGGGCCACCACATCACAACCCGACGCCACCTCGAAGGGGCTCATGACATCCATGCCGATCTCACGATAGGCAGGAATCGCTGCGGGGGCATGGCCGTCGGTGTCGACCTGAATATAGAGATGGCGCTCTGGGTCGAGCTGTCTCGCCTTGATATTAGAGATGAGTTGCTGGTAATACGGGAACAAGAACGCGCGCATCATGTCGGGCGAGATGAGCAAGCCAGCGTTGTAGCAGATATCCTCGGCGAGATATAGTTCGTCCAGTGTGACATATTGCTGATGCCGCGCGATGACTGCGTCCGCCAGTTCGAACCATGCCCGCATACACTCGTGAATCACGTCCGGCATATCGTAAAATGCATAGAGGAGCTCGCTGGGACCGATAAGGCTGCGCAGGTACATGTAGCCACCGATCAGGTTCTGCGATACGATCATCCCTTTGGCGGCCTCTACACGGGCGCGCTCCATACGAGACTCCAAGTCGTCATAGCGCTCCGGGCTAGCCGGGTCCAAACGCCACTTGGCGTCTCGTTCCCAAGTGTGCATATCTTTCACGGGGTGATCCAAATACTCGGGCATAAAGCCGTCACGCCGCCCTTTGAAATACAACACGTGCCGCCCGGCGAGATCTTGCACTACCTCGTGATCGCCCCGATCCTCCAGCACCTTCTCCTCGAAATCGGGACAAAAAGCCGCCTCGCACCAACCGAGTTGCCCCAGGTGGTAGATACCCGGCTCGTCATAGTCGAACAGCTCTGGCAGGGGCACATCCTGAGGCATCCCCTGCTCACGCCACGCTTCCAGCGAATAGAAGCCGAACTCGCGTTTGATGAGCGGCTCCTCCGGCGTAATGGCGTAGACATCTCGCAGCCGACGCGCCGGCTCCACCATAGTGTCTCGCGCCACTGGAGCATACACCCCGTCCTTTGGTCGATCCATCGATGGGCTCCTTGGTCTCTGCTCGTGTCGCACTATTGAGGGCATCAGAGCCCCTCGTGCTAGCTATTGGGCAGGTACGCCCCCATGGCACGTAGGCCGGCCTGTAGTTCCTCCACAGAGACCGCCCGCGTGTCACCCTCCTGTCGGGAGGCCAATGCTGCAGCTAACCCTGCGGCCTGGCCTGTGATATAGCAGCCGGGCATGACGCGAATCGACCCTTGCAGGTAGCGATCCGAGCTAACGCAACGCCCGGCCACAAGCACGTTCCGCAGGCCTTGCGGCAACAGGATGCGATAGGGGATCCCGTAGCTCTCGCCCGGATCGTAGCGATAGGTGCCCATCTCTTTCTCAAACTGTGCAAAGGAGGCGGCATCCGGCTTGGAGGCGTGGATATCCACCGGGTAGGCGTAGCGCCCGATCTCATCCTCGAACACCGCCTGACTGGTAAAGTCGTCCAGGCTCAAGACGTAATCTCCCAGGATGCGCCGCGATTCGCGAGTGCCGTGTAGCGAGCCCGTAGCCATGAGCTCCATACGCTCATAGCCTCGCAGGTACTGCTTGTAGAAACGCTCGTACTCCATCACCACCTGGCGGCCCCAGAGGAGCGCCCGAGTTAGCGAACGTTCGTCGGTGGCGTCCACGCCGTAGGTATGGCCGATATTGCCCCCGCCAGCGCGCCGCCCCACGCGCCACATACCCGGTAGATGGCGATCGGGATGGGTAAAGATTCCATCCTCCACAGCCTGCAAGACGGCTTTTTGTGGGCTCAAGCCGGACACGCGCACAGTATCCCAGTCGATATCGGCCCACAGGCTGCAGACAGTACCGGGCATCATGTTGCTTTCTGCGTCGCCCTTCTCATAAGGCGCGTCCGCCCAGGCACACAGGTCGCCGTCGCCCGTACAGTCCACGAACACCCTCGCTTTGACGGCGTACAGGCCGCTCTTGGCGGCGCAGATCGCCGCATCCATCCGGCCGTCCACATGCTCTACAGCCACTATTTGCGTCTGGAAAGCAAACTCTGCGCTCGACTCTGCCATCATCTCGTCGTAGACGCGTTTGAGCACCTCGGTGCGGATGGCCGCACGGCCGTACGGATCATCATAGCGGTCGTCGGGGCCAACACCGTTCGCCCGCCAGAGACGATCGTAAACTTCGCGCCCGATGCCTCCGGCCAAAAAGTGTACTCCATCGCCAAACTGCATAAACGCCGGCACCAGGCCGGCAGTGCCCATTCCACCAAAACAGGTGTGACCTTCGGCCAGAAAAACGCTGGCGCCATGGCGCGCCGCCGCCAGAGCAGCCGCAACCCCCGCAGGTCCGCCGCCAGCCACGAACACATCCACATCGTAACGTACAGGTATCTCACGTTGAAAGATCACCATGCTAGAACACTCCTTCACCCAAGCCTAGACCTGCTCAAGTCGCTCCTTGCTCAGCGACAGCGCCTCAGCCAAGCCTCCGGAGAACGGGCGTAATCGCACGCTCCAGCGCACCTCCTCGGGCCAAAGCCGGTATTGGGGCAATGTGCCGGGGCCACAGCTATTGTTGCCGAGCCCCGTCTGTCGGTAGTCCAGATTCAGCACCACCTCTTTACGCGGCCTCAGCTCGTAAGTGTGTTGTGCAAGCGTCAGGTCCTCGGGCGTATAGTGCTGAGCGTTCACATCCAGCAGCGGCATGCCCACAGCAAGCAGCCCAGAGCCCCGCTCGTTGTGCAGCGCCGCCCAGCGGACCTCGGTCTTGTTGCCATTCTCTTGTGGCATGACGTAGGGGAAATGTTGGTCTGCCACACTCTCCGAATAGACATTCACCGCAGCGCCCATCTTTCGGTCGCTGTAGGTCTCGTGCGGCCCCAGGCCGTACCACGTGATGTGGTCATAGCCACCGGGTAGCATCAACTGCAATCCGATACGCGGCAGCGGCGGTAGGTTGGCATCCGGCACGACATGCGTATCCACTACGACATCGCCGCTGCCATAGACTGTATAGCGATAGGCGCACTGGAACCCAGCCTCCCGATCGGCCGCGACGACGGTGGAACGCACGGTCACCCGCACCACCTGTGGGCGAACAGGCAGAATCTCGACGCTCTCCACCCGTTCCTGCAACCTATCCAAACCCGCCTCGCGCCAATGTATAGCCGCTTTCTGGTCGCCCCACAGCGTGGCATCGTTATCCGTCGGGGCGCGCCAGATGCTCAGGCGCGGGCCGTGCTCAAGGAGCTCTCGACCGTCCACCTGCCAGGAGCCGATGGTCCCCCGCTGTCTACCAAAACACAGCGAAAAGCTGCGGCCCTCGATACAGATCTCTTTCTCCGATTCGGCCACTCGCAGATCAGGCATATCGTCCAGTTGCAGCACGTTACCTTGGGGAGTGTCGAGCGGAAGCTTGAACTGCGCCCAGGCCACTTGGTGGCCGCGGGCTGCCCAAGCGGTATCCTCCGCCAGGGTGAAATCGAGCCTCAACCAATAGTCGGTTGCCGGCTTGGGCTGCGGTGGGACAAAAGGCACCACAAGTGTTGCGCTCCGGCCAGGAGGAGTGTCAAGTGCCGGCAGCGTGCCCGATTGTAGGGTATGTCCATCCGCAGTGAGAGCCCATGCGATCTCTAATCCGCTGAGGCTCGTGGAAGCCCTGCGATTGGTGACGGTTACGATGCCCGCCATCAGATCCACGGGCTCCACGGCCACCGGTTGCAATAGCTTCTTGTACTCCCACAAGGCGGGATGAGGCCGGCGGTCCGGCGACACCAGCCCGTTGATACAAAAGTTGCTATCGTTGGGGTCGTCGCCGAAATCGCCGCCGTAGGCGAACCACTCCTCGCCCTCGGGGGTATAGCGGCTGATCCCCTGATCCACCCAGTCCCAAATGAAACCACCCTGCAGTCGCGGGTATTTTTCGATGGCCTCCCAATACTCTTTGAGGTTGCCACAGCTGTTACCCATGGCGTGAGCGTACTCGCACATGATCACCGGCCGCGACTCGTTGGGATCCTGAGCCATCTCGATGATCCGTTGCACCGTGGGATACATGGGGCCCAGGATATCGACACTGGGTGCGTTTTCGGCGGGGTGATAGTGTACCGGGCGAGTTGGATCGCGCTGGCGAATCCAATCGGACAAGGCTTCGTGGTTGGGGCCATAGCCCGACTCGTTGCCCAACGACCAGACGATCACCGAGGGATGGTTTTTGTCGCGCTCCACCATACGAACGCCACGCTCCATGAAAGCGGTCTCCCAAGACGGGTCCTTTGTGAGGCGATCCCACACACCGTGTGACTCGATGTTGGCCTCATCATAGAGGTAAAGACCGTACTCGTCGCACAGGTCATACCACCGCGGATCGTTGGGGTAGTGAGAGGTACGTACGGCATTGATGTTGAACTGCTTCATCAGCCGGATATCCTCGATCATCGACGCTACATCCACCGCGTGGCCGGTGTGCGGATCGTGCTCGTGCCGATTAACACCACCGATGCGTACTGGAACTCCGTTCACCTGGAGCTGCCCATCACGGACCTCCACCGAACGAAAACCAACACGGCAACGCTCGATTTGTAGAGTCTGCCCCTTGGCGTCCTGCAAGGTCAAGAGCAACGTGTACAGATGGGGCTGCTCTGCCGACCACTTGTACGGGTTAGCCACCTCACGAGACAGTTCGACGACCGCTTCCTCGCCCGAGGCTACGTCCACGGACGCCACTAGCGCCTCATCGAACACCGGGGCGCCCTCGGCATCCAGCAAGGTGAGCGCCAGAGTATGCCCGGCACAAGCTTGGTCACCTTGGTTGAACGCATGGGCTGACACCCTCAACACGGCGTTGCGGTGGGCGCTATCCAATTCGGTACGCACCGTATAGTCGTTGAGATGCATTGGTGGCAGGGCGATCAAGTAGACACCACGATAGATACCACTCAGCCGCCAAAAATCCTGATCCTCTAAATAGCTGCCATCGGACCAGCGGTAGACGCGCACCGCCAGCGTATTCTCGCCGTCCTGTAAATAGGGCGTCAGATCAAACACCGCGGGCAGTCGGCTATCCTGGCTATACCCCACCATCCGGCCGTTGAGCCACACGTGGAAAGCCGAATCCACGCCGTCGAACACGATCCGCACATGACGACCGCTCCAGCTCTCTGGAAGCGTAAAGGTCGTGCGGAACGAGCCGGTAGGATTGTCATCGCGCGGCACGCTGAGGTGCTCATCCACCGGGAACGGATAGCGCACATTGACATAGATCGGTTTGTCGTAAGCGCCCTGGAGCTGCCAGTTCCCCGGCACGACGATGGTATCCCAGAACGAGTCATCATAGTTGGGGTTTTCCATGCCCTCCGGCGCCGAGGCGGGGTTCACAGCGCAGTGAAACCGCCACTCGCCGTTGATCGACAATCGGTAAGGAGAGGCTTCCTCTCGCCCCGATAAAGCCGTGTTCATGTCGGGGTAGGGCAGCAGAGGAACACTTCCTGGCAGCTTGTTGCGCCCTACGATCCGATGGTCCTCCCAATCCTGCAGCGGTCTGCCGATCTGTGTCATAGCGATTGCTCCTTTGAGGAACAGAGAGGGGTACAAGTGCCAAACATACAAAAGTCGGACAGCGTAGAAGCCGAGCGGCATAGTCACCACACGCTAAGTGTGGCTTGGTGCGAATCTCTCACGTCGAACACTCCGTGTTCGGCGCTGATTATAGCATCTCAGTCTCGATGGGCAAGACAAACACCAATTTGCACATCGCCGCTCTGCTTGACGCGCGGCTTTGCAACGTCTACCATCCGAGCATTACCCCAAGAGGAGGTCAGCCGTGGCCAAGATCAGCTTTCTCGGCGCCGGCAGCACGGTATTCGCCAAAAGCGTGTTGGGCGATTGCCTACATGTGGATTCGTTGCGAGATGCGCACATCACCCTTATCGATATCGATCCGGACCGCCTACGCGTGTCGGAGGTGATGCTCAAGAACATCAACCGCACCCTACACGCAAACGCCACGGTAGAGGCCTATCTGGCACAGGACGCCGCCAAAGCCCTGGAAGGCGCCGACTTTGTCGTGAACGCCATCCAAGTGGGCGGCTATGAGCCAAGCACCGTCATCGACTTTGAGGTTCCGAAAAAGTACGGGCTACGCCAGACTATCGCCGATACGCTGGGGATCGGTGGCATCTTTCGTGGCTTGCGCACCATCCCAGTGATGTTGGACTATTGCCGCATTATGGAGGAGGTCGCCCCGGACGTTCTGATGCTGAGCTATAGCAACCCTATGGCGATGCTTACTGGCGCCATTCTCAAAGCCAGTAGCATACGTACTGTGGGTCTATGCCACAGCGTGCAGGGCTGCGCCAGCCATTTGTGTCACGAATTGGACCTGCCCACCGATGACCTGCAATGGAAGATCGCAGGCGTTAACCATCAGGGTTGGCTGCTAGAGATCACCCGCCACGGAGAGGACCTGTACCCCGAGATCAAACGGCGTGCTGAGCTCCCCGAGTACAAACACAAGGACGCCGTGCGTTTCGAGATCATGAAGTGGTTCGGTTACTATGTCACCGAATCGAGCGAGCATAGCGCCGAGTATGTGCCCTGGTTCATCAAGGGCAGAGCTCCCGAACTGATCGAGCGCTTTCACATCCCGCTGGACGAGTATCCTCGACGCTGTATCGCGCAGATCAAGGGATGGGAGAAAATGCGCGAGGAGTTGCTAGCGGACCATCCCATTGAGCACGAGCGTGGCCACGAGTACGCCTCGTTCATTTTCGACGCCGTACTCACCGGCACACCGTTCCTGTTCGGTGGCAACGTGCTTAACAAGAGCCTGATCACTAACCTGCCCTACGACTGCTGCGTCGAGGTGATGTGTGTGGCCGACCGTAACGGCATCACTCCCACCTACGTAGGCGACCTGCCCGCCCAGTGCGCGGCGCTCACAAGAACCAACGTGAACGTTCACGAGCTGACGATCCAAGCGGCCCTGACGAGAAAGAAGGAGCACATCTACCAGGCGGCCATGCTCGACCCACACACCGCGGCCGAACTGACACTGGATGAGATCGTGTCGTTGTGCGATGATCTGATCGAGGCGCACGGGGATTACCTGCCGACGTATAGCTAGAGCTTGAGCCGACATCGGGCACAATCGCCAATTGCAGCCAAGGCAAGAAGCCTCACCATTCCGCAGAGTCTGCGCTTGTGCGAGGAGCGGCCGGGGGCTAGGCAGACAACCGGGGCAGCGCGAACCATGCGCTGCCCCAACTCATCCTACAGCCTACTTGAGGAACAGTTCGACGACGGGCACGGCCACATTGGGACGCGTCACTGGCAGACGGAGGGTCAGAGTGTCCTTGCCTCCACCCTCCCAAGGAGCCTGTGGCTCAGTTTGTTCACGAAAGTGAACCTCGGACGCGTCGTTGAGCAGCTGGGCATAGGCCACCTTGCCAGCCAAACCATCCAGATGCAGCTCTTGGATGGGCCAGTTCAACACGTGCACGTAGAGGCGCCGCGTCTCGGGGTTGTAGGTGAGACGACAGTCCTGTGGTGTGACGAACTCGGACGGGGCCGGCGTACAGCCATAGATAGCGCGCCCGTGGCGCCGCATCCAAGCGCCCATGCCCTCCAACCGATCTAGGGCGCGGTCGTCGAACTCGCCGCGTGCGGTAGGTCCCACGTTAAGCAACAGGTTGCCCCCTTTGCTCACCGTGTCGATCAGTAGCAGCAGGAGCTGATCTACGCTCTTCCAGGTGGCCTCGTCGCGGTGGTAGCCCCAACTGCCGGAGAAGGTTTGGCAAGTCTCCCAGAGAACGGGCTTACCATCTACCTTGAGCCCCTCGCGCACCATCACCTGCTCCGGCGTGCGGTAATCCCAACCGCCGGGGACGTCCAGCAGATCAAGACGGTCGTTGACGATGATCCCCGGTTGCAGCTCGCGCGTCAACGCGAGCAGCTTTTCCGATTGCCAGTCGTCACGCCCTTTGCCATCCTCTCCCGGGAAAGAGAAATCGTAAAAGATCAGGTCGATCTCGCCGTACTGTGTGAGAAGCTCTCGTACCTGGGCCTCCAAGTATGCGGCGTAGCGAGCCACATCGCGGCCACGCGTCCGCTCGCGGAATTCGGCGTCGTCTCGCATGGGGTGTACGCGATCCACTGGATAGTCGGGGTGGTGCCAGTCGATGAGAGAGTGGTAAAAGCCCACACGCAGACCCTCGGCTCTGAACGCCTCGACCATCGGCCGCAACAGGTCCCTGCCGTAGGGCGTGTTGGTCGCTTTGTAGTCGGTCTGCTGCGAATCCCACAGGCAGAAGCCCTCGTGGTGTTTGGTGGTGATGACGAAATAGCGCATACCAGCTTCCCGCGCTGCACGCGCCCAAGCCTTGGGGTCGTATAGGTCGGGATCGAAATGATCAAAGTATTTGCGATAGTTCTCTTCCGTGATGCGCTCCATGCTCTGTATCCACTCGTGGCGTGCGGGTAAGGCATACAGCCCCCAGTGGATAAACATCCCAAGCCGATCGTGAACCCACCAAGCCGTATCTGCCGTTTTTAGCTTGCCCTTGCTCATGGCATCCTCCTTTGTGATGGTGCCTCACATAGCGTACTTGCTGTACTGCAAGAGGCGCACGCAACACGCCGTTAGCTCGATCATACAAGCCAGCGGCAGAGTAAGCAAATGATCCGCTACCTAAGCTATGACGCGTCAAGCGCGCTCGATCTCGAATATCGCGAGACCCGCCCACAGATTGGCAAGGCTCGAGCTGACACGGCGGTAGCCCGGTGTGAGATAGATCTCTTCTACACGGCAAAGTCTCTCGGCGCTGCACAGCTCCAAAAAATCCTTCACTGTGCACAGGTGAACGTTAGGAGTCTCATACCAAGTGTACGGCAGCAAGCGATTCTGCGGCATGCGTCCTGTGAGCAGAAGCTGCAGCCTGGTGTACCAGTGCCCAAAGTTGGGGAAGCTGATGATGGCGCGTCCACCGACGCGCAACATCTCGTGGATTACGTGGCGCGGGTCGCTGGTTTGCTGCAGAGTCTGGCTGAGAATCACCACGTCAAAAGTGCGATCTCGGTAAGAATCCATCCCCTCTACCATATCGCCGTGATAGACGGGCACGCCTCGCGTGACGCACTCGAGCACTGCACGCTCGTCGATCTCGATACCTCGCCCGTCACAGCCTTTGTTGGCTTTGAGATGCGCTAGGAGGCTGCCATCGCCACAGCCCAGATCCAATACTTTTGCACAGCGCGGTACCAGGGACTCGATGAGGCCATAGTCGGGGCGTATCCGGGAGGAAGAGCGCGAGTTCATGGGCATCCGTCGTCCACCTCGTTTACGCCTCGGCGCACCTGTGCTTGCACGTTAGCCAGAAACCCGGCCATGGACGCCTCCATCTGCTCGTTGGGTAGCAAGAAGGCGTCGTGGCCATAGCTGCTCGGGATCTCGACAAAGGTCGTAGGCGCGGCATTGGCCTGCAGCGCTCGCACGATCTCCTTTGACTGGTAGGTGGGGAAAAGCCAATCGCTAGTGAACGATATCACCAAGAAGGAGGCCCTCACCCGTGCCAGCGCCTCGATAAGCGATCCGTAACCGTTGGCCAAATCAAAGTAATCGATGGCTTTGGTGATATAGAGATACGAGTTGGCGTCAAAGCGATGCACAAAGCTGTCGCCCTGGTAGCGCAGGTAGCTCTCAACCTGGAACTCGGTCTCAAAATCGTAGCCAAAGGCCTGGCGGCTCTGTAGCCTGCGGCCAAACTTGGCACGCATCTGCTCGTCAGACAGGTAAGTGATATGCCCGATCATACGCGCGATGGCCAGGCCCGCCGAAGGAACCGCCTTGCCATAGTAATCACCGCCCATCCAGTTGGGGTCGGCCATGATGGCCTGGCGCCCCACCTCATCAAAGGCTATGTTCTGGGCGCTCAGGCGCGCAGCGGTGGCGATGGGTATGGCGGACGCCACCCGGTGGGGGTAGCGTACAGCCCAATCCAGAACCTGCATGCCGCCCATGCTGCCGCCTATCACCGAAAGCAAGCGCTCGATTCCGAGATGATCGATAAGCGCCCGTTGAGCACGCACCATATCAGCGATGGTCACTACCGGGAAATTCAGACCGTAGGGCTGGCCTGTGCTAGGATCGATGGACGCGGGCCCTGTACTCCCTTTGCACCCGCCAATGACGTTGCTGCAAACGACAAAATACTTGTCTGTATCAAAGGTTTTGCCCGGGCCCACCATGATGTTCCACCAGCCGGGCTTGCGATCTTGGGGCGAGTGATAGCCCGCCACGTGCGCATCGCCCGATAGCGCATGGCAGATCAATAGTGCGTTATCACGGGCTTTGTTGAGCCGGCCGTAAGTCTCGTAAGCCAACGTGATGGGCCCCAGCTTTCGCCCGCAATCCAGCTCCAGTTCATGGGGCGGCTCGGCAAAAGTAAAGATACGTGGTTGAACCAACCCCACACCGCGCTCGCCACTGAACCGGGAGTCTTTTATTACAGCGTTCCTTTTTTGTGTTTCCACAGTCCGTCCTCAGGTCGGGGCTGCCTATACCTTTTGCAGAGCCTGATCCAGATCGGCCAAGATGTCTTCTATGTTCTCGATCCCGATGGAGAGCCTCACAAAGTCGGGGGTTACTCCCGCTTGGTGCTGCTCTTCCTCCGTCAGTTGCGAGTGTGTGGTGGATGCAGGGTGTATGGCCAAGCTCTTGGCATCACCGATGTTTGCCAAATGGCTGAACAGTCTCAGGCTCTCAATGAACCGTCTTCCCGCTTCCAGGCCACCAACTAGCCCAAAGCCCACGAGGCCGCTGGCGCCATGGGGTAGATACCGTTGCGCTCTGTGATACGAAGGGTGGTTCTCCAGACCCGGATACAGCACCCAGCCCACTTTCTCGTGGCCGCTGAGATACTGGGCCACCTCGAGTGCGTTCTCAGAATGGCGAGTCATTCGCAGGCTGAGTGTTTCGATCCCCTGCAAGATGAGGAAGGCGTTGAACGGGCTGAGGCAAGCGCCGGTGTCGCGGAGCAGGCGCGTCCGTGCACGCATGGCATAAGTGGCTGAGCCAAAGGTCTCGTAGAACTTGACGCCATGGTAGCTCGGATCGGGATCGACGAAATCGGCAAAGTTGCCGTTACCCCAAGGGAAAGCCCCGCCATCCACGAGCGCTCCGCCGATAGAGTTGCCGTGCCCCCCCATGTACTTGGTGAGACTGTGCACCACAATATCGCAATCGTGCTCGATGGGACGCGTCAGGGCGGGTGAGGCGGATGTATTGTCCACCATGACCGGCACTCCGCGCTCGTGAGCCGCCTTGGCGATACCGGCGAGGTCGGGCACCGTCAGTTTGGGGTTACCGATGGTCTCAAGATACACAACTTTGGTGTTCCCGTTGATAGCTGCAGCGAACGCCTCGGGCTCGTCGCTATCCACCCAGCGTGTACGTACACCCATTCGCGGCAAAGTGACGTTAAAGAGCGTCACAGTGCCTCCGTAGAGCCGTGTGCTCGATACAATCTCATCACCTGCGCTGGTCAATGTCAGTATGCCAGCCACAATGGCGGCCATGCCGCTGGAGAATGCGAGGCCCGCGACGCCCCCTTCGAGGGAGGCCACGCGCTGCTCGAGCACATCCACTGTCGGGTTCATAATGCGCGTGTAGATGTTGCCCGGCTCCTGCAGGGCAAACAACCTGGCAGCGTGGTCCGTATCCTGGAAGACGTAGCTGGTCGTCTGCCAGATAGGCACAGCACGCGCTCCCGTGGCATCGGGCGTGTGCCCTGTGTGGAGCGCCCGCGTATCAAAGCCTTTGAACTCCAACTCCTCCGCCATCACACTCTCCTATTCTCATGCGTGTCGGTTGCGTTAGGTACGCCGCACTTCAGAGATCAGCAGGTCAGCACCGGTGTTCCTCAGCGAACCCGATTCGATAAACAGTACGCCGATGCAGCGTCGCTACGGCCTCGCCTTTGAGGTCGCCCGGCTGCATCGGCGGTCATCAGACTGGTCCCATTATAGCAGATAATGTAGAGTTAACAAGTAAAGAATCTGTCGGGAGGGGGGATGAGCAAATATGTTCTAAAATGTGAGGGGCGGGGTTGTAGAGGGCTAGGATAAGAGTTATCCGCCGTACAGCCGATGAGCCGACGAAATGGTGCGAGACCGCGCATACAGCACACTGCCTCGTAATTCAGATTACCACTCGATAAGCACTTTGATCACGTCACTGTGATGTCCTCCGGCCAAGGCTATCGCTTCCGCATACTGCGCTGCAGGGAATCGATGAGTAGCCAAACGCTCAATCGGCAGTCTCTCCTCCGTTAGCAGGCGTATCGACTCCGGCCAAGCATCGGCGCTGGCGTTGCTCCCGATGAGCTCGATCTCGCGGTGTAGCAGGTCGTTCCAGACGAACTCGGCTCGCGCACGGCCATAATCGCCCAGCACAAGTATACGCCCTCCCTGCTCCGCCATAGCCAGACAGGCGTTCAGTGCCTCCGCAGAGCCGCTGGCCTCCACGATCGCGGGGAACGGTTCGCGTGACGCGCATCGCATCCCTTCAGCCAGGTTAGCGCCCAGGGAGTGGTAATCGAGCACTCTTTCAGCGCCGAGCTCCCTCGCTACGCCCAGACGCCCGGGACGCCCTCCCACCAGAGTCACCTGCTCTGTTCCAGCTAGGCACAACAACATCACAACGATCAGCCCGATAGGCCCGTCTCCGAACACCAAGACGCGTCTCTCATCCCCCAGCCGTAACCTGCGCAGGCCGCGCACGGCCACGGCCAGCGGTTCGACGAGGGCGGCCGCGATAGGAGAAATACCATCCGGTAGCGGGTACACATTGCGTGCCTCGATCACCAGGAACTCGCCATAGCCTCCGGGCTGCTCAAAGCCCACCTCGTCACCGTCTGCCAGTACGTTCTCGCCGACGCACAAGCGCCCTATCAGCCCGCGGTTCACACCCTCTCCCACGGCTTCGACGACCCCCGACCATTCGTGACCGGGTATGGCCGGGAAGCCGGTGCGCTCCCAGCCAGCGATCATCTCCAGGTCAGTGGCGCAGATGCCGCAGGCCGCCGTTTTGATCCGCACCTGCTCGGGGCCCGGCTCCGGCAGAGGCCAATGACACAAATCCAGCAGGCCGGGACCCGTATTGACGATCGCTCGCATGTGGGTTGACACGAGCAGCCTCCTTGGTGTTAGCGGGTAGGCGGATCAGGCCGCGACCCTCTGCACGTCAGCCTGCTGAAGCCAGCGAGCGCCGAGCAACCCCAGCCCCACGATGACGACGGTGGTGATGGCGAACGTGGGTTGGATCCCCAAAGCGCGCGCCAGAATACCACTGAGCCACGGGCCAGCAAACATCCCGATGGCGTATACGCTTTGGTGGAGGCCCATTGCCGTGGTGCGCTCTTGGTCATCCACATGCCGAATGCTCATCCCCATGAAAACAGGGGCGCCGATACCTTGCGCCAACCCGATACAGAGTTGGGCCACAAAGACCACCGGCAAGGAGCGGGCCACGACGAGCCCAGCAAGCCCCGTCCCCGCAAAGGCAAAGGTGGCATAGGCCAGCTTCTGGGCGCCGAACTTGCCCACAATGGAGGTTGTAAGTAGATTACCCACCAACATCACGCCGAGATTCAGGCTTACCAGCAAGCTCAACATAGGATCCGACGCGCCAAACTCTTTGGCTAACACTGGAATGAAAGCAAAGACGGTAGACCAGGTCACGTATTGGTTGAGCAGGCTCAGGATTGCGGGCAGCAACACATCTCGCCTGGTGATGAGCGCGACGATACCCGCCACGGAGGGTGTGCGCGGCGGTCTGCGCACCTCGTGCGCCGGCAACACCGTCACAAGGGCCAACCCCGCGGCACCGATAGCTAAAAAGAAGGGCAGCGAATAGCCACCCCATTCGTTGAGAGAACCCGTGGCCCCTGTCGCCAGCACCTGTCCTGCGGACCCCACCAGAGTAAGTAACGAGGTGGCCTTGACGGCATCGTGAGCCGAGAATTGGCTGTTGAACACCACCACCAGCGGCACCCAAGTACCCGCCGCGAGCCCGGTGATGGCGCGCCCCACAATCAATCCTTGGATACCGCTGGCTGTGCCCATGATATAAGCGCCGAGACCGGCCAACACAAACCCCGCCAAGATGAAGGGTTTGCGCCAACCCAACCAATCGGACGCGATGCCCAACGGCAACCGGATGATCGCTTGCCAAAGGCCGTACATAGAGGCTACCGTGCCCACCACTGCGAGGTCGTCCACCTTGCTCTGGGTGTAGGTGGGTAGCGTGGGCACATACAGATACAGGGACATCCAGTACAAAAACACGGCGGCCATATAAAGAAAAAGGATTGTTCGTCGGCTCATGGAAGCGCTTCCGCCGAATAGCCCAACGCCACAAGTAACTGCTCGCACATGGAGATCGTGCTCCCCTGATAGACTCGGCGATGCCACGACCTCGTCCAGCCATGAGACGCGGAAGCGGACGCCTGCCACAATACTACTCATCGCCGCCTTTTGAGCAAACACTGCCGGACCACACCCCCCCTTGTCATCGACCGCCACCCCCGCTACACTGCAGCCTCAGTACAGTACATACGCGGTGATCTGGGAGGCAATTATGATGATGACAGAGACCAACGATACTATGTCGATGCTCCGTTGGGGGATTCTAGGCGCCGGTGGCATCGCCAAGACCTTTGCCAAAGCCCTGCGAAGTTCGGAGACCGGTGAACTGCTCGCCATAGGAAGCCGCAATCAAGAGAAGGCAGATCGCTTTGGTGACGAGTTCGACATCCCTCGACGCTACAGCAGCTACGAAGCCCTTCTGGCCGATCCTGACGTACAGGCGGTGTACATCGCCTTGCCCAACCATCTACACGCCCTGTGGACCATCCGCTGCGCCGAGGCGCGCAAACACATCTTGTGTGAGAAGCCGCTGGCCACGAACTATGCCGAGGCCATGACCGCTATCGAAGCGGCCCGCTACCACGACGTATTTCTGATGGAAGCCTTTATGTATCGTTGCCACCCCCAGACAGCACGATTGGTGCAGTTGATACGTGAGGGGGCCATCGGCGACGTGCGACTGATTCAGGCCCATTTCTCATTCAATATGCAGGGGCCGCGAGATAACATCCGCCAACAGAACGCAGCAGCCGGTGGTGGCATCATGGACGTGGGCTGCTATTGCGCCTCGATGGCGCGCCTTGTAGCTGGGGCCGCCACAGGCAGACCCGTGGCCGAGCCCACAGAGGTCGAGGGCTTGGCGCATGTCGGTGAGGGGAGTTGCGTAGACGAGTGGGCCACTGCCGCGCTCGGGTTCCCCGGCGATGTTCTCGCCAATCTCGTTTGCGGAATCCAGTTGAGTGTGGATCCTGCGCTGCGCATCTGGGGCTCTGAGGGGCATATCATCGTGCCCAACCCCTGGTTTCCACAAGAGTCGAGCAACGAAATCCTGATCTTCCGCGACGGTGAGCCCGAGCCGGAGACATTACAGGTTGAGGGTGGGGCGCAGTTGTACGCCATCGAAGCGGACACCGTAGCCCGCCACCTATCGGACCGCCAAGGGCCGCCCCCATGCATGACGTGGGAGGATAGCCTTGGCAATATGCGCACATTGGATCGGTGGCGCAAAAAGATCGGTTTAGTGTTCGATAACGAGACGCCCGAGGCGTTAGCAACCCCTACGTCGGGCCGAGCGCCCGCGCCCCGCACGGGCCACATCATGCAGTACGGTCGGGTCGAGGGTGTAGACAAGCCGATCTCGCGCATCGTGATGGGCACCATGGTCTACCGCCGAGACGAGCTGCCCTTCACTTGCGCCATGCTGGATCATTACGTGGAGCTGGGGGGCACCTGCTTGGACACGGCACGGGTCTATGGCACCGAGGCTACTGTGGGACAATGGCTGAATCTGCGGGGGATTCGAGAGGAACTGGTGCTCATCGGCAAGGGGGCTCACACACCCGACTGTCACCCGGAGGGACTTACAAGCCAGCTGGCGGAGACCCTGGAGCACCTGCAGACCGACTACCTGGATCTGTATATGTTGCATCGCGACAACCCAGATATTCCCGTGGGTGAGTTCGTCGAGTGCCTCAACGAGCACAAGAGGGCCGGCCGCATACGCGCGTTCGGAGGCTCTAATTGGAGCATCGAGCGCATCGAGGCGGCCAACGTATACGCTCGAGATCACAATCTGACGGGCTTTGCGGCCAGCAGCCCCAATTTGGCGCTAGCCGTCTGGAATGAGCCGATGTGGCCCGGCTGTATCACCGCATCGGATGCCGTATCGCGCGCATGGTACGAACGCACCCGCATACCGCTCTTTGCATGGAGCAGCCAAGCATCGGGGCTCTTCACCGGTCGCTACGCGCCACAGGATCGTACCAATCCGGACATGCGCGAGATCGCACGCACCTGGTTCAACGAGGCCAACTTTCAGCGGCTGGAGCGCGCGAGAGAACTAGCCCGACTCAGAGGCGTGACTTCTACTCAGATCGCGCTGGCCTATGTGCTCTGTCAACCACTGGAAGTGTTCGCTCTCATCGGCCCGCGTAGCATCGAGGAAACCCGCACGTCTGTGGAGGCGTTGCAAGTGAGTCTCACGCCGGAGGAGCTGCGCTGGCTCAACTTGGAGAGCTAGTGAGCGCGTGAGGGGTTGCGAGACGCAGTTGTTATTACAAGGTGAGGGTGGCCCAGACAAGCCACCCTCCTTCCACTGCGAACGTCTGTGTACCCCCGTGCTCGGTCGGCTAGTGCGCCTCGAGCCAGGACGTGGCGTTGGGGATAAAGAGGGAATCGCCGTACTCCTCCACACCAAACTCAGAGATCAGCTCTTGTGTGGGGAGTGAGACGAACCAATCGATAAATGTGTCAGTCAGTTCCGCCTGGATGTGCTCACCCTTGTCGGGGTTCACTGCGATGATGCCATAGTAGTTCAACAACACCGCATCGCCCTCCACCATCACTTCCAGAGAGTTCCCAGCGCCGCGCAGCGCCAGGTAAGTGGCGCGGTCGCTGAGGGTGTAGGCCTGCTGCTCATCGGCCATCATCAGCACGTCGCCCATGCCTTGACCAGCCGACACGTACCAATCGCCAGCGGGCTCAATACCTGCGGCCTTCCACACGCTCAGCTCTTTTACGTGGGTACCCGACTCGTCACCGCGAGAGACAAAAGTCTCTCCTGCCTCAGCGATCGCAGCCATCGCCTCGCCAGCATCGGTCATGCCACGAATACTGGCTGGATCATCAGCTGGCCCCAGGATGATGAAATCGTTATACATCACGTCCTCGCGGCGCGAACCATGCCCCTCTTCCATAAAGGCATCCTCGCGAGCGCGGGCGTGAACCAACAGCACGTCAGCATTACCATCCATGCCGATCTGCAGAGCCTGCCCCGTACCTACTGCCACGACGTCAACCGTAACGCCGTATTCCTCCTCGAACACTGGTAGAATCTCACCTAGCAGTCCCGAGTCCTCGGTGCTGGTGGTAGTCGCTAGCAAGAGCACAGCGCCTTCAAATGGCGAAGCAGCCTCCTCCGGAGCCTGTTCCTCCGGGGCCTGTTCCTCCGGAGCCTGCTCTACGGGAGCTTGTTCCTCTGCGGCCTGCGGCGGCTCAGTGTCTACTGAGGGGGCCGCTGCTGGGGCGCATGCCGCCAACAAAGACACCACAAGCACAAGAAGCAGTCCAAGGCGTAGAAAATTCTTCACAGTCATTTCTCCTTCCATTGTCTAATATATCATCTCACCACGGGCAAAAGCTCGCGTGCGATGATCCTGAGGGGATTCGAAAAACGCATCTACATCGGCCACCTCCACCAACTTGCCGTCCAGCATGAGCGCCACCCTGTCCGCAACGCGACGAGCCTGAAATACGTTGTGCGTTACGATAATCATCGTGGTTTTTTGATCTTGGTTCAGGTCTTTGATAATTCGCTCGATTGTCACAACGTTATGAGGGTCCAGGTTTGCTGTGGGCTCGTCCAACAGAAGTACATCCGGCTCAAGAACCATGGCTCGCGCCAGCGCCACACGCTGAGCCTCCCCACCAGAAAGCGTACGTGCGCGTTGCTTGATGAGTCGGCTCAGCCCCACCTGCCGCAGCACATCTCGAATGCGCTGGTCTGAATCCCCCATTCCACGAACACGCAATCCGTAGGCGACGTTGGCGTAAACACTACGGTTCAGGAGCATCGGCTGCTGGAATACCGTCGTCACACGCCGCCGCAGTTCAAGAGGCATTCCCACTTCGCGACTGAAAGGCCTTTCGAGAAAGCGGATCTCCCCCTTGGTGGGGGGTTCGAGGAAATTGAACAATCTGAGGAGTGTGCTTTTGCCGGCGCCGCTGGGTCCCACGATGGCAAAAGTCTCCCCCTGCTGTATCTCGAGGTGCTCCACATCCAAGACCAAGCGACCGTCGTAGGCCTTCTGCAGACCATCCACTCTGTAGATCGGAGCCGTCATTCGTCCAGCGCCCTCCCCTGGAATCGCAACACGGCGAGGTTGGTCACAAAGGCTATAGCCAACAAGATAACACCCAGCGCTAACGCCAGACCAAAATTCCCCTTGCGCGTCTCCAGCACGATAGCTGTGGTAAGCACTCGCGTGCGGTGTTCGATATTCCCGCCCACCAGCATTACCGCGCCCACCTCGGAGATGATACCGCCAAACCCGGCGATGACCGACACGACCACTCCGATCCGAGCCTCCATCAGAACCGCGGCTGCCGTCTGCCACTGGGTGGCGCCAAGAGATTGCACCTGCTGCCGCAAGCGAGCATCAACTCCCATAACCCCCGCCATGGTAAAGCCCGCCACCAAAGGGAAAGAAATGACCGTCTGAGCCACTATCATAGCGCCCGGGGTAAACAGCGCTGGCACCGACGACCACCCCAACTGGCCCAGCGGCCCGCCCCGAGAGAGTAGCATGTAGACAAAAAGGCCGATCACTACTGGCGGAAACCCCATCCCTGTGTAGGTCAGCGCAATGGCCAGGCGCCTGCCATGAAAGCGGGCCAAGCCGAGCAGCGCGCCCAGCGGCACGCCAATACTCGTGCTCAGTATCAATGCGATCCCGGACACTCGCAGAGAGAGCGTCACAATCTCCAGCAAGTCCGGGTCGCCCCGCACGAGCAGCTCCAGAGCATGGGCAATACCCGTGAGTAGTTCGTTAATGTTGGGCCTCCTCGTAGGGCTGTGCATAGAGGGACTCGCCCTCGGCGGCCTACAGAACTCGCACCGCATCCCCCACAGCGACCTCGCCAGAACGCAGCACCCTGACAAAGATCCCCTCACGGGGCATGACACAATCGCCCGCCAAGCGATAGATGGCGCAACGTGTGTGGCATTCCTTGCCGATCTGAGTGATTTCTACTAGGGAGCCCCCCAACTGCATGCGTGTGCCAACGGGGAGTGAGTGCAACTCCAAACCCTGCGTGGTGATGTTCTCGGCAAAGCTGCCTTGATTCACCTTGAGCCCTTTGGCTCGCATCTTCTCTATGCTCTCCATGGCCAACAGGCTCACTTGCCGATGCCAGGGACCGGCGTGAGCATCGCCCTCTAGCCCCCAATCGTCTCGCAGCGCACCCGAACCCACATCGTGCTTGGGCACACCCTTGCGGTCGCTTACACACACCGCTACTACCCGCCCCTCACTCGTCATCTACATGCTCCAGCACGAGATCCCCACTACGTCCGCCGCTTTTACGCACCAGCCGTATCCCTTCGATTTGCATCGTTCGATCGACAGCTTTGCACATGTCATAGATCGTAAGAGCGGCCACCGACACAGATGTCAGCGCCTCCATTTCTACGCCAGTCACGCCCATACACTTGACACGCGCCCTGATCTCGACAGCATGCCGCTTTGCGTGGGGCGTCAGCTCCAGATCCACCCCCGTAATCGGCAGCGGATGGCACAGAGGAATGAGATCCGGCGTGCGCTTGGCGGCCATGATTCCGGCGACGCGTGCCACAGCCAATACGTCTCCCTTGGGGAATCCCCCCCCCTGGATCAAGTCCAGCGTCTCGGGCCGCATGCGAACCTCTCCGACGGCCACCGCCTCGCGCACGGTGGTGTCTTTGTCGCTCACATCCACCATACGTGCGTGCCCTCTGTTATCCAGATGTGAAAGCTCCAACTATCGCCTCCCTACCCCCCGATGCGCGACATTTCTCGTGCCCTAGGTACTTGGTGCTGCATCAGATGGTGACCACCCGGCTTGGATTGAATGGCGCTCCTAAAGAGCTCGCGTAACGCTTCATCATCAGCGCCAGCACGCAAGGGGCCACGCAAATCGGTCTCCAGATCCGACAGCAAGCAGGGCAACAGGCGCCCATCGGCCGTCAGGCGCAATCGATTGCACTGGTGACAAAAGTGCTCGCTCACTGGTGTAATGAACCCGATGGTCCCTTCCGCCCCGGGGATGCGCCAAGTGTTAGCCGGCCCATTGCCCCTCAAATTCGCTGGCTCTAGAGGCCCAAAGGCCTTCTCAATAATGTGTTGAATCTCGCCGGCCGGCACATAGCCGTCGCCCGTCCATTGCGCACCCGCACCAAGCGGCATCACCTCGATATAGCGCACGTTCCAGGCATCCTCCACTGTACGCCGCGCCATATCGGCTACTTCGTCCACGTTAAAGCCGTGCAACACCACCATGTTGATCTTGACCGGCACCAATCCGGCGTCGTATGCGGCTTGGATACCATCAAGGGCGTTCTGCAGGTCGCCCCGCCGCGTCATAGCACGGAAGCGATCCGCCCGCAGGCTATCCAGGCTGATGTTCACCCGATTCAGCCCAGCCGCGGCCAGGGCCTCCGCCTGCTGCGCCAAGAGCGTCCCGTTGGTGGTCATAGACAGGTCATCTATGCCCGGTATCTCTGCGATCTGACGCACAAGCTGCACCACGCCTAAGCGTGCCAATGGCTCGCCACCAGTGAGGCGTATTTTGGTAATGCCCATCTCGGCCGCAACTCGTACTATACGCGCGATCTCCTCGTAGCGCAGGATGCTTTCGTGGTCGCGCAGAGGCACACCCTCTTCGGGCATACAATAGACACAGCGCAGATTACAGCGATCCGTCACCGAGACGCGCAGATAGCTGATGGGCCGGTCGAGGCTGTCATGAGGTGTGCTCATTGCCACCCACCTCCGGCTGATCGACCAGGATAGCGTCCACTTGATCACCTGCAGCCAGATCCGCCACACCCTCGGGAATGCGCAAAAGGGCATTGGCGCCCACAAGCGATTTGAGCCTGCCCGACACCTGCGAGCCCGTGGTTTCGGCCCACCAGATGCCATCACGCTGTTCTACCACGGCCCGCTGGAACTCGGTGCGATCCGCTTCGTGCCGAACGGGATGGCTTAGGCGCGCACACACTTGAGGCCGCCAGAGTTTGCTGTGCCCCGCCATGATGCGCAGAGCCGGCCGCACGAATTGCTCGAACGAGACGAGCGAGGACACGGGAAAACCGGGCAACCCGAATACCGGCGTCCCTCGAACCACAGCAAAAGTCAGAGGTTTGCCCGGCTTGACGGCGACCCGCCCAAAATGCACCGTGCCAAGCTCGCGCAGTAACGGCTTGATCAAATCTCGCGTGCCCATGGAGACGCCGCCAGAGGTCAATAGCATGTCGGCACCAGACACGCCCTCCAGAATAGCCGCGCGCAGCATCTCCGCATCGTCATCGACATGCCCCAACGATAGGGGTACAAACCCTGCAGCCGCGATCGCAGCCACGAGAGCGTGGCTGTTGCTGTCTCGTATCTGGCCGGGCGCGGGAAGCTGGTCGGGATCGACCAACTCATCGCCAGTGGCCATCACTGCGACGATGGGTTTGGGATGCACCGACACCCGTGTGCGCCCCACCGCCGCCAGAAGGCCGATTTCCGGAGGCCCCAGCACAATCCCCGCATGCAGCACCACATCGCCGGCCGCCAGATCTTGGCCAACAGGCCGGACAAAACTATTGGAGGGCATCGTTCCATGGAAGCGAACACACCCGGCCTCTTCGAGAGCTTGCTCCACCGGCACAACAGCGTCCGCTCCTTCGGGCACCGGCGCCCCCGTCATGATGCGTACCGCGGTCCCGGGCGTTACGAGGAAGGGTTGCGCGCGCCCCGCATCCTGCTCGCCAAGAATGCGTCGCTGGGCTGTCCCTTCTGCGGCGATAACGGCGTAACCGTCCATGGCCGCAGAGCGAAACGGTGGCATGTTCTCGCGCGCAACGACGTTCTCCGCGAGCACGTGGCCCAGCAAAGCATCCAGCTGCTGTTCGACGGGCGACAGAGCCCGTATGACGGCGGCAATGCGCTGCCATGCGGATTCCGTTGAGATAAGAGGGTACAAATTTTTTGCCATTTACATCATCCGATACAAGTCGAGATAGGCATCACCAGACACCGTGCATGAACGTTGTCCGAGTAGAAACATTCAGTTCAGCAACAACACCTGCACCAGACTGCCCGCCTCAAGGCGACCGCAATCCTCGGGGATCACGGCCAGTCCATCGGCCTGCACCATCGAAGCCAATATGCCGGATCCCTGGTCGCCGGTGAGTCTGGCCTCCAGCAGCCCGCCCGGTGCCTCCTGCAAGCGCACACGCAAGTAGTGGCGTCGGCCATCTTTGCGGGCGATAGGATCAGCAAGCCTGGCCATGGTAGAGGGCCACTCCCATTGTGTGTGCCCCAGCATTTTACGGATCGCTGGCCTCGCAAAGAGCCCAAAACTGATCATGGCCGCCACGGGATTTCCCGGCAGGGCCAGCAGTGGCACGCGCTCCAGGCGCCCAAACGCCATCGGCTTCCCCGGCTTCATATTGACCCACCAAAAGTCCATGCTCCCCTCGGAGGAGAGCACGTTCTTCACCAAGTCGAAATCTCCCACCGACACCCCGCCGGAGGTTATGAACAAGTCGGCCCCGGCATCGAGCCCACGGCGCAGGGCATCACTCAACTCGCCAGCTCTGTCACGGGCGACGCCCAACAACACAGGCTCACCCCCGGCGGCCAATACTTGCGTCGCGTTGGTATAGCTGTTGATGTTGCGTATCTTGCCAGCCCCTGCGGGCTCACGGATCTCCACCACTTCATCGCCTGTGGCCAGGATAGCCACCCGTGGTCGACGGAGCACCCGCGCCCGCTCGTGCCCAACAGAGGCCAGCATACCGATCTCCTGCGCACGCAGCGGAGTGCCCGCAGTAAGCACTATCTCCCCGCAGCGGACGTCCTCTCCAGCGGAACGCACGTTGGCGCCCACCCGGGGTACCCGATGGATCACCACCCACTCCCCCTCACGGGCTGTATCCTCAAACCGCACTACTGTGTCGGCACCCTGGGGGATGGGCGCGCCCGTCATAATGCGGACCGCCTCGCCCTCGCCTACGCAGCGCTCGGGCATCTGGCCAGCGACCACCTCGTCCACGATACGCAACCGTATCGGGGCCACAGCGTTGTCGAGAGCCCCACCCTGCACGGCATAGCCGTCCATGGCCGAGTTGTCCAGAGGGGGCACATCGGTATCAGAGGAAATGTCCTCTGCCAGCACACGGCCCAACGCCTCAAGGATCGGGATGCTCTCCGGCTCCAGGGGATGTACCGTGGCGAGGATGCGTTCCAACGCCTGTTCGACGCTCAAAAGGGGGTAGCTCTCTCGGTCACGCATGGTGAGATCCCTCGTGCTCCAGGTTCTCACCGCGAATCATCTGTACAGCATGCGGCAGGATGGCGGCCAACACCTCCATCCCCTCCAGCACAGCCTTGGGATTGCCCGGCAAGTTGATGATCAGGCAGGCTCCGCGGATGCCAGCGAGCCCTCGTGAAAGCACCGCCCACGGAGTCTTCTGATAGCCCTGAAAGCGTAGCACCTCGGCCAAACCGGGCATCTCCCGTTCGATCACCGCTCGAGTAGCCTCTGGTGTCCGATCGCGCGCAGCGGGACCCGTGCCGCCCGTGGTCACAACCAAGTCGACGCGCAACTCGTCCGCCAAGCGCATCAGTTCGGCAGCGATCCGATCCTGCTCGTCGGGCAGAATGATGTTCTCGATGACCACGGCACCCAGTTCGCTGAGCGCTCGAGCGAGAATCGGGCCGCTGCTGTCCTCTCGCTGGCCGACAAAGGCTTTATCGCTTATCGTCACTATCGCAGCACGCATGCGCCCTACCATCCTCTTGAGACAAAAAAGAAAACCGGCGTTCGCAGAGAACGCCGGCACAAGAGTGCGCCGAGCCGGGTTCTCCTTTCCAAACATGGGGGGCATGGGCGTTTCCACCCATACCGTCGGCCGCGGAATCCGCGGCACCGACTGCACACCATGGACTGGTTCTTTAGGCCGTGCAGTTCGGAGAACTGTTTTCAATTGGGCCCTATGGACCTTAGCACCTTGTGTATTATGGCACGAAAGGTCTGGGGCGTCAAAACGGGCAGACGACTGGGCCTTGACTATGCTCGCCTTATGGCGACCTGTGTCCACACGAACTGCACCAAAACTATGGGATGCCTTGTGCAGCCGAGCCTCTTGCGATTAGCCGGACCGCCGTACCGCGCCCGACATCGGTATACAGATGGTACAGCTTCACAGGCCTATTGTTCGCCTTGCGCAGAACGCAAGGTTGTGTCATATTCCAGCCGATCGAACCAATACGCAATCTCAATGAGGTCGAATCCATGACACCCCGTGACGTTACCGGCCTGGCCCTCTCTTACGCCTACGCTTTCGCGCTGTTGCTCGCTTCAGAGGCCTTGGGTAAGCGCCTTCGCTGGCCTCAGAGCCTGACGCGTAAAGTGACCCATGTGGGTGCGGGGCTATGGGTTTGGGGGATCTTGTTTCTGTTCGAGCATTGGTACTATGGCGTGATTCCTTTTGCCACCTTTATCGGGTTGAACTACGCTTTTCGCCGATGGCAGGCTTTCAAGGCCATGGACACAACCAGCTCTACATACGGCACCGTGTACTTTGCCTTCTCTGCCACATTGCTGTTTGTGCTGCTCTGGCGCACAGGCGATGAGCAGGACCACGCGCCCATCGCTGTCGCCGCCATGATGGCCATGACGCTGGGCGATGCCGCCGCCAGCCTCGTGGGAGAGCGCTGGGGGAGACATCACTACAGGGTTCTGGGCCATCAGCGCTCATGGGAGGGGACTGCCGCCATGGCGCTATTCGCTTTCATTGGCATCTTGATAAGCCTCTTGTTGTTACCTAGCTCTGGCTTGAGCCCCAACAGCACGCCCCTGAGTTTGGGGCAAGCCTTGATATACACCCTCGCCGCGACCGCGGTGGCCACCATTGCAGAGGGCGTGTCCCCTGCAGGGAGCGACAATCTCACCGTACCTCTCTTGGCGGGCGCGGTGCTCCGGCTACTGGTTGGCGCGCGATGAGAAGGGCAGCAGCCTCTAGCGCATCAGGGTATTTACGTCCAGCGACGAGTTGTGTAGGAGCGGCTTACGTATGGAATGGGTGATGCGGTTCGGTTCTGGGTTCGTGTTCAGCGGTCTCGTGGGTTTGGCCGCACTGAAGCGGCGGGCGTTAACACGCAGCGGCGCCTTCGGCGCTGCTATAGTAGGCACCATCATCTGGGGGGGCGGGGGGTGGGCCTGGGGCCTCACCCTGATCACTTTTTTCGCGCTCGCCAGCCTCCTCTCGCGTTACAAGGAATCCGCCAAGATAACGGTGGCGGACCAATTCGCCAAGGGCTCTCAACGCGACCTGGGACAAGCATTAGCCAATGGCGGGATAGGGGCCCTGTTAGCGTTGGGGCACATGCTGAACCCTTCACCCATCTGGCTGGCCGCTTTTGTGGGTGCTATGGCGTCGGTAAGTGCAGATACTTGGGCCACTGAGCTGGGTGTACTGAGCGCCCGCTCACCGAGGCTTGTAACTACGTGGAAGCCCGTCGAGCCGGGCACGTCGGGGGGCGTCTCCGCTTTAGGCTCGTTAGCCTCTATGGCGGGGGCATTGGCCATGGGGCTCACGATGTTGGCGTTCTTGAGATTGGATGGGCTCCTGGGGGGAAGTATCCACCGCCAGTTGGGCACAGAGCGCTTCGTGGGGGCCAGTGGGCTGATACCCATCGCAGTGCTGGGCGGTTCGGTGGGCTCGTTGTTCGATAGCTTATTGGGTGCCACTGTACAGGCGATTTACTACTCGCCCAGTCGCGGGAAAGAGACCGAGCGGCCTGTTGATCCTACCGGAGCACCCAATATGTATGTACACGGGTGGCGTTGGATGACTAACGATGCGGTGAACTGCATCAGTTCTCTCATCGGCGCCATGGTGGGAGCGCTGGTGGGCTGGCTGTTGTAAGTGGCAAAGGGTTCCGCTTCGATCATATCTGTCATGCACTCCTCGATCTAGATGCCCCGGGCCCCAACGCAGCCGCCACTTCCACCCCATGCAGGCAATGAGCCGGGTAGCGAGATCAGGCCGTTGCGCGATCCTGGTCATCATCCCCTCAAATCCCCATAGGCAGGCTCTGCTTTGGGGAGCGTAATGAGCTGCTTTAGCGCCTCTGCGCTATCGACGGGCATCAGCGTCGACGTGATCGACGGTGAGCTCGCCGCCTATCTGGGGAGGCTGCAGCTCTGGTGTCTCCACCAGTGGCCCTGCCGATTCGGGGAACGCCCGCGATCTGGATTTAAAGGCAGAGTCTCTCGCGCTCTGACTTGCGCAGAAACTGGATAGTTAAATCCTGCCCTGATCGATACGACGGGCTCCTCTTGTTTTCGCTGCGATAGCTGTTCGCTCAACTCCATCGAGTACTGTGCCGCTACGGACTATCTATAAGCTGGCTCCAAGAATCTCGAATGAATATACTCTCGTATGGGATGACAACGGGTATCTCACGAAATCCGCCTTTCGACAGGGCAGCAGCCATTCGATCGCACGTGCTCATGGCGCACCTTGCATCTTGTGCTCACGGGCCAGGATACCCGTGCTGTATCGGCCAGCCGAGAGAGCGGGGCACGGTGCCCTCAGCGTATAGCCGATATGACAGCTGTGTTGCCAGTGCTGGTTACACGCTGGTTCGAGTGGTAGAATACTCTTGTCCCTGGTGTCTACTCTCCGACAATGAGACGCAGGTGCTCATATAATATTGTCCAATGCGAGGGCATTCTATGCAAGTGAAAAGGGCGGTGATCACTGCCGCTGGCAGAGAACAGAGGACTCTCCCGCTTCAGACACTCATTGACCGCGACGGTGCCCAGAAATCGGTGTTGCGCATCCTCATCGAGGAAGTGTTGCGGGCAGGGGTCGAGGAGATCTGTGTAGTAGTCTGCCCGGGCGATGAGAGCGCTTACACGCAAGTGGCTGGCGATTCTGGGGGCAGGCTGCACTTTGTGCAGCAAGTCGATCCGCTGGGATATGGTCACGCAGTGTTCTGCGCACGAGATTTTGTGGGGCAGAGCCCCTTCCTTCTTCTGGTGGGCGATCATCTTTACGTCAGCCGGGGGGCCCAAGAGTGCGCACAGCAGTTGGTGGACGTAGCGCGAGCCGAGTCGTGTGCTGTCTCAGCGGTACAACCCTCCCGCGAGAGCTTGCTTCCCTACTATGGTACCGTCGGCGGACGTCGCGTCTCGGGGCGCCAGGATCTATACTTGATCGAGGACGTTCTGGAAAAGCCAACTCCTACCGAAGCTGAACAACGCTTGGTGGTACCCGGTCTACGCGCGGGACATTACCTGTGCTTTTTTGGGATGCACGTACTGACTCACAGTGTTATGGGCCTCCTAGAGCGACACGTAACCGAGGCCGACGGGCAGAGACCGGTGAGTCTATCCGATGCTCTGTCAGAGTTGGCGCATCGCGAGCGTTACCTGGCCCTAGTGACTCAGGGCCTGCGCTACGACGTGGGCGTCAAGTATGGCCTACTGACGGCTCAACTCGCGCTAGCTCTCCACGGCCGCGACCGCGATCTGGTCCTCTCCCAGCTACTGGAGCTCATGGCACAACGTGAGCTGAGCGCTTTAGGGGGAGATGGCCGATGACAGGGCAGCTCGTCAGGCTCATCACCTCGCCCGACCCGACAGTGCGCGATCGTTCGTTGGATGGATTCTGCCGCTCGGCCAGCCTGGGCGACTTGCTCGCAGAGTGCGATACTCTGGACCGTTTTCGTCGATCCTGTGACAACCTGTATCAGCGTGTGAGAGCGTCTTTTTTCCTCTACGCCATCTACCGGTTCTACCTACCCAGCAAACCGGGCCTACGCATGCGAGGGCTGCTCCCTTTTGATGGGTACTCTTTTCTGCTACGACGACGTTTCGAGGAGGCGATCGATCTGTTCTTGGGCAAACAAAGGGAGGAAGGTCCTACCGATGGGCTGGCCAGCGCGCTCGCCGCGGGTTATCACAGCCTCGGCTTCCAGACCCTGGCCGACCAGGTGCGCCGCAGCGTCCGCTCTGTGAGCGGGAACCAGTGGATGTTCCGTATGGGCCACCCCGCCGATCAGCCTTTGCGCATTCATAGTGATCTCCTTCAGCGCACAGATGATGGCCTCTACCCCCTCCTGAGAGAATCCACACCGGTACGCATGGACCTCACCCATAGCGGATGGAGCGACATCTTTTTCCTGGGGATGGATTACCCCCAAGGGGCCCGCGTACTGAATATATCCATCGATTTGGGGGTGCGGAACAGAGATTCATCACCGCGGCCCCCCGTTGAGGCCTATATACGCGTTATCGACGAGCCGATTTTGCGATTGGCCAGCGTGGATCTTGGCGTGACGACGGATATCACAGATTTGGCCACAGTGTTTGACTATGCCAGAGACTACCTGGGGCTTCTCAAAGCTGCAATCATCGCATCGGGCTTGGTGCCCCCGGGAATAGAGGGCTCCGGTGAGAGCTTGGCCGACCTCTTGGCGCGTATGGCCGGCCCCGGGCGGGGGCTCGAGCTGGTGAGTAACGTGAAAAACATCCCAAAGGGCTCGCGACTGGCGGTCTCTACCAGCCTTCTCGCTGCCCTCATCACTGTGTGCATGCGCGCCACGGGGCAGGCGCGACGCCTCGTGGGGCCGCTAGAGAACCACGAAAGACGCCTCGTTGCCGCACGGGCGATCCTCGGAGAGTGGCTTGCCGGCTCGGGCGGGGGTTGGCAGGACTCGGGCGGAGTGTGGCCCGGCATCAAGCTGATCCAAGGGGAGTCGGCCCAGGAGGGTGACCCGGAGCACAGTATTAGTCACGGGCGTCTATTGCCCAGCCACACGATCCTGGGCCCCGAAGAGGTATCTCCAGACACGCGTCAACACTTGCAAGACAGCCTAGTGCTGGTCCATGGCGGGATGGCTCAGAACGTCGGTCCCATCTTGGAGATGGTGACGGAAAAGTATCTGTTGCGCTCTGAGGCCGAGTGGCGAGCGCGCCAAGAAGCTTGCCTCACCCTAGACCGCATCCTCGCCCACTTGAGAGCTGGCGACGTGCGCGCCATCGGCGCGTCCACCACACACAACTTTAGAGAGCCTATACAGGCCATTATCCCTTGGGCCAGCAATCTTTACACGGAGACGCTCATCCAACGGGTTGAAGGCGAGTTCAGGGGCGATTTCTGGGGGTTCTGGATGCTGGGCGGTATGTCCGGTGGAGGAATGGGCTTTATTTTCGACCCCGCACACAAGGAAAAGGCGCAGGAACGCTTACAGGAGATCATGAGCGAAGGCAAGCGCGCCTTGGAGCACGCCCTGCCTTTTGCCATGGAGCCTGTAGTGTATGATTTTTCCATTAACGAGCGGGGGACGTGGGCCGATCTCTTCCGAGGCGACGAGGCGCTGATGCCACCCGGGTATTACACTCTCATCCTACCGCAACTCTTGCGACAGGAACGATTGCAGCTCCCACCCCTCCGTCGCACGGAGCTGGATCTTTTTGGGGCGGCATGCCGCACCAAGCCCGAGCTGGCCGGTACCGTGCAGACCCTCTTTGACGCGATTCTACCGCGTCCCGAGCGCGCCGAGGCGGGTAGTCAAAGCCTGCAAGAACTCTTGGAGCAGAACGGCTTTGATCCGCTTCAGCATGAGCAAATCCGTGCCGACCTGCGTAACGGCCGCATTGGGCTTGCGCAGAACAGGCTGCCCCTCAGCACCGACATTCGTGACGTCTCCGACGATGACGTACAAGACGCCAGTCGCGGCTTGCCCCAGGAGTACCGCGATATTGGGATGGACGCCTTGGCATCCGGCGCCTTGGCCGTGGTGTCGTTGGCCGGTGGTGTCGGAAGCCGCTGGACTCAGGGCGCTGGTGTGGTCAAGGCTCTGCATCCGTTTTGCAAACTGGGTGGTGCACACCGCTCCTTTATCGAATGCCACTTGGCCAAGAGCCAGCGCATGGGCCGCCTGTGTGGTCTCAGCATCCCACACGTTGTCACCACGAGCTACCTGACCCACGAGCCGATCAGAGCCTACCTCCAACGCCAAGAGCATTACGGTTATCCGGGGCCATTGCTCCTCTCGCCCGGGCGGGCTATAGGCCTGCGCTTGATCCCCATGGCCCGTGACCTGCGTTTCGCCTGGGAGGAGATGCCGCAGCAGCTCCTGGATGAACAAGCGCAAAAGGTGCGCGAGAGCTTTCACTCGGCGTTGATAGGCTGGGCCAGGCAGGCCGGAGAGGGGGGCGATTACACGGACAACTTGCCAGTCCAATGCCTCCACCCGGTGGGCCATTGGTTCGAGGTGCCCAACATGCTGCGCAACGGTGTGCTACTACGGCTACTGGACGAGCGGCCCAACCTGCGTTACCTGATGATACACAACATCGACACCCTGGGCGCAGACGTGGATCCCTCCCTGCTCGGGTGGCACATCAGCCAGGGCGCTGCGTTCACCGCCGAGGTGATCACTCGCAGGCTTGAGGACCGCGGAGGTGGCTTGGCGCGCATCGATGGGCGCTTGCGGTTGCTAGAGGGCTTGGCCATGCCGAGGGAGGAGGGCGAGTTTCGCCTTTCTTACTATAACTCGAACACTATGTGGTTGGATATCGACAAGCTGCTCGGTGCCTTTGGCCTCACGCACAAAGATCTGTCGCATGAGGATAGGGTCTCCTCGGCCATAAGGGGTGTCGCCGCCCGAATGCCCACCTACATCACACTCAAAGAGGTCAAGAAACGCTGGGGTCAGGGGCAAGAGGACATCTATCCCGTGGCTCAGTTTGAGAAGCTGTGGGGCGATATAACGGCGCTGTCTCGTTTTGATTGCCGCTTCGTTATTGTGCCCCGGCTGCGGGGCCAACAGCTCAAGGAGCAAGCTCAGCTTGACGGCTGGCTACGCGATGGATCTGCCGCCCATGTAGAGGCTCTCTGCGGCTGGCGGTAGGCGAACCCAGGGAGCATCTTACGCACTTTATGCCGTGGAAAGCTCGAGGCCCTGGCTTGAGCCAGGGCCTCTCAGGTGCGAGGGTTCACACAACCTCAAGCGCATCACGACCGGGCGATGGGGGAAAGAGCGCCGTGGGCAGCGTCTGATATCGTTAGGCCACTGGTGCGGTATCCCGTTACAAAGACTGGTGGCGAGAGGCCAGAGCGTGCTGATGCCCGCCCACGGCTTGGTTCACCACGCGCATCCAGCGTACTCTTATCCTCAATCGCTACGCTTTTCTCCTCCGCATGGCCTTCGGTGCTGATTGATCTCACTTTAACGGCTGCGCCAAGACCTGCGCCGCCCCACAGAAACCTTACTCGTAGCTTCCGAGCGCCTTGGCCAGCCGAACAAAGTGCCGGAACTCGTCCAGGCTGACGCTATCGGGCACTGAGTGGTCCGAACTGATGACATAGCCCCCTCGCGCCTTCATGTCTGGGATCACTCGTCTCATTTCGTCCCAGAGCTCCTCGGGGCGCTCATAGAGCACCGCATTCAGCCCCCCGTGCAAGGCCAGCCCCTCTCCGTATCGCGCTTTGAGCGCCAGCGGATCCATGCCAGCCTTGACCTCCAGAGGGTTGAGCATCTCGATGCCCGCCTCAACAAAGTCGGGAATAAAGGGGTTCACATCGCCGCAGGAATGCAGTGCCACGTGGACGCCTTTGGCGCGGGCCCACTCAGCGGCGCGCTTGTGAGCCGGTTTGATCAGGTTGCGGTACATTCTCGGCGAAATAAACTGGTTGTTCTTGTACCCCAGATCGTCAGGCCAGCGGATCTCGTCAAAGTGATAGCCGGCCTCCCACACCATATCGAACAGCGCGATATCCAGTTCGAGCATATGGTTGATCATGTCAGCCACCCACTCGGGGCGTTCTACGAACGCCAGCAACAGGCGCTCTGTGCCCACCATCCAAGAGTGGGTGACATCAAAGCCGAACCAGAACCCCGCGCTAATCCATACTCCCTGCTCACGCCACAGCTTGTAGTTCCGTTGCAGCGTCCCCCAATCCACACGGTCGCGGCTGGGCTGCATACGCTCCTTGGCCTTGGCCCAAGCATCGGGATCCACTACTTTGAAATCGAGAAACTCGGGCACCCCTCCAGCGTGACGCCAGTTGCGCATGGTAACCCCAAAGCTAGAAGTCGTCACCGTATAGTCGTCGGTCTGCTCCAAGACGCGCACTGGATAACGCGGACTGTTATCTGCGTGTATAGTCACCAGTCTATCCAGCCCCAGATACTCCTCCCAGTCCACACCGGAGGGGAGACCTTCCTGTTCCCAGCGCTCGAGAGTCGAGCTCCAGGGGGTCTCCACAATGGGCACCCGATCGGCCTCGCGGTGCTCGTACATCGCTTTCATGCGTTCATAGGTATTCATTGACACTATCCTGCTCCCAACCAACAAGCCGATCACGTAGGGTTCAATTCACCGCCGTGATATGGACGACGACATCGTGGACAAAGGGGGGCAATTGCAACGTGACGTCGCCTCCATCGAGCTGCCAGGTTTGGGCCGAATAACCTCCCGACACAGGGTCGTACAGCTTGACCTCATACTTTTGGCGAGGCAGGGTAAATGCCAATGGACCCTCGCACGGCTCGCCAGAGCCCCGCTCATCAGCCTCCCGAACATCGGCCACGTAGATCACATACTCCTGGCCTGGGTTGACCAGCGTGGCAGCGAGAGTGTGCTCCGGCAAGCGAACGCAGAATCCACGCACTGGTACGGTGTGAACGAAATCCACTGTGTGAATAAAGGCGGAGAGATGGCGCATCCAAGAACGAAGCTTTTCTCGCGATTCGGGCGTGCCCTGCTCCTGCCCGCCCGACTGAATGGAAAAGTCGATCATATCATAGTGACCGCCACTGCAGACCACGGTCCAGGCGCGCTTGCGCTGGATAGTCCACCCCATATCGTTGCGGAAAAAGGTAGCGGCATTGTCTTCGTCAAACACTAACGGCTTGCCCGCACTGTGACAGGCCGTCCAGAGATAGTGGACACCCTCAAGCTTGAGGTCACCCTCCATAAAGCGGCTCAGGGGGTGCAGAGCAAGCCCCTTGTAAAACAACAGGTGATAGTCGTGCAGGTCGATAGCATCGATGCTCGGCTCGTCCACCAGCCCATCCAGATGGGCGCCGCCTCGTGAACGCTCCGTGGGCACCTGGAAAATCAAGTGTTGTTTGGGAAGGCGCGCCTCCTCTTCACGAATCACGTTCCGAAGCGCCGTGTGCCAGGCTTCCACATCAGCCACACTCACATGGCCGGGGTGATCGCCAAAGGGTTCGTTGCAGATCTCTAAATAGCAATTGTCGTAGCTATTGACCTCCTGCACGATCTTGCGAACGTAGGTCTTTTGATACTCGAACATACCGGCGTCCAGCATCGAGTTATAGTCCTGCCAGGCGATGTCGCCCACGCCGTTCACGTTGTTGTGGATGTTGAAGGGATTCAGTTCCCAAACCCCATCCCAGTAGGTGTTGCTGAACAGTGTGAGTTCAACCACTATGTCGCGCTCAGCGGCCGCCGAAAGGAATCCGTGAAGCCGCTCCATGAACTCTGTATCCCAGCGGCTCAGATCGAACTTTGGGTAGCCATCCATGGCGTAACCTGGGCCCGTCCGTGCAAACGGTGCCAGGTACTCGGCCGGCACGGGCTTGCAGGGCGAGTGCGGATTCCTGCCCCCTTCCAGCTCACGAAACAAAAGAAAACAGCGGCTCAGCGTCATTTTCTTGTCTGCGGCATCGTCCAGGTAGGCGTGGTAATCGAAATTGCGGTTGAGCACGGCTCCATAGTGTTCTGTAGCGGTGATCAACACACGGGGTTGGCCGCGATAGAGAAAATAGCGCGGGTTCTCTGGGTGAAGGCGAATCGGTCCGTCCTGGCTCATTACGATCATCTCCCTTCTGCGTCGTACATACAAGGAGCGTCGGGGGGCTTGCCCCGCTCTCATCGGAGCCGAGGATAGGCGGTACGAGGCGTTCCTGTCAACCCATTGTGCTCGATCTCCCGCTAATGGCAGCATACGAGCGACTCTCAGCTTGACATCCGGCGAAGCCGGGATGTAATGTTCATTAACGTCTTACAATGATAACCATCACAGTACGCGCGACGAAAACAGGAGGCGCAGCAATGGGAGACAAGCCGATCATCAGGGGTATCGAGATCACAGAGTTCGAGTACACCCTACACGAGCTGGGCCGGGACTATAACGGGTTCAATCTGGTCTACGAAGCGGGCAGCACCGTCACGGGCCGAACCGCTGTGCTACAGATTCACACCGACCAGGGCATCACGGGCGAGTGTACGGCGGGCATGACATCGCTGGCGACGCTGCCCATGTTCGCTGACTATCTCATCGGCAAGAACGCCCTGGAGCGCGAACGCATCTACCAAGACGTCAAGCGCGCTCTGCGCCAGATGGCTCGCGTTGGCATGGCCGCGGTGGACGTGGCACTGTGGGACCTCGCCGGCAAGTATTATCACGCTCCCTTGTACGAGCTATTGGGGGGGCATGTCCGGCCGCTAAAGTGCTACGCTAGCACCACCCATGGCGATCACAACGGCGGCCTTGATTCTCCAGAGGCCTATGCCGATTTCGCCGAGCAATGCCTTGAGATGGGATATCCCGCCTTCAAGATCCACGGCTGGGGAGGCTCGTTAGTGGACTTGGAGATCGCCAACATACACGCTGTGGGCAAACGGGTTGGTGGCAAGATGGACCTGTTGCTGGATCCAGCCTGCGAACTCGACACCTTTGGCGATGCCGTCAAAGTGGGTTGGGCCTGCGACGACGAGCGCTTCTTCTGGCTCGAGGATCCTTACAAGGATGGCGGCATCTCCCAATTTGGGCATCGTAAATTGCGGCAACTCATCAAAACCCCCCTCCTACAGACGGAGCATGTGCGCACATTGGAACCCCACGTGGATTTTGCGCTGGCTGATGCGACTGACTTTCTGCGAGGTGACATCGGCTATGACGGTATCACCGGCGTCATGAAGTTGGCGCACGCCGCCGAGGGACTGGGTATCGATATCGAGTTTCACGGTCCGGGCCCTGCCACGCGCCATTGCATGACCTCAATCCGCAACACAAACTACTACGAGATGGGGCTAGTTCATCCAAAAAGCCCCGGCACCTTTGCCAGCTACTATTTGAATTTCCGCGACGGGCTGGACGCTATCGACGAAAAGGGCTGCGTTTACGCACCGGAGGGGCCAGGGCTCGGCGCCTTACTGGATTGGGACTATATCAAGTCGCATCAGGTGTCTCACCTGGAGTACGGAAAAGTCTAAGATGGACGCCTGATATGCAGCCCCTGAGCCAGTGGCATCTGGCTCCAGGGGCAAAGGATGAAAGCATGTCTACAAAGGCGACCACGAAGAACGTTTCGGCCAAAGAGATCACGAGGGACCTATTGATGATGCTCTTTGGCGATGTAGGGAATCTGCGAGTACGGTTGTGGGACGACACCTATTGGCCCGACGAAGCGCCGCGCCCGGTAACGTTAGTGCTCAACCATCGGGGCAGCTTGCGATCGATGTTCTTGCCGGGGAGCGAGCTGGGGCTGGCGGAGGCTTATCTTTACAACGATGTGGACATCGAAGGAGATATCGAGCACGTGTTCGGCGCGGCCGAGGCGCTCGTGGCTATGGCAACCAACTGGCGAATACGCCTCAAGCTGGGGCTCGATCTCTTGCGCCTGCCAGCCGTCTCGCACACCGGAAACAGGCGCCCTCGAGCGCGGCTAACGGGTAGGCGACATTCCGCCGATCGTGACCGTCAGGCGGTCACTTATCACTATGATGTCTCCAATGCTTTTTACAGCTTGTTTCTGGATCAGCGCATGGTCTATTCGTGCGCCTACTTTACGCGAGACGGCGAGGATCTCGACACGGCCCAAGCACGCAAACTCGATTACTTGTGTCGCAAGTTGCGGTTGGAGCCCGGACAACGCTTGTTGGATATCGGCTGTGGCTGGGGCGGCCTCGTTATCTGGGCGGCGCAGCACTATGGCGTGGATGCAACGGGGATCACGCTGAGCGCACCCCAGGCCGAGTTCGCTCAGATGCGCATCGAGGAGGCGGGGCTGCAGAACCGGTGTCGGGTGGAGGTTCGCGACTATCGCGAGCTAGAGGTGCCCGACGGTTCCGGACAGCGCCCGTACGATGCGTTGGTCAGCGTGGGGATGTTTGAGCACGTAGGTGCAGCTCTGCTCCCCTCCTACTTTGCGCGGGCGTGGCGTCTGTTGCGGCCCGGCGGCGCTTTTGTAAATCACGGCATCGCGCACAAGGCCACCCACCGGTATCCGTCGGGGCCATCGTTCTCCAACACCTATGTATTCCCGGATGGTGAGTTGGTGCCCATCAACACTACGCTGCGGGCGGCCGAAGAGGTCGGCTTTGAGGTGCGTGATGTAGAGAGCCTGCGAGAACATTACGCTCTGACGTTGCGCCACTGGGTACGCCGCCTGGAGCACCACCATGAAGGCTCGCTACAACACGTCGATGAGCCCACATACCGCGTATGGCGGCTGTTCATGTCCGGGTCGGCACACGGCTTTACGACGGGGCGGCTGAACGTCTACCAGACGCTTTTGGTAAAGCCGGGGGGCAGAGGCGCGAGCTATCTACCGCTCACGCGAGCAGACTGGTATGCGTCCAAAGTCCCTACGCCCTAACGACCGCAACCCGGGCCCTATTCTCTCGAGCACCACGAGGCCGGCTCATTTTGCCGACCTCTACATATGTAGATGCAAGTGATTTAGGGCTCCAGAAAGCTGTGATACAGCCCCCCGGCGAAGTGATGTATCGCCAGAGCCTGCGATTCCGTCGGCTCGGTGTCGCCGGCGCCAGAGAAAACGATGCGAGTTACTGCTGGCACGTCATCAAGGGCTGTAGCGCGCTCTAGCTCGAATACCCGAAGCGCATCGACCCAGCCATAGACTTGCTCCAACTGATCTGCGCTGAGCCATCCACGACCCAGCTCCTGCGGGATATCGTTGGCGCAAGAGGTCGCAAATGCCTGTCCCGTCAGGTACACAGTGAGATTCGCACAGGGGTCACCCGTAGCCGCCTCCGAGTGCCAGGCGAGGGCAAGCCCCCAGCTCGCACCGCCACGGCCTGCAGCACCCTCGAGTGCTACGAGTCGTGCCCACTCGGCGATCATACGTTGTTCGGCGGCAGTGGCCTGCTTGGAGCCCTCGCCTGAGAAGGAGATCTCCCCCGCTGGCGTGTGTGCGTCAAACGACGCATAGGTCTCCACAAAGAGCGTCAGCTCCTGCAACCGATCGGGTTCCGCGAAAGGTACCGTCATCATGGCGCCACCTAGGGCGCCAAAGGCCAGCGTCTCCCGGCCTATTACGGCCATCTCGCGCTCATCGCCGAGATCGGCCCAAACGACAGCCACATGGTCGATGATCGGAGCCGGCGCACCGGCCAATAGCACCGCCCCGCCCAGCCAATCGGTGTGAAACTCGTACTGTTCGCCAAGCGCTCCCAGCACCACCCGATAGCCAGGAGTCAGAGCTTCCGAGCATACCCGATCCTCAATCACAATGCCCAGGCAGGCATCGGGCCATTCGACCTCCTCTATCTCCACAAACACGATCTCGCTCAGTGTGACCTGTAGCTGTTGCATCAAAACTTGGCGCGCGGATAGCGCTGCGCCCGGTATCAAGCGGATAGTCTCACCAGCCTCGTCCGTGCGGAACTCCCATTGCCGGTCTCCCGCGACCAGCATCCCCCCGTAGCCCGGTGTGTTCACTTGCAAGCACATCTCGCCACTTTGGGGCAGCCCGAGACAGGAATCCGACCACTCGATCGGAGCATAGTCGCGGACTGTTACCTCCAGCGAGGCGTCTAGAGCTGTGGCGAGTACTTGCCGTGCAGCCTCTACCGCCACAGGGTACGGGATCTCGTGCCGCAACGCCTTGGTCGGCACCTTACACGGAGCAGGCGATACTTCTGGCGCCAACGTTACGGCAGTCCGCAATGGCGTAACTGAGGGCAGCGTACAGGAGGACAGCACCAAGCTCATTACGAGCAAGAGCCCCGTCAAAACGAATAGACTATCAGCACGATGACCTCTCATCATACCTCCCCCAGATGGCACCTAGCGAAGGGGTATGTGTTACCATGACAGAGATCATATATTGATCGTTCGGCTCAGAACGACAGACTGAGGTTCCTTGTCGAGCCCATATGAAAGAACCTCAGTGTGCGAGTTAGCGTAGTGGCTGCCAAAACACTGAAAAGGGAATCCTGGCAGCGTTATCCCGTTAGTATCTTTCTCCGAGCGGCCACAATCCACTCCTCCGTCTTGGGGAAATCGTCATAGTCTTTGATAGAGGAGAGCAGAGCGTTCTCCGGCTGAACACCGGCGGATTGCAGCAAGCCATAATCCTGCAGCGACTCGCCAAAGGCCTCCCAGCGGATCGAATCCACCGGGCCGCGCTCACCAGGATATACCAGGAAAGTATCGCCGTAGGCCCAGCTCGGCCAGGCGCAGCCTGCCTGCTCGGTGTACGGGTCGATGAGTTGCTGCGTCTGCGATTTGTACCAGTAGTTGTAGCCCCAATGCAAGAAGCCCTGTGCCTTGAGGCGATATAGCAGCCAGCCCGTCATGCGGATTTTAGGCAGCGGGGTATCCATAAGGCGGTTGAGATAGCGACCCCGCGGGCCACAACAAAAGTAGACCCAAGAGGGGATGCCTGCCTCGGCGTACTCGTGAGCTGTCGAGATACTCGGGATGGGGATATCGGTCAACCCCTCGAGGCCGAAGCGGATGTCGCTCATGGCGTCGGCCACACGCATCCAGGGGGCTAACTCGCGCAACATGGCGCGTGCGCGGCGGTATGCCTCCAGATGTTCGTCGCCATGTGGTTCATCCGACAGGTGAAAGATGGAGCGATCCAGCAGGTCGTGCGTCGCCAAAAACTCGTGAAACGCCGGCAGGAACTGCGCCAGAAAGCCACGGTAGACGTCAGAGGTGGCAGCGGTATCGGGTGGCCATAGAAGCGAATCCGGATCGGCGTTGCTGCGATAGATTCGCAGGGCGTACTTGATGCCCCACTGAGAGAAGAGGTGCGTCCACTCAAAGTAACGCGCACCGCTGGCTTTCGCCAGACGCACCCAGCGCAACACGTCGTTGAAATCGAACGCGTAACGTCCCACCTCCGGGGTGGTCACTCGCAGCAATTGCGTAGCGCGTTTGACACCATCGGTGGGAGGCGTAAAGATGGGAACATAGAGGCTGTTGACCCCGTGCTGCACCACGTTTTGCATATAAGGCTGAACGATGTCCCAGAAAGCCTCTTCGAACGGCTCGACACAGTACCAATCGCACAGAGCGTCGGCATAGAACCAGTGCGTGACCGGCAAATTGTCATGTCCCTCGTTCACAATCGAATGCACTTTCAGGCGAACGGGTAGCTCCGCCAAGGTCTCGCCGTTCCTGGCGAACCGCACCGTGAACTCCCGAGCCCCCGGCTCGGCGTCGGCAGGTATCGTGACGTTAACCCAAAACGCGTGAGTCTCCATCGCACCGAGGGTGACGCAATCCTCGGGAAAGAGCGGATCGGGCACCAGGCCTGGGACGCGGCCCACACCATCGAGTTCGTCTGGCTCCGTTTCGGTATTGTGATGCGCCATGGGCACATAGCCCACACGCCGCACTAGGATGGTCAACCCCTCTACGTCGCTCACAGAAACCTGTACTTGAGCGACATCCCAACTTGGGTTATGCACACAGGCTTGAAAAGACGCGCGTTCGTTCCGCGCGGCGAGCAGTTCGAGGCTATCGGTGCTCTCGACGGGCGAAGTGGGGTAGAAGCGGCGCAGCGAACTCGACAACCAACACGATAGGTTCGGCATATCCCTTCTCCTGTCTGTCACCATGGATGCGATGCGCCGCGCTCGGCGCATCGGGTGGAACGTGAACGCCTACCGTCTCTTCCGCCACTATGGCCCAAGAGAGACAATATCGCAAGTGAGTACCGTTACGAGACAATCTCCGCACCACAGAGTCCTGGGGGCCTAATCGAGCCCCATAGAAAAGGCCAAATAGCACCCCCGACTGTGAAAGCCCTGGCGCACCAAAGGGACGAGTCGCTCGCAAACCGCCTCGTCATCGTAGGGCCGGGGGGCAAGATACCCCACCTCGTCCAGATCCAAGCGCTTGCCCCATTCGATGACGGCGCGGGCGAGAAGCGAGAGCGCCTCGTCTGATGCCGCCCACAATCTCTCGATCCAAACGCCTTGATACGCCAAAGTCTGCACACGTTGGCATTCGGCCAAGGCCACGCAGCAATCAGTGGCGTCGCAAAGGGCGTGCAGAAAACAGCCGGACCCTCTGGCGCAGAACGGTTCCGAAATGCTTTTCACTCGGATACAGCCGCGTGGGATCAACCGCCAATCCCATCCCTTCGGCAGATACGCTATCGGCACTGTGCCGACGAACTCGTAGACCATCAGCTCGCATCGTCGGCCTGACTTCAGACCTGCGTGGGCAAAAGCGTGCTGCGAGGCCCTGTTCTCTGAGGCCACCACAGCCCGGGCACTGCTTACTCCTCGCAAGGCAGCTTCGCGAGTGCTGCGCTGTATGAGCCGACGTGCAATCCCCTTGCCACGATGGGCCGGTAGCACACCTAGCATATCGATCTCTAAGCGAGCGCCATGGTGTGTGGCCGTCTCAAAGCACGAGCAAAACCCCACCGCCTCAGCCCCCTGGCGGACGATATAGATATACTGTCCGGGGACGCGCAGAACAGCCAGCATCTCCTCGGGCGAGTAGGCGCTGTCGTGGAGGGTGAACCGCTCCACTCGGTAGATGTCGGCAGCCTCAGATGGAGTTGGGCTCGCACGCTCGATGATGTATTTTGGGTGCATGGCGTCAGTATAAGCGGGTAGGAATGTCGGTCAACAGGAGGCGTCCTCATCCGACTTCTCGTGCTACACATTCTTTATACGACGAGCGTTTGACGCCTTTTTCAGCTCACAGATATAATGGGCGCGTAGAAAAGCCCCGAGCGGCGCCATTGAGCCGAGGATCTGTCAATGTCTATCTACACCGAATACGCGAGTGTTTATGACCGCTCCGGACAACTGGCCTTCAGCCTGCGCATGATTCCCTACCTCGAGGCCTTGCTAGGGCGACACACGGCCGTTGGCAAGGTTATGCTAGAGCTGGCCTGCGGCACCGGCACAGTTGCCATCGCCATGGCCGAGAGGGGGTGGGAGGTGTACGCCGTGGACGGCTCGGCCCAGATGCTTGCCGAAGCTCAGGCCAAAGCTCGAGACCACGACGTGAGCATTACTTGGAGCCAACAGGACATGCGACGCGTTGTGCTACCCGCGCAAGTCGGCCTCGCCACGTGCCTATACGACAGTATGAACTATATGCTGACCAGCGAGGACCTCTCATCGGTCTTCGCGCAGGTGCATAGTGCTCTCCTTCCCGGCGGCGTGTTTTTGTTTGACATGAACACTGCTTGGGCGCTGAGCACCCAATGGGATAACGAGACCTACTTTACCGAGCACGAGGGGTTGTCTATGATCATGCAGAGTGACTACGACCCCACCCGACAGCGGGCGTCTGTGCGCGTTATATGTTATGTGGAGCAGGGGGGATTGTATCGCAAGATTGAAGAGCAACACGTCGAGCAGGCTTACCCCGCAGAGCAGATAGCAACCTTGCTGACGGATGTAGGGCTGCATGTGGAAGCTCACTATGAGTGTTTTACATTTCAGAGCCATCGCCCCACAACCTATCGCATTATGTGGGTTACCCGCCGCCCCGCCATCGAAGGTGTCCCTCGTCGCACCATCTAGCAGCCGCTTCCGGTTGACAACCATCGCTCCTTCCAGTCTCGACAGCTGCCAGAGCGCGCTCGGCACACGCGATGCCGCAGCCAGGCACCATCGTAATACATTAAACAAGTTGACGCTCCGCGTGTCCTGTGCTACAATCTTTTGCGCAAGTGTGAGAAAGGATTCGAAAATATTCGAAAGTCAGAGCATGCGGCGCCGACTCTATAGACATGAGCGCTTGGACGCTGTTCTCAGGCAGTTGCAGGAGGACTCGTACGTGTCGGTTGCGGAGCTGGCTGATTCGTTCGGTGTCTCTACCGTAACGGTACGTTCGGATCTCGAGCTTCTAGAGAAAAGCGGCCAACTCCTGCGAACACACGGCGGTGCTGTACCAATCCAGATGGGCGAGGGGGCCCTCTCCTTTTCGGTACGGCAGCGCAGCCAGGTTCAGGCCAAGGAGCGTATTGGGGCGGCCGCCGCAGAGTTGGTGGCCGATGGAGAGGCCATCGTTCTCGACGCCAGCACCACTTCATGGCACATGGCGCGCCGTCTGGTACACAAGCGAGACTTGACGGTAGTTACGACCGGGCTTTACGTCGCGCTCGAGTTGCTGCGAGCGCCGGGCATCTCTGTGATCATACCTGGCGGTCCTGTTTGGCGAGAGGCTGCCTCAGTTGTCGGAAAAGCCGGCCTGTGTGTGCTGGCGGATGGCAACCTGCAAAAGGGCTTTTTTGGCGGGCGAGGACTCGATCTGGTTGATGGCCTCACCGATGCACACCTCCCCGAAGTGGAGCTCAAACGCGATCTTGTGGGCACGGTGCGACAAGTGAATGCCATCGTTGACTCTACCAAGCTGGGCAAGGTGGCCTTTGCCTCCTGTGCCTCTATCGGTCAAATCGACCGGATTCTCACAGATCGGGAAGCAGACCCCGATCTGATTAGCGCATTTCGAGATAGGGGTGTGCAGGTTATTCTCGTGTGACGCGTTGGCGTACACGTAGGAATCGATTACAGTATCGCGAGTTGAAACGACCAAAAGGGAGGATCCCAGAGATGAGAGCATGGCGTGAGGCATACAACCTACTGACAGACGACCTCAGTGCGCGCGGGGTGGACCTGGAATTCGTCAAGTCTGCACTGAAAGCACAGCATATTGAGACCCCATCTTGGGGTTATGCCGATTCTGGCACACGCTTCAAAGTATTCAATCAGGCAGGGGCTGCTCGCACCGCGTTTGAGAAGCTGCAGGATGCGGCCCAAGTACAAAAGTACACGGGCGTCGCGCCCTCGGTGGCGTTGCACATCCCCTGGGACAAAGTTGACGACTATGGCGAGCTCAAGAGCTACGCTACGTCCCTCGGATTGCAGCTCGGAGCGATCAATCCCAACCTGTTCCAAGATGCCGACTATAAGCTCGGCAGCCTCTGCAACCCCGATCCCGCCATTAGGCGTAAGGCGTTGGATCACATGCTGGAGTGTATCGAGATCGCCGAGACCGTCGGGTCGGATATTATCAGCCTGTGGTTAGCGGACGGCACCAGCTCTCCTGGACAAGACAGCTTCCGTGACCGCAAGCGGCGCCTGCTAGAGGCGTTGCAGGAATCATACGCTGCCATGCCCGCCCCTATGCGGCTTCTCATCGAGTACAAGTTCTTTGAGCCCGCATTCTACCACACAGATCTCGGCGATTGGGGCACCTCGTTGTTGTTCGCACAAAAATTGGGCGACCGTGCCCAGGTGTTGGTGGACCTCGGGCATCATCCGTTGGGCACCAACATTGAGCAGATCGTGGCGTATCTCATCGACGAGGGGCGCTTGGGCGGGTTCCATTTCAATAACAAAAAGTTCGCTGACGACGATCTCACTGTAGGGTCCATCAATCCGTACGAACTGTTCCTCATCTACAACGAGCTCGTAGCTGGTGAGTTAGACCCAGAAGTGAACATGAACGTAGCCTACATGATCGACGAGAGCATCAATATCAAGCCCAAGATCGAATCCATGATCCAGTCGGTGATCAACGTGCAGGAGGCCTATGCGCGTGCACTGCTGGTCGACCGCAAAGCGCTGCAGGATGCGCAGCTGTCCGGCGACGTGGTCACCGCCGAGGAGACCCTGTTGGATGCCTACCGCACCGACGTACGGCCCCTGTTGGCGGCTTTGCGTGAGGAGATGGAGCTCGATCCCGATCCTCTGGCCGCTTTCCGTGCCAGCGGATACGCAGAAAAGACGAGCCAGGAACGCGGTATCGAGCCAGGCGATGGTTCGGGCTACCCGGGAGCGTGAGGCATGGCGAACGCAAACAGCATTCTGCAAACACTGATCGAGCTCTCGCACACCCTAGCACAGCCGGAGCGCGATTTGGTGATTCTCGGCGAGGGCAACACGTCTGCGCTGTGTGACGACAACACGTTCTGGGTCAAGGCCAGTGGAACACACTTGGTAGACATCGGCCCGGACGGTTTCGTGCGCGTCCACCTGGAGGCCATCCGCGCGTTAGCAGATGGCCCCAGCCTCACTGATGAAGAGGTCAAAAACGGCCTCGAGGCCGCCAAGGTGGATCCCAGCGTCAAGCCGCACCCCTCCGTAGAGACGGTGTTGCACGCACTGGCGCTCTCTGAGGGGGGCGCCCGCTTTGTTGGGCACACGCATCCTGTGGCCGTGAACGCGCTCATGTGTTCCGTGGCCGCTGAACAGGCTATCGCAGGGCGCCTGTTCCCCGACGAGATCGTAGTCTGTGGCCCCGCTCCGGCCTATGTGCCGTATACTGACCCAGGCCTGCCGTTGGCCCGTGCAGTGCGAGACGTCTTGCGTGGCTACCTCGAGCGGTGGGGGCAGCCCCCCAAAGTTATCCTGATGCAGAATCATGGCTTTATCGCGTTGGGCAAGTCCGCCTCCGAGGTGGACAACATTACGTCGATGTACGTCAAGACCTGCCGCATCCTGGCGGGCACCTATGTGTTCGGCGGCCCGCATTTTTTGACGCCGCAGAACGTACGCCGTATTCATACTCGTCCCGATGAAGCCTATCGGCGGCAGGTACTCAAGCTCGGCTGATCGAGATAGTGTCTCTTTGTATTCCCTGTCTGGCGCGAGGTGAACGCGCAGAGGAGAGTGAATGATGAGCCGCAGTGATTTGTATGCGGAGCCCAAGCTGGCTGCGTATCGGCAGGCCGAAGCAAAGATCCCATCCCAGAGCTGGCTTTGGCCTCTCTATGGTGCAGGCCTCGAGAACCTGGGGACAGACGGTCGCCCCATCGAGGTCGATACGCCAACTATCGGCCCGGACGAGTTGTTGGTGCGTCACGACGCCGTGGGGCTGTGCTTCTCAGATATCAAGATCATCCAATCTGGCGAGAACCATCCCCGTTTGCTCGGCCGCGATATGAAGGCCAACCCAGTCGTCTTGGGGCACGAGGTGGCCATGACGGTGGTCAGAGTGGGCGAGAACCTCCGGACCAAGTACCGTCCCGGGGATCGCTTCATCATACAAGCTGATATCTACTACAAGGGCGTGGGAATGGCCTACGGCTATGCGTTACAAGGCGGGCTGTCCCAGTTCAATGTGATTGGCAAGGAGATCCTGGAGGGTGACGAGGGCTCGTATCTAATTCCCGTCAAGCCGGAAACGGGCTATGCGCAGGCGGCGCTCACCGAGCCTTGGGCCTGTGTGACGGCCTCGTACGACGTGGTATACCGAGCCGGGTGGGCGCCCGAGGGTGCGGTGCTGATCGTCGCTGGCCCCGCTGCCTCGGACAACTATGCTTTGGGGACGCCGTACGCAGGGGGGCAACCGCCCGCGCGTGTGGTCACTATGGGCGTCACAGGGGCACTGCAGGAGGAGCTCCGCACACGGAGCCAAACAGAAGGATTCGCCCTGGTGGAGCTTGGAGTCCCAAGCGAGGACACTTTGCAGGAGGCCGTGACGGCATCTGGCAAGGACGGATTTGATGACGTCGTATTGCTGGGTACGGACGTAGCCCTATATGAAGCGGTAGAGCCGCTGGCCCGCCGCGATGCCGTATTGAACCTGGTCGGGGCGCAGGGGCTGTCGGGCGCTGCGCAGGTGGATGTGGGGCGAGTGCACTATGATAACCTCAGCCTCACCGGGACCCCGAGCGGGGTGATCGCCGACGCCTATGAGCCGGTACGAACAGAACTACGCGCCGGCGGCTATTCGGCCTTTTTGGGGGCGGCGGGCCCCATGGGGCAAATGCACGTGCAGCGAGCACTCGAGGCAGCTCAAGGCCCCAAGTTGGTGGTTGCCACGGATCTAATCGCGGACCGGCTGGCCACCATCACTGAAAAGTTCAGTAACATCATCGAGGAAAAGCGGGGTATCACTGAAGTGGCGCTGCGCACACCCGATGGCAAATCGCCGCAAGAGTTCAACGCCGGTCTCGTAGAGATGACGGGCGGCGCCGGATTCGATGATATCGTCGTGTTGGCTCCAAGTGCCGGCGTTGTAGCGGGAGCTGTCAGCATGCTGGCCCCCAATGCTGTCATGAACATCTTTGCCGGGCTGCCCCGCGGCACCAAGGCCCCTATCGATCTGAGCTGTGTCGTGGACCGTGGAAATCGTTTCACGGGGACCAGCGGCTCCGCCATCCACGACCTCCGTAATATGCTGCACTCGGCCGAATCGGGCCTGCTGAATCCAAATCTGTCCGTAGCCGCGATTTCGGGCATGTGCGATGTCAAGAAGGGGTTGGAGGGAGTGATGCACCAAGCTTTCACCGGCAAGTGTGTCATCTACCCGCAGATCCTCGATTTCCCCTTGACCCATCTCGAGGACCTAAAGGACTCGCTTCCCTCCGTGTACGCCAAACTCGGCCCTCACGAGTCTTGGACTATCGAAGCCGAGGCCGAGTTTTTGAAGGAGATGCTTCCGTGATGAACCGGCAGCTATTACACGGCAAAGTAGCGATGGTTACCGGTGCCAGCCAGGGCCTGGGCGAGGCCCTGGCCCACCGGCTGGGGGCTGAGGGGGCTCACGTGGTAGTGGCTGACATCGCCGATGACAGCGCAAAAGCTGTAGCGGAAGCCATCGCTCAGCAGTACAGTGTCCACACTATGTGGGCTCATGTGGACGTGACGGACCTTGCCCAGTGTGAGGCTTTGGTAGATCGCATCGTTGATACTCATGGACATCTGGACGTCGTTGTTTCCAACGCCGGTGTGCTGTTTGCAGGCGAGGTGACAGAGATCGATCCGGGGCGTTGGCGCAAGGTCATCGAAGTGAACCTGGTCGGCTATTTTAACGTGGCCCGCGCCGCAGCCCGTGCAATGAAATCCCAAAAGAGCGGGAGCATCATCCAGATCAACTCCAAGTCGGGCAAGCGGGGAAGTTACAAAAACTCGGCCTACGCCGCGAGCAAGTTCGGCGGCATCGGCCTCACACAGAGCTTGGCGCTGGAACTGGCAGATTACCAGGTGCGGGTGAACGCCATCTGCCCGGGAAACCTGCTGGATTCCCCTCTATGGGTCAATAGCCTGTACGAGCAGTACGCGCAAAAGTGGGGGATCACCAAGGAGGAGGTACGCCAAAAGTACCTGGACCAGGTACCCCTCAAACGTGGCTGCACTTACGAGGATGTGGGCAATGTGATGGTGTTCTTGGCCTCCGATCAGTCCTCGTACATGACGGGCCAGGCCATCAACGTCACGGGCGGCCAAGAGATGCATTAGGTGCATCCGAGTGCCATCGGGGCACGAGCTCCAAAAGGGCTCGGTTGCCCCGATCTCCGCGAGACCAGCAACTGGCCTCGTGTCGAGGAGTCTGTATGCTTCAGAAAGCGGTGATCTTTGGCGCTGGGAACGTCGGGCGCGGATTCCTGGGCCAGCTTTTTTCGGAATCCGGTTATCAGGTCGTCTTTGTTGATATCGATGAGCCGCTGATCGGCGCCATGCGCGCCAAGCGGACCTACACCATCAGGCTGGTTGATAATCAACATACCGAGGAGGTCCAGGTTGGGCCGGTGACGGGCATCCTGTCGCAGAACATGGAGGCTGTGACACAGGCCTTGGCAGAAGCCACCTTGGGAGCAACTGCTGTGGGCGCCAGGGTGTTGCCTCATATCTCGCCTTCGCTTGCTGCCGGTATCGCGCTACGAGCGGATCGAGGGGTCGATGAGCCGTTGAACATCATCGTCTGCGAGAACTTGAAAAATGCGGCATCGATCCTGCGTGAGATGGTCACCGAGCGGTTGGCGCAACGATATCATGGGTATCTGGCCTCCCACGTGGGCTTTGTGGATACAGTCATCGGCAGAATGGTGCCGGAGCTCCCCGCAGAGCTCCGCGCCCAAGATCCCAGTCTCGTCATCGTAGAGCCCTACAAAGAGCTTCCCGTGGACCGCTCCGGGTTCGTCGGTGATATCCCTGAAATCGTGGGGATGGAGCCGCGCGACAATTTTGGCCTCTACACGGCGCGCAAGCTGTACTTGCATAATATGGGGCATGCGGTGTTGGGCTACCTTGGTTATCGACGGGGCCATCGGCTGGGCTACGAGGCATTGGACGACCCAGAGATACGACCCATTCTCGACGGCGCCCTGAACGAAGCGCTCGAGGGGATCGCCATCCAGTACGCGGCTTCGGAGGAGTGGTTGCGCGCGCATGTACGCGACCTCACTACGCGTTTCGCTAATCGCGTGCTGGCCGATCCAATCCTGCGCCTCACTCGCGACCCTCTGCGCAAGCTGGATCCGTCGGACCGGTTGGTGGGTGCGGCGCGCGTGGCCGAACATACCGGCAAGATCCCGCTTCATCTGGCTTGGGGAATCGCCGGAACCCTGGCTTTTGACGCGCCCGAGGATCCTGCGGCGGTGGTGTTACAGGACCGCATCGGTGCCCAGGGTATAGAAGCCGTCCTGGAATCGGTTTGCCACATCCGGCCCGACGAGCCGCTCGGCGCCGCCATACTCGAGCGCTATCGAATGCTGCTCGGGGAAGAGCGCTGGCGATGATCTATACGATCACCCTGAACCCTACCATCGACCGTACCATGCGCTTCTCGCGCTTGTCGGTGGGCGACCTGAATCGAGCCACTTATTCGCGCACCGATCTGAGCGGCAAAGGCGTGAACGTGTCGATAGGTCTACGCATGTTCGGGGTACCCAGCGTAGCGATGGGGTTCGCCGCCGGCGTATCGGGGCGAGTGCTGGTGGATGGGCTACGCGCACAGGGGTACGACTGTGATTTCGTCGTGGTGGAGGGCGAGACACGCTCCAATATCACAGTCATTGACGACACGCACGGTGTGACGACCAAACTCAACGAGGCAGGGCCAGCCATCTCGGAAGCGGACATGATCGCTCTAGAGGCCCGCCTGATGGAGCGCGTAGGAGCAAACGATATCTGCGTCTTCTCGGGCAACCTCCCGCCGGATGCCCCCGCCGACACGTATGCGAGACTGATAGAGAGCGTCAGGCGAAGGGGTGCGTTGGCTGTGTTGGACACGTCCGGCCAAGCGTTGGCAGCGGGTTGCGTAGCGGCGCCCGACTTGCTCAAGCCCAATACAGATGAAGCCAGCGAGTTGACCGGGAGATCTTTCGATGGCCCAGAGCAGTGGAGCGCAGGGTTGGCGGCCATCCTTGCCATGGGGCCCCGGCGCGTGCTCCTTTCTGCTGATAGCCGGGGCGCCGCCTATGTCGATGATGGATCGGTGTGGGCAGCGCAACCCCCAGAGATCAGGGAAGTGAGTGCTGTAGGGGCTGGCGATGCGCTGCTGTCGGGTGCACTCTGGGCTTGGCAGCAGGGGCTACCGTCCAGAGAGGTCTCCCGCTGGGCCGTGGCCACCGGCACCGCCGCCGCAACCATCGAGGGCTCAGCGATGCCCACACTGAGGCAGGTAACGGCCGTCTATGCTGGCGTGCGCACGTATCGTCTGGCAGAGATCGCACACGCCGGAGAACCGGCCAAGAGCCGGGCAGCAACATAGCGGGTATTGTGGATTTCAGTATGCTTGGGGGAAAAGTAACATGGCTGACAGTACAACAGTAGGCGCCAGAGTCGATATGCCTGAGGACCTGGACAAGCAGAGGCTGCTCGACCTCTTGCGTCAGATGTGGGAGATCCGCCTCTTTGAGGACAAAGTGTCCGATCTCCTTTCGCAGGATATCATTAAAGGGGCTTCTCACCTCTACGCGGGGCAGGAAGCGGTAGCCGTGGGGGCTATCGCCGCGCTGCGCGATGACGACCTCATCACCAGCACACACCGTGGTCACGGGCATTGTCATGCGCGCGGCGATAGCCTGGCGATAGGCCCTGAGGCCAAGCAGGAACATCTGAATAAGATGATGGCCGAGTTGGTCGGCCGCGCCACCGGTTACTGCAAAGGTCGTGGTGGCTCTATGCACATCGCCGATGTAGAAAAAGGGAACCTGGGCGCCACAGGCATTGTGGGCGGTAACATTCCCGTGGCCACGGGGGCGGGCTTGTCTCTGAAGATGCAGGGGCTCGATCGCTGCGTATTGTGTTTCTTTGGAGACGGCGCGGCCAATGAGGGCACCTTCCACGAGTCGCTAAATATGGCCTCGGCCTGGAAGCTCCCAGTAGTCTATATCGTAGAGAACAATCTGTATGGTATGTCTGTGCCTTTTCACGCTGTGAGTGCTATGCCCGATATCGCCGCGCGAGCCGCAGCTTACGACATGCCCGGTGTCGTGGTGGATGGCATGGACCCCGTAGCCGTGCACGAAGCAGTGTCCGAGGCCTTGGTGCGAGCTCGCCAGGGTGAGGGGCCCTCGCTTATCGAGTGCAAGACCTATCGTTGGTACGGCCACTCGCGATCCGATCCTCGCAAGTACCGCACCCGAGAGGAAGAGGCCAGCTGGAAAGCTCGTGATCCGCTGACAGTGCTTTCTGCGCAGCTACTTGACTCGGGGATGGCCACGCAGGAAGAGTTGGACGCCGTCGAGGAGGCCGCCGTTGAGACTATTGAACGAGCCACCGAGTTCGCTCTCAGCTCACCGGAGCCCGACCCGGCGGAGGTGGAGCAGGACGTGTATGTCCTCTCGTCGCCGACGGTGGCAGAGATCGAGGCCGAGCGTCGGTTACGCGAGCGCGTACGTACCGATCCAAGCATCCCCCAGAAACGATACTGGGAAGCGGTGCGCGACGCTATGCGTGAGGAGATGCTGCGCGATCCGCGAGTCTTTATCATGGGTGAGGATGTTGGCCTTTACGGAGGCGCTTACGGCGCAACCCGGGGGCTATACGATGAGTTTGGGCCCGAACGTGTGCTGGACACGCCCATTTCTGAGGCGCTTATCGGCGGCGCAGCTGTTGGCGCGTCCATGACGGGCTTGCGGCCCGTGGCCGAGATCATGTACGTGGATTTCACCCCGTTAGCCATGGACCAGATCGCTAACCAGGGCGCCAAGAACCGCTACATGTTCGGCGGCAAGACTACCGTGCCCATGGTGATCCGTAGCGAGGGCGGTGCAGGTCGAGCTATCGGCGCGCACCACTCACAAAGCTTGGAAGCCCTGTGGATGCACTTCCCTGGGATCTATCTCGTCATGCCAGCGACGCCCTACGACGCCAAGGGCCTTCTCAAGAGCTGCATCCGCGACGACAACCCCGTGATGTTCATCGAGCACAAGATGCTCTACGGTGATCTGGGGCCTGTGCCAGAGGAAGAGTATACAATCCCTTTGGGTGTAGCGGACGTCAAGCGCGAGGGGACCGACGTGACTATCATCTCCTACTCGCGCATGTTGCTGCGTTCTCTGCAGGCGGCCGAAAAGCTGGCCGAGGAGGGGATCAGTGCTGAGGTCATTGACCTGCGCACGCTGAAGCCGTTGGACTTGGAGACGGTGGTCAAATCGGTTCGCAAGACGGGGCGTGTCGTCGGAGTGACCGAAGCCTACAAGACTAGCAGCATTATCAGTGAGCTGTTTACGATGATCAATGAGGTGGCCTTTGACTATCTCGACGCCCCGATGGTCCGTGTAGCGGCTCTGGACGTACCAGTGCCTCGAGCGGAGAGCCTGGAGGACGCCGCTATCCCCAACGTCGACGCCATCATCAGGGGAATACGACAGGCGCTACGTTAGGCCTACCAAAACCCAGTGGCTATCGTACAAAGGAGGGAACATGGCAACAAAAGTCATACTGCCCAAGCTTGGGCAGACGATGGAAGAGGGCGAGATCGTCGAGTGGGTGAAAAACGAGGGTGACGCTGTTAACAGGGGCGATGTCCTCTTTACCGTCGAGTCGGACAAGGCTGTGTTGGAGGCCGAGTCTACCGCCAAGGGTGTGTTGCTCAAGATCCTAGTGCCCAAAGGCGTCAAAGTGCCGGTGCTAACGCCAGTAGCGATTATCGGCAAGCCAGACGAGGACATCACTAGCCTCCTTCAGGAGGCCGGCGTGGCACCCGCCGTGGAAGCCGAACCGGAGGAAGCACCCGCGCCGCAGGCTGCCGCTGGTGAAGCACCAGTGGCCGAGGAGGCGGCGCTACCGTCCCCAACGGGAGAACGGGTTTTTGCTTCGCCCAGAGCGCGCATGGTCGCTCGAGAGCGGGGCGTAGATGTCAGCCAAGTGCGAGGGACCGGGCCGGGTGGCCGTATCGTAGAAAAAGATGTGTTAACGTTCGCACAAGCGCAACCTGCCGCTACACCGCTGGCGCGTCGCGTCGCCGAGGAACTCGAGATACCCTTGGGGCAGGTGATGGTAGAAAGCTCCCGCGTCAGGGCAGCAGACGTGCGTCAGGCTGCAGTGACGCCAGCCGCCCCAGCGGCTCCGGGGGAGATGGTGCCTATGGCTGGTGTTCGAGCCATCATCGCACAGCGTATGTCCGCTTCGTCGCAGCAGACGGCGGCTGTTACGCTGTACAGCGTGGTGGATGCCACCGAGCTTGTGGCTCTGCGCGAGGAGCTCAAGGGCGCCCTGGCCAAAGAGCTCGGCTTCAACGTCGGCTTTAACGACCTGCTGGCTGCCATCGTCGCACGTTGTCTAGCGGAATTCCCTTACATGAACGCGCGCTTGGAGGAAGAGGGAATCCGCTACGTCTCGGAGATCAACGTGGGTATGGCTGTGGATACAGAGCGTGGCTTGATCGTGCCCGTACTGCATAACGCGAATCAAAAGGGCATCAAGCAACTTGCCACCGAGTTCCGCGAGTTAGTGGCGCGCGTACGCGAAGGCAAGGCCGGGCCGGACGACCTTACAGGTGGCACTTTCACTATCACCAATTTGGGCATGTACGGCGTGGACGGGTTCTCACCCATCATCAATCTGCCCGAGTGCGCCATACTGGGCGTGGGGCGCATCCGGCCCGAGCCCGCAGTAGTGGATGGTGAGATCGCGATACGACAGCGGATGTGGCTGAGTCTGACCTTCGATCATCGATTGGTGGACGGAGCGCCTGCGGCTCGCTTCCTTCAGGGGATTACCCGCTACGTCGAGGCGCCGTATCTGCTTCTCGCTTAGGGGTTCGCCCTTGGGCTCGCAAGAACGGAGGGGGAGATGGTACAGCTCTACGGTCGCTCATGGGCACAACGCGAGTTGCTCAAGCATGTGGGAAGCTTGTCTCAAGTGGGTGGTGTGAGGCTCATCGCCCTCCAAGAGGGTACATCTCAAGGAGTGCGTGTTGCCGAGTTTGAGACTGGCACCGGTTTCGCTTTCCATGTACTGCTGGACCGAGGCATGGATATCGGTGCAGCCAAGTTCCGGGGCGCTTCGCTAGCCTGGGAGGCATCTCCAGGGCCAGCCCATCCCACCTATCACGATCGAGAGGGGTTGGGGTGGCTGCGCACCTTCCACGGTGGCATGGTGGCAACCTGTGGGCTAACCTATGCCGGCGCGCCTACTGTGGACGAGGGCGAGGGCTTGGGGCTTCACGGGCGAGTGTCACATCTCCCCGCGAGTGGTGTGTGGGCTGATGGCGGCTGGCGCGGCGACGAGTACGAGATGTGGGTGCGCGGTCGTATGCGAGAGACGGTGGTGTTCGGCGAGAACATCACTCTCACCCGTAGAGTCTCAGCCCAGCTTGGCGAGTCGCGCCTTACCATCCGTGATCTCGTAGCCAACGAGGGCTTTCGCACCGCACCGCATATGATGCTATATCACTGCAACTTTGGGTTCCCTCTCCTCGCAGAAGGCTCTGAGTTACTTGCGCCGTCTGGCCGGGTCGTGGCTCGCGACGAAGTAGCAGCACCCGGCCTGAGCGGGCACGCCCGCTACGAAGCCCCCATAGAAGGGTATCAGGAGCAGGTCTTTTATCATGATCTGTTAGCGGACGAGGAGGGTTTTGTCACCGTACTCCTCGTGAATCGCGGCTTTGAGGGTGGCAATGGCCTTGGCGTCTACTTGAGATATCGCCAAGCAGAGCTGCCGCGCTTCATCCAGTGGAAGATGGTGGGCGAGGGCGATTATGTCACGGGTCTAGAGCCCGCCAACTGCGGTGTCGAGGGGCGAGACAGAGATCGTGCTGCAGGGACACTCCAGTTCTTGGAGCCCGGCGAGCAGCGCGAGTACTTGCTCGAGATCGGCGTTCTGGCGAGTAATCAGGAAATCGACGATATGGCCGCCCAGATGGTACAGGCTTAGCACCGCAGGCGCCAGACGATAGCTATTGCCCAACGGCCTGTTCCCTCTCATTTGAGAGAACAGGCCGTTGGGCTTACTCCACTGAGCGCCCCTTTTGCCCAAGATCGGGTTGAGCGAGTATGTGTACCCCCTAGGCGACTCGAACGCCTGCACCCGGCTCCGGAGGCCGGTGCTCTATCCGCTGAGCTAAGGGGGCACAAGATATAGCGGCTCACCAAGCCCAACACCACTACAGGCAGTGGTACCCCAGCCTACCAGAACGCTGACAGCATCAGTACAGCATCGCCGAGGCCCCAAAAGCGAAAGGAGTCTCGATATGTCTCGTCGCAGCCCCGGTGAAGGGTCCCTTGCTCGCCGCAAAGATGGCCGCTGGCAGGCGTCCCTCCAAGTGGATGGCCACCGGCGGACGGTTTACGGTAAGACACGTGCTGAGTGTGCCACCAAACTGGCCGACCTGCAGCGCCAAGTGGCGAAAGCCGGAATCCTGCCCAACCCCGGCAAGCGCACCTTGGACTATCTGTTGGATGCCTGGCTCGAGACCGAGGCCTCCAGCCTCAAGCCCCGTACCTTGGCAGACTATCAAGGCATCTGCGACCGCCACCTGAGCCCCGCCTTGGGCACCGTGCGCCTCGACCGTCTGACCCCCCACCGCATCCAGCGCCTTTACACACGCTACTTGACGAAAGGCCAGAGCCGGACGGCGCTCAAATGTCACCGGCTCCTCTCTCAGGCGCTAGCCCTGGCCGTACGCTGGGGCTGGCTGGCACACAATCCCTGCGAACGAGTGGACACGCCACAGCATCGCTATCGGCGACAGGAGCCTTGGACGGCGGGCGAGCTACGGGTGTTTCTAGGTGGCACAGCCGAGCACTGGCTGGGGCCCTTGTGGCTTTTTCTGGCTGTTACCGGCTGCCGCCTCGGGGAGGCGCTGGCCCTGGAGTGGGCCGACGTAGATTTGGGCTCGGGCAAGGTGTCGGTCACCAAGTCAGTGCAACGCATCAAGGGCGAGTGGGTGGTGAGCGAGCCCAAGACGAGGGCAAGCATCCGCTGCATCACTCTGCCTCCGGAGGGCGTGAAGGCGCTGCGCCGGCAGGCCGAGTACCGGCTGGCCCATGGCGGGGGAGCGCTGGTATTCCCCAACAAGGGCGGAGAGCCCCTCAACCGTACCACGGTGGCCCACGCCATGCGGGTTGCCTGTGGTCGGCTCGGCTTGCCCCACTTGAGCCCCCACGGGCTGCGACACCTCCACGCCAGCCTCTTGCTGGCCGAGGGGCTGCCCGTGCCCCAAGTGACCCGTCGGCTGGGACACGCAAACAGTGCCATCACCATGAGCGTCTACGCCCATGTCCTCGAGGCCGATGACCGCCAGACTACCGAGGCGCTGAAGCGAGCGCTGGAAGGGTGATGATGCCCATAACAGTATGTTATGTCGTAACGCCTGAACGACTGTCACCATGCTTGAAAGGCTTTTGGCACAAGGGAGATGAGCAATACAACCGGTGAGTGTGACTCGAATTATTGAGGGTAAGCACTATTCGACAGACACGGCCGCTCTGCTGGCCCGGGACGCATACTAGAATGCAGCAACCATGAGCCTCGGGGGGTTGTACTGCACACGCAAAAGCGCCTACTTTTCCGCATCGCAGCCTGTGACAGGGGGAGAGCGACGACATCGAGCCACTGACCCAAGCCAAGACCCAGGAGATGTACGATAGGATGGCCGCCTACGACATGGCCGAGACGGGCTACGAGGGGGCATTCCCCGGCGTGGCGGTAGAGGAGGCGTGATGCGCATCATGAGCACGCAGCATGGGAC
>CAYOUT010000003.1:0-28201 GCA_964407215.1 uncultured Anaerolineales bacterium | reverse complement strand
TGGCTCTGTAGGGTGTGCGGGGCGCCGCTACCCAGCGCCCCACGTCGTGACGGCCACTAGATGCTGCGCCGCTGAGCCGGCGACAGGGTCAGTACACGGCTGGAGCCACGGAGCGAGTTACTCGCCCAAGGGGTGCCTCTAAAGCACTCAATTCAGTCTAGGCTTCTCTGGAAATGCTCGCCTTATCGGCTATAATGATAGGGAAGAAAAAGCCCTGCGAGTTCGTAGCTCCAGGGCCAGGTCAACCCGAATGGGGCGGGTTGGACGGCACAAGGATACACCGAGCCGCCTGACTCGTCAAGAGGTGATGAGGAGGCGGTTTTTGGTATGAGCCATATTATTCAATACCCGGTCCCCTTTGATATCCTCGATGCTGCAGTCAACGAGTGCCTAAAGGGCTACTGCAACTGGGGCACATACCAGCGTGTGCCCGTTACGCCAGCAAGCACAACCTACAAGCTTACTGGGAACAGGGATGAGGATTTGGGGGTCGTCCACGTGCGAAAAGTGGGCGAGCGATTGACCGAGCTTTGCCTGGCGCGCCCTCCCAATGTGCGCCTAAAACCGACACCGGAGCAGCGTGCCGATGCTGGGGGGTGGCGTGCATGGAGAGAAGCGGAGAAGGCGCAGAACCGAGACAGGTGGAGCTACGTGCAAACGGTGTACTCGGCCTTGTGTTCACGCCTAGCGGATGATGGTATGTGGGATGAGGTATTGCAGCGTGAGGCAGCGGGGGCGGTCCCGGCGCCCGAGCAGCCCGCCAGCAATGGGGAGGCGTTGCCGCCTGCGTCTCAGAAAAAGCGGGATAAGCTCGGCACCCAAGGCGGCACCCTGGATAGGGTTCGAGAGGCACGAGAATTAGTCGAGAGCGGTGTTCCCAAGACGACCGCCTGCAAACGGGCTCGCATCGACTCCCGGACTTATGACCGTTACGTCGCGGACTTTATAAACTGGTCTCTTGACGACAAAGATGACGAATAGGCGCTGAGTTTCTCGAAAACTGAGCTTTTGGAGTTTGGAGAAGTGGCACTTCTCCAAACTCCATGTGCTATGCTGAAGTAAATCAGCATAGCTTTTTTTGTTGCTTTGCGGGAGGAGAACATGTCACAAAAGATTGTGTTACTGCGAGAGGAGGCGGGCTTGCTGCAAAGGCTTGCGGACAGGCGGGGCACTAAGAGCGCTTATCGTCACCGCGGCTTGCCGCGGAGGAGTGGCGAGCGAACGGCACGATGCGGAGGCCCAGGGCGCCGAGCAAGCAGAAGGGGCGCCATGCCTAAGCAAAGCGAGGCCGCCGTGCGGCAACACGGCGGCGGGACAATGAGCGACGGCTGGAACCGTGCTCGTACCCATTATAGCACAACTTGTGTGCCCGTGGCGCTCCAAGTCCACAAACGGGGCCGTTGTAGCATCGTGGCCAAGGTCATCACGCTGAACGGCGCCCCGGTGCTGGCTGTAGCCGTTCGCCACCAGCGGGGGACCGCTGCAGTGGTCAGCGTGCCGGTGCTGGCTGTGGACTATGCCGAGCGTGCGGGCTGCCGCTATTTCTACTGGCGTCACGACCGCCGCAACGAGATGCGGCGCATCAGCCTGGAGGCGCTGCGAGCGGAGGGCTGGCTGCAAGGGGACGGGGAGCTGTACATCCCTCTCGACTGTATGGAGCAAGTGCCCTATGCGCACTGGGAGTATGCGACCAACGTGGTGCGGCTGCGGCCGGAGCCCCAAGCCGTGCAGCTTGGTCTCCTTGGGGGGATACAGTCATGAGCGACACCCTAGCCACCATCCTGGCGCATCTCGACCGGGGCGATTGCCCCGCTACCAAATGGCCCGACACCAAAGGCGAGTACTGGGCGCTGTGCCCCTTCCACGTCGACGAGCACTCTGGCTCCTTTTCGGTGGGGCCGCGCGGCTTTCGGTGTTTTGCCTGCGACGCCAAGGGCTCCCTGACCCAGCTTGCCAAGCACCTGGGCATCGAGACGCGCCCTGAGACCCACGGTACCAGGAAGTCCGAGGATGTGCCTTTTGGGGAACACCCCCTCCAGGAGTACGCCCAGGCCAAGGCGCTGGACGTAGAGTTGCTCAGGAGCTTGGGGCTGACCGAGGGTCGCTACAAGGGCGAAGCTCGGCTGGAGCTGCCGTACTATGACGAGAGCGGCAACGAGACGGCCCGCCGCTACCGGGTGAAGCTGAGCGGCAAAGGAGCCTTTCGCTGGAGGCGGGGCGCAACCATCGTGCCCTACGGGCTCTGGTGCCTCGAAGACGCCAGGGAGGCCGGCTATGTGCTGCTGGTGGAGGGCGAGTCGGATTGTCACACCTGTTGGCAGCACGACATCCCCTGCCTGGGGGCGCCCGGCGCGAACAACTGGCGCCCCGAGTGGGCGTCATACCTGGACGGTCTGACGGTCTTCGTTTGGCGTGAACCCGACCAGGGCGGCGCGAAGTTTGCGCAGGCCATCGACACCACGCTGCCAAATGCGCGTATCGTCACAGCGCCGCCGGGCCGCAAAGACCCATCCGAGATGCACCTGCTGGGCGACGACCTGCCGGCCCGTTTGAGGGAACTCATGGCCGAGGCCCAGCCGTGCCGGGGTCCCGAGGCCGAGGCACCCCACTCGACCGACCTGGGCAACGCCCGGCGGTTGGTGGCCCAACACGGAGCAGACCTGCGTTACTGCGATGGGCTGGGCGGCTGGCTCGTTTGGGACAGGCGGCGCTGGGCTCAGGATGACACTGGCGAGGCGATGCGCCGGGCCAAGGCGACGGCGGCCGCCATCTGGGCTGAGGTCGCAGAGCAGCCTGACGAGGACAGCCGCAAGGCGATGGCGGCCTGGGCCAAGGCGAGCGAAGGCGCGGCTCGGCTGCGGGCCATGGTGGAGCTGGCCAGTACGGAGCCCGGGGTTGTTGCCAGGGCAGAGGCCTTTGACGCTGACCCGTGGCTGCTCAACTGCGCCAATGGCACCCTCGACCTGCGGACGGGGGCGCTGCGCCCCCATCGCCGAGAGGATATGCTGACCAAGTTGGCTCCGGTGAACTATGACCCCAGCGCCACCGACGCTGTGCTGGAGCAGTACCTTGATACGGTCACGCAGGGCGATGCAGACTTGGCCGCCTACCTGCAACGGGCGTGTGGCTACACGCTGTCCGGGTCGACCGCCGAAGAGGTGCTCTTCCTCGCCCTGGGCCCTGCGGCTACCGGCAAGTCCACACTGGTCGAGGCGATGCTGGCCGCGCTGGGCGGCTATGCCGTCAAGGCGTCCTTTGCCACGTTCTTGGAGACGCCGCATGTGGGCGGCGCCACCCCGGAGCTTGCCCGTCTGCGAGGAGCCCGGATGGTGGCGGCAGTGGAGACGGCCAGAACGCGACGTCTGAACGAGCCGCTTATCAAAGAGGCCACTGGCGGCGACTTGCTTACGGCTCGCGAGCTGTACCGCTCGCCTATCACCTTCAAGCCCGAGTTCAAGCTGTGGCTGGCTGCCAACGAAGCACCGCTCATGGACGACGAGGACACCGGCCTGTGGCGGAGAGTGCAGCGGGTGCCGTTCGAGCGCGAGTTGGCGGAGGAGGAGCGCGACCCGGGGGTCAAGGCGCACCTCACAAGCGACGGCCTGCCCGCGCTGTTGGCGTGGGCGGTGAAGGGCTGCCTCGCATGGCAGCGCGTGGGGCTGAGGCCGTGCGAGGTAGTGCGCCGCAAGACGACCGAGCTACGGGCGGGGTTCGACCCGCTGGCCGAGTTCTTTGCCCACTGCTGTGCGTTCATCCAGCAGGCCGAGACGCCAGCCGGTGACCTGCGTGGGACATACGAAGCGTGGGCCGAAGACCTGGGCGCCAAGCCCATCTCCAACACCGAATGGGGGCGAAGGCTCGAAGCGAAAGGATGCCAGAGGGTGCGCACCCGCGTGGCCGGGCGCCAGATGACGGTATGGCGCGGCATAGGGCTGGTGGATGAGGCTGCGACAGACGAAGGTGTGCAGGACGTGCAGGACGGAGGCCCTTTTTCAGAAAGTCATACTGCGAAAAGCGAAACGGCGTATAAGAAGGAGTTTGCGAGAAACGCCGTTCGTCATACACGTCCTGCACAGACCGAGGGCAGAGGGGCTCCCTCTGGCGACCTGGATGCCAAGGCGCTGGAGACGCTCGCGGCCCTGGGCGCGGCGGGTTACGCGGATATAGCCAGCCGCCTGGGCGCCCGGCTGGACGCGACCGAGGCTGTGCTGGGGCGGTTGGCAGCGGCGGGCAGGGTGCAGCTTCGGGATGACGGCCTGTACACGGCAGCGGCGAAGGCGCAGAGATGACACGAGAAGGCATGATGAGGCTGGTACGCCACGCCTTGCGCTCTATGGGCGAGTGCAGCTTGGCGAGCTAACGGGGATGATTGACGAGGCGGTGAGGCGGCGTAGAGACGACTCTTTGCCGTCGCGTAGACGCGGTGCTCTACGCGACGGCTGGGGCCCGCAACGCCGTGCTTTGGACAGGCGCATCGGACGCCTTTGCTCGGGCGGTGGCATCACAAGCTTGGACGATGCCGGCAAGGGTCTTGCGTCAGGGCTCCCTGCTATCCTTGACAGTAACGATGCCTTTGAGGGCGGGGTCATTCTTTCCGTCCTCGAGGGCAGCGGTCAGCCCGGAGCCGGGGTCATCATCCCACTCGGCGGTCACGTCGACTGCGATACGGAAGCGCTTGGGCTTCTGTGAGTCCAGAGGCTGTAGAATGTTCTTCACCAAAGCCCCGAAGTTTTTAAGGCCCTCCAGCGAGCCCTGCACGCTGATGCTGCGCCCCCCCTGCGGTGGGCCGGGGAGGGGGGGCGCCTCGGGCTCGAACACCCACCCATTGCGCAGTTCCTCCAGCTCAGCAGGGGGGAGCCCCACAGGGCCGCCGCGCTCGACCTGGTAGACCAGCTCGCGCTTGTCAGCCAACTCTTTGACGGCAGAGACGAACGAATCTCCGTCTATCCCCGCCTCGCGGCCCTTTTCGATGTAGGCGTAGACTGCCGAGACCCGAGCCGCTTGGCCGTTTCCATCCACAGCACGTACTGCTTCGCGCACCTCCTCTACAGTCACCTTGGTGGGCAGTTTGACAATCTCCTCGTACAGACTGGGTCTCAGCAGCACCCAGCGCTGGCCAATCTGCGGAAGCTCGTTCGGAGGCAGAGCAGCCTGCCCCAAGTACAGCGCGGTGTAGCTGTCGCGCTGGTCGCGCGGGCTGTTGTCATCCAACAGGTGCCCCACAGCGAAGAGGCCCTTACGCTGGCCCATCTCCACCGTATCCAGCAGCACATTCTGCTCCTCGAGCATCGGCAACGCGACCTGGCGACAGAACCGCTCCCACAGCTCCCGCGTCGTCACCGAGAGGTGTGCCTTGGGCCAACAGTGCTCCTGATAGCGGTCCAGCAGCACCTCAGGCGTGAGCTCGGTCAGGATGGTTGGCCCGGCGCCCTCCGAGCTGGTCAGGTGCTCCCAGACCATGGGCACGATGAGTTTGCCGGGCCCGTAGAGACCGATGCGCAAGGGGGATATGGCGAGCTCGGAGCCTCCTTGGCGCGGTGCGGCGGGTATCAAGACCCAACTGTACGCGCCAGCTATCGCCTTAATGGTCGCCGCCGATGCGTTCTCCATCGACGTTCGCACGCGCTCCTGTTGGAAGCCGCCGATGCGCTCCCACTCGTTGGATGTCCCCTGAATCTTGCTCCAACTCAGATACTCGCGCGCCGCCTCCCGAGCTTGCTGGATATCCTGGGCGTCGGCAGCACAAAAGAGGAGGGTGTTGCGGTTCTGGCGCAGCACGTCGCCACGCGACTGAAGGATGTTCAGACAGGTACGAGTCGTGTCATCATGGGGCACACCATCGGTTACCGTGAACTGTGTGTCGAGCACAAGCAGTTTGAGAGACTCGTCGTCCGCCACCTCCTGAGCGTCCTCTGGCCTCACGTACACCTGAAATGCGTGTCCCGGCATTTTGTCACCCAGGACCTTTTCCTTGGCGACGCTGTGTATATGGTCCTCGACCTCTTTCGGCTGTAGATTCGTATAGTGGGTGCTCTGCAGGCTGAGCACATTCGGCTCCTTGCGGAACTCGTGGCGGGACTCTTCGCAGTAGTAGTAGAACAGTCTGCGGCCGAGCCGGGCCAAGATATCCTCCCACAGCGACTCGTCCACGCCCGGCTGGGAACAAGCCAGCCTCAGCTCCTCACGCGTAGCGTGGGGCGACTCGCCGCCCCCGATGCTGTAAAACAGAATGGCAGTCGCCAGCCCCTCGGCCCGCCGGCCGGTCTCGTATTCACGGTCGAGCAGTTGAGCTTTGGCCGGCTCAGCCCCCGGCTCAGCCGCGATGTCTGTGCCGATGACGCTCTCCCACTGCTCGTCGGCGGCCACGCGGCGGGCCATACCGCGCAGGTCGCCCACACCCAGGTCCACGTCGCAACAGTGAACGAACATGCCCTGGAGTTCCTCGCGCCGGGCCCAGAGGTGAGCGAGGGTCCACGCCAGGAACCGCAACGTGTCGCGCGTCTCCTGGAACCCCTGGCGGGTGCCCCAGCGCTCATAGAGCACCGAGATGAGCTCCGGATGGAAGGGGTAGCTACGAGACAACAGGTGCTGGTACTCGTTGCCTATCTTGTCATCCGGCAGCCCTTTGAGGCCGTCATAGAACTGCCGGTACGCCGTCGCCGCCGCTGTGGCAGCCTCTGCGTCCACAGCCTCGAAAAGGCGGCGGCGCACTACCTCGTGAATCTCGCCGCGTTGCACCGGGCGCACAGGCGTCGCCTCGCGCAGCACGTGTTCGTTCAACCGCTCGAGCCAGGCCACGGCCCCGTCGCTGAGCATATCCTCGCGGCTGGCCGTCAGCGAGACGACCATCACGGCGCCGGGCACAGTGTTGACGGCGTCGGTCAGCTCTCGCAAGAAGGCCACCGCCTGCCCGGCCAGGCTCTTCGTCCCTTCCTCCCCGGTAGCTACCTTGTCCACATAGTGCAGTGTCTCATCGAACAGGATGGCGCAAGGGCCCACATGTCGCAACAGCTGGATGAGCGTCTCGTCGCCGGGCGAGAGCAAGCGGGCATCGTTCTCTGCCACCACGGCGTAAGCCTCGGCTCCGCCGAGTTGGTAAGCCACCTCGCCCCACAGCGTGCGAATACGGATGTCGTCGGACGACGTGCGCCCCAGCGGATTCAAGCTCGTCCCGGAGATGACCGCCACTCGTGCCCGCGGCGGGCGCTCCAGGCCGGCCTTGCGCACAAGCTCAGAGACCTCGGGGACGGACATCGCCTCCTCGGGCCGCTTGAGCAGGTGGTATGCCGCCAACTCTGAGTGGCTCTTGCCACCGCCGAAACCCGTCTGCAGCCACAAGACGCCGTTCTGGTCCCCCTCACCGGCTACTCGCCGCAATACCTGGGTCAGCAGGTCGTTAAGGCCGTCGGTAAAACAGGTCTTTTGGAAGAACACTCGCGTGTCACGATACTCGACGGAGCCCTCCCCCAGGGCCGCACGCCCGAGCCTGGCATCGAACAGCGCCTCGTTGACCCGCCCCTCGCGGATATCCTCGTGCGGAGTGACCGCTTGCCACCACGGCTGCAGCATATCCTACCTCCCTACGTCGTCTCTCAGCGTCCTCTATGACGATAGGCCCAGGTCGAGTTGTGTGACGCCACTCGCCCTGGCTCTGTGGTTGTGAATGTCCCAACTGCCCAGCATGCCCATGAGCAGGCGACGCTCGCTCGACTCGGTGGGCTGCAGCTCGGCCAAAGCCTGGGCCACCCGCCGGGCCGCCTCGCCCTGCCCGTCCAGCAGCTCGGCCAGCTCCTCGCGACGATTATCGCGCCAGAGCAGTGCGGCGCAATAGACCACCTCCACCAGGGGCACGCGCCCCGACATCACCCGCTGCAGCGATGCGCCGAGCAAGTCGAGGCGCCGCTCGGGCCCCGGCATGACCATCTTCTTGGAGCCGTTGGCCCGGGTTATCATCCCACGCCGCGCCAGCTCGGCCAGCTCGACGCCGGTGGCCTTGTCCAGCAGCATGGCCGCCCCTGTATCGACGGCTTTGTTGCCGTAGGTCCAGCGCCAGAGCAGGGCGAACTGGGTCTCGGGGTCCACGGCGCTGGGGTCCAGCCCCCTGAGGGCTTGCTCCAGCGAGAACTCGACCACCGTCTGCCGCACCAGGGCGAGGAAACTGGCCGTGGACACCGGCTGGCCGTTGGCGTAGCGCACCTCGGCGAAACGGGAGTAGGCCGACAGGGCCGGCCCGATGGCGCTGACGAAAAAGTCGGCCCCGCCGATGCGCGCCGCCCAGAAGCGGGCCAACGCTTGCCGCACGGCGGCACGCATTCGGGGCAGCACCTGGTCCAGATAGCCGATGCCCTCGTCGGGACGCTTGCGGCACACCAAAAAGATGGTGGCAGCCAACATGGCCCCGCCCAGCCAGTTGCGGCGAGAGGCCGTCTCGGTATCCACCGGCCAGGAGGCGGTCACCTGCAGGCCAGCGCGAATCAGCGAGTCCACCAGCGTCTCCCAGGCGCTGGTGGACGTGTGGGCGTACATCACCAGGGCGATGCCATCCGGCTTGAGCACCCGGCGCAACTCGCCCAGAGCGCGGGCCAAGCCCTGCTCAAAGGCGGCCTTGGCCTGGGCGCCGCTCTCGTGGCGCGCCTGGTCCTGGATTATCTCCGCCCCTTTGGGCGTCAGGCTCGAGGGGAAGCGCTCCGGCAGGATGTCGTTCAGCGCGCGGTGCAGCCAGACGTACTGCATATCCGCCAGGTAACTATAGGGCACGCTATCATAGTACGGCGGGTCGGTGAGCACAGCGTCAAAGTGCTCGTCGGGGTAGGGCAACCGCGCCGCGTCGCCCCAGCGCACCGTGGCCGGCGCATCCGCCGTCCCCAGGACCCGCTTTAACGAGGGCAGGGCCCAGCGAAGCGTGCTGACCCAGCTGCCAGAGCTATCAGCGAGGGGGTTGGCCTCGACATAGTCCCACGTCATGGGGAGGCGATGTCCGGCTGTCGCCCTCTGAATCTTATCGTGTCCACTATCCCATATCGAAGCCTCCGACATCCTGAGCACCAGCCGGCTGACCGTCAGGGCCAGGTAGAGCGCCACGGCCTCGGCGGCATGGGCCTCGCAGCCGGCGGCCAACAGGGTCTTGTGGGCGGCTCCCACGCCCCGGCAAAAGGTGGCCAGGGCCAGCTGCTGCCGGGCGTTGTGCATCTCGCCCCACGTCTCGACGCCATACAGCGTCGGATAGATACCATAGGCTCTGGAGGGCGGCATAGATTCGTCCGGCACCATCGCAAAAAAAGGGTCGTCGTGGGCCGCAACGGCCGCGTCCAGGGCGCGCGCGGCGGCCGCGTAGCTCTGTCGGTCGGCATCGGTGGCCGAGCGAAAGCGCACGCCGGACTCGCCCTCGTCCTTCAGGGCCACGGCCAGCAGCAGGCGCCCGTTCCGCTCGGCCGCGAACTGGGCCTTGACCTCGTCCGGCGAGAGGGGTTGGGGACAGTGGGGGCACTGCGCCCAGCCGCGCGCCATAGTGCCCCGCGAGGGGTCGTCCGCCGTTGCCGCCGCACCCGTCAGTATCTCGACGCGCAGGGTGCGGTCGGGCTGGGGCACCAGCCGATAGGCCACGGGGGGCTTTTTAGCGCGTCGGCTCAGCCAGCGGTGGGCCAGCAGCGGTATCTCGCCGCCACAGGCGGGGTTGTTGCAGTGCACCGTTTTGGCCCAAAAGTAGGCTACGGGCGCCCCGCCGTCGTCATCCTCTGGGTAGTAGGGCGCCAGTTGGGGCCGCACCCACTCCAAGAGCCAGGCTCCCCAGGTCTCCACGGCCTCCACGAGGCCCCCGGTGCGCGGCCCCTCCTGCTCCCCCCAGATATCCTCGTCGCAAGGCGGCAGAGGAAAGACCGAGCTCGCGTAGCGCATGGGGTAATCCACTGTGGCCAACAGGGTCAGCACAGCCACAGGGTTGAGGTCCAGGGCGTGGGCCTCACAGCCCAGCCGAGCGGCCTCCAGCGGCAGCGAGCCGCCGCCGGCAAAGGGGTCCAGCACCCGAGGTCGCTCGCCATCCAGCGTCTCACAGATGCGCCGCCGCATCTCGTCCATGCGTTTCGGCTTGTCTTGTGGGGCCGTCTCTTTGAGCGTGCCTATAATGAGGTCCAGCAACTCCTCCCGCTCCCGCTCGGTTGCAGGAGCGCCCACGAGCGCGGCAAAGGTAGCGGCCCGGCAAGCGGCCAGCGGCCGGCGCGCAAACCAGGTGTGGATGGCATGGATGGCCCCATAGGAGATAGACTTGCTGCTCTCGCGGCTAATTTCGTCCAGGGGCAGCAGCTCCTCTATCAAACGCCGTTGCTCGCTCATGAGCCCCCTTCATCAACCGCCACGCGCCAGGTGGCCGCATCGAAACCATACTTGACACCGGAAGACAGCACCACGTCGGGGTCCAGGTGGGCGAACGGGTCGCGCACGACCCTCACCTGTGCATCCCCCAGCGGGTCCGTCACAATGTACAGGAAGAACGAGGTGCGGAGGCGTTGGGCAGCGCGCCACTCGTTCTCGGATACAAAGATGCGCCCCGTAGTGGTGCCCTTGACCTCGATGCAGCGCAGGCCCCCGGGCCCGGTGCTGTACAGGTCGTAGGGGTATATATCGTGCTCGCCGGTGACATCAACCACCTTGCGGCCATGGTCTCGCTCGTACTGAACGGCGGCGGCCATGGCTGCGTCAGCCACTTCGGGCCGCAAGTCTACGAATTCTTGCGTGGGGGAGTCGCTCACTGGAAGCACCGCCGCCACCCCCACCACCTCGGGCCAGGTCAGCGCACACGCTTCCTCGCGAGCCAGTTGGGCGCTCAAGGCGTCCACACGGTGCTGGGCTTCTTGTACGCGCGCGTACAACTCGTCGCCATCGAGCGACGTGTCAAACGCCACATCCAGGTAGGCTTGGTTGGCTATGTCAAAGGCTCGTTCCGCCGCTACCAAGAGCGTCGCCCTTGTGCGGGCCACGACGCGACCGCGACACTCGGTCTCATGGCGCAGCCAGGGCAACATCTGGTGCCCCAGGCTCCACTCCCACGCCACCGAGGGGTCGTGAGAGAGGGCGGCCATCCAGGGTGGCAACTCGGTTCGTGACTCTGTGGGCAGCAGGTCGATGAGGGCGGCTGTGGGCGCCGATTCGATGGTATCCGCGTTCTGACGCACGGCGAACAGGCGCTCTGTGACGGTCTCTCCCTGGCCATCCATCACACGCCCTCTGAGATGCCACATGAGGTACCCGCCTCCTGGCGGCAGCCTGGCATCCAAAAACACGGCTCCCTGCGGCAGGTCGTCGCTCCACCTGTCTTGAGCCAGAGATAGAAACCGGTCCAGAGCCGGACTGCCCAGCGCGAGTAACTGCGCCCCGGGCGTGGTTCGGGCAGTGTCTCGGTCAAAGGTGAGCAAGGCAGTGGCGCCCTGGCGCACCCCCAGGCACTCGGCCGCCGCTACGCCGTGCGCAGTCACCTGAAACAGTGGCGAGTCGCCGGGGTCGTGGCCCGCGGATGGTCGGGAATCGGGGTCCTCTCCCAGGGTTCGTAACACATCTACCACAAAATGCTGTGCATATTCGGGCGTCAGGCGGTGGAGACGAGAGGCTTGCTGGATGTCATCGTAGGCCCTGGGGTTCAGTGGGCTGCGGCTGGCTTCAGCCTGCTGGTAGCGCTTTTCGCCCTGAACGGTGGCTTGAACCAGTTTCTCCAGCGCCTCAAGCTGAGAGCCCTCTTCGGGAGGCGATATCACAACTTGGGCCATGAGGGCTTCCATGTCAACATCGGCCACCAGCACGCTGATGACGTCAAACACCTGGTCTCCCAGATGCTTTCGCATCGTATCGAGCCGCTCCAAGAGCCCTCGAAGCACATGGCCCTCGCGGGTGTCGCCGGCTCCCAGGTTGTAGATGCGAGCCTCGCGCTGTTGACCGTAGCGATGGATGCGGCCCATGCGCTGCTCCAGGCGGGTGGGCACCCAGGGCAGGTCAAAGTTGACCATGCGGGCACAGAACTGCAAGTTGATGCCCTCGCCGGCCGCTTCGGTGGCTACCATCACCTGGCAGCGCTCGGAAAAGTCTTTCTCCGCCTTGAGACGCTCTCTCTGTGGCATAGAGCCGTCAATTTGGGTAACTGTGTAGCCCCATTCCTCAAAGAGCCGCCTCAGGAACATCAGTGTGTCGAGAAACTCGGTGAAAATGAGCAGCCGCTCACCGTTGCCAGGCTCGACGCCAGCGTGGGCCATCACCTCTTGCAGCTTGCGCACCTTCATCTCCGGTCCCTGCTCCTGTACCTCGGCAATGGTTTTCAGCAGGGCATCGATTTCGGCCGCCTCGCGCTCGCGGGCCAAGGCGGTCCGTGCGGGTGAGGCGGTCTCAGCACGGAATTCCTCCTCCCAGCGCTCGGATTCGGGTGCATCCTCCAGTCCATCCATTGATTTCTCGCTCGTGCTGCCGGTTGTGGAAGCTAGCGCGTCTCGCCTGCGCCGTAGGGAGCTCTCTAAAGCCGCCAGACTGGAGGCCATACGGCGCTGCAGAATGGTCATAGCAAACTGTACGTTCACCCTGGTCTGCCCGCCAACCTTCTCGGCGGCACGATAGGTCTTATCCACATAGTCTGTCAGCGCCGAATAGAGCGACCACTCGAGTGGACTATCATCCGCCAGCCGGTGCCAGCGCGTTTCCACTTTGCGCGGCAAGAACAGAGGCTGTCTATCAAAGTCGACCATCTCCTCTTTCAGACGGCGCAGCATGAGAGGGGTCCCAGGCTCGTCACCGTTGCCAGGGCGTACCACCGACGGGTCGGTCACCCCATCGTCCAGCAGCTGGACAAGTTTGAGGAAGTTGGTCTCATCGCCCTTGTGCGGGGTGGCCGTGGCTAACACCAGGTGCTTGGCTCTCCGCGAGAGGATGGAGCCGAGGGCGTACGCCTGTGTCTGGTGGGTGTGGTAGGCCGCCAGATGATGGGCTTCATCCACAACAACCAGGTCCCAAGGCACGGCAGCGAGTGTCGCGGCAATCTCGTACTGGCTGGCAAAAGAGACGCTGGTGATAGCTTGCTGAGTCTTGGTCCATACTTCAGGGTCGCGGCGCAAGGCATCTCGGTCGATAACCTCGAACCGCTCAAAGAACTTGTCCGCCATCTCGCGTTGCCACTGCGCCACCAGCGCCGCAGGAGCCACAATCAGGGTGCGCAAGTTTGGCTGACGCATCCGCAGCTCCTTATGGAGCAGGCCGCAGATGATTGTTTTTCCCGCCCCGGCATCATGGGCTACCATGTGTCGAATGACTGGCTGCGGGAGCATGGCGTCGTAGACTGCCTCTAACTGGTGTGGCAGCAAGTCTACAGCCGAGTTGTTGGTGGCCAAAAGAGGGTCATACGAGTGGGCCAGGCGCAAGCGCTCGCCCTCCATCGCCAGCCGATAGTCGCTCGCCTTGGCGCTGAAGTTGGGCTGCCACTCAGTCACCTGCATCTGAGCCCAGGCATCGGAGGGCAGAATAAGCTCATAGTGTTTGTGGGTTGCTTCACCACAACCCACTACACAAGTGGCCTCGAGAGTGGCCGCGTCCTTGGCAAAGACACGGACAGGCTCAGGCCAGTAGGGACCCTTAGCGTGCTTCTTTAGAGTGAGCATCTCTTGGCCATATTACGTGATAACGGAGGCATTGACAAGGGAGGTATTGGCAAGGGAGGTATTGACAAGTTTATGCGGCACCAATAACAGGGAGGGCCTCAGAGTATTGAGGGGTGGGCGAAAGTCTGGAGCCTCTATACCAGGACCGTTGAGGGGTACCGTGTTTTTTTGTTGTACGGGTTGGGGGAGTTTACGGGTGCGGCGTTTCCATGCCGATGCGACTGCATCCAGCCACGCTCGGCGCCTCCGCTGGCTCTTGACCTGTCGCTTGTCTGTGGTATGATAGGGGCAACAATAGAAAAGCCCCGGCGGTGATGTGAACACCCCGAGGCACGGCCAAGCTGGAACAATCAGCGTGGCGGACCAAGTCTACCACAAGCGCCCCGCTGAAACAACCGGCGGGGCTTTGCTTTGGGGATTGCTGACAGCATCAGTACAACATCAGTACAGCATCCCTGTGGCAGGTTATGGGCTTGTCGGGCCGGATACCACAAGATATAGTGGGTCAGGCCGCAAGAGCCACTAGCTATAGTACCCCCTAGGCGACTCGAACGCCTGCACCCGGCTCCGGAGGCCGGTGCTCTATCCGCTGAGCTAAGGGGGCACGCATCGGTCCGAGTATACTATACACGGGCCCTCACGACAAAACAGGGCTCGGAAGCTCGCGCTACGCTCACTCCAAGAGAAGAGGTGTCCCCTCCACAAGGAGGGGACACCTCTTCGGCTTTGTGTACAGTGCGCCCGGGGCGGCTCGAACGCCCAACTGACGGTTTCGTAGACCGCTCCTCTATCCAATTGAGGTACGGGCGCTAAAGGCATCAGATCGAGGCGATACTCAAATAGTGTAACATGCCGCCCCTGCGAAAGCAAATCACCGCGCTCGGGAGGCGCATCCTCGAACGGATTCAGGCGGGGAGGCAGGGATTCGAACCCTGGGTAGAGCTTATGACCCCACAACCGCTTAGCAGGCGGCCCCGATCGGCCACTCCGGCACCTCCCCAGACTCTTTCAGTTGTTCAGCGGAGGGAGAGGGATTCGAACCCCCGGATCTTTCGATCAACGGTTTTCAAGACCGCCGCAATAAACCGCTCTGCCATCCCTCCACGCTGCGCGGTCGCACCCTCCACAGATCAGCGGGGAGTATACCCAGCCGAGGTTTTTTTGTCAACCTGGGCGCCTCTGGTTCCCCGCGCATGCGCCCCTCCCCATCGAGGGACACACATCCGCGGCTCTGTGGAGTGGGCTCTCATCCCCTAGCAGATCGACTCGGTGCCGCCCATGTAAGGTCTGAGCGCCTCGGGCACGAGAATACTACCATCCTTTTGTTGATAGTTCTCCAACACAGCGATCAACACTCGTGGTAGAGCTAGCCCCGAGCCGTTCAAGGTGTGCACGAACTGGGGGCGACCCCCGTCTGCTGGACGGAAGCGGATGTTGGCGCGCCGGGCTTGAAAGCTCTTGAAATTGCTGCAAGAGGACACCTCAAGCCACTCCCGACAGCCCGCCGCCCAGACCTCTACATCATATTTAACGGACGCCGAGAAGCTGAGGTCGCCAGTGCACATTTGCACCACGCGGTACGGTAGACCCAAGCCACGACATATATCCTCAGCGTTGTCCAGCAATGTCATCAGTTCGTCCATAGAGGTTTCGGGCTTGACGAACTTGACCATCTCAACTTTATCGAATTGGTGGCCGCGTTTGATACCGCGCGTGTCCTTGCCGGCCGACATCTTTTCCCTGCGAAAGCATGCCGTGTACGCGGTGTGGTATATTGGGAGGTCATCCTCGCTCAGGATCTCGTCTCGGTACATGTTGGTAACGGGCACCTCGGCCGTGGGCACCAGCCATAGATCGTCTTCGGCGTCAAAGTACTGGTTTTCGGCGAACTTGGGTAGCTGGGCCGTGCCATAGAGACACTCTCGCCTCACCAGGTAGGGGGGATAGACTTCGGTATATCCGTGGCGCTGTGTGTGCGTGTCGAGCATCCACGCGATCAGAGCGCGCTGCAGGCGTGCCCCCCCATCCTTTAGGATATAAAAGCGCGTACCCGAGATCTTGACGCCACGCTCAAAGTCGATAATTTGGAGCGCTTGTCCCAGATCCCAGTGAGGCAAAGGTTCAAAGCCGAACTCGGGCAGGTCACCCTCCTCGCGCACGACGACGTTATGGCTCTCGTCGGGCCCAACAGGCACGCTGGGATCCGGTAGGTTCGGCACTTCCAAGAGCGCCGCATCCAAGCGCTCTTGGATCGGCTGCAACTCGGCTTCGAGCGCCTTGATCCGTTCGCCCACTCCACGCATTTCGACGATTAGCGCCTGTTTGGCATGCTTGTCTTTGATAGTCGGAACCTCCTTGGATACACGATTGCGATCCGCCCGCAGCAACTCTATCTGGGCCAGCGCTGCCCGTCGACGTTCATCGAGCTCTACGATCTCGTCGATGGGCGCAGTGGCATTGAGGTCCTGTAGCGCCCGCTTGATCTCTTCCACATGGTCACGGATAAAGACCAGATCGATCATCGAGAGTCCCCCTTTTTCCTGTAACATAAAGAGCGTTCCTCTTCCGGATAGGACGAGGAACGCTTTTTCTCTCGCGGTGCCACCTATGTTCGCCATGAGCCTTGCGGCCCGCGGCCTCAAGAGCCATACAACGCACATGGCTCTTACTCAGTAACGGGAGCTCCCGGTATCGCTTAGCGGCTTGGACAACGCCTTTCCGCGAACGGCTCGAGAGTGGATTTCGCCCGACGGGCCCACCGCCTTCCCAGCATCGGCGGCTCTCTGGAGGGCTCTGATCGAGGTACTCGCTCTGTCACAGCCAGAGTATATAGTTGATCCGATTATAGCATCGGTTTTAGCGCGCGTCAACGCCATGCTCTAGCTCACAGCGCACCCAACCCCTGCAAGAGCACTACAAAGACGAGCACTGGTGTAACGAACTTGACAACGCCCAAATAGGCGCGAGCGACGCCCACATTGGCCAACTTGCCGCCATTGGTGAGCTCGTCGCGCACCGGCTCAATACCCCACTTCCAGCCCACAAACAGGCAGATAAAGAGACCTCCCAAGGGCAGCAACAGATTAGACGTCACATAGTCGTACAGGTCAAAGAACGACTTGCCAAGCACGGTGACGCCCGCAAGTGTACTACTAGAGAGTGCCGCCGTCGATCCAACCAATAAGAGAGCGCTCGTGGTAGCAATCGTCGCTTTCTTGCGAGACCAGCCCAGTCGCTCGTTGATAAAGGCCACAGGCACTTCGAGCAACGACAACATGGCACCGTTGGCAGCGATACCAGCCAGAATAAAAAAGAGCACCATCACGACATTGCCCAGAGGCATCGCATTGAACACCGCTGGGATCGTGATGAACAAAAGTGAAGCGCCCGAATCCACGTCAAACCCGAACGCGAAAACAGCGGGAAAGATCGCCAACCCTGCCAAAAGCGATACGAGCACATCCGCCAGCATCACACGAGCGGCCGTTGCCGGAATGTTCTGGTCTTCGCGAAAATAGCTGCCGTAAGTGATCATAGCGCCCATACCCACGGACAGCTTGAAGAAAGAGAGGCCCATCGCCGTCAGGACAACGCCCCAAGTAACCTTGCTAAAGTCAGGCTGTAATAGAAAGCGCAATCCTTCGCTCGCGCCCGGAAGCGTCAAGGCGCGGATGTCAACGATCAACAGCAGTAGGAACAAAATCGGCATGAGTCGTTTGGTGACGGCCTCGATGCCTTTGGACACGCCAGCGATAATGATCACACTAATCACAACCAGCACAATCCACTGCCAGATCAGTGATAGCCAGGGGTTGCTCACTAGGTCGCCAAACGCTTGAGCCGTCATAGCCGGATCGCTGGTGCGCAGTGATCCCGAAGCGGCCTTGAAAACGTAAGCGAACACCCAGCCAGCGACTTCGGTATAGAAAGCGAGGATCAGAAACGCAGCCACTGCTCCAGCGGCGCCGATCAACCACCAGGCTTGGCGCGGTGCAAGCTTCTGAAAGCAGGAGACCGCATCAGCCCGCGCTCGGCGCCCGACGGTCAGCTCGGAGATCATGACTGGCAACCCGACGATGAGCGTAGATAGCAGGTAGATGACAACGAAACTGGCTCCACCATTCTGCCCTGTGAGCGTAGGGAACTTCCAAATGTTGCCGAGGCCCACCGCCGAGCCCAGGGTCGCGGCGATCACGCCCAAACCGGTCGTGAACCCATCCCGTGGGACCAAAGCCGGCGTTCCTTCGCGGGCGCGATCCACGATCTGGCCCGCAGCGGATGAGGAGAGATCACGCTGCTGAGAGGAGGACGATGCCATAATGCGACCCCTTCCTGAGATGACTGGGCGAGCCGTCGCCACCTGGGCCACACGCACAAAACCCGAGCCATGCGTTCGCACAACTCAGGTTAGCGCCTTCCTTCGACCGTGGAGGTTGATGGCGGTTCGCTAGCAAATGATGATGTCATATCGTAAGCCTGACATCTACCTCTGTCAAACACGCCGTCGAACTGAGTCGAAAGGGGGCTGGAGGCGCACCAACGGAGCACTTGCGCTAAGAGGGCCTCAAAGCTATAGTCAAGTCACAGGTCTCGCCTGTCATCCCTCGGGAGGAATGCACATGATCAATGTATTGAGAATCCACCCCCAAGACAACGTGGTAGTAGCACTCGTTGACTTGGCCGCAGGCACACCGCTGGAGTCGTCTGATGGGTTGCCCGCTCAAGACCTCACCGCACGCGCCTTGATCCCTTTTGGACACAAAATCGCTATCGCACCGATCAGAGCCGGAGAGGAGGTCATCAAGTACGGCGCCAGCATCGGCGTCGCCACCACGCCAGTAACACCGGGTGAGCACGTACACATCCACAATCTACGCAGTGTCAGGGGGGTGGTTCACGCATGAGACAAACAGAATTCCTCGGTTATCGCCGACCTGACGGGCGTGTCGGCGTTCGGAACCATGTGGCCATCATCCCCAGCTGTGGTTGCGCTCTGCACGCAGCAAAAATGATCGCCTCTCGTGTCCCTGGCACCGCACTCCTCGAGTATAACGGGGGTTGCGGTGAGACGGAAGTGGATATCCAACTGGCCACCAGGCTTCTCGGTCAGCTGGGGGCACATCCCAATTGCTACGGGGCAATCGTTATCAGTCTGGGCTGTGAGTCGTTGAACGCTCAGGATCTCGCCCAGCTCGTAGCGCAAGGGCTCGGGCCCAGCGAGCTCTTGGTAATCCAAGAGCTGGGGGGCACGCGCCGCACAGTGGCGCGAGGCGTCGAGCTGGCACAACAATTCGTAGCGGACGGGCAAAAGTGCCAGCGAGAGACGTGCTCCGTTTCGGAGCTGACCATCGGGCTCGAGTGCGGCGGCTCGGACGCAACCTCAGGAATGGCCTCCAACCCGTCGCTCGGCGCCTTTAGTGACCTCATGGTTGCCGAAGGAGCCAAGGTGATCTTGGCCGAAACCAGCGAACTCATCGGCGCAGAGCATGTGCTCGTGGAGCGTGCTGTCACACCAGAGGTAGCCAACAAGATGCTGCAAGCGATCCGAGAATCCGAAACGCTGCTCAAAGCCACGGGCGAGGATTTCTTGGGCAAGCAGCCCAGTCCCGGCAACGTACGTGGGGGCATCAGCACCGTCGAAGAGAAAGCTCTGGGCGATGTTCTCAAAGGAGGGACCACGCCTCTCATGGACGTGCTCACTTACGGCGAACCGCCCAGCAAACCCGGCCTCTCGTTCATGGATACTCCGGGGAATGATCTGGCCTCGGTGACGGCGCTCGTAGCAGCGGGGAGTCAGATCGTGGCCTTTACGACGGGGCGCGGCAACCCCATGGGCAACGCTGTGGCACCGGTCATCAAGGTCACGGGCAACCCCCAAACATACGCGCGCATGGGCGAAGACATGGATATCAACGCGGGAACCATCATCGACGGAGGGGAGACGGTGGCGCAGGTGGGCACGCGCATCTATGACATGTGCTTGAGGGTGGCCGGTGGTGAGCCCGTAGCCGCTGAGGCGTTGGGGCACATCGAGTTCATGATGCTGCGACGGGGGCCGGTGTACTAGGGACCGCATAACGCAAATACCAACAGATGTCAACGAGGACGGGAGATCCCGTCCTCGTTGTTCTGGAATCGCCAGATGTTGGCCCTATCCATCCTTACTGCGAAGCTGCGGGAAGAGAATCACCTCACGAATTGAACTCTGCCCGGTATAAAGCATCACCATACGGTCTATGCCGATACCGAGTCCCCCGGTGGGGGGCATGCCGTGCTCCACAGCCACCAAAAAGTCCTCATCCATCGGATGCGCCTCTTCATCGCCCTCTTGTGAGGCGCGCCTCTGCGCGGCAAAGCGCTCGCGCTGGTCCAGCGGATCGTTCAGCTCCGTAAAAGCGTTACCACATTCCAGGCCACCGATAAAGAACTCGAAGCGTTCTACCAGGTGCGGGCTATCGAGCTTGCGCTTGGCCAGCGGCGAGATGTCGATGGGATAGTCCGTAACAAAAGCGGGCTGAACAAGATCGGGCTGTACGTACGTGCCAAAGAGCTCATCGATCAGTTTGCCCCAGGTCGGCTGTGGGGTGACCGTGAGGCCCTGGGCGCGAATGGCACGCTGCAGGGACTGGAGGTCCGCATACTCCTCAATATCTATCTGTGTAGCTTTTAGAATCGCATCGCGCATGGACACCCGCCGCCATGGCCGCGCCAGATCGATCTCGTTGTCTTGGAAAGTGAGTATAGTGGAGCCCAGCACCCGCTGTGCTACCTCGTTGTACATGGCCTCCACCAACTCCATCATATCCTGGTAATCAGCGTAGGCTTGATAGAGCTCGCACATCGTGAACTCGGGATTGTGTCGCGTGGAGAGCCCTTCGTTGCGAAAGTTATGGCCGATCTCATAGACGCGATCGATGCCCCCCACAATGAGCCGCTTCAGATACAGCTCATCGGCGATACGCAGATAAAGCGTCTGATCCAGTGCGTTGTGGTGGGTGGTAAAGGGCCTGGCCGCTGCGCCGCCGTAGATGGGTTGCAACACCGGCGTCTCCACCTCCAGAAACCCACGTTCGTCCAAAAAGCACCGTATAGCGCTGATCATGCGCGTACGAGTGACAAATACATTGCGCACTTCTGGGTTGGCCAACAGATCGAGATATCGTTGCCTGTAACGGGTCTCCGTATCCCGCAACCCATGCCACTTTTCAGGGAGAAGCCGCAGTGCTTTGGCGAGGAACTGGTACGAGTGTGCCTCCACCGTGACCTCACCGGTCCGGGTACGGAACAATCGTCCCGTAACACCCAAAAAGTCGCCGATATCCACGGTCTCGTTAAAGAGCTCGTACGCCTCGTCGCCCAGAACATCCCGGCGCAAGTAGATCTGGATGCGCCCCGTGCCATCGGCAAGATGCGCAAAGCTGGATTTGCCCATGCCCCTCAACGAAATCATCCTTCCCACTACGGAGACCGATAACTCTTCGCTTTCGGGGAGCTTGTCAAACGCTGCGAGGGCTTGAGCAGCGGTGTGTGTGTAGTGTGCGCGCGCGGGGTAGGGATCCATGCCGCGACCTCGCAGCAGGTCAAGTTTTTCGATCCGTTGCGCCCTCTGATCGTTCTCTGCCATTTACGCGACCTTTTCTCAGGACAAGGGTGATAGGGGCCGGCGCTACTGAATGTTCAGAACACCAAACAGGATGGGGCCGTTTGGCGTTTCCACAGTAACCTTGTCGCCCACGCGACAGCCCAGTAACGCCTTCCCCAGAGGAGACTCGTTCGAGATACGCCCTCTCAGCGGATCAGCCTCGGCACGCCCCACGATCTGATATTCCTCGGGGGCTTCTCCATCCTCAGCAACCGTTACCGTAGCGCCCAACTGCACCATATCGCTATCCCCCGAATGCGCTAGGTCCTGCGCATCCGCCAAAATCGCCTCGATATCGCGTATGCGGCCCTCTACGAACGCCTGCTCTCGTTTTGCCTCCTCATAGCCAGCGTTCTCGGTGAGATCACCCTCCTCCACAGCCGAGGCAAGGTTCTCGGCCACCTCCTTGCGTCTCACAGTACGCAGGTGCTCGAGCTCACGCTCTAGCTTTCGCCGGCCTTCGGGGGTAAGGAAGTGCATCCTGCCGTTCATGATATGGGTTGCCTCGCAAAATCATCTATTACTGGGGTAGCAAAAAAGCGCCCATAGGCGCCAAAGTATCGCCGGGCCAGTGCACGTCCTGCAGGCTCCAAGCCCACGTATTATACCGCATCCTTACACGCTTGGCAAAAGCAGTGTACCGATCAGCGGTGGACTGCGTTCCCCCACAACCGTACTCTGGTGGTAAGGTTCCTGCAAATGTAAGCGTACCGCGAGAAACCACAGCCGAACGTTGATGGGCTAATCGAGTGCGCCCGATTCTCTCAGCCGTTTTGCCAGCCCGGTGAGTTTTTGACAGAGGCTTGCAGGTACTGTATTCTGACACGAAGTTCAGATGGGAGTTACGGATGGCCTCTATTCAGGAAGTCGGTGAGCGGGTTGTCCATAACATCGAGCGCGTCATCATTGGCAAACATCGCGAAGTGCAGCTCGTCTTTGTCGCTATTCTATGCAAAGGCCATGTCTTGATCGAGGACGTGCCGGGCGTGGGCAAGACCATGCTGGCCAAATCGTTTGCCAAGTCCATCGGCGCCATTTTTCGACGTATCCAGTTCACGCCGGACCTCTTGCCAAGTGATATCACTGGCGTCTCGATCTTTAACCAAAAGACACGCGAATTCGAGTTCCGCCCCGGGCCCATCATGGCGCAGATCGTCCTCGCGGACGAAATCAACCGCGCCACGCCCAAGACGCAGTCGGCACTCCTGGAATGCATGGAAGAGCATCAGGTTACGGTGGACGAAACCACCTATCGCATGCCCGAACCGTTCTTGGTCATGGCGACACAGAACCCTATCGAGTACGAGGGGACATTCCCTCTACCAGAGGCGCAGCTCGACCGTTTCCTGATGCGTATCAGTCTCGGTCATCCTGCGCCAGAGGAAGAGATCGAGATCCTCGATGCGCAACAGCATGAACACCCCGTGGAGACACTGCAGAAAGTAATAGATATCGACGAGTTGCTGTCGGTACAGAAAGCGATTCGAGATATTTATGTGGATCCCCTGGTCAAAGAGTACATCGTCTCGCTGGTGAACGCCACGCGCGAGCATCGAGATGTCTATCTAGGGGCGAGCCCACGTGGTAGCCTTGCGCTGCACAGGACAGGGCAGGCGCTAGCGGCCTTGCAGGGACGCGATTTTGTGATACCGGATGACATCAAGGTACTTGCCGAGTCTGCATTGGCCCACCGCATCATCGTGAGCCCCTCTGCGCGGATCCGCAACGTAGACACCCGCCTTGTAGTACGTGAGATCTTGGAGAGCGTGCCCGTACCCGGCACTCGCGCGCGCTCTCGCCAGGCAGATTCCCGATAGTACCGAGCCCCAGCGACCGATACAACCGTGCCACCATCTCATATCGTGTTGCCTCGCAGCGAGAGAGGCAACTGCCCGTAAGCCAGTTCGTTGGATGACGCGCGATTGTCGCGCCCTGTACTAGAGGAGACCCTATGATTATCCGCCCCGCGTCGGTGGGAGATATAGAGCGTTGCGAGCGGCTCGATGCCTCCTACGATACCAGCCAGGTGTGGCAGATGGAGATCCCAACGGGGAGGGTCGCCCCACCCCCTGGCCAGATGGGGGCCAGCTTCCGTCGCACAAAAATCCCCCGACGGATGCTTGTTCCCTATCCCCGAAGCGTGGACGGGCTTTTGAGAGATTGCCAAAGCAACGGCTGTTTTGTGGTGGCTGACGAGCTCGGCGTGATTCAGGGCTTTCTGGATATGACCGTCGACTATTGGCAATGGCAAGGGTGGATAGAGCATTTGGTGGTCGATCGCCCATATCGTCGGCGGGGGCTGGCATCGCTCATGCTGGATGCAGTCGAACACTGGGCGCAGGGGAGTGGGCTACGCGGCATCATCGCGGTAGCCCAAACCAAGAACGACCCAGCGATCTCCTTCTTTTCTGCGCGCGGGTATACCTTTTGTGGCTTCATCGATGCCTATTTCACTAACGGAGACGTGGGGCTACTCTATCGACTAGCATTCTAGCACGCAAAACACCGCAAGCTAGTAACGGTGCGCGCAGTGACCGGATGAGAGGAGATCTCTTTCGCCCAGCCCCTGTACCGCACTGAGATTAAACCCTACTGCAAGAGGTCTCAGACTAGCCGTTTCCTGGAAGCGAAAGACATTTGACGTTGGATAGCTCGAGTGGTATACTGTGTGGGTAGACTGTGCTTCCTTGTCGTTTGATCCGACCTCAACTACGGGCGATCCTTCGAGTGCCCATTTTATCCGTTGCTTCCTTGTCTTTACTACCCCAGAGCCATTGCTTGATCAAGCTTTCCAACGCCTATGCCACGCGGGCTGGCGTGCGAGCTAACTCGGGCTCGTGTTGTCTGTGCGTATCTCCTCATTTCAGATGCTCGACGGAGTGTGGACTGTGAATATCGCTGAACTCGAAACGATGACTCTCGGTGAGCTACGCGACATGGCTCGCGTAAGAGACGTCGTTGGATACAGCCGCCTCAAGAAACAGGATTTGATCCTGCGTCTTTTGCGTGCCCACGCTGAAGAACAGGGGTTCATTTTCGGCGGCGGTGTGCTAGAGATCGTACAAGATGGGATCGGCTTTCTGCGCAGTGATCATCTGGTGCCGGGACCGGAGGACGTGTACGTCTCACAATCACAAATCAGGCGCTTTAGCCTGCGCACCGGCGACATGGTGATCGGACAGGTCAGGCCCCCCAAGGAATCCGAGAAATATTTTAGTCTGCTCCGTGTGGAGGCGATCAATGGGCTGGATCCGGAGCAGGCGAAACAGCGGCCCGTTTTTGAGCGCCTCACGCCCATTTTCCCTTACGAGCAGTTCCGGCTGGAGAGCAGCCGAGATATCCACGCCACACGGTTGATCGATATGCTCTCGCCCATCGGGCGCGGGCAGCGCGGGTTGATTGTATCGCCGCCCAAGGCCGGTAAGACGACGATCCTCAAACAGATAGCTAACGGGATCTCGGCCAACTACTCGGACGCGCACTTGATGGTGGTTTTGATCGGCGAGCGCCCGGAAGAAGTCACCGATATGGATCGCTCGGTGGAAGCTGAAGTGGTGAGCTCCACTTTTGACGAGCCGGTAGCGAATCATACTCGCGTATCCGAGATGGCTTTGGAGCGCGCCAAGAGACTTGTCGAGGTGGGGCGGGATGTGGTCATCCTCCTCGATAGCATCACACGCCTTGCGCGCGCGTACAATTTGGTTGTGCCGCCCAGCGGACGCACCCTATCCGGGGGTATCGATCCAGCGGCCGTCCACCCGCCAAAGAGCCTCTTTGGTGCAGCTCGCAAGTTGGAGGAGGCGGGCAGCCTCACCATCATTGCTACTTGTTTGGTTGACACGGGAAGTAGAATGGACGATATTATCTACGAGGAGTTCAAGGGCACCGGCAATATGGAGCTGCACTTGAACCGTCGCCTGGCCGAGCGTAGACTCTTCCCAGCTATTGACATCCAGCGCTCGGGGACGCGACGAGAGGAGCTCCTGTTGGCTCCAGCGGTTCTCAGCAAGGTGTGGACCCTGCGCCGTATGATAGATAGTGTCGGCGGCTTAGAATCTGTCGAGCCGATCCTGAACAGGCTGGGCAAGACACGAAATAACGAGGAGTTTTTGAGCACCCTACACAAAGATCTGTAGACAGACCATCGCGCGTCGATAGTGCGCTGTTCAGTGTTCTTGGCTACGCCGAAAGCTCGCTACGAAATCCGCCAAACCAAGCTCTACCAGGAGCCTCTACATTGTGTTAAAACAAGGCCAAGCCGACGATGTCTCACTATCGTTGTTCGCTTTTGCCCGAACGGTCCTACTGGCGTGTGATGTATCCGCTATCTCGCGGTACATCGGTCATTTTACAATCGGACTCTTGCTCCTCTTGGCAATCGTCGTTGTTGCACCGGGTGCTGCACAAAGCCCCGCTATACCAGGGCTATCAGCGCCACTACAGAGTACCAGTGCCAAGAGCGCCCGTTCTGAAATAGCCAGTACGGATTCGCACTATCTCGAGTTCTCTTCGATTCCCTTTACCGTCCGCGTGTTACGTGAGGTAATGCCCCTCGCCGAAGCCGAGGTCACCGTACGCACTACCATGCTCGAGTACGAGACGCAGCCTGGCGATACCGTGCTCGGCATCGCAGGGCGGTTCGGTCTGAACGGTACCACACTGCTCTACTCTAATGATGCGCTCAGAAACAATCCCGATTCGTTGCGTGTTGGGCAAAGGATCACGATCCTTCCCGTAGACGGCGCCTTACATACCGTCGCCAGGGGAGAGACGCTGGAAAGCATTGCCACCAAGTACAAAGTTGACACCACGGCCATCGCGTCATTCGTTGGCAATGGCTTGCAGCCACCCTATACGCTCGAGGCGGGCCAGTCGCTAATTATCCCTGGCGGTGTCAAGCCGCCTGCGGCGCAATCAGTGACTCCCGTATCGGTGGCCGCACCCGCCGCGCCTGCCGTGCCTGCCACTGCCACATCGGGGACTGCATCCGCCCCAGACGATGCCCAGACGGGTAGCGGGCAGTTCTCTTGGCCCATGAGCGGCCGTATCTCGCAGGGGTACTGGGAGGGGCACCGAGCGATCGATATCGCTGCTCCTTTGGGTACGCCCATCTACGCCTCGGATGCTGGCTATGTCGCCACAATGCAGGCGGGGGGCACAGGCTATGGTTGGATGGTTATCGTAGACCATGGCAACGGCATGCGAACACTCTACGCCCATATGAGCGCGTTTAACGTAGAAGTGGGACAGGCGGTGAACAAGGGTGACGTGCTGGGCTACTGTGGCAGCACTGGTTGGTCCACAGGACCACACGTTCACTTTGAAGTGATCATCGATGGCGTTCGGTACAACCCACTGGCGTACTTGCCCTAATAGCATTGAAGACCAAGCGCCCGAGAAAGGTGATCTTTCTCGGGCGCTTGCACGTTTGATGCCGCTCCCGTTCTAGCCTGCGCCTTCCGAAGACTCGGGTATGGATTCAGAGGGCTCGGCAGGCTCCTCGGGCTCTGTCGGCACTGGAGATTGTTCCGGCTCGACTGGCGGAGCCTCGGTCGCGGTAGGCTCTGGCGCAGGCTCTTCTGTGGGTTCATAGGTCGCAGTGGGTAAGGGCGTTTCGGTAGGAACCTCCGGCGGCTGCTCCGTGGGCACAACTGTTGGTACGTCAGTAGTAGTTGGTGTAGCTTCTGGCTTTTTAACCTCCTCGACCAACACCAAAACCCGAGATTCATAGACCTCGTCCTGATAGTTGGTCACTAGCAGCCGCAGGGTGTATATGCCGGTCTTGAGCCCCCTCGTATCCCATTGGGCCAACACCCCTCCAGCAACGGGCATCATCACTTGCGGGGTGACCGCTCCCCAGCCGATGGGGCTCCGCCCCTCTCCATACTCCACAACATAATACCGAAAGCCGTCAACCTCTGCGGACCCACGCAGCTCCACCACGCCAGAGACCTCGTCTCCGGGGGATTCGAGATGGACGCCGCGCTGCGCTCCATGCACTGGGCATTCTTCCCGTGGAGGGATCTCTTTTCCCTGTTCTTCCAGCACGTGATCCCATTCGGGACCATAGTCCTCATAGAAGTGTTCAATCACCACGTCTGGAGGGCAAGCATCGGTGGCCAGTTTGCCGGAGACCTGGCAGATCTTGAGCCGAATATGCACCGTACAGGGCACACTCGGGGCTGCATCAGCCGCGAACAGTTCTGTTCGCCCGGGCGGGCAGTCATCGCGCCGCAGCAGCCCTGAGACCGGACATACTTCCACCTCCACGATCCCCTCGGGCCGCACGAACCCCCGTCGTTCGGAGCCACCCAGCACTCTCTCCATAAACGTGTGCCAGATCGGCCCCGCCCCTTGCACTCCCAACAACCCGTTCGTGGGCGTGCCGTCGCTGTTGCCGACCCACACCCCTGTCACAAAGTCCGGCGTGTATCCCACCGTCCACCCGTCGCGGTAATCATCGGTTGTCCCCGTCTTGGCCGCCGCCGGGAATCCCATCTCCAACACACTTCCGCGCCCAAAGGCACGCGACCGCGATTCGTCATCCGCCAGGATGTCTGTGATGATGTACGCTAACCGCCCATCCACCACCCGGTCACGCTCCGGTTCCTCGTCCCCCAGCAACACTCGCCCCTCCTGATCCTCGATGTACCGGATCATCCGAGGCTCTACCCGATATCCCCCGTTGGCCAGCGCCCCATACGCCCCCGTGAGCTCCAGCAGGGTCACTTCGCCACCCCCGAGCGCCAGGGAGAGGCCGTGCGCCTGCCCCTGTAAAGACTGTATGCCCAGCCGCTCGACCATCTCCAGCAGCGCCGGCACCCCGATCTGGAACAATGTGGATACTGCGGGCGGGTTCCGTGAGCAAGCCAGCGCTGTCCGCACCGAGATCGGCCCATACTCCCCCAGATCATAGTTCCGCGGCCGATACGGC
>CAYOUT010000002.1:234491-359351 GCA_964407215.1 uncultured Anaerolineales bacterium | reverse complement strand
CCGTGATGTACCCCGCCTCCGCCATCAGTCGCAACACCGTCTTCCGCCGCGCCAGTGCCGCCTCGGGGTGTAGGTAGGGATCGTAGCCCGCCGGGGATTGCGGCAGCCCTGCCAGCAGAGCCGCCTCGGGCAGCGTCAACTCGGAGACCGACTTGCCAAAGTACGTCTCCGCCGCGGCCCCGATGCCGTATGCCAGGTTCCCCAGGTAGATCTCGTTCAGATATACCTCCAGGATCTCGGCTTTGCTATAGCGTCGCGTGATCTCTGCCGCGAGGATCGCCTCCTGCACCTTGCGCTTGACAGTTCGTTCTGGGGTAAGATAGAGGTTCTTGACCAACTGCTGCGTGATCGTGCTCCCGCCGCCCACCACCTCACGAGCTCGAAGATCCTTGTACAGTGCGCGAACGATAGAGACAGGATTGACGCCGGGGTTAACGAAAAAAGTCTTGTCCTCAGTAGCAACAAACGCCTGGATCACTATATCAGGTATGTCCGTATAGCTGACGATGGTACGTTTACCACCAAGAGGGTCAAACACCTCAAAGAGCAGTGTGCCGTTACGATCCATGATCTTGGTGCTCTTGAAAGGCGTGGCGCGCTCATATAGCTCCTCAGGGGAAGGCAACGTCCTCGCATAGTACGCGTAGACTCCCAGGCCGATCAGGCAGCCCAGAAGCAGCATGCTGACGGCGGTCAATAATCCTATGAGCGCCCCCCGGCCAACAACACGTAGCCAATCGGGCCTGGATGGCTCCGGGGGATGAGGCCACATAGTGGGGAGAGGCTCCCACGGGGATTCCACGTTCTGGTTCATATCAGTCCCTATGCTCCAAAGTATGATAATAGCTTGTGGCTCGTTCCATACAGTACAGCGAGCGTAGACGCCCAGGGTATCAGCCTGCACAGTACATCACTGAGCATCTTTCTACCAGCACTTGTGATACACCAGGGTTGCCGTCAAGTCCAGCGCGTGTCATGTTCGCAACCCCTTGGCGCGCCGCAAGTCCTCCAAGTCGATGTAGCGCTGCACCGTGTGGTTTTCGATGGCCCAGATACCGGTCGCAAAGTGCTCGGCAAAATAACGATCGTGCACAACGGCCAACACAGTGCCTTCAAACGCCTCCAGCGCGCGCTCGAAATTTTCTCGCGAAGGGATATCCAAGTGGTTAATGGGTTCATCCAGCAAGAGCAAGTTGCATCCCTGCAGAACTAACACTCCGAGCGCTAGCCTGGAACGCTGACCATAGCTCAGGTTCTTCACAGTCATAAAAACATCGTCACCGGCGAACAACAGAAAATGCAGAAAACTGCGTGCCTCGGTCTCGCTGAGCGGAGCAGCTCGCCTCACGAGCTCCAGCGGTGTAGCCCGCCAGTCGAGCAGTTCTTGCTCCTGCGAAAAGAAACCGATTTTGACGTTACTCCCGAGCTTCACGCGCCCCCAACTAGGCTCCTCTAGCCCGGCGATGATACGCAGCAGCGTGGTCTTGCCCACGCCGTTGGGCCCGGTCACAACGATCCGCTCCCCCCTTCTCAAAGTCAAGTAGACGTCACGCAGAAGCACCCGTGGGCCGAACCGCTTGCCAACGCCCTCCAATACCAGCACGTCTTGGCCGCTAGGCGGCGTGTTCACGAAACCCAGCTTCATCTGCCAGCCGAGCGCCGGCTTTTCCAAATGATCCTCGGACTCCAGCATGCGCTCGATTCGTTTGCGGTGCACCACAGCCTGCCGCGCGACTTTTTTCGCTCGCTTGCGCCAGTAGAAATCGATCGTCTCAGCCTCGATATTGCGCGCTTGCCCCTCGAGTTGCTTCACTGCTTCTTGCAGCTGTGCAATCCGCTCCTGTTGTTCCTTATAGGCCTGCCAATGCTTCTCTCGCTCCATCATCTTGGTGCGCGCATAGTCTGTATAAGTGCCAGAGTAGAGTTGGCCCCTGTGGGTCGCTGGATCGATCTCCAGTACAAGAGTCACTGTGCGATCTAAAAAGGCGCGATCGTGCGAAACGACCAGAAGCGCTCCGCGATAATCGGCGAGGTAGTCCTCGAGCCACTCGAGACCGGTGATGTCCAAATGATTGGTGGGTTCGTCGAGCAGAAGGAGCTTGGGCTGTTCAATGAGCAATCTAGCGAGGCCAAGGCGTGTCTTCTGACCCCCACTGAGAACGCTCACAGGAGTGGAGGGAGAGATAGCCTCCAAGCCCAGCCCGTGCAAGACGCGCTCAATTTCGTATTGCTGCATGCCAGGTGGCGCATGGGCCAGCTGGTCCAGCACTTCGGAATAAGCTCGCTCGATCTCCTCTACAGCTTCTCCTCGTGCAGCGGCATCGGCGAGTTGTACCGCGAGCTGCTCTAGACGCGCCGCGAGCGCCTCTTCCTCCGACGCCTCCAAGATGCCCAGCGCTTGCCTCACCGTGCACCCTTTATCGAAGACAAGTGCTTGCCGCAGATAGCCCACAGAAGAGCTGGGCACATCCAAGCGGACGCTGCCCCCATCAGCAGACTCCTCACCCACCAGAATTCGCAAAAGAGTCGTTTTGCCGCTGCCGTTAGGCCCCACCAGCCCTACACGATCTCCCGCGTTCACGATCAGGTTTACATGCTCGAACAACAACGTGTCGCCGTATCGTTTCGTCAGGTCAGACACATAAAGCATCTTGTTCCTCCTCTGGGCCGATCCCGGCGGCTCTAGTTCTCGGCCCCCTCAGGGAAGGATTGTTACTTTTGCAGGGGGTACAAGTAGTCTCTCCAACTCGGCGTTCACCAACCAGCCAACAGTCGTTTTCGAGGATGCAGCGAAAACTACCAGCGCCACCAAAGCGATCCATGGTATTGAACGCGTTTTGAGCCAGCGCACCCAAAAAGCGCTAGTGTTGCCAAAATTGATCCTCTTGTAGTCTTTACCAGCCCGAGCAGGCATATGTGGGGCGACATCCGCCGACCATCTCACTATGAACGACACAGCCGCATGCTTTCAACGTAACTCTGTCCACCCCCTGTCTATGCATAGCGCGTAAGCAAGCAAAAACGCCGTGGGCATGCCCACGGCGTCTCATCGTCTTTCGGAGTAACAACAACCACAATGTTGTCTACCACCTGATCACGCAGTTTATTGCTTACAGCAAATGGGCGCACCCTCACGATCCTCAGTTGCTGGTCGTGTAGCTCGGCATCCCATTCACCTCCAAGTATGCATTGATTTACATTCTAGCTATCGGTACAAAGATGTCAACCAAGACAGCCACCCTAATTGACATGAACGGGGCGCTATGATAGACTGCACACATACCCCTCTGGGGTATATGGATCCATAATTCAATGGGAAATCGGAGGAGCTGTGGAAGAACAACAGACCGCTACGATCGTCGTGACGGTACTGGGGAACAGTGAGGGCGAGATCTGTTTGGGTGGTTGAGGCCCCCGTCGGTCTTCGGCGGAGACCACGCGGATAACCACCTCCCTATTGGCACGCATGTACGGCGAAAGAGTATCTGTAGAATACCACGACATGGCCGTCCCTGGTAAGGCTGAGCAGATGAAAGACTTGCTGGAGACGGTCCCAAAGAACCGATTGTACTACCCGTTAGTGTTTGTCAACGGACAGTTCAAAGTGGCGGGCAGCGCCGAGTATTACCAAGTGCTGTACGCGGTGCGTGATCTGGTGGATGCCTGAACTGTCCGTTGTCGAGAGTAAGCACAAGGCCTGGAGATGCTCCAGGCCTTGTTGTGTCAGAGTATTACATCCCTTCGGTGGGTTCCGGCCCATGGCCATCAGCTAATTGTTCGGCCCGAGCCTCGCGCTCTTGTTCTTTCGCCTTGCCCTCTTCTCTGGATCTCTCCGCATAGTAATCCAGTTTGGCCTGGATCTTCTGATAGAGGGTGCCCTCGGGATAATCTCCTTGTTCATCGGGCTCTCCGGCTGGCACACCCGTAAGAAGCTCGATCCCCTCCTCTATCGTGGAGACGGCGTAGACGTGAAACTTGCCCTGCGCTACAGCCTCTATCACGTCATCGTGCAACATCAGGTGTTGCACATTCGAGCGCGGGATCAACACACCTTGGTCCCCTGTGAGCCCCTGCATCTTGCACGTCTCAAAAAAGCCCTCGATCTTGGCGTTCACCCCGCCAATGGCCTGCACTTGTCCGCGCTGGTTCACCGAGCCAGTGACGGCCAGGTTCTGCTTAATCGGCACATCCGACAAGCTCGACAGCAAGGCATACAACTCGGTAGACGCCGCGCTATCGCCCTCGACACCGCCATAAGATTGCTCAAACGTCACGGTGGCTGAGAGGCCGAGAGATCTCTTTTGCGCAAAACGCCCCGCCAGCCAAGCTGATAGAGTGAGTTGCCCCTTGTCGTGAATGGGGCCGCTCATCTTTACCTCGCGGTCGATACTGACGATACCCGCTTTTCCCATGTAGGTCCTTGCGGTGACGCGTGACGGCGCGCCAAACGTGAAATTCGCCATCTGCAACACAGAGAGTCCGTTCACCTGGCCGACTTGCCCGCCGGTGACGTCGATCAGCATGATTTCGTCCTTGATCGACTCCTGGTATCGCTCGGCGGCATAGTTCCGTCGGTAGATACGCTCGTTCACCGCGTGGCGCACATCCTCGGCGGTGGCTACATCGCGCCCGTCGTGGCCAGCCCAATAGGCGGATTCACGGACCAGGTCGGCCACCTGCGACATACGCGTAGTGACTTTTGTCTGTGACTCGGCCAGGCGCGACGCTTCGTCGATGATGCGTGCGATGGCGCCAGGTCCAAAAGGCCGTAACCCTTCATTGCGCGTCAGATTGCCGATGAACCGCGCATAATCCTGCGAAGCCTCTTCGCTCACAGGGATGTCCACTGCAAACTGGGCTTTCACTTTGAACAGCTCTCGAAAATCCTCATCATAGGTATACAGTAGCTCATAGAGCAAAGGGTCCCCGATGATCACCACCTTGACATCCAATGGGATCGGCTCGGGCTCCAGAGTGGCAGCTGCAACCAGCCCATAGAATTGCGCCATATCCTCGATCTTGACCTGGTGGTTGCGGAGGGCGCGCTTGAGCGCATCCCAAGCCAGAGGATTGGTCAACAGGCTCTTGGCCTCCACAACGAGATAGCCGCCGTTGGCACGGTGTAGCGCTCCCTCGCGGATCTGGTCAAAGTCGGTCACCACTGCGCCAAACTCCGCGCGATGCTCGATGCGACCGATCAAATTATGGTAAGTAGGATTGTCCTCTATGACGATGGGCGCACAGGCCTTCTCGCACGCCTCCACCAGCACATTGACGCCATAACGGTGAAGCCACCGTTCTCGGCGCGCAGCAGGGTCTAACCCAAACGGAAGCTGTTGTTGTTGGGCCGCTTCCTCCAGGAACTGGCGAGCATTCTGCACAACGTCTTGGCGCACAGCGTCCATGTAGGCCAGCGCCTTGGGGAATTGCTGGAACCGCTCCTTGGCGTCATCCAGCAGTTGATCCACCACAAAGCCGGCTAGCTCTCGCGTGATGCTGTCCAGAGACTGCCGCCCCTCGCGGTCCAGCTGGCGCGTGAGGCGCATCGTTGTGTCGAACTGCTCTTGCAGCTCGGGGCGGTAGCGTTCAAAGCGCTGTTTAGTCTCCGAGTCGAGGCGCTCGTATTCCTCGGCGCTTAGCACACGCCCCTCGATCACCGGCGCGATAGCCAGGCCCATCTGGTTTCGAATGAGAGCAAAACCACGCTCGTTCAGATATTTCTCGAGTTGTTGCAGCAACTCCTGTTGCCTCTCTTGTAGGCCGCGGGTGATCTCACGCCGCCGCTGCTCAAAGAACTCGCCCTCGAACGCGCGGGGGATCTCTTCTTGCAGCTGATTCACAAACTCGGACATCGCGGACTGCAGCTTTGTCGCAAGACCCGCTGCCAAGCTGATAGCTTTAGGGCGGCGAGGGTCGTCGAAATTGTAGACGTAACACCACTCGGGCGGTGAGGGACGCGCTTCGGCGTTCCGGTCTAGAAACTCGCGAACGACGGAGGTGCGCCCAGAGCCGGGAGGCCCCACCACGAATATATTGTAGCCTTGCGCACGGATGTCGATACCAAAGTCGATAGAACGGACGGCACGGTCTTGGCCGATGATCTTGTCCAAAGGGGGTAAATCTGCCGTTGTCTCAAAAGTGAACTGGGTGGGGTCGGTACTACGTCTCAGTTGCTCGGGGTCAAGTCTCAGCTTCTGGTTATCCACAGTCTGCACCTTACACTTTCATCTGGATGACGATCCCAATATCCTCGACCAGATATGGCTCGATGGCCCTTCGGGGCGCGGCAACCAAACTCGGCGCCGGAGCGCTAGAGACTCGCGTGTTAGCTGGTTGGATAGCCCAAAGGGTCTAGTGAGAAGTGAATTGCATCTGCGAGGAAATATCCGATGTAGTTTGCTTTTGTGCGTCAGAGTGCTTCAGACCATCATCCCAACGGCCCGCCAGCCAAAGAGCCGACCACATTGCTGCTCCGATTATAGCACTTGGGGCACTGGGGGGTCAACCGTCATTGGGCGACTATCGCCCTGGGGTGCTATTTCATAGTAGGAGTTATGCAGACGGTCCGCAATAGATAACGGGGCTGGAATCATGGCCTTCCAGCCCCCTCCTTTGACCACATCGCTCAGCGTTGCAGCTCCATTGTCACGCGTTCCGCCACGCTGTCAGCGGTGAGCCCGTGCTTGGCCAAGAGCTCGTCAGCGCTGCCCGATTCGCCAAACACATCCAACGTGCCCATACGAATCAAGCGGCTACCGGTACCCAGCTCGGCCATCAGCTCTGCCACAGCACTCCCCAGCCCACCGATAATACTATGCTCTTCGATAGTGACCACCAAAGGCGCCTCGGAAGCTGACAACACAGCCGCTCGGTCGAGCGGCTTGATGGTGGGCATGTTCCACACGGCCGCCTCGATACCCCGCCCCGCGAGCATCTCCGCTGCGTACAGGGCTACATGCGTCATGTGTCCACAGGCGATGAGCGCAACATCCTGGCCCGCTCTGAGCTCGGCAGCTCTGCCTAGCTCGAATCGATAGCTGGCATCGAACAGCCTCGGCACCGGATAACGCCCTACACGGATGTACACTGGCCCCTCCATCGCCACGGCCGCTTCAGTAACAGCCATAGTCTCCACCCAATCCGCCGGCACGATCACCTTCATGTTGGGCAGGGCGCGCATGAGCGCTACGTCCTCTAGCGACTGATGGCTGGCCCCATCCGCTCCTTGAGTGAGTCCAGCACTGGAGCCCACCAGTACCACATGGAGCTTGGGGTACGCGATCTGAATGCGAATCTGATCGTAACAGCGGGCTGTGAGAAAAATGGCAAACGAGTTCGCATAGGGTACCAGCCCCGACGCCGCCATTCCTGCCGCCATGCTCACCATATCGGCCTCGGCAATGCCTACATCCACAAAGCGATCGGGGAACGCGTTGCGAAACTCCACCGTCCGTGTAGAGTTGTACAGGTCCGCGTCTAAAACCACCACCTCCGGATGCGCCTGGCCCAGGGCGAGGAGTGCTTCGCCGTAGGCGAAACGGGTTTGCTCCATCTCAGCCATGCGATGCCTCCCCCATATGTGCTCTGTGGCTCTCCAGCTCTGCGAGCGCCTGTGCGAGCTGTGCCTCGGTCAATGTGGCGTTGTGATACGCTGCCGCGTTCTCCATAAAGGAGATACCCTTACCTTTGACAGTGCACGCGATGATAACCGCGGGCGGTTGATCATCCTCGGTAGCCCAATCCAACGCATCACATATCTGCTGCAAATCGTGCCCATCAATCTCGCGCACACGCCAGCCAAAAGCCGCCCAGCGGTCGGCCATCGGCTCCATCAGCTTGGCGCTCGAGAGAGCATCCATCGCCTTGAGACCGTTGTTATCAACAATCGCTGTAAGGTTGCTCAGTCGCTGTCTCGCGGCCGTCATAGCGGCCTCCCAGATTTGTCCCTCCTGCGTCTCACCATCTCCCAGCAAGCAGTAGACGCGGGAAGACCGCCCCAGAATACGCGCAGCCAGCGCCATTCCGTTAGCATAGGACAAGCCGTGCCCCAACGAACCGGTACATCCCTCGATGCCTGGTGTGGAGCACATAGCCGGGTGCCCCTGCAAACGCGACCCAAGCTTCTTGAGTGTGGCTAGGTCGCTCACCGATAGAACACCCAGCATCGCCAGAGCCGCATATTGTGCCGGCACGCAGTGCCCCTTACTCATGAGGAAGCGATCACGGTCCGGCCAAGAGGGATTGTTGGGGTCATAACGCATCTGGTAAAAGTACAATGCTGTCACTAGGTCGGCTGCAGAGAGTGAGCCTCCAAAGTGGTGGGCTTGGTTGGAGCCCATCATGCGGATGATATGCAGGCGCATCTCTAACGCGCGCTCGCGCAGCGCGTCAATATCGACAGTGGTCATGGACTAGAAGCCTCCTCACGCGAACGAATCAACTCGAAGCACAGCGAGCTCACACCCGTTACAAACATACATTGTTACTTTAGATGCAAAAAACAGCAGCGTCAAACGAGGTCCTGTCGTGCACATCCACATTCTGGCCTTCGCTTCTCTGTAATAGGTTCTCGCAGCTCGTGTTTTGACAGGAGGTAACGCGAGATATAGTCTCATAGGAGAGCTGGAAGGAGGTTGCCAGTGAGTAATCGTGTGCTTGTTGTTGATGACGAGGTGCAAATTGTGCGCGTGCTGCGGGGCTACCTGGAAAAGTCGGGCTTTCAGGTACTCACCGCTTATGATGGGGTTGAGGCCTTGCGTACCCTGCGTCAAGAGGCCCTTGATCTGGTGATACTGGATCTGATGTTACCGGGGATGGATGGCCTTGACGTGTGCCGCACCATCCGCAAACATTCGGATATCCCTATCATCATGCTCACGGCTCGCGTGGAGGAGACGGATCGTCTTATCGGCCTCGAGTTGGGCGCCGATGATTATATCGTAAAGCCATTCAGCCCCCGTGAGGTGGTAGCCCGCGTGCGAGCCGTGCTGCGGCGCACCCGCCCCACACTGACCTACGATGATGAGGTGCTGGCACTTGGCGACCTGCGTCTGGACGTCGCCAAACGCACTCTGAACATCGCGGAGGACCGAACAGTGGAGTTGACGCCCTCCGAGTTTGGCATTCTGCGAGCGATGATGGCATCCCCTGGGCGGGCCTTTAGTCGCTCGCAGCTGCTAGACGTTATCCAGGGAGAAGCCTACGCGGGATACGAGCGCACCATCGATACGCATATCAAGAACCTCCGCCACAAGATAGAAGCCACGCCTCGACGCCCCGAGTATCTCCTCACCGTGTATGGCATAGGCTACAAGATGCGAGAGGCTTAGTGTGTTGCGCAATACTCCTATCGCTATCAAGTTGATGCTCTCGCTGGCGCTCACTGTCGCAGTGGCCGTGGGCGCCATGGCGACCGCCTACAGGCCGTCTACCAAAGCCCATTTGAGCTCTTATGTCCGACTCAATATGCATCAACGCATGACGAACCTAGTGCCTGTGCTCGAAGAGCATTTCGCGCGCGAGGGAAGCTGGGGCGATGTGCAGCGGGTGACCGATATTGTAGAGGATCACCCTGTGATGGGTGGCGGCAGCATGCACGGGCAGCGCATGGGCGCTGTCCTTGTCGGCGCCGGGCTTCTGGTGACGGATGCGGATGGCTTTGTGGTATATGACTCTGCCGGCGGGGCCAGAGGGAGACGTATCGAGCGATCTGCGCTCTCCAGTGGGTTGCCCTTGGCGGTGGGTGATCAGACAGTGGGATACCTAACCACGACAGTGGGACCTCAGGAGGAGCGCCTACTGCAACAGCTGAACCGTTCCGTCATGTGGGCTGGCGGGGTGGCCGGCCTAGTGGCGCTTCTACTGGGCTTGGCGTTGACGCGCACAGTGACGGGCCCATTGAGCGCGCTGCGTAACGCAGCACAGCGCATCGGTTCGGGCGATCTCTCCCATCGGGTGCCCGTCACTTCGAGTGATGAGATCGGCGATCTCGCAAAGCGGTTCAATGAGATGGCGGCGGCCCTCGAGCAGGAGGAACAGGTTCGCAGAACCATGGTCGCAGACATCGCCCACGAACTACGCACGCCATTGTCCGTCATACAGGGTCAGCTGGAGGCCATCCAGGATGGCGTTTTCCCGCTGAGCATGGAGAGCATCCACCCGATCCATGACCAAGCGATTCTGCTCGGCAGGCTGGTTGATGACCTGCGCGACTTGGCGTTGGCCGACGCCGGCCGCCTGCAACTGCAACGCAGCGAGGTGGCGTTGGACCGCCTGCTAGCCCGGGTATCCTCGGGGTTCCAACCGGAGGCCAGTGAGAAAGGCGTACACCTCGCCCTCGAGATATCCCAAGGCCTCCCCACGGTAAACGCCGACGGACAGCGGCTTGAGCAGGTGTTTGGCAATCTCCTCAAGAATGCGCTGCGGTATACACCCGTCGGCGGATCCATCTTATCGCGCGCATGGACAGATGCGTCCGACGTGGTGGTATCGGTATCAGACTCGGGGATCGGTATCTCTGAAAGCGACTTGCCTCGCGTCTTTGACCGTTTCTATCGCGCGGACCGAGCGAGGACGCGCACGCTGGGGGGTACAGGGCTGGGCTTGGCGATCGCCAAACAGCTGGTGGAATCACACGGGGGACGTATCACAGCACAGAGTGACACGGGACAAGGGGCGACCTTTACTGTAAGGTTGCCCATACGTCCCGCATAAGGCTCTAGAGCAAGTGTTCATCGAGTACAGCGCAGCTTATTCCTCGATGAACAAATCGACGTACTCCTCCTTGAGCATGTCTTGGGGCTCGGCTCCGAGAATCGCGCATAGCTCGCCGATCAGCCTCGCTTTGCGAAATGCGTCCTGCTTGGACCACGTTCGGCTCTTGATCTCCACATAACGCTCTTCGCGGGGCGGGGTAGTGATATGATCGAGATTTACTGCGAAATCCACGCCACGATAGCGGATGTGGTAACGCTCACGATGCTTGGCGATCTCTAGCAGAGCATACGGCTGAAAGTACTCGCGGTAGAACCGAAGGCTACGGTCGGCCGGCGCCGTGAAGCGAGAGCGACTGAGCACCACACTCTGCTCCAACTCCGCTTCTTTTGCGGGGCCGGTGAGCGTCAGATTGTAGATGGGCCGCACTGAGCTATCTCGCTCGAGCACATGGTCTTCGCGGTAGCGGAGTCGCCCCTGCTGCGGATCGGCAAAGAAAAAGTACGTATCGTACTGATCTCGTGAGGTGTGTTGGGTGATACTCACCTCGGGGTGGTAAAGTCCTTGCTCAAAGGCTTCCAGATCGTGCAGGATCCCTTTGGCCTGCACTTCGAAAGTTTCTTGCTGCTCCAGGCCACCGATCGCTACCAGCTTATCCAGCACGCTCTTCTCTCGCGCCACAAAGAAGCGGTTGACACGATCAGCCAAAGCACTGGCTTGTTCTATCACGCGCTGTTCATCTATCGTCAACAGGTCTCCGTCACGCAGCACCGCTCTGCCGTTAACAAAGACATCGCGCACATCAGAGCTCTTGGCCGCATAGGCCAGGCGTGAATAGACATTCTGGCCCGTCGTGTCAAAGTGAGGGATCGAATGCGCTCGATCCATGCGCACCACGATGACGTCGGCGCGCTTGCCTACCTCCAGTGATCCGATGAGATGATCCATGTGCAGCGCTCGAGCGCCCCATATGGTAGCCATAGAAACCGCCTCCAGGGCGGGCACGGCGGCCGGGTTGCCCGTCACGACTTTCGGCAAAAAGGCCGCCAGCCTCACCTCCTCGAACATGTCGAGGTCGTTGTTGCTGGCCGCGCCATCCGTACCAACACCGACGTTAAGCCCCCTGGACAACATCTCGGCCACGGGCGCAATGCCGCTGGAGAGCTTTAGGTTGCTGGAGGGGTTGTGTGCCACACCCACGCGGTGCTCCGCCATGAGCGCCATCTCCTCGGTATTGATGTGCACACAATGGGCCGCGACCACCTTCGATCGCAGCACCTCCTGTTCTTCCAACCAGCGGGCCGGGCGCATCCCTGTGGAAGAGATCCATTCGGCGACTTCATCCGCGGTCTCGGCGAGATGGATGAGTTGCGGCACATCGTAAGCGAGGGCTAGGCGGGTCGTCTCCCGCAGGATATCCACCGTCGTCATATACGGAGAATGCGGCGCGGGCGCGGCAACGATCAGATCGTGTCCCTGCCAGTGATCCATAAAGTCGGCACAGTACCGCAGACTCTCTTCGTAGCTGGGCGCATCGGGTGTGGGGAACTTGATGACCGTCTCGCCGCAGACCCCTCGCATACCGGCCTGTACAGCTGCCCAGGCCACCTCCTCCTCAAAGTAATACATATCAGCAAAGCACGTAACGCCGCTGCGCAGCATCTCGGCACAGGATAGCAATGTCCCCAGGAAGCAGAACTCGGGGTTCACGAACTCTCGCTCCACCGGCAGGATGTATCCATAGAGCCATACATCGAGGCGCAGGTCGTCCGCCAGCCCGCGCAATAGGCTCATAGGCAGGTGTGTGTGCGCATTCACGAGGCCGGGCAGGATCACCTGTTCGCTACAATCTACAGTGGTGGTGGCTGTGTAGGCCGCATCGATCTCCTCCAACGAGCCAACTGCGGCGATATTCCCGCCGGCTATCGCCACCGCGCCCGGGGAATAGACATCAAGATCGGCGTTCATCGTGAGGAGCGTCCCACCCCGCAAGATGACATCAACGCCTATGGGACCGCTCTGTGGGCTTGACTCTACCATAGGGGATCCGCCTCCTATCCCGAGAAAGGTGGATTAGAGGATGGCCGTGGAGGAGGCTTGGCGCGAGATAGTCCGGGACAACCTCAAGAGGGAAGCAGCAGGTGGTCTCCAGGCAGCTTATTCCTCAAGACGCGGCATCGGGCCGCGACACCGACTATGATACATCGTATCACACTTTGGTGTCCAGAGCTGTGTTCTGCAGGGGAGTTATGCTCCCCATGGGGCCTTGTATCTAGTTGCTGATTACGAGGCGCACACGACAGGGTGCTGGAAAGTTGCCTGTCTCATCGACCACTGTGAGCTGCAACCAAGCCATGCCATTGGGCAGGCTCGCTGTATTCACGCTGCCCAACACACCGTTCACCACGGGAGCATACTGCAGGTCGCCAATGTTCTGCCAAGCACCGGGCTGCTCCCCGATGGCGTACTCGATCTTGAAGAATTGGAACCGATCGATGGAAGCGGTACCCACGATAGCCACCTGCCCAGACACGGTAGCCCCCATACCGGGCGACACAATCTGCACGCCTTGATCGGGGCAATTTGCGGGCACCACGGGCTGTGGTTCAGGAGTGGCCGTCGGCTCGGGCGTTTCGTCGGCGGTAGGAGAGGGCTCTGGAGTCCCAGTCGGTGCGCTTGATGTTTCATCGTCCTCATCACCTGGGGTGGCCGCGCTCTCGGGAGTCATCGTTGCTGCGACAAAGGTTACTGTGGGAGCCGGTAGGGTCAGTGTGGGAGTGGGCTCGATAATCTTGGCGATATCTAGGCTGGGCACAACGAGGAATTTGAGCGCTGTTACCACTGCTGCCAAGCCCAAAGCCGCCCCGATTCCCGAAATGGCTCGCCCCTCACGGTGAGCCGCTACCTCCCTTTCAATAGTGTAAGGGGTATTCCGTCGATCCTTTTTGGCAACCGCAAAGGAGCGAATGTGAAAAAGCATCAGCGCTAAACAGGCCACAAACAGCCAGATGGAGTGCTGTTCTATGAGGTTGAGCAGGAAGCTCAGAATATCGAGCACGATGACGCAACCCTCTTAGGAACGACCCAGCCTCTGCAACACGCCCTCTAACAGAAGCGCTAACATCGGCGCCGCCGTCTGACCCACTGCGAGCACCTCGGCGTGGCTCGCTTCGTCCTCTGGGCGGTCGTGCGAGTCGATGGCTACGTTGCTAATGAGCGATACAGCCAACACACGCATGCCGCCATGACGAGCTGCGATGACCTCAGGAACAGTGGACATACCCACGGCATCGGAGCCGATGAGACGCAGGAAGCGTATCTCCGCCGGTGTCTCGAAACTGGGGCCCGCTACCATGGCGTATACGCCCTCGTGGAGCTGGATACTGTGGGCCCGTGCCTCTTTGCGCAGCAACTCGAGTAGCTCGGGGTCATAGGCTCGCGACATGTCGGGAAAGCGAGGTCCGATCGTCTCGTCATTCGGCCCCCTCAGGGGGTGGTGCCCTCCCAACCCCACGAGATTGATGTGGTCCACAATAGCCATGAGGTCGCCCGCCTCAAAGCCTTGGCGGATGCCCCCAGCTGCGTTGGTAATCAGTAGTGTATCCACACCAAGCGCTCGGAGAACGCGCACAGGCAAGCTAACCTCTGCGGCAGAATGCCCCTCGTAATAGTGCGCGCGCCCCTGCAATACAGCCACTTGCACGCCCCCCAAACACCCAATTAACAGTCTACCACTGTGGCCAGCAACTGTCGATTGTGGGAAATGAGGGATTGCAGCGTAAGCGATGGTGTCCGGCTCAATAACGCGCTCCGCCAATAGACCTAGCCCCGACCCCAGGACGAGACCCACTCGGGGCCTGTACTCGGTCCGCTCAAGGATATAGTGAGCTGAGCGCTCAATCTGTTCACGTAAGGAGATCTCGGTCATCATTATGACAACATGACCTCACAAATATCGCCCGACAGGGCAAGCCTCTGCCGGGCCGTATGCTAGAACACGTATCATCCAGGCGGTGCTCAGGTCTCTGAGCGGGGCCCCTCGTACACATCCTTTGGGCGGTCTTGACTGATCTGTGTGTACACCTGAGTCGTCGAGATATTCGCGTGACCGAGAAGTCCCTGTACTTCGCGTACATCGGCGCCATCGCTAAGCAGGTGTGTGGCGAAGGAGTGGCGCAGCGTGTGAGGCGTCACAGGCCCCTCCACACCCACCTCGGCAACATACTTTTTGATGATCAGCCACAGCCCCTGCCTCGTCAACCGCCGTCCACGGTGGTTGAGGAACAGAGCAGACTCGTTACCAGCCCGCAAAAGCATGGGCCTCCCCTCAAGGAGGTATTGCTCAAGAGCCTCGACGGCGCGGCGTGAAAATATGGGGATGACGCGGTCTCTATTCTTGCTGTTTTTCTGGAGGCACCTGACAGTGCAACTCACCACATCCACATCGTCGAGGTCGAGATCCACCACCTCGCTCACGCGCATTCCGGTGGCGTACAGGAGCTCCAATAGCGCGCTATCTCGTTGCCCTCGAGGATCGTCCCTATTACGTGGGGCCTGCAGGAGCCGTGCAATATCTTCCTGCGAGATGGATGTGGGAAGATACTTGCGCACTTTGGGCGAATCCAGTGTTGCGCTGGGGTCATGGTTCAGAATTCCCAGGCTAACGAGGTGGTGAAAAAAAGACTTGGTGGCGGCAACCTTGCGAGCCACCGTGGCGGAAGCGTACTCTCTCTCCCCTTTGAGGCTGTTCACATAGCCAATTAAATCGTCCTTGGTAACATGTGCCCAGAGGCTGGTATCGGCCTCACTAGCTAGAAACTCGGCAAACTGCACGAGATCATTACGATAGGCTACGATGGTGTTATTGGAGTAGCCTTTCTCGACGCGCAAGGAGTTCAAGAAAGAGTCGATCTGCTGCCGCATTGCATACTCCCCCCGTATTCTTGCCAGCGTTAAAGCTGCGTGCCTATTGTACTACCACTTTGCATAAGCGCAAAACACAGCGCCTGCCCACAGCAGCTAGCGGCACCATGAGACTGCAGCCTAGTGCAATATTCGATAAACGATAGAACGACCCTCGCCGCTCACCTGTGTGACGCCTGCAAGCAAAGACTCGCTCGACGACGCACAGGGTGCAACGTTGGACAAACCGAGCCTACCGCACTAGAATGTGTCCGAGGAATCATCAGACGTTGTCGCCCAAGCTTCGCCATTGCATCCAAGCACACGTCAAAGCAGCATACTTGGAGGGGATGATGGACCTTTTCGAAAAGTGTTTCGAGTTCACCAGGGCAGCGGAAGCGAGAGCGGCAGGCTATTACCCTTACTTTATCCCCTTGGAAGACACCGAAGGGACCGAGGTCGTGGTCAACGGCAAACACATGATCATGATCGGGTCCAACAATTATCTGGGATTGACCACCCACCCCAAAGTGCGGCAGGCCGCGTTGGACGCCACAAAACGCTATGGCACAAGCTGTACCGGCTCCCGCTTCTTGAATGGGAACCTGGCTTTTCATGACGAGCTGGAGCAGCGCCTCGCCGATTTCGTTGGCAAAGAAGCGGGGTTGGTCTTTAGCACCGGCATGCAAACCAATCTCGGCACCATCTCGGCGCTCGTGGGGCGCGATGACGTTGTGCTCACCGATCGAGAGAATCACGCCAGTATTGTCGATGGATGCCGTTTGAGTTTTGGCGAAATGAAACGCTTCAGGCACAACGATGTCGCACAGCTAGAGCAAGCGCTTCAAGCGTGTGGCAACAAGGGCAAGCTGGTTGTGGTCGACGGCGTCTTTAGCATGGGCGGCGACATCGCGCCACTCCCCGAGATCAACCGTATCTGTAAGCAGTATGGTGCGCGCCTCATGGTCGATGACGCCCATTCGCTCGGCGTACTGGGAAGAGGACGTGGTACGGCGGCGCATTTCGGCATCACCGACGACGTGGACTTGACCATGGGCACCTTTAGCAAATCGTTCGCCTCACTTGGGGGGGTGATCGTCGGCGACGCCCAGGTGATCGATTATATCAAGCACCACGCGCGAGCGCTCATCTTTAGCGCCAGTATGCCCCCTGCTAACGTCGCCGCAGTGCTCGCTGCGCTCGATGTGATCCAGGAGGAGCCCGAGAGGATGGATCGGCTACAAGCCATCGGCGACAAGATGCGCCAAGGCTACCAGTCTCTAGGATTTAACACGGGCACTAGTGAAACGCCTATCATCCCGATCTTTATCGGCGACGATGACAAGACGCTCCTGTTCTGGAAGGCGCTCTTTGAAGCGGGCATCTATGTGAACCCTATCATCCCGCCCGCCGTGCCGCCGAACCAGTCTCTGTTGCGAACCAGCTATATAGCCACGCACACTGACGCACAACTCGATCGCGTGCTCGAGACCTTTGCTCAGGTGGGCCACAAACTAGGGATCATCTGAGCGTATGCGTCGGCTTGGTACCAAAGGGCGTTCCGAAATGACTTGACAGTATGGATATATTGTCTGGTGAATCCTCCTCGCCTGAATTATTTTCTGTTCTCAATTACACACTTTCCCCGCTAGTGCAAGCATAAGCCGCGACTGTTCTTCAGAACTCGCCCGGTTATCTACATTAATCCAATCCTGAATCAGTTTATAGCTTCCAAAGATAATAAATTTAGCAGCCGCTTGATTGTATTCAATGTCATGCGCATCTATCAGAGCGTTTTCCAACAACTCGGTGATTTTCGGTAGTGAAAATAAGCGTGTCGAAAAGGTAGGGTCGATATTGTTGGTAAAAAGCAGTTTAGACAGTTCTATGTTTTCTTCAATGTATTTGAGTACAAGTGTCACCCTGCCATAAACACTCTCTTTGTCATCAAGCTGTGCATTTTCTATTACAGCAGCAATCTCGTCAAGAAAAATTCCAGATATCTCATCCAGCACATCATACTGGCTTCCATAATGGTTATAAAATGTCGAGCGATTAATGCCCGCTTTCTCACACAGCTCGCGTATTGATATTTTATTAATGGGCTTTTTTTGCATTAGAAGAAGCAGCGCCTCTCGCACAAGACGTTTTGTCAAAGCGACGCGCTGGTTCTCTTTTTTATCCATAATCTCTTCCTCCAAATCGACATTCTGAGATCATCTGTCGGTTGTAAAAGCAACACGTGTATGTTATTATGCATAAGTTGCTTTTGTCAAGGGGAGGGCTTTGTATGGAATATACCTTGTATGTATTAGCAGCACTTATTGCAGGAATAGGAACTGGATTTGCAGGAATGTCTAATGCAACCATTATGGTGCCCATACTTATTGTAATGTGCCCCTCCTTTGGCGGTGAGTTAGGCGCTTATCAGGCTACTGCGATTGCTCTCGCTTCTGATGTGCTTGGCTCTGCGGTTACATCGATTATATATATCAGTAACAAAAACATTGACATAAAGCGCGGTTGGATAATGGCCGTTTGCATACTTGTTATGTGCATAGCAGGCAGTTTTGTTGCATCCCTTGTCGGAAATATAGTTCTCGGAGGATTCTCGCTTTTCTTATGCGTGGCTATTGGAATACGCTTCCTCTTAAAGCCAGATATGGAAAGAAGAGAAACCAGCCTCAAAGGGACTGGACTTGGCCTGAAGGGCATTGCCATTTCAATTTTCTTCGGGGTAATGATTGGCTTTGGAGTCGGATTTGTTGGCTCAGGTGGCGGCATGATGATGCTTGTCGTATTTACAATGTTTCTTGGTCTGCCCCTCAAGCCCTCCGTCGGAACAAGCACCCTGATTATGGCCATGGCATCGCTAATCGCTGCCATGGCCCATATGACCATAGAGCCTTCCATAATTTTGGAGCGGTGGGATGCCTTGATTATTAGTGTAGCAGTTGCTACAACAGCCGCTGCTGTGTCCGCTCGGTTTGCAAACAAAGTTGAAAATCGAACGGTCGGACTTGTGACAGGTACGGCGCTTACCGTAATCGGAACATCTTTGATACTTCTAAACTATTGGGGCAGAATTATCGAGTATGGGGATGTAATATTTCAAACATTTATAAGCTTGGCTATCTTGTGTGCTATTCTTGCAGTTCAAGCCGCTATCATTATCTGCATCCGTTCGCTCTTTAAAAATCTGCCTAAAGAAATGTCGCGGAAGCTACTGCAAATCCCCGCACTTTCGGTCATGCCAATTCTTGTCTATGTGTCTGATAGATGGGTAACCGCCTCGCTTGCTGCTATCCTTTTTGCTCTGCTCTTTTATCCGATATTGTCAAAATTGGAAGGTAACCGGCTGTTTAACGAATTGACTGTTCAGAGGAAACCCGGCGAAGTGAAAAAGAGTCTGTTGCTGATGTTTTTTACAGATGCTGTTCTGATTGCGGTTTGCTGGGGATTGCTGAAATTGCCATATATAGCTGTCACCTCGGTTTTGATTTGGGGCGTGTCTGATAGTGTAGCGGCACTTGTCGGCAAGAAATATGGAAAACACCATATCAGCTTACCTTTTGCTGATAACAAAAAGACATGGGAAGGCAGCTCTGCTCTTGCCATCACCTCGCTTATTACAGGAACTATATTCTTGACAATAACCTCAGGCTTGTCTTGGTATATGTCTCTTTTAGTGTCTGCCGTCGCAACACCTTTTGCCATTTTTTCCGAGATGTTCTCGCACAATGGCAATGATACTGTGGCTTGTCCTGTGATAATCGCTACAGCGCTATACTTGATGTCATTTGTGGTGTGATTTAGAGTTTTCTAGAGGTTGAAATACAAACTTTTTTAATGCCGCTCTCCTACGTTTCTCGATGTATAGTGTGGTCATACGAAAAGAGAAGTGCCCTTTTCCCCTCTCGGCCCATGTCGTCGAGCTACTCAAAAACGCTCAGAGTGTAGCAACACTTGCAGCGATCGCGCCGTCCACACCGTCGTCAACGACAGGTTCGGCGGAAGTGGCTCGCGCGTAATCCAGCGAGCCCCCAGCGCGCCCAGCCGTGAAAGGGTCGTCCTATCAGGTGCCAAAGCGTCTCTGACGGCACTGCGTGGTACCGCCAACAGGCCGTACAGATCGCCCAGAGAGGGCTCCCCTCGGAGCCGCACACCAAAGGTCACGATAGCCAGAGTGCGCGCCTCGGGGAGCACATCACGGCGCGTGATATTCTCGCTGATGGTAAGCAGCACAGGGGCTGGGTACCCGCGCTCAGCGAGTGTCAACGACCCCGCCCAGCGCTCGTCAAAGACCAAGTGCGTCTCGGGGGCTGATACGGGATCGGCTGTAACACACAACTCCTCACCAAGTTCGCGCTGTAGGCAAGAGAGTATCGTCTCGCCAGGCTCCAGCGAGCCGCCTATTCCCCCGATCTGCGCACCGATACGCGTCCCCTGCCGCACCCAGTGCTTCGGCTTGGTGATCTCAAAGAAGCAAGTTTCACCACCGCACACCAGAGCAGATACGCCCGTAACAGCCCACGGTTCTCCGTGACACAACGCATCAATACGCGCCCAAAGCTCCGGATAGGCGCTAAACAGATCCAACATAGACTAAGCGCCGCCCTGCGACACGCACACGATCCCCTCCACTGCCCAGTTGACCTCCTCGCGAGCGAGCTCTAGCGAAAAACACCGCGGCATGCTCGTCGATAGCCGCCTCCAAAGCATCGGCATTGCTGTAGGGCATGGTCCGAAAGCCCGGCACAAAAGGGGCGAGTCCTCGCAGACGACGAACTTTGCCAAACCGCCAAGCATCCTCTTGGCCGGGCGCTCCCACTGGCGAGCCCTTTGATGGCGGTCTCTACAGTCTTGGTTTCGGTGTTCACGGAAAGCATTATCTTGGTCCGCGAGCGACTATACCGGATAAGCCGAGAGGGCGCCCCTCGCGACGGACGCCTGTCCAGCAATGGGCTCATTCTATCATAGGGCATCGGCCATAGAAAGGTGGGCTGGACACCGCCTCACACTATTTATCACAGGATGAGCATGCTATCGCCAAAGCTATAGAAGCGATAGCGCTGTTCTACCGCCTCACGATAGGCCTGCTGTATTCGCTCCGTTCCTGCAAAGGCTGAGATCAGCATCAACAAAGTCGAACGGGGCAGGTGAAAGTTGGTGATCAGAGCATCCACCACATGGAACCGATAGCCAGGGTAGATGAACAGATCCGTGGGGCCATCCCAGGCGCGCACCCCTTCGGCCATACCCCGTGCCGCGCTCTCTAGCACGCGCACGCTCGTCGTCCCCACAGCCACCACTCGGCGGCCCTCGCACTTGGCCCTGTTGATACGCCCTGCCACCTCCGGCGAGAGGTAGCAGTATTCAGTATGTATGCGATGCTGTTCGATGTGGTCTTCCACCACGGGGCGAAACGTATCCAGCCCGATGTGTAGTAGCACCCAAGCCCACTCGACGCCCAGCTCACACGTACGCGCCATGAGTTCGGGCGTAAAGTGCAGACCCGCCGTGGGTGCCGCCGCAGAGCCCTCGACGCGAGAGTAGACCGTCTGATACCTCTCGGCGTTCTCCAGCGGTTCGTGGATATAGGGCGGTAGGGGCACCCGCCCTATATCGTCGAGGTGCGGTTCGATGGGCTCTGTGAAGCGAATCAGCCTGCCGCCCGAAGGGGTCTCCGCCTCGATAACTCCCATGACGGTTCCCTCTGCGCCGCGCCCCAACGCAAGTCGCTGGCCGACGGCGGCCCTCCGCCCTTTGACCAACACCTCCCAGTCGACTCGATCGCACTTGCGCAACAAGAGCAGCTCAACCTTGCCGCCGGAGGGCACCTTATGAGCATCCACGCGCGCTGGAATCACCCGTGTCTCGTTGGCCACCAGCAAGTCGCCGGGCCGAAGGTACTCGCCAATGTCGTGGAACACGCGGTGCTCCAGCTGGGCCACACCCCTGTGCAACACCAACAGGCGCGATGCATCACGCGGCTCGACAGGGGTCTGCGCGATGAGTTCTTGGGGAAGGTCGTAGTCGAAATCGCTTGTTAGCACGGGGGGTGGATCACTCTTCTCTCAGGAGTACAACTATTCATTGTCGCCAACTATCGGCGAAACAGGCGCGCGACGACGTTCAACAAGATCGTCGCGATAAGGCTGAGAAGCAAACTGGTAGCCAGCGGAACGGTGCAAGAGACCCCCTCGCGCTGAAAGTGCACATCTCCCGGAAGGCGTCCCAGAAAGGGGAGCCTTCCGCTGAGAATCAGCACTACACCTGTGAGCGCGATCATCCCCCCCAGTACGAGAAGGATGCGCCCTAGAGCCTGTATCTCCATTGGAAACCCGCCATCAAAACTTTCAACCGCGGCCGGGGCGCAACGCGTCAGCCTCGGTAATGGGTGGGGGCCGACTGGTCCTGTGCCTCCCATTCGCTGTATATACACCCACAGTATTTCTGCATATACAGATCGTGCTCGCGAGCCAATCGGTAATGCTCGCTAAAGCCCCGTCGCAAGTTCTCGAAATGAAAGAGAAGGCCGTATTCCTGAGCTAGTCCCTCCCCGATACGCCGAATCGCATCTTGGTCCTGGTAGGGGCTGATGAGCAGAGTTGTGCTAAAGGCCTCGAATCCTCTCGCGCGGGCTATCATTGCCGTACGCTCCAGTCGCATACGGTAACACACTAAGCAGCGCTGACGGAACCGCTCCTGGCCAGCCACCTGTTGCAAGAAGAGGGGCATGTCGTAATCTGATTCTGCAATCAGCGCAAGCCTCACAGAGTCCGCGAACCGCTCCAGGCTCTTATAACGCCTGACATACTCTGCGTACAGGTGAATGTTCGGGTTGTACCAGAACCCCGTCACCTCCCAATTCTCTTGACGCAACCGTTTGACTGTGTACGTAGCACATGGGCCGCAACAGACGTGCAACAGCAACGAGCGACCCTGGCCATCCAGTGGCGTCTTCTGAGATCGCCGTCTCTCATGGCGCTCGACACGATAGAGCAGACGGATCGTCAGGGGGTCCTCGGCCACAAGCTCTGCTTTACCAGAGTCCAAAAGCTTGCGCGCTTTTTCTAGCGAGCACGGCGTCAGAATCTGCCCTTCGGTATCCCAGATAACAACATGGTCCATCAGAACAGGCTACTCTGCTCGATCTCCTGTCGGTTATAGGGGCGCTTCAGGTGCTGGTACGCTCTTTTGGTAGCTAATCGGCCGCGAGGGGTGCGCTCCAGAAAACCAAGCTGCAACAAAAAGGGCTCGTACACGTCCATGATCGTATCCGCGTCTTCACTCAGAGCCGCTGCGAGCGTTTCCAAGCCAACGGGACCGCCATCAAACTTGTCGATAAGAGTAGACAACACTCTTCGATCGGAGCTATCCAACCCAAGCTCGTCAACCTCCAAGAGCAGCATAGCCTCCCGTGCCACATGGGCGTCAATCACTCCAGCGCCCCGCACTTGGGCAAAATCTCGCACCCGCCTGAGCAAGCGGTTGGCTACGCGCGGTGTGCCGCGTGACCTACCCGCCACTTCTCGGGCTCCACCCTCGTCCGTGGGCACGTCTAGAATGGCCGCCGACCGGTGCACGATGGCCTCCATCGCCTCTTGGCTGTAAAAATCGAGACGGAACACCACGCCAAAGCGATCGCGCAGTGGCGAAGTCATCAACGCAACACGTGTAGTCGCACCGATCAGCGTAAAGTAGGGCAGCTTGAGTCGGAGGCTGCGAGCAGCGGGGCCCTTGCCGATCACAACGTCCAGAGCATAGTCCTCCATGGCCGGGTAGAGCACCTCCTCGACCACATGGCTCAAGCGGTGTACCTCATCCACAAAAAGGATATCTCCCTCGCGGAGGTTCGTCAGAATAGCTGCCAAATCGCCAGGCCGCTCTATAACGGGGCCGGATGTGATCTTGATACTGACTCCCATTTCAGCAGCGACCACATTGGCAAGCGTGGTTTTGCCCAAACCCGGAGGCCCGTAGAGCAGCATATGATCCAGTGCTTCACCTCGCTCTCGAGCGGCTTGGAGAAAGATCTGCAGGCTCTCCACAACCCGCTCTTGGCCGACATACTCGGCGAGGACGCGGGGGCGCAAGCTCTGTTCGATTGGCACCTCGTCTGGGCGCGAGGCCGATGAGATAATGCGTTCCGACATGATGCCTCCGCATAGCGGTAAAGTAGACTGATTATACTATGAAGGGGCCGGGACACAAAGAAAGGCTCCCTCTCGAGAGGGAGCCTTGAAGCGTCAAAACGCCGGGCGTTCTAAGCGACGCCAACCAGCCTTTTGACCAGAGTGGCGGCACCTGCAGCGTCACGTGCATAGCCGTCGGCTCCGATCTCATCGGCGTATTTCTGCGTCACAGGCGCGCCGCCGATAATGACCTTGACATTATCTCGCAGCCCTGCCTCCTGCAATGCCTCTATAGTCGCCTTCATGCTCGGCATGGTGGTGGTCAATAGGGCAGAAAGCCCGATCACGTTGACGCCCTTGTCGCGAGCCGAGGCCACAAAGGCCTCTGCACTCACATCCACCCCTAGGTCAACCACCTCAAAGCCAGCACCCTCGACCATGATGGCTACCAGGTTCTTGCCGATATCGTGCAGGTCGCCCTTTACTGTGCCCAGTGCAACCTTGCCAAGGGGCTCCACTTCCTCTTCCACCAGAACGGGGCGAATTATGGCCAAACCCGCTTTCATAGCCCGAGCGGCGATCAGCATCTCTGGTACATAATACTCGTTGGCCTCAAAGAGACGCCCCACCTCACCCATCGCGGGGATCATCGCTTCGTTAAGCAGCTCGGCAGCGGCCACGCTCTCAGCGAGCGCTGCCTTGGTAGCCTCCTCAACAGCCTTCATATTGCCGTTCAGGATGCCCTCATAAATGGTTTCCTTGTGACCCATTGACCAAACCTCCTCCGATTGGACTCTGATGACGATCAAAGCGCGGCCAAAACCTCCCTCATGCCGAGCGATTCTACCATCACCCACCGCCTTGTGCAAGCCAAGCAAACAACACCGCCACTACAGCAGCTCCCACCAAGGAAGCCACCAGATCGACCCCCTCATCGTTCAGCCAGGGCCATCCGCGCACCTGCCGCGTCGGCGCGCCGCACACATGGACGGGATCCTGAGTGTAGCGCTCATCACGCTCACAATAATACAAGGCTTGCGCTGTAGAGCCAAGTAAACTGTCTACCAGTGTAGCAACAATCCCCCCCAACGTCGCCAGCACCGGCAAGCTAATATAATCGTGGTTCCAGGGTTGTTTCGTAATACTAGACGCGATCCTGACAGTGAGCAGAGCCGCGAACCCGATCAGCCAAGCCCCGCCGATCGCGGCCACAATCCCCAAGCCGGATACTGCCCCTGGTGTGCCGGCCGTCACCTGCTGTCCCGTCGTCAGAAGTCTTGGTTTTGCACGGCTCAATACACCCACTTCGGTGCCCCAGACATCCGCATTCAGAGCTGTGAGTGCGCCCACATAGGCGACAAACACCACCGACGAACCCGGCGTGATCAAGTTGAGCAGCGCCAAGATGGCCGCCCACCCCACACCGCCCACCAGTTGTCGCCAGTCTCGGCGGGCGTTGCCATTCAGCCGATCCAGGATGCTCTCCTTGCGTTCCGCCCCGTACCTGGACCACAGAGCCATGGCAACGAATGTGATCACGAGAAGAGAGCCCCAGATCCAACCGCCAGCTCCGAACCCGATGAGGCAGATGCCCAACACTGTCACCGTCCCACTGCGAGAGTACGCCCCAAGACGGTCGCCCCACCAAGCGACCAAGCCGCCAAAGATCAATCCAGCAAGCAGTTCCCAGCTGTTGACCATACTATCGTGTCAATATGCCCAGAGCGGCTACCCACAGCACAGCCTGCAGAATCATGGACATCCCCGAAAGTAGGTAGGCAGCCACCTGCTCTTTATAATGCAATAGGATACCCAGCAGGCTGTTGACTACCAATGCTAGCGCGCCGATGACGGGAATCACCAGCAGACCGGCTTTGGAGGCTACGAGGTCAATGTCGCCACGCGCATCAAAATGTAGCCCTATCCTCTCGGGGAGCCCTGGATACAGAGCGAAAGTGACGCCAAACAAGACCAAGTTCGCCAACAAGCCCACAAGGATCGCTCCCCAGAACCATTCGTCACGCCACACCGGCCATTGGGTAATGGCCGCGTGTTCGATACGCTGCTGTACCTCCGCAGTAGGTTCTTGCGCACGGAACTCGGCCAGTTGCGCCAGGAAGCGTTCCGTGTTTTCCGGAGAGATACCGTACCAGCTGTCAGCGGTAACGAGCACAAGTTGGCGCTGGATGGGCTCGGTGCTGTACACATACAGTGAACCGCCCTCCTCCAACGACATGCGCCCCGCCATATAGCCGGGCCAACCGACGCCACGAATCCCTTCGGTCACCCCCACCTGAGCCCCTGAGATGACCCGCTGCACCGACCCCATCGGGATAACGTGACGAGACGCTCCGCACGTAATCACCAGCCGGTTACGATCCAAGTAGTAGCGCAGGGTCAAGAGACCGTACACCCAGTAGGCAGAGACCCCCAACAGCGGGAGACTTAGAACGAACAACAACCCCGTGACATATAGGCTCAGGTTGATCGGTTGCCTCTGCATGCTCACAACCAAAAAGACGTCTATACTGACGATGGTGAGCACGATGATGAGGCCGACGATGAGACCCAACGTCTTGGCGGGCTTCCAGACCATCCTCCCTCCGCGGGCATTCTAGAGCTATGAGTGCACTTGGAGCCCAGCCCAAGTGCACTGATTATATTGTGGGACAGATGGGTGTCAAGCATGCTCGCTCGGGGCATAGGGGCGCATTGCCCCTGCGCGACACTGTTGGTAGAATAGCGCTCATCCTTGAGCGGGCACGTCATATGTCGTCTTTGGGAGTCGCGTTGCCTCCGACACACCACGAGGTTACTGTAACATGAGGATCGGCCTGAGCGGCACATTCTGGGGCATGCGGGCGACGGGCACCGGGCAATATCTGGAGGCCTTGTTGCGCGCCATGGTGGCCCAAGCGCCCGAGGAATACCACCTGTTCCTCCCTCGATACATACAGATGCAAAGTACCAAGCCCTCCAGTTGGCACACACATTTTGTATGCACACCCTTTGACGGGCGCCACGAGAACCTCGCCAAGCTCTGGTACGAACAACTTGCGTATCCTTGGGCCTGCCGCAAAGAGGGCATCGACGTGGCACACGTGCCCTATTTTTCCCCTCCTCTGGCCCCCACCGTTCCCACAGTGGTCACAATTCACGATTTGATCCCGCTGTCGCTTCCAGAATACCGCGGCTCTTGGCTGGTGCGAAGCTATATGCAGCGAATGGCGCGCGCAGCACGCCGTGCCGCGCGCATCCTTACCGACTCGCAAGCCTCGGCAAACGATATCCAGCGTTTGCTTCGGATTCCCGCCGATCGGATCCAAGTGGTCTATCTGGCAGCAGCCCCGCACTATCGAGAGCTCTCTCGTGAGGAACGGCAGCCCATACTGACGAGATGGGGGCTCCCTGCCCGCTATCTGCTCTATCTTGGCGGCTTTGATCGGCGCAAGAACGTTCCCGAGTTGATCCAAGCCTACTCCAGTGTGAGCCACCAGTTGGGCGATGTCGCACTGGTGATCGCCGGCGAGCTGCCAACGAGCGATACAGCCTTCACGCCCGATCCCCGCCGTGTGGCCGACGAACTCAAAGTCAATGTGCATTGTATTGGGTGGGTGCCCGAGGAAGACAAGCCCGCGCTGTATTCGGGCGCCACAGCACTGGCTTTTCCCTCTCGTTACGAGGGTTTCGGCCTGCCCGTACTCGAAGCGCTCCGCTGTGGCACACCAGTGGTCACAACAACGGGCAGCTCTCTGGAAGAGGTTGCGGGGCCTGGGGGCCTGCTGGTTCCCCCGGGTGATGTGAGAGCTCTGGCCAATGCGTTGCGAGAGATCGTCGAGGACTCTTCTCTGCGTGAACGCCTGGCCCAAGCCGGTTTGGCACATGCTCAACACTTCTCCTGGGAGCTTGTAGCGGAACAGACGCTGTCGGCCTACCGCTTGGTAGCGAGACTGTAAGCCCAATCCTCGCTTTGGATGCCCCGAGCCTCTGGGGTAGAATGCCTCAGACGCCGCAGAGTGGCACAGCCACAATTCAAGCCCACCCAAAGGAGATCGGCATCGTATGCCGAACGACACACTCCGCAGAGCACTGGAGCGAACACCGCGCATCGTGGGGCAAGGTGTCGTCGTGGGCCTCTTTATCGGCCGCGTATTGGCCGAGAGTGTGCCAATTCCGTGGCGATTACCGGGCCTGTTGGCGCTCATCGCAACCTGCGTCGGTTTTGGCTGTGCTATCGCCTGGTCTCTGAATCGAGTCTGCCGCCACACCTGGCCAATAGCACTGCTGGCGTTGTACTTGCTCTGGCCGCGTGCGTTGCCGCTCCTCAGCTATTCGATTTTGGCGGCTACATTGGGCCTTCTATTGACCCAGAACCTGCGTAGCGCGAGATGTGGCTACTGGCCCGAGAGCGTGCTCTTGGCCGGCTCTTTGGGGTTGTACATCGCGACGCTGGCGCCTACTGTGCTTCCGGCGGATAGTGGCGAGTTCCAGTTGGTGAGCCACGTGCTCGGGATCGCTCACCCACCCGGGTATCCGCTATACACGCTGCTAGGCAAATTATTCACACTGCTCCCCGTGGGCGATATAGCTCGCCGTGTGAACCTGTTCGCCGCAGTGTGCGGTGCGCTGACGGTGAGCGTCGTTGCGCACACCGTACGCCGTACATCACGATCGTCTTTAGCAGCCCTGATAGCGGGCGCCTCGCTTGCGCTGAGCACCACCTTTTGGGCACAGAGCACCACAGCGAATATCCGCAGCCTGACAGCCTTGTTAACGGCGCTCTGCATCGACGCGCTGTTGCGTTGGGGAGAGGAGCAATCATCGCGCGCCCTGGTATCCTTTGGCGTCCTATACGGCTTGGGGGCTGGACACCACGCCTCAGTGGCTCTACTGGGATTGCCTTTTGTTGCGTATATTCTAGCCCGAGAGCCAAACCTGCCGCTACAGCCTCGGCGCTGGGCACCAGCGGCGGCCGCCTTGGCCGCTTCATCGCTGGTGTTACTCTATCTGCCCCTGCGCAGCCTCATGGGCGCGCCCTTTGACTCCGAACCGATCCGCTCGCTCTCCGGTTTTCTCAACCACGTGCTCGCACTGGGCTTTCGCGGCGACTTGTTCGCCTTTCAGAGTCTGCCCGAGCTGAGTACGCGCCTGCGGATCTGGATCGACATCATCGTGTTGCAGTTCGGGTTCTGGCTGCCGGTGGCTATGGGGTTAAGCGTCTTTCCGCTCGCCAGTCACCGCAAGCACGTGCTACTGTTGCTCGCTGGAGTCTGGGCAGTGAATACGCTGGCTGCAATCACCTACCGCGCCCCCCAAACGGTGGAGTACTTGATCCCCTCCTATGTAGCGCTCGCGTTGCTGCTGGGGTGTGGGCTGGGCCTGCTACTGCGAGCCCCTAGGGTAGAGCGAGTAGCCCAAGCACTCTCGATCATGCTGCTGTTGGCCGCCGCTTGGAATGGATTTCACAATTACCCCAGCTTTCGCGCCCTACACACCGAGATCACAGAGCGCGCCTATGCCGAGGCACTCCTATTCGACGCGCCACCGAACAGCCTCATCCTTGCGAACTGGCACCACGCCACACCCCTCTGGTATCTGCAGCAGGTAGAGGGGCACAGGCCCGACGTGCAGGTGGACTATGTCTATCCGGAGGGAGCTACGCCCAACGAGCAGGTCTGGTTGCGCCGCATAGGCGAGGCCATAGCGGAACGTCCGGTTCTGGTAACTAACACATTTTACGCCTATCAACACGCTGGCTATCGTTTCGTACCCTTCCATGGCGCCTGGCTCGTGCGGGAGATGCCTCTGGAGGCGCCACCGCAACAAATCACCACGCGGCCAGTGGATTTTGAGGATGGAATCGAGCTGCTGGGGTATTCCTTTGACGCCCCCTCCCTGCAGCCCGGCGGTATAGTGAACCTTGACATCTACTGGCGCCCCACTCAGCCTCTAGAGCGCGACTATACGACTTTTGTACAGATCGTTGGGCCGCAAGGGGTTGTGGGGCAGGGAGATATTGCCCAAATAACCACGAGCTATCTATCCAACGAGGTGAGAGTGGATACCTATCGGTTCCCGCTGCTCCTGCATGCCTCGCCCGGCGATTATCAAGTCGTCACCGGCTTTTATTGGATGATGGACGACGGATGGAAACGCCTGCGTGCTGCCGAGGCAGATACCGTCGTGCTGGACACACTCACCGTGCAACCTGCGCGGAGCACAGTCGCGACACTACATCCTCGCCAAGAGGTGTGGGAGGGAGGGTGGCAACTGGCCGGCGTCGATTATGACCGGGGTGTACCCGGCCAGACGCGGCTTTACCTGCATTGGTGGCATCAACATCCTTTACCGCTTCTGGGCGCGACACCAGCCTCGAACCCGCAAGCGCTGAGTGTGCGTGCTTTGCATGGAGAGTCTGTCCTAGCAGAGGTCACGCTGCCCAACCTGCCCACTGGAACGGGCGCCACCATCGTCATGGACCTGCCCCACTCGCTGACCGAAGTCACGCTATCGCTGGTGTACGCGGACGGCCGCCCGCTGGCGCTTCTGGGGCCGTGGCATCGTCGCGCGGTGCGCGATATGTATCTGCGAATCCCCACAGGCCCATTGCGCTACGTCCCCCTCGGAGGCGAGATGGTGTTTGTGGGCCTTGATCGTCCTCCCGCAAGTGTACAACCCCCGCGGAATGTCAGGCTACAGCCACGACTCCTCTCATTGAGACCGCTCGTACAAGACTATAGCCTCTCGCTGGGCTTGCGACGTGACGACCTTGGATGGGAGCTCAAGTCGGACGGCACCCCCGCCCTAGGCGCTATTCCCACGCTCAAGTGGGTGCGTGGATGGGTGGTTACCGACCGCCATAGTCTCGCCGTGCCCGTCGATGCACCACAGGGCGCTGCCTCAATCACTCTGGAGGTCTATGATGCTTTCACGCTGGAGCCATTACAGGTTCTGGATGAACGCTTGGTGCGCGAGGGACAGGGCACGCGCTTGCGGATTGGGCAGGTGCCGGTTCAATGATCCTCGCGGAAAAGCGGCATTCCGTCGCTAACCGGCCTCGGGTGGATCTACGACAAGATCGTGGATGAGGGTCGTTCCCGCGGCCTGCAGCGTAGCGAGATCGTACAACACCACTTCGAGGGCGCGATCCCCAGCGCCAAGCTCGCCATTGGGCAGGGATAGGATGACCCGATCTGTGATGAGCTCGCCCGGCCGCCACAGACTGGTGGGATACATCCCCAAGAGCGGTGGCAAGTCGCGCGCCGCCAACACCTCGTCGTTCGCGCCTTTGATCCGCACCGATAGCGCATAGTTGAGGGGGGCCTGTCGCTCAGAGCGCCAGGTAAGTGAGACAACCAGTTCCCTTTCTCCACGAGACGCAGCGCCAACCTCCACCAGCGAGATAACGGGCGGTGTCTGCTCGGCCCCATACTGCCCGAGTGCGGGCTCCTCACCGAGTGAGCGTCGCGTCGACAATATTTGTACGGGCTGCAAAGCGATCTCCCCCATAAGCTGGCCAGCCCCCGTGCGCGGGGGGAGCTCAGTTCCTTCGTGCGTTACAGAAAGTCGCAGCACATACAGCCCCGGCGGTAGATCCTCCGGAAGGTCCACATCCATCACAGTATGTGCTTCCTCGATAGCCGCCACCGCCCATGCCCAACGCGGGCTGGGCTCAAAGAGATGGGCGTTGGCCGCAGTCAGCTCCAGATGCGCACAATAGCTGGGGAGAGTGTCGCGCCATTCCAACACCACCCGCAGCGTATCGCCCGCCGCGAGCTGCGTGTCAGACAGCGTGTACCCCTTTAGGCAGGCGCCATCCCAGCACACGCCGCTTGGCTCCTCATGCAGGTAGGGTGCTCGTGCAAAGTCCATCACTGCGGGGCCTACCGCTGTCACTCGATGCCCCGAAGCACCCCGTGAGAACACGCCGTATCGCACTCCACACCAGGCACACGCCAGGACAGCCACCATCGCTACCAGCCCGATCACACCCGCGCGGGAAAGCCGCAGTTGATAGACCACCAACAGCACCCAAATCACCAGGCCCACGGCAGAGGCCCATTCTGCATAACGGCGAACTGGCGTCTGGCTAAAGCGCAGCTCGACTCGGTGCGTTCCCGGCTGTAATCGCACTCCCGCTAACCCTAGGCCGGCCAGAGGCTCGACGCCCTGCGGCGTGTCATCTACAATCGCCTCCCATCCTGGAAAAAAGATCGTGTGGAAAGCTAGTAGCGCCGGCGAGGAGATCTCGACTTGCCACAGCTCTCGCTCGGGACCGCGCTCCAGAAGCTGCGCCGCGTCGAGAGTGCCCTCCAGCGCCAATGGTGACGGCTTGTTGCCCCCCATCAACTGCACCGCCGATAGATATGGACGGGGGATCATTAAATCCGGAAGGTACTCGTTGCGAATCGTCGTGCCGATATTGCCCGAATAAGTCTCATACAACATCAGCCGGTCGGCGCAAAGGTCCGCCTCCCGTATAGGCAGCCGGTCGAGTCGTAACCCCGCCATCCCCCCGACGGCGGCCAGTAGAGCGAACCCCAGCGTCACCGCCCAGCCCCATCGCAAGGGAAATAGGCCCGGAAGCGCCGTCGCTATCAAAGCGGTGGCGAACGCCTGCACCGCCAGCAAGCGCCACGGGAACTGCGTGTACGGTAACAGCGGCAGGTGGTCCCACAGCCACCTGGAGCCCGGCGTGATGAGAAAGCTATAGCCAAGTAACGACACCGCCGCGATAGCCTGGCTCGTGTGCACCGCTCGTCGCCTGACCGCAGAAGCGCCCAAAGCCACCAATCCCGCCAAGCCCGCCAAGCCCACGAGCGCCTGGATGAGCCCCGCACTCCAAGGCGTTTCGGTAGCGGTGATAGCATAGTCATGGATCCAGCGGAGTTGTACAAGATCGGCGCCGCGAAAATGGCCAGCGTAGTGGAGATAGCCCGTGGTCTGCTCGTAAAGCTGTACCAACCCCTGCTCGCGTAGAGCCGGCGCCCAGAACCAGGCGCTGAGCAAAAGCCCTAGCGCGATAGCTCCCCCGCTGGACAAAAGCCATCGCACTCGTGCCTCACGGCGAGCCAGCGTCTCTACCAGTAGCCAAAAGCCCAATAGAGGGCTAAAGATCATAGCAGAGATGTTGTGCGACAATACCAGGCAAGCATAGCTCGCGGCCAATAGGGCAACATTCAGGGGGTCTGCTCGTTGACGTAGCCTCAATACAGCATAGATGATCCAAGGGTAGAGGGCGTAGGCGTAAAACTCGGAGAGGGCGTCGCCGCGCACGTACACATTGATGAGATGAAAAGGCGCAAAAGTGTAGACCGCAGAGGCCAACAACGCCGCACTTTTTCGAGGCGTTACTCGATACGCAAGCAGATACATGCCGAGCCCAGCTAGCACGAACCCGAGGGTCTGTGTGAGTTTGATGCCCCACAGTACTCCGGCGCCCGCGAGCTGTAACAGGGAGGCGATATAGTAGGGCATAGCCGCATAAAAGTTGAAGAAAGGATAGCCCAAACCATAGGCCGCATCGGGCATCCACCGAGCGGGGAACACCCCCGTTCGCAGGTTCTCAGAGAGTTGCTGCACCCTCTGAACCAAGAACAGTGAATCGCCGCCGGCACGGGTATTCACGAATCCGGGGCCGACCAGCAGAGGCATCGCAGCCGCCACCGATAAAGCGATCGCCAGGCACAAAGCTATATCGGGTTTCTTGACACTCTGAAAGGCTGCCATCGGGTCAACCCTTGCCAAAGAGTTCAGGGACATTGTCGCTGGAGAGCCCTCGCAGCGGCACACTCGTCTCCCCAACGCCTTGGCCGCTCTCATCCACGAGCTCGAGGCGTTCCATCGTATCCAGCCGATAGAGCCCCACCTCCACGCGAGATGTCTCGGGGCTCAACGGAACGTCCAAGCTCAGGACGTGATGATCTCTGATGGTATCGCCTGCACGCCAGACCTCCGTGCCATAGTACCCACTGGCAGCCGGCCCATCATGTTGACCCACCGGCTGTTCACCCTGTAACGCATGCACGAACACTGTATAGCCGACAGGTACGGGTTGTGTAGCGTGCCAGTAAAGATCCACGGCCAGGTTGCCAGCATCCATTCCTGTGATGCGGTAGCCTACGAGCTGAATCCCCTGCTCAAAGCGCGCTACTGGCGACGCGAGCAGCCCATCGGGGGAAGAGGTCTCCACAGTAAAGTACAGCAGTCTGCTCTCGGCCTCGAGATCGCCCCGTTCCTGAGCTCCCTCGCGCACCGTGATCAGCCGACCATGCGGCAGCAAGGCGAGGGCATCTCCGTTGTCCTCAAACGGCCAGAGCACCAGCAAAACGTCTCCACCCCCCACGACCGCCCCGTTATCCGAGCCGAGGACTCCCAGATCATCCCCAGTGGGGCACAAGTAGCGCACCGACGGCCAGTTTTCCCAAAGACGCTGAGCGATAAAGGCCGTGCGGCCCTCTCGTGCCAGCAACCCCACCTCGTCAGCGGCCTCTTTCCCCCTCCAGCCCACACCGCGGAATCGATTAACCTCCTGGGCCAAGAGCGTCGCACCCGCCTCAAAGTTATAGTACACGGCGTCGCTACGCAGATGTCTGGCGTAAGCTGTGACATCACTCCCCGCACCGATGATGAGCACTACGGTGACAGCCACGATCCCCGCCAGCATCTTGTCTCGGCTCTTCGCCCAGTCAATCAGAGCCGTCAGACTCAGCGCAGGGAAGAGAAACAGCACAGGCAGCACGCCCGCGCCGCGCAACATATGCAGCGCGCCTTCGGCCAGAATGGTCGGCAACAACATGACGCCCAACCAAGCCAGTATCAGAGCAGCAGCGGGCTCCCGCCGAACTCGTAATATCGAGTGCGCCACCTCCACTGTGAACGCGACGCCCATCAGCGGGCCGAACACTGGCCGGTTGGGCACGTTATGCCGCGGGATAAAGTCGCCCCGATAGACCAAGCCCGTCAGCGCGGCCCATATGTTACGCAACAGAGCGCTCAGCGGCTCCCCCCCACTGATTGCAGGGTTCATGATCGATACCTGCGCCACACGCCCCATGGTTTCATCCCAGTGCCCTACAAAGTACAACCCCAGGGGGGCAATCACTACAAACGCGCATACGCCAAACAGCGCCCATCCGCGCCGCCAAACCAGATCGCGGTGCCATACAAAGCAGGCGACCCCGAACAGCGCCAGCGCCAGCGCGCTGGTGCGCACCGCTGTATACGTGTAAAAGCACAAACCATAGAGAGCCCCCGCCGCCGCCATACTCCGCCCCTGGCGCAGGCGCAGTCCCCGCCATAGTAGTGCGAGCGTTAGCGTCATAAGCGGCACCATGAGAGCCGCGCGAAAGGCCACTCGGCTCAAGTTCAGGGTCCACACGCTGGTAGCTGCGAGGAGCGCCGCAAGCAAGGCTACACGCTGTCCGTAGAGCTGCTCACCGAGCCAGTAAATAGCGGGCACCGTCGCCACCCCACAGAGCGCGGAGATCAGACGCAACGCCAATGGTGAGCGACCTATCACGCCGATACTGAGAGCGACCAAATAGATGAACAGAGGCTCTCGACCGTTGTTAGCGGGAAAATACAGAGGCATATTCCCCGCCAGAACTTGCAATGCGTCGAGCCCGTTGTAGGCCTCATCGCGATACAAGCCGGGGGGCAGTGAGCCCAACGCTACCAGCCGGAGGGCGGCCGCCAGCGCGACGATCGCTACTACGGCGAGCCTACCGCGAAGAGGTTCGTGCCAAATGCGCTTCAAGATAGATAGCAGCGCCCTCGGAACTCGAGGCACCGTGGCATTCGCAGCTCGCACGCCCATCAGACGAAGGGAAGGCTAGCGACTGGCGGTGGGACGCCCGCCTCGACGCCTGCATACTCGCCCGCCCTGTTGAGGGCATAGGCCCGTAGGTGCTCCAGCGATTCGCGTCCCTCCGCAGTGGTACGTAACAGCATGTGCGGCGTGTGGTTATCGTAGAATTGGGCCGCGACCTGCAATGGGATTGCAAGCCGCGCGATAACCCATGCCAGCAACTCGCCGTACAGAGACAGTTGCTTGAACTCACCAAAGGAAGTGGTCGGCTGCCCATCCCAAGTTAGCCGTAACACTTCGCCCAACACACACCCGCCCAGCATAGCCTCCACAATAGTGCAAGTCTCAGGCCCATAGTGCCAATAGTCGCTCTCTGAGAGAGAGACCAGCTGCGGAGTGTTGCGTACAAAGAGGGCCTCCAGCATCTGGCGGCCATACACTTTGAATCCGCTACTGAGATCTGGCAGGGGCGAGGCCACGTGGCGAAGGTTCAGCACCCGTCCCTCGCGCGCCAAATAGTACGACAACGCATCCAGCGTCACCTGATCGAGCAGAGTCTCCATCTCGCCGCGGAGCCAGCCCATGGGATGATGTCGGCTGCGCCGTGCGCCCGTCACAATCAGATGCGTGCTACCATAGCTCTCCGCGAGCTGCGTGGCCGCACGGAGCAGCGCCGGTAGGTCCGCTGCAGCATGATCGCCGTCCCCATCGCGAACCACCATATACTGCACGTCGGGGCTGGCATCCACCAGGGCGCGGGCTCCCATCTGCATAGCCCACAGCTTGCCGCCATTCTCGGGCAGAGATAGGAGCTGAAATGTGTAGCCGTGTTCACGCCACAACGCATCGCGTAGGCTATGCGCGATGTGAGCTGTGCGGAGATCCCCATCTACCACCAACCACACCCGCTCAAGGGGCGTATAGTGGTGACAGTCGGCCAAGGTCATCCATAAAAGATGCCTCACCGTCTCGTCGGACGGCTTGTCCGAAAAATAGGCTGGTATCACGACACCGCTGAGCGCCGCCAGCGCAGACTGGTCCACCCACTGGATCACAGGCTCCTCCGATCTACAGATGGATAGAGGATGGCATGGGCTGAGGGCCCTGTCAAATGAGCTTGTGTTAACAAGTTGTCACTCCAAATAACGCGGCACCCCCTTCTGGGGGGGCCACGCCAGGCCCAGGGCTGATGTAGTGGGCTCAGATCCTTTTCAAGCGGAGGGCAAAAGCATCACAGGCTTCAAATACCTGTTCGAGATCGGCTTCGCTGTGGCTGTAAGAAAGAGCGCCGCCGCCGTGTACCACGTTCACGCCGTGAAGCAGTAATGATAACTTGAACGCTTGCTCTCGCAATGCCACATGGGTGAGCCGCGAGTCTGAGAGGTCCTCGGCGGAGGCGGGGAACACATCGTCTCGGGTGGGAAAACTGACCGTGAACAGCGAGGATCCCGGCACCCGATCGTTGCCGTGGCCAGTGCACTTGGCCAGCACACCACGGTCAGCAAAGACGCGCTCGATGCCGGTGCGCATCCGTTCGCCAAGAGCTCGCAATCGTGGGTAGAGTTCTTCTTGATGCGCCTTCAGGTACCGGATCATGGTCAGGCCCGCCTGCAAACACAATGTGTGTGCGGAGAAAGTACCTCCATTGAACCAAACTCTCTCGGGGGTCTCTTTGCCGGCCAGCCCCATCACCTCTCCGCGCCCCAGCACGGCAGAGATGGGCATCCCACCGCCGATGATCTTGCCAAAGGTGGAGAGATCCGGCGTGACATCGTACAAAGATTGTACACCCGACGCGGCGTAGCGGAATCCGGTGATCACCTCGTCCAGGATCAGCAACGCGCCGTAACGCTCGGTGAGCTCTCGAGCGGTGCACATGAACTCTCCGCTAGCCGGTGTGAAGCCGGCAGCCCCCATACAGGGCTCAAAAATAAAGCAGGCGATACGGTCTCCCACGGCTCGAAAGATCTTGCGTAAGCTCTCGACATCGTTCAGGGGGGTAACGATAATCTCGTCTCCTGTAGAAACCGGCACCCCCGCAGAATCCACCTGATCAAAGCCACTCGCGGTGTGCGAGACCCCCTTGAGAGCCATCGGATTGGCCCCGTGCCATCCCCCCGAGAGCTTGAGCACCAGCCTGCGACGGGTGTGAGCGCGCGCCAGCATGATAGCGTACATAGTAGCCAGTGTTCCCGCAGTAGTGAGCCTAACGCGCTCAGCTCCCACCGCTGTGGCCAGTGCCTGGGCGTACTCGGCCTCGAAATCCTCAGGCAAGCCCGTGAGCAGGCCGTAGCCACTTGTCAAGGTTGCCACCAGCTCGTTGCGAATCGGCTCCGGGTTATGCCCCAGAATGTTGGCATAGTGTCCCTGCCAAAAATCCAGAATCTCGTGCCCGTCCAGATCAGTAACGGTAGCACCCGCTGCCGCTGTGATGTGAAAAGGGTACGGCTCAAAAAGGCGAACACCGTGGCTACCTCCGTCCACCAGCCAGCGTTCCGATTGTGTATGCGCAGTTCGCGACAAAGGAAAGCGTGCTTCGTATTCTTGACGAAGCTCTTGCAGGAGACGCTCATGTCTATTAGATTCGCTCACGTACACACCTCTCAAATACGTTATCTCGCCGTCACAGCCGCGCGATCAGTTCCCCGCGCGAAAAAGTCTTGGAACCAATCCAGATCAGCCAGAAGCCGATCAACCAGACGAGCGCGCCAACGCCCAGCAACAGACCGACACTCAGGAAAAACAACCCGCTTACCTGCCCAACCATCAAGAACATGATGGGTAAAACCAGCAAGCTCGCTGTCTGTTGCGCTGCCATAAAGGTCTTGGCTTTGGAGGATACCAGCACGATGATACCAAGACCAGCCACCGACACCCCTGGCGCCAGCCAGAACACTAGCGGCCACCAGGTGGACGCTGGGAAAAAGATACCGCCCATCGTTCGATAACCGCCTACGTTAACTGACACGCCGTAGAGCAAAAAGCAGACTAGAGTCACCACCAGAGCTGGCATCAGAGCAGCCAGTAGCTTGGCAACGAACAACTCGGCATCGGTGAGCGGCGTGTACAACAGGCCCTCCAGAGTGCGACGCTCTTTCTCACCAACGAAACTGTCGCCGCCCAGGACGCTGGCCACCATAAGTGGCACGATAAGGAACATAGGGGCGAACATATAGTTCGCGCTCAGTGTCACCCACTGCTGTTCGGGCGACAGGCCCAGCAGCGGTTGACTCAGATTAGGGGGAAGCATATCGAACAACATGCTCAGATCGTCGTTCGACAGCTCGTCGGGTGGGACAAAAGTGGGCAGCATCACCAGGATCAGGGGCAGGATAACCATCATGATGAGAGGCACCAAGGCAATAGGCAACCAAACCATAGTGTTGTGGGTCACCTGTTTGAGGTCTTTACGCATGATGGCCCGAATGGCGCGCCAGTTCCAGTTCATTGGGTGGTTTCCTCGCAGTGGCTTTCCTGGTGGCTGTCGCTTTGAATTGCGAAATAGATCTCCGAAAGGGTATATTCCCTCGGGGTGACACGATAGATCCGACCGCCAGCCGAACTGATCGCAGCCACCGTGTCGGGGATAGCCTCCTCGTCAGAGAGCTCAATAGCCAAGTGCTCCCCCTCCTGCGCCCAACTATGGACGTAGGACAAGTGTTCAATCGCGCTTTGAACCGCGAGCGCCGGAGCGCCCCGCAGGTCGATATCCACCCACGGCCTCGGCCAAAGCTGCTGCGCCAGCTCTTTCGGAGTACCTACCGCACGCAGAACCCCTCGATCGATAATGCCCACGCGATCGCACAGGCGTTGTGCTTCGTCCAGGTTGTGTGTACAGAGAAAAACAGTCCGGCCTGAACGCCGGCTAAGCCGCTGAATCAGATCCGTCACCATGCGCGCCGCTTCGGGATCCAGGCCGGATGTGGGCTCGTCAAGGAAAATCAATTCCGGCTCGTGAAGCAGCGTCTTAGCGATAGCCATCCGCTGTTTCATGCCCTTGCTGAACGCGCTCACTGGGTCATTGCCCCGAGAGGCAAGGCCAAACTCCTCTAGCAACCTGCTCACCCGCCCTGGGAGCTTATCCTGCGACACGCCATAGACATCTCCCCAAAACAGGAGGTTCTCTCGCGCCGTCAGGCCTTCGTACAAGTTCGGTGCCTCTGTAAGCACACCCGTGCGCCGCCTCACTTCCAACGTATCACGGCCCACCTCACGATCGAGCACGATCGCGCGGCCGGCTGATGGGGTGAGCACGCCGTTCAATAGGCGTACAGTAGTGGTCTTGCCGGCACCGTTTGGTCCCAAAAAGCCAAAGACCTCTCCGTAAGAGACGGCAAGGTTGAGTGTATTAACGGCGGTGGTATCACCGAAGCGCCTGCTCAAGTTTTCTGCGAGGATAGCAACTTTCATCAGCTTCTCGCTCCAGATCAGCACGAAATATCTCGCCAAAGAATAGGCATCTCGAGCAAAACCGTCAATCGGGAGCAGCGGCGCGGCCGGATTTTGCAGCCATCGCACTTGCGCCTCCGCAAGCCGTATTTCTTAGCGAGATTCGTACCTATGGTGTTGAGTATTTGCGCTTCGTTGCGGGAAACCAACAGTGGGGGCGTCGAGCCTCCGAACGATAGCACCTTCCCGCCGCCATTGTGCCCCAATCCTCTCCAGTCGCTAGGACATCACGAGCTCTCGGGCGCTGGTAGGCCGTGCCAAGGCAGCTTTGAGCGCCACAGGCAACCAGAATAGTATACTGTAGCAGATGAACAGCACACAATGCATAGACACGCCGCTACATGTATGATATAATCTATCACTAGTGTCTGCGATAGAGTGTGTGTTTTAGTGTGACGCCCAGCCAGTTACTGGGAGTTAAAGTGTACCCGCCCATGGATGGGCGCTGAGCGGTACTATAAGCAGCGCGATATGAATCTGCCCCGGCTATAGCTTGACATATAACGCGCTCCGTGGTATAGTTGGTTTGCACGGCGACAATAGGGCTCCAAGGTTTCAAGGCCATTCTGTCGCTTACAATGATTGGTTCCAGGCTCGAGTGAATACGGCGCAATGCTTCTCCGGGCTGGATCTCTGATCCTGTGTCGCAAACCATATCCGCCGATGGCTTGGCCTCGGCGGATTCCTTTGCGAAGGATGTCGAGAGCATTGTGAGTTAGTGAGTTATATATAGGCGGTTCAACGCTATCATGGCACTGAAAATCCAAGAAAAAGACAATAAGGCTGTTCAGCTACTGCTTGCCAAAGCCGAAGACCAAGGCTATGTCACGCTCGATGATATGATGGAAGCTTTTCCTCAGGCAGAGGAGAATATGGCAGAGCTGGAGGACCTGTTCATCCAGCTGAGCGAGGAAGGGATCCAGGTTATCTACGGTGACAAAAAAGAGGGCGAGCCGGATGGAGACGCCAACCTGGATTCAGCCTTCGAGGATGAGGAGGATGAGGATAACGAGGAGGAAATCGAGCCCGAGGAGGATCTGGAACCCGAGCCCGATGCCCGTTTTGACCTCAGTGAGATCGCCAGCGATGACACCATCAGCCTCTACCTGAAAGAAATGGCGCGCGTCCCTTTGCTCACGGCGGAGCAAGAGGTCAGCCTGGCTCGGCAATTGGAGGAGGGGGAGCTTGCTCGCAAGCAGCTCGAGCAGGACTCTAGCTTTTCCGAGGATGAGCGGGACCGCTTGGCCGTGGTTGTGGAGCGTGGAGAGGCAGCGCGTACGCACCTTATTAGGGCGAACACGCGGCTTGTGGTTAGCATTGCCAAACGCTACTTGGGACAAGGCGTCCCCTTCCTGGACCTGATCCAGGAAGGTAATTTGGGGCTTATCAAGGCGGTGGAAAAGTTCGACTACCGTCGAGGTCACCGCTTCAGCACTTATGCCACGTGGTGGATTCGGCAAGCTATCACTCGAGCGCTGGCGGATCAGGGGCGGGTGATTCGGCTGCCAGTGCACCTCAGCGATCGCATTCGAAAAGTGTATCAGGTAGCACAGCAGCTGGAGCAAGATTGGGGTAGGCAACCCACGCCGGAGGAGATCGCTGAGGAGCTGGCACTACCTCCTCAGAAGGTGCAGTGGATGCTCAAGGTGTCGCAACGCCCCCTCTCCCTGGAGAAACCGGTGGGGGAGGAGGAGGATAGCGAGTTGGGCAGCTTTATCCCGGATGAAGAGGCGCCGGCTCCGACGGACAGTACCTACCAGCGCCTTTTGCAGGACAAGCTGGAGGACGTGCTGACCACCCTCACGCCAAGAGAGGCTCGGATCCTGCGTTTGCGGTTCGGTCTACATGACGGCCGCAGCTACACGCTGGAGGAGGTAGGGCGCAAGTTCGGACTGACCCGCGAGCGCATTCGACAGATCGAGCACGAAGCTTTGGATAGGCTCCGGCATCCCAGCAGGAGCCGTCAGCTTCGAGATTACCTCACCTGAGAATCAGGTCTCCACACCCCTCAATGACGGGCGTGGAGGGAGCCCTGATCGTAATCTGAGGGCGAGCGCTTTAGCAGGCGTTCGCCCTCTCGCTTCCTCTGTGTTCATATTTGGGCCCGTATTTGGCGATAGGCGTGCGACCGGCTCCCTTGATCATCGTGGTCGTTGGCCGGCTTGTGCCGTCCTGCTGCTCTGAGCCCAACTACATGCGCATACGCCACTGATTGTAGTCAGATGTAGCCGTATCCTCACTCCCGCTCCAAGGTCGCCTTTCTACTGTGACTCGGACAGTGCCTGATCGTAGAGCACGAGCCTGTGCGCTATGGCGCAATCCCAAGATGCGGAGCGAGCCAGGGCTGCCGATGACGATAGAGCGCGATGTTGCAGAGCAGAATAGCTGTTAGTGCGCTATACGGAGGGATGGAGGAGTGGGGTCATGCCAGAAGAGAAGCGGAAATCAGGCTGGCTCACGCAGAGGATCGACGCTCGGGGGTTGGCCGGTCGATCCTCGCACCTATCGGGGGGGAAGCGAGAGTACACACTGCGGCTACGAGCCGATACTGGCAGCATCGATATCGCGGAAGAGTGATGCCGTATGATCTATGATATCTCGCTGCCCATTGCCACAGGTATGCTCAATTGGCCGGGTGACCCAGAGGTCTTGGTAGAGAGAGTGCTCTCTCTTGACGCGGGTGACGGCGCCAACGTACATCGTCTTTCACTCGGGACGCACACGGGCACGCACATCGATGCGCCGTCTCATCTGCTGCCAAAGGGGCCCGCGATGGATGGGCTGGAGTTGAGCGCGCTCATAGGGCGGGCGTATGTTGCCCACCTGCCCCGCGCAGAGTGTATCGGTCCTGCGGAGCTCGAATCGTTACGCCTTCCGGAGGGGTGTAAACGCCTGCTATTTCGCACGAGCAACTCCGATCGAGGCCTGCTGTTAAAATCGAAACTCGATGAGACGTACGTAGCATTCAGCGCAGAGGCCGGCTCGTGGCTGGTGGATCGCGGTGTGCATCTCGTGGGCATCGATGCGCTCTCGGTGGACATCTATTCCCAGGCCTCGGGCCCAGTGCATACGACTCTGCTCGCAGCGGGGGTAGTCATCCTCGAGGGGCTCGTGCTAGGGGGCGTTGCAGCCGGAATCTACGATCTTGTATGCTTGCCATTGCATCTATTGGGTGTGGATGGGGCGCCAGCGCGCGCCATACTCATCCAGGGCGATGCTGGAGAGGTGGCAACAGACTAACTGCAGTCGTTGGTCTCGGATCCCATCAAGTCATCTGTTCGAGTCGAGCCCAGTCGAACGATAGTCCGACTCTGTCCCAACAGTTCTGTTGTATGATAACCCAACCAGGCTGGTGCTGCTCCTTTCCCGAGTGCACTTGGTAGCAAAGAGCGCCCCAAGACGCCTCTGAATACGTCTCGCAACACAAAGGGTGATGCTTGTGTAGAGCTCTTTCCAGTGCGTCACCTTCCCCGCCCTGAGCAGGTCTCGTTAAGCATGCGTGCCAAAGCGCTCTTTGCCGCGGTGGGCGCGCACTAACGTATAGTTTGTCTGCCCCACACGGGCGTTATCGCTCTTCTGCAAAGAGCGGCTGCGGCTGATCTTGACTTCCGCCAGGTGCTCCACAGGAGAGCCAGCAGAGGGCAGTCAGGGGCTTGTAGTTACATTGTGCCGCAGTCTGCGCCTCGTTCAATAGCTGGATCTCGCCCGAACACTCTGCCACCGCACAGCGTATGTGCGCCATACGCAGATATTTGTAGCGTTCATCGACGGTCGTTCTGACCTCGTTCACCACGCCCTCCGGTCAGGGTTTTCTACGAGTCACGATAACAGAGTCAGATTCTACGTGAGGAAGAGCGCCCGTTTGCGAGGCGTAACATCCGCCGATACAATACCTTTGTGTGTGTCGACTGTGGAGCATCGATCCGGGTGCAGATCAGGAGGGTAGTGATGCACAAGTATAGGGTGGGGTTCATTGGCACGGGAGACGCAACGCAAAAACCAGGGCCGTTGGGCTATGCTATGGCCTACAGACATGCTGAGGGATACAGGGCTCTACCGGATGATTGTGTGATGGTGGCCTGCGCCGACATCAAACCAGAGAATGCAGAGGCTTTCACAGGCCGATACGGTCTCCAGCGCATCTATTTCGACTATCACGAGATGCTCGCCAACGAGTCTCTGGATATCGTTAGTATATGTACCTGGCCCAGGCTGCACGCCGAGATGACCATCGCCTGTTGCCTGGCGGGGGTCAAAGCGGTGCACTGTGAGAAGCCGATGGCGCTCACCTGGGGTGAGTCTCGCAGGATGTTCGAGATCGCGTCTCGCTACGGCGCCAAACTGACTTTCAACCACCAACGCCGTTTCGGCTACCCGATTCGCATGGCCTATGACCTGCTGCATTCAGGCGAGGTAGGCGAATTGGTGCGCATGGAGGCGCTCGTGGGCGATCTATACGATGGCGGCACCCACTGGCTGGATATGATGAGCTATTTCAACGACGAGACTCCCGCGGACTGGGTGCTCGGGCAGATCGACTGTCGCGAAGAAAAGCTGGTGTTCGGTGCTCCTGTAGAGAACCAGTCCATCTGCCACGTTCAGTACCGCAACGGCGTCACAGCCATCATCATCACCGGCTCGAGCGTCCAGCAGCTCGGCCCACCGTTCCGGCTTCACGGCACGCGAGGCGTCGTCGAGGTGGGGTGGAGCCCCGACCCTGGGCCTATGCTGCGCTATCGGAAAGAGGGCGTAGCAGGTTGGGAGACGATCGATACCCGGGGAGAGAACCTTCACGGACCAGGTTATATCGAACGTGCCATCGCCGACATCGTGGATGCGCTTCGGACAGGGCGCGAATCCGAGCTCTCGGCACGCAACGCGCTGAACGGCACAGAGATCATTTTTGCCTGCTACGAGTCAAGCCGCCGCCGCGGCAGGGTGGATTTGCCGCTGGGAATCGATGATTCGCCCCTCATCGCCATGATTGAAAGCGGCGATCTCGATCCGAAGCCCGCGGCAGCCGAACCGGGGTGAGGCGCACCTCGAGCAAGCCGGACACTAGCAGCTACTGAACAGCTCGTACGAGAGTATAGCGCGGGGAGGATCGCATGACACAGCGCACCGAGGTCGTGTTCTGGGACTATGCCAGCGAGATTCTGCATCGTCTGCAACATGGCGGGGTTCTGTGCTCCGTCGTCGATCGAGCGGGGCGGCAGAACCTGCTCACCCTCGGCTGGGGTCTCATCGGCCCGGCGTACCACGAGCGCCCTATCTTTGCCATCGCTGTTACGCCTTTGCGCTACTCTTGGCGCTTTCTGGAGGAGGTGCCCGAGTTCGTCATCTCAGTGCCCGACGATACGTTGTATGCTGCGGTGGCTCTTTGCGGATCGCGCTCCGGCCGCAATACAGACAAGTTCGCTACAGCAGGACTGACGCGGGTATCCAGTACGCACGTGCGAGCGCCGTCCATCCTAGAATGCCCGCTCAACATCGAGTGCAGCGTCACTGCCAGCGTAGCGCCACCACACCAGCTTCTGACTCCGGAGCATCGACAGCATCCGCTAGATCAACAGCATACCATCTATTTTGCCCAAGTGCTGGGGACCTATACATGGGGCGAGGTTCCGACATCAACTCACTCGATTGCGCGCTGACGCGTACATAGCGAAAAGAGGCAGACATGGAAGCTTGGCAGCGAGATTTGCTCAAAGCCGACCAGTGGGATGCATGGGGCACCTGGCAGACGGATCAGCGCAGGGGAGTGCCGCATCCTCCACTGCAAAAGCCCTGCCCCGCCGAGGCCCTGCTAATCGAGCTGGTGCCGCCGGAACAGCTCCAAGTGGGACGAGAGCCTTTGATCGACGTTATCGCGCGTCGTCGCAGCCACCGCAGCTACACATCGGCATCGATCACCTTGGAGGGGCTCTCTTTCCTGCTATGGGCCACCCAAGGTGTGCAAAAGACTTTGGCAGGGGGCATGGCCACTCTGCGGACTGTGCCCTCGGGCGGGGCGCGGCACCCTTTCGAGACCTATCTGTGGGTCAACCGCGTCGCTGGGCTCGCAGCTGGCGTCTACCGCTACCTCCCGCTAACACACAAGCTATGCCAGCTCGTCGCAGACGATACTCTGGCGGGGCAACTTGTAGATGCTGCCGGCAAGCAGCCTTTCGTGGGTGAGAGTGCGGTCACTTTTATCTGGTCTGCTATCCCCTACCGCACCGAATGGCGCTATGCGATGATGGCTGCCAAGATTATCGCACAGGATTCGGGCCACCTCTGCCAGAATCTTTACCTGGCCGCAGAAGCTATTGGAGCAGGCACCTGCGCCGTCGGGGCCTACAACCAAGCCAAGATGGATGCCTTCCTTGGTCTGGACGGCGAGCGAGAGTTCGTGATCTATATGGCGCCTGTGGGCATCATCGAATGATACACCGAGCATGAGGAGCGCAGGGAACCCCCTGGTGGAGCAGGAATCCTTGCAAGGCGCGATCTCGCCTGCTGGCTCGCCCGGGTGGAAGGCTCCTTTCTTTGCGATCTGGACGGGACAGGCTTTTTCGCTGTTCGGCAGTGGACTGGTTCAGTTCGCCCTAGTGTGGTGGATCACCCAGCTCACCGGATCGGCCACAGCGTTGGCCATGGCTACGCTGATATCCATGCTACCCTCGGTGTTATTGGGGCCCTTTGCTGGCGCCCTCGTAGACAGGTTCAGCCGCCGCTGGACCATGGTAGTAGCAGACGGTGTGATAGCGCTTGCCTCGGTATGGCTGGCCTACCTCTCGTGGAGTAGTAGGCTCCGAGTCGGATACGTATACGCGATTATGCTGGTGCGTTCGTTAGGCGGTACATTTCACTGGCCCGCCATGGTGGCCTCCACCTCCCTCATGGTGCCCAAAGAGCAGTTAGGTCGGGTGGGTGGGATGAACCAGACCTTGGAGGGGGTGCTTGGCATTGTATCGCCGCCTCTGGGGGCGGCACTTCTGAGCTTGCTGCCTTTGCACGTCATCATGGGGATCGACGTCGTCACCGCGCTGCTGGGCATCATCCCGCTGCTCGCAGTGTCGATCCCGCAGCCTGCGCGTACCTATCGCGTTGAGATGTCGGGCTTGGCGCGAACGCTTCTTCAGGATATGGGCGAGGGCCTACAGTATATCCTCGGCTGGCCTGGCCTCAAGGCGCTCATACTGGGAGCTGTTACGATTAACTTTTTGTTCGTTCCAGCTAGCTCTCTGTTGCCTATCTTGGTAGCCAAGCATTTTGGCGGGGGAGCTATCGAGTTGGGTTGGATGAACTCGGCTCTTGGGATAGGGATTCTGCTTGGCGGGCTCGGTCTGAGCCTCTGGGGGGGCTTCCGTCGTCGCATTGTGACGTCGCTCGTCGCGCTGATCGGCCTCGGCGTGGGTGGGGTGCTCATCGGGCTGACACCAGCCACGGCATTTCCGATGGCGTTGGTAGCGTTGGTGTTTGTTGGCGCCATGCTTTCGCTGACGAACGGCCCCCTCCATGCTACTATGCAGGCCACTATCAGGCAGGATATGCAGGCCCGCGTCTTCACTGTGTTGACCAGTATCGCTGGCGCAATGGCTCCCGTGGGCTTGGCCATTGCAGGCCCCGTTGCTGATGCCTTGGGTGTTCGAATCTGGTACATTGTGGGAGGTATCGGGTGCGCTGCCTTGGGTGGGAGTGCATTCCTATTGCCCGCGGTGATTCATATAGAGGATCAGTTCAGCGAAGGCTCACCACGCCCGGAGGAGATGACAGCCGAGCGCAAGCTCGACGGCACGTCGCGGCTGGGCGAATGACGGCGAACCCACCAGTGCGCCCTCGGTACTGTCCATATCGGGGGGATCGGCGCTGCTTGCAGAGGGTATGAGAGGGTGCTCAAGCGCCCTCGAAACTAGGAGGGGAAATGAAGCATCTTCGCAAAGAGCTCTGGCTCAATGTGCCCACGCGCCGAGACTATATCAACATTACAGACCAGGTGGCTGATTTGGTACAGCAAAGCGGAGTACAGAACGGCCTCTGTTTGGTGAACGCCATGCATATCACGGCTGCGGTGTACATCAACGACGACGAGCCGGGGCTCATCCAAGATTACGACGATTGGCTGGAGGGAATTGCGCCCCATGAACCCCTCTCGCGCTACCGTCACAATCTCACGGGCGAGGACAACGCCGACGCCCATCTCAAGCGACAGATTATGGGGCGTGAGGTGGTGGTGGCTATCACCGAGGGGCGACTGGACTTTGGCCCTTGGGAGCAGATATTCTACGCCGAATTCGACGGTCGTCGCCGCAAGCGCGTGCTGGTCAAGATCATCGGAGAGTGATTCAGCACGCGTAGACAACACATATACGACATGGAGTGGGCAACATGGAATACTTGACGATACCGACCACAGCAATAGCTCCCTCACGCATCTGCCTGGGCGCGGGCGGCTTTGGCTCCAGCGTGCCCAAGGATGATGCCTGGGCATTGCTTGACGCCTTTGCGGCACTGGGCGGTAATTTCGTGGACTCGGCCCACGTCTACGCAGCGTGGATCCCCGGCGGGGGAGGCGTGAGCGAGCGCACTGTCGGCTCCTGGCTCACCGATCGGGGCATGCGAGATGGCTTTATCGTGGGCACCAAGGGAGGCCACCCGGACCTGAAGACTATGCACATCTCCCGCCTATCTCCAGTGGATATTACGCAGGACCTGACCGAGAGCCTTGAACGGCTGGGCACGGATTATATTGATATTTACTGGTTGCACCGCGACGACCCCAGCATCCCCGTCGGTGAGATCTTGGGTGTGCTCAACGAGCACTTGGCCGCAGGGCGTATCCGGGCCCTGGGCGCCTCCAATTGGACATCCGAACGCCTGCGGGAGGCGGCCGCCTATGCTAAATCGCACGACTTGGTGGGATTCTGCGCCAGTCAGATTGGCTGGAGCTTGGCGCGAGCTAACGCTGCGGCCGCCGGTTACGCCGGCATGCTGTATATGGATGAAGCAACACAGCGTTATCACGAGGAGTCGAGCCTGCCAGTGGTGGCCTACTCTTCGCAGGCGGGGGGATTCTTCTCCGGCAAGTACAGCCGGCCGAGCGCCACGCGGGAGGGCGAACAACGCCAAGGTATCGCTCGGCTCTATTTCACCGATGCTAATTTCACACGGCTCAAGCGCGCTACCGAGCTCGCAACCCGCCACAACTGCACACCGAACCAGATCGCTGTAGCCTTCCTGTTAAGCCACAGTTACCCAGTGTATGCCATCGTGGGCGCTCACACTCTGGAACAGGTGAAGGACAGCTGTGGAGCAGCAGAGCTCAGGCTGACTATGGAAGAGATGGCCTACCTCGACGCGCTGTAATCTCAAAGTCTTGAGGGGTGCGCCATCTAGTGAGCTCGGGCCTACCCCGTGCCACGAGCAGACAATGAGGGCGGCCAGTAGGCCGCCCTCATTGTTCGAACTCACACGATGCACCCTTCAGGGAAGCGTGATCTCCACTACCGCCTCTTTTGCCGTCGCAAAAGGCACCCGCACCGAAAGCATTCCCTGACGAAAATACCACGCCCCCGCAGGAGCTTCCCAATCCCCATATTGAGAGACCTCTTCGCCATCGATGTACACGTGCTCCGGGGCTCTCCTCAATGGAGCGATCAGCAGTGTAGTGGCATCATTGGCATGGTAGCTCAACTTCACTCTCATGACCCCGTCAGCAACGGAGGTCTCCATCACTTCGGCTACGGTGCTGAGCCGAATCCCGTCCTCTCGATAAGGCAGAGCAAAAGTATGCACTTTGGCCCCCGCCTCGTCCTGCAGCAGGAGAATGTTATGCAGCAGATAGGTCGGCGCTAACCACCAAGAGTAGGCCTCCTCGCCCTGCACAACATCCCAAGCATCCGGGTACATTCCTTTGAAGGGGCCCTCAGTGGCCTGCATCTGCATGGAGGCGATGGTGATCCCCTCCGCAATGCGGCGCCAATCCAACAGCTGAGACATCCCTTCGCGATCGAGTTCTTGAGCCAGCCCTTGGAGCCCGATGGCATAGTCCAAGCCGTTCCACATGACGGGCTTGCCGAACCACGGAAAGGTGTAATTCGAGGCGCCAAACACCGGGATCGTTGCGTAAGCCATGAGCTCACGGTCGGGCGCATTCCACAGATAGACGAAAGGCAGGCCCGAATACGCCCAGCGTTGTGCTTGCTCCAGATAGCGCGTCTCGCCAGTGAGTCGGTAGCCCTCCACGAAAGCCTGCACCGCCCAGGCCGACCCCAGAATGTCGGGCACTTGGAGCGACAGCTCCCAGGTCTGGGCGCCCTCGGGGCGCAACGGCTGCTCCTCGAGGTAGGCCAAGGCTCGCATGCCCGATTCGGCGAGAGTGCGATCACCCGTTATACGCGCGGCGTACAGGATCGGGAAAGCAAAAGTGGCCACCCACCCGGACGAGGTATTGCCAGCCTCACCAAACGGCCGGCCGGAGCGATTGATCGGCGTGAAGGGCCACGAGCCATCCGCGGCCTGCCCCGAGACTTTCGATAGCATCAGCTCTTTGATCGCACCTGGCCCAGGTTGCTCCGTAGCGAGGTGCATAGCCAGCGTGGGCTCGTAGAACCAGGTGTTGGGCTGCCCGCCAGCTGGCGACAAAGCCTGAGAAGCGGAGATCAACTCGCGATAGCGTGTCACAGTACCCGCCTGGACTCCCTCTTCCAGCGTGGCCAACCACAAATGCAGCGCAATAGCCGGGTTCGATCCGGGACCCCATGGATCGGCCAACGTATAGTGCCAACCCCGTGTATTGGGGGCCCAAGTGGTATCGGTGTAGCTCTCCAAACTGAGGCTGATAGCCTCAGCATAAGTAAACGGCATCTCGGGGAGTTGGGGCAAAGAGTTGCCCATAAAATAAACGTCCAGCGGGGCCAACAGATCATCCGCAGGCGCTACGAACAGGCGAGCGTCCAGACGCAGAGGCTGCTCAGCTTCCAGCTGATAGGGCTCACGAAGCTGGTCCTCGTTCTCTCGCAGCCCGCTGCTGGCTCCAGGCACGAACAGGCGCATCAGATGGTTCGCCTGATGCTGCCAGGTGTTCGGCGAAGCGTACAATGCCGCCGGGGTGTCGTGGGAGCCATCCCAACGTTGCAGCGGGTCCCAGATCAACCCTGTGGTGAACCCGTTTTGAGAGACCGACATTAGGGGGATGGTCACCTTGTTGGGATGGGGCACGTAGCGCACGCTGGCCGGGGGATCGACGAAATCCGTGCCGGAGCTCTGTTCTTCGTCCATCAAGAATTCGAGGCCGGGAAACATACCGGTTTCTCGCACATCGCCGAAGGAGCTTTCTCCCGCCAGATACTCGGGGCCCGTCCAGGCGAGGAGGCTCACGGAGTGGTCTGCTGCGATCTCGTAAGAGGCACGAAACCAAGGAGCTTCATTTTCCAGCGTAAACGTCACACGACAGGTCCAGGTAGTCCCATCCTCATCCGTATACGTAGCCTCGAAAACCAACCTATCGTCATCGAATGAGCCGCCGGTGGCGTAGAGCAGTGTCCGCTGCTCCTCGCCCTCCGCATCCAGGTAACGAATTTCCCCCAGCGATCGGAGTCGCCCGGCAATCTTCCAATCGTGTCCGTCGTACCAACGCACCGTCCCCACACCGTATCCGAAAGGCTCACGCAGAAAAGTGAGCGAGATTTGCGAGCTCTGAAGGGACAAATCCTCGGCCCCCACCTCGTCCAGAGCGATGACAGTGTCAGTACGATGCAAAAGCCGGTCGCCCTCGGTGAACCAAAGGGGATACGATCCCGGTTCGCCTTGCAACTCCCAAGTGAGGGTGACTAGCTCGCCCGGCCCCAACACCTTGGGTGTATCGCGCTCGCTCCCATCGATAACCTCGAGGCCATCGCTGGTCTCCAGAGCAACTTGTCGGCCCTCCAGAGACCTGTCTCCGGCATTTCGCACAACAGCCGTCACTGCAAAGGGGCGACCGGCCTCCAAAACGCCTCTCGCGGGGCCGAAAGCGTCCACCGCTAGCACCCCTGGGAACGGCCCCAAGGCTCGTATGAGGGCGATACCGATATCACCGCCTTCCGCGTTGGATGGATCCAGTCGCAGGCGAGTGATGGTGCCCGTCCAGTTGGGGGAATCCTTGAGTGCAAGCCGATAAGTATGCCACTCCCCGTCGGGGATAACGGTAAAGTGCATACTGTCGGCTTCGTTGAAGGCACGTCCATCCACTTCCCAGAACACCTGCGCATCCGCGCCTTTGGTCGAGCGCATCTGGATTTCGAGATAGAGCGCATCCGCCGCAGCGAGCTCGATCCGGGGGCCGGCCATGTAGGGATCGCCCCCGATCGCCCGGGTCTCCAACCCCTGCCCCCCCACCGAGAAGGCGACCAGATGGTTGGTGGGTGACCACCCGAGGGCTCCCTGCTCGCCTGCGAAATCCCATGCGATGGGCACGGGCACATCCGCAGGCACATCGGGTGTCGGCGTAGGCTGCAGAGGTTCAGAGTCAGCGAGACCGGATGTGGGCTCTTGCGGCACTGGTGTCGCGGGCCTACTGTCAAGGCAGCCCACTAACAGAGAGACTGACACTAGGCACGCTACGAACCGCTGCAGCAACCTCAAGTGATCCATCTCTCTATCTCCACATCGTGTTCGGCCCCGGAGGCTGTGGGCAAAGCCGTCACTCCAGCCGGAACTCGTAGGTTTCGCTCGGCGAGCTCAATGGCTTGAACTCATTACTACCCGGTGTGCCGGCCATGACGAGCACCTGCCAACGAGCGGTGCGCGGCGCTTCCTGGCCAGTGTACAGATCGCGAGTTGGACGCCACGAGGTGGCTTTGGTCCACACCTCGATGGGCTCTTTGTCTTGTGCAGAACGCCAGACGCGCAGCAAGTACCACTCGTTGCTTTTCAGGACACCGACCGAATTCCAGTTGAGCAGAATCCTCGCCCCAGTTCCCGAAAAGCGTGATCCATTGACCGGTGCCAGAAGGTTCGGCTCGCGGTAGGAGTACGCTTGCCGCGGGCGGCTTGTAGGGTACACAAAGGGCGAGGGTTGGGTTGTGAGAGCGGAGGAGATCGCTTCTGAAGGTGGGGCATCGGGCGCCTCGGGGCTTGCAACTCCCGGTATGATCAGCTTTTGCCCGATAGACAACATGCTCGTGAGCGAAATACCGTTCGCCTCGGCGATCTCCTCGGCGGCAACGCCATACTCGGCGGCGATAGCACCCAGCGTTTCATCGGCTGTGACGACATGCTCTACGTTCGTGGAGGCGGCCGGCGGTTGCGTGGCGGCTGTCTCCGGCGCAGACTCCTGCGCCAGCCCAGGAATCGTGAGTTCTTGGCCGACAGATAAAATCGTGGTCAACTGGATACCGTTCGCCTCAGCGATGGCCTCTGCGCGCACTCCATACTCGACCGCGATAGAACCGAGAGTATCGCCGCGCTGGACGGTGTGAACCACCTCGCTTGAGGCTGCTAGCGTGGCGGTGGGGACCGGCTCCGCCTCCGGTGGCGCTGGTGTAGGCGTCAGCGTGCCAGAGACCATCACATCGGGGATAGTCAGCTCTTGCCCAACGGAGAGGACCGAGGTCAGCCGAATACCGCTGGCCTGAGCGATAGTCTCCGCGGCCACACCGTATTCGCGCGCAATCGAGCCCAGCGTATCGCCTGCCGCTACGACATGCGTCACTGTGGTAACGATGGTGGGTACGGCAGTAGGAGACGGCGCCGGTGTCATAGTGGGCGCGCCCTGCGTAGGCGCGGGAGTGTTGGTAGCCCTCACAGTCGGAGTGGAGGGAGGAGCGCTTGGTATCACCAACTCTTGCCCAAGCGACAGCGTGTCAGTCACCGATATTCCATTCGCCTCGGCAATCTCCTCCATGCTGACGTCATAGGTAGCAGCCAGGTAGCTGAGATTATCACCAGCTTTGACTACATGCACCGTCTGAGATGCCGTAGGCTCGGCTGTAGGCGCCGCAGAGAGACCCGAATTCGCATCGCTCTCCGGCGCACCCGAAGTCGCGACCCCCGGGATGACAAGCTCCTGGCCGATGGAAAGCATGGCATCCTTCTCGATGCCACTCGCATCGGCGATGGCCTCTACACTCACACCGTACTCGGCGGCTATGCTGCCCAACGTATCTCCCGATGCAACTGTGTGCACCACAGTCATAGTAGCTGCTGAGGGGGGATGGGCGGGTGCCTCCGAGTCACCGGAGGTGTCGGGCGGCGCCGGTAGCGGGATCACCAGCTCTTGCCCAATACTCAGCAAGTCTTCAACGCTCAGCCCGTTGGCCTCTGCGATAGCCTCTGGCTCCACACCGTATTGCTTGGCGATGGTACCCAACACCTCGCCTCGCGCTACAGTGTGTATGATAGGCTCTGCCGAGGGCGCCGTTGTTGGCCCTGGGTCTTCGTCAGCATCTCGGGTCGGGATGATCAGCTCCTGCCCAACGCTCAAGAGCGAATCCTCGCTGAGCCCGTTAGCCTCCAGCAGCTGTTCCAACGACACATCAAACCGTAGCGCGATGGCGCCGAGCAGGTCCTCTTCTTGCACCGTGTAAACAACGGGGCCGGGCGTAACCGTCGGTGTTGCGGTGTACTCGGCGGTCGCGGTAGGAAGCATCTCGGGCACAGGTGTAGATGTTAGAGTGGGGCTTGGCGATGGAAGGTATGCAACCGCGTCCGTTGGCTCCTGCACAGGCGTGGGAGAGCCTTTGCCGGACCGAGAGCACGCCCCTGCGAGTAGGACCAGGGTCAGCGCCAGTAGAATAGCAGCCGACCGCCCTGTTCGACGCGCAACGACTCGGGTTATCGTAGTACGAGTGGCCATATCACTTTCGTTCTATTGGAATGATGGGGCAGGCTTTATGGCAGACCACACCTGGAACCCCCACAACTATCGTCAGCGCTCCGGAGAACCGCCGTTGCCACCGAGGACGCCTTTGCCTATTCGGCAATGCCCAGCTCTTGTGCAACGGGCTTTAGGGCGTCGACGACCCTGCTGATGTGCTCTCCCAGATCGATGCCCAACTCTGCGGCGCCGAGCTCCATCTCTTGCCGATCCACGGCTCGTGCAAAGGCCTTGTCTTTCCACTTTTTGCGCACCGACTTGAGCTTGAGCTGGCTAAGGCTCTTGTCTGGCCGTACCAAAGCGCAGGCGATTACAAAGCCCGTCAACTCATCCACAGCAAAGAGGACTTTGGCCATATTGCTGGTACGCGGGACGTTCAAGTAGGTAGCGTGGCCCTTGACCGCATCGATGACCTCTTGTGGGTAGCCGCGCTCCTCAAGGATCGCCACTCCTACCAGTGGGTGCTCATTCGCGGTGGGGTGCTGCTCATAGTCCAGGTCGTGCACGAGACCTGTAACGGCCCACAGCTCGGGGTCTTCGCCAAAGTACACGGCATAGGCACGCATAGCCGCCTCTACCGCCAATGCATGCTTTAGTAGAGTGGTACTGTGCGTATGCTCGGTGAGCAAGTTCCAAGCCTGCTCGCGTGTCGGGTTCAAGTGCCCCCCTCCAGTAACCTTGTCGCTATGATAGCGCCTTTTGTTGGAGACTGACAAGCTCCATGATACCGTGATACGCCAAATCCAGGAGCTCATCCAAGCGCTCGCGCGCAAAGGGCCGCCCCTCCGCCGTGCCCTGGACCTCGACAAGCTCCCCAGAAGCGCTCATCACCACGTTCATGTCCACATCAGCGGTCGAGTCTTCTTCATAGGACAGATCGAGCATGGACTCTCCAGCGACGATACCCACGCTCACAGCGGCCACAGGCTCCCGAAATACCCGCTGATCCAGCTCGCCACGCTCAATGAGGGGTTTGAGCGCCAGAGCGAGTGCCACATACCCTCCGGTGATCGACACTGTACGCGTGCCACCGTCCGCCTGGATCACATCGCAATCCACGATGATCGTGCGCTCCCCGAGCGCGGTCAGATCCACCGAAGCCCGCAGAGAGCGTCCGATGAGCCGCCGTATCTCCTGTGTCCGCCCCGAGACGCCGCGAGTCTCCCGGGACGTACGCGTTAGCGTAGCTCTGGGCAGCATAGCGTATTCGCCTGTGACCCAACCGGTGCCCCGACCCTGCATCCAGGGGGGTACCTCAGGCTCCAGAGTCGCAGCGCACAGGACGCGCGTCCTACCAAGAGTGACCAGCACAGAGCCCTCGGCGAAATCCAGCACCCCGGGCTCAATAGACACCGGCCTGAGCGCATCAGTTGCCCTGTCGCCCGCACGCATGTGATCCCCTCTTCACTCTCGGCTCATCATAAAAGAGCGTCCCGTCTCAAAAGCCCGTCGGTTCAATTCCGCGTACCGTTCAGGTACTCGCTTGACGATCACGTCGCGCCAGACTTCCTCGGGCACCTCGAGCATAGTAGACAGGGCGCCCAGAAGCACGACGTTGTTCACGCGCGGCTGGCCAAGCGCTTCCGCCATGTGCATCGCGGGCACGTAACGCGGCTCGATGCCAAGAGCCGCGTAGGCACGCTCCTCATCCTCTTCAGTGGGATACAGCTGGCTGCCCGAGGTGACGGTAATCGGCACGATGCGATGATCATTGATCAACAACCGGCCATCGGGGCGAAGCAACCCCGCGTAGCGCAGCGCCTCCAAGCGTTCAAATGCTACTACGTAATCCGCCTCTCCGGTGGCGACGAGGGGCGAGTGTACACGGCGACCCCACCGCACGTGGCTGGTGACGCTGCCGCCGCGCTGCGCCATCCCATGGACTTCCGATTTTTTCACGTCACAGCCCAGTGCCATACCCACCAGCGAGATCACATCTGCCGCCAAGAGCGTTCCCTGCCCACCTACTCCGGCCAGCACAAAGTTCAGCGCCCCATTGTCTGTCGACCCCACCATCAATTCGTCTCCTCCTGCGCAGCTTGCACCTGGCTACGGAACAAAATCGCGTCCTCCGGGCAGACTTGCGCGCATATCTCGCAGCCTGTACACAGCAGTGGATCGATGGCCGGCTTGAGTTTGCCTGTCTTGGCGTGAACGGTATCGCTTTTGTAGATCGCGGGGCACCCCACACGAAGACAGAGTCCGCAGGCAATACACTCATCGGTGACTATTCGGAGAGGCAAATACTGTTTGCGCACCGCAGGAAGCAGCGCACATTCGCGACGCGAGATCACCACCGAAGGCTCATCCAACGCAGTGCATTCACGCAACGCGCCTTCCACTTGCTTCAAATCGTAGGGGTCCACCGTATAGACGTGTTTGATTCCCAAGGCGCGCACCAGTGGTTCCAATGCCACCGGTTCGGATGCCTCCTGCTGCAGAGTGTACCCCGTACCGGGGTGTTGCTGGTGGCCTGTCATGGCCGTCGTACGGTTATCCAAAATGATGGTGGTAGTACCGCCTTTGTTGTAAGCCACATTCAGCAGTGCGGGCAAGCCAGTGTGTAGAAAGGTAGAGTCCCCGATAACAGCGACATTCCTTTCACGCACACCCGCTTTACCAACACCGTGCGCTACGCCGATACTGGCCCCCATGCAACCACAGGAGTGCAGTGAAGCCAGCGGCGGCAGGAAACCCAATGTGTAGCAGCCTATATCGCCGTTCACCACCAACTTGAGTTTGCGCGCCGCGACAAACACCCCTCGGTGAGGACAGCCCGGGCATAGCACAGGCGGCCTCGCGGGCAGCTCGGGGGTCTCGGCGGGTATGGTTCTGTGTGAGGAGCCTTCTTGTAGCAGGCCCGCCTCTGCGGCGCATACGCGCACCAGCTCGGGGGTCAATTCGTCCATGCTCGGGAAGATACTCTTGCCCTCGCAGGCGATCCCCTGCAGCCTGATTTCTTCCTCGATGACGGGGTCCAACTCCTCTAGCACCAAGAGTTTACGGACACGCCGGGAGAACTCGGCGATGGCCTCCGAGGGGAGCGGGTAGGACATGCCCAAACGCAGGATAGATGCGTGTGGAAACACCTCCTTGGCATATTGATAGGCGACCCCGTGCGTGACGATCCCCAGCTCTGGGTCGGCCATCTCCAGAGAGTTGCACGCGCTTGTGTTAGCCCATGCCGCAAGGCGCTGGATCCGCTCCTCAAGCACAGGGCGGCGGCGCCGGGCGTTTCCGGGCACCATGACGTACTTGTCTGTGTCTATTCGATAGCTGCGAACATCCTCCTCGGACGTCTCCACTCGGTCGGGACCCAGCTCCACGATACCATGGCTGTGGGAGATGCGCGTGGTAAGACGCACCATTACGGGGGTGTCGAACTCCTCGCTCAGCGAGAGGGCAAGCTCCATCATATCTTTGGCGTCCTGGCTGCTGGAGGGCTCCAGACAGGGAAGGCGAGCGAACTTGGCGTAGCGCCGGCTATCCTGTTCGCCCTGGGAGCTGTGCATACCGGGATCATCGGCTACCACAATCACCATGCCCGCCTCGAGGCCAGTGATGGCCACATAGAACAGCGCATCAGCAGCGACGTTCAGCCCCACGTGCTTCATGACGGCTATCGAACGCGCTCCAGCGTACGCTGCACCGATGGCAACATCTAACGCGACTTTTTCGTTGGGGCACCACTCCGCGTAAACGTTCGGCATCGGGGCCAGGGTCTCAAGGATCTCGGTGCTGGGGGTGCCTGGGTAGCCTGCGGCGACACGTACACCGGCCTCCCAGGCTCCACGAGCCAATGCCTCATTACCTGAAAGAAGACGCTTCAACGATATACCTCCACGATACAGGGAATGTCGAGATATCGGGCAGAACAAGCGATCAGGCTCTGAGGCTCGCCAAGATCTCGTCCTGCACAGCCCACATGAGGGCGCGCTCAGCCTCATCCGCGTGGTTGTACCCGAGAAGGTGTAGACAGCCGTGCACGATCAGTAGGGTCAGTTCATCTTCGATGGGGCGGCCCTCCTCAGCGGCCTGCTCTTCGGCCACAGGGAGGGCGATGATCACATCACCTAGATAGGGGGGCATCTCTTCTGGTGTTACGAATTCGGGGCCCTCGGCGGCCGCAAAGGAGAGCACGTCGGTGAGCGCATCCACTCCTCGGTAGATGCGATTAAGCTCTCGCACCGCTTCCCCACCAGTAATCACCAGCGTGACGGTGGTGTTCTCTGGCTGGTGCTGATGGCTCAGAACAGCCCGCGCGATGCTCGCCAAATGCTCAGTGTAGAGCCCCTCAGGCAGGGCAGCCACCACTTGGACATCGACATCATAAGCGGGCATAGTTCATTCCCATCGGCTAGATGTCCTGCAGTACAGCGAGACGCTCGTCCTCACCCGCCTCAGCCGCTGCGATACGATCCGCGTAGACACCACGGTATTCAGCGGGCAACAGCATGCCCAAGCGGATCATGATGAGCTCTGAATAAACCTGAAGCTGCTCCGAGCTGGGCTTTGTTTGCGCTGGGGGCAGCCGGAAGGGGCGCCCGATCACAACACGACACTCCGGTCGACGTAGCTGTCGCCATGCTCCGAGGGCCTCTGTACCGGTGATCGCGATGGGCATGACGGCGGCGTTCGTTCTCGTGGCGAAGTAAGCAACCCCGGCCTTGGCTTCCTGCAAGCTCCTGGTTTTGCTCCGCGTCCCCTCTGGAGCTACAGCCAGTGCTCCTCCTTTGGAAAGGACCTCCATACAACCGCGCAGCGCCTCGCGATCAATCTCGCCCCGCCGCACATAGATGACACCAGCCATCCGCAGGAAGGCGTTAATCAGCAGGTGGCGCCGCCATTTGCCCGCGGCCAGAGTGACGATTTTGCGTGGCACAGCGGGCGCTACAGCTCCCACATCGAGCATGTGCAGATGGTTCACAACGATCACTGTGGCGCCATTGAGAGGGACGTTCTCTTGCCCCACGACGGTGTACCGGTAGACGATACGCATCAACAGGTTGATGATCCATTTCAGAATCCGGTAGACAACAGGGCTTGTGTTGTACGTCAGGTGGGATGGCCGTTTGGCTGAGGCAGAGACCGTCATGCGAGGCATTCTCCTCTGACAGACTTGTGACCGGTTACCGACTCTACAACTCACGAGGCCAGCCACGTTCCACATTGTACCACAGTCCGATGCCTTGACAAGATAAAAATTCGCCGGTGTTGTCAACCAGCGAAATTGTCCCGCCTTTTCCGGCATACGCGCCTAGCGTCTGATGGGGTTGTGTGCATGGTCGCCCATTTTGTTGTCGCGGAGAAATGCTGTGAGAGATTACCCCATGCGGATGTTTTCGTTCGTTATAGCATCGTGCGAAGCACAGTTGACAGTCTCTCATTGAAAACTATACTCAAGGAATCACAGTCGAAATTGGAGCCTATGTTTCAGGTATTCCCGTTCACAGCCATAGTCGGTCAGGATCGCATGAAGCACGCCCTAATCCTGAACGCCATAAGCCCGCAGATTGGCGGTGTGTTAATTCGGGGCGAGCGCGGTACGGCCAAGTCTACGGCGGCTCGTGCTTTGGCTGCGTTGTTACCTGAGATCTGCGTTGTGAGCGACTGCCCTTTCGGTTGCCATCCCGAACAAGCTGAGCAGATGTGTGACATCTGTCGCCAACGCCATTCGGCGGGCGAAGCGCTCCCGAGCGCTAGACGGCGCACGCGCTTTGTGGACCTCCCGGTGAGCGCTACAGAGGACCGCGTCATTGGCACACTTGATATGGAACGTGCTATCAAATGCGGGGAGCGCCACTTTGAGCCTGGTGTGCTGGCTGCGGCCAACAGAGGGCTCTTGTATGTGGATGAGGTCAACCTGCTTGACGATCACGTGGTGGACCTTCTCTTGGACTCGGCAGCGATGGGGGTAAACGTCGTGGAACGGGAGGGAATCTCTTTTTCACACCCGGCCCGTTTCATCCTCGCAGGCACCATGAACCCCGAGGAGGGCGAGCTTCGACCTCAGCTCATCGATCGCTTTGCGTTGTGTGTTGAGATCAAAACGTTGCTGGATGCCGAATCTCGTGTGGAGATTTTAAAGCGCAGGCTGATGTATGAGCAGAACCCCCAGAGCTTCTTTGATGCCTGGCGTGACGCAGAGCGCGCTCTTTCGGAGCGCATTGTGGTAGCGCGCGAACTGTTGCCGCGTATCACTTACGAGGCGAGCGATTTGTACATCATCGCGCAGTTAACCGCCGAGATGGAGGTTGATGGCCACCGAGCGGATATCGTCATCCTCAAGGCAGCGATGGCACAGGCCGCTTTCCAAGGTAACGAGCGTATCTCTGAGGCGGATATTCTGTTGGCAGCCGAGCTGGCTCTGCCACATCGCCTACGTCGCAGGCCTTTCGAAGAGGCCGATGATCAGCTCGCCAAGTTGGAGCAGCGGTTGGAAGAGGCTCGGGCCGAGAGATCTCAGCGATCCAAGGGCACACCGAACCAGGATCCGTCGAAAAAAAAAGCCCTTCGCTGAGTGCTGACGCCGAGCAGCCCGATGCTCCCCAACAGGGCACACTGATGCGCGGCCATCATGCCGACGCGATGACTCTGCAGCAGCCTCGCACAAGAGAAGTGCCCACCAATACCGGTAGACCTTTCAAGCCGCGTTCCGTCAGAACCCCCTTTGATCGCACGGCTCGAAAGCTTGCCGGGAAGCGCAGCCGCACAGAGACTCGGCGCAAGCGCGGGCGTTACGTGCGCTCCCGCCTTGACCCCGGCAACTATCGCGATATCGCCCTAGATGCGACGATGCGGCAGGCCGCGCCCCACCAAGCTGGTCGCTCGCGCGGGGAGATGGCCATCGCTATCAAGGACGAGGACCTCTGCCGCAAGGTACGTGTGCGCAAAGCCGCCAACCTGATCCTGTTCGCAGTGGATGCCAGCTGGTCGATGGCTGCTGCCGAGCGAATGGAGGCCACCAAAGGGGCCGTACTCTCCCTGCTCATCGACGCCTATCAGAAAAGGGATCGCGTCTGCTTGGTTGTCTTTCAGAAAGAGACCGCACGCGTCGTGTTGCCACCTACCTCCAGCGCCGAGTTAGCGCAAAGAGAACTGCGCCGCATACCGGTGGGCGGCAAGACGCCGCTTTCCGCCGGTCTTTTACTCTCCTACGAAGTGATCGAGCGAGAGCGTCGCCGCTCCAGAGAAGTCATGCCGCTCATGATCCTGCTTACCGATGGCGCCGGCAACGTCTCGATGACGGGGTTGCCTGCACAAGAGGAAGCGCTGCGTGTTGCGGGCGCCTTTGCGCGTGAGCAGATCCACGCGGTCGTGATCAATACTGAGCACGTGTCGCTGGATCGCGGTTTGGCGCAAGAGCTCGCCCAAGCCATGCATAGCCCGTGCTATACGCTCGATGCGCTCAAGGCCGAAAACCTGTATGATACTGTGCAGTCGGAGCTTCTGAGGTTGCGACATGCTTAGCGGCCGGGTGCAGCGTCAGACAGGGGCTGATCTGTTGCTGCTTCTGGTCGCCCTGATCTGGGGCAGTACTTTTGTCATGGTGAAAGACGCCGTGACCGACTACCCCGTGTTCCCCTTCTTGACGTTGCGTTTCGGTTTCGCCACAGTCGGGTTGCTTCTCATCGGGGGCAAGCGCCTGCGCACGTTGGGGTGGCGAGGCGTCGGGGCGGGCGTGTTGATCGGCCTTTTTCTGTTTGCTGGATACGCCTTTCAGACGGTAGGCCTGCGCAGCACCACCGCCTCCAAGGCGGGGTTTATCACCGGCCTCTCCGTGGTGATAGTGCCCATTTTGTCAACTGTGTTGTTGCGCAGAATACCCTCCTTTTCGGCCGTCATCGGCGTCTGTTTGGCTACGGTGGGGCTCGGGCTTCTGACGCTCGATGGAGGGCTTTACATCGCTCGCGGCGATCTCATCGTACTGGGATGTGCCGTCTCGTTCGCCTTACACATTGTGACGGTGAGTGCCTACGCTCCCGACACGGACCCTCTCGCCTTAACCATTATTCAAATCATTACAGTAGCTATCCTGAGCGCCTTGGCGAGCGGGGTCACAAGTGCCCCTTGGCCCACACCCACAGCATCCACTTGGTTCGCTGCCGGTTTTACGGGCGTGCTCGCCACAGCCGTAGCTTTTGCGGTGCAAACCGCTGTACAACGCTTCACCACGCCCACCCACACCGCTCTGATCTTTGCCGCGGAGCCGGTGTTTGCGGCTATCTTTGGTGTCCTCCTGGCGGGTGACTCGCTGACCGGTCGTGCAGTGGCGGGGGATACATTGATCGTCGCGGGGACTATGGCCAGTGAGATTCGTTGGTCGAAGACGACTGCGACGATCATCTCTCGCTTCATGGGCCCACACTATGTAGCCCTGCCACTACTGTTTGTGCTGGCCATGTACGGATCAACTTCTTGGCAACAAGGCTTGCTATGGTCCCTTGGCTCGGGCGCGGTATCCATCGCGATGCCCTTGCTGTTGCTACGACGAGAGCTGCAAAGAGGGAAGATCAGCGACTGGCACATCACCAACCGACACGAACGCTTGCGTCCCGTGCCCGTGCTGGCGACCCTATCGGCGGCGTTGGTTCCGCTAGCATTGCTGCACATTCTAGACGGCCCACCCTTGCTGTTGATCGCCTTTATTAACGCCGCCCTACTAGTGGTCGTAGGGCTCTTGATCACTACAAGCTGGAAGATCAGTCAACACGTCTGCAGCGTAGCCGCCGCAACCACCCTGGTAACGGCTACGGTGGGTGTGGGCGTAGCGCCAGCCTTGCTGCTCATTCCGATAGTTGCTTGGGCGCGCGTGAAAATCCAGGCACATACATTGATGCAGACAGTAGCGGGCGGCATCATGGGCGTAAGCGTGACCCTCATCACCCTTCACCTATCAGGCCTGATCTAGCCAAGGGCGAGTATATACGCCTGAGCGCGGCAGTCGTCGAGCGTGGTACCTTTTTTGTGAAAAAGGCTCGTGTGTCGCTCTGAATGCCCGGTGGTTCGGACCGAATGGGGAAAAAGACCGACCATATGGACTCTGGAGGTGCACCATGAACAGATTGCGCTCCGTCTTGTGCTCTTCGTTTCTGCTGGGCGCCCTTCTTGCAGGGGGCGCGTCGGGGCTGGCGCAAGAGAGCGTGCCCCCTGCGAGGCCTGAAGCTGCCCGGGGAGAGCGCTCGGAGGATGGCAATATGCAAGTAGAGCTCACTGTCTACAACAGCGATCTGGGCCTTGTGAAAGAGACACGCTCGCTGGACCTGATCGCTGGCGAGAATCAAGTTCGTTACTCCAACGTTGCGGCGCGAATCGACCCTACCAGCGTCCACTTGACTTCCTTGGGCGACCCAAGTGGGCTAGTAGTGTTGGAGCAGAACTATGAATACGATATCGTCAGCAGCAGTAAGCTTTTGAGCAAGTATGTCGATCAAGAGGTCACCGTGCGCACCGCGAACGGAGACGTCTATACTGGCACCTTGCTATCCGGCGCGGGCGATTTGGTGTTGGCCATGCCCGATGGCGTCAAAGTCATCAAGCAGGAGCAGGTCACAGAGTTCTCATTCCCCAACTTGCCCGCTGGGCTTATCACCAAACCCACGCTAGTGTGGCAGCTCTGGGCCGAAAGCGCAGGAGAGCAGCAGGTTCGCGTGAACTATCTCACCAGCGGTATCAACTGGAGGGCGGACTATATCGCACTGCTCGCCCCAGACGATGATGCCCTAGCCCTCACGGGCTGGGTGTCACTGGAAAACCGTTGCGGAGCGAGTTATGAAGACGCTCGGCTGAAACTGGTTGCTGGAGATGTGCACCGCGTGTCTCAGCAAACACGGATGTATGGGGCGATGGCGGAGGCGGAAGAGGATATGATGGCTCCCAAGGGGGTGGAAGAACGCGCTTTGTTTGAGTACCACGTTTACGAGGTGCAACGCCCCGTCAGTGTGCTCGATCAGCAGATCAAGCAGATCGAGTTTGTGGCGGCCCCCGTAGTAGGGGCATCCAAAGTCTTTGTGTACGCCCCCTCGCCCCCCTACTATTCCTATTCCGGCGTTATTACGGATAGAGGTTATGGTGCCACCTCGGATGCGCAGATTCAAGTGCGCATCGAGTTCGCCAATCGAGAATCGAGCGGCCTTGGAATACCGCTTCCCGCGGGAAGGATCCGAATATACAAAGAGGATGTGGACGGCGGCGCCGAGTTTGTGGGAGAGGATACCATCAGCCACACCCCTATAGATGAGGGTCTGACATTGAACGTGGGCAACGCCTTTGACCTAGTGGGCGACCGCAGGCAGATCGCTTACCGCCAAGTGCAAGAGCGCGTGGTGGAAGAGACCTATGAGATCACGCTGCGTAACCACAAAGGTGAGAGTGTAATCGTGCGCGCTATAGAGCACCTCTTCCGCGCGCATGACGCCACCATTGTCAAGAGCGATCGAGACTATACCATGGTGGACGCCAATACGGCTCGTTGGGACGTCCCCATCGAGGCCGGCGGCGAAACGCGCTTTACGTACACTGTCGTCTATCGCTGGTAGCCCGTATTACGCCTCTTCCTGGCCTGCGAGGGGTTCGAACGGCTAGCCTTCGTCCGAACCCCTCGCTCCCCTGCTCTTTACTCAACATTCCCAGCATATTAATACGCCGTTTACCGCGCCCCCGATGGAGCCATGCTATCCTGAATTCACGTTACGCGATGTAATCCCGACATATTCCTTGTGGATAGCTGGTAATGGTGAAAAGTACATCCCGCCTGCTTCTGGCGATTGTGCTGCTGGCAGCTCTATTCGGGGCTCCGAAGCCAATGCCTGTTGAGGCCCAGCCGCCTCTTGGCGAGGGGTTCGGTCTGGGCCTGGTGCCCTCCGAGGGAGTGTTTGCCCAGCTCAGCTCAGAGGCGGTCTTGGCAAACGCACCAGCCGTGCTCCCGCCAATGGTGGATCTCAGCGCCTACTTGCCTCCTGTGCGCAGCCAAGGGTCCCAGGGCAGTTGCGTGGGTTGGACGCTGGCCTACTATTACAAGACCTTCCAAGAGCGCACGGAACGCGGCTGGGATGTCAGCATTCCGACTCACCAGTACAGCCCAGCCTATCTGTACAATCTGCGGCCCACGAGCAACTGCTCCAGCGATGGGGGCATGAGTTACCTCGCGGGCATGAAGATCCTGTTGGAACAAGGAGCCGCACCTCTCAGCTCCTTTGCATACAACCCTGCCGACCCGTGCACTGTACCATCTGCGGCTGTGCGCGAGGAGGCATGGCCCTATCGAATCACTGGTTTCAGCAATATCTTTGCCCAGCCGGGTCAAGCGAACCTCGCTCAACTCAAGTCGCTGCTTGCGACAGGTGAGCCTATAGCGATGGCGGTACCCGTCTACAGTAGTTTCTACAGCGTGACGTACGATCGCCCCGTAGTGCCCCGTCCCTCCAGCGGTGAGACCCTCTATGGAGGGCATGCCATGTTGGTAGTGGGCTATGATGATGCTGTTGGCGGGTTCAAAGCTGTAAACTCGTGGGGACCAGCTTGGGGGCGCAACGGGTTTTGCTATCTCTCCTATGACTTTGTACAACACGTCGTATGGGAGGGGTGGATCATGTACGACTATATAGAGGCCCTGGCCCCGGCTACATTGCAAGGGCACGTGCTAATCGATGGCAAGACTGCGCCGATCGGCACCCCCGTAACGGCTATCGTGGACGGCACTCAGATAGCAGAGACCTCTACAACGGGCACAGACCGTGCAGTCTACAAGCTTATCGTTCCGGCAGATGATCCCGTAACTCCCGAGCGAGAGGGGGCCACTGTGGGCGATCTCGTTCAGGTAGCCGTGGATGGTAGATCGGTTTCCTCTATTCCTTGGAGCCCGAACCAGGAGATACTGGCAAATTTGGTCCTAAGGTCGCATGGATGGGGCGACCCGTACGCCCTTTATGTTCCTTGCGCTGCCAGAGAGCACTGATTGATAGGCCAACGTCAGTGGCCGGGATCATTGCGAACCATATGACCGCGTTGGCCTGGCCATCCTGCTTGACAAACTCCTCTGAAACTGCTACTGTGCGCCCGACCGAGTTCGGTCGGGCGTGTGCTTTGCTCGGCCAGGATCCACGGGCTGCGCGCTTTCCCGGCAAGCTTTCGCGTTGCTGGACTTGCCAAGGTGTTGAGGTTACCCTACACTGAACTTTGGTTGCCCAGAGCGTGTCGCTCTGGACGAATAACGTGATGAGGCAAGAGGGCTGAGACTCTTCGCTCGGCCTAGATGGAGGTAAGTGTATCGCGAGCTCGCGCGCAACTGGTGAGTGACACAATATGCTAACGACCTTGGCCCGTTCCGGGCTGGGTGACTTTTCGGTGTATTGGCATCCTATCTGCGCATCAAAGGAGATTGTCATGACGCAAGGCGTAAAAAAGCCCAACATCGTGTTCTTTGGCATCGATTCGCTACGCGCCGACCACATGAGCTGTTACGGGTACCCTCGGCTGACGACCCCCTACATGGATGAGTTTGCCCAGGACGGCACGGTGTTCGAACGCAACTACAGCCCCCACATTCCCACCACCAGCGGTTATTCCTCCATGCTCACCGGCATGGATGTGTTCAGTACTCAAGTGGTGGCTCTCCGCCACAAAGGTCCGTTGCGCGCGGAGATCAAGACTCTTCCCGAGATTCTGAAAGAGAACGGCTACAACACCTCCTGTATAGGGTTCACTGGCAACCCGGCCTCTCGTGGGTTTGATACCTATCTCGACTACTCTTCGTGGGGCAGTTGGAATGAGGGACGGAGTCCCAAGGCTCAGAACCTTAATGAGGTAGCCACCCCCGAGTTGAACCGCTTGGTTCAGGAGGATGAGCCCTTCTTGCTGTTCTTGCGCCATATGGATCCTCACGCGCCGTACCTTCCGCCAGAGCCATTTGAGCGGATGTTCTATCATGGCGATGAGTGCGATCCGGCGAATGATTCGATGGAACCGGTCATGGCTTTCAAGCCCTTCTGTGATTTTTTCAAGAGTTGGATGCCGCCCGAAATCACGGACAAAGACTATGTCATCGCCCAGTACGACGGGGCCATCGCCTACATGGATGCTGCCATTCAGACCATCTTCACAGCACTGGAAGCCCACGGTATTCTGGATGACACTATCGTGGTGATCAACTCCGACCACGGCGAGACTCTATACGACCATGATTGCTTTTTTGACCATCACGGCATCTATGATGTAACGCTGCATGTGCCGCTCATCATCCGCTACCCTGCGCTGATGCCCGCTGGCAACCGCGTCAGTGGCTTCAGCCAGCACAAGGACCTGGTGCCCACACTCTTGGAACTCGCTGATATCGATACGGATATCGCGTTCGATGGCAAGAGCCTGTTGCCCATGGCCTATGGTGAGGTTGCATCGCACGAGTCCGAGTTTTATATCACCGAGTGCACTTGGATGCGCAAGCACGGTTGGCGTACGCCGCAATGGAAGTTGATCGTCGCTCTCGAGCCCGATTTCCACTTCAAGCCGCCTGTGGAGCTGTACAATCTCGTCGAGGACCCGGACGAAAACATAAACCTCGCGGATAGTCAGCCCGAGATGGTGGCCATGCTTCGCAAGCGTATGGAGGACTTTATCGCTAGGCGCAAAGAAGAGACCGGGTTGGACAATCCGATTATGAACCAGGGAGACTGGCACGGCCACGAGGGCGTGGGACCCTTCAAGACCTCGCAGCAAGCGTACGATACGCTGCACATCGGCGACCCCACACAGGCCGCCAAGCTGCAGGCCGAATCTCGCAAGTGATCTCAGTGGATTTGTCTACGAACCATCCTAAAGGGAGTCAATCACTATGCCTCTGAACGTTGCAGTAGTCGGCGTAGGCAACATCGGCAATATCCACGCAGGCATTTACCAAAAGCATCCGGAATGCAATATCGTGGCCGTCTGCGATATCATTCCAGAGAAAGCCCAAGCGGCCGGGGAAAAGTATGGCTGTCCGGCGTTCAGCTCGGTCCGAGAGATGCTGGCTTCCGGAATTCAGATCGATGCTGCTAGTATGTGCACTGCGGGCGTGGAGAACGGTGGCGACCACTATCAGCCGACGATGGATTTGCTCAACGGCGGTATCCCCGTGCTCGGCGAAAAGCCGATCTCGAACGATATCACCTGCGCAGAGGAGATGGTCGCGCTTGCCAAACAAAAGAACCTGCGCTACGGCGTGAACCTCAATCATCGCTTCACCCCAGCGGCGCTGCGTGCCAAGGAGTGGGTGGCCAGCGAACGCCTCGGCGAGCTCAATATCATCAACATGACCATGTGGATCAACAACCCGAATGAGAGCTCTCCGTGGTTCCACATGCGGGCCCTGCACCCCCACTCCATCGATGTCATGCGCTACTTTGGCGGCGATGTGGACAAAGTGCAGGCCTTTTTCAAGAAGGGCAAAGACCGCAAGATCTGGTCGAACGTACAGGTCAATATGCTCTTCAAAAACGGCATCGTTGGCCACCTCACGGGCAGCTATGATGCTGGTGGAAGCTATGGCTTGGAGACTCTGGAGGTTGTCGGATCGGACGCGCGGTTTGTCTTGCGCGAGGCTTGCGAACGCCTCGAGTTCTACCCGAGGCGCTCTCGTGAGACCGAGAGCTATGACTATATCGGCGGGATGATGGGTTTCAACGAGACCTTTGACAGCCGTATCACAAAATGGATTGAACAGAACCTCCAGCAAGTAGCCCCGGAGGAGATCGACGCCCCTGGCGAGGATGCGCTCAAAGCGCAATATGTCATAGAGGCGGCCATCGAGTCGTGGCAGACGGGCCAGGTTGTCACACTGTAGATTAACCGCCCAGACCGCAAACGATGTGCGGTCTGGGCTCTCCCATGCCATGAGATGACCCCACTGGCCGAGCCCGCGCTTGTGTCGCATCTGGTGGCCCAAGTGCCATCGTGGCGCGGCAGACGACGACCGGCGGGAGGAGTGGATACGAAAGGTAAGAGGATGCTAAGAGCATGTGTAATCGGCCTCGGACCGATAGGTACCCGGCACGCGAGCCTTTACCAAGAAGATCCCCTTGCGGAACTGGTTGGGGTGTGCGATTGGTTGGAACACCGAGCCAAGGCAGGGGCGGAGCGCTTTAGTGTGCCGGCATTCCGTAGCGTTACCGAGATGCTCGATGCCGTCAAGCCGGATGTCGTCAGTGTGGCTACTGGTGGCTTTGAATATGGCAGTGAGCATTATGAACCCACCATGCAAGCTTTGGAGGCGGGGTGCCACGTCCTGTGTGAGAAACCGATCTCTAACGAGATCCCCAAAGCTGAAGAGATGGTAGCCAAAGCCAAGGAGAAGGGGCTCTGCCTAGGGGTTGATCTGAATCATCGCTTCACGCCAGCGGCTCGGCTCGCCAAAAAATGGGTGACTGAGGGCCGCTTGGGCCATCTGCTGTTTGTGAACATGAGTATGTGGATCAGCAATCCGCGCGAGAGTTCGCCCTACTTTCAATTGAAAGCTCTTCATCCCCATACAGTGGATGTGATGCGGTATTTTTGCGGTGATATCGAGGCGGTACAGTGTTTCGCTACCAAAGCGCCGGGGCGCGTCATCTGGTCGACAGCGCAGTTCAATATGCGCTTCAAGAATGGGGTGGTTGGCTCGCTCACGGGCAGCTACGATATTGAGCGAGGCCACCCGATGGAGCGGTGCGAAGTGGCGGGGACTGGCGGCCGTTTCGTGCTAGAGGATATGTTCCATGAGGTCACGCTCTACCCGGCCGGCAACCTTGAAAAGACCGTGTACACCAACCCGATCTTTGGCGGCATGCGCGATTTTGAGGATACGTTCCGTAACCGCATCCACCGTTTCTTGGAGCAGATCACCGAGGGGGTCTCTCCGGACGAGATCGACGGCTCCGGTGCGGACGGGCTCGCTGCGCAAAAAGTACTGGCCGCGGCCATCGAATCGGTGAAACGAGAGGCCATCGTCTACGTGTAGCAGGCTGTCGCCCTATCGGAATCTATTTTCTGCCAACTGGCACTATCGGTGCTTGGTGGATGACTCGGGCGAATACGATCAGGAGGCATTATGAAGCTAGGTGCGAACTCGGTTTTGTTTGGCGGCTACGATATGGAAACGGCTTTCAAGTACATAGCGATGTCTGGCTACGATGGCATCGAACTGTCGGCCATTGATGGCATGAGCCAGCATCTGGTACTCGATCGTTGGCGAGAGCTCGTTCCTGAGGTCAAGAGGTTGTCTCAGGAGTATGGCCTGGAGCTGCTGGCTATGGAGCAGCCGTCTCAGGACCCTGATAGGATGGAGACAGCCTTTCAGGCCGCCGTCGAGATGGGAATACCCATCGTCAATTGTGGCCCCGGTGGCCAGTCGGACGATGAGGAGAGCTTTTTGAAGACTGTCGAGTCTCTCAGTAACCTCTCGATCATGGCCGAGAAATACGGTGTCACGCTCTGTGTCAAAGCGCACGTGCGAGCGGCGATCTATAGCACACCCACCACACTGCGGGCGATGGAGATGATCACATCCCCCGCTTTCGGAATCGATATGGATCCCTCGCACATCTACAGGGCCGGGGAGAACCCCGTGGAGGCGATCGCAGCTGTGATCTCGCGAGTCAAGCATGTGCACATCCGCGACTGTAAGGGTAGCCAGCAGGGCCCTCCGGGCCCGCCTGAGACGCAGGCTAACGGTCGCGGGAATGTCGATTTGGTGGGGTACATTCGTGTATTGCACGAAAATGGCTACACGGGGCCGGTGGATCTGGAGATCATTGGCTCCAAGGATTACAGCCTTGAGCAGTGCTGCATCATTGCGGCCGAATCTCGTGGCCATATGCAGGCCTCACTCCAGGCTTGCGGCGCGCGCTAGAATCAAGTCGACGGCCCGCCTCTAGTCAGTGGCGGGCCGCCTGTCTCTCCTCTCCCCGCATCCAAGCACGAGAAGGCGAGCATCTCACCGTAGGCGCTCGGCAAAGGCTGGTGCGAACCGGTGCAGATCCTCCCGCAGCTTGAGCAAAGCCAGATCTCTGGCCTTGGCCTCCAGCATGATGTCGAAATCCCGTGCGCCCGCCCCCAGGTCCATGAAATCAATCACCTCGAAGGGATTCAGGAAGTCACTGTGTTCCGTCCAGCTCGGAGCCTTGACGCGTGAACCCTCTAGAACGCGCATCTCGGTGCGGGGGGACGCCAGATGCACTTTTGGGGTCGTATCGCTGGGCCAGCTACCTAAGCAGGCATCGAGGGCCTCCTGCATACTGATACGTTCGGGGTTGCGCACCAGATGATGTAGAGTGTCCAACACGAGTGGTATGCCGCAAGCTCGGTGGATCAGTAGTGTGTCGTAGTGACTAAAGCGATGATCGTCGTTCTCTAGCACCAGCCGCCGTCGCACTTGCGAAGGCAGAGCCTCAAAGCGTCGCACAAAGCGCTCGCGCGACGTAACCAGATTACCGTACACCCCGCCGACATGCAGCACGATAACAGCCTCTGCTCCCAGACCCATGGCATCCAGCATGGCCGCCTGCATCGTCAGGCGCTCGGCGGCCCGCTCTGCTTGGTCCTCGTTGGTCGCGTTGAGCACTACTGCGCTGTAGGGATGAAACGATAGGCGCGCATCGCATTGTGCAGCTAGTGCACCCACAGCGGCAAGCTCGTAGTCCCACTGCGCGAGCTGCCTCATGTACTCCGTTAGCGAACCCGACGCCCCCAGTGCCAAATTGCAGTGCATACGATACATGTGAATGTCGTGATCGTGCAGGTAGAGTAGAATGTCGCGCAGATAGGCCAATCCGATGCTGAGATGATCAGCTCCTCGGGCATGAGGGCAATGGGAGGGTAAATCGGGCCGAGCTAGCACCCGTACAGAGAATCCGAGGCGCATCATCGTCCCCTTGCGCTAGACACTTTAGACTATGGCATTGTAGTGCCTCGGCCTGCAACGATCAAGTGCGTTTGGTAGTGTTCCGTTTTCCTTTTCGAGCTGACTGTGTTAGAATCACCGTGCTCATGTACACTAGTGTTAGAGACGTGCCTTTTTCGCAAGAGACTGGGGGCGAGCACACTTGCGTCCTCAGTGATGATGGTGGAGGACAGAGTGAGATCAGCCTGGCCCAAGAATGCGTTCGTCTACGCGCTGATTTTGCTGGCGAGCATTCTTTTGTTCTATAGCTTCCTCAGCTCGACAGACGGCGCGCGAGAAGTCCCGATCGACAAAGTGGCTGAATGGGTCCGAGAGGGCAAGGTAACTCGCCTTGCCACGAGCAACGACGGCAATATAGCCATCACTGTGCAAGAGGGGCCCAACGAGGTGCGATACACCTCGCGCAAGGAGTCTTTTGTGGGCATCGGTGAGACTCTGCGCAGCCTCGGCGTTTCCGCGGCGCAGATGGAGTCGGTCGGTGAGATTGTGATCCTTCGCCCCAGCGTCTGGGAGAACTGGGGTGTGATTCTGATCCAAATCGTTCCGCTAGTCCTTATCGGCTTGTTCCTAATGTTTATGCTCCGACAGGCGCAGACGGGCAACAATCAGGCGATGTCATTCGGCAAGAGCCGAGCTCGCATGTTCGCCGGGGATCGGCCCGCGAGCACTTTTGATGACGTCGCGGGCGCGGATGAAGCCAAGCAGGAGCTGGAGGAAGTCGTCGAGTTCCTAAAGGAGCCCGAAAAGTTCACTGCGTTGGGCGCTCGCATTCCCAAGGGCGTACTGCTAGTGGGACCGCCGGGCACCGGCAAGACGTTACTAGCGCGAGCTGTCGCCGGCGAAGCGGGCGTGCCGTTCTTTAGCATCAGTGGCTCCGAGTTCGTCGAGATGTTTGTCGGTGTAGGCGCCAGCCGCGTGCGCGACCTGTTCGATCAAGCAAAGCGCAATAGCCCCTGCATCATCTTTGTGGATGAGATCGATGCGGTGGGGAGGCAGCGCGGCGCCGGGCTTGGTGGCAGCCACGATGAACGCGAGCAGACGCTAAACCAGATCCTGGTTGAGATGGACGGTTTTGACACGGATACCAAGGTGATCGTTGTGGCCGCGACGAACCGCCCCGATATCCTGGATCCCGCTTTGCTCCGGCCAGGCCGCTTCGATCGGCGTGTCGTACTGGATCGCCCCGACCGGCGTGGCCGCGAGGCCATCTTCAAAGTGCACGTTCGCGGCAAACCCCTGGGACAAGAAGTGGATCTGCTCGTTTTGGCCAAGCAGACGCCCGGCTTTACCGGCGCGGATATCGAGAATGTAGTGAATGAAGCGGCCATTCTAGCGGCACGCAACAACAGGCGCGCTATTACGATGGCCGATTTCGAAGAGGCGGTGGAACGGGTCATCGCCGGGCCGGAGCGCCGCAGTCGCTTGATCAGTGAGCGCGAAAAACGACTCATTGCCTATCACGAGTCGGGACATGCCCTGGTACAGTATTTTTTGCCCAATTGCGACCGCGTACACAAAGTGTCCATCGTATCACGCGGCATGATGGGGGGCTACACCATGGCATTGCCCGAAGAGGACCACACACTCTACTCCAAGAGCAAATTCGAGGATGAGCTAGGGGGGCTCTTGGGGGGGCGCGCCGCCGAGGAGATCGTATTCGGCGATGTAACCACTGGCGCCAGCAACGACTTGCGGCGTGCTACGAAGATCGCGCGATCCATGATCACAGAATACGCCATGTCCCCCGCGTTAGGGCAGCGCACTTTTGGTCAGAAAGAGGAGTTGATCTTCTTGGGGCGCGAAATATCGGAACAGCGCGACTATAGCGAGGAGATCGCTTCTCAAATCGACCGGGAGATACGGTCTATCATCGATCGGGCCTACAAACGGGCCAAGGAAGTGTTGGAGACCAACCGAGACAAGCTGGATGCCGTCGCCAACCGCTTGATAGACAAAGAGACGGTGGACATGCTCGAACTCGAGGCGATCCTCAACAGCAGCGAACAGACGACTCCGCAGTCGATAGCCGTCTCGTAAAGGCGATACAGCCCGTTGGATCGAGGGCCGAGCGGTATGCTCGGCCTTTTATTTTTCTCCAGGAGACACATCACATGATCCACCAGCTGAAAATCGGCGCCTATGCAGAGCTCTCCCTCATTGTTGGTGAGGAGCATACAGCCGCCTGTTGGGGCTCGGGGAATCTACGGGTTTTTGCCACGCCGAGGATGATCGCTTTGATGGAGGGTGCCGCAGTGGCGGCAGTAGAGCCGCATCTGCCCGCCGGCTACCAAACCGTGGGCACCGCGCTGGAAATTCGGCACGTTGCTGCCACCCCTGTGGGTGAGCGGATCTGGGCTCGCGCAGAGCTCATTGAGGTGGACGGTCGCGAACTGGTCTACCGTGTTGAGGCGCGAGATAACATCGGCACCATCGGCGAGGGAATCCATCGCCGGTTCATCGTCCACGCCGAGCGCTTTATGCAGCGCACCCAGGCCCGAATGATCGGAGCCTAAGGCGCACGGCGGCTTGACATCGCCGATTGCCGCGCGTATACTTGGCGCAATCGAATAGCGTTCGACCCTAAAGGCTGTGATGGAGAGAGTAGGTGAGGGGCGCAATATCTCTTGGGCATAGCTTGTCGCCCGTGGTATAGAGCGTCCATAGCGCCCACAGGGAGAGGGGATCATGGACTGCGAGTCCCCTTGGGAGGCAGCTCACCCAAGTTCACTCCGGAGCCGACGGCTGAAGTCGCGCAATGCGATGTGTAGGTCGCTCCGGGCGCCCCCCGTTATGGGGCAGTCGGTAATCTCTCGCCCACAGAAGGGGGAGAGCCGCCGATGATAAGAGGGCTCCGGCTGGAGCCAACAAGGGTGGTACCGCGGAGTATGCGACGGCAACTTCGTCCCTGACGAGTTGTCGTCTTTTTTGCGTCTTTCTCCGGACGGTCGTGGGCGTCTCGTAGCTCTATGCCGCGCCGCGATGGATAGAATGAGGAGGATTCCCATGCTAGAGGAACTACGAGAGCTCAAAGTCACTGCAAAACGCGAGCTGGAAGTTGTGACGAGTAAGCAGGCTCTCGAGACCTGGCGTGTCGCTTATTTAGGGAAAAAGGGGCAGTTGACACAGTTGCTTCGTCGGCTGGGGCAGCTTCCGCCGGAGGAGCGCCCCGAAGCTGGCCGTGTGGCCAACGAGGTCAAGGTATCTCTCGAAGAGGCTTATGACGCTCGTGCGGAGGCCATGCAGCGCGCTGCGCTGGACGAGGAGTTGGGGAAAGGGACGATCGATGTCCGTCTCCCCGGCCGGCCGCAAGCGTTGGGCTATGTGCACCCCAGCAACCAGACTCTTCGCGAGATATACCGCATCTTTGCCCAGATGGGTTTTGATGTGCTCTCGGCTCCCGAAGTCGAAGACGATGTAACCAACTTCCAGTTGCTCAATATCCCTCCCGACCATCCAGCGCGGGATATGGTGAGCACTTTTTACACTACCAGGCCCGGGGTGTTGTTGCGGACACACACCTCTCCGGGGCAGATTCACGCTATGCGGAGTTACCATCCCAGACCGTTCCGGGTGCTTCTGCCAGGGAAATGCTACCGCTATGAGCAGGTGACGGCTCGTAGCGAGCAGATGTTTCACCAGGTGGAAGGATTAGCGATCGGCCACAACTTGACCATGGGCGACCTCAAAGGAGTGTTGGTCAACTTTGCGCGGCAGATGTTCGGCGAGAAACGTCGCTTGCGCTTCCGGCCGAGCTACTTTCCGTTTACCGAGCCCAGTGCAGAGGTGGACATGGACTGCCTGATCTGCGGCGGCGAAGGGTGCCAACTCTGCAAGTACACCGGCTGGCTAGAGATTTTGGGATCCGGCATGGTGCATCCCACGGTGTTGCGAAATGGCGGCTACGACCCGGACGAGTTCACGGGCTTTGCGTTCGGTATGGGACCCGAGCGCATCGCAATGCTCAGACATGGTATTACAGACATCAGGAACTTTTTCGGTAACGATCTGCGCTTCATTCGCCAGTTCGGCTGAGCGATAGTGTGCTGGGACGGTTCCTGACAAGCATGCCCTTGTTCCAGTCGACCATATCTCAGAACGCGATCCACAGAGCGCCCGGCTGCTCGGTGGTATCTCGGGGTGGAGGTCATAAACGAGATGCGAGTATCCCTTAACTGGTTGAGAGAATACGTCAAGGTGGATGTCTCGGTGGAAGAGTTGGCTGACCGCCTCACTCTAGGAGGCCTGGAGGTGGTCGCTATTGAGCGCATCGGCGAGAACTGGGACCCCACCAAAATCTTTGTGGGGGAGGTGCTATCTGTCCGTCAGCATCCGAATGCCGATCGTCTGTCTCTGGTGACGGTAAATTACGGGGCACACGAGCCGATAGAGGTGGTCACTGGCGCGCCCAATTTGAGAGCGGGTGACGCAGGCCAAAGAGTCGTCTTGGCCCTGGTGGGGGCACGCCTCATCGACGGGTACTCGGATACACTGCGCTATCAAGCGCTCAAACGCAGCAAGATACGGGGCGTTGTCTCGGAAGGGATGGTTTGCTCCGAGAAAGAACTGGGTATCTCGGACGAGCACACAGGCATTATCATTCTGCCGGAAGACGCGCCGGTCGGCAGACCTCTAGCCGAGTACTGGGGTGATATAGTGTACGACATCGATCTTACCCCCAACCTGGCGCGGGCGCTGTCTGTAGTGGGAGTCGCGCGTGAAGTAGCAGCGCTCACCGGCGCAGAACTTGTACTCCCGATGCCAGAAGCCTTGATGGAGGGCGACCCTATCGAGGGCCGGATCGATATCGCTATTGAGGATCCCGATCTGTGCCCCCGCTACAGCGCTGCGCTCATCGAGGGGATATCCATCGGGCCGTCCCCGCTCTGGATGCAACGGCGCCTCAGAGCGGCCGGCATGCGGCCCATCAACAACATCGTGGATATCACTAACTATGTGATGCTCGAGTGGGGCCAACCGTTACACGCTTTTGACTACCAGCTGCTGCGCCCCGCTGCTCTTGGGGGGCCTCCGACCATTATCGTACGGCGAGCTCGTGAGGGCGAGGCGATGCACACGCTGGACGGCGAGGAGCGTGCGCTGAAGGATGATATGCTGCTCATTACCGATGGCGGTGGCCCCGTCGCGGTGGCAGGTATCATGGGTGGACTGGAGAGCGAAGTAACGGAAGAGACGACCCAGGTCCTACTGGAGGCCGCGAGCTTTGATAACATCAGCGTACGTCATACCTCTGCGGAATTGCGGGTCACGAGTGAGGCTGCTCACCGCTTCGGGAGGGGTGTGGACTCTGATCTGACGACGGTGGCTCTCCAACGAGCCAGCGAGCTGATGCGCCGCCTCGCCGGAGGCACAATAGCGCAGGGATTTGCCGACGCCTACCCCAGGCCACCGGCCACTAAAGTGATCGACCTGAGAGTCTCTGAGGTGCCGCGCCGGCTCGGCATTTCACTAGAGCCGGCGCGGATCGCGCAGATCCTGCGATCGCTCGATTTCACCTGCCAAGTGCTGGGCGGTGAAGAGCCGATAGTACGCACCACAGTGCCGAGCTATCGGCTGGATGTGTCGATTCCAGAGGATCTGATCGAAGAGGTTGCCAGGATCCACGGGTACGACGCTTTACCCACTACCCTCATGGATGATGAGCTGCCGCCGCAACGCCGCAACATGGAATTGGAGCTAGAGGAGCGCTTGCGTGACATCCTGGTAGGATGTGGGCTGGCAGAGATCATCTCTTACTCACACACCAACCTCGAGTCCATCAGCAAGCTGGAGCCGAATGGCGTTTGGCCCGATCCGCTCGAGTACATCCGATTGGCCAATCCGCTCACACGTGAGCAGGAGTATATGCGCAAGACGCTGATGAACACCAGCCTCGAGGCGGTATCCAGCAACTTGCGGTTTCTGGATCGTGTCGCTCTGTTCGAGATCGCACGCGTCTACTTGCCTGTAGAGGGGGGGCTTTTGCCGTCCGAGCCACGGCGGCTCTCTGTGGCATTATCTGGTCTCCGCGAAGAGCGCTCCTGGCTCAGCAACGCAACCGCTTATCTCGATTTCTATGATCTCAAAGGGATTGCTGAGACACTATGCGACCATTTGGGCGTACAGGACGCGCGTTTCGAGCCCGCCGAGCACCCCACTTTTCAACCGGGTCGTGTTGCGAGGGTGACTTTGGAGGGAGAGGAGATCGGTATACTGGGGGAGGTACATCCTCTCGTGCGGCGCAAGTTCGATTTGCCGGAACAGGCCGTCTGCCTTCTGGAGTTCAATGTCGAGGCGCTTCTACGGGCGGCAAAGCCCCTCAAACAGTATCGGACGCTCTCGCGCATGCCTGCCCTGAATGAGGATCTGGCGTTCGTAGTGGATGAGGGCGCGGCAACAGATCAAATCGAAGCGACGATCCGTGAGGCCGGCGGTCCCCTGCTGGTGGATATCCTCTTGTTCGATGTCTACCATGGCGCACAGATCGACACGGGCAAAAAGAGCCTGGCCTACAGCTTGACCTTTCAGGCACTCGACAAGACACTTACCACAGAGCAGGTGGCCAAACAACGGCAGCGTATCGTGGCGCAGCTTGAGCGCGTTTTTGAGGCCAAAGTCCGCTCCTAGCACAACTCGTCATGATGCCTTGTATACGGGGCTGGGGATACCCTCGGCCCCGCATACGAATTGGCCAAGGAGACAGTCGAGCGCCCGACATATGTCAGATCCGTAGGCCTAGTACTGACGCATGAGGCGGCGTTCTGTACCTTTATGAACAAACTTGCCTCACCACATGGAATGTAGCCGAGAGCGGCTTCCAAAGGGATAGCCACACTCGGAGATCGGTGCGTTTTGGCACGGAAACATAGAGAACCTACTCCAGAGGGAGAGCGATCCGATGCTGTTCGACACCAAGGCAATACGCGTGTCCATTCAGAAAGCTGTTTCTGAACACATCGGGCGCCGTTGGGAGGTGGTGGCTGCCACAGACTTGGCGAGACTAGCCTCTCACCCTTGCGCCATCCTGTCGGACGGCTCCTACGAGGTCTTTGCGAAATACAGTGATACAGCGAACAGCGTGGACCAGTTCGAAATGGAGGTGGCGGGGCTCCGCCTGTTAACCGAACGAGGGGGGATTCGCACACCGGAGTTTGTGGCCATCGCCTCTGCTTCCAGTGGCAGCATTCTGATCCTTGAAGCTGTTCAGGCTGTGCCCAGGGGGCCACAGCAATGGCGACAGATTGGGCGGATGCTCGCCCAACTACATCGAGCCAACGGCAGCTATTTCGGACTGGAAAGACACTGCTATTTCGGGCCGCTACATCAGGATAACACCCCGCTAGGTAACTGGCCCGAGTTCTTGGCACAACGACGCCTCCTACCGGGGCTACGGCTGGCGATCGACTCTGGTAATATGCCCCTCGATCTAGCTCTGCGGATAGAACAGCTCATTACACGCCTTCCGTCACTGTGCGGCCCCGAGGTTGCCCCCGTCCTCATCCACGGTGATGCCCAGCAGAACAACTTTATCAGTACGTCCTATGGCGCGGTCGCTGTCGATCCCGCCGCATACTATGGGCACCCCGAGATGGACTTGGCTTTCGTAGACTATTTCCAGCCCGTGCCCGACGATCTCTTCGCTGGGTACCAAGAGACGACCGCTATAGATCGAGGGTTTTGGGAAAGACGTGAACTGTGGCGTGTGTGGGGGTATCTGGGTTGGGCAGCGGTGGGTTACACTGCCGGCTTCAGCGCGCTCACTCGGGCGGTTGACAGATACTTGTAGACTCGCCGGAGCGGATCACAGACGCCATACGTCAAGCCCGCTCCGGCAACGCGAGTGACGCCTCCTACAGCGCACCAGAGCTCTGGTGTGGGCGCAGCAAAGCCGGAGGCCCGCCCAAACTCTTTCCAGCGCTTGCCGCAGGCGTCCTCTCAGCCTCCCAGAATCACCGCGGGCTGCCAAGGCCCCGCTGCTGGCATCTGTATGTGCAACTCATTGCCGTCCGAACGCGCTGTGAGCGGCGCCCGCCCCGCAGGCGTGAGCAAGTCGGCGTGTTGCGCAGAGGAACGCACGCGTAGCTCAAAGGGATCGATACCGTCCAGCGTGCTATTGAGCAGCACACAAGCGAAGCGACTCCCATCCGCGCTCTTTCGAACAAAGGGCGCCACTCGGCAGAAAGTGTCGATTCGCACCGGCAGCTTTCCATAAGCGAGCCAGTCTGCGAGCTCTGTGAGCTGTGAGCGCTTACAGAGCTGACCCAAGCGTCGCCAGGGAGCGTATGCGCTCACAGCCACACGGCCACCCAACGCGTTGGCGAAGACGCTTAGACAGATTCCATGATCACGTCCATCGTAGCTGGTCAGGCGAGCTACTTCCTCGGCGCGGGGCAACAGCTCCAGTGTGCGTACATTGTCATGTGGCTGCACTAGCGCATCGCGGCTGTCTCCCACAAAGCGGGTATTCAGCGGGTGTGCCGAGAGGGTCTCAACAGCCCCCCCCAGCAGGTGCATGCCCGGTCGCGCGCCGGTAAGCTCCCCTAATCCACGCGCCCAGAGCACCTCCAGCGCATGGCTATCCAACAACACACCGCGGCCGAGGATCGTCCGCAACTCTGCGTCGCTGAGCGCCTCGGCGATCTTGCCAGCCAGCAGCGAGCCGCAGCTTGCGTGCTGCGCCGGGGCGAGCGAGATCCCCATCTCGGCCACTGGATTGGGTCGCTGAATGTCGTGAAGTCCTCCCTCCCAGAACCAACCCGTTTCATCCACCACGCGCTTGCCCATCAAAGCGTTGTCGTCGGCTGGCCAGAATCCGGCGGCCGGCAACCCATCGACATGGGCGATGAGTTGCTCCCAGGCGGGGCGCTCCGCAGCGATGGCGGAGACCAAAGGACCAAACTCTTCTCCCAGGGCGCTGCCCCCTTTGAGAGCGTTGAACGCCACCCCGTTGCAACCCATCATGATCGCTAGGTAACACTCGTTCAGCACTGTGCGAACGGCCTTGTCCAGGGTGATATCGGGATAGTTCTCCAGCTCATACTGCACGTCTATCACTGACGGAGCATAGTCTCGCGTTTGTCGGCCGACGTCCATAGCTTTGTCATAAATACCGCGGGGAGCATCATCCCAGTAGAACCCATGGCCGGGGCGCCCTTTGACCGCACCCAGTGCGTCTGTCCAACGCTCGAGGGCGTGACCGCCGTGGGTGCTGTGGCTAGAGCCGATGGTCATCAAGCCCAGTTCGATATTCGGATCCACAGCACGCACAGCATCACCGATATCCCTACAGACCGACTCGAGCGTGGCAGCGTTGAACTCGACCCAATCTCGGCGCAACTCGACCTCCGCGGGGTCGTTCATACGCCGTACTAGTTCAACGCGGTCCATGCCATGGGCGAACTTTTCCAGGCAGATGGGACAGAAACAAGGATAGAGCACGCCGTGGTGGCTTTGCCGCAGGTCGTCATCCACCCAGATAAAGTCGGGCTTGGCCCGTGCAAAGAGCTGGTATTTTGCCACGATATGCTCGCGGAAGGGCTTTGAGTTAGGGCAAGGACAGTGGGTGGCCTCCGTACCATCATGGCCCATAGCGCGCGGTAGTGTAAAAGGGGGCGACCAATCGCCCACCGGATCACCGTGTCCGAGGGTCGAAAGCACATTGATACCAGCGGACCGGAATCCAGCAGCATGGGCTTGCTCGATGCGCTTCGCCATCAGCTCGGCCTCGGCAGTCATCTCCTCTATCGAGCCGAACCAGCCCATCAGTTCGTGGGTGAACAGGCTGAGCTCATCAGCGGCCGGCCGATGCGCACCAAGCAAAGCCAAGAGACGCGCCCATTGCTCATCTCCCAGCCACTGTTCGCTACCGATACGGAATGAGAGAGTCATGGCACTCCTTTCTACACAAGGGATACGCCCAGTGTACACGAAGAAAGAGAAACCTGTCGAGACTGCAGGTCACTCACAAGACCATACTTTGACGGCAAGGTTCCCTCGAATAGCAACCGTACCAGAGAGAGCCATGGCCTAACAGGCGAGGCAAAATGCTATCGCCCTGCCAATGGCTTCCAACTGGACACCTTGAGGCCTTTCATTACAATCAATCTGTGCTCATTCAAAAAAGCCCCCGCCAACATCGCCGTCTCTCCGCGAAAGAGGAGGTCTCATGCGTATAGCACTCGATGCCATGGGCAGCGATAATGCGCCCAGCCCCGACGTCCAAGGGGCAATCCGGGCGGCGCGGCGCTTCGGCCACGAGATCATCCTGGTTGGGCGCGAGGAGCGGATTGCGCAAGAGCTGGCCGCCCACGATACGCAGGGGCTCCCGTTGCACATTGTGCATGCGGAGCAGGTCGTTGAGATGCAGGATCACCCCTCCGACGCAGTCCGCCGAAAACCGGATGCTTCTATCGTTGTGGGGATGGGGTTGGTGCAGCGAAAAGAGGCGGATGCCTTTGTCTCTGCGGGCAACTCGGGGGCCGTGTTGGCTTCCGCGTTGGTGGGCGCCGGCAGGGTGGGCCGTATCAAAGGGATCCAGCGTCCCGCTATTTCGACGGTATTCCCCACGCTTCACGGGATCTGCCTGGTGCTCGATATCGGCGCCAATGCGGATTGCCGACCCGAGTGGCTGGCACAGTTTGCGCTGATGGGTTCCGTCTACGCAGAGAAGGTGATGGGCATCGCCGAGCCCCGGGTGGCGCTCTTGTCCAACGGCGAGGAGGAGACCAAAGGCAATGCCATCGTCCAGGCAGCCCACCCCTTACTCAAGCAGTTGCCCATTCGCTTCACCGGTAATGTCGAGGGCAAAGACGTGCCCCAGGGCCTGGCGGATGTGATAGTAGTCGATGGGTTTGTCGGCAACATCGCCATCAAGACGGCTGAGGGTGTGGCAAGCCTTATCCTCTCGTTGCTGCGCGCTGAGATCAAGGCGCGGCCCCTCTCGATGCTTGGGGGGTTTTTGGCCAAGCCAGCCTTTCAGGCGGCGGGCAAGCGTCTCGATTACCGAGAGTATGGAGGCGCGCCTCTATTGGGTGTGAACGGGGTAGTGATCATCGCACACGGCCGCTCTGATGCATCGGCCATCGAGAACGCTATTCGTGTAGCGGTTCAGTCGGTAGAGACCCGCGTGGTACAGACCATTCAGGGGAGCGTCGAAGCGACACTGGGCACCGACATCTCGACAGCGCCAGAAACAGACAACGCATAACGAGCCACCCATAGGCAGCACACGCACGACAGGAGTGACCGATGCAGAGCTATGTGAACCAGCCCTTTCTCGATAAGCGCACCCGGCTGGCCCGATGGGCGAGTTACGTTGGTCTGGGAGCACTGTTTCTGGGGTTGGTGCTGGCGCAGCGCAATATTTTGCTGTCGTACCTTGCGCTTCTGGTAGGGGTCGTCGGTGCCACCCTGGCCGCACACCTTTCCAGCACGTATGTGCGCCCGCCCCGGGCCGACCAGGTCCTGGAGAGAGCTCTGGAGGGCCTGGATAAGCGCTTTGCGCTGTACAGCTACTACCTGCCGAGCAACCATGTTGTTGCTTCGCATTTGGGGCTCACGGTCCTTCTGCCCAAGGCACAATCGGGCGAGATATCCTACAGCAACGGCCGTTGGCACCACAAAGCCGGTATGCGTAAAATCATGCAGTTCTTTGGTGAACCGGGGCTGGGCAAACCCGATGCCGACCTGCAGCAAGAGGTCGGGTGGGTCAAGGCATTCATTCAGGAGCGCCTGCCCGAGGCCAACATACCGGTGAACGGCGTCATCATCTTTACCCAGCCTGCAGCCACCGTCCGCGCCAAAGAAGCCCCCGTCCCTACGGTGGTCGCCGATGGTCTGGCCGACTTTTTCAGGCGGGATCTCAAAAGACAACCCACTCTGAGCACAGCGTCACAGAAAGAACTGCGGAGAGCCCTGGATGAAGTGGTTGCCTCTGGCAAAAAGGCCCGCTAACCCCTCGTGGGCGCGCCTCGCCTCGCACTTGATTGCCCCGTTGATCTTGTTGATCGCCTTTGGCCTGCGCCTTTGGCGATTGGGCGACGCCAACCTCTGGTGGGACGAAGCCCTGGCGATTTGGGCTGTACGAAAAGGCTTTGTAGGCGTTACTCTCTGGACCGCGGCGGATGTGCACCCACCCTTGTATTTCTGGTCGCTCTGGGCTTGGGTGCAGCTCACGGGTGAAAGTGAGTTCGCTATGCGGTTCCTGTCGGTCATCTGGGGCCTCCTTACAGTAGCCATCGCCTACCGCTTGGGCTGCATGCTCGGAAACTACCGCAAAGGCGAGTCGGCCGACATGGGTGGCTTTAATGCGGCCAAGCCCAACGTACGGCACAACCACTCTGCCCAAGTAGTTGGCGCGTTGGCTGCAACACTCACAGGCCTTTCGCGGTTTCACGTGTGGTGGTCGCAAGAGATGCGTATGTATGTGCTAGCAGGTCTGCTGGGCTTGCTATCGCTCTATACCTTTCTCCTCTGGATACGCACCTGGTGTGCGCCCGGGCCTCCCACCTCCACTCGGAGCATCTCGCCGGACATTCTCCTTGCGGGAAACGCGCTAGCTTCCGTAGGTGCACTCTTCACCATTTTTTTGATGGCCCCGCTGCTCCTGGTGCAGAACCTGGTGTTTCTCGTCGCCTGGATACCCCGCCAAGGAGAGCAGCGCAGACGCCTGTTCGCCCGGTGGGCTCTATCACAGGTAGCTATCGGCGCCCTGGTGGGGCTGTGGCTTGCACTCTCTTGGGGGCGAATGCGCACCTGGTCTGTGGCGGAGCCCTTTAGCTTGAGCCTCTTTGTACGCCTCTACGCGACGCTGTTGACGACCGGCGTGTCGGTGCACATCGAGCGCTACAGCTGGGCGGTCATCCTGCCGTTTGTCATTCTCGTGTTCGGCGGCACCCTCGGGCTGTTGCGCTGGCGGCGCGAGCGTGGCGAGCACCGTATAGAGGTGCTCGCCATCGTAACGCTGGCCCTGGTGGTGGTTGTGCCCGCCGCGGTGGTGTATCTATCCACCATGCCCAGAAGCCTTTTCTACACGCCCAAAGTAGAGGCGCGTTATTTGTTACCTTTTGCCCCCGCCTTTTGGGTGTTGTTAGCTTGGGCAGCGAACAATCTGCGCATTCGCTGGCGAGCTGTAGGGTGGGGGGGTATCGTGGCGCTTCTGGCGTTGTGGATAGCTGTGCTACCGGAGCATTACAGTGACAGGCACCTGCGCGACGAGCTACAAACCATGGTCCGTGCCATCGCTAGCCAGGCGGAGCCGGGGGACGTCGTGCTGCTGGATTCGGGGGATAGGTACCCGATCTTTTTGTATTACTATGACCGGCTCTCTGGCGCAGGTGAGCGATCGCCCATGATACAGATGCCACATGGGGGGCCCGCCCTCGGCGCTGAGGAGGCCGACAGCGTCCTGCGGCCTCTCGCCGCGAGTTATCGCCGGTTCTGGCTGGCAGAGGTGGATGCTGATCTACACGATCCCGAGCGCCTGATAGCTCAGTGGTTGAGCGACCGCTATCCGCGCGTGGCTCTAGAAGTGTACGGCCACAACACACTGCATTTGTTCGATCCGAACGGGCAGCCGGCCACACTCCGCACGGAGGGCTATGCGTTGCAACATGCGCTTAGTGTGCCTCTGGGCTCAAATGGGCGGCTGTTGGGGTGGGAGATGCCGGTTCATCGCTACAGTCCGGGCGACTCGGTCCACATCTCACTTCTCTGGGAGCGCCCTCCGAGCGACCTAGTAGAAGTAACGCTGCGCAATCAGTACGATCAAGCGCTGGCGGTCTGTCGTCCACAGCGCCTGACTGGAGATGCCCCACAACGCCAACAATGCGACTTTCAAGTGCATCCCGGCACGCCGACAGGTCGGTACCAAATCGTCGTCTCAGCCGATCCACTCGAGGGGGACAGCCTGTGGTTGGGAACGTTGGAGGTAACTGGCGAAGCTCCGAAGCAGAAAGAATCTCCGGAGATAGTGGTGGGCGCCCATCTAGAGGAGGGGATCACGCTCGTCGGGTACACTCTGCGCAGTGCGAATCGCAGGGGGCTCGAAAGGCTACACCCCGGCGACTGCCTCGTTCTGGACCTCTACTGGCAAAACACGCAAAACACCGCACGAGATGTGACAGTGTTCACGCACCTGCTGGGACAAGCCCACAACCCCGTTACCCAGGGGCCCGTGTGGGGCCAGCACGATAGCCAGCCAGCAAACGGAGGATTACCTACCAGCCGCTGGCACATAGATGAGATAGTGGTAGACCGCCACCTGATCGAGATCATGACGAGCGCTCCTGCTGGGAGCTATCAGTTGGCAGTGGGCATGTACGACGCCATCAACGGCGATCGCCTGCGCACGGTACACTCCTCAGACGGAGAGCCAGAAGACCAGATATTGCTGCCAGCGCGGGTTATGGTAATACCTTAGGCGTCAGCGGGTTCCAAACACAGACCGGGGACATACTTGCGCCAACATTCATAGGTTGCGGCCTGTGATACCAGCACAAAAGCCACGTATTTGGGCCGCCCGGGCCTGTTCTGCAGTTGCATATAAGCCTCAGCGGGCGTTCTCGAGCCCTTGCGCTGGTTACAAGCTTTGCAGGCACAGACCACATTGGACCATACCGTCTCGCCGCCTCGCATCTTTGGAATCACATGGTCGATGGTGAGGGCCGATCTCGGCGGCTGAGCACCGCAATACTGGCAAGTGTATCCATCTCGCATGAGCACCGTCCGACGCGACAAGGGAATTCCCATTCTGCGGGGTACACGTACATAGTAAACCAGGCGTATCACCGAGGGGACTGGCAGAGTTAAATACTGCGATCGAATATAATCCTCGGTAGCCTCGAGCACTTCGGCTTTTTCTTTGAGCAGTAGGACGATGGCTCGTCGCACACTGACGATATTGAGCGGTTCGTACGTGGCGTTGAGCACCAGAACTGAGCTCATGCGCACTCCTTGCACAGAGGAAAGAAGGGGACATAATCAAGACTTGCAGCCATTATATCAACGCACAGTGTGGTGTCAATCGGGACCGGCGATCTGCGACGCGCCAAAGGAGCTGGGAGATCATCAGGTGAGCGAGCAGATAGAGCGAACACTCCGCGCCCTGTGGCGCGACAAGATGCATGTAGAGCAAGCGGCGCTCGACCTCGCTCCGCTCGCGGTCCGCGTCACTTACGAGCATATCTGGCAGCCTGCGGAGCTTCTGTTGGATGAGCTCTGCGCACTACCCGAGGGGCTCCTTAGCCTCTGGCAACGCAGCGAGTGCGGCCACGTTGTGTTCACTCATCGCGAATCCGTCTACCGCCCGGGGGCCCAATCTTGGCGAGGCGGACAGCTCGAGGCTGTGTGCTATATCTCTATAGTTGACCTGCGGCGCGACACAATGCGCGCGCTGCTGCCTGTGTTCCATTATGTGGATCATTTGTTGGGCAGCTGGGCCGCGCCCAAGGGCCCCAGGCTCTCCGACGGGGCAGGGATCTCGATACCTGTAAAAGACGTCGGCCAGCGATTTGTGGCCATCCAGGATTTGCATTACGGGCACCAGGTGTTGGGCGTCGAGCTAGCCGGCGATTACTGGGCCCATACCTTCTGGCTCTATCTGAAAGACGGACAGCGGCTGAATACGTTGGATCCTCTAGCCTACAAACTATACCACAACACGATTTTCCGCGCCGGTTTCTTTGCACACCTTTTAGGGTGATATTGGGATGGTACTGCTCTAAACGGCCTCGGCCACGAGATCGTACTCTTGGGCCATCACGATGCGAGCCTGCACGAGCTGCCCTACCGGCAGCGCTTCCGTGAGAAGAATCACACCGTCTATCTCGGGGGCCTCACGGTAGCTCCGCCCCACACTGATCCCATCACCGACTCCCTCGATGAGAACCGGCAACTCGCGTCCCACCTGCTGCATATTATGCTCTAACGAGATCGCCTGTTGGGCCAGCATAGCTCGCTCGTAGCGCTCTGCAGCCACTGCAGAGGGCACCTGTTCGGGCAGGGCGGCCGCATAGGTGCCCTCTTCGCGAGAGAACGCAAACACTCCCACATGGTCAAAACGAGTCGATTCTATGAGGTCCAACAGTCCTTGAAACTCGGCTTCCGTCTCGCCAGGGTAGCCCACGATAAAGGTGGTGCGCAACGCGACATCGGGCATGGCGCGTCGCAGCACCTCCACGGTGCGGTGGATCTGGTCCAGATCGTGTGGGCGGCGCATTCGCCGCAGCACATCGGGATGGCCATGCTGCAGAGGGAGGTCGAGGTAATGGCAGATATTGGGAAGCCCTGCCATAGTGTCTACCAAGCGCTGTGTGACGAACTGTGGGTAGGCATATAGTATGCGAAGCCAAGATAGATCCGGCGCAGCTTGCGCCACAGCCCGCAAGAGATCCGGCAGAGCATCCACCTGGCCCAGATCACGCCCATAGGCTGTGGTATCCTGCGCAATGAGTATCCCCTCGCGCACGCCCTGAGCCGCGAGTTCTCGTGCCTCGCGCAGCACAGTCGCTGTGGGTTTGCTACGCTGCGGTCCCTTGATCAGAGGGATGGCACAAAAGCCGCAAGCTGCGTCACACCCATCGGCGATCTTTAGGTATGCGCTCGGGCTTCCACTCGCCCGTCGGCGCACCGACGCGATAAGGTGCCCTCTATTGGAGGCCGATCCGCTGCAGTAGTTGAGTGGAGCGGCCACTTGTTGTGCCTTCTTCAAGCAGCGAAAGAGGTCAACGATCTGAGGCCACGACTGTGTACCGATCACCGCATCCACACCAGGCACTTGTACGCGAAATGCTTCCGCAAGCCGTTCGGCAAGGCATCCTGCAGCAACTAGCCGCTGTCCCTTACGCTTCCGCTGGGCCAGTTCCTGCAGAGTCTCGATAGACTCTTCTCGAGCGGGCGCAATGAAACCACAAGTATTGACTACGATGACATCAGCATGGCGAGGCGAGGTGGTGTTGTGATGGCCTGCTTGCTCCAGCAGCTCGGCCATCATCTCCGAATCGACTGTATTCTTTGGGCATCCCAACGTCACAATATGAAATCGCATGCGTTTGCTCCATACAAAGAGCTGACCCTCGCGGGTCAGCTCACAGTCTACTGGGTGTCGCCAATCCCGCTTATTCTCGCGGTGTGGGCAAGTTATCCAATGTGTACTCGACCTCCAGCACCTCACCAGACATGCCCGGCACGCCGACCTCCACGCCATTGACCATCAGATCGATACCACCGGCATTTCCCAAGCGCAGCGTAATGGCGTTCTCCGCCGTCCACACCTGATCTTGTCCTACTTCCAGGATGGCCACATAACTCAGTTCGCCATCCGTGGTCACCTCTACATAGGTCTCGGCCAAGATATGGGCTTCAATCAGTATACCTACCGAGACGGTGGGACTCGGCGTTGCAGTAGCCTTGGAGCCCGGTCTATCAGTCGGCTCCTCGGGTGCCGCTGTGGATATCTCCACAGGCGTTTCCACCACCATCACAGTCGGCATCTCACGCACGCGAGTGGATATTGGCGTCCGCTCCGGCTCGGGCGGGAGCGGCGTCTGAACCGGCACACCCCGAGACGCCAAGAGATCGCTTACCACCTCTCTGGGATCCAAGCCCAGGTATTTGCTCGTGTAGACGTACCATCCCGCAGTAGCCAACACCACGAGCACCACAAACCCCAGGAAAAGGCGGGGCCCGATACTACCGGTAACACGGTGCATCAAAGGCTCATCCAGTACGTCGGGGATATCGATCAAAGTGGCGGTGGTTTGCTGCTCGCCAAAACCCTCCAGAAGAGGCTCCGGATCCAGCCCCAAGAACTGTGCATAGTTCCGGATGAACCCTTTGACATACACCTCTCCAGGGAGTGCATCAAACCGCTCTTCTTCAATCGCTTCCAAGAATACCCTACGAATTCGCGTAGCCTGTTCGACCTGCGCAAGGGTGACCCCCTGCTCTTCTCGCGCCTCACGCAGACGGACACCAACTTCCACGGGATAAGGTCCTTTTCGATGAGCTAGATCATTCTGCAGAAAACTATACTTGCGATCAGAGGAGGTGTCAAAGCGAACTGCGCTCTAGCTTTGCCTGCAAAGGTCATTCGTGATATAGTTGCACCGTTTGCAGGTCGAAATATGTGAGGGCAATCGATTCATGGTACCTCTCGGCAGACAGAGTCCTTGGCGTAGCGGCGTTTTTTCCTTGGTCACTGTGCTTCTGGTCTCAGGTGCGCTCTACTCGGGCTACCTCTTTTTCGCCACTGTCCGCGCCGTCGTTGCGCGCGGAGCATCGCCCCTCGTAGATGCCATAGTCCCCTCGGACACTGTCCTCGGCCGTGCCCCCGAGCAGGAGCTTCCGAACATCGCCAATAGAAGAGATCGGATCAATATCCTCTTGCTGGGCATCGACAAGAGGGAGGGCGAGGCGGGCCCCTTCCGCACTGATACGATGATCTTGGCCTCGATCGACCCCGCTACCAACTCGGCCTCTATGATGTCCATCCCTCGCGACCTTTGGGTCACCATCCCCGGCTTTGGCGAGAATCGCATCAACACGGCGCATTTTATGGGGGATTCGCGCGACTACCCGGGCGGTGGTGTCGCGCTCGCCAAAAAGACCGTGTGGCATGCCTTTGGGGTGCCCGTTCACTATTATGTGCGCATAGACTTTGTGGGGTTTGAGCGTATCGTAGATGCTATTGGCGGCCTCACCGTCAACGTGGAGCAAGAGATCTATGACACCGAATACCCCGACGAGAACTATGGCACCATGGTCATCCACATTCCCAAGGGTATTCAACCGATGGACGGCAAAACCGCGCTGCAATTCGCGCGCTCCCGCCACTCCAGCAGCGACTTTGACCGTATGGCACGCCAACTGGCCTTGATCATGGCTGCACGCGACAAGGCTCTTAGCCTCGATATTCCCCTATCGCGCATTCCCGTGCTTATCGAGTTGGCGGGAGAGTCGATCCAGACGGACATGAAGATCGATGAGATCATCGCGCTGGCCGAAATCGTCCGCCACATCGAACGGGGAAACATTCGCGAGGGTATCATTAGCGACTCTATGACGACCAGTGTAACCACGCCGCAGGGCTGGATGGTCGAGATCCCCAATTGGGACGAGATCCGCCCTCTGGTCGACGAGCTCTTTCCCACTTCCTCTGCACTATCGCCTACCCCGAGTATCACGAGGGTTCAGATCGCCAATGAGGAGGCGCGCATAGCGCTTCAGAACGGAACGCTAGTGGATCACCTGGCACAAGACGTCGCCGTCGAGCTGCGAGAGCGCGGATTCAACGTGATCCGCTACGATAATGCCGACCGGTTTGACTATGCTGAGACGCAGATCGTCGTCTATACAGACAAGCATTTCACACTGGAAGGCCTGATCACGGAGTTGAACGTTTCTTCGGATAATATCCACATGCGGCTTGGAGAGCGCCAGGACGTCGACATCCTGGCGATTCTGGGGCGAGATGCTGATCAACGCCTTAGGGCTCGGTAGGCCGGTTGTGCCACCAAGCACTTCACGGTGTGTTTGAACAACACGCTGGCGTCTTCACATACACAGGTCAGGCTCACCATACAATAATGCTTTTGACAAGCTCTGGTTCTGGAGTATACTCCCGGAGACATCGTGCCTCTTGACACGAACATGGAGCCCCGGGCATGTACAAGCCTCGGTGAGCTCCGACGATAGGAAAAGGCTGAACATGACGCTGGAGGAAGTGCTGTCGATCATCGATGGCAAAGCGATAACTCAGGGCATGGATCTGACCAGGGAAGTGGGGATGGCTTGCGGCTCGGACTTGATGAGTGACGTCCTCGCGTTCACACACACGGGAACGCTTTTGCTTACAGGGCTCACGAATCCGCAAGTGGTGCGCACAGCTGAGATGGCGGGCATACAGGCCATTGTGTTCGTGCGTGGCAAGTATCCCCCGCCGGAGACCGTTGCTTTGGCAACAGAGAAGGGCATCCCCCTTCTTGCTTCGCGCCACACGCTCTACGAAACCTGTGGCAGGTTGTACAGCGCTGGGTTGGTCAGCTGCGGGCTCTTTGATCTATCCGTGGCCACCTGGCGTGAGGCGTTCGGTGAAGACAAGTTTGACTCCTGATGTGAGCAGGTCTTTGCACTATATTGTATTGGGCGGGGGAGCAGCCGGTGGACCGCTTGTCATTAGAGCTTACCAGAGTACAAGAGCTGGTCTACGAGCTCAAAATCGATCAAGTGATGACGCGTGACGTCATAACGATCTCCCCCTATTGTACGATGGGCGAGCTGAAAGAGCTTTTGCGCGTTAAGCGCATCTCAGGCGTGCCAGTGCTGGATGAGGACCGGCTGGTTGGGGTCATCAGCATCGAAAACCTGATTCGCGCGCTTGAAAAAGGCGAGATCACTGCGCAAGTTGGTCAAAAAATGACCAAGCGGATTCAGGTGTTGCGCGCCGAGGAATCGATGGTTAGTGCTGTGAACCTCTTTGCGAGGCTCGGCTACGGGCGCTTTCCCGTGGTGGACGTAAAGGGAAAGCTCGTCGGGATCCTTACCAAGGGCGACATCGTGCGCGGCTTGCTCCGACAGATGGAAGTGCAATGGCACACTGAGGAGATCCACCGCTATCGTGCCAGCCACATCTTTGAAGATATCGAGTCGGATCAGACGGGACTGATTCTGCGCTATTTCATCAAGGCTCAGGATTTCGAGCACGGCGGCGAGGCGTCGAGCAAGATCAAACGTGCTCTGGAGCGCCTCGGTGCGCACCCTCGCGTTGTGCGCCGTGTTGCCGTAGCCACCTACGAGGCGGAGACGAACGTCATCATCCACAGTCACGGGGGAGAGATTCTGTCAGAGATCCGACCCGACCGGATGAAACTGACCGTGCTGGACCGCGGGCCGGGGATAGACGACGTGGAAAAGGCCTTGCGACCGGGGTTCTCTACAGCACCCGATTGGATCCGAGAGCTCGGGTTTGGCGCCGGCATGGGACTGAGCAACATCAAGGCCTGTGCTGACGACATGAGCCTCGAATCCACGGTCGGAGTCGGTACCAGGCTTGAGCTGACATTTGCATTGCAGTAGCGCCCGAAGGAGCATACACTTTGGTCGTCAAAGAGATCGTCTCCGCACTATCGCTCCAAGTTGTCGCCGGCCAGAAGCACCTCGATAGCGAGATCTCTGGAGGCTATGCTTCAGATCTGCTCAGTTGTGTTATGGCGGGCGCCAAGGCCAACAACATTTGGGTCACTCTGCAAGCCCATATGAACGTGGTCGCGGTGGCTGCGCTGTTAGATCTCGCATGTGTCGTTATTACTGAAGGGATACTCCCCGAGCCGGATGTACTGAGCCGTGCCGAGGAAAAAGGAATCCCGATTCTATTAGCTCAGGAAGATACCTTTACAGTTGTCGGAAAGCTTGTGCAATTGGGCATTGGCGCCACACACTAGTCTATGGAGCGCTCGACCTCACGTCAGGCCACACCGTGTATTCGCCCCATCTGGGCCGATCTCCATCTTCACACAGTAGTATCACCCTGTGCCGAGGTGGAGATGATCCCCCCCCTAATTGTTCGCAGAGCGTGCGAGCTGGGGTTGGGGCTGATCGCGGTGACCGATCATAACACAGCAGAGAACGTATCCGCCGTATGTGAGGCTGCTGAAGGCACGGGGGTGGTAGTTCTGCCCGGTATGGAAGTGCAGACGCGAGAAGAGGTGCATATTCTTTGCCTCTTTGATACGCTCGCTCAGGTGATGGACTTGCAGGAGCTAGTGTACGCTCATCTTCCCGCCCTCAAGAATCAGGAGAGCCTGTTTGGCGCTCAGTACGTGGTGGACAAGACGGGCGACTTGGTGCGGGTGAACGAGCGACTGTTGTTGATCTCCACCAAACTGAGCGTGGAGGAGCTTGTGGCCGGCGTCCGCGAACGTGGTGGATTACCTATCGCAGCCCATGTGGACAGGCCTACGTACAGCTTGCTATCCAGTCTGGGGTTCATCCCCGAAGGTTTGGCGCTGGGTGCTGTGGAGATCACACACAGAATCTCGCCCGAGGAGGCACGAGCTCGCTTCCCCGAGCTGAGGCAGTGGCCGCTAGTGATGTCCGGGGACGCGCATCGGCTGAGCGAGATGCGTGCCGGTACTTTTTTTTACGTACAGCGGCCGACTGTTGCCGAGTTGGAGCTGGCTTTGAAAGGCGCATGTGGGCGCATGGTACAGTTGTGCCACGAGGCGCGCTTGGGCCCGAGGGATACCATGTAGCCCTCCTGAATCGCTATTGCGCGCTCGATTCTCATTTTTTCTGGCTAGGGAGGATACAACGTGGTCGAAGACAGACAGGCTTTGGCTGACGACACGGTTGATCTAGCTCTCTTGGACAGCGTGTTGAACGACTGTCGAGGGGAGCCGGGGGCGGTCATCCGAGTGCTTCAGGGGGCGCAGTCGCTTTATGGCTATCTGCCCAGCGAGGTACTGGAACACATCTCCAAGCAGCTCAACGTCCCTCTGAGCCGCATATACGGCGTAGCTACCTTTTACGCACAGTTTTACTTGACCAAAAGAGGACGCAATAGTGTGCGCATCTGCGACGGCACCGCATGTCATGTACGCGGAGCGGCCCGTATCATCAGCGTACTAGAGCGCGAATTGGGTATCAAGGCTGGGGAGACAACACCCGACTATCGTGTCACGCTCGAAGTCGTGTACTGCTTGGGTTCCTGCGGCCTCGCCCCGGTAGCGGTGATCAACGACCATGTCGTCGGTCGCCTCATCCCTGAGAAGGCCGTTGAGTTGATACGCGAGTTGTCCTAGTGCGTGAGTTATCGTTGCATATTCTGGACATCCTGGAGAACTCGCTCGAATCCGGTGCGAGTCGCATCGAGCTCGAGATCGACGAGGACTCGGCCCTCAATCAGCTGACTGTAGCCATTCGTGATAACGGTCGGGGCATGTCGGAAGAAATGCTGCAACGCATCAGTGATCCGTTCTTTACAACTCGAAAGACGCGCTCGGTAGGCCTGGGCATTCCGCTCTTTCGGGCGGCTGCACAGCGATGCAACGGCGCTCTATGGATCACCTCCAAACCGGGCGAGGGGACACGGGTTCTGGTTGAGTTCGAGCGGGACCATATCGACCGAGCTCCGATAGGGGACTTGAAAGCGACGCTTCTCGGTGTGGCCTTGTCCGACCGGCAGTGTACGCTTAGCTATCGCCACCGTGTGGATAGCCGCATCTTTGGCTTTGATACAGCCGAGATCGTACGTGAACTGGAGGGAATACCTTTAGGGCACCCAAGGGTGCGCTCGTGGTTTGAGGATTACCTGAGTGAGGGCTTTGCCGAGCTATACGGCAACTTCCTAAGCACAGAACAGTCAACTGAAACTCGAGGGGAAAGCCCCTCTTTTGAGGAGAGAAGAGATGCCGAAGCTAAAGTCTCTGGACGATCTTAGGCGAGTGCGCGAAGAGGCCCAGAAGGAGATTACCACCCGTCTACAGAGCGGAACGACCATCACCGTGGGCATGGGAACCTGCGGTATTGCTGCAGGCGCCCGTGAGACGATGCACGCCATTCTGAACGAGCTGCGAAGCCGTGACATCGATGCACACGTAACCACCGTCGGTTGTATCGGCATGTGCGCCCTGGAGCCGCTCGTCGATATCGAGCAGGCCGGCAAGCCACGCATCACCTACGGCAACATCACAGCCGACAAGGTGTCTCAGTTGATCGAGACGCACCTGATCAATGGCTCCGTGGTCGACGAGTGGGCCGTTGGGCGGATCACCCGGGATTAGCCCCAGCGCAAGCACCGGCTAGCAAAGAGCGAAACGGCTTCTAGCATCATCTAGTCCAGGAGGACATGTCATGGCAGATCTCTTGTACCGGGCGAATGTCCTGGTATGTAGCGGAACGGGATGCTCCGCATCCGGTTCGGAATCGGTCATTAACGTGCTCAAGTCCGAAGTCAACCGCAGGGGACTTGGCTCGGAAGTGCGCATCATAGATACCGGCTGTCGCGGCTTTTGTGCCATGGGACCTATCGTGGTCATCTATCCCGAAGGCATCTTTTACTGCCAGGTCCAAGCCAACGATGTCCCCGAGCTTGTAGAAGAGACCCTCGTCAAAGGGCGCGTGGTACAGCGGCTGACTTATCAGGAGCCCCTCACTCACCAATCCGTGCCGTTTTACAGGGATATCCCTTTCTACGGCAAGCAGCTTCGTCTCTGCCTGCGTAACTGCGGTATGATCAACCCCGAGAGCATCGATGAGTACATCGCTCGCGGTGGCTATGAGGCGCTGGGCAAAGTTCTCTCATCGATGACCTCTATTGAGGTGATTGACGAGGTCAAACGTTCGGGCCTGCGCGGCCGAGGTGGCGCGGGGTTCCTCACAGGGCTCAAGTGGGAGTTCGCACAAAAAGCTCCGGGCGACATCAAGTATGTCGTCTGCAACGCGGACGAGGGCGACCCGGGCGCATTCATGGATCGCTCCATCCTGGAGGGCGACCCTCACTCTGTTATCGAGGGAATGGCCATCGCGGCTTATGCCATTGGCGCCTCTGAGGGATACATCTATTGCCGTGCCGAGTACCCGCTGGCCATTCAGCGCCTTACCAAGGCGATAGCCCAGGCCGAGGAGTATGGGCTGCTGGGTGAGCGGATTCTGGATTCCGATTTTTCGCTAAAGCTCCTGATCAAGGAAGGCGCCGGCGCGTTTGTGTGTGGCGAGGAGACTGCCCTTATCGCTTCTATCGAGGGCAAACGCGGCGAACCGCGACCTCGCCCTCCCTTCCCGGCGGTATCCGGCCTGTGGGGCAAGCCGACGAACAACAACAACGTCAAGAGCTACGCCACGGTTCCTCAGATTGTGGCCAACGGCGCTGACTGGTTTTCCTCTATCGGAACACCTCGTAGCCCCGGCACGGCGATCTTTGCTCTCACCGGCAAGGTGGAGAACACAGGCCTCGTCGAGGTGCCAATGGGGATCACCATTGGCGAGATCGTCTTTGATATCGGTGGCGGCATTCCCAGGGGAAAACAGTACAAGGCGATCCAGACCGGAGGCCCATTGGGGGGTTGTGTGCCCGCATCGGGACTGAACCTGAAGGTGGATTTCGACTCTTTGCGCGAGGCCGGTGCTGTAATGGGCTCCGGTGGCATGATCGTCGTCGACGAAGACACCTGTATGGTCGAGTTCAGCAAGTTCTTTTTAACATTTGCCACAGCTGAATCCTGCGGCAAATGTGTGCCCTGCCGCATGGGTGGCAAGCGAATGCTGGAGCTTCTCACCAAAATCACAGACGGTGAGGGCACGATGGAAGATCTCGATACCATCGAGCAGATTGCCAAGGGGATGGAAACGGCCTCGATCTGTGCGCTCGGCCAGCTTACACCCGGCCCCATATTGAGCGCTTTGCGATACTTCCGCGAGGAATTCGAGGCTCACATCCTAGAAAAGCGCTGCCCCGCCGGCACCTGCAAGGAGCTCGTCCGCGCGCCGTGCGTGAACGCGTGTCCGGCTGGCGTGGACGTGCCCAGCTATGTGTCTCTGGTGTCCGAAGGCAAGTATGCAGAAGCTTTGGAGATCCATCGCAAGCGCAATCCGTTCGCTCTCGCCTGCGGCCGTGTGTGCCCCGCGTTCTGCGAGGATCGCTGCCGCCGTGGTGAGCTGGATGAGGCCATCGCGATCCGACAGATCAAGCGCTTCATGGCCGATCAGGAGATTATCAACCCGTGGACGCCGCCCGCACTGGAGCCAAAGAAGGGGCAGAAAGTGGCAGTGATCGGCTCTGGCCCTGCAGGCCTGACAGCTGCACTGCGCCTAGCGCAGTGGGGCTATGATGTCACGGTACATGAGGCGCTGCCTGTAGCCGGCGGTATGATGGCGGTGGGTATCCCCGAATATCGACTGCCTAAGGACATCCTGAACATCGAGATCGACAACGTTCGCCGAGCAGGTGTTGAGATCGTGCTGAACTCCAAGCTTGGACGTGACTTTGGCATAGACGACTTGCTCGACCGCGATGGGTATAACGCTGTGATCGTCGCTGTCGGCGCTCAGATCAGCCGCGCCATGCGCGTAGAAGGCGAAGAGCTGGATGGGGTGCTTGGTGGCACCGAGTTCCTCAAAGAAGTCGCGCTGGGCAACGCCCCCGATATGACTGGCAACCGCATCGTCGTAGTCGGTGGCGGCAACACCGCCATCGATGCGGCTCGCACTACCATGCGTCTGGGAGCTAGCGAGGTACACTTGGTATACCGCCGTACGCGTGAGGAGATGCCCGCACAGAGCCTCGAAGTGGAAGAGGCTGAGGAGGAGGGGCTCAAGCTGCACTTCCTCCTCAACCCCACCCGCATCGTAGGGAATGGCAAAGTCGAAGGGCTGGAGTTGGTGATGCAGGAGCTGGGCGACTTTGACAACAGCGCCCGCCGCCGCCCCATGCCGATCGAGGGCTCCGAGTTCGTTATGCCCGTCGACGTGGTGATCTCGGCCATTGGCCAGAGCACCGACGTGACCTGTGCAGATGATTGTGGCGTGCAGTTTAACCGCAACACCACCGTTCGCGTTAGCAGGGACATGGCTACGACACGCGAGGGCGTCTTTGCGGCCGGCGACGTGGTGCTGGGGCCTGCCACTGTAGTAGAGGCAGTAGCACAGGGGAACCAGGTTGCGCAGGCGGTGGACAACTATTTGCGGGAGGGGGAGCCGATCTCAAAGGCGGAATGGCTCGAGTACACCGACGAGCCTTTGGCCTGGAATATGGAGGATTACGCCGAGGCGACCCGTGCCAGGATGCCGGTTCAGGAACCGGCGGTGCGCCGCACCAGCTGGAACGAAGTGGAGCTTGGCTTCGAGGCTAACGCCTGCCGCGAGGAGTGCAAGCGTTGCCTGCGATGTGATCTCGAGGACAAGTAGAGCGCCCGGATCTGAGCCCTTGTGAGGGGCTCGGAATGCAAAAGCACACTGCAGCGAAAGCTGCACATCCGTGTTATGATAGTGGTTACCAAGCTGGAAGGTGTTCTGTAGAAAAGAGCGCGGGTTGCGCTCTCCCAAGCACCTTCGAGTTTGTGGATGAAGTGGCGAGGCGCCTCTCGCTCCAACTTTCTTGATTGGGCGCTGGGGCGACGCTCGAGCTACATCATCCGTTCTGCGCCGTAACGGTCGCAAAGGAGATCGTCATGCCAGATGTACACATCACCATCGATGGTCGAGAGCTCACGGTGCCTCAGAGCAGCACCGTGCTCGAGGCCGCCGAGCAGGTGGGGATCAGAATCCCCCAGCTCTGCGCCCATCCCAGCCTGAAGCCTATCGGTGCCTGCCGTATGTGCTTGGTTGAGGTCGAGAAGCAAAGAACGCTGCAGCCTGCCTGTACATTCCCCGTGTCCGAGGGAATGGTCGTGCACACGAACAGCGACTCGGTGCGCGAGGCCAGGCGCTTCGTCTTGGAGCTACTCCTATCGGACCATCCATTCGACTGTATGACGTGTGATCAAGCCGGGAACTGCGAGTTGCAGGACCTAGCCTACGAGTATAACGTCAAAACATCCCCCTACGAGGGAGAGCAGCACCAGTACCCCATCCAGGATGCCAACCCCTTCATTACGAGGGACTATAACAAGTGTATCCTCTGCCGACGGTGCGTTCGAGCTTGCGATGAGATCAACGGGGTGGAGGCGATCGGTCTGCTGAACCGCGGATTTGATACCAAAGTCGGCACCCCTTACGACGGCTGTCTGACAGACTCGCCCTGCGAGTTCTGCGGCATGTGTATCGAAGTTTGCCCTACGGGGGCCCTACAGCCGAAGCAAGCCATCGGCCGAGCCCGTGCGTGGGAGATGGAAACGACCACCACGATCTGCCCGTACTGCGGCGTCGGTTGCGCGTTGGATCTGCACGTCAAGAATAACGAGATCATCAAGGTCACCTCCAACTGGGATGGCCCCGCCAACAACGGAGTTACCTGCGTGAAAGGCCGTTTTGGGTGGGATTTTGTGACGAGCCCCGAGCGGCTCACTACCCCTCTGATCAAAAAGGATGGGGAGTTCGTCGAGGCATCATGGGATGAGGCCCTCGACCTGATAGCCGACCGCTTTATCGATATCGTACAAAAGCACGGCCCGGATGCGGTGGCCTTCCTCAGCTCGGCCAAGTGTACCAACGAAGAGAACTATTTGGTACAAAAGATGGGGCGTGCACTGTTCGGCACGAACAACATCGACCACTGTGCTCGGCTTTGACACAGCTCTACGGTGACCGGTCTGGCCACCGCGTTTGGTTCCGGCGCGATGACGAACTCTATCGAGGATATCGCCAGCGACGCCCAGAGCTATTTTATTATCGGCTCCAACACGACTGAGAACCACCCAGTGATCGGCATGAGGATACGCCAAGCGGTCAAGCAGCGAGGGGCCAAGCTCATTGTTGCCGATCCACGCCGTATCCCTATCACCGATTACGCAATGCTACACTTGCGACATCGGCCTGGGTCGGACATCGCCCTTTTGAATGCATTGGCCAATGTGCTCATCGAGGAAGATCTCTACGACAAAGAGTTCGTGGCCGAGCGCACTCAGCACTTTGACAGCCTTAAGGAGATGGTAGCCAAGTACACCCCAGAGATAGCCGAGGAGATCACGGGGGTTCCGGCAGACTCGATCCGCGAAGCTGCGCGCATCATGGCGGCCAACCGTCCCGGTGCCCTGCTCTATGCCATGGGCATCACGCAACACACCACGGGCCATCAGAACGTGCTGGCTTGCGCCAACCTGCAGATGCTTCTCGGTAACATGGGCGTCCCCGGTGGAGGCGTGAACCCGCTGCGCGGTCAGAACAACGTGCAGGGAGCCTGCGATATGGGGTGCCTGGTTAACGTGTACACAGGCTATCAAAAAGTGACAGAGGAGACCGTGCAGGCCAAGTTCCAGGCGGCTTGGGGCAAGACGTCGCATCTCAAGCCGGGCCTCACTGTCGTGGAGATGCTCAACGCTGCAGAGCGTGGAGATATCAAGGGCCTGTTCGTGCTGGGTGAGAACCCGGGCATGACGGACCCCGATGCCAACCACGCACGCAGAGCGCTGACCAATACCGAGTTCCTCGTGGTGCAAGAGATTCTGCCCAGCGAGACAACGCCGCATGCGGATGTGATCCTCCCGGGCGCGGCCTTTGCCGAAAAGTCGGGCACCTTTACCAACACGGAGCGACGTGTGCAGATGGTTCGCGAGGCTGTACACGCACCGGGGCAAGCTCGCCACGACTGGGAGATCTTGGCCGACTTGGGGCGTCGTGTGCAGCAAAAGCTGGGGCTCTACCCGAACAGCGCTCCTTACGCAGGATGGGACTATGCTAGCCCCGCAGATATCCTGGACGAGATCAGGGCACTTACGCCGAGCTATGCGGGGCTTCGCTTCGACCGCATAGACAAGGCGGGCATCCCGTGGCCCTGCCCGACGGAGGACCACCCGGGGACGCCGATCCTACACAAGGGCAAGTTCGTCGGAGGCTTGGGCAACTTTAGCGCAGTGGAATGGTTGCCCCCCCAAGAAGTCCCGGATGCCGAGTATCCCCTGGTTCTCACCACCGGGCGAGTGTTGTACCACTTTCACGGGGGCACGATGTCTCGGCGGTCCAAGGGGCTGGATGAGATCTACCCCGAGGGCTTTGTGGAGATCAACCCTGTCGACGCCAGGGCTTTGGGCATCGAGGATGGAAACCTCATCAAGGTTAGCTCGCGCCGTGGCCACGTGACAGCCAAAGCGGAAGTGGTGGATCGCCCTGATCAGGGCGTCATCTTTATGACCTTCCATTTTAAGGAGGCCGCTGCCAACCTGTTGACGATCGCAGCACTTGACCCCGTGGCTAAAATCCCAGAGTTTAAGGCTTGCGCCGTCAAAGTTGAGCGCCTTTAGGGCAGATCAGGGGGCCGTTCTGAACATATAACGGGGCTATAGAGCCAGGGAGGAGGGGTAGCCAAGGGAAGTGAGTGGTCGAGGCTCACAATGGGGTGATCGACACATTGTCGCTCGTCAAGGCAGTTTGAGCATCAACCCAACCACACGTATGGAGGTTGCTACACATGCCATTCAAGACACCAAAAGGTATCGTTGAAGCCGCTTGTACGGCTGGGTGCGCCAAAGCGGACCTTTCTATTCCAAAACAGTTGGTACTGGGCTTTCTCGCTGGTGCGTTTATCGCATTTGGCGGGTTCCTTGCGATTATCGTCGGCAGAGGTAGCCCTGAGCTGACTGCAAACAACCCCGGCTTGGCACGGTTTGTTTTCGGCGCGGTCTTCCCGGTCGGCCTCATATTGGTTGTGATCGCCGGCTCGGAGTTGTTCACCGGCAACTGTGGTGTCATCACGCCCGCTTGCTTGACGGGTAGGGCTCGGTGGAATGCTTTGCTGCGTAACTGGGTAGTTGTCTACATCGGCAACTTTATCGGTTCGGTCTTTGTAGCGCTCTTTATCGCCTACTGGACGGGCCTAGTGAACGTGAATGTAGCAGCTGGCCAGCTTTATGGAGAACAGGCCGCGGCTATCGCCCAGAGCAAAGTCTCTATGAGCTGGGGGGTCGCCATCTTGCGCGGCATCGGCTGTAACTGGCTGGTCTGCCTAGCTGTCTGGTTGGCTCTCGCAGCAGAGGATATCTCGGGCAAGATCCTTGGCATCTGGTTCCCGATCATGGCCTTTGTGACGCTCGGTCTCGAGCATTCGATCGCCAACATGTTCTTCATCCCGCTGGGCATGCTCAATGGGGCGAATGTCAGCATCGGCCAATTTCTCTTCTCCAACCTGTTACCAGTGACTATTGGTAACATTATCGGGGGCGCTGGCCTTGTGGGCGCCATTTACTGGTGGCTTTACGGCAGGGACTAGCCACGCCTTCATTATTAAGGCTCTCGCGCGGGCGCGCCCGAGAAAGGGTACGCCCGCGCTTGGCTTCTCGAATTCGTGAGACAGGCGGGTGTACGATGAACTCAGCGCAGGATCTACCGAGGCCCACGCAGCATAGGCGTGTCTGGGTGCTTCGAGAGGGGGCGTTCGAAGAGCAGGATGTCGAGATGGTGCAAGAGGAGCCCCTCGCCCTCACTATCAACCGGCAGCAAGTAGCGATTTTGATGCGCCTGCCGGGGATGGAGAAGGAATTGGCTGCGGGATTTTGCGTCAGCGAGGGGTTGCTGCGGTCTTTTGATGATGTGCTGATGATCCACCATTGCAGCCAAAAGCTGGACGCCCCCGAGAAAGAGGGTGTCGAAGAGGCGCTATCCTCGCGGAATCGCGTGGAGGTGATCGCACGCCCCGAGGGCCTACACCCCGAAGCCCGACTGGACGTCGTGCGCCTGATACGCGCCGGATGCGGCGCGGTGGATGTAGCACGTACGGAGCTCGGCCTGCAACCAGCGCTTGCAGAGCCCAAATGGGAGCACCACCTCCTCTCGCAGGCTGCGCACGCCATGCGAGGCGCTCAGCAGTTGCACGTCGAGGTGGGCGGGGTGCACGCGGCCGCCCTGTTCGGGCGCGAGGGCGAACTCGTTATCCTGTGTGAGGATATCGGGCGCCACAACGCTGTGGACAAGACCGTCGGCTACTGTCTACTGCACGGTATCACGTTGACGGACAAGCTGCTGTTATGCTCCGGACGTCTGAGCTACGAGATGGTCACCAAGGCGATTCGTATGGGGATCCCGTGCCTTGCATCTTTTTCAGCCCCCACCGCCCTCGCCATCCAGCTCGCGGAGCGCTTTGGGATCACCATCGTGGGGTACCTGCGCGAGCAGAGGATGACCATCTATACACACCCCGAGCGCATATACTCGCCCGAGTAGAGCGCAGCCAGCACTCACGGCAGCAGCATCCACATCACCACTCGAAGCGTATGCGCCAGCAAGAAGGCTCCGGAGAAGCTCGCTACTGACGAGCATTCTCACGATGAACTTACAATGCGCAACGGCGCGAGGTCGATAGCGTCCCCCAAGACCCCGCCATCGCCTGTGATCTCAAGTCGCTGGCCATCGTCCAGGTCGTACATGCCAACTCGCAGCCGATACCCCCCCGGCACTGCGTTTTGCCCCACCGGCACGCCATAGTTATCGATGATCAACTCCTCCGGTTGCCAATCCACAGTAAGATGCGCACCACTGCCGGGCTCTGCATCGCGCTGTCCCAAGATAGTGCCCTGAGCATCTACGAGATGCACAAACACTTTGTACCGCGCATCTATGGGACCAAGCGCTTCCCAATAGAGCGTCAACTGCGCGATGCTCCCGGCCTCTGTCTCGGGGGTAAGCAACGTATAGCCTCGCAGGCGGATCTTGTCACCCAAGGTATAGTCCACCGTATGCTCCATCGTTCGGGGGGGCTCTTGTGGTACGGCATAAACTGCCAGGCGCAGTGCGCCATACCAGCTATCCATGGCCTTGAAACAGTGCTGATCGAGCCAGTTCTCCACAAAGCGCTCGGGGTCGCTCTCCGCCGTGGCCCAAAAGATACCATAGACCCGCCGATGACGCGTTGCGATATCCTCCAGGGCGGCCCTGGTCAGCCCCTGCTCCAAGGGGCGTTGAAGGGGCAGTGGATAGAGGGGAAGCGGTCCACTGTAGTACAGGTCCACCGTCTCAATCTGGCTGGGCGCATTGATGAGAATCGCGTCGTCTGGACCGGAAGTCGCCTCGATATACTGCACGATACCACGGTAATCATCGCGATAGTAAGCGGGGTCATAGTAGATCGCGTGCAAAGGGCGGGCCACGGGCAGCACAAGCGCCAGGGCCAGCATCGTCATCGCGGCAGCTGGTAGCACCCGCAAGTCGAACAGGCGCCCGAGCCGCCGCCCCAGCAAAGTGGCGCCCTGCGCAAGCAGGATATGGTAAGGGGGCACAGCCAGTAACAGGAATTTGGGCTTGTACATCGGCCGCTGCAGCGAGAGCAGGTACATCACCAGCACCGGTGCCAATAGGTAGAGTGCTATCAGCAGCCGGCCCTCATCACGTCGGTGCCCGTCGGCAGGCGCCTTCTCTCCTAGAACCGTGCCGTATGCTGCGACCGCAAGCAACGCGAGACCGTAGATCCGAGCTGCTCGCGTGGGCTCGGCGGTCAGGCCCAGTGGGAAAACCACCGCCACCCGCAGAAGCAGATCAGCCAGAGATAGAGGGTCGCTGACCGCTGGCCAGCCGGTGAGCGCACCCCATGACTGCATCAGCCACGGGACATAGCTCAACAGCACCGCCCCTTGTATCGCCACCCAACGCCACACCCAGCGCCGAACGCCTATGCCTGTCTCATCTCGATCGTGTCGGCGCGCGGCCGCCCAGGCCAGAAAGACGATGTTCTGGGACAATAGTAGGGCAAATGCAAAGTAGTGAGTGTAGATAGCGGCGATGCTCGTCAAGGCATAGGCCAGTCCCCAGCGCCATCGGAAGACGGGAGTTTCCCGAGCGCCTATTTGAAGCAACAACTGGAAGGCTAGCGTGCTAGCTGAACCCAACAGGGCCACCACAATATACATGCGCGCCTCCTGGGAATAATAGACCAGGAAAGGCGAAAGGGCCGAGAGGCCCGCCGCCAGCAGCGCGCTGCGCGATGAGAGAAGCCGCCGCGAAAGGGTGTAGGTGAGTAGCACCAGCGCCACGCCACAAAGCGCAGACAGAGAGCGGGCTGCGGCCTCGCTAGTGCCAGCTACGAGTAGCCAGTAGTGCAGTGCAAAGTAGTACAGCGGCGGGTGGATATCGTTGGAGGCATTCCGCACGATGGTGGCCAGATCGCGTTGCGCCAAGGCGACGCTAGTCCCCTCGTCGTTCCAAAAGCTCTGGAAGCCCAGCCGATGAAAGCGAAGAACCAGCGCCAACAGCAAGATGGCCGCCAAGATGAGGAGATCCAGCTGGCGCCTACGTCGATCCGGCATGTTCCCTCCGTGCGCGCCAGCCAAAGTAGAGCCCGCAAAACCCGACACTCGCGGCACCAAGCCCCAGTAACCAAGCCCACAGGCTCTCGCGGTGGCGCGAAACGAGCAGCCCATCAAGGGCGACCTCCCCTTGCGTTGCCACGATGCGCACCTGATGCGTTCCATCCGGCAAGCCCCGTACCACGTCCACACCAGCTCCCAGCAGGCCCCTATCACCAGAAGGTTGGAGGGTAGCGGGAGCGTCATCCACGGTGATCTCAAGGTGGCCGCGCTGCGCTGCGTCGCGCAGCACTAGCGTCAGGCCGGTCCCTTCGAAAACGAACGTCACCTCATCCCCCTCAGTTCCCAGCATGTACGCGCCCAGCACAGCACTTGCGTCCTCGCGTCGTTCCCAGCTCCCCGCATAGTTCAGAGCCCAGTGATCCTCTTGATGGTAGCCTATGGGCACCAAAGGACAACCGTTAGCGATCTCAGAGATCGCGTTGTACGCAGGGAGAGTTTCAAAGTCGGGCTCCACCATGCGAAAGTAGTACCAGCTCTGATCCATCTCCGCATCAGAGGGGCGCCGGAAAAACCAGTAGTTCAGTACACCCATCCAGGGCCACTCTCGCCGCGCGCGCTCATAAGCTTGAACGGTATAGCGTGCTTGTTGTAGCTCGTCCACCCTGCCATAATCCATGGGACCCTCCCAGTCTTCTGGCAGGGCGGTCCATCCCGCTTCGGTAGCCCAGATAGGCTTGGCTGCATCGCCATGCCGCACCATGATCTCGCGCAGCAACTCCACCCGGGCAAAGTTGGTGCGATCGCGACTCGCACGGCGATCGTAGGGGCCGGTCCACAAACCATAGACCATAGCTCCCATGATGTCGAAATGGCCCTGTACGCCCGCTTCATACATACGCTCCAGATAGAGCAGGTCGCTGATATTGCGCGGCCCGAGCTCGAGAGGCGCCTCCTCCGTGGTCTGAGCCAGACCCGCTGCAATAATGACACAGTCTGGGTCGGCCTGCTTGGCGCGACGATAGGCGATCTTGAGCAGTTCGGTATAAGCCTCTGGATCAGCCGGCTGGTCGCCCCATTCGGGGTAGATATTGGGTTCGTTCCAGATCTGGTAATAGCGGATGCGCCCGCGATAGCGACTCACCACAGCGTAGACGAAATCGCCATAGTCATCGTAACGGTCAGGGGGGGCGAGGCTCCATCCCGGCTCGTCACCCATCGCGCGAGACCAAGCAGGGGGGTTGTCCAAGCGGGCGATGATCCCGAGATCGTGCTTCTCGGCCAACTCGACTATGCGGTCGTACTTGGCCCATGCACTCACATCCCACTTGTGATCCCAGTAGTCCCCCTTGCCAGATATCTCGATATCCTCCCAAGGGAACTGCTGGCGAATCCAATGGAAGCCAGCCTCGGAGATCATCGCCAGCGAGCGGTCCACTTTTTCGGACTCTACCTCCTGCTCCAAGAAGGTGTTTACACCGTAGGGAGGTATCCCCGTATGCTCGATGGGGGCGTAGGGATCAGTCTGCGGTGGGCGCCGGGTAAAGCGCAACAAAGCGAGGACGGCCGTGCCTTTGAGCTGCTCTACCAAGTCTTCCTCGCCCGTCCAATGGGCCAAGGTGTCTCGAATGTGGTCTCGCTGTGAGTGCAGCAAAGCGCCCAAAGCAAGGCTTACGAGCGTGCAGGCGATCAACACAGACAGCAAACGAGGCCGCCTCCAGCGCATCGATGGGATCATGAGTGTTCTCCTCGCCAAAGAGGCGGTACCCAAACTATGCGGCCCCTGTTCGTCGACAGAAGGCGCGAGGTGGATGCTATATGCGTTGACGCGTGCTGCGGCGGGGGGGTTTGGAGTCAGGCGGCCTACCACGATAGCTCGGCACGTCAACGTCAACTATGGTGCACACCGCAGCATCCAGGAATCGACTCTTTAGTCGTTCATCCAAGCGTTCCCAGTCCGATGTGGACACAGTGACAATGGTAGGAAGCCCCGCGACATGGCGGTAGTTCAGTATCTGGAACAGTTTTTCCTGAGCCCAGGGTGTAGCACTCTGAGTGCCCATATCGTCCAACACCAGCAACCAGGCGCGACGTACTTCATTGAACCGTTGGTCATAAGAGACCGCGCTGCCCGGCTGAAAGGTAGCGCGCAAATGGTCCAACAGATCCGCCACAACCACAAAAAGCACCGTCTTGCCGCTGCTCAGAAGCCTGTTGGCCACCGCGGCCGCCAGATGCGTCTTGCCGACGCCGAACCCGCCTCTCAACACAATCCAGTTTCCTGGGTTATCGGCGTACTGCAAAAGGTACTTGACGATGCGGCGTAGATTGGCGGATCGCGCGGGCTCGATGTCATCTCGGCGGTCGGTGAATTTTTCGAAGGTCATCTCGCCGTACAGATTCAGGCTGCCAAAGCTCTCCGCCTTGCCTTTCCGGCGAAAATCAGCCGAGTAGATGGGCGTAATAGTGACGATATCTTGATCGCGCATGCGCGACGAAAGGCGGGGCTCCATGTCGTCGATAGACTGGTTCGTGGTGATCACCGTCGGGAGCACGGCGTTATAGCGATAGTTCAGAAGCTGGTAGAGTTTCTCCGTCGCCCAAGGCGTCGCATTTTGCGTTCCGAGATCGTCCAGAATTAATAGCTCCGCGTTGCGCACTTGGTCAAAGCGCTCATCGTAGGTGGTGGGGCTGTTGGGAGCGTAAGCAGCGCGCAGGTAATCCAGCAGATCGGGAACGATGACAAACAGAACGGGGCGTCCGCCCTCGATACAGTAGTTCGCTACGGCCGCTGCCAGGTGGGTCTTGCCACAGCCATAGGCCCCTATCAGAACGAGCCACCCTCTGGGGTGATGTGCAAAAGCGCGCGCGGTGTTGAGCGCATCCTGCAAAGCCGCCGAGATATCCGATCCACTCGCCGTATCGGTGCAGAACGTATCAAAGGTCATCTTTTGCATATGCTGGAGATTGCTGGTCTCACGCAATCTGGCGAGACGTCTCTCTTGGATCGCTTTGCGCGTACACACGCAGGGCACGGCCTTACCGAACTGAGGGTGGCCGAGGGACACATCCAATTGCACATAGCCCACCCCGTGACAGATGGGGCAGACATGACCGCTCCTCTCTTGGGAACCTCGCATCTCGCTGGAGCTCATCATCGGCGATTCCATGCACTGGACCCAGCACGCTCGCCTTTGGATGAGCCCCACGAGGTGGCATCATCCCTGCCCTCACGAGCCCAGCGATCCAGAATCGCTCGAATATAGCGCCAGTTACGGGCGTTCCTCTCGACCGCGATCCGAAAGGCGTCCTCTATCCACTCGGGCGGGAAGTCTCGTTCCGCCTGCTGCAACTCTTCGACGAGTAACGGTTGCAACAGCCCGATATTTTGCTCATAGAGCTCGTAAACGCGGGGGCGTTCCCGCTCGACACGCGGCTCGTAAACCACGCCCCTGACCTCCAGCACCAGCTCTCCATCCTTGACCTGTTGGATGGCTTTTCGCCCTTGGGGGGTGTTCATAAAGAAATGATCTATCGGCCCGTCTTTCCCTCTAATGCTGATCTGCAAGAGGGTGCCTCGCGCCACCGCCGCTTTGACGGCCGCTCGCAGAGTGGTCAGCGGGTCACCATCTCGCGCGCGAGACATCGTTGTGAGCAGTAGGCTTTCCGCTTCCAGCTCGGGACTGGTGAGGTAGCGTGGGTAACCACGCTGTCGGTTCAGTGCCCAGAACATGTAGAGCGTGAGTTTCAGCTCGGCCAGATCATCGATGGCCGGCAACAAGTCGGTGTAGAACAGATCCGGCATGGGGGTAAAGCTCGTCTTGCCCGCCGGAAAGCCGGCAAAAGGACTCATAACGGCCCGAATCCTTCATCCGCAAAATAGTCCTCCGCCACTCTCTCCAGGTCAGCAAAGCGCGTGAGCTGCGCATCAAAGTAGAGAGAGACGGTGGCCGTGGGGCCATTTCGGTGTTTAGCCACAATGATATCCGCGATACTGGACTGGTCGGTGTCCTCATCAGACGGCTGGTCGCGGTAAATGAACATCACGATATCTGCGTCCTGCTCGATAGAACCGCTCTCGCGTAGGTCCGAAAGCACAGGGCGTTTGTCGGTTCGTGCTTCGACTGCTCGTGAAAGCTGCGACAGCGCAATAACCGGAACATTCAGCTCACGGGCCAGGCTCTTGAGCGAACGAGAGATGTAAGAGATCTCCTGGACGCGGTTCTCGTTCCGCCGATCTCCCGATTGCATAAGCTGTAGGTAATCTATGATGATCAGGTCCAGGTCGAACTCAGCTGCGAGCCGGCGCGCCTTGGTTCGAATCTCCATAGGCGAGGGCGACGGCGTGTCGTCGATAAAGATGCTGGCCTCCGAAAGCACACCACTAACCCGTGTGAACTCTTTCCACTCGGTGTCTTGAATCTGCCCTAGGCGCAATCGTTGAGAGTCGATCCCCGTGTTGGAGGCGATCATACGCTGCACAACCTGCTCGGCCGACATCTCTAGCGTGAACATGGCTACAACGGCGTTATTCCTGAGCGCTGCGTTGTTGGCGATGGTAGTGGCCAGGCTGCTCTTGCCAACACCAGGCCGCGCAGCGATGATGATGAGGTCCGAGGGTTGCAGGCCGCCCAGCAAATGGTCCAACCGCGCGAAACCAGTCGGCACACCCAGCGTCTCATCCCGGTGTTCCACCAGAAACTCGACATGGCTATAGTAACTCTCGATCACCTCTCGTATGGGAATGAGCGCTTTGCTAATCCGCCGTTGAGAGACGTCGAACAGGATGCGCTCGGCCTGGTCGATGACCTCGTCCATCTCCTCTCGTTCTTCGTAAGCGAGAGCGGCGATCTGTCCCGCCGCGCCTATGAGGCGGCGCATGAGGCCCGTGCGTTCCACAATGTGTCCGTAATGCTCCACGTGCACCGACGTGGGCACCATGTTGATCAGCGATGTGAGGTAAACCGAGCCTCCCACGAGATCAAGCTGCTCTTGTCGTTCCAGCTCGTCCACCACGGTGATGAAATCCGCGGGGAGTCTCCGTTCGTGCAATCTGAGGATGGCGCGGTAGACGAGTTGGTGCGCCTCGCGGTAAAAGTCTTCGGGTTGCAGAAAGCTACCGATCTTGATGATGGCATCAGGATCAATCAACAGGCTGCCCAGAACAGACTGCTCGGCCTCGATATTCTGAGGGGGAAGCCGATCTGCGAGCATATGCTAATCTCCCAGATCGTCAAGATCGAGAGTATCCAAAAAGTCCCGAAAAACGTCGAGCTTGTCCTCTATCGTGGCTGCATTGCCGCGGATTCCGGGGGAGGAGACGATGCCTGCTTTCTCCATGACGGACTCTTCCGCATAGATGGGCACCGCAGTCCTGACAGCGAGGGCGATGGCGTCACTGGGGCGCGAATCCACCAGTTGGAGGCTCTCTTCGCGTTCGATAGCGATTCTGGCATAGAACGTGCTATCGCTGAGGTCGTTCACGATCACATACTTTACTCTGCTCCCCAACTCCTCGACGACGTTGACCAAGAGGTCGTGTGTCAGCGGCCTGGGAACCGAAGCACCCTGCAGCTTCATAGCGATCGCCTCCGCCTCGTGGCTACCGATCCAGATGGGCAGATAGCGTTCCCCCTCTGCTTCTTTGAGGAGCACCACACGGTATCGCGAGAGAAGGCTATATAGAACCGAATAGACATTCAGCTCAATCACAGGAGTATTCCCCTTTTTTACTCTTACACTTCTTTACAATCGATTATACCACAAGGCCCGTGCCTCAATCAATCGATTCGAAAAGGGCTGAAGAGGCGTCTCACCCGCCAACCCATCGGGAGAAACCGGCGAGGAGGGCCATGCCGATCACTCCGACGGTGCCAAACTCCATCACCACATGCCGGCTGAGGCGCCCCCAAAGGTACTGCTGCAACAAGCCCGTCAGGCAGTAGAACACCAACAGGAGCAGAGCGCCCCCCGTACGTGCCCCAGTACTGCAGTAGTTTAGGGCCCAGGTGAGCTCCCCCATCAGGACACCGACCAACACCGCATAGATCCAGATGCGCTTCGAGCTACCTTGCGCCCCCCGCAGAAGGTCGAGCGCTAGCAGCGTGCTCGAAGTCATGACACCCGTCGCCGACATAACACTTCGCAGCTTCGACCCGTACAGGCTCACAAAGAAGATCAGTGCTGCCAGGTAGACCGCCGCATTCAACCCCCACCGCGCGGGCCACTGCGCGGTATCGTTGGGATCCACACTCCGATATTCCGCTACGATAATCAGCGTGAGCAGTATCCCAACGATACCGATGAATACGATACGGTAGCCCCACCACGCGAGGCTGTTCAGCACGATGAGCCCAGACAGCGTCAACAGGCTCGGCAGCACCCAGAAAGTGATGGTGTAATCCAGCGGGCGATGCTGTACCAGGGGATGCCGCCGCATGATGCTATCAACTCCGGCACAAACCAACGCCGCCAACACGATGCCCAACTGAGCTCGCCCGGGAAACCGCAGCGCGAGATCCGAACCCAGAAAGACGAGTCGCAGCTCGCGAACTGGGAGGTCCACGAGCCCCGATAACATTAGCCCCAACATGACGAGGATTACCAGGGCTCCGAGGCGATCACTGCGAGGCATGAGATGTGTTCTCCATTCGACGGAGGATAATCGCTCCCTGGATTCTAAGAGGGGTAACGCGACCTGTCAAAAGACGCGCCCCGTCAGAGAGCGAGGTGGCGTAGCGATTGACAGGCGCGCCCGCGGAACCTAGAATCCATCCAGTACAAGCCAAGTTGCCAAGCCTACACAAGGAGGGTGAAAATGCGTACAGTCCCTATCGGCCTTGCGATGTTGAACGATGAGCGCCCGCACGTATGGCAAGAGAACAACCCACAGAATATGGCGGTCGTGAACCAGTGGGCTGAGGTAATCCGCTCGGGTATGAAGAATGTGGATGGTACCGCTCCCGAGGTAGTCGTCGGATCGGAGATCATCACGTCCACTCGGATCGCACAAAAGGTTGGAGAGGAGTTGCGCAGGGCGGGATGTCGCATCGTTGTGATGTGTTACAACGTTTGGAACTACCCCTTCCTGGTCTGGCCCTTTATTAATAGCTTGGGCAGAGACATCCCGATTCTGAGCCTATCGAACAACAATGGCCAGTTCCCCGGCAACGTGGGGCTCCTGGCGACGGACGGGGGGCTGCGCCAGGCTGGCGTGCGCACGCACCGCATCGTCGGTGAAGCGGATGACCCCAAGATTCATCAGCAGGTGTTCGACTGGCTCCGTGCTGCCGAGGCCGCTGCGACCATCCAGAACGAAGTGTTTGGCATGTACGGCGGGCACTCTATGGGCATGGAGACCGGCTTTTTCCACCTAGTACCGACGCTCAAAGCTTTGGGGTGCACGGTGCGCCAGGTTGACCAGCTGTTGCTCGTCAAGGTCATGGAAAACGAGGTGGATGAAGCCGAGGTAGACAAGGGGATTCAGTGGTTCGAAAGCCTCCTCGGAGATCGCCTGCGCTACGATGGCAAGATGCTCACGCCAGAGACCCTGAGGACGCAGATTAGGCTCTACTTGGCTATGAAGATCGTCAACCAGGACAAAGGGTTTGATTTCTGCGGGCTCAAGGGGCAGCGTGAGCTAGCAGAGTACGTCTGTTTGGGCGACGTGCCCGAGATGGTCATGAACGATCCCTACGACTGGAACGGCCCCAAGGAGCCTACAGTCTGCGCGACCGAGGCAGATGCATACGCCGCCGTCACCATGCAGCTCCTCAAGTATATTACCGGCGGCCTTCCGTCTCTTTTCATGGATGTACGCCTTTACCTGCCGGATCGCGATCTATGGGATTGGTGCAACTCGGGTAATCACGCGTCTTGGTATGCCACCCGAAGCTTTGATCCGGTCGAAAATTTCAAAAAGATCACCTTCCACCCCGCGCTCGAGTTCTACTTTAAGGCGGGCGGGGCTTCGGTGGAGTTTGATGCGGCAGCGGGCGAAATGACGTTCGCTCGTTTGGGTCTGTGGGATGACAAGCCTTTTATGACAATCATGAAGGGCGAAAGCGTGGATCTACCGGCCGAGGAACGCAAGGCGATCAACCAGATGACCGACCCGACGTGGCCACATGTCCACGCTAGACTGACCAGTTCGTTCGACGAGTTTCTCGCGGTGTTCCCGTGCAACCATGTGCTCGGCACCGAGGGCGACCGAGTGCGTGCTCTCACCTATCTTTGCGAGATCACGGGAATCACGCCTATTATACTAGGGCCAGAGGGCGCTGAGCGCATCGCACCGATCTGGGAGCGCATGCGCTAAGCACATAACCAACCAACACGTGCATCGCCATCGCGGTATGTTGCGGTGGCGATGCCAGGGTTTGCCCCAACAAGCGTCTTCGTGTTCGCCCAAGCCGTTCCAGTGGCATCCGCCGACGCCCAACACAGCTGGTGCCGCTTCTTACAGGATATTGTTTTTTCTATAGCTGGAGCCGGATCATGCGCTCAGAGAGCCCCTCATTCATCACCCGGATTCGACGCAATCACGCCCTAGAGCACGCCACCATGCACATTCTCATGCGGGATGAGCCCACCCTACGCCTGGTTGGCCGGAGCGACTGGGATGGCTTTACCATCTATGGGGATGTCGATACGCAGGAGCTGCGGCGTGCCGTAGCAGAGGGCCTGGTGCGGCTCGGCGGGGATGAAAGGTGGCTGGCTGTCCACCCGCGGTGTGGCACAAATCTGGCGGTCGCCACACTACTGGCTGGCGGCGTCGCACTAAACGCCTTCTGGTCACCCGTTCGCTCTCGTTGGGGGCGCTTCCTGAGCACCACCGTAGCCGCCATAGCCGCTCTGTTAGCCGCTCGGCCTTTGGGTACAGCGGCACAAAGATACGTCACCACCACGCCGCATATCGGGGGGCTGCGAGTGCGTGCAATTCGTCGATATACGAACGGCAAGTTGGCCATCCATCGAGTATCCATCGCCAGCGGGGCCTAAGAGCTCACTATGTTTTACATATTCCACGGTGATGAGGAGTTTCTCCGCTCGGAGGAGATCGCCAAGTTCAAAGCCCAAATCATGGAAGATGGCCTGGGCGATCTGAACATCACAGTGCTCGACGGCCGCAAGGTGCAGCTGGACGAGCTGGTGAACGCCTGCAACACTCCCCCGTTCCTGGGAAGCAGGCGCCTTATCATCGTTGAAGGGCTCCTGCAACGCCTGGAGCCTCAGGGGCGCGTTGCACGAGGTGGCGACGATGAGAGTGGGCCCGTCTCTGAGCAGCCGATTACGAAACGGTTGCTCGAATACTTGCCCAATCTTCCAAGCCCTACACGTCTTTGCTTTGTAGAGACTAAATCTCTGAACGCCAGGAATCCCCTCCTCAAGTTCGCCGCGCAACACGCCGACGCCTACGTCAAAGAGTTCACACCGGTAGAGAAACACGCTCTATCCGGCTGGCTCCACGCTCGCGCCAAGGCCAAGGGCGTGCCCATCGAGCATGAGGCGCTGGATCTCCTGCGAGACTTTGTGGGCAACGACCTGAGAGCTCTCGACAACGAGTTGGAGAAACTGGCCGCGCGCGTGGAGTACACGCATCCGATTGCAGCTGAACACGTCAGAGAATTGGTCAGTGCGACGATCGAGGCAAACATCTTTGCGATGGTGGATGCAGTGGGGCTGCGCAACAGGGAGGCCGCCTTGCGACAGCTGGAACGCCTCATCGCGGATGATCAGCACGAGCTGTATCTGCTCACCATGGTAGCTCGGCAGTTTCGCCTACTTGTAGCGGCCAAGGAGATGGTCGAGCGAGGTACGGGAGCATCAGAGATCGCGCGTGAACTGCGCGTCTCACCATACCATGTGAGTGGCCTGATTAACCAGACCCGTCGCTTTAGTATGCGCGAGTTGGAGCGCATACAGCAGAGGCTTCTGGAGTTGGACCAGGAGATCAAGACCGGACGGATGGACGGTAAGCTCGGCCTGGAGCTGCTCGTGGTTCAGATCTGTCGGGGCTCCGCGCGTAGTTCGACCCCTTACCAACAGAGCAGGCGCTTACGTAGCCGCTGAGCGAGCCGCCACTCCTCCCGATCTCCAGAAATGAGATCCAGATAAAGCTGCAGTGGATGCACCACGGTGGCGCATCCATCGGATGCCCCTGCCCCCCAGAGTAGGCTGTCATCATACGGTTGGAACATAAAGATGTAGGTGTGGCCCTCTTCGCCAAGCCGCAGCATTTGGGCTGCCTCATTCAAATCGCCCGCCCAATACAGCGCCACTCGCCGCGGTTCTTCATCATCCTCGTGCAGCAAATGATAAGCTCCCGACCAGAGGGTAAGCGCCAGCCGGTTCGCCCCGTCTGTACACTGAGCCATAAAACGCTCTCTAAGCTCCTCGGCGTCTGCATCACAGCGAAACACACGCAAAGGATTTTGACGGAGGTCATAATGCTCCGCCCAAGCATCCAGGAGCGCGCCCGGGTTGTGGACGGTCACGCCCCGACGGTCTTTGCTCAGCAGCCCCATCTCGGCGAGCGCCGTAGTCACCATGCTGACCAAGCCAGAGCTAAGGTCGGCATATTCGGCCAGTTCACGGATTCGCCAAGCCCGCCGATGATCCAACAATATTGCACGTGTGATGCGTTCGGCTTTGCCCTCAAAGGGGGTGTGCACTTGGCGTTGGCGTACAAAGGGGTTCGGCTTCCCCATGATCTCCACGTACACCTGAGGGGCGTCGATGAGGGCGTTGCCCGCCAGATCCATGAAGCTTATGCCGGCCTCGCGACACACAAGCCTGGCTTCCTCAGAAAAGTAGGGCGCAACAAGTACTGGCAGCGCCTCTGCATGAAGCTCGATCTTGGCTTCTTGCGCGCGCCGAACAGCGCTATGCACACGCTCGGGGTAACCCTCTGTAAGCACCAGGCACACGAGATCCAGTCCCAGCCGATCCTTGCCGAAGGCCACCCGCAGCGACAGACTATAGGGTCCGAGGGCCCGCTGCGGGAATTGGCGCATCCAAGTAAAGGCTAGTTGTGGGTAATGCCTCTCAAAACTATCCAGGAAGCGCGATAGCACCTCTGCCCGACGCAAAGCTGCCCCCTTGACATACTCTGTACCGGCCCGCTAATTATCTGGTGCGAGCAGCTTAGCAGCCGATGCGGGGCGTGTCAACCGCGCTGTTCTAGCGTTTGACAGAGCTTGCCTCAGATGCCAGAATCGCATCAATCGGTTCGGTTCACGTCGTGTGGAGAAGGGCGAGAGGAATTATGAGATCGGCCAAACTGTTCGGCCCCTGTGATGTGCGCGTGATAGAGGAGCCTGTGCCCATACCTCAGGCAGACGAAGCTCTGCTGCGTGTGCGGGCAGTGACTGTCTGCCACTCGGATATTCACTATTACCGTTTCGGACGTATCGGGGATACAGTGAGCCAGGAGCCTTTGATTTTGGGGCACGAGTTCTGCGGCGAAGTGCTGGAAGCCCCTGTGAGCGCCAATAGCTTGCGTCCGGGCATGCTCGTTGCAGCGGAACCAGCCATCAGTTGCGGTCGATGTCGATACTGCCGCGAGGGGAATCCAAATCTGTGCACACACCTGCTTTTTGCTGGCACGCCCCCTATGGATGGCGCTCTGCGGGAGTATCTCACCTATAGGCCCGAATTCCTGTTCCCACTACCGGAACAGTTCTCTCCCGAGGAGGGGGCCTTGTTGGAGCCTCTCGGTGTCGCCCTGCATAGTTGGGATTTGGGCAAGCTGCGGGTGGGAGAGACGGTAGCTATCGTGGGCTGTGGCCCCATCGGACTGCTGGTAGCACAGTTGGCTCGGATTGCCGGCGCCACGCAGATTCTGGCCGTGGATCCTCTGGCGTATCGCCAGGACGCAGCCGCCGAGTTCGGTGCCGTTCCCGTGCCGCTCGAAGGGGATATGAGCCAACGTGCAGGCGAGTACACTGGTGGCCATGGGGTGGATCTAGTGATCGAAGCCGCCGGCACCCTGGCGGGCCAAGAGATCGCTGCACAGATGGTCAAGCGGGGTGGGACTATTGTGCTTATCGGTATCCCCCCCGAGGACCAGATGATTATGACACATCATTTAATACGGCGCAAAGGGCTCACTATCAAGGTGGCACGTAGGATGAAACACTCTTATCCTCGGGCCATCGCCTTGGCCGAGCGCGGTATGGTCGATCTGTGCGCCCTGGTCACACATTATTTCCCCCTGGAGCGTTCCGAGGAGGCGTTCCGCTTGGTAGAGAGCTATGAAGACGGCGTGATCAAGGCCGTGATCGTGCCCACACATGAAGCCAAGGGCTGACGAAGGCGCTGCCTCGGAGGCAGCACTCAGGAGGATTGTAGAATGAGGCTGGTCACTAGCGAGGAAATGCAGCGCCTCGAACAGGTGGCTGCCGCACGCGGCGTGACGATCGAGAGCATGATGGAGCGTGCTGGTCGTGCCACCGCTCTGGCTGCACAGGAGCGCCTTGCGCCGTCAGCACCTGTGTTGGTCCTGGTGGGGCCGGGCAATAACGGCGGTGACGGGCTTGTGGCGGCGCGCTATCTTTACCTATGGGGCCACCCTGTATGCATCTATATCTGGAGGCGCGATCTCGCACAGGACTCGAACTTGGAACGCGCGCAAGCCCTAGGAATTCCCGTCACACGCGCTGAGGACGACCCCGAGTTCAACACCCTTGATCAGCAGACGCGAGTCTGTAGCTGCATAGTCGATGCCCTGCTCGGCACCGGCGTCTCGGGCGCGTTTCGGGGGACTCTTCCGGATCTGTTGGACCATGTGCGCCAGGGCGTGAACAGGCCAGTGGGTAAGACACCTCTCGGAAAGGCGGAGTTGTATCGACCCGCGCAAGCCGCATCGACTGTGTCCTCTGATCGAGCTCTCATCGTAGCCGTGGATCTGCCCAGCGGGCTCAACGCCAATACGGGGGAAGCCGACGAGCGCGCCCTTCCGGCCGATCTGACCGTCAGCTTTGGCTTCCCAAAGCGCGGCCACGTGCTATCTCGCGGCGTTAGCTTGACGGGCGAGCTGGTTATGGCCGATATTGGCATCGACGCGGCGTTGGCCGAGGGGATCTCTGTGCAAATAGTGACCCCCCAGCATGCTGCAGGCTCGCTGCCCAAACGCCCCAAGGATGCGCACAAGGGCACGTTCGGCAAGGCGCTCATCATCGCCGGTTCTACGAACTATGTGGGCGCGCCGCGCTTGTGTGCTGAGGGAGCTTACCGCGTGGGCGCTGGCCTCGTCACCCTGGCCGTGGCTGAGGCGGTATACCCGATGCTCGCCGCCAAAGTGACGGAACCGACGTTCCTAGTGCTCCCCCACGACCTGGGGGCCTTGGTTCCAGCCGGCCTTCGTGTCCTAGAGGAGCCACTTCGCGACTATGACGCGCTCTTGGTAGGGCCGGGATTGGGGCGAGACTCGAAAACGGGTGAATTCCTCTGGGAGCTGTTGGGCGCCCACGAGTCCGGCTCACGGCGTACATTCGCGTTCGATGCGCCTTCGTCCGCTAGCGATGAGCCGTTACGCCTTCCGCCCACCGTAATAGATGCGGATGGCCTCAATCTGCTATCGGAACGCCACGCGTGGTGGAAACAGCTTCCTGCGCAGTGTATCGTCACCCCCCACCCTGGCGAGATGGCGCGCTTACTTGATACTGACTCAGGTGCCGTCCAGGAGGATCGTTTGAAAGTCGCCCAAAGAGCCGCCACACAATGGGGCTGCACGGTGGTGCTCAAGGGCGCTCATACGGTAGTGGCCGCTCCAGATGGAGCCACCAGCGTCATCCCTTTCGCCAACCCGCTTCTCGCCTCCGCCGGCACGGGGGACGTGCTAGCCGGCGCCATCGTGGGTTGCCTGGCCCAAGGTCTCGCGAGCTACGAGGCAGCAGTATGTGGCGCCTATCTACATGGGTTGGCTGGGGAGTTGGCTCGTGTTAAGTTGGGCGATGCGGGGTTATTGGCGAGCGATCTGTTACCCTTGCTCCCAGAGGCGATGAAGCGACTACGCGGGTGACAGAGAGTGTTTGCGGGAAGCAGAGCTAACGCTCCGTCCCACACTGCACACGCTCCGAAACCGGATCGCCCCGCCTAGTTGCGCCGCCTTGACGGTACGCGGACTAGGTGTGGCTTTCCAATTGATCGAGGAGCTCCTGGCGTCGTTTCTCAGCAGCCACTTTGCCTTCCTCGACAGCGCTTTGCACGCGGGTCTTTTGTTCCTCAAGCAACGTCTGGCCGCGAGCTCTGATCTCCTCTGCACGTCGCGCAGCCTCCTCACTGAGTTCCTCGGCACGCCCCTTGAGCTCTATACTTTTCTCGCGCACCTGGTTGCGCATCTCCTCGCCAGTTACAGGCGCAAAAAACAACGCAACGGCCGCGCCAACTAGGGCTCCCAGAAAAAACCCGCTAAAGAAATCCCCTGGATTCGATCTGTCACTCATATCATCTCCTCCTGTGCAATTATCGAATTGCGGTGCTCGGCAGGCGATTCTGCTATGCTAACGTAGAGGCTATCCGCTCCACTCGATACGATGAGCGCAACCCTCAGCGAGTTCTCCGGACGACTCAGCGCGGAGGCTGGCGCCCGATTGCGCGGCCTATCGTAAGCAGACTGCGAACAGTCTGCAACACCCCGGTGCCAAAGCCACTGGCTCTGGCGAGGGGCCTCACAACAGCTTGTGTCACGACGGTGGTGGTCCCGTGTACAGTCTGTACAGTATCGTCAACGGCTTCGAGCATGGGCACAACTTCGTCTCTCATCAAGCTGACGAGCTTGCGAGTTTGGAAAAGCAGGACGATCAACAGCACACCGATGACGAGGGATTCCAGGGCTAGCAGCACAATCGCAACATCCCGTACGACCTCAAGCCACATGGAACTCCTCCTCATCCCAATACTGAACAATTGTACTCATGAAACTCATGACCACTTGCAGAGTATATCACGTCTTCAGCCACCGAGCAACGAACATAGCTATCCAACAAGCCAACGTAGCTTCCAACAGATGTACTTGGCCGAGCAGCAGCCAATGGAAACCCAGAATCTCGGCCATAGCTTGCCCGACGGCAAAGCCCACCAGACCAACAAGCCAATACAGCACTAAATCGGAGAGCTTGCGCCCAAAGATGAGATGAAACAACGCGACCCAAAGTGTTGCAAGGATGGAGCTCAGAATGTAGAGTGGTGAATCGAACATGGGCATAACCCTCCCCTACGAGCGCTATGCGCTGACTTGCGGCTATCGACGATGGTTCCGCCTCCAAGAACCTCTTCGCCACGATAGAGGACTACCGCCTGCCCTGGAGTTGCATCTCGCAGGGGTCTCTCGAGAACCAGGTGCGCCCTGCGGCCAGGTAGCCCCCAGAGAGTGGCGGGCGTCCGGCTCGCTCGGTACCGGATCTTGGCGGCAACCTCTACCCCTTGCGCTGGCGCACGCCCCGAGACGTACGACATATGCTCCGCATCCAGAGTGCTGCGTCCCAGCTGATGCGCGAACCCCACTATCAAGGCGTTGCGATCGGCATCGAGCTCGATCACGTAAAGGGGCCTTGCTGCCGCAATCCCTAGCCCTTCGCGTTGCCCAACGGTGTAAAACGGCAACCCTTTGTGCTCGCCAAGGCGTTGTCCCTCTGTGTTCAGAATCGGTCCGGCACGTACCGCCACGGGCGAATACTCTCGTATGAAACGACGATAGTCGCCATCGCAGATAAAGCAGATATCTTGGCTCTCGGAGCGATCCGCTACCGGCAGGCCGCGCCGAGTTGCCAACGCGCGCACTTGCCTCTTGGTCAGGCCGCCCAACGGAAAGAGCACTCTGCGGAGGTGTTCTTGTTGTAGGGTATAGAGAACATACGACTGATCCTTCGTCAAGTCGCGCGCCCTGAGCAAGCGATAGTCGCCATCCACGCATTCGATCCGTGCATAGTGGCCAGTGGCGAGGTAATCGTAATGGCTTTTTCGGGCGCGATCAAGCAGGAGGCCGAATTTGAGGGTGCTGTTACAGCGTATGCAGGGGTTGGGAGTGTGTCCGTGAGCATACTCTCGGAGAAAGTAGCCTACCACGTCCCGCCTGAACTCCTCGCGAAGGTCTATGACATGATGTGCGATGTTGAGGTGTTTGCAGACCGCGCGAGCTTTGAGCACATCGTCGGCGATTCGGTAACCACATTCCGGCTCTCGCCACAGACGCATGGTCCACCCTTCGACACGGTAGCCTTGATCCAGCAATAGACTCGCGGCGACCGAACTATCGAGGCCGCCGCTCATAGCCATTACGACACGCGGCCGATCACTCATATAGCATTCACCAGGCCGTGGCGAGAGAAGCTATTACCGCGGAGCAACACGAGTCTGCCTATCACGGTAGTCTTCAAGGGCGGCATGGAGAGCCGTGGCCGCCAATCTGGAGCAGTGCTTTTTGCTCTCGGGCAAGCCCCCCAATGCTTCGGCCACCTGTTCATCCGTCATACGTTCCGCGAACGCTACGGGCTGCCCCATCACTATTTCAGAGATTATAGAAGCGGAGGCGATGGCCACTCCGCAGCCAAAGATCCGGCATTTGATGTCTCTGATAACACCCTCACGCACCCGGACAAAGGCCTCCACGATATCACTGCACACAGGGCTGCTCACCCGGCTATGGCCATCCGGGTCCTCGATGATTCCCACGTTACGAGGGTTGGAGAAATGCTCTATCAGACGCTCGCTACCCATCGTACCTCCGAAAAGAGACAAGAGTTTATCGCGAACCAAAGGCGCTATGCTTTCGGTGACGCATTGCTTCCATCGTCACGCGCCCATTTGTATCGTGTGGCGTGCAGATGCCCCGAAAAGCGCTCAATCCTCGTGGAGGGGAACGTCCACCTGGGTACGCCGCTTCACCGACGCCAGTTCGTCCTCCAGCGCTCGCAGCCGTGCATCAAGTCTCCTGGCAATCTCAGCAACCGGATCGGGCAAGCTGGCGTGATCGAGAACTTTTTCGCGTTTCTCGACATGTGGCCCTTTGACGACTCTGGCTGGCACGCCGACTGCCGTCGAGTCGGCCGGGACAGACTCAATGACCACGGCTCCAGATCCGATCCTGGCGTTTCTCCCCAATTGAATAGGGCCCAGAATCACCGCGTTGGTGCCAATCACCACGCCATCGCCCACGGTTGGATGCCGTTTCCCCGGATCAAGCGAAGTACCCCCCAGCACCGCTCCCTTGTACATCAACACATCGTCACCAACTTCTGAGGTCTCACCGATCACAATACCCATCCCATGGTCAATGAAGAACCGGCGCCCAATTCGTGCGCCGGGATGTATCTCGACACCGGTGAGAAAGCGGCTCAGATGCGAAGTGAGACGGGCAAGCCAGCAAAGCCTCCATCTCCACAATCTATGGGCGACCCGATGCAACCAGATCGCGTGAAGCCCCGGGTAGCAAGTCAGCACCTCCCACCAGGAACGCGCTGCGGGGTCTTTTTTGAATACTGTCTGGATATCCTCTCGTAACCACGCGAACATTCGTCATGTCCTCCGGCTTGCTCACGACTCATCGATAAGGTCGGCTAGGGATGTCTGGTCCAACATCTCCTGCAATCGCTCTGTCACTGCCTGCCACACCATTCGAGCGTCACACACAGGCTCGCGCTCACAACCTGAACCCCCTTGGGTACACTCTATGGACACTAGCGGCCCCTCAACAGCCCGTAACACATCCCCTACGGTGACTGTAGCCGGGGCTTTGTTGAGAGTGTATCCTCCGTGCGCCCCCCGTACACTGGAGAGAAGCCCGGAACGACGCAGCGAGGCTGCGATGTGTTCGAGATAAGGCAGAGGCAGTCCCTGCGCTGCCGACACTTCGCTGAGCGCCGTAGGTCCATCACCGTAACGCCGGGCGAATTCCGCCATGGCTCGCAATGCGGTGCGTTCCCGAGCAGTCAGTCTCATTCCACCAATCCCGATATATTAGTCCGGATTGTGATAACACAATCACCCCAAGCTGTCAAACCATATGATATGCTGGGGAGAGCGGGAGCAGTCAATGCACTGTGCCGTTCAACATAGGGCAAGAGCTCGTCAAGGTGCTGCGGCTCAGTGGACAGGGCCGTTCTGATGCCTCACCCCTCTTGTCGGCTCGGCACTAGCGGTTTGCGAGAATTCTACCTGCCTGCAAAGAACTCGGGCCAGAGCGTCAAATGCTCATCACAAGTCTGCCCAATGAGATCCCTTTT
>CAYOUT010000002.1:143146-234481 GCA_964407215.1 uncultured Anaerolineales bacterium | reverse complement strand
GGCCTCGTCATAGGGTTGAATCTTCCATACCTCGCTCTCGACGCGCTGGATGATTTCGGCAGAGTCATAGTCCAATGCGACAGTAGGAAGGCTGCCGGCTTGAATCAACCCGCGGATTTCGGGGGATAGCCCTCCGACATTTTTGCAGGATAGGATCAGACCCGAAAGCCCCTCTTTTTGGCTTCGCATCATACGCTCGTGTAACAACAGGATGGCGAGTATGACATCGTTGGAATTCACCCCGACAATGACAGTGTTGCCGGCCCGCAGGTACGGCTCGTAGCCGAAATCCAGGCTGATCACCTTGACGTCACGCACCAGGCGACATGCACTCGTCTCAAAGTCCGTGGGCGAGATGATCTCCAGGCCGCTCTTTAGATCCTTGGCGAAATGTTCCGCGATGAGCCGCATGGTGGGTAGTCGTAGCTCAGGGATCGTCGGCACAAAGCCGAGGATGGGCGGAGCAGAGAGATTCGTTTTAAGATATTCACCGTATAGGGTGGGAAACACCCGTTCATAATACGCGTGTAAATACTGCTTGATCTTGTCTAGTTTATCGATCAGGACGTCGTTAATCAGCAAACCGTTTACTACTGTACCCATGTGATCAAGGGCCAATAAATAGGGGAAAACTTGGTCGATAGTACTGCCTATACCGCCCTCCGTGACCATGATGACAAAGACAGGGACACCCATATCTCGCAGGGTGTTGATCACGTCGGCGTTAGAGACCCCGGCAACAGAGCCCACGCCGGGCTGGCCGGTGCCCTCTACGATGACAGCCCTTTTGCCTTGAGCGATGCGGACGTAGGCATCGCGGATTCTCTGCATAAAGTGATCCCTGCCCACTACAGGACCAGCCGACAACGCTCCATCAATAAAGCTGGCCGTAACACCGCCCCGCCAAAGAACGGGGCTCATGTTGGTGTAGTCACAGGAGTCAACACCGAACAACGAAGTAACGAGTACTGCGTCTTTATCCGCCTCTATCACCGATCCGTCACCGCGCGTGACGGAAAGAGTCTGCTGGCCCACCGGCTTGATATAGCCGATATCATCGATGGCGTAGCCATACTCTTCGGTGAGCAGCTTGCAGATGATGGCCATGCAGATCACCGTCTTGCCGATGTCTCGATTAGTGCCCAGCACAAAGATGGATGGAGGATAGCTGCAACTCTCCATGACAGCCTCCTTCTGGTACAATCAGCGACCTCAGGGGGCCGCTTGCCAGTATACATCGATCGCATGGTATCGCGGGCCCTTTTACACGTCAAGGTCACTGCTTCACCATACACTTGCGCCATGCGCCCTTTCGTTGTAATATGGCACCGACAATTTTGCTATCAAGGGAGATGGAAATGCTGGACATGTTCTTTAACCCGCGGTCGATCGCTATCATCGGCGCATCGGAGAGCCCCGAAAAGCTCGGACATCGCGTCCTAGCCAATGTGTTAGATAGCGGCTACAAGGGCCAAGTCTACCCAATCAACCCCAAGGCCGATGAGATCCTCGGCCTCAAGTGCTTCGGCTCCGTTTCCGATGTCCCCGGAGATATCGATCAGGTAATCGTTGTCATCCCAGCCAAAGCAGTCGCCAGTGTTTTAGACGAGGCGGGGCGAAAAGGGGTCAAAGGCGCCATTATCATCACCGCAGGGTTCAGGGAGTCCGGCGAAGAGGGGCTCAAGCACGAGCTGGAACTCTTGCAGATCGCAAACAAGTACGGCATGCGTATCATCGGCCCGAACTGTCTCGGAATCATTGACACTTGGACGCCACTAAACGCCTCTTTTTCGAACAATACCACAGAGGCAGGGACTATCGCTTTTACGTCCCAATCGGGAGCCTTGGGAACGGGCATGCTGGACTATGCTCTAGCGGCCAATATAGGCTTCTCCCACTTTGTCAGTCTAGGCAACAAAGCGGACGTAGATGAGGTGGCTCTGTTCGAGGCTTGGGCCGATAGCCCACACACTAATGTGATCATCGCCTATATCGAGGGCCTACAAGACGGCGCCAAGTTCATCAAAGCCGCGCGAGAGACCGCCAAGAAAAAGCCGATCGTGGCCGTCAAGTCAGGACGTACCGCTTCGGGCTCCAAGGCCGTCTCCTCGCACACCGGAAGCCTTGCAGGCTCTGATGCCGCTTACGATGCGGCCTTTTTGCAGGCAGGTGTGTTGCGAGCGGACTCGGTTCAGGAAATGTTTGATTATTCGACCGCCTTTGCTTACCAGCCTCTACTGAAAGGGAACCGCATCGTCATCGTCACCAATGCGGGAGGTCCCGGTGTGATGGCCACCGATGCCCTGGAGCAGGAACAGCTCGTTCTTGCGCAGCTCCTGCCGGAGACAAAGAAAGCTCTGGCGGAGGTTCTCCCCGCAGCGGCCAATATACACAACCCCGTGGACGTACTCGGTGATGCGGGCAGCGAACGTTACGCGGCTGCGCTGGACATCGTACTGGAGGACCCCAATATCGATGGGGTGCTGGTGATCCTGACTCCCCAGGCCGGGACCGAGATCGCCGAGACAGCCCAAGCCCTGATAGACCGCAGCAATGGCTGCACCAAGCCGATCTTTGGCTGCTGGATCGGCGGCCACGCCACAGCAGTAGGTAGCGACCTGCTTTCCAGGAACCAGGTGCCCAACTACCCCTTCCCCGAGCGCGCAATCGCCGCTTTCGGTGCTATGAACCGTTACCGCCTTTGGCGAGAGGAGCCGGACGCCGAGATCGAACGGTTCGATGTGGACAAACAGGCGGTGGCCGACCTTTTCGCCACTATCCGTAAGGAGGGTCGGAACACCATCGGCGACGCTGAGGCTCAGACCATACTCAAGGCCTACGGCATCACCACCCCGCGCTCTACAGTGGCCGCTACCTCCGACGAAGCTGTCGCCTTTTGTCGAGAGATCGGCTACCCTGTGGTGATGAAGATCGCCTCCCCCGACATTCTTCACAAGTCGGAAGTGGGCGGCATCATTGTCGGCGTCAAGAGTGATGAGGAGGTACACGAAGCGTTCGCGACACTCATCGAGCGAGCCCAAACCCACATGCCCGATGCGGTGCTTTGGGGGGCCCAGGTGCAGGAGATGGTCACCGACGCTCGTGAAATCATTATCGGGATGAACCGCGACCCGCAATTCGGGCCGCTGGTCATGTTCGGGCTGGGCGGCATCTATGTAGAAGTGCTCAAGGACGTCGCTTTCCGTGTTGCGCCCATGTCGAGGTTACAGGCCGAGCAAATGGTCGCCTCGATACGCTCTTATAAGCTGCTGACGGGCGTACGTGGTCAGGCCGCCTCGGACTTGGACGCTGTGATCGATACGATCCTGCGTATCTCCCAGCTGGTGACCGATTTTGACGAGATCGCCGAGGTGGATATCAACCCGATGCTTGTACGCGAGCAAGGACAGGGGGCCGTGGCGGTTGACATGCGCCTGATTCTACGCTAGCATTGCCCTACATAGCCTGATAGCGACGTCACGACCCCATCGAGGCGAGGAGTCGAGACGCTGCAAAAAGCCTCTCGATGATCGAGAGGCTTTTTCTCGACTTGAGCGATTGTGCGAGCCGTCAGATTCCCGAGGCGCCGCCGGCCAGAGCGGCAAAGGATGGTCCTCATGGAACCAGTAACACTTGGCTCGCAGACCATCCCATACCATGCAAAAGGAGTATTGCAGTGACCACGATTACGAGTGTCCACGCACGAGAGATCCTGGATTCCCGGGGCAACCCCACCGTCGAGGTGGATGTACTGCTCGCCTCCGGTGCTTTTAGCACGGCGGCCGTGCCCTCCGGGGCCTCTACCGGTGTACACGAAGCCGTCGAGTTGAGAGACGGGAACCCTAAGCGGTACGGCGGTAAGGGCGTAGAAAAAGCCGTCGAGAGCGTCAACGCTGTCATCGCGCCACAACTAGTGGGCATGGAAATGGACGCGTTGGAGCAGCTGGCCATCGACCAGTTCATGATCGACCTCGATGGCACACCCAACAAGGGGAACCTGGGGGCCAACGCGATTCTGGGCGTGTCGTTGGCCGTAGCCAAGGCCGCTGCTGAGGCGCTGGAGATTCCCCTTTACCGCTACATAGGCGGAGTCAATGCGCACACGCTGCCCGTACCGATGATGAATATCCTGAACGGCGGCAAACATGCCACCAACAGCACCGATCTGCAAGAGTTCATGGTGATGCCGACCGGCGCACCATCATTCCGAGAGTGTCTCCGCTGGGGTGCCGAGATCTACCAAAGCCTGCGAAAAGTTCTTCACGCTAGAGGGCTGAACACCAACGTAGGCGACGAGGGTGGCTTTGCGCCTTCCCTTGACTCCAATGCCATGGCCATCGAAGTGATCCTCGAAGCCATCGAGAAGGCGGGCTATCGCCCCGGAGAGGACGTCTGGATCGCCCTCGATCCAGCCTCAAGCGAGATCTATGAGGACGGCAAGTATCACCTGGCGCGGGAGGGCCGTATTCTCAGCAGCGACGAAATGGTGGCATTCTATGTGGATTGGGCAAACAAGTATCCCATCATCTCGCTCGAAGACGGCATGGCCGAGGACGACTGGGATGGATGGACCAAGTTGGTACAGGCTGTCGGCGACAAGATGCAGATTGTGGGCGACGACCTACTGGTTACCAATGTGGAGCGGATCCAGCAGGCCATCGAACGCAAGGCGGCCACATCGCTCTTGTGCAAAGTGAATCAGATCGGCACGCTCAGCGAATCGATCGCCGCTGTAGAGATGGCGCACCGTGCGGGTTGGAGCAGTGTGGTCTCACACCGCTCCGGCGAGACGGAAGATGTCACCATCGCCGATATCGTCGTGGCACTGAACACGGGCCAGATCAAGACGGGAGCCCCGGCTCGCTCCGACCGTGTGGCAAAATACAATCAGCTCCTGCGCATCGAAGAGGAGCTTGGCGACACAGCCTGTTTCCCGGGGATGAAGGCCTTCCGCGTCCAACGGTAGAGCCCTCACATACGCTACTACAGGCGAGGGGAGATGGCTCCCCTCGCCCTTGCATCGCAATATGCGATTGCCGTGCCTAGCGACGCGACCCCGACTCTCCACGAACGAGTAACCTCAGAATCCGGTGAGAATGCGATGTTTGACGCTATGCTCTGGTGGCTGGCAGTTTCTGCGGTGGGCTGGTTGGCCTGGCCGCTAGCCGCACGCATCTTTCGCAATAGTCCCGGGTATGGCTATGCCTTCTGTCGACCCATCGGGTTGATTGGGCTCACCTACTGCTTCTGGCTGCTCAGCATAGTTGGCTTGCTGCCCAATACACCTGCCACGCTATGGATCCTGGTTGGCGTTCTGGCGATCCCCTTGCTGATCTTGGGATGGCGAAGCGTGGGGAAAGTGTCCTTCTGGCGCCCTATATGGCGACACGTCCTCACTGTAGAGGCTCTATCGTTTGTAGGGTATTCGCTTTATCTGGCTTTAAGAGTGCACGTCCCCGTCATCGATCACACCGAGCAGCCGATGGACTTCGCCCTGCTCAACGGCATTCTACGCAGCCCACGCATGCCCCCGCGCGATCCGTGGCTCTCCGGTTCCTCCATTAGCTACTACTATATGGGTTATCTTATGGCCGCCATCCTGGCGCGCCTCACGGTGATACCAACGGGAATAGCATACAACCTCAGCCTGGCGCATACATTTGCGCTCGCTTTGGGAGGGGCTTACGGAGTGCTACACAGCCTCACCAGCCGCCCACTTGCGACGAGACGTTCTGCTGCCTCAACACTTTTCTCGCTCGCAGGGGCTTGGGCAATTGTTGCCGCGGGCAACCTCGAGGGACTGATAGAGCTATTGAGCGCTCTGGGGCTTGGAAGCGAGGGGCTCTATCGCTGGTTGGGCGTCCCGGGCCTGTCAAAAACTCTGGCGCCCGACACACGGCTTCCAGGGAATGGCTGGTGGTGGTGGCGCGCCAGCCGTGTGATCCATGACCAGAACTTGCTGGGGCGAAACCCTACTATCATCACCGAGTTCCCCGCATTCAGCTTTATCCTGGGCGACTTGCACCCGCATCTAATAACGCTGCCTTTTGTGCTACTCGCGCTTGGGCTGGCCGTCGAGTGGCACAGGGCGGGCTATAGCGGCCTCTCAAAGGGGTGGTGGCGTCAAGCTCGGTTCCTGAGCGCCCCTCTTTTGCTCGGCGCGCTGGGCTTTCTGAATAGCTGGGACCTGCCGACATTTACCATGGTAGGCATCGTAGCGTTTGCCATCGGGCGGTGGCGCCGAGGGGGCGCCTGGCTGAGGGATTGTCTCCTTTTCGGAGTGCTTTTGATCGTAGGGAGCGTTGGCCTCTATGCGCCCTTTTACGCCCAGCTGCAGACTCGAGTGCAAGGGATAGGCCTGGTTTACTATGCCAAGACACCCCTCCCACAGTACCTGCTCTGCTTTGGTTTATGGCTGCTGCCGATAGCCGGTGGAGCACTCGAGGGTCTGCACTGGCAACGCGGTAGCGAGGGAGAGAACGCGCCCCGCTGGCCCTTTTTCGCGATCTGGGCGGGGCTGCTCATTGCGCCCTGGCTGATCACACTTTTAGCCGGGGGGTGGGGCAGGCTGCTGCTGGGGCTTGTCGCGCTCTCGACGTCGGGACCGTGGCTCACGTTGCTGCAAAGCGGGCTGTTGGCCTTGTTACTGTTCGGTTTGCTTCGTCTCTCTCAGCAGCAGGAATGTCACATCGACACCACGCAGGTGTTTGCAGGCATGTTGGCTATCGTGGGGATCAGCCTCACCTACGGCGTCGAGTTTTTTTACCTGCGCGACACCTTTGATACGCGCATGAACACCGTTTTCAAACTTTACTACCAGGCTTGGGTATTGCTGGGGAGCGCGGCCATCCTCTTTATCCATCGATTTGCGCTCAGAGGGCGCTGGTGGCGTGCGCTGGCTGTAACAGCGGCGGCGGTGGCCTGCCTCGGAATGCACTACCCTATCGCCGCCGCCGCCAGCAGGGCATCGGAGTATCACACCGAGCTCACATTGGATGGCACCGCTTTTCTTCGACACGACACACCCGATGCACACGCTTTATACTTGTGGCTGGACGAGCACGCAGTGCCAGATGACGTGTTGGCGGAGGCGGCGGGGGAGAGCTACCGACCCACTAGTAGCTGGTTATCAGGTTGGACGGGCGTGCCCAGCGTATTGGGCTGGGCTGGGCACGAGATCCAGTGGAGGGGTGGCACAGATGAGGTGCTCCGACGCGGCGCCGATCTGGAGACAATATACATGCATCAGGACGCACGCTACGTACAGAGGACCCTGCAGCACTACGGGGTGACCTACCTGCTCTTGGGCCCCGAGGAGCGCCTGCGCTACAGTAGCGGCACGGAACGCGCTGAGTGGTTCGCGACATTTCTGGAGCTTGTTTTTGTGCAAGGAGAGTACCGACTGTATCGGGTAATTGGCACCGACGCCGGGGCAGGAGCGGAGGTTCCGTACATCTTGCACAGCAAAAAGACACCGCCAGCACAACCCGGCGATGTCTCACGTTCTATGAATTCCCAAGCTACGGAAGGATAGAGTGCAGCCTACAAGGCGTTAAGTTTGTGCATCAAGCGAGATTTGCGCCTCGCAGCGTTGTTCGGGTGAATGACGCCCGCCTGAGCCGCCTTGTCAAGTTGGCGAAGGGCCTCTCGCACGGCCGCCTCGGCAGTATCTTTATCGCCCGTAACGATCTCAGCGTTCGCGCGCTTGACATATGTTCGCGTACGAGAGCGTACGACGCGGTTACGAACTCGGCGCTTCTCGCTCTGACGCGCTCGTTTCTCTGCGGATTTCGTATTAGCCAAGATCCTTCCTCCAGGTGGTACGAGATACTTCACTCTATGACGACCGAGTATACACGACTCGAGCCGGTCTGTCCAATCCGCGTGACCTTTTCTCTGGAATGTCACCGAAAACATACTGTGCACTCAATGACAGCATCATTTGAGTGCACAGTATGGCCGAATACGTATTGGATCCAGGCGGCGTCTGAAGGGGCGTTGGAACATGCCCCACGTCCCCTTGGGCGATCGGTGGCCAGCGGGTGCCTGGGCGAGATGCTCGTCGCCATACTCCCGGCTCTGCGATCGCACCGATCCGCTCGCCCAACGACAGCCGTTTGAGGGCGGCCTCGAGATCCTGTTCGTTCTGCCGAGCGCGCGCCTCGACCAAACCGAGGGCCTGTTCCCCAGCCTGGACGTACCTTTGAGCATTCCCTTCGGAGAGGAGAAAGACGTACCCTTTGACGACATTGTCAAACGATAGAGCGATGCCCCTTCGGTGACATCATTTTCCGATTGGACACCATAGTATTTTCAAAGAGAGCAAGCTCTTAACGGTCTTAAGGCGGATGTGGTATAATATATCTACTATGGACGCAAGAACTCGTTTCTCTCAGTTAGGCAGCAGTCAGATCATTTGGTTCGTGATAGGCGGCCTGTTTCTACTATATGGTGTGACACAGATCGGCGCCCTCACCTTTCTTAGCGCCATCGTGGCATTGCTGGCGGGCATCACAGTACACGAGTGTGCTCATGCCTGGGCGGCTGACCAACTGGGCGACCCGACGGCCCGTCAACTCGGTCGCATCTCGCTCAATCCCATCGTGCACTTGGATCCATTGGGGACTCTGATGATGGCCATCACGACCATCACGGGTATGGGGATCGGCTGGGGCAAGCCGGTGCCCATTGTGCCCTATCGCTTACGCTACGGGCGGCGCCTGGGGGCGGGCCTTGTGGCTCTCGCCGGCCCTCTCTCCAACCTGCTTTTTGCCAGCCTGTTGGGTTTGCTGCTCCGTTTGGGGAGGGGGTTGCTCCCCGTCCAACTGGCTGTCGTGCTCTATACGGTCCTGCTAACCAATGTTGTATTGGCCATGTTCAATCTGTTGCCCGTACCACCGCTGGATGGCCACAGCGTTCTACTGGGAGTCCTCAGTCTGTTCCGCGGCCGCTGGGCCTGGCAGGCCTCCAATTTTTTGGACCGCCTCGCCAGCCAAGGCCCCATGGCGCTGATCCTTCTGATCATCGCCTCTCAGTTCCTTGGGCTCAACATCATCGGCGTGCTCATTGGCCCCCCGATGAGCTTTATCGTGCGGATCATCATGGGGGCCACTTAGGGTTACACAGAATACCGTTCGACGGGATCAGCCACCTATGAGGCTCCGCCATCGTATTCGGCAATTCCTGCAGCACCTGACAGCCCGAAAGGCATCTGTGGATCGAGAGACGGCGCAGAGCATTCTGTCGGAGCCGCTACTGGTGTTGTTCGATACCATGTCTTGGGGCGATCAAGCACATGCGTTGGCTGTGCTACGAGCTCTGCCTGATGATAGAGTTGGCTCACCCGACCTAGCGCAGGCGGCGTTGCTCCACGATGTGGGCAAAGCACATGCCAAGCTCACGGTATGGCATCGTGCGATCTGCGTTACCCTCGGAGGCGTAGCGCCGAGCATGTTGCAGCGCCTGGCGGTTGCGGATTCCGCGTCATGGCGCTATCCTTTCTATGTACATCTACATCACGCTGAGATAGGGGCACAGCGTTGTGAACGGGCCGGGTGCTCGCAGGCTACAGTGGCCCTTGTACGCCATCACGGTCGGCGTGGTTTTGAGACGCCTATTGCCCCCGAGCTTGTAGAGCAACTCGGTGCTTTGGACACAGCCGATAGCAATTGTTGAAAGCGCCTTGTTGCGTGTACAAGGGAGAGCAATTTGCAACTCACCATTGTGGGCTTGGGGCTTCTTGGTACCTCTGTGGGCATCGCTGCCAAGGCTGCTGTGCCAGAGCTCGTTGTCATGGGTCATGATCCAGAGCGGCAACGCGTGGGGCGCGCCAAAAAGCTGCGGGCCATCGACAAGACCCATTGGAATCTACTCGCCGCCTGCGAGCGAGCCGATCTCGTACTGTTGGACTTATCGCCAACTGACACGGAGAAGGTGCTAGAGGCCGTCTGCGAGGATCTCAAGCCGGGCGTCGTGCTGATGGATACGGCTCCGCTCAAGCGACCTGTGTTGGATGCAGCCGCACGATTGCTCCCAAAGACAGCCAGTTTTGTGGGAGGGCATCTGGTGCTCGGCCAATCCACGATGGATGCGGAGCCCTCTGCTAACGTCTTGAAGGACGCCATCTACTACCTTGTCGCCCCAGAAAGCGCTAGCACGGAGGCTCTCGACCTCGCAGCCGGCCTCGCCAGCGTAGTGGGTGCTACGCCGCACTTTATTGATGCTATGGAACACGATGGTCTGGTAGCTGGTGCTCAACTGCCACTACTGGCCGCCCTGACCGCCATAGTACAGGCGAAAGAAAGCCCCGGCTGGCGGGAGCGTATCGGTTTGCTCGGACGAGAGTTTTTCGGGTGCGGGCTACTCACACAAAGCGAACAGGCTGGTGCGGCCGAGATGGTCTTGGCGAATGCAGACAACTTGGCGCCCTGGCTGGACGAGTACCTCCAGAACTTGGTATGGCTGCGCGAGATCGTCGCCAAGGCGGATAACGAGACCCTGCAAAAGATGTTTGAGACGGCTCGAGAAGCTCATCGGGAGTGGTCAGCGCGCGGCGAGATCGTCTCGCCCCCAACGGAATCTCAGCCGCATCGCTTTGGCGGCTGGCGGGAGTTACTGCTCGGAGGTTCGATACATCGCAAACCGCGGGGTTGATGATGCCCAAGGCGGAGGGCGTACGCCATGAACACACCGCTGTTTCGCGCATTGGCCTGGCCGTAGAAGGAGAGCGTACATGCCCAGTTTGTCCGTGACTATGCCCGCCTACAACGAGGCAGAGAATATCGGCCCCATGATCGATCGGGTGCGTACGCAGGTTGGGCCACTAGTCGACGAGCTCGAGATCATCATAGTGGACGACGGCAGCACCGATGGCACTTCCGAGGTAGTGCGCAGGATCGGGGAACAGGATCCTCGAGTGCGCCTCATCGCGCACCCTGTGAATCAAGGGTACGGAACCGCGGCGAGCGATGCCATCTGGGCTGCCACTAAGGAACTTGTGTTCACAACGGATTCGGACCTTCAGTTCGATCTGCGCGAGATCGAACGTTTTTTGCTGCGTATCCAGGAAGCAGATATGGTGGTGGGCTACCGCTACGCACGAAGCGACCCGTGGCATCGTCGTCTGTTCGGCAACGGATGGAGTTGGCTCGTCAACCTTTTGTTCGGCTACACTGCGCGCGATGTAGACTGTGCATTCAAGCTGTTCAAGCATAAGGTCATCAAGGCGTTCCGTGTCGAATCGGGTGGCGCCGTGTTCAGCGCCGAGTTCCTAGTGCGCGCCAAACGAGCCGGCTTTCGAATTGTCGAAGAGCCGGTCAGCCATTACCCCCGGACGGCAGGGAGCCAGACGGGCGCTCGGCCGCAAGTGATTCTCCGCGCCTTCCGAGAACTGCTCAAGCTCCGGTGGAAGATGTGGATGGGCTGATGAACGCTCCGAATTCCGCACACAGCATACCACATCAGCCGTATCGTGTGCTCATGATAGCCCCCACTTCCTTTTTTGGCGACTATGGCTGCCATGTGCGTATCTTGGAGGAGACACGTATCCTCCAGAAATTTGGACACAGAGTATCCATCTATACCTATCAGAGCGGCAAGGATGTGCCGGGTATCGATATCCGTCGAACCATGAGCATCCCTTGGCGCAAAGACTGGGAGGTGGGCTCGTCGTGGCACAAGATCGGTTATGATGTGCTGCTCTCCTTGCGCACGCTCGGAGCGCTGTGGGAGGTCAAGCCGGATATCATCCACGCGCATCTACACGAGGGCGCTCTGATCGGCGCAGTTCTGTCCAAGTTATGGGGCGTGCCGTTAGTCTTTGATTTTCAAGGCAGTTTGACAGCAGAGATGGTGGACCACGGCTTTTTGTCCAAGGATAAGCCTTTCTACAAGCCGATGCGCAAGCTGGAACAGTTTATCGACCGCCTCGCCCCGCGCATCCTCACCAGCTCCGGCCATGCCGCCGATCTGCTTCAGACGGAATTCCGTTTTTCGCCAGGCAAAGTGCATGTAGTGCCCGATTGCGTGAACACGGACGTTTTTGCACCGCTCGAGAACCCCGAGGAGGTGGCGGCGCTCAGACGTGCATGGGGGGTGCCCACGAGCCGCACGGTCATCGTGTATCTGGGCCTATTGGCAGAGTATCAGGGGATCGAACATCTGCTGCGCGCCGCACAAAAAGTGCTAGGCCATCGAGACGACGTACACTTTCTTATCGCGGGTTATCCGAACGTGGAAAAGTTCCAAGAGCTGGCCCGGCACCTGGGGATACTGGATTATACAACATTCCCCGGCCGAATTCGCTACGCAGACGCCCCGCGTGTGCTGGCTATGGGCGACATCGCCGTGGCCCCCAAACTATCCAAGACTGAGGGCGCCGGCAAACTGCTCAACTATATGGCTATGGCGTTGCCCACGGTAGCTTTTGACGCGCCCGTGAGCCATGAATATCTGGGGGATTCGGGCGTGTACGCCGAGTTGGGGAACAGCGACGATCTCGCCCGGTGTCTTGAGGAGCTGGTTGATGCTCCTGAGCGCCGCAGATCGTTGGGCGATGCGCTGCGTCAGCGTGCCCAAGTGCACTTTTCTTGGGAGACCGCAGGCCAGCTGATCGTAGATCAGTATGCGTCGCTGATCTGAAAGAGCCGCGGAATCCTCAGTGTTACACACGGTGCGTTTCGGGTAGTGCAACTTGACAGAATGTACTCTTTTCTATTACACTTGCGTTTTCTTGGGTTCCATTGTACACTAGTCGCGTGGGCAGGGCTTGAAGGAAAGGGTGCCGCACAATTATGGACGGCAGAGATAAAGCTCTCGAGACAACAGTAGCACAGATCAAGAAGCGGTTCGGCGAGGGAGCCATCATGAAGTTGGGCGACTCCTCCAGCCTGAGCATAGACGCCATCCCCACAGGATGCCTTGCGCTCGACATGGCACTGGGTATCGGAGGAGTTCCTCGCGGTCGCATCACAGAGATCTATGGCCCCGAGTCCTCCGGGAAAACCACTCTGTGCCAGCACATTATCGCGGAGTGCCAAAAGATGGGTGGGGTCGCTGCTTTCGTGGACGTTGAGCACGCCCTCGACCCGGGTTACGCGACCAAATGTGGGGTGAGCATTGATGATCTGTACATTTCTCAGCCTGATACCGGTGAGCAAGGGCTGGAGATCACCGAGGCCCTCGTGCGAAGCGGCGCGGTGGACGTAGTTGTCGTTGATTCGGTCGCAGCCCTAGTACCACAGGCCGAAATTGAGGGTGACATGGGAGACTCTCATATGGGCCTGCAAGCTCGTTTGATGTCACAAGCTCTGCGCAAGCTCACCGGTGCCATCAAGCGAAGTAATGCTGCAGTCATCTTTACAAACCAGCTTCGTATGAAAATCGGCGTACTCTTTGGTAACCCCGAGACGACTAGTGGTGGCAACGCCCTCAAATTCTATGCTGCAGTGCGCCTCGACATGCGTAGGATGGAGGCCATCAAGCAGGGTGGCGATGTCATCGGGAACCGCGTCCGAGTCCGCGTCAAGAAAAACAAGGTTGCTCCACCGTTCAGGGTTGCAGAGTTTGACATTATGTTCGATCGAGGCATCTCAAAAGAAGGTAGCATCCTTGATGTGGGCGTAGAGTCGGGCGTGATAGAAAAACGTGGCTCTTTTTACTCCTACAACGAAACACGGCTGGGCCAGGGGCGAGAAAACGTAAAAACCTTCTTGAAGGATAACCCGGAGATCATCGCACAGATTGAGAGTGAGGTGCGAGCTCATACTGGGATGGCCCTCAAGATGGCGTACAACGATGATCTCGAAGAGGGCGTGACAGAGGGTGAAGATCTCTAGCACGTCTTTTGTTGCCCTGCCGGTCCCGTGAGGAGCCACGGCCAACGAGGTTCGCCGCTCTCAAGCCCGTTGGCGACTATAGAGCTTGGCACGCCACCGGTGGTATTACCTTGACCTGTATGGCCCTTCAAGTGGGTTTATTGTAAAAGTCATCGAGGTCAGGTTATCATCCGAGTTCGCACGAACTCGGGTATACCACCTATTGTGGTACTCGTATAGAGTGGCAAAGCTATTTATATGTTGCAAAGGGCTGTGGCTCTGGCCACGGCTTTTCTTTTTGATAGGGAATAGCCATCAGGCACTATGTCTGGTCACATCACCGCCATTCGTGTGCAACAACGGCGCAGGAATCGCGTCAACATCTATATCGATGACGAGTACGCCTTTAGCCTGCAGAGCATTGTGGCGGCCAGCCTTCGCCTTGGGCAAGAGATCTCTCAGGGCGACATTGCGGAACTGCGCCGGCGTGATGCTGCTGAGAGCGCCTATGAGAGGGCGTTGCGCTATCTGTCGTACCGCCCACGCAGTGTGCGCGAGATGAGGGATTACCTGGAGAGAAGACATCAGGTAGATAGCCAGGTAGTCGATCTCTTGATCACACGACTCGAGAAATCTGGCCTACTGGATGATTACGAGTTCGCCCAGTTCTGGGTGGAGAGCCGTGAGGCCTCCCGCCCCAAAGGGCGCTGGGCTCTACAGACAGAGTTGCGCCAGAAGGGGATCGCCCCGGAACTGATAGAGGCTGCAATCAGCGACCTTGATGAGGACAAGAGCGCTTTGGCGGCTGCCAGCCGCCGAGCGGCCCAATTGGCCGGTTCAGACAAGGATACGTTTCGCCGTCGCCTGCTGAGCTATCTACAGCGCCGAGGGTTCGGTTACGACACTTCTCGGCGGGTTACTAATCTCCTTTGGGGGCAACTCGCAGCTGGAGAGAAGGATCCCGAGTAGCAAGCACGGCTTTTTCAACTACATAGATTCAGGAAAGGAACCAAAGCATGCTTCCGGAGATTGTGACTCTGGTCATAGTTGCTTTAGTGGTCGCCGTAGTCAGTGGCGTTGCTGGATACCTCATTCGCAGCCGGTTGGTATCCAAGTTCGTCACTAATCTGGAGGATGAGGCGGAGAAGCGGTTAGCCGAGGCCCGAACGCGATCGATGGAGATTGAGCTTGAGGCGAGAGATCAAGCGCTCAAGCTGCTCCAAGAGGCAGAGGCGGAAAATAAGCGGCGCACTCAGGAGATGAGCCGTCAAGAGAGCCGATTACAGCAACGCCGAGAGAATCTGGACCATCGGCTGGATGTTCTCGAAGTGCGTGAACGAAAACAGGAGGAACGCAAACGAGATCTGGATGAGCGCGAGGGAGAGCTAGACAAGGCCTGGCAGAAACACCTGGCCGAGCTGGAGCGTATTTCCGGCCTGACAAAGGAGGAGGGACGACAGCTCCTGCTCAAAGAGGTAGAGGCGGAGGCACGCATAGACTCGGCGCGCATCATTCGAGAGATCGAGGCCGAGGCGACGGAGGAGGCTGAACGTCGAGCGCGAGAGATCATTACGATGGCTATTCAGCGCGTGGCATCCGACCAGGTCGCGGAAACGACTGTTTCCACAGTGGAGCTGCCCAGTGATGACATGAAAGGACGCATCATCGGACGCGGCGGACGAAACATCCGCACCATCGAGAACCTAACGGGCGTTGATTTGGTGATTGACGACACCCCCGAGGCTGTGATCCTTTCCAGTTTTGATCCCGTGCGGCGCGAGGTCGCCCGCATCGCCCTCAATCGCTTGATCCTGGACGGACGTATCCACCCCGCACGTATCGAAAAGATCATCGAAAAGGCGCGCGAAGAGGTTGAAGCGACTATTCGCGAGCAGGGCGAACAAGCTGCGTTTGAGCTCGGAGTACACGGTCTCCACCCTGAGCTCATCAAGCTGCTGGGGCGGTTGCACTACCGCACGAGCTACGGTCAGAACGTGTTACAGCACTCCATCGAGGCCGCCCAGTTGGCCTCGATGATGGCCGCAGAACTCGGCTCTGACATAGAGATGGCCAAAGTATCCGGTTTGCTGCATGACATAGGCAAGGCGGTAGACCATGAGGTGGACGGTCCCCACGCTGTGATAGGGGCTGACATTGTCAAGCGCTACGGCCTCCCCGAGGCTGTGGCAAACGCTGTGGGCGCCCACCACGCCGAGATGGAGCAACACTCTTTAGAGGCCGTTCTGATACAGGCCGCAGACGCTATCTCGGGCGCGCGCCCCGGGGCGCGCCGCGAATCGCTGGAAAACTATATCAAGCGCATCAAAGCTCTCGAACAGGTGGCCAACTCGTTCGAGGGAGTGGATACATCTTTTGCTATCCAGGCGGGGAGAGAGGTACGTATCATCGTCAAGCCTGAGGAGATCGACGATTTGGCTGCCATCCGCCTGTCCAGAGATATCGCCAAAAAGGTGGAGGAGAGCTTGCAGTACCCCGGCCAGATAAAGGTCACTGTAATCCGTGAGACAAGAGCAGTAGAGTTTGCCAAGTGACGAGAATGGCGATGCCATTCTCGATCCGCTTGTTGGCCTTGAGCCACCGGCCAGCTTGCGTTCTATAATAGTGAAGGCTTCATGGGAGCTCTGCGAGTGGCTGTCTACCCATAGCCGAGGTGTGGTGACCGCGAGTCCTTTGCGATGCAGGACATGCACAGCTCAATAGCATCGGAGCCTATGTCTGGACCAGCTGGCTAACGCGAACATAGCTGGTCAGGGGATACCTCTCCTTGGGGAACATTGGCGAGATCTATTCCCAGGCATTCGCTAGCTCTGCGAGCACTCATGGGGAGGAACCCGGCTGCTATACTGATGCCTGCCCAAGCAAGCGCACTCGGCCGGAATACCGCGTAAAAAACAGCAGGGGGTCTCCCTGCTGTTTGGCTATAGGCGCTCCCCCGAGGGGGGCCGCTTAACTTACGGCCTGTTGCTCGGGCGGTTTGCGTGGTGAACGCCCTCGCCGCCGAGGGGAGCGAGCCTTGGATTGCGCCCCGGATTCGCTACTTGGCCCGGCGGACGCGTTCTCTTGGCCATCGGTGCTATCGCCGTCTCTATCTCCTTGCCGAGAAGACCTTCGCGACGGTCTGCGCCGTGACCTGGGCTTCGGCTCCTGAGTCGCCTCGGGAGACGCTCCCTGCTCTTCCGATACAGCCATGCCCTCACCCACTGACTGTTCCATACTCTTGGCGCGGGGCCTGCGACGACTGCGCGACCTGGGACTCCTTTTGGGCTGAGGGGTCTCCTCCGCAAGCGGCGCATCCTCGTCAATGACAGCGCCTCGTTCTGGATCTTGTTGTAGCTCTTCGCCCTCGGGCTCCGACATAGCCTCTTGTGGTGCGTCCTGTATATCGCCGGGAACGCAGTGTGCACAATCTATGGGCGCCTCTGCCGTAAGCTGCTCGAGCGTCAGTTCCATAGTGGTACCGTCATCAAGCAAGACCATTGCTAGCTCGGTCAGCACATTCACTCCGATCACCTTGGCACGTCCACCAGCGATCTCGACGATTTTACCTACCCTGGGGAATCGCTTCTTGACCTCGCAGTAATAGTCATTCTCGTACGATAAGCAGCATAGCAAGCGCCCACACAATCCCGAAATTTCCATCGGACTGAGCGGCAAATCCTGCTGTTTGGCCATACGGATGGACACCGGCACAAAATCGTTCATCCAAGTGGCACAGCAGAGCGGACGGCCACAGCGACCCACCCCCCCCACAATCTTGGATTCGTCACGCACGCCGATTTGGCGCAACTCGATCCGGGTGCGAAAAAGCCGAGCCAAGTCGCGCACTAGCTCGCGGAAATCAACCCGCTGTTCAGATGTAAAAAAGAAGGTCAACCGGCTGCCGTCATAGTTGTATTCGGCGCTCACCACCTTCATGGGAAGGTTGGTTTGTTGCACCTGCTCTCTACACTTGTCGAGAGCGTCATCCTCTTGCTTGCGATAAGTCTCGGCATCCAGAAGATCGGCCGTCGTAGCCCGCCGAATGACCGGTTTGAGCTGTCCGACCACCTCATCGTCCTCTACATCCTGGGCGGGCAGGGCCACCTGGGCGATCTCTTGCCCGCGAGACGTCTCCACTACTACATGGTCCCCTTGCGCGAGATCCAGCTCGCAGGGCGAAAAGTAGTAGATCTTGCCGGTGCCACGAAATCTAATGCCACAGACTATCGGCATAGCCGTTAACCTCGCTAAATCTAGAGTGTGCTGGCCGGATGCCAGCTCAGTAAGAGTACTTCGAGGGCAAGCCGGGGGTTGACGTTCTGATCGAGCTGCTCACAAGCCCTCTCTACACCGCGTACCGCCGACTTGGCCTTGGAGAGGCCATACGTTGCGGCCAGCTTCCGCAGTGCCTCGAGATAATCCAAGTTGATCACCAACTCGTCGCATCCACTAGCAACGAGTGCCACATCACGCCACCAGAGCTGCCAAACGCGTAGCAGATCCCGTAGATCGTTCCGTTTGCTGAGCCCTTCGGCGGCTTTGATCCGCCCCGCACGCCCCTCATCTTGGAGGTCAAGCACCAATTCGAGCCACTCGCCCCGCTCCTTGAGCAGTGCGGCATCCTGGCCGGCGCGAATGGCCCAACTGATTCGGCCCCCCGAAAACCGCGCCAAAAGCCCCGCGTTCTCTTCCGATTGGCCCCAGCGCTCGACCAACGCCCTCTTGATCACCGCCTCCGATACAAGGCGCAGTGCTAGCACACGACAACGTGAGACGACCGTGGGCAACAATAGGCTGGCGTCAGTAGCAGTGAGAATAAGAACAACGCGGGAAGGAGGTTCCTCCAATGTCTTGAGCATGGCATTGGATGCCTCCACTGTCGCCAAGTGGAAATCGCGCACGATACAGACGCGGCGGCGTGCCTCATAGGGGGATAGAGACACAACGCGCTGGAGCTCACGGATCTGGTCTATCTTGATCCTGCCCTCATCAGGGGCGATCAGCGCCACATCGGGATGCTTGCCCTGCAGAATCCTCTGACATGAAGCACATGAGCCGCAAGGGGGCGGGCTTTCGGAGCAATTGAGCGCCGCAGCCAACTCCAGAGCCAGATGCGCCTTACCGATATCGGATGGCCCCGCGAAGAGCCATGCATGCGCCAGCTGTTCACGCTGGACGGCCTGCTGTAGCAGCCCCACAGCCCATTCGTGCCCAACTGTCTGCCACATAAGCTTCGGTGATGGCTCCGCCAAGATCCAGAATGTTACATTATTTTGCATTCTACCATGAGTAATGGGCGTATACAAATGACATCGAGGCGGCCCTATCCGTACTTGGAGTGTGACACGGGCGACTCTATAATCGACTCATCTGAGCGCGCTTATGCCCGTATTCGGGGCGAGCAGAGGAGGAGTGGATGGGAGAGTCTTTTCGCTTGGCCGCTAGAGTTGGTGAGCTACTACAGGCTAGGGGCTGGACCTGCGCAACAGCGGAATCGTGTACCGGCGGTTTGGTAGGCCATTACCTGACCAACATCTCGGGGAGTTCAAGTTACTTGCTGGGGGGCTTGATCGCCTACGCTGACAGAATCAAGATAGACCTGTTGGGCGTGCCACAGAGTGTGCTAACCGCGCACGGTGCCGTCAGCGCACAGGTGGCCGTTGCGATGGCCCAAGGGGCCCGCAGGTTGATGAGCACTGACCTCGCTGTCTCTGCCACCGGCATCGCAGGGCCGCTTGGGGGCACCCCGGCCAAGCCAATAGGCACCGTTTATATCGCGGTCTCGAGTCCCTTGGGCGATATAGTGCGTCACTTTCAATGGGGAGAGGACAGAGAGAGCAACAAGCGCCTTTCGGCAGAGGCCGCGCTCAACTTGGTTATCGAGCAGTTGGAAGCCCCGCTGGAGTAGAGGCGGTTAACAGCAGTAGCGTTGTCGCTGGGCCTCAAAGAGCAGAGCAGCGGTGGCAATAGCCGCGTTCAACGATTCTACAGCGCGCGCCATAGGGAGGCGCACAGTCTCTTGAGCCATCGCACGCGCCTCGGGGCCTGCACCATGTGCCTCATTGCCCACAATGAGAGCCAGCGGCTGAGTCCAGTCAAGCTCCCAGGGCAAGTGTTCACCCTGGGCATCGGCGAGAAACGCCCGTTTCCCCGTCACCAGCTGCGAGACGTCTTCCCATGAGAGGCTTGGGAACACGGCGAGGCCAAAGTGAGCCCCCATGGCAGAGCGTACTACTTTGGGCGAATAAGGGTCGGCACAGCCCTCGAGGAGGAGCACAGCCTCGACCGCCGTGGCCTCGGCTGTTCGCAGAATAGTACCGATGTTGCCGGGATCACTAATCCGATCTAGCACAAGGAGGAGCGCAGCCTGCCGAGCGCGTTCCAGAAGCGGTTCGGGCATATCGACCACGGCGAGCGCCCCCTGCGGTGTTACCGTATCCGACACGAGCGCCAACACTCGATCGCTGACCTCGTAGAGCGGCACGTTCTGGGACGCTAGAACCTGCAGCAGGTTGGAACCACGTTCTGTCTGCGCAAGGGCCCGCGTGTAAAAGACAAAGGCGGGTTGTTGCCCCGCCTGTACTGCACTGTCTATGAGCCTGAGACCTTCCAGAGTATAACGCCTTTCAGCGTCGCGAACCCGTTTCCGGCCAAGAGAGCGAGCGTACTTGACGCGCTCGTTATCGGGGCTCGTGATCACTGGAGTCACCTAGAGGGAGAGCTCTAGACCTGCACCGCCCTGGCCTCGCGCGCTATATCCACGATTTTGGCAAAGCCAGCCGTGTCAGTAATGGTCATATCGGCAAGCATTTTGCGGTTCACCTCGACGCCGGCCAGTCGCAGCCCCTGTACGAGGTTGCTATAGCTCATCCCATGCTGACGAGCGCCTGCATTGATGCGAACGATCCACAATCGACGCATATCCCGCTTGCGGTTGCGGCGATCGCGTGTTGCGTATTTCATGGACGTGAGCAAAGCCTCGTTCGCGCGGCGAAAGAGGCGATTCTTGGTGCCCCGCTGCCCTTTGGTCTGTTTCAGGACTTTGGTGTGGCGCGCATGCGATGCAACGCCGCTCTTTACCCTTGTCAACTTGTCATCCCTCTCTTTGCCAAATCTCAGCCGATGCCAAGCTATCGACCAATATCAGCGTATTAGCCTTGATGTTTTCGGATGTAGGGCATCAGTCGCATGACGCGGGTGACTTCGCCAGGAGTCTCAACCTCTAGCATACGCCACGACACACGCTTTGCCCGCGCAGACCGTTTTCGTCGCAGGTGGCGTCTCTCGCCTTTGGTCCGCAACAATTTGCCCGAGCCAGTGAGCTTGAAACGTTTCGAAGTGGATTTATGGGTCTTGATTTTGGGCACTATAACCTCCACACGGACCATACCCTGAATTTATCTTTCACGAACCGCAGCCCGAACCGCGAGCCTCTCTACTACGAAGCCGGCGCCTTGACGGCCGGTGCGAGCACCATGAGCATGGTATTGCCCTCCATTTCGGGCCTTTGCTCCACGACGGCCACATCGGTCATCAACTCGGCAACCTTCTGCAGCAAGTTATAGGCGATCTCCTGGTGCGTGATCTCGCGCCCTCGGAATCGAACGCGCATCCGCACCTTGGCTCCCTCTGCCAGGAACTGTCGGGCTCGGTTCGTCTTGACCATCATGTCGTGCTCGGCGATCTTGGGACGAAGCCGAATCTCTTTGACGTCGACCTGTTTCTGTGCTTTGCGCGCTTCGCGCTCGCGCTTGGCGCGTTCATACAGGAACTTGCCATAGTCCATCAGGCGACATACAGGCGGATTAGCTCCCGGGGCCACCTCTACCAAGTCGAGGCCCTTCTCCTCAGCAAGCCGAATGGCTTCTCGGGTGGGATAGATCCCGAGTTGTTTGCCGGCGTCGTCGATGAGCCGCACTTCCCTTACCCGAATCTCGTCGTTCAGGCGATGTTCTCTCTTGCTAATCGTAGTACCTCTCTACGAACTGGGGCGCCACGCGCCTACCGTACAAACACAACAAAACGCCCAACCTACTAGGCTAGCAAGGGTAAAGTGTATCATAGTCAATAGATGCTGTCAAATGAAATGGCACTTCTGTTACGAGGTGCTCATCTATTGCGTCATACCAACCCGGATGATTATCGTACCGAAGACGGGTGGTTCACATAAGAGATAATCATGCCGGAGGGAGCGCTCCTTTCTCGCCCCAGCCGTCAACACAATGAAGCGCCTCGACCTAAGCGCGAATGCCACGCCCGAGAGAAAACGGTTTCACCTGATCGTATAACGCCTGTAGCCGCTCTCTCGTCTCACAGCTGACGGGCTTGGTCTCCTGTAGGCGCTCGTAAAGTGGTTGACAGATGGGAGCTCAATCGCATAGTATCAGCGTAGAGGTTAATAGCCTGTTTTGGGCGAGGTGTGATATACACCCTGTAGACTGTACCTCGTCAACAGTCAGCGTTTCAGCATTCGTGGTAACTCATGTTCATGTGAGGAGGACTCGCCATGGCCCTGAAAGTAGGAGTTGTCGGACTTCGTGGAATCGGATCGCTTCACGCAGATTGTCACGCCAAGGATCCCCTATCGGATCTCGTGGCCGTCTGTGACGTGATTAAAGAGCGGGCCGATCGGGCAGCGGAAAAACACGGCGTCAAGGCCTATTACAGTGTCAAACAGATGCTCGAGAGCGAGCCCGATCTGGAGGTCGTGGATGTCTGTACGGGGGGCAACGAGAACGGCAGCTGGCACTTTGAGCCCGCCATGGAGGCCCTGGAGGCCGGCAAGCACACTTTGGTGGAGAAGCCCCTCTCGAACGACGTCAAGGAAGCGCGCCTGATGGTAGCCAAGGCGGCCGAGAAAGACGTGTACCTGGGATGCAACCTGAACCACTACTTTACACCCCCCGCCGAAAGAGCCAAGCAATATCAGCAGGAGGGCGAGATCGGAGAGCTCGTCTACTGTCTACACAAGATGGGCTTCCCCGGCGGAGAGGCGACCTACCAGCCGGGTAGCTCCTCGCGGGTGGCGGGGTTCCCTTATTTTCACATGAAAGCGTTCCTCACACATCCCTTCAGCGTGATGCGCTACTTTTGCGGGGATGTGACTCATGTGCAAGCGTTCGTGGATCGTCCGAGCTTTCGTAACAAAGCGGGCGATATGATGCTCTCCATCAACAGCATCCATATGCGGTTCGCCAATGGTTGCATGGGCTACTTGTTGAGCCAGCGCGGCGACGCCACTTTTGGCTTGGGTGGCTGGTGGAGCGTCGAGGTGGCGGGAACGCGGGGTACATTCTGTATCGAGAATTGCATTGAAAAGGTGACCTACTGGCCCGCACCGAGGCCCGCTGATGCGGCGCACCCGGAGAACCTCGAGTTGGGCGCTTCGCCCGCTCCGGCGGTTACGGAATCGGGCATCAAAGACTTTAACCAAACTTTCCCTCGGCGCATCCACGCTTTCATGGAGGATGTGACTAACGGCGTCCCGAGAGAAGAGCTGAGGGCGTCAGGGAGAGATGCCCTGGCTGCTTTGGAATACACTTGGGCTGCTATGGAATCCTATGAGCAGGGAGGCATCCTCGTGCGGCCTCACCCGCTGCCTCTGCTCAAGGGTGATCCGCTGACTGAGACGGACTAGGCGCTGCTCTGCGCTAGAGCACAAGACACCCCCCGGCCACTGCCTGTTCTGGGCGAATGGGAGTGGCTGGGGGTGTTTTTCGATCGATCCCTCACCTCGAGATCGCTATGAGCGTACTATGGCTGCGCCCACAGCATCTGTTCGATCTCTTCGGGGTTACGTGCCGCATGCCATTCGGCATAGTCCGCCTCGATCTCATCGGTCCATACGGTATCCATCTCAGCCGAAGTATAGACGCCCTCGCGTAATCGCGATAACCCGAACACCTCGCGCAGTCGAGTCCTCTCCGATTTCTCGACCACCTCTTGGGCGAGATGGGGTGGAATAAACAGAATTCCCGAATAAGTGCCCAGTACCACATCACCCGGCATGCAGATGGCTCCTCCGATGCGACACGGGGTATTTAGTCCAGTGAGCGTTACATCAGCGATACCTGTCGGGTCCATCCCTTTGCAGAAGGTGAGCAGATGTTCGATCTTGAGGATCTGCTGTGCATCACGGATACCTCCATAGATGACCTGCCCGCGGCCGGTGCGCGTGGCGATGGCCGTAGAGAGGTTCCCGCCCGAGAAGGTGCCCTTGAGGATCTTTCCGAACAGATCGATGACGATGACATCATCCTTCACCAGCGTCTGGATGATCCACGAGTTCATCTCCCCTTCACGCCCCTCCTCATTGTGCCCGTACTCCATCAGGCAGTCGTGCAGATCCGGGCGCTTTGGTACAAAGGTTCCGGTGACAGCGCGCCCCACGAGGATCTTGTCGGGGTGGAGGTTGGTCCAATTCCCTTCGAACTGAAAGCGGTAACCCTTTTCCCAGCAGATGCTCCACGCCTCCTCGGTGGTGACATATTGCATCCTTCGCAGAACATCATCTGGCACACGCGGCCTTCCATCATCAAAGCGATCCCCCTTCCATAGCGGGGTTATCTGTACGATGTCGTCTCTGCAACCGAACTCCACAGCTATCGGTCTCCTTGTCTGGATGGGTGGTGTATTCCGGTGTTTGCGGACCGCACATGTGTTACCCTGCGCGGATCAGGGGTTGGGCGGCACGGTGCACAGGAGCAGCTCAATAGTCTCGTTGCCAGTGTTCTCGATGCCGTGCTCACACCAAGGCGGCAAATGGATAAACATTCCCGGGCGTACGTCCACCTTTTCCCCCGCCAAGGTCATGGTGCCCTCTCCTTTGAGAACGCAATAGCACTCTTCTGTGTAATGGCTACCAGGTTCCAGCGAGGCGTGTGGAGGCAGGTAGAACATGACGATCCCCATCGCTTCTGTGTACGCTTTGGGGTTGGATGGGTGTACGACACGCACGCCCACCCCATCACAATTAGGGTATCGGACGGGGACGCCGTCCTGCACGGTAACGATGTTTGGCTTGACGGGCTCGCTGGGCTTGGGGATGGGCGGTTCGCCCTCGGACGCCTGGAAGGGTCGAATCTTGGTCATGTTACACACTCTCCCGGTTGGGTTATTCTTGATGAGCGGACACGATACAGGTGCGTGCAGCAGTGACACACCGTAGCTGCGGCGCCTTCTACAGAGCGCCTTGACAGATCACCAGTCTCGCACATAGCCAGCTGTCCAGCCGCCATCCACAACCAGGATGGCACCATTCACATAGCTGGCCTCAGGAGCGACGAGAAACAGCACAGCGGCGGCGATCTCCTCCGGTCTGCCGGGCCTACCCAGTGGGATATGCGCTAGCAGGCTGGCGGCTTTGTCTGTATAGGCGCCTCCCGGGCCGTAAAACAAAGCTTCGGTGCCTTTGGTGAGAGTGGAGCCCGGCGCTACCGCGTTCACCAGAATCCCTTGTGGGCCGAGCTCCAAAGCCATCGAGCGCGTCAGGTTGGCCACTCCCGCCTTGGCGGCCACGAACGCGCTCTGCAGCCGCAACGGCACAAGGCCAGCGATGGAGCCAATATTCACAATGCGTCCCCCAGGGCTGTCGGCGGGGTTGCGCAACATGGCTGGGATCACTGCGCGACTGGTGAGAAACACGCCGCTCAAGTCCACAGCCAGGATACGCTCCCAATCTTGCAGCGTGTATTCGTGGATGGGAACTCGCTCCCCTCCGGTATTGATGCCCGCATTGTTCACCAGGATGTCTACGCGGCCGTAACGCTCCCATAGCTCTCGAACCAGCACTTCCATCCCGGGGCCATCCGTCACATCCCCATGCAGGGCTAGACAGCGCCCCCCCGCGTCGGCGATCTCTCCAGCAGTCCGCTCGGCCGCCTCACGGTCCACGTCGATAATGACGGTCTGTGCGCCATTCTCTGCCAGTGCCTGCACAATGGCACGGCCAATACCGCTTCCACCGCCGGTGACGATGGCGACTTGGTCTTGAAGGTCAACCTGCATAGCCCCTCCGCTCCCTTGGTGGCCGCCGTACGATGATCCGCCACGATACGTCGGGCAGCGGCAGCCAGAGTGTCTAGCGTGTACCCACAACGCCCAGCTTGAGTCTGCTTCCGTCGCGGGCTCCATCTTACATGGGTTTTGGACGCTGGCAAGTCATAGGCGAATTGAGAGCGTTCGAATCAGGTAGTGTTTGTGGCGGAGCGATTCGAGTAATAAAGGCAGAGCCTCAGAGGCGCCGGATACGTTCCAGCGCCTCTGAGGAGAGGTGGCACATTTGACTATGTTGCGACGGGAAAGAGATGAGCCATGAGAAGCGCCTCACTCCATCTCGGGTGAATAACGACCCTCCCGTGCAGCGCCATTGAGCTTGGCACGGTGGTGGAAACGCTCCTGTGCGACAGCTACGTTGGCCTCATCGCCCTTCCACGCAAGAAGCGCTTGCTCTTGCAGCGCGCGTCCGAAAGAGAAGCTCAATTCCCAAGGCCCGTCCAGCAGGTTGATCGCGTTAAGGTTCCCCGAAGCCTGCTCTGGGCTTTGTCCGCCCGAGAGGAACACAATACCGGGCACAGACGCGGGCACCACGCGTTTCAAACAATGCAGTGTGGTCTCTGCCACCTCGGCGGGGCTCACTCGCTGTGAGGAATCCTCTCCGGGGAGCACCATATTCGGCTTAAGCAGCATTCCCTCCAAGAGCACGTGCTGAGCCGCGAGCTCGGCGAAAACGTGGCGTAACACCGTTGTGGTCACCGCCTCGCAACGACTGATCTGATGGTCGCCATCCATCAGAACCTCGGGTTCCACGATGGGCGTGAGGCCCGCCTCCTGCGACAACGCGGCAAAACGGGCTAGGGCATGCGCGTTGGCGGCGATGCAACCTACAGTAGGCGTAGAGCTAGTGATGCTGAACACACCGCGCCATTTGGTGAAGCGAGCGCCCAGCGAGCGATACTCCTCTAGGCGCTCGCGCAATCCGTCGAGCCCCTCGGTCACTTTCTCTCCCCGAAACCCTGCCAAAGGGACGGTCCCTTTGTCGACTTTGATGCCCGGCACGACGCCCTTCTCAGCCAACAGCTTGGGAAATGGGGTGCCATCTTCAGACGTCTGGCGGATCGTCTCATCGAAAAGGATCACGCCGCTGATATACCGCTCCATTTCGGATGTGGTAAAGAGTAGGTTGCGGTAGCTCCGACGGGCTGTCTCGGTCGAGTCGACTCCGATAGTAGCCAGTCGCTTCTTGATCGTGCCATAGCTCTCATCGGCCGCCAGAATCCCCTTGCCTTTGGCTACGAGCTCCTGGGCGGTGGATACGAAATCACCTGTTTCCATTGCGTCGTTACCTCCTTACAAATGTCGTACAGCAGGCACAAACACTCATGCCCAGCGTGCAGGCCATCCATCACATAGCATTACACCCCGGTATCGAGGGCGCTTAGTTCTCGCCCGCCACAGCTCAACCTGTGCATGCTTGTCCATACCTGTGCTCACGTAAACCTGCCAGTTAGCCGGACGATGCGAGGTCTGCGCCTCGTCCGTAAAATCAGCCAGCCATACCCCACCGAAGGGTTCATCGTCGGTGAGGTGTGTTTTGGGACGACAACAGCTCATCCTCGGGCGTGATCGAAGCCCCGCTTCAGAGGGCGTGCGCCTGCCGTGCAACAACTCGGACCGGGAGCCTGATCGCGGCCAGTGTGCGAACAGTAACTGCCCTGCAGTACGGTCTTCTCCACAGCACGGCATCGTGCTCTACTTGCTATTCAGCAAGCGGATGAGCGTTGGGTGTGAGATGGGTACCAGCTGTAGTTGTTGCCGAGTGAGATGCGTCGGGGCGAGATGTGGGATAGCATGGTAGCGAAAGAGGGGACGATGATGGGCACTCTCGCGTTCGGCGAGGCCTCCAGGGCCCTCACGGCTGTGGGCTGCCTAACATCGCGACAAATTTTTCGTGTACTGCTGAACAGCCGAGACGAGTCTTCTATTCAATTAGCTACTCTAGCGCATTCTCAGCACACAGTCAAGGCCGTATCGCATGCGTTACACGCACACGGCTTTTTCAGGAAGACTTCTCGCAGAGACTTGCTTTGGCACTGAGCTTGTCATCCTCTCAAGGATCGGGTATACCATACAGGCTTGTAGCCTTTAAACTCCACCCCTATCTTGAGAGCGAAACATGAGCAGACTACCTCATTTGGTGATCTTTAACCCCGACCAGTGGCGCGGCGATGTCATGGGGCATATGGGCAACCCTGCCGCCCTGACACCTAATCTGGATCGCCTGGTACAAAGCGAGGCCGTCTCGTTCCGCAACGCGTTCTGCCAAAACCCGGTATGTACCCCGAGCCGCTGCTCCTTTATGAGCGGCTGGTATCCGCACGTGCGCGGCCATCGCACAATGTTTCACATGATGCGCAAAGGCGAGCCAATGCTGCTCAGGACGCTCAAAGAGGCCGGTTATTATGTTTGGTGGGGCGGCAAGAACGATCTGGTGCCTGGACAGCACGGCTATGACGATTACTGCGGTATCAAGTACAGCCCAACGAAGCGCCCGAACCCCATGTGGAAGACACATCTGCAGGATACATGGCGAGGGGCCCCCCAGAGTGACTCGTACTACTCATTCTATGTGGGGAGGCTCGACGCGCCGGACGAGGAGCCTTATTACGATAGCGACTGGGCTAACGTCCTGGGCGCTGTTGAGCTGATCCATAATGCGCCCAAGGATCGGCCTTTATGCATCTATCTCCCGCTCACATACCCACATCCGCCCTATGCGGTTGAGGATCCGTGGTACAACATGGTAGACCGCACAATACTCCCCCCTCGATTGCCGACGCCGGAGGGATGGCAGGGAAAACCCAGCCTCTTAAAAGGAATTTACCAGCGCCAGAGGATGCAGACTTGGACCGAAGACCGCTGGACGGAGCTTCGAGCAACCTACTATGGCATGTGCGCGCGCGTGGATCACCAGTTCGGGATGGTAGTGCGTGCCCTACAAGAAGAGGGGCTGTACGATGACACAGCGCTCTTTTTCTTTTCGGATCACGGCGACTTTACCGGTGACTATGGTCTGGTGGAGAAGAGCCAAAACACGTTCGAAGACTGCCTCTCGCGCGTTCCGTTTATCATCAAACCGCCGTCTTCTGTGCCAGTGCGAGCGGGCGTGAGCGATGCGCTGGTAGAGCTTGTCGACTTTTCGGCCACCGTAGAGGCCCTTACTGGCATCCAACCACAGCACACGCATTTCGGTCGCTCGCTGCTCCCACTTCTCGTAGGAGAGGCCAACACCCATCGCGATGCGGTCTTTTGTGAGGGCGGACGATTGCACGGTGAGACTCACTGTATGGAGCTCGAGAGCACCGACAATCAAGTGCCTACAGGGATCTATTGGCCGCGTGTCAACCTTCAAACTAGCGAGGGGCCGGAGCATACCAAGGCTGTCATGTGCCGCACGCGGGAGTACAAATACGTGCGCCGTCTCTACGAGCAGGATGAGCTGTACGATCTGTGTGCAGATCCCGGTGAGCTACACAACCGGATCGATGATCCATCCTTGTCGGGGGTGCTGGCGCAGCTCAAAGAGCGTCTGTTGACCTTTTATCTCGAGACGGGCGATGTGGTGCCGCATGACGCCGACGAGCGCTCTTGATGGGTTTGCGGCCCGTAATCTCGAGTGCTCAAGGGAACGCGGACGATAGCTGTGGGGCCTGGCTGATAAGGCGGGCCAATTGATAGACGCTATTCTATTTCTCATCAAGATCAGGAGGAACACCATGAACACCTTGCAGGCGATTTTGGAGCGACGCAGCATTCGCAAGTATCGCAGAGAACCGTTGCCCAAAGAGCATCTGCAGCAGATACTCGAGGCGGGGCGCCAGGCGCCATCAGCCGCCAACCGCCAGCCCTGGCACGTCATCGTGGTTGAAGATGCTGAGCAAAGGCGTCAGTTGGCTGACGCTTGCAATGGCCAGCTGTGGATGGCTGACGCAGCCTACATTCTAGTAGCGCTGGGCTCGCCAGAAACCAGCAGCAAGTGGTACAAGCTGGACATAGGCATCGCTCTGCAGAACACGATATTGATGGCGCGTAACCTAGGCTATGGCACTTGTTGGATCGGCGCTTTCGATGCGGCCAAGGTCAAAGAGATATGCCAGGTTCCGGATGGATGGGAGGCGGTCGTTTGCGTCCCCCTTGGTGTGCCAGATGAGTGTCCTGCAGCACGCGAGCGCAAAGCATGGGGCGAGATCTTTTCGGCGGGGCATTTTGGCAAAGCTCTGCCCGAGTAGTCCCTCTGCCCCCAAGCGGGGTCCCTCAAACCGCCGTGCAGCTCCAAGTTGCGTCGAGCGTGGGCGTTCCTGTACTGCCCGGCGCGCTCACTGGCTCTGAGACTATGTGCCGTGGCTGCAAAAGAGCCGGACGGAGCCGCAGAGAGCGCTCTCTGCGGCTCCGTCGAGTATCTTGGCTAGGCGTGGGCTAGGCGCCTGGGCAGGGCGCTATCCGTCAGCACCAACCGCTCCATGAGCTGCACGAGCAGGTCTTGTTTCAGTGCCTGGAGATCTGGTCGATCCCAGAGGTTGTATACCTGGTGTGGATCCCTCTCCATATCGAATAGCTCCCCGTAGGGCTGACCGGGGTAGGCTGTGATCTGATAGCGGTCGGTAATCAGAGTCCGCAAGCGCAACCCGAGGTAATCTTCGTCATTCTCGACAAGTAGCGAGCTCTGTACAGAGGTCGCGTGCCCATTGAGAATGGGCACGAGCGATTGGCCCGGCCACGGAGGCGACATCGCTGGGGCCTCCGGCTCGAGGGGGATCGGCCCCTCTGGGATCGGTACGCCCGCCAACTGGAGCACGGTAACGGGGACATCCAAATGACTGGCCAACGCATCCGTGCAAGCGCCGGCTTGGAAATGACCGGGCCAGCTCCAAATGAGGGGGACTCTCAACAGTCCTGAGAAATGGAACGGGCCTTTGTTCAGCAACCAATGGTCACCCATCATATCGCCATGATCTGAGAGGAACACGACCACGGTGTTCTCGCGCAACCCCAGTGTCTCCAAGGAATGCAGCACGCGACCGACCTGCGCATCGATGAAACTGGCCATGCCATAGGTCAGCGCGATGATATCGCGCATCTGATCGTTGCGAATCCGTGTGGGCTCGAAGCGCCCGCTCAGGGGCATGTATTCTTCATAGATGCGCAGGAAGTGGGGGGGCAGGTCATCCAGTTCCCCCTCGCGACGCGTGGGCAGTTGCACATCTTCCGGACGGTACATGTCGGCCCAGGGACGAGGCGGACAGTAGGGATGGTGCGGATCGGGAAAAGAACACCAGAGGAAAAACGGCCTATCGGACCGCGCCTCGCGCTCCAGGAATCCGATGGTACGGTCTGCCACCCAAGTGTTGAAATGCAGTTCGGCCGGCAAGGCCATGCGATAGGACTGCTCTGCACAAGACGCCGGCTTTTCGCCCGCCTCAGCGCTCAGGAGTCGCACGGCATCAGGATGTTCGGCCTTTAACCAATTGAGATAGTCTCCCCACACGTACCCACCATGTCCTCCAATGAACTCCGTCGTCTCGAAACCATAGTAACCCTCGGGTAGAGACTGTAACCTACCCGAGCGCCACATAGATTGGCTCTCAGCGTACTCTTCAGGGTTCAGCGTCTCGGGGTCCAGGCCGTTAGGCGTCTCAAAAGTGCGCATGTGCAGTTTGCCCACGGAATGGGTGCGGTACCCAGCGCTGTGCAGAGCTTGCGGAACCGTAGGTGTACGGGGATCCAGCGGCATTCCGTTGGTGCGCACCCGGTGCCCTCTGGGCGTCAAGCCCGTAAACAGAGTGGAACGCGCTGGCATGCAAAGGGGATTATTGACGTGTGCTCGACAGAACTGGACGCCGCTCCGAGCCAGCGCATCGATGTGCGGGGTCTGAAGGATGCTGTTTCCCGCACATCCGAGATGATCTGCCCGCTGCTGATCCGTGACAATAAAAAGAAAATTGGGCCTGCTAGACATTCGACTCTATCCTTTCCTGATCTGGCGAACGACTGTGCTATCGGCGGCGTATCCGGGAGTGATTATAGCGATGATTATTCACGACCAGCGCTGAGAGCAGCCGGCTTGATCCTAATCGTGACGGTAGAGCAAGGTGTGCTCTGCTAGAAAGCGAAGTGCTATGGGGACGAGAGTTCTCATAGTCTCTGCGCAACGCCCAACGCGATAAAGTATACTACGTAGATGATTTTAGGAAAAATAACTGCGTGGCCTCGAGGGGACGAAGCTCGGCCTCCCTACACAGCGCATCATCCTGGCCCACTAGGTGTGGCTACTTCGGTGAAGACACGATGCTTGCCCCGTTGTCAATCAGTGTGAATATCACCTCCCGGCACACGAGCCCAGCCCCCGAGGGGGCTGGGCCTCTAGGGATGGCTGGTGATAACCCGGGTACCAGGCCCCGCTGTAGGGATGGGGGATGATGCGGGTGGGCGCTCTGGCGCGAACGTCGGTACATATTGGATCGGTGTGACAGGCAAAGCGGTCCACCCGCAGGGACTGAGCGGGGTCATGATGGGACTGCGCCAGCCGCGCGCCCCCATGCCCTATGCTCAGGACGTCGCTCTAGTGTGGATAGGGATCCCCTCGCACGGACGTAGTTACGCCGCTGGGGGTGAAAGGGATGAGCAAGAGAAGCCTCCCGAAGGCGACGGTGTTGTTCTGCGCCACCGCGCGGGTGTAGTGGCAAGCGAACACGTGCTCGGGGGCTAACGCTGAGGATCAGGGCGGAAGGCGACCTCCGACTGGGCCGCTCGAACTCACCGCGCCGGTAATAGACCGTGCTATAGGAGATGGATGGTCACTACTCGACCTCCAGTCCATCACGAAGGTGGCTGGTATTATAGTTGGCATGCTCTTTCAGCAGGGCGCGAACACGCTCCCGCACCAGCCGGGGGTTCGTCGTGCAGACGGGCGCCCGCGATTGCCGTGGATCAGACCCTCCGTTCTTTTCTCCTGAAAAGCCCGTAGTTGACGTCTGGCCTGGCGGATAATAACGCTCCGTATGGCCGCGCCTTGGAAGGCGCTCAACCGCTTCGTGACGGCCCCGCCAATCGTATCGATCTACAACTGATCCCGCTTCGACATGGTCACCTCTTTTGTTGCCGCGGGATGGCACTATCCCAGATTGCCCCATGCGGACACTTTCGTTGATCACTAACGCGAATCGATGCTATATTGCTTGACACTCCGTAGCCTCTTCATTAATATGATTTTTGCAGTAGCAAGTTCTCCCATATTCGCCCTGCCTCTCGGGTATCCTTATCGGTACCAATCATAGCCCACTCCGAAAAAAGGAGCAGCACGATGAAAAGACTCAGTAGAAGGTCGTTTCTAGTTGCCACGGGTAGTACAACGCTTGGTGTCTTGTATGCCGCGTGTTCCCGGCGCACCCCTGACACGATACCCGAGACTGATGCGATCTCTGAGCCGGAAGCGGCTTTCGAGCCCACAGCAGTGCCCGAGGCATCCGTCGAGTCCGAATCTGCCGCGGAGCCGGCAGTAGAGGGAACGTTGGAGACTAGATACACCGAGGCCCCCATGCTGGCCGAGCTGGTAGCCAAAGGCGAGCTGCCCCCAGTTGATGAGCGACTGCCGAAGGAGCCTATCGTAGTGGAGCCTTTAGGGCAGGTCGGCAGGTACGGGGGGCGTCTACGTGGCTTGGTGCCCGATCCTACAGGCGAGTCGCCCGAAACGGATTGGCTACGCGGTACATCGCTGTTCATGCGGTCGCCGGATCTCAAGGAGATCATCCCTTGGGTGGCAAAGGGCTATACGCTCTCTGACGACCTTCAAGAGCTTGTCATCTACTTGCGAGAAGGTCTACGTTGGTCAGATGGAGAGCCGCTAACCACCGAAGACGTTCAGTTCTGGTATGAGGACATCTTTCTCGATACTAACCTCACGCCACAGGTCCCGATCAAGTGGGCACCCGGTGGAGAGCCGATGAAGGTGGTCATTGAAGATGACTATACCTTCCGCCTGCAATTCGCGGTCCCAAACCCGATCATCTTGGACCACCTGCCCACGTTGGGTCCTTACTCGCCAAAGCATTACATGGCCCAATTCCACATCGCACATAACGAGGAGGCCGACAAGCTGGCCAAGAGTGAGGGGTTCGAGTTCTGGTATGAGAGTTTCCAGTACCACAGCGAGGGTGCACAGTTTCAGCAAGACTCCGAGTATCCCTCTCTGGAGCGATGGACTTTTGAACGGCAGGACAGTATGGGGAACCGCTACTATGTGAGGAACCCGTATTACTGGGTGGTAGATGCCGAGGGACAGCAGCTCCCTTATACCGACTATGTCGAGCGAATGACTACCGAAAATCTCGAGGTCATGAACGCCAAGGTTTTGGCCGGCGATGGGACACACCATAGCTGGTTCCTCACATTGGAGAACTATCCGCTCTATAAACAGCACGAGAGCGATGGCGACTACACGGTGGGCCTTTACCCCGATTTGCGGGCTGCCGAGTACGGTTTCTGCTTCAACTACACGCACAAGGACGAGGTGCTCAGGGAGATCTTTAACGATATCCGATGGCGCAAAGCCATGTCTCATGCTATCGACCGCGATGAGATCAACGAACTGCGCTTCGCAGGCCTCGGTGTTCCACGTCAACCCGTTATGGATCCCTCCGCAAGCTTTTGGGAAGAGGGGCTCGATCAGTACTATCTCGAGTACGATGTGGATTTGGCGAATGAATTACTGAACGACATGGGGCTGGAGTGGGACTCGGCCAAGCAATGGAGACTGCGCCCTGACGGACAGGAACTGCATCTGAATTTCGAGTACTGGGCCAGCAAAGCGGACGTCAGCGAGATATCGGAGCTCATCAAAGGCTATTGGGCCAAGGTGGGCGTGAATGTCTCGCTGAAGCCCGAGGATCAGCAATTTTACAAGCAGCGAATGCAGGCCAACGATCATACCATCGGCGTTTGGGCCATAGGAGGTTCTTCTGAGATATATTCTCGCCAAAATGAGCCCATCCGCTACCGACCGCCTTGGCACTGGCCGGCTGAAAGTCCATTGGGTGGCACCGAGTGGTACCGTTGGCTGACAACTGACGGTTCAGCGGGTATCGAGCCCCCAGACGAGGTCAAGGAGCTTTGGAGCGTCGTAGAGCAGTGGTTGCTGGAACCGTTTGGCTCCGACCGTTACCACGAGTTGGGGCGTGAGATGTTACGGATCAACGCAGAGAATCTATGGCTCATAGGCACCGTCGGGCTGGTTCCACGGGCCGCCATTATCAAGAACAGTGTCCGTAATACCCCTCAACCAGGGAGCACTCTCAGTGTGGAGTATAATATGTGGATCTACTACCAGCCTGAACAGTGGTGGCTAGAGGAATAGTCCACAAAAGATGACGTTGGCGGAGGCCCCTGATGTTCGCAGGTTCAGGGGCCTCCGCTTGACTGGGTAGGGGGAAAAGAGTGCTCAAGTTTATCGCCGGCCGCCTGGCTCTCTTCATACCAACCTTAATCGCGATCTCTATTGTGACCTTTGTGGTTATTCAACTTCCTCCTGGCGACTATGTGTCGAGCTACCTGATGGAGTTGGAGCAATCAGGACAGGAGGTGACCGAGGAGCTGGCCGCTGCTCTGCGGCAGCGATACGGGCTGGACCAGCCGATGGTTATTCGCTATTTTAAATGGATCGGCAACATTATTCTGCGCGGCGATTTTGGGTACTCGATGCAATGGAACCGCCCCGTGGGCGACTTGATCTGGGAGCGCCTTGGTTGGACGGTGGCCATCTCATTGGCAACCATGCTGTTCACCTGGGCCGTGGCGTTTCCTATCGGTGTGTATTCGGCTACGCATCAGTACTCACAGCTCGACTATCTCTACACCTTTGTAGGCTTTATCGGCCAAAGCATTCCCTCGTTCCTCATCGCCCTCGTATTGATGTGGCTGGGGTATCGTTGGTTTGGCCTCGATATCGGGGGGTTGTTCTCCGAAGCATACCGCGAGGCGCCATGGAGTTGGGCCAAGTTCGTTGATCTGCTCAACCACCTCTGGGTGCCCATGGTCGTGCTCGGAACAGCCGGTGCTGCCGGGCTGATCCGCACGCTACGGGCCAACCTATTGGACGAAATCCGCAAGCCGTATGTGGTTACAGCTCGTGCCAAAGGCTTGCCGGAGCGTCGCGTGATCTGGAGATACCCCGTGCGTGTAGCTATCAACCCGTTTATCAGTGCGACGGCTTACATGCTGCCGGAGCTGATCTCGGGCGCCACCATCGTGTCGGTAGTGCTCAGCTTACCCACGACTGGGCCCATGCAGCTTCGGGCCCTCATGAGCCAGGACATGTATTTGGCTGGCAGTTTCCTCTTTCTTCTCAGCAGCCTGACCGTTGTTGGGACTCTCATCTCCGATATCCTGTTAGCCTGGGTGGATCCACGCATTCGTCTAAGTGGCTAGGTTTCACCAGCTCGACCGGGAGTGCTGCCGTGCTTGCAGAGACCAAGACCAAGACCAAGAGTGAGAAGCTGTTCACCGCCTCACAGTGGCAATTGATAAAATGGCGTTTTTTGCGCCATCGCCTGGCGACCGTCAGTTTGGTCGTTCTGGCCCTTTTCTATCTCATAGCAGCTTTCTGTGAGTTCGTTGCTCCGTACGATCCCGGCCGCTACAGCGCCAAGTATCTACTGGCGCCGCCAACCAAACTCCACTTTATCAGAGCCGATGGAAGTTTTAGCCTGCTGCCTTATGTGCACGGGCTCAAATCAGCTCGCGACATGGATACTCTGGCTGTCGTGTTCGAAGTCGATGAGGCGCAGGCCTACCCTATCCGATTGCTAGCTCACGGCGATCCGTACAAGTTGTGGGGACTACTGGAATCAGATGTGCATCTCTTTGGGGTCGAAGGTGAAGACGGCATGTTGTTTCTCTGGGGTGCCGATTCTATGGGGCGTGACCTGTTTTCACGGGTCGTTTATGGGGCGCGGATTTCACTGTCTATTGGCCTGCTAGGTGTCTTGTTGAGCTTGGTTTTGGGCGTTGTCTTGGGCGGCATCTCGGGGTATTTTTCGGGCGCGGTTGATATCGTGATTCAGCGAGTGATCGAGTTTCTACGCTCGCTACCCGCCATCCCGTTGTGGATGACACTCGCAGCGGCTCTACCGCCCACTTGGAGCCCACTCCAAGTCTACCTTGGCATTACGGTACTGCTCTCGTTTATCGGTTGGACCGGCCTGGCGCGAGTGGTTCGTGGCCGATTCATATCGTTACGAGAGGAGGACTTTGTTATGGCCGCTAGGCTGTGTGGCGCGTCCGAGATGCGCACCATATTTCGCCATCTGGTGCCTTCGTTTACGAGCCACCTGATTGCTAGCCTGACACTATCTGTCCCGGGGATGATACTGAGTGAGACAGCTCTGAGCTTCCTGGGGTTGGGCCTGCAGCCGCCAGTTATCAGCTGGGGTGTGTTATTACAGGCGGCTCAGAACCTCCGGACTGTTATCCTGGCACCTTGGTTATTGGTGCCGGGCCTCGCTGTCGTCGTCGCTGTGCTCGCCTTCAACTTTGTAGGCGATGGGTTGCGGGACGCCGCCGACCCCTATGCCCATTAGCTGCGCCACCCACGCTGCAAAATCAAACCGATCCGGAGGGTTACTCATGCCACAGGCCGGGCCCAATATTGTCATCATCATGACCGACGAGCAAAAGGCGACGTCGCTGCCGATGTATGGCAACCATATTGTACAGGCGCCGAATCTCCAGCAGTTGGCTAGAGAGGGCGTGCTCTTTTCGCACGCGCATGCTACCTGCCCTCTCTGCGTACCAGCTCGGGTCAGCCTGATGACCGGACGCCACCCCCACACCACGGGCTCTCGGACGAACCTGTTCTATCTGCAACCGAGGGAGCGGCATTTAGTGGATTTGCTCTCGAAACACGGTTACCGCACTGGGCTGGTAGGCAAGAATCACTGCTTCTTGCCAGCCGACCTCGCCAAGTTCGACCGCGTATGGGAAGCCGGCCACCTGGGGCCGGAGACTCCACCCACGGCAGAGTCGGCCGAGGCGAAACGTTGGTTGCGCGAATCCGGCGTTTGGCGTAAGGCATGGGGTGCCGTGCGGAACCCCTACCCTGCTGAGTCTCTGGGGACTGCGCTGACCACCGAACGAGCCATCGAGTGTGTCACTTCCTGGCGAAACGAACCCTTTTTTCTCTGGTACTCTATTTCCGACCCTCACACACCGCTCCATGCGCCCAGTCCCTACGCAGAGTTGTACGAACCTACCGAGATTCCTCTGTCACCTCGGCTGGTGAACGAGATGGAGGGGAAACCTCCCGCTCAGCAGATCGACTATCGCGCTCTAGCGGGCGATACGGTTACCCCCGAAATCATACAGAACGCCACCGCTATCTACTATGCGATGAATAGTTTCATAGACCATGAGGTGGGGCGATTCATAGGAGCCTTGGATGAAATGGGATTGCGCGAGAACACCTTGGTGATCTACCTCTCTGATCACGGGGATTATATGGGCGAGCACAGTATGATCCGCAAAAGCAAAGCGCTCTATGACTGTCTCACGCATGTTCCACTGATAGTATCTTGGCCGGGGACGATCCCCGCGGGCGGAACTTGCGAGGAGTGGACCATTCACGAGGATGTCTTGCCCACGCTGACGGATCTACTGGGCTGGCCCACACCCGATGGCGTCCAAGGGCGTAGTTTTGCCTCATTCTTGGTGGGCTCGGGGGATTATCGGCCTCGCGAGGCTGTCTTTGGTGAGCACGGCCTCGAGGGGACGCCCCGCAAGTTGGTTGCAGATATGCAGTTCCCAAAGGGTCCTCTCACTGATGATTTTAGCCCCGAGCTCAAGCTTGGAGGGCTAGGCCGCTGCAAATCTGTGCGCACCGAACGCTGGAAGCTTGTGCACTATCCTGGGCAGCCGTATGGAGAGCTCTATGACCTTCAGAACGATCCTTACGAACTACACAATCTGCACGAGGACGACAATCACGAGCAGGTCAGGCACGAGCTCGCTGGCTTGCTTCTAGAATGGCTGATCGAGACGGAGGATTGTCTCCCCTCCGCATCTGGTGATAGGGTGGGAGTCTGACCAAATGCCAGCATCTACCCATATTGGTAGTACGAATCGGGCGGCTGCCGAAGTGGCTGACAGCACACTTCTCAAAGTCCGAGGTCTGCAGACGCATTTCTCTCTGCGAGAGGGTATAGTCAGAGCCGTCAATGGGGCTGATCTGACCGTCAAGCGCGGAAAAACTCTGGGCATCGTCGGCGAGAGCGGGTGTGGCAAGAGCGTAACGGCTCGCTCCATTATGCAGATCGTCGATCGGCCGGGGCGAATCGTAGAGGGCTCCATCGATCTGTACCCCGACCCTGCCAGCGGGTTACCCCCGCGTGTGAGGATCACCGATCTCAAGCCAATGAGCCGCCAGATGCGACAGATACGTGGCAATCTGATCGGTATGATCTTTCAAGAACCCATGTCTGCATTCAGCCCCGTACACACCATCGGCAGCCAGCTTGCCGAATCAGTCTTGTTTCATCAGAGGAATGTAGATTCACGTACGGCTCGCGAGATGGTTATCGCCATGATGCGGCATGTGGGCATCTCGGAGCCCGAGCGGAACTATGAGGCATACCCTCATCAGCTCTCGGGGGGCATGAGACAAAGAGCGATGATTGCTATGGCTCTCATGTTGCGGCCCAGCCTGCTCATTGCAGATGAGCCCACAACAGCTCTCGATGTGACCACCGAGGCACAGATATTGCGCCTAATGCGCGATCTTCAACAAGAGCTGGGTATGGCAACCATGTTCATCACCCACGACCTGGGTGTTATTGCCCGTATGTCTGACGATGTCGCTGTCATGTACCTCGGTAAGGTCATGGAGACTGCGCCGGTGGACGCCATCTTTCACGACCCGAAACACCCATACCTTCGTTCGCTTTTGCGATCCATACCACGTATCGGTGCCAAGCTTCCTGGGCGGCTTGAGACCATCAAAGGCATGGTGCCAGACCCCTTTGACGTGCCGATTGGATGCCCTTTTCACCCGCGTTGCCCTCAGTACATAGCGGGAATATGTGATGTGGCTGCTCCCGAGACGATCCGCTTGGCTGCTGACCATCGAGTCGCCTGCCATCTCTATAGTAGCTAGCATGCCGGAGACCAGATTGCTATGACCAGCGACAAGCCAGACCGCGATCAGATTCTGTTACGCGTTGAGGGCCTCAAGAAATATTTTCCCGTACAGAAAGGGCTTCTTCGACACACTGTCGGTCACGTCAAGGCAGTCGATGATGTTGATCTGTTCATCAAGAAAGGGGAGACCTTTGGGCTTGTAGGAGAGAGTGGCTGCGGCAAGACCACCACTGGCTGGTGCATCCTTCGGGCTATTCAGCCCACTGCTGGCAAGGTGCTTTTTCAAGATCGGCGCCTGGGATGGGTGGATGTCACTCAGCTGGATCGGTCTGATATGCGGATCTTCCGCCGGCACACGCAGATGATCTTTCAGGATCCATACGCATCGCTGAACCCGCGCATGACGCTGTTGGATATCGTGGGAGAGCCGCTACACAACTATGGCATCAGAGGACAAGAACGCATCGATCGTGTTGCAGAACTGCTTTCAGTGGTGGGGTTGCCGCCTCAATATATGCGGCGGTACCCCCACGCCTTTTCAGGGGGGCAGCGGCAACGTATTGGAATCGCCCGCGCTCTTGCCCTCAACCCCCAATTCGTAGTATGCGATGAGCCCGTATCGGCACTGGATGTCTCTATCCAGGCACAGACGCTGAACTTGTTACAGGATTTGCAGGAGCAGTTTGCTCTCACTTATCTTTTCGTGGCGCACCAGCTCAACGTGGTGGAGCATATCTGCGATCGGGTCGCGGTGATGTATGTTGGCAAGTTAGTAGAGCTGGCCGAGACAGAGGAGCTATTCCATACGCCGCGCCATCCGTATACTGAAGCGCTTATGGGCTCTGTCCCGCGTCCCGACCCCCGTGCTCGCTGGGAGCAGATCATCCTCGAAGGAGAGGTCGCCAACCCTGCAGATCCACCGTCGGGCTGCTACTTTAGCCCGCGCTGTCGCTACGCAGTGGACGAGTGTAGAACAATAGAGCCGGAGTTGAGAGAGATCTCGCCGGGCCATTTCGTCAAATGTTGGCGTGCAGCGGACCTCACACTCAGCGGTGTTTCCGAATACACTGCTGGCGGCTAGCTACAGTCCGCGATGGCATGCAACAATTAGCCACACAGGGTTTGCAGGACCAGTGCGAGCTGGTAGGATAAGGTAGCATCGTGAAAACGTGAGCGGCAACGGGGCCCCTGGCGCGCTTGCCACTATTCTTTGCAGAGGAGATAGGCTACGTCCCCCACACCGAACATCGTCTACGCCTTTGCCGGCCAGATGCGGGCCACCGCCATGGGCTGCATGCACGACGAGGCCGTGCAGACCCCCCACCTGGATCGCTTGGCCGATCAGGGGGTGCTCTTTACCAACGCCATCGCCAACACCCCGGTCTGCACACCCAGCCGCGCCAGCCTGATCACCGGCAAGCACGCCCTCACCGCCCGCTGTATCGCCAACGACCTGCGCCTGCCCGAGGACGAGCTCAGCATCGCCGACACGCTCAAGGCCAGGGGCTATCGCACCGGCTATGTGGGCAAGTGGCACCTCGACGGCATCTCCCGCCACATGTTCACCCCGCCCGGGCGGCGTCGCCACGGCTTTGACGACTACTGGGCGGCATACAACTGCAACCACAACTACCTGGACGCCAAATGGTACGAGGACGACTCGCCCGTGCTGAGACGCGAGGCGCGCTACGACGCCGACGTGCAGACCGAGCAGGCCATTGGGTTCTGTGAGCGCTTCCGCGACGACCCCTTCTGCCTGTTCCTCTCCTGGGGCCCCCCTCACGACCCCTACCGGGCCATCCCCCAGGAGTTCCTCGACATGTACCCCACCGAGACCATCCGCCTGCGCCACAACGCCGAGGGAGCCAACCCCGAGGCGGTGGCCGGTTACTATGCGCACGTCACAGCTTTGGATCGCAACATGGGCCGGCTGATGGAGGCGCTCGAGCGGCTGGGGCTGGCGGAGAACACCATCCTGGTCTTCTCCTCGGACCATGGGGACATGCTCTGGTCGCACGGACGGGTGAACAAGCAGCAGCCCTACGAGGAGAGCGTTCACATCCCGCTGATCATGCGCTGGCCGGCGGGGCTGCCCGCGGGGCAGGTGAGCGACACGCTCATCGGGGTGACGGATTATGCCCCCACCTTGCTGGGGCTGGCAGGGGTGGACGCGCCGGAGTGGATGAACGGAGTGGATCTGAGCGCCACCATCCGGGGGGCGTCCGACGCCGCACAGAGCTCGGTGCTGATCGGCGAGTACGTCTCGTTCGATCAGGGGCGGATCTACCAGCCGTGGCGGGGGGTGCGCACCCAGCGCTACACGTATGCCCGTTGGCTGCGGGGCGGGGCGCTCTTGTTCGACCGGCAGGAGGACCCCTACGAGCTGCGCAACCTGATGCTGGAGCCGGGGCACGAGGCGTTGGCGCGCGACCTGGAGGCCGAACTGCGAGGCTGGCTCGATCGGATCGATGACCGCTTCGTGGTAGGAGAGGAACACATCGAGGCCCTGGGCCAATCCGAGGAGTGGCTGATTCGCCAGGAACATTTTTACGGATTCGGTACCCGCAATTTCTGAGCGCTCACCGAAGGATGGCTGGGTTAGGTGGCCGCCCCACAGGAAGTTTGAGCACAGGGGCGGCTCGACATGATATGGTGGATACGCGTACTAACCTTCTGGCATAGACAAAGGCCCCATTACACATAGGGGCTTTTGTCTATATCGCATTCATGTACAGCGAGGAAGACATTGCACAGCCTCTGGGAAACGCTTCGTTTTCTCGTCAGTAGCAGCCCCGGAAGAGGCCCTTGATACACAAGAGTCTTCACCTCACGGAGCGCCAGCCAAGCCCCCTGACGAGCGACGAGATCACCCTCCAGCACCTGTATCCGAGCTATCAAATGCCACACGGACTGAAGAGAGGTCCCCTCGTGGTAGAGAATCTGCCGCTTCTCCTTCATTCGATATTCCAGATGGCACGTGGTTTCGTTCTCGGCTCAAGACGATACCTCCCCCCCGGTGGCTGGAGAGCCTATACGACGACCATACGCACATCTTGTATCTCAAGCTGAGTCGTCACAGCTACAGGCAAATAGCGCAAGTGAGGCCGAACAGGCGCAGGCAAATCCTACGCTTCTGCCCGAGGGCGATTCCAGCCCCTTGGGCTTGCTCGCACTGAGCTCTCGCAGCTACAACACCCTGACGGCCGCGGGGATCACTACTATTGGGCAGCTTGCGCGCCTATCTCCTCGTGCTGGGAGCAACATGCGGGGGATCGGCGAGACCACCTTGAGGTGAATACGGGCGCGGACGGTCTGGATGGGGGGTTACGCCCATCTGCCACGAGGAACTGGACCTACTCGGCTTTGAGAAGGGGGAATGGAGGCCTCAAAGGATGCGACTGCTGAGCGAGACGCTCGCTGCCCAGCCCGCGTTCCCACAATGTGCCTTGGGGCAGCGTATTTGACGCCGCCCCGGACAGGCGACTTACTTCTCAGCCAAGGGTAGAGATATAGAGCTCGCCGCTGCGTACGCCCCGCATATCCCGAACTTTACCCCGTTATCAACACTCGTCAAACAGAACTCGGCGCGCTTCTAGCCCCGGGTCATGCTCAACACACCGAGTCCCCTCGTTCTCAAAGACCATGGTAGTTGAGCCACCGGCAGTGACCTCCAACCACTGAGGCAGCCCCGCGTGATTGGGATCCCCAGTTCGGGCGAACTGGATCCACGCCCCGCTGATCTGGTCCTGTAGACGGTCCGCGTTGGGGTCGCCCCCTGCCAAGTTGGGGCAAATCTCTAAATTGTTGAACACAAAGGCTATCTCGGCAGAATGGAAAGCCCCCGGGCGGCTATCCAGCACCGGAGTGCGGTAGTCGAACAGGTAAAGATAGGCCGGCGCAGTGTTTTGGGCGGCTTTGAGGCGAGCTTGGTCCACAGCCTGTTGGCGCACCGAAGCAGTGGCAATGATGGACAGCAAGTCGAATGGCTTGGCATCCGGATACGCGCTGGCAAAGGCCTCCAAAACGGCCTGGCCCCGGCCTCCGTACTGGGAGGCCAGTTGCTGCTCCAACCCCGAAAGAGTTAGGTCGTAAGCATCGGGGTTGTCCACACCGTTAACAAACTCGTTCTGGTTCGTTCCAACTAGCAAAGGCACGCTCGCGGAGAGCTCGGATGCTATCGGATCGAACGGGTGTGCGGGTAATACAGAGCCATCGACCGTAGGCATCCAGCCCATGCGTCGAAGCATGCCATCAAAGGATTTTGGCGCTGGCTGCTCCTGTGCATACTGACGGAGGACCCTCCCCGCGGCCACCAGCACCTGTTGCGCGGACAGTCGGTGCAGGGCTTGTAGGTTCGTTGGCTGGATATCGAGGACGGCCAACGTTCGTCGCGCCAGCTCGCTAGTGTTCTCGGGGGCGCCCATCCGCAACATAGAGCCGCTTTGGATGGCCGCACGATGAAACAGCCCCCGTGCAGCGGGCATCGCCATCAGTGCGGTGACTTTGCCTCCGCCACCCGATTGACCAAAGATCATCACTCGGGTGGGGTCACCCCCGAATTGGCCGATGTTGTCGCGCACCCATTCCAGCGCGGCAACGATGTCCAGCATCCCAACGTTGGCCGATTCCGCATAGCGCTCTCCGCCCCACTCGGCGAGGTTCAGAAAGCCCAGAACGCCAAGGCGGTGGTTGATAGTCACCACTACCGCGTCACCCTTACGAGATAGAGATTCTCCGTCGTACGAAAGCAAATCTTGCGACGAGCCGGCAAAGAAGCCGCCCCCGTGCAACCAGACCATCACCGGCCGGGTGCTGCTTCCGTTGACCTCTGGCGTCCAGACATTCAGCTGCAAACAGCCCTCGTCTGCAAAGTGGCTCCCGGTACGGTATAGCAGGAAGCGGTCCTCATCGGCGAAAGGGCTGTTGTCCCCCTCTGAAGTACGATCGGCATCAGAGAATGGTCCCTGTGGACAGATGTAGCCGTAGCTAAGACAGCTGCGCACACCGGCCCACGGAGCGGGCTCACGAGGAGGCATGAACCGATTCTCGCCACCCGTAGGAGCGCCGTACGGGATCCCCTTGAACGCATAGATGCCGTTACGGTCACACCCGCGCACTTTACCAGCCGACGTCTCGACGACCGCGGTACCGGTAGATACAGTCACCCTGTAGCCGATGGCGTTTCTCTGGTTGAGGGACATAGTTCCTCCTTGACGGTTTTCATTACGGGTTACAGTAGCGATTGCGACGGCCACGTAGCCAACATGCGAAGCTCCTCTCCGTCAGGATCTTTTACAGCCACACTGCCCGGCGCATCAAAGAGCATCGTGCTTCGCTTCTCGAGGGTGTAGGCGGGCCAATCCGGAAGCTCAGGACAGCGCGGGTCCCCCGTGCGCGCAAAGGCCGCCCACGCGCCGCTGAGTTGTCGTGATAAAGCATCGGCCTCGGGGAACAGGACCAGACGCAGTACGAGCGGTAGCTCGGCGGTATGGAAGGCTCGGAAATTGCCATCACCTAGAGGTGTGTTCCAACGGAAATGGTAAAGGTAGACGTTAGGCTGGCCTTGAGCTAACTGACTCTCAGCTTGTCTCACTGTGGCGGCCCGCAAACTGCGGTCTGTACGAATACGGAAATAGAGATCGCTGGGGCTCTGGTCGGGATGGTTGCCACGGTAAAGATCGATGACTTCCCCTGCGACCTTCTCGGGAAGCTTGTCCTGCACCAAGGCCGCGCGCAGGCTGGTCCAATCCAACGAGAGGAGTTCCTGTCTGTCAGGGGTAAAGAGGGTCCCCTCATCCTTACAGCAACCGATGATCATAGGTATATGGGCGCCCTCGGGCGGTGCCGCCTGCGCCCAGGGATACTCGAGCAGAGTGTGGCCATCCACAACAATACCCAACTGCCGCGGAGGGGGGACGCCTCCGTCGGGGCCGGGGGAAGAGATAGCCGCGTGGAAAAGCTCGTCAGCGGCGATCGTCTGGAGGTCATCGATTCGATCCTCAGACAAGCCCAGCCTGCCGAGCAAGTCTTTTGTCGCAGCGGTAGCTTCGTCGGGACTCGATCCTAGCACCATAGAGCCGCTCTCGACGATGGCGCGATGGAACAGGCCTTTGGCGGCGGGCATTGCCATGAGGGCGCCGATTTTAGCCCCACCACCCGATTCGCCAAATATCGTGACATTATCTGGGTCACCACCGAACGCCGCGATGTTGTCGCGTACCCAAGTGAGGGCGGCTACGAGATCGAGCTGCCCCACGTTGGCTTTGGCGTACCGCTCACTGATGCCTCCCAGATAAGCGTAGCCAAAGATGTTAAGACGATGGTTTATGCCCACGAGCACCACATCCTGCTCGCGAACCAGGCCGTCACCCAGCAGGGTGATGCTGCCCGATCCACTGAACATGCCGCCTCCGTGGATGTACACCAGAACGGGGCGTCGACCAGTGCCTCCGGGGGTGAGAACGTTGAGTACAAGGCAGTTCTCACTGGCGGTCTTTGGGGGCAGTTCGAGGCGTTCTGGCCTACCACCGCCAAAGTACTCTCCGAGGAACGGGCTCGCGATGATACTGCTAGCCGGGAACGGTGGCTGCACGCAGGGCGGTCCAGCGGTGGTGACATCACGCACGCCGGTCCACGGCTCAGGAGGGCTGGGAGGCATGAATCGCCCCGCGCCCTCGGTGGGGCCTCCGTAAGGTATCCCGCGAAAGGACAGCACACCGTCCTCTATCAGACCCTGAACTCGGCCGTATTGCGTTTCGACGATCGGCGAGAGCGATACTTTAACCTGGGGCGCCATCTTGTCCTCCTGTTGGTAGCTAGTGTGTGGTTGTAGCGGCCATGTGCTCTGCATATCGGGGGCGTGTAATGCAAAGCTCATCAAACCCCGCTCTGTGGGGGCACTTGCGGTATGTTGTGGCCAGCGCCGATGGCACAGTAGAGAGCGCAGTGTTGAAACACTATAGTAAAAGGCAGGACGTACGACACATTGCCCCCATAGAGTCGCCCGTGTCAACGCTGGGACAACTCTTGCACTCCCGTACCTCGGGGACTCTCAGCGAATGCAAATCTGTCGCACATCGGACAGGTTCAGGCTATACAGAGGTTGTAGGTTATGTCTTCTCTAGCCTTCGTTGAGGATCATACGTGAACGCGGTGGCGCGGTCAAGGGATGCACAAAGCAGGGATCTGAGGGGCGCCTCATTTTCTCAAACAGCGTCCAAGCCGAGTGCATGTTGGGCAGAGCACTCGGCCTCCGTCACGGCGGCTCCTTACACCGGCGCAATCTCCTCGGGAAAGAATGGCCGCGCTATACTTGGATCAAGAGCGATCTTGACCAGAGCTCGTTGGGGGCATCGACAATCTGTAGCAGCGATAGCTGCTTTGACAATACACAAGTGCTATGCTACATTTATTGCGATCATTGGCAAGTGCAAGGGGACGCGACTATGGCGTGTGAGAAGGTGTTCGAGCGGGAACTGCGAAGACGCGGCCTTCGATTGACCCCACAGCGCGAGATGATTCTGTCGGTGCTGCATAACGTCGAAGGTCTCGCTACTGCGGAAGAGGTCTATGGTCGAGTGCAAGCGCTTAGCTCTGCGGTGGACATCTCGACTGTGTATCGCACTCTCGATTTGCTTCAAGGGCTGGATCTAGTCTCCTGTGTAGATACGGGGGATGGACAACGCCATTACGAGTTACTCAGTCTGCATGGTCCGCACCTGCATCTGGTCTGCCAAAAGTGTGGCAAGGTCACCGCAGCAGATCTGGACACCGCCCGAACCTTTGGCGAGCGATTGCAAGGCGAATACGGATTCCAAGCAGCGTTCGAGCATCTCACTGTCACGGGCCTGTGTGAGGCTTGTGTTGCGGACGCTTCTGGCCACTAATTCCGCGCCCCGGAGACCTCCGTGCAGAGGAGCGAACCTCTAGCTGCCGGTAGGCGGTACCAGGACACCCCCGATTGACAGCTCTTTGTGTACCGTCTATACGCCTCTGCGTATAGTGGCAATAGCGGTGAATCGCATTAAAGGAGATAACATGAGTTTGCCGTCTAAACCAAGGGCACCTATCGAGGCGTTGATTCGTGAACACGATCTGCTGGCTTTGCTGCACAAAGCCGGCGAGTTACACGGCCATTTCTGCCCCCACGTAGCATTGGGGGTGCGAGCCGGATTCGAAGCCCTGATAGCCTTGGGCATCGAGCAGAACCTCGGAATGGAAGAAGTCATCGCTATCGTGGAAACGAACAACTGCTTCAGCGATGGGATCCAAGTGGTCACCGGATGCACCTTTGCCAACAACGCCCTGATATATCGCGATCTGGGCAAGACCGCCGTAACCTTAGCCACGCGGGATGGGGCCGCTGTACGGATCGCTTTGCGCGCTGACTATAGCGACCGGTTCAATGAGCGCTACCCAGAGGCCGCCGATCTCTTTCGCAGGGTAGTACGAGAACGACAAGACGTGGGACCAGATGAAAGGGCACGTTTGACGCAGCTCTGGGCAGAGGCATCGGAGAGACAAGTGGGAGCCCCCTTGGAGGAGCTCTTTAGCGTGCAGCATTTACAGATCGATGTCCCCGCCTATGCGCCTATCGAGGATTCCGCTTTTTGCGCAGCGTGTGGAGAGAGCATCATGGAGAGCCGAGCACGCCTCCGGAACGGGCAGCCGCTTTGCATCGCCTGCGCTTCGGCTACTTACTATCAACTGGATGGATCGGGAATTCGCGCCCTATGAGATCACGTTGCGTCACCTACATAGTGACGCTATGGGTAGTCTTGACGCTGAATTTCCTGCTGCCCCGATTGTTGCCAGGGGATCCTTTGGCAGCCCTGCTCGATCCGAACAGCTCAGAGTATGTGTTTGACCCCGAGACGCGCGCAGCGCTGGCGGCTTATTACGGGCTGGATCGTTCGTTGCCCGAGCAGTATATCACTTACCTTGGAGGGGTTATCCGCGGCGACCTGGGGCGCTCCATCCGGCTGAATCAACCGGTGGGCAAGCTGCTTACGACCCATTTGCCTTGGACGCTTCTGCTTACAGGCACAGCGCTCGGCCTCGCCTCGTTGCTGGGGCTGATGGGAGGCTCCGAGGCAGCCTGGCGCCGCGAGACGCTGGCAGATCGTATCCTTACCGCATGCAGTGTTCTAGTAAGCAACGCCCCGGTTTACTTTGTTGGGATGATATTGCTCATCTTATTTGGCGCACGACTGAGATGGCTCCCCCTAGCTGGGGGCAGGACTCCTTTTGCCCAATATAGCGGGTTCTTGCCGGCTGCGATCGACATCGCCAAGCACCTCGCTTTGCCCGCATTGACACTAACATTGAGCCTGTTGGGTGCGCAATTCCTGTTGGTACGCAACAGTGTGGTGAGCATACTGGGTGAGGAGTTCATACTCGTAGCCAGGGCCAAAGGACTCAGACCGGCGCGTGTGAAACGAGGCCACGCTCTGCGCAACGCTCTGCTACCCTTTGTGGCACATCTCGCCGCCCATGCAGGGATAGCCGTCACCGGTGCAGTGTTCATCGAGACGCTATTCCAGTATCCTGGCATGGGGCGCCTGATCTTTGAATCGGTGGGTGACCGAGATTACCCGGTGATACAAGGTGTGTTCCTGGTGGTTGCCTTAGTGGTGCTTACCGCGAATCTTTTCGCGGATTTAGTCAATACATGGCTTGATCCTCGTGTCGCAGAAGAGGTGCCCGGATGAGTGCCTTGCCTCGCGTCCGAGCCCCTGTCCGCTTCTCCTTCGCCGCAGATCTCAGAACAATACTGAGCTTGGGCGCCTTGACCATGTTCGTGTTGGCCGCTCTTGCAGCGCCTTGGCTGGCCCCTTATGACCCTCACGCCTTTTCCGGGCAGCCGCTGGAACGCCCCAGCACAGCGCACTGGTTGGGAACCAACGATGTGGGGCAGGATATCCTCAGCGAATTGGTTCATGGCGCGCGCATCTCCATAGCTGTGGGCCTTGGGGCTGCGATGGGCACCGTGGCGCTGGGGACCCTGGTGGGGGGCGTGGGCGGTTACGCGGGTGGACTGGTGGACGTTGTACTCATGCGTTTACTGGACGTGATGCTGACGTTACCCCGCCTGCCGCTGCTCGTGCTGTTGGCCGCCTTTCTGGGCTCCGGCCCGCTGCAAACGATGATCACCATCTCGCTGCTTTTTTGGCCGTCGACCGCTCGCATGATCCGGGCGCGGATACAGAGCGAACGCACCCGGGGATATATTCATATGGCCCGTCAATTCGGAGGGGGTGTTGGTTACCTTTTGTGGCGCCATATGCTGCCCGCTATCGCCCCTCTGATCGCCTTCGGTCTCATCTCCTCTGCGAGCCGAGCGGTAGCTATGGAGGCGGGCCTGGCTTTTCTGGGATTGGGCGATCCGACGGCCAAGAGCTGGGGGCTGATGATGCGCTTTGCGCTGAACCTGCCAGGCCTGCTGCTGACCGATCGTTGGTTGTGGTGGCTCCTTCCACCCGGGTTGTGTATTACGATGCTCGTTCTATCCTTGACATTCGTGGGCATGGGAATGGAAAAGCAGCTGCAGCCGAGGTTGGGACGTTGACGAACGAAACGCTGCTATCGGTACGTGATCTTGTTGTGCATTTCGGCTCCACCGGGGGGCGAGAGCAGGGACCGGTACATGCTGTGGACGGTGTATCGCTCAGCCTGTCCTGGGGTGGGGCGCTAGCCATCGTCGGTGAGAGTGGCTCGGGCAAAACGACTATTGCCCGAGCGCTACTGGGGCTTCATCCCCGAGGTGCTGCGCAAGGCAGCATCTGTTGGAAGGGCCGCGAACTCCAAGGGCTATCGGAGGAGGAATGGCGCTCTTTGCGTTGGCGGCATATAGCCATGGCCGTACAGGGCGCGGGCAACGCGTTCGACCCTGTGTATCGCATCGGCGAGCAGATAGCCGAGCCGATGCGCGAACATCTCGGCCTTGGGCGAGAGCAAGCGTTAGATCGCGCGATAGCGCTGGCCGAAAGGCTCGGGCTTGAGCGGCGCCATCTGCGCGCGTACCCTCACCAGCTGAGCGGCGGCGAGAAACAACGCGCTATGATGGCGATGGCGCTCAGCTGCGATCCCGAACTCCTCATCGCAGATGAGCCTACCAGCGGGCAGGATGTCCTCTCACGCGCTCGGCTCATCGACATGCTGCAAGACTTGCGTTCCGAGCTGGGCTTCAGCTTGCTCCTGATCACTCACGACCTCGCCGCTGCGGCGCAGTTGGCCGAGGAGGTGGGGGTTCTCTATGCAGGCAAACTCATCGAGGTGGGGTGCACGCAAGATATCCTGGAGCAGCCCCGCCATCCCTATTCCTGGGGTTTGCTGAACGCTTATCCCAATATGACCACGACGCGCGATCTGCGCGGCATTCGCGGCGCATCACCCGATCCGACGGCTCCCCCACCGGGCTGTCGGTTTCATCCTCGCTGTACGCAGGCTGTGGCTCGATGCCGAGAGGTAGAGCCACCTCTGGTTCAGGTGAAGGGACGCCGATTGGCGTGCCACTTGGGGGGGCTGCGAACGCTGCTCAAAGCGAGCAATGTGCGCAAGTCTTTTTCACACAACGGCCAGGGAGAGACTGTGACGGCGGTGCACGGAGCAAGCCTCGAGGTGTACGAGGGCGAGGTCGTAGCGCTCGTCGGTGAGACAGGTAGCGGCAAGACGACGCTCGGGCGTCTGTTAGTGGGCTTGTTAAGTGCGGATGGCGGCAGAATAGAATTCGAAGGGCGGGACCTGGCGGCGCTTTCCAAGCACGAACTGAGGGCTGTGAGGCGGCGTATTCAGTTCATTGCGCAGGACCCGTTCGACGCGGTGAGCCCAAGGTTGACCGTGGCGGAGATCGTGCGTGAGCCGTTGGACGTGCAAAAACTCGGCACAGCCGCTGAGCGCGAAGACAAGGTGCGCGATGCGCTGCGGGCGGTTGGCCTCTCTGTGAGCACCGCGATGCTGACGCAATGCGCTCACGAACTGAGCGGCGGGCAGCTGCAGCGAGTAGCCATCGCCCGCGCTCTCGTGCTGGAGCCCAAGCTGATCGTGGCCGACGAGCCGGTATCGATGCTCGATGCCAGTGAACAGGCCAAAGTCATCGTGCTCCTCAAAGAGATTCAGAACGAACGGGGCATGGGCCTTTTGCTCGTATCGCACGACCTGGCGCTCGTGCGCAAGGTGGCGGATCGTATTCTGGTGATGTGCCAAGGCGAAATTATCGAGTCGGGGCCGGCCAATCGCGTCGTGGCTTGGCCCCAACATGTTTACACCCGCAGCCTGTTACAGGCTGCACCCTCTCTGGACTGGAGGCGGCAAGAATCATGACCGGAAGAAATGGAGGAAAAATGCCAAGTCGTCACCGTGTAACGCGTCTCGGTAGCATCCTCGTTCTGCTCTCCCTTTTGTCACTGGGCGCCTGCGCCCCGCTACCCGCTGCGCCTCTCAACCCCGAGATGCCTCCAGCTCCCGAAGCAGCGATATCCCCCCACGTGGATGTTTTGCGTTTGCCGGGGGGGGGGTATTGGGGGCACCCATCTCCCTTTGGCATCAATCGCGGGCCGGGTTATGTGCGGGCCTCGCTGTTGTTCGATACGTTGGTCTGGCGTGATGCCAGTGGGACGACCATCCCTTGGTTGGCTACGGACTGGCAGGTATCTGAAGATGGCTTGACGTGGACCTTTACCTTGCGTGAGGGCGTACGTTGGCACGATGGCCAGCCGTTCACCGCTGCCGATGTGGTTTTTTCTATCGACTATCTGAAAGTGCACCCAGGAGCTGCATGGTTCACCTCGCGGATCGATGAAGTTGCATCGGCCGTCGCGGTCTCTGATCACCGGGTGGATGTCACGCTCGTGCGCCCGTTTGCTCCCTTTATACAAATGATCGCTGAGGCCGTGCTCATCTTCCCGCAGCATATCTGGCAACAAGTGGATGATCCCCAAGCATATATCGCACCAGAGGCGTTCGTCGGTACGGGCGCCTACAAGCTGGTTGAGTACAGCCAAGCTGAGGGGGCCTATCTCTTTGAAGCCAATCCCGACTTCTTTTTGGGGGATCCCTACGTACAGCGCATCGAGTTCGTACCGACGAGCGACAACATCCTGGCACTTTCGACGGGCTCTGTGGCGGCCTTTGAGCAGTTCGGTGGCGTGACGGAGGAGATGCTGGCCCCCTTCCGAGAGCCACCTTTCAAGATCCAACAGGCGTCAGGCGAATGGGGTTTGTTTCTCTATTTCAATCTAGAGCAAGAATCTCCTCCTCAGGATGTGCGCGTGCGCCAGGCGATCGCTTACGCGATAGACCGCCAAGCTATGGTCGACCGAGTGCTCTACGGCTTTGGCGGGGTGGGAAGCCCGGGATATTTGCCGCCAGCCAATCCTTTCTACAACCCCGACGTATCCTCGTACGAATTGGATCTGGATGCAGCCCGTGCCCTGCTCGACGAGGCAGGGTATGAAGGGGCGCCAATCGAACTGAGCTACTCGCCAGACAGCGTGATGGGGTCGGCGCGGGTGGTGGAGATCATCGAGGCGGGGCTCGCCGAGGCTGGTATTCCTCTGGAGATCGTTACCCTGGATCAGGCGTCCCTTGATGCCGCCGCTACTGAAGGGCGGTACCAGATGCTCGTCACAGGTTTCGGTGGCCTGGGGAGCGACCCCGACTTGATGCGAGCCAATCTGGCCAGCACGAGCCGGTCAAGGGGCTTTGCTCGTGCAGTGGGTTACAATAACGAGGCGTTTGACGAATTGGCCGAGTCGCAGGTGCTCATGGACGATCTTGCGGAGCGCAGAGCAGCAGTCGCGGAGATGCAGTCTATTCTCGCGGAGGACTTGCCGGCGCTTGCACTCTATTACACGGACCGTCTCGTGGTGTACAACGCTGATCTGTTTGACAATTGGTACTTTACGCCGGGCGGCTTTGGCGCTGGGATACCGTTGCCATATAACAAGCACCAGTTCATCGCCGGACAGTTGGAGGGCCTGGAGATCCGGTCTCAATAGCGTGAGAGCCGTGCCAGCTCGAATAGCAGCTGTACCGAAAGCGATGGACACGATCTCGTGTCAACTCGATTGATAATCGTGCCAAAGGCGGATGCTCACCCTAAAAGCATCATGCTGGAGTGAGCAGCTCCTTTCTCGGCTCTGCTACCAACAGTGGACGTCTCCGACCTGAGCGCGAATGCTGCGCACCGGATCGGGGACGTTCATGCGTGCGATGAGGCGCTCGCCTCAGGGGGGGCCGTAGCTTTCATGTCATCGAGCGATTGCGCTTTGGCCTGTCGGTGGCGGCGCAATAGCGCTTCTGCATCGCCCCTAGACACTCAAAGCGCCACCCATAGTCATCGCCCGTTCCGTTATTGCTCTCCCCGACACGATTACCATTGGAGAGAACCTGGCTTTCCCGCTAGAGAACGATTCAGAGCGAGTGGGCGCAGCGATGCCCTCTTGATTGGTATTGTCGCGGGGTGACATTATCACAGATTAACCGATGCGGATATTTTCGTTGACTGATAACAATGCCACTCACGTGCTTTGACACAGTTGGAGCGAACCGCTAGAATGGCTATCTGCCTGATTCTACTTTCAGGAATCTCTCGCGCTGGTTGTGAGACGCGCCATTAGACATAACTAACGTTTAACGTGAAACACTCCTGCTAGACAGAGGTGCCCCTTGGGACAGCCCGTGAACACGCCCAACGACGCTCCGAGTATTTGCGACTATGAAGGGAGTACCTATCGCACCGATTTTTGGGAGGGCCAAGGGCGCGAGTATGAGCACCTTGCCGAGCACAAGGCTCTATTGCGCTTACTGCCAGCCAAGGGACACCGCCTGCTCGATATTGGCGCGGGGTTCGGTCGGTTAGCGCCTCTATATCGAGACTTTGATGAGGTGGTCCTGCTCGATTATTCGCGGTCTCAGCTAGAATACGCGCGGGAGCGACTCGGGGATCGCCGCTTTCGCTATGTAGCAGCGGATATCTACCGACTGCCCATCGCCACCAACGCGGTGGACACTACGGTAATGGTGCGCGTGTTACACCACCTCGTGGATGTCCCCTTGGCGTTCCAGCAGATCGCGCGCGTACTGGCGCCCCAAGGCAGCTTCATTCTCGAGTTCGCCAACAAGCGGCACATCAAGAACCTTCTGCGCTACCCTCTTCGCCGCGGCCCGAACCCGTTCGACCACCAGCCGTACGAGTTTACAAGCCTACACTACGATTTCCATCCCACTTGGGTTCGGCAGCAGCTCACTGCGGCGGATATGAGTCCGCAGCAAAACTTGTCTGTGTCGCTGTTTCGAATGGGGTGGCTCAAGCGACACATCTCACCGGGGTTCTTGGCCGATCTCGACGCGCTGCTTCAGGCGCCTACAGCATCGCTCACGCTCGGGCCCAGCGTCTTTGTGCGCTCGCAGCAGGCCAAAGCGGGCGCGCCCGAGGTAGCGGACACGGCTCGCCTCTTCCGCTGCCCCGCATGCGGTTACGAGCCGCTGGACGAGCGCTCCACTTACGTAGAGTGTGCGGCGTGTGGGGAGCGCTGGGCTATCGAGAACGGCGTGTATCTGTTCAAGTGATTCGAGAATCCGGTGCGTAAAGTGTTTGTGCGCCTTCGCTATCCAAGCTATAATGAGCTCAATCCTATATTAATAGGAAATTCATGGAAAGGAGGCTTAATTTGAGAACCAGCTTCAAATTGAAAAGCAGAACGGGATCTTCTATCCGGTTCAAAGCGGAATCAGCGTTACCAACGATTCTTATCGTTGTCGGCCCGCTAGCCACGCAATTGATTCTTCGCTTGATCGGCCAGTAGATCCCGTTCGCAGGGAAGGGAGGAGGTATTATATCTCCTCCCCACCTTCTCTATCCGCTAGGATACCACATTACGCTCGTGTTGACAAAAGTGTTGTCCCTATAATGCTAGGTGCCTCATATTGCTATTATCTGCTAGATAGTTAACAGAACTTTTCGCTATTGCCTGTAATATATAGCCGTTACACCAAGGAGGATGCCCTAATGAAAGTCTCTTGCCTCCAAGAGAATCTAGCTCGAGGCCTTTCCATCGTCAGTCGCGCTGTCGCCACGCGCAGCACTCTGCCGGTGCTCTCTAACATCCTCCTCTCTTCGGACGAGTCACGCCTCAAGCTCTCTGCCACCAATCTGGAGGTGGGCATCAATTGCTGGATCGGGGCTCAAGTAGAGCAAGAGGGGGCGACTACCATTCCCGCACGCCTCTTGGCCGATTTTGTGAACTCGTTGCCGCCGGGCCGGGTGGATCTGCAGTTGATCACCCGCACACAAACTCTCAACCTCAAGAGCGGCCGTTTCGAGGCCAACATCAAGGGGATTGACGCCCAAGAGTTTCCCCTGATCCTCGTGCCCGAGGAGGATCACCATATCGCGCTCAAGCCCGAGCTCTTGCGCCAGATGATCGACCAGGTCGCTTTTGCAGCAGCGCAGGACGAGAGTCGTCCGGTGCTCACCGGCGTACTGGCCGACTTGGAGCCGCAGCGCCTCACTTTTGCAGCCTCGGATGGTTACCGCGTCTCGGTACGGTCCATCGATCTCGAGGATGGGCCCGACGCGCCGTTGAGCGTCATCATCCCCGCACGGGCGTTGCAAGAGCTACGCCGTATCAGTGGCGAGCAAGACCAGACCATCAACATGCTCATCGCCCCTAACCGCAGCCAGGTCTTTTTCCACTTGAACGACATAGACCTGGTCTCGCAATTGGTGGAGGGGACCTTTCCCGCTTACCGGCAGATCATCCCCACCACCAGCAACACCAAGACCACGCTCACCACGCAGGACTTTCTCAAGGCCATGCGTATGGCTCTGATCTTTGCCCGAGATTCGGCCAACATCGTGCGCCTACAGGTTATGCCCAACGGTCCGGATGACATCGGACGCGTTGTCGTCACTGCCAGTTCCGCCGAGCACGGCGACAACGTCAGTGAGTTGGACGCCACTGTGGAGGGCGCGCCCATCGAGATCGCTTTCAATGCACGCTATATCATCGAAGTCCTTAGCGTTATCGATACTGCCGAAGTCTCTATGGAGACCCGCGATCCCTCCAGCCCCGTCGTATTTCGCCCCGTTGGTGGCGGCGACTTTGTGCATATAGCCATGCCTATGCATATCCCGCGGTAGCGCTGGGATGTATATCAAACACCTCTCGTTAGCGAACGTGCGAAACTATGCGCGCCTGGAACTCGATCTCCCGGCGCGCATTCACATCTTTCAGGGGGAGAATGCTCAGGGGAAAACGAACCTGCTAGAGGCCATCTACTATCTCTCCACCACAAAATCGCCCCTCGCCTCATCGGACCGGGAGCTGATCCGCTGGGAGGCACAGGAGGAGGTGCTGCCTTATGCGCGCCTGATAGCACGTTTCGTCAAGCAGGGCGAGGAGCGAAGCCTCGAGGCCACGCTGGTACAAGAGCGTAGCCTCGAGAACGACCATGCCATGACGCTCCGCAAACGCATACGCCTCGACGGTGTACCACGCCGCGCCATCGACACTATCGGACAACTCAATGTGGTACTCTTTTTGCCCGAGGACATCGCCTTGGTGTCCGGTGCACCCTTGGAGCGCCGTCGTTACCTGGATATCAGCCTGTGTCAGATCGACACTGATTACTGTCGGGCTCTATCTCTTTACAACCGCGTCATTACCCAGCGCAATGCGCTGCTCCGAGCGATTCGCGAGGGGTTGGCCGGGGGTTCTGAGCTGGAGTATTGGGATGGCGAACTCTCGCGCCACGGCGCCAAGGTGCTGCTGGGTCGCCTGCAAGCAGTGGCTTCGCTGCAGCTTCACGCTGGTGAGGTGCATGCCGCGCTCACCAGCGGGGGGGAATCTCTTTCTTTACAATACTTGAGCAGCGTCTCGGAAAGACTGCGAGAACAAGGCCCCTCTTCGCCCGGAGTGCAGAGCGATCTTCCCTCCGCGGCCGATCTCCAAGTTGCCATTCTGCAGGCGCTGAGACTCGCGCATCGAGAAGAACGGGCCCGTGCTGTAACACTGGTGGGGCCTCATCGCGACGACCTCAGATTCCTTATCAACACCCACGATGCCACGGTCTATGGCTCCAGAGGTCAACAACGCACTGTGGCCTTGGCGCTGAAAATGGGCGAGGTCGTTTTCATGAAGGAACGCACTGGCGAGATGCCCGTTCTGCTGTTGGACGATGTTATCTCTGAGCTCGATCGTCGCCGCGCCCACCTGCTGATGCAGTCTCTGCGCCTAGCTCAACAGGTGCTCGTAACCACCACTGACATCACACCCTTTGACCCCGATCTTGTCGAGTCGGCACAACTTTGGTGTGTAGCCCACGGCAGTGTGCAACCCCTCACATGATTCATCAGCTCCCGTACCACAAAAAAGAGACCGCCTGGCTCTCGACGGTCTCTACACCAACAGGCTTGGCCTAACAGAGGGGTTTTTTAGAGGGTATCCCCGCTCGCCTCGGGTACTGTTCGGGGGTGTGATGGTATTTGCTCAACACCACGAGATGCCTCTCCTCAGGCAGACCGGGCAGCGAAACGGGCTTGACGTGGATCAGCATACCACCCAACGCGCGCCATGCGGGCTCCGCGCCCAGAGCTTCCTCGAGAGCAGCCTCGCCTTTCTGAGCGATAACACGTCCCTCCAGACGAGCTAGTGGCAGACAGTACTCGCTCAATACGCACATGTGCGCCACTGCACGCGCAAGCACTATATCATACTGCTCACGATGCTCGGGCATCTGTCCCACATCCTCAGCTCTGGCATGTAGAATCTCCACTTGCTTGAGGCCCAACACCCCCACCAGATGCTCCAGGAACCGGACTTTTTTCCCGGTCGCCTCGATAAGCGTCATCCGGATCTCGGGCATGATGATCTTCAGCGGGAGTCCCGGAAAACCCGCGCCCGTCCCTACATCGGCACACCGTGGGATGGTCGCTCTGCGCTGCAGAGGTACCGTGTCGGGGATCGAGTCGCTATCTTCCGCCGCCGAGGGAAAGGCCAAGATGCAACTGAGGGCGTCCAAAAAGTGCTTGCGCTGCACTTCCTCATAGCCGGTCACCGCCGTCAGATTGAAACGCTCGTTCCAAACGGCCAGTTCGCGGTAATAGCGTTCGAACACACTCACCTGCGCAGCGCCGAGCGTCAACCCCAGAGCTTCGGCGCCCCCTCGCAAGATCTCCATGTCCTTCAATCCACCAATCACTGAGTCTCTGGAAAAATCTTGCCGGGATTCATTATTCCTCGTGGATCGATAGCTGCTTTGATAGTCCGCATCACATCCAGGCTGCCGCCATGCTCTTTTATCATGAATTGGCGCTTGCCCAACCCCACTCCGTGCTCGCCAGAGGCCGTACCTCCCAGTTCCAGCGCGCGTTCGACAATCTCGTCGGTGGCTTGGAGGCCACGGGCAAACTCTGCCGCCTCCTCGCGACGAACAATAACCTCTGTATGCAAATTACCATCGCCGGCGTGGCCGAAGGCATAGATCAAGAGGTCGTGGCGCTGGGCGGCTTCGTGGACGTATTCTACCATCTCGCCAAAGCGCGAGATCGGCACACACACGTCGCCAGAGACCAGCATGCGGCCAGGGTGCGATTGCTTTATGGATTCCCGGGCCTCTTGGCGGGCCATCCACAACTTTTGCCGCGCCTCCGCAGTGGTCGCCATCTCAAAGCTGCTGCAATGGTTGTCCTCACACAGCTCTTTAAGATAATCGAGTTGTTCCTCAATGGCGGCATCGCTCCCATGAAACTCGACGAACAACGTCGGAATCTCGGCCAGCGCCAGGTCCTGTTGCTGGTTTGTTGCCCGAATGGTATTCGCATCCAGAAGCTCTACCGCGGACGGGTCGAGCCCGTAGCGCACGCACTCGTAGACAGTGTTGGTCGCATCCTCCAGTGCTTCGAACGACGCCAACACGGCAGCCACCTTTTCGGGCAGGCTAATTACGCGCAGTGTGATCTCGGTCACCACACCGAGTGTGCCCTCCGATCCCACAAACAGACTGAGCAAGTCATATCCGCTGCTGCTCTTTTTGGCGTTACTGCCGACGTCGATCACTTTGCCGTTAGGCAATACCACGCGCAGTTTGAGCACATAGTCTCGTGTTACACCGTACTTTACCGCACGCATCCCACTGGAGTTGTTGGCTACCATACCCCCAATCGTGGCCACATCGGCGCTGCCAGGTGCCGGCGGGAAATAGATCCCCAGCCTGCCAAGATGAGCGTTCAAATCGTCGTAGACGATACCCGGCTGTACAACGACCTGCAAGTCTTCCTCGCGAACTTCCAGCACCTGCTTCATACGATACATGGCCAACAAAATCCCACCTCGGATCGGCACCGGGTTGCCTTCAAGGCTCGACCCTCCGCTCCAAGGGACCACCGGGATACCGTGAGCGTTGGCATATTGCAGAATTGCCGATACCTGCTCGGTCAAAGTTGGCCACACAACCACATCGGGCGCGTGTGGGTCGAACCAAGACTCGTCTATCGAATGTGCCTCTAGATCCGCCCCCCGCACCGACAGGCCCTCAGGGCCCACAATCGCCTCCAAAGCCTCTCTATCAACGTCCGTCAACACCTATTCGCCTCCCGTCATCTGGGCACACACACGCCCGGAAATCGTCAGAACACGGTCTATCCTACGTCCTGCCCCCTTCGGGGGAATCGAGGTCAGATTTGGGCTCCCGAGGATCGCGCAACACCTCGCGAGCTTTGCTAGAGCCCGTCGCAGGCCCCACCACGCCCTGAGCCTCTAGAGAGTCAATCAGTCGCGCTGCGCGCGAGTAGCCGATCCCCATCAGTCGCTGCAACAAGGTTATAGAAGCCCTCCCCTCGCGCACGACCAAGTCGATCGCGCCATCCAACAAAGGATCTGCCTCGTCGTCCTCCTCAGTATCACGTGTCAAATCGGGCCATAGGGCTTGCTGCGTCAACCCCTGGCCTCCCGAACCGCCGCTCCCCGGGCCGTACAACGCTCCCCCCTGTGTATAGGCCTGCCCGCGCCAGAAGGCCGCCAACCGGTTGATCTCAACATCGGATACCCAACAGCCTTGCATGCGTAGTAGCTGGGGCGAATCGGGAGCCATGTACAGGGCGTCTCCGCGCCCCAGCAACTTGTCGGCGCCCGGCGCGTCCAACACGACGCGCGAATCCACTTGAGATGACACCGCAAAACAGACGCGCGCCGGAAAGTTCGCCTTGATCAGCCCCGTCACCACATCCACCGAAGGCCGCTGTGTGGCGATCACCAAGTGGATCCCAGTGGCTCTGGCCATCTGTGCGATACGGCAGATAGCGCGCTCCACTTCATCGGGCGCGACCATCATCAGATCCGCTAGTTCATCGATGAACACAGCTATATAGGGCATGGCCTCATCTCCACGCGCGGCCGCGGACTCGTTGTAAGCACTGATGTGGCGTGCTCCCACTCGAGCGAATTCCCGGTAACGGTGATCCATCTCACGTGTCACCCAGTTAAGCACGCCAACAACACGGTCCATCTCGACAACAACGGGAGCCACTAGGTGAGGAATCCCGTTATACCCCGAGAGCTCGACACGCTTGGGATCGATCATGAGCATCTTGAGTTGCTCGGGTGTGTTGTGACACAACAGGCAGGCAATGAGAGCGTTCACACACACGCTTTTACCCGATCCCGTTGCGCCCGCAATCAGCAAATGGGGAAGCTTGGCCAGATCGTCTACCACCACCGCGCCCGATACATCGCGGCCGAGCGCTACGGCAAGGTGGGAGGGCAACGCTCTGAACTCATCCGATCCAATAACGCCGCGCAACCCCACCACCGCAGCCTGCCGGTTCGGTACCTCGAGCCCCACCACTCCCTTGCCAGGTACGGGCGCTTCGATACGTATAGGCGATGCGGCTAGCGCCAGCGCCAAATCATTGGATAGCGCCACTATACGACTGACCTTCACTTTGACACGCTGCAGAGCGCCATCCTTATCACGCCGCTCCACGTAACCCGGTTCCAAGCCGTATTGCGTCACCACTGGGCCGGGGTTCACCTCCACCACCGTCGCCGGCACTCCCAAGCTGTACAGAGTCTCTTCGATGATACGCGCTTTGTGTCGGATATCACTCAGGCTCATCGGCGAATCATCAGAGTCCTCGAGCATGGTCTCGATGCTGGGCAGCATCCACTCCAGACCTGAGAGCCGGTCTATCGGCGGCGCAAGGCCTTCTCGCGAATAAACCTCCGGAGAGTCGCTCTCAGCAGCTGAAGGCGTCGGCGCTCCAGGTGATCCCAGCGGTCGACTCGGCGCGAGTATCGAGGGCTCTTCCCTCTCCAAACGCGCTTCCCGTTTCGCGGTTAGGCCGGTGATCGCTCGCCTCATCCACAAAACCGCATGACGCGCTAAAAGTACTCCGCCGCTCACAACTCTAGGGAGCGATATTCCAAACGCCAGCGTGAGAGCAACACTAGATACAGCGAGCACGACGATCCATCCACCCGCCACACCTATCGCATTCGTGAGGACTCGCCCCAGCCAGTAGCCAACCAGGCCCCCGCCGCGGCGTGACAGAACCGCTCCCCAAGGGTCCGCCATGAACAGATGAACTCCGGTGAGTACTGCCAGGCACAGCACTAACAGGCCTATCACACGGCTCAGCGGCAAACGGGCTTGGACGAACCGACGAGTAGTGAGGCTAATTGTACCCACTCCACCCACCAGAAGCCACACTGGAAAAAGATACACACCCCATCCCCACAGGCGCCCAATGAATTCCGCCCAGCGACCCAAGAGGCTACCGGGAGTGCGCACCACCAGGGCAAGCAGCGTGAGCAAACCCAGCACCAAAAGCAGCCCCCCCGCCGCGGCGCCATAGTGCGCCCGGGTCAGGCGCGAGCGCCCCGCCACCGTTGGCTTGCGCCGGCTTGATCGCTTGGCTGGGATCGTTCGCCCAGGCTTTCTTGCCATTTGAGATTAGTGCTCCATTATCGCTTGCGGCTTTTTAGACGTCCACCCGCAATATGGCGGAATCAGATCCTGTTTACCACGCAGGTCACGATAGGCCTACGACCTGTATGCTCATAGGCTAGTCGTCCCAAAGTGGCCTCGACGCGAGCGGCTAGTTGTGCGCGGGCTCCTCCCGGCGCCACCGCCCGAGCGATCTCTTCTCGCGCGCGGTCGAGCATCTCTGACGCCTCGGCGTCGTAGATGAACCCACGCGTCACCACCTGGGGCTCGCCCACCAAGCTGCCCGTATACTTGTCCAGAGCGACAATGGCCACCAGGAAGCCGTTCCGTGCGAGCACCCTGCGATCCTCAAGCACTGACTGATCTCCATTGCCCACCCCAAGGCCGTCTACGAACACATAGCTATCGGAGACGTGATCCACGATCTCGGCGTGTTCCTCGCCGAGATCCAGCACATCGCCAGACTCCATAATAACAATGCGATCGCGAGGGATACCGCACTGCTGGGCCAGTTTGCCATGCAGAACGAGATGCCGATACTCCCCATGCACGGGCACAAAATACTTGGGCTGCAGAAGGCTGATCATCATTTTCTGCTCTTCTTGGCTGGCGTGCCCCGATACATGCACATCGAGCAACTCGTCATAGTAGACATCCGCGCCCATGCGAAACAGATTGTCCAGCGTGTGATTCACCAGCTCCTCGTTACCCGGGATGGGGGTGGCCGAGACAATGACCGTATCCCCCTGAACGATGCTCACCCCGCGATGATCACCGCGCCCCATGCGCACCAACGCCGAAGTTGGCTCGCCCTGGCTGCCGGTGCAGATCAACGTTACCTGCTCATCGGGAAGCTGGCTGATGTCGTCCACGGATAGTAACTCTTCTTCCGGTAAGCTGAGGTAGCCCAATTCGCGGGCTATGCGCACGTTGTTGGCCATACTACGACCCACTACGGCCACACGCCGGCCATACATCCGGGATGTATCGATCACCTGCTGCACACGCGAAATGTTGGAGGCGAAAGTCGCCACGATGACACGACCCTTGGCGCCGGCAAAAATGCGTGACATCGTCTCCCCGATAACCTGCTCCGAGAAAGTGTAGCCCGGATTCTCGGCGTTGGTGCTATCGGAGAGCAATAGATGCACCCCCTCGCCGCCGAGCGCTGCTAGCTTGGCGAAATCGGTGCGGTGGCCATCCACTGGGCTGTGGTCGAACTTGAAATCACCCGAGTGCACCACAAGACCTACAGGTGTACGAATACCCAGCCCAACTCCGTCAGGAATACTGTGGCTAACGTGGAAAAACTCGATATCAAAGGGGCCAATATCCAATAGGTCGCGCGGGGCAATGGTGTGCAGCTCGACATCGCGAACTCGCGCTTCACGCAGCTTGACTTCGATGAGGCCTCGTGTGAGACGAGTGGCATACACCGGCGCTTTCACACTATTCAGCAAATACGGCAGGGCGCCCACGTGGTCTTCGTGACCATGCGTCACAATGATAGCTTTGAGCCTATCCGCCCGCTCGATCAAGTATGTGAGATCCGGGATCACGATGTCGATACCCAGCATGTCGTTATCTGGGAACATCAGCCCCGCATCGATCACGATAAGGCTCTCGCCATACTCTAGAACGAGCATGTTGCGGCCGATCTCGCCCAGCCCACCCAAGGGGATGACGCGCAGGGTTTCCTTCACGAGAGCCTCCGAGAGTCAGAATAGCGAGAGCTGTTGTGGCGGTTCAGGGTCCTCGTCTTGGGCCTCGATGGTGTTCAGCTCGGCGAGCAGGTCGGGAAGTTTTTGAAAGTCCTGCTCGATGAGACTGCGATATTTGGCCTGGTGAAGAGCCGCAGCGGGATGGAACATGGGCACATAGACGATATCTCCCACCCTCTTGGGTGTGCCATGTACCCTGGATATCGTCACCCCCGCGAAAGCGAGCCCCATCGAAAACCGGCCAAGGGTCACGATAATCTGCGGCTTGACGAGAGCGATCTGTTGAGTCAGATAAGGTCGGCAAGCGGCGACCTCGTCCGGCTGCGGATCACGATTCTGCGGCGGGCGACACTTGACGACATTGGTGATGTATACGTTGCGACGAGACAGATTGATGGAGCTGAGAAGTGAATCGAGGAACTGCCCAGCAGCCCCTACAAACGGGCGGCCTTGTTTATCTTCGTGAGATCCGGGCGCCTCGCCAACGAACATGATCCTAGCGTTAGCGGGCCCTTCGCCAGGGACCGCAACGGTCCGGCTTTGGGCGAGCCGACACAGCTGGCAGACGCGTATCTGCTCGTACAACGCCTCGAGTTCCTGCATACCTAACCTCCAAAGCGGACCCGCAGCAAGTTGAGAAGCCGATCAAACCACCAGGAGCCGTCAGGCCCATCGAGATAACCTGTCAGTCGATGATTATAGACGGTTCAGGGCTTTCGTCCAGCGGTTGGCTTATCGCCAGCCGTACAGTGCGCTACCAGCCACTGGGCGCTTGACCACGCACTATCAAGCCCCTAGAATGCATCGGCCTATCCGCGCATGACGCGTTATCGCCGGCGTCTTCCACCCCTCTCATTGAGGAGCCCAACGAAATGATGCTCGACTTGGCCATACGCGCCGCCCAAGAGGCTGGTCGCGTCCTGAGAGAATGGTACAGTAGCCCACAGGAGATCGAGAGCAAAGGTCTGCGCGACATCGTGACGGCTGCCGATTTGGAGGCTGAGCGTGTGATCCTGAGCTTGATCCGCAAAGGGTGTCCGGATGCGCGGTTCGTCTCGGAGGAATCGTACAGCACCATCCGAGACTATGGCGATTTCCCAACCTGGTATATCGACCCGCTTGATGGCACGACCAATTTTGCGCGCGCCATTCCCGGCTTTAGCGTCTCTGTAGCTATGGCACAACGGGGCGTCATCCTGTGTGGGGCCGTGTACGATCCACTAATGGATCAATTGTTCTACGCTGAGCGCGGGCAGGGGGCATACCTAAACGGAGAGCGGCTCCGTGTAAGCGCGCGAGACACACTAGCCTCCAGCCTGGTCATGCTGGACTGGCCCCGCGCCCAAACACCACGCGACGAGCTAGCACGCTTTCTGGCGTGGTTGGCCATGCGTGTGGACGCCGTGAGGTCGCGCGGCTCGGCCGCTCTGGGGTTCTGCGCGGTAGCAGCGGGCTGGGCCGAGGCCTACTATCAGTTGACACTTGGCCCCTGGGACGTAGCCGCAGGCACCCTTCTCGTAGAAGAGGCGGGTGGTCGAGTAACCGATGTACATGGAAAGCCCCATGCGCTAAACAAGCCGGACTGGTTGGCAAGCAACGACAGGATACACGCCCTAATGCTTGACGCCAGACAAGAGTTCTCGCAAGGCTGATGACACTCTACGGTACGCTCGCCAACCAGTGTGAGCGTACCGTAACGCTACCTCAGCAATCCACTTTGTCCTCGGGCAGGTAAGGGCACTTGATGAACACCATCTTGAGTGGCTCAACGCCATCGTTCACAATCTCGTGCCGCTCGGTGGGCTCAACCCGAAATGCATCACCCACGGTGGCAGGAATTCGCTCGTCGTCCACAACCAGGAGGCCCCGGCCCCGCAAGACGTAAAAGGTCTCTTCCACCTGATCGTGATAGTGTGGCGCCAGGGTCTCCCCGGGCTTGACCAGCAGCACGCCCCAATCGATCATGGGGCCCCGCATCAGATACTTGACGCCACTGTCTCCGTCTCGATAGGCCAGATCGTTCTCCGTCACCTTTTGCATGGTGTGAATGCCTCCTCGTTCAGTGATGAGATCAGAGCGCGGACATCAGAATCAGGCGCACGTCCTCCGCCCCCAACGGACGGGGGTTGTGCTTCAGAGAGCCGGAAGGTAGCGATTCTCTGATAATCCGCGGAAGACGCTCCTCATTTACGCCGAACTCGCTCAAATGCAGCGGCACGCCGATACGCTCAACCAGCGAGCGCACAGTTTCCACTGCGTATCGCGCGGCATCCTCATCGGGCAAAGAGGAAACATCCTCCCCGAAAAGCCGGGCCACCTCAGCGTACTTGTCTTGGGCATAGGGCAAGTTATAGGCCATTGTATAGGGCAGCAAAAGCCCACAGGTGATACCGTGCGGAATCTGATGATGAGCCCCCAGGGGGTGAGCCATACCATGCACGCCACCCAGTCGCGCATTGGACATCGCCATCCCCGCCATCAGGCTGCCGAGACTCATCGCCTCGCGGGCCTCGAGATCCGAGCCGTGCACAAAAGCCCGTTCGAGGTTAGACCCGATAAGCGCGATGGCCTGCCGGGCGAGTGCGTCGGTCACAGGGGTGGCCGCGATCGATGTGAACGCCTCGATCGCCTGACACAATGCATCGCTGCCTGTGCTCGCTGTGACATGTGGAGGCATACTCGCCGTCGTCTCGGGGTCCACAAGGGCCACACGCGGGAACCAGTTGTCATCTCGGATGCTCTCTTTGATCTGCCGGCGGGGGTCGATAAGCACCGCGTTCTTGGTCACCTCGGCACCCGTGCCTGCTGTTGTGGGAACTGCGACCAAAGGGAGTGAAGGGCCATCGATGTGGCGGCCCGTGTGATACTCCCACACTGTACCGGGAAGCTGCGCCAGGCCAGCGATAGCCTTGGCTGTATCGATAGCGCTTCCCCCGCCCAAACCGATGAACACTTGCGTACCGGCCTGTCGTGCCAGACCGATGCCTCGCTCTACGGTGGTGAGATCGGCCTCGCCCACTATGTCGGCAAACACTACAGCCTGCATTCGACTCTCTTCGAGCAACTGCATCACGCGCGAGAGGACGCCTGAGCTCTTGGCAGAGCGGGCGCCACACACTATCATTGCTCGCTGACCAAAGCGTGCAGCGACCCGGCCGACCTGTGCCAAGCTACCCCGTCCGGTAATGATCTCCGTGGGCAGCCAGAACTGCTGACTCAACGTGTGCCTCCTCAGATACTAGCCCCGCACTACCGATCGCCTGGGCGGATTCAGCTCCCTTGTTCCTGCAACGAAGGTCGTGCGTAGCCGTGAACCTGCACGCCCCCATCGTCCTGTTCTTCGCTGTACACACCTAGATCCAGATCCAACGCGACAAACTCCAGAAACTTGGCCAGCCTCCGGGCTTCCTCGCCCACCAAGGCCATAGCTTCGGTGTCCACTGGCTCAAAGAAGCGCACCACCATGCGCTCCTCCTTCAACTGAAGCCCCCATGTGCCCGCAACCCTGTCATCGATCCACACCGTCCCCAGGGGATCCCCCACCTGGTCAAATACACGCTCGCGGTACACGTCGGGCACCCAACGGCTATAGTCGCTATAGGCCGTAAGCAAGCCATCGTGCGCCGGCAGCATTGCAATGCGCCGCCCTGCTGGCACATACTCGAGCAGGCCATCCACCTGGTCCGCTGCCATAAGATGATCGAAACGAGATCCCGAAATCTCGACTCGCATCAGCTCACCACCCAACCGCATCAGACTGGCCCTCACTTGATGGCGGGGTATCCCCCCGATCCACTGATGGATGTCGCTAATCGCCACCGGGCCAAAAGTTGACACATACCAGCGTACTACCTCCTGCAGCGCTTCCTCGGGGTCAAGGCCATCGATATTCAGCGAAGGCAACCAAGAGGACAGGGCTGCATACGTGTCGAGCTGGCTTCGCCAGCCACCGCGTGGTTGGGCTCGTATCACCAGGCCCTGTGCACACAGCGCGGGCAAGAGTCGCGTGCCCAACTCGGCTGAGCCGAGCTCTGGTTGCTCCGAGTCGTACGGAATACGCGACCTCAGAGCTGGCAAGAACTCGCCCAGCTCCTCCACGGTACAGGACCCACGCGTACTCAGCACCTCCAGGATGCGCTGCACCAGGTCCGCCCCAAGGATATCCTGTGCAAGACCCGATTCTATCCCTGGGGGTAGCAGATAATGCACAAACTCCTTTAGACCCGTTACCAACGAGTCTTTCGTGGCTTGATAGTACGCAGCGTAGCGGCTCGAGGGCAGCAGGTACAACCGCGCGCGCATGCTTGGCACTCGCACCAGTTCGCGGGAGTTATACAGCGCATCATCGAGCTGTTCTCGGTAAAAGTCCTCGATACGTGCCCACAATGACAAGTAGGGGGTAATAGTGGGCGCAGCCCGCAAGGGGCCGACGTCCTTTACAACCGACAACACATCCCCGTCACGGGATGCTGAGCCAAGGCACTGTTTGTGCAGAATATACTGGTTGACCTGTTCGATGGGTAACCGTAAGGGCATCTCACTCTATCTAGGGCGTAATACAAGCTTCTAGTAGAACTGCCGGTGGGGGATGCAACGATGCAGGGGGTGCAGACCCCGCTGCATATGATTATAGCACAGAACGGAAATCGGACAGAACTCTCGTCACAGGCTTTGCCATATCCTAGAGTTTATCGAATGTGAAAACCATATTCCCTTCCGGGTCGGCCCAGTAATTGCCGTACACTATCGTGCTCCGCGCACAGGCCTCGATAACGCGAGGGATCAGATGCGGCAGATCCTCTACAATCTCGGGGGGCAGCACAGAGAGCGGGAACCAAGCCAGCTCGCCCTCGTCCCCAGCGCGCACCATATCGGTAGCGACATGGCCCACATACACGAACAGGATGACGCCTGAGCTCTCTTTCAATCCCGACACGTGCACGAGACCACTCAGGTGCAAATCCGTCACTTGGAGGCCCGTCTCTTCCCCGATCTCTCGTAATGCGCTCTGAAAGATCCCCTCATCACGCTCAACATGTCCCCCGATACCGTTCCATTTGCCCGACCACAGCCTCTTGTTTTGGGCCCCCCGCAACAAGAGAACACGCTCGTCGCAGAGCAGGAAGCTGAGAGTCCTTGGCACCACCACATAACGGCCACCTAGCGTAGCTCCCTGCTCCTCCCAGCGCATTGTGCTCTCTATCTGTTCCATAGTCCCTAACCTTGCATGATCACACGTGCGGAAATCGAAGGGCTTTCTTGGTTCCAAGCCGGGCGGTTGACAGAGAGCCACCTTTTGCTAAGATAGCTTCACCATCATGTGAAGGAGTGTGGATGAGGTCGCACGTCGTAATCTTTACATGCTCCGCTCTCTTGATCCTTCTAATACTCCCCCGTGCGGTGCTTGCTGTCGAAACCGAACCATTCCCTAGCTCTTCTATCTCCTTTGAGCTTGTTTCGAACGCCCTTGCGTGGTTCTTGCCGCTCGGAGTGACTCTAGTAGCTGTGGGTGCCAGTGACTCCGAGAGAGCCCGTCACGCTGCAGTATCGTTACCTTTGGCGATGGCTGTGGCTGCAGCGGGGTACACACTGACAGGGTTCGGTCTACAATTCGGCGGTGTAGGGCTCGTGTCCGAACAACCAGCGTTCGCTTCCCTTGTCTCCGAGTGGTCCCCGCTAGATCTCAGCCAGGGGCCCGGCTGGGGCCTCTTGGGGCTCAGAGGCCTCGGGTTCCCTGTAGAGCTCCGCTCAGAGGATACCCTGATGCTATTGCTCTCGCAACTGCCCCTCGTCACAATGACTGCTGTTATCCCCTTGTTGGCCATCGGAGATCGCCTACGTCCGCTGCCCAGTGCGCTGTTGGCTGCGCTGATCTCGGGTGTGGTGTATCCCGTTGTGGGCAACTGGGTGCGCGGCGGCGGTTGGCTGTCGCAACTCGGCGTTACCTCTGACTTGGGGCAAGGATTCGTGGACTTTGGCTTGAGCACATATCATTTGGTGGGGGCGTGTGCGGCCCTCGCCGGCCTTTTTGCGTTCCGCCGAGTCGAGCCTCGGCAGCCCGCCCAAGGTACACCCCAACTGCCACGAGTTTATTTGCCGCTGAACGTGCTGCTAGGCGGTTGCTTGGCGCTGGTGGGCTGGATGGCCGTTCAGGTGGCCCAGCCGCTCATCGATCACGCATCCATCAGCAGGCCTACCGCCATGCTCAACGCACTGCTGGCCATATCCGGCTCCGCGCTGGCCAGCTTGCTCTATGGTTGGCTCGTGCGAGGGCAATTCGACACCGGGCTGGTGGGCCGGGGGATCATCGCTGGCCTCGTGGCCATCGGTCCGAGCGCAGCGTTTGTCCCCCCTCTAGCCGCGGTGTGCATCGGCGTGATCAGTGGCCTAGCCTTGGCGCCGACCATGTATCTCACGGAGCGGGTCGTGGGGCTGGACGATCGTGCCGCGGCGCTGAGTGTCCATGGCGCCTCTGCCATCTGGGGACTCTTGGCGTTGGGAATTTTTGCCAACGGCACTCAGGGCTCGGGCTGGGGAGCTAACAGCGCTTTACCGGCTGGCTCGGCACAGGAGGTCACAGGGCTACTGGCGGTATCCGATCTGGTGCCCGATGTGGGGCAGCTGTACGCCCAGATCTTTGGTCTGATGGGAATCCTCGTATTCGCACTAGTCTTACCTTGGCTGTTACTAGGCGTACTGTCCAAAGCGTATATATCACCTGCAACAATGTCCGCACTCGCAGGCGGTCGAACCTCACATGCAAAGCCCTCAGCTGCTGTGTGGGCGTCCACCGGCTCGGGTGAGGCCGTTCGGGAGAAGCTGCGAGCGTCCTTTGACCGAATAGCACTCATGTTCGCCCGCACCGATGAGGCAGATCCCTACGCGCTGGAGGGCGGTGACGAGACCCTTGAGGAGCCCGGCGTGCCAGAAGAACCGACACCGGCGTCGCACCGCCATTTCCCCTCCTCATCCTAAGCGGAGGTGGTGCTGCTCAGTGATACTCTGTAGAGCTCTGTGTACACAGCGCCACGCGGCTGAAGATCGCTCCGCATGACGCTGACGTGATCCACATTCATCATGCCCAGCACACCCACATTGGCCTGCACAACCCCGGCCCCCAACGCTTCGATCTCTGCTGCGAGCGCCTGTTTATTCACTCGTGCCAGGGTAAGATGAGGAGTGAATCTTCTAGCCTCCCGTGGATAGCCTAGCCGCGTCAATTCTTTTTCCACGTCGCGCTGCAGCGCCATCAATTGCCCTGTGTCCTCCCGTACACCAGTCCACACCACTCTAGGTCGACGGGTGTGAGGGAAACATCCGAGTCCGGCCAACGTCACCTCGAATGGCCCGTGTTTGATACAAGCTGCCTGGACCGCCCGGTAAAGCGCGGGCAAGTCTTCACTGGACACATCCCCCAAGAACCTGAGCGTGAGGTGAATGGTTTCACTACGTACCCAGCGAGCAGCACAGCTACCTGGATTCTCCTTCAAGCGGGCGATGAGCTTTGATAGAGCTTGACGGGCCTCTTGGCCCAGGTCAATGGCGATGAACGTACGGACCTGCATTTTATCGCTCCTCTACCACCTCAAACCCGCTCAGCAAGCGCTGTGCGTTTCCCCCCAACAGTTGAGCTCGTTGGTCCCCGGCGAGACCTGTTTCCGCTATGTGTCGCAAAAAGCGCTGTTGTGCAATGAGAGGATAGTCGCTGCCCCAAAGGACTTTGTGAGGAACTAGGGCCATCGCGTACCGAAAGATGTCGATATCATACAGATACAGAGACGCCGCTGTGTCATAGTACACCCGCTCCAATGCGGCGCGGACCTCCGGCATCAGCTCGTAGAAAAGCAATCCTCCCCCCCAATGTGAGAGAATCAATGTATTGTGGGGGTACTGCGTCGCGAGCCCAAAGGCCTGCTTGGGGCCATACCTCCCTTTGCCCGCGTAACGATGTCCTACCTCCTCGTTCACATGAAACATGATAGGAACACCATGGCCACGCGCTAGCTCCATCACAGGATCCAGAAGCGGGGTATCCGCCAGGTCGAACCCCTGGCCATCGGGCATGAGCTCTCCAATGCCGCAGGCACCAGCGGCCAGGCAGCGATCGGCCTCCTCAAGTGCTTCTTTTCCAGCACAGGGGTTCACGACGGCGAAAGGCAAAATTCGCCCGGGATGATCACGTCCCGCTGCCAGCAAGTAGTCGTTACAAGCGCGGCATAAGCCCAAGTCTCTGAAAGCGAATCCAAAGGCAACGGAGGCAGAGATCTCCGCCCGCTCCATCGACGCCAGCAGATCCTCCACAGTGGACATCCTGGATCGAGGGTTGGCATAGAGCTCGCTGAACCAAGCATCGCGAAGCAAAAGGCTACTGCGATCGCAGATGAGCTCGGGGGGGAAGGCGTGAGTGTGAAAGTCGATGACATCCATAGGCGCATTGTGCGCGGGCACCGGGCGCTTGTCAATCTTCTGGACAACTCGACGAGTTATCGATATAGTCTGGCCATGAAGGTTCAACTTGTATACAACCCTGTGGCGGGGCAACGAAACATAGCCGAGGATCTGGACCAGGTCATGGACTTCCTGCGCGGCCGGGGTTGGGAGATCACTCTGCGGCGCACTCTAGGCCCCGGCGATGCCGCCATTTTTGCTCGTGAGGCTGCAGAGAGCCAGCACGATCTTGTCGTCGCGGTAGGTGGCGATGGGACGCTGGGCGAAGTAGCTTCCGGGCTCGCCCACTCAGAGTGTGCCCTGGGCATCCTGCCAATCGGCACAGGCAACGTCTGGGCACGTATGCTCGGTGTACCTACGTGGACACTGATAGACCGGTCGGCGCTCATGGAAGCCGCGCGTATCTTGGTGGACGGGACCATCCAATCTGTAGACATCGGATTGGTAAACGGTAAGCGCTTCCTCCTCTGGACGGGGATCGGTTTCGATGCGCAGATCGCTCAGGTTGTCGAGCCACATAGGGAGATACGCCGCAGCTTTGGCAATCTCACATACCTCGTTGGCGCTATCACCATCGGTTCGCGGCTTCGTGGTACGCGTATGACGGTGGTCATAGATGGCAAAGCTCTTCGACAACGCGTTATCCTGCTGCTGATTACGAACATACAGCTCTATGGGGGGGTGCTGAAGGTCGCTCCACAGGCACAACTAGACGACGGACTGCTGGATGTCTACGTCTTCAAAGGGGCAGATCTGCTGGATGTGCTACGCCATGTCATCACAATCTTGATGGGCAAGCAACTGGAGGACCCCAAGATTGAGGCCTACCAAGCTCATCACATCGAGATTCGAGGTGATCGCCGGCTTCCCCTACAGACGGACGGCGACCCTGCCGGCTATCTGCCGGCAACTGTGACGGTTGAACCCAAGGCCTTGCGCGTAGTGGTGCCCAAATGGGCTCCGGCCTCGCTTTTCCGAGACGGCACCGGTTTGGCCTCTGAGCCAATGCTCGCAGAGCGTATCGCCGAGCGTCTTGATTCAGAACGCGAGCGGCTGGTCAAGGCGGGAGATTGGTTGCGAAGCGGCTGGGAGCGCTGGTTGGGTATTTCATCCAAATAGCTGGCTGCCGCGCCCCACAGTTCCTTATTTCTTGCGGCATAGCCTCGCTCATGTTATAATGCCCGGCGTTAACTGCTGAACGCTCATCTATCGCGAGCGAACGGCGCCGACTATTACGGAGGATCCTCGATTGATCACGTATCTGTATATTGTTCAGATTATCGTGGCCATCGCCCTCATAGCCCTCAGCGTTATGCAAAGCAAGGGCTCGGGGCTGGGCAGGATGTTTGGCGGTGATAGCTCCATCTATCGCACCCGCCGCGGTGTGGAAAAGACGCTCTTCCAAGCAACGATTGTCATCGGAGTTTTGTTCTTCCTGGTATCGACCCTGAGCGTGATCCTAGTAGAATCATTGAGGTAAAGGGAGCTCCCCTATGGGGCGGATCCGGCTACAGGTCACCATCGCCATCCTGGCCATTATCCTGCTCGTTCTCGCGATGGGGTACGTGGCCTATAGTGTAACAACCGTCACAGTCCCAGATTATGGCGGCACGTACGTCGAGGGGATCGCAGGAAATCCGCACGCGATCAACCCGATTCTCAGTCAATCCAATCCTGTGGATCAAGACTTGGTCTCCCTTATTTTCACGGGCCTCACCAAAGCCAACGAGAAAGGGGAGATTGTGCCCGACTTGGCAGAGAGTTGGGATATCTCTCCGGATGAGACGGTCTACACTTTCTACCTTCGACAGGACGTATTGTGGCACGACGGGGCGCCTTTCACCGCTCAGGATGTGTTGTTCACCATCAGCGCCATTCAGAACCCGGCTTTTGAATGCAGCCTGTTCTTGTCTGACATGTGGCGCAGTGTCGTCATACAGCAGGTGGATACCTACACGGTGCGTTTTATCCTGCGAGAGCCCTTTGCGCCCTTTTTGGATTACACGACATTGGGTATCATCCCAGCTCACATTCTCGCCTCCGTCCCCATCGAGACGTTACGAGACAGCAAATTTAACACAGCGCCCATCGGCACCGGCCCTTTCAAAGTGGATGAGGTTAGTGCACGGCGAGTGCTGCTGGTAACCAACCCCGACTTTTACGGCCCACGGTCCTATCTCGATCGCATCGAATTCGCTTTCTACCCGAGCGACGCTGCGGTCTTTGAGGCTCGAAAACGCAAAGAGGTCGCCGGACTGGCCCGCATTCTGCCCGAGCAATTGGATGTGGTGCGCACTGACGACAGTCTCACCTTGTACACAGCCCCATTATCCGGTTACAATCTGGTCTTTCTGAACCTGGACCGAGGAGTGTTCCAAGATCGGACGGTGCGCCAAGCTATGATGTGGGCGCTGGATCGACAAGCTCTGCTGGACGGCCTCCTGGGAGGCCAGGGGATGGTGGTCCACAGTCCCATTCTGCCGGACTCTTGGGCTTATGATGCGGACGTGCCCCGATACAGCCACGATCCACACAAGGCCATCGCGTTGCTCGAAGAGGCGGGGTGGTTCGATGATAACCAAGATGGTGTACGAGAGCGAGGGTCGGTTCAGCTCGAGTTCACCCTCGTCACGAACGAGGATGACCCCGTTCGTGTGGCCATGATCGAGGCGATCAGCGAGCAGCTGGCTGAGGTGGGCATCCGGGCGATACCCCAGACGGTGGGGTGGGAGGAGTTGGCCGGTATGCTTCGCCTGCGCCGTTTTGACGCTGTCTTGGCCGGGTGGCAGGGCCTCCCCCCCGACCCCGACCCTTACCCTTATTGGCACTCGAGCCAAGCCACAGAGGACGGCCTGAACTTTGCCAATTGCCTGAACAGCGAAATGGATGAGCTGCTGGAGAGCGCTAGATCCACCAGCAACCGAGAGGAACGCCAGGAGCTATACAGGCGCTTCCAGCTGCTGTTCCAAGCCGATGTGCCCTCGCTGCTCCTTTACCAGCCGGTCTACAACTATGCAGTGGATTCGAGCTTTCGCAATGTGCAACTCGGCCCGATGATCGCCACCAGCGATCGTTTTCGTACCATGAGCGACTGGTATATCGCTACTCAGCGCATGCTGTTGAGCGAGGCCAAACAGCGTGATGCGGCCCTGCTCTTCCGGTAGATTGGTTGCTTTTGACAAGGCTGAGTGCCAGGCTTATACTATCACTATCGTAGCTAAGCCGAGGTGGCGGAACCGGCAGACGCGCCACGTTCAGGGCGTGGTGGATATTAGATCCGTAAGGGTTCAAATCCCTTCCTCGGCATCAGATGACCCCAGTGGGAACGCCACTGGGGCTTTTCTTTTTTGGTTGCATCGTCAGCCCCGCAGGAGGCAGCCAGATGACCTATCCTAGCAACCAATTGCTTGCAGCGTCGCGCGACAAAGGGGAGCAAAAGCGCGGAGAGACTATCTCAGCGGAGAACGATCTCGAGGTCCGCATCATCCGCAGTGCACGCCGCAAGAAGACGATCTCGGCCAAGCTGTTGAATTGGCACACCTTGGAGGTACGTGTTCCTGAGCATCTATCCGAGGCTCAACTAGAAAACGCGCTAGAGGGGATTCTGGACAAAGCCGACAGTGTGCGAAAAAAGATGCGGCCCTTTCTCTCCAGCGAACAGCTTCAGCAGCGGGCGCTGCGGCTGAACGATACGCTCTTTGGTGGGGCGTTGCGCTGGCGTAGTATCCGTTTCGTCACAAATCAAAACACCCGCTTCGGTAGCTGCTCTCCGAGCCGCGGGACCATTCGCATCTCACATCGGCTGGCCAATGTGCCCGCCTTTGTGTTGGACTATGTCATCGTACACGAGTTGGCCCATCTCCTGGAGCCCAACCATTCGAAGGCCTTCTGGGAGCTCGTCTATCGCTATGACAAGACGGAGCGTGCCCGAGGCTATCTGATGGCCTTGCAGTTCGAGGACGACACTGTCGAGTAACTAGAGTCGGAATAGTATAGAAGGGACGGAGGCGGCGATCATGCCACGCATAGAAATGGATTCGCTGGGAGCGGTGCAGGTACCCGATAACGCCCTATGGGGAGCGCAGACTCAGCGCGCCGTAGAAAACTTTCCTATTAGTGGGTTGCGCCAATCAACTCAATACATTGCTTCCACCGCTTTGGTGAAGCGTGCTGCCGCCAAAGTTAACATGGCCTTAGGGCTCCTAGATGATCAACGCGGTGAGGCTATTGCGCAGGTTGCGGCTCAGATCGTCAGTGGGCAGTGGCATGATCAGTTCATAGTAGACCCCTTCCAAGCGGGCGCCGGTACGTCGCACAATATGAACGCTAATGAGGTCATCGCCAACCTCGCAAACGAGTCTCTCGGCGGCACCCGAGGGCACTACGACCCAGTGAACCCCAACGACCACGTCAACATGGCGCAGTCCACTAACGATGTGATTCCCACGGTGACGCGTGTCGCGGCTTGTTTGGAGGCCCAAGAGCTGCTCCTCGCAATCGATGCACTCGCGAGCGCGCTCGATGCGAAAGCGCAAGAGTTCGACCCCATCCTCAAGTCGGGACGGACACACCTACAGGATGCCGTGCCGGTGAGGTTGGGCCAGGAATTTGGCGCCTACGCCCAAGCCGTACGCGTAGACAAGGAGCGCGTCGTATGTGCTGTAACCAGATTGCAGCGCCTTGGAATCGGGGGCACGGCTACGGGGACGGGGCTCAACTCACACCCGGAGTATCACTCCAGAATGGTAGCAGCATTGTCAGAGCTTACGGGGATTGCCTTTTGTAGCTCGGGCAATCTTTTCGAGTCGATGCAGAGCGCAGCCGACATGCTCGATGTGTCGTCAGCTTTACGTACACTGGCCGCTACACTCGCTCGTGTGGCCAACGATCTGCGCTTGCTTAGCTCAGGGCCCACCACGGGCCTGGCTGAGATCACGTTGCCGGCCGTGCAGCCGGGTTCTTCCATCATGCCCGGCAAGGTCAATCCAGTGATGGCCGAGATGCTGAATATGGTCTGTTTTCACGTGATGGGCAACGACCAAACGATCCTGTTAGCCTGCCAAGCGGGTCAGCTGGAACTTAACGTTATGATGCCCATCATCGCCTACAACCTGCTCCAGTCTTTAGAGATACTCACACAGGGGATCTCTGTGTTCACCGAACGGTGCGTGAGCGGAATTCGCGCTGACGAGGCGCGCTGCAGGCAAACAGCGGAGGGAAGCATCGGCTTGGCCACAGCGCTCAATCCCTACATCGGCTACGCTACAGCGGCCAAGGTAGCGCAAGAGGCGCTAGCACGGGGAGTCTCGTTACGGCGCGTGGTCCTGGAAAAGGGGTATCTCACAGAAGAGCAATTGGAGGCCATCCTGGATCCATATGCCATGACACAGCCGGGCATCCCCGGTCACGCTGAGAAGGACATCGGGCCCTCTCAGGCACCATCCTGACAGTGAGTTGGCCAGCCGGCAAGCTGTATAGCACGGGTGCTGACGCCCGTTAGGCCATAAGCCGACAGCTCGCTTGCTGAAAGCCAGTGGATCGCATTCCAAGGGGCTTTAGCCTCGAGCTCGCTGCGAATATGGCAACGATACACATGTACTGTCACCCTCAAGTGGCTGTACTCGTGCTGTACCAAGCCGACGCTCTCGCTGACCTGCGATTCGGCGCCCAAGCTCCACAGATGGCGCGCCACCGCTTCATCCGGCGCCTCATCCGGCGCTACAGGCCCGTTCGGTATCTCCCATAGGCCGCCCAGCAAGCCCTTTGGTCGCAGCCGCACAATCAGCAGTCTTTTATCCGCTTCCACAAAGGCCGCTGCCAACGAGCGGTGGGGCACAGAGCGGCGAGGCCGCGGAATCGGGCGCTCCCTCTCGATACCCAACGCGTGGGCCTCGCAATGCGCCGCGATGGGGCAGATGTCGGATCGCGGCGAGCGCGCCACACAAACTGCGCTTCCCAGATCCATCAACGCCTGGCTAAAAGCGCCCGCCTCTCCCGGTGGCTTTAACGCCTCTGCGTGAGCACGAAGCACGTGTCTGCCAGCTGCGGACGAGGGGTTACCCGAATAATTGAACACCCGGCAAAGAATACGCGTGACGTTGCTATCGATAGCCACAGCTTCCTGTCCGAAGGCCATGCTAAGTAGAGCGCCAGCGGTGTACTCGCCAATGCCGGGAAGCCTCAATAGCTCGGCGTGTGCGGCGGGGATGACTCCATTATGCTCTCGCTGCACAATACGTGCCGTTGCGTGCAGGTTTCGCGCGCGACTGTAATATCCCAGCCCCTGCCAAATCGCCATCACCTCGTCCAGTTCGGCGGAGGCCAGCGCGCTCAATGTGGGGAAGCGTGCAAGAAAGCGCTCATAATAGCGAATCGCGGTGGCTACCCGAGTCTGCTGCAGCATGATCTCGGCAACCCAAATGCGATACGGGTCTTTTGTATTGCGCCAAGGCAACTCGCGCCGGTGTACACCGTACCAGGCCATGAGCGCTGCTGTAATATCCCGATAGCGATGACCGGGCCCTTCGTCACACGCAGAGTTTCCCCCATCGGCATCAGGCCCCGGCTCATGCATATCAGTGCTATCCCTCATTTCCCGCCCCGCAACGGTTTGCTGCAACGTGGTTGTTCGCGTATAATTGACGCACTCTATGGTCGAGGCTCCCTCGGATGTATGTATCTCTTTTGCGTCTCTATATGGAAGTCGCCCAGAACCCGCTTCTCTTCATCGGGCTAGTGATCCTGTTAATGGCCTCCTGGGGGCTGATCGTGAGCGCTATCGTCGACATCGCCATTCGCATCTTTGACGTGCCCTCGCGCGATTGACCGCCCTGAGGCGACAGATTCCTGCGCACCTCCCGATACATCACTCTGTGTACACGTTGATCATGTCGCGTAGCACGGCTGCAGAGGTTGGTACAGGCCCCTTTTCCTCGATCACGGCACTGATGATCCCCATATAGTCGGTGTGATACACCACGCCCATATCCCAGCGGCCGATACGTGCTAAAGGATGGCTCAGATCGAGAGTTGTCGGTTGCACACTCAGGGCAAAATTCTCCCCCCGTTGTTCGGCCAGAGCAAGCAGTTTGATCGCCTGTCCGTTCGCTTGGGCCCGTCGCAAATCCGTCAGCGTGATTCCACGGATCCCTTCCACTGAGAGATCCGCCAGCTCGGTTGGACGCCGAAGCACACTATTCGCGATAATGACCAGCTTGTTCGCAGCATCCCATCCGTCCACATCCAGTGTCGGATCGGCCTCGGCAATACCCGCATCTTGGGCTCCGCGCAGCGCCTCCTCGTACTCGACACCTTCCTCAACCATGCGCGTGAGGATATAGTTCGTCGTGCCGTTAAAGATCCCCTCGACGCGCGTCACGCCGCTGCCCGCAAGATCACGCACCCCTATGTTGACGGTCGGCAGCCCGCCGGCCACTGTACCGCTGTACGACAGCTTGAGACCAGCACGTCGAGCGCTCTCCGTAAGCTCTTTGAATGCGAGCACGAGCGCGCCCTTGTTTGCCGCCACCACATGCCATCCCTTCCGTATGGCGGCCCGCGTGCAGCCGAGGCCCGGTTGGCCATCCTGCAGATTGGTAGGCGAGGCGTCCACCAGTATGTCCGCCTGCACAGACTCTACCAATTCTTGGGCGGTCATCCCGGGTTGTCCACGCTGTGGATAGGTCGCTACCCCCTGACGGCTCTGCTTAATGTTGCGGACCCGGGCGTGGTCGAGTCCTTTTGTATCGTGAGCGGCCCCAGAAGAGTCCGCAGCGCCGACCAGTACGAACTTGAGACCGTAATCGGCCTGAATCCGATCCCCCCTGTGGTCGAGTATATCGAGCAAATTGCGACCGATGTTTCCCAAGCCGAGCAGCACATATCGTACTTCCTGTACCATGTTCACCCTTCTTTGTTGGTATGTGCCTCCAGTCTATCACACACCCGCATACTCTCCAACCAGGGGCTGAAGAACGCGGACGGGAGACAAAAAGACGGGCGACCACGCAAACGTGGCCGCCCGTTCATCCCGTATAGGGATCCAACACGCTAGACCTTGGCGTCCATCTCTTTTAACAAAGCGCGCTCATCGGGGAAGCGCCCCACTTGGAGCTTGGAAAAGGCCTCTTCCCCGTTCACGCTGATCTCAAAAGCCCCGCCCGCGGACGGTATCAAGGACACGGCATCCAGTGCATTCTTGTATTTGTTCAGTAGCTTATCCGCCAGACTGACGGCTCTCGGCAGGTAACCTCAAGCGGTACAGTAACGAATCTCGATCTTGGCTCCCATCAAGCAGTCTCCTTTCACGAGGGTAACACACCACCTCGGCTATCATAGCGCACATCGGGGATGAGATCAAACGCGCTATCTCTCTACACCTCAACTTCTCGATGAGAATTCTTGGCTAAAGGCGATGATATACCCATTCATGTCGCCAACACTGAACTGCCTGCGATCTCCAAATGATATCGGCCCCTGCACGATAATCGCGCCTTGGGCGGCGAGTTGTTCGTGCAGATTATCCACATCATTTGTCATAATGTAGAACACTATGCCATTCCCCTTTTCAGCGATGAACGGACTCGTGCTAGTTCCCAGATCTAAGGTGAACATAAAGCTGACATCGTCCCGACTGACTTGGACCCATTTTGGCTCTTCGAGGTTCGGCCAGGCATAGTCCACGGAGAAGCCCAGCGCAGACTCATAGTATCGCAGCGTCTCTTGAATATCGCTCACCTGCAGCAGAGGCACAAGTCGCGTCAGACCGATACGCGGCTGATCTTCCATCTGTCTCCCCCAACTACCAGTCACTACCTGATACTTACCATCTAGTCCGTCGCAGCAACCGTCTTTATCCAAATGTGTGCACCATCTGTGATCAACTCCACTGTTCCATGCGTGTCAGTACGCAGGATGCAGCAGCTGTATGCTTCTAGGCGCTGCAGCACAATCTCGGCTGGGTGCCCCAGGCGATTTTCCCGACCCACGCTGATAACAGCGATTTGAGGCACAACCCGACTCAGAAAGCTTTCAGAAGTCGAGGATTTGCTGCCGTGGTGTGCCACCTTGAGCACCTCAGCAGATAGGAGCTGTTCGCTCGTCACAATGTCCAGTTCAGCATTCGCATCGATATCTCCTGTGAGCAGCATATCAAAGTCACCCATAGCCACACGCAACACGACGGAGCTCTGATTGATATCGCCATCATAGCCCGCCGGAGGGTGAAGCACGTCAATACGCAGATTCTCACCCAGGATCAGTCGATCTCCCCGATGGGTCTCGAGGGGGGCTATCCCAGCTGCCGCTAGGTTCTCGTTCCATCGTGTCACAAGATCGCCCTTTCCCAACACCTCTGGCTGGAGGATGCAACCGATGCTGTAGCGAGCCAGCAGGGGCACCAACCCGCCCAAGTGGTCTCGGTCAGAGTGCGTCAACACAACGAGATCGATATGGCGATTCCACGGCGGGAGCATGCGTCCCAGGCGAGAGGCTAACACCAACGGATCCTCGCCGCCGTCAACGAGAATGGTCCTGCCGCCTGGCGAGCGCAGCAAAATGGCATCCCCTTGGCCCACATCCAGAAAGAACGCGTGCAGTCTGCCATCCGGCAGATGCAACACCGCCGTCCAAACGAGCACAGCCAAGATACTCAGGCATACCAGAGTGGGCTCCCACAAGCTAAGACCGGTCGCCCACGCCCTAAACCGTTGCCATAGCCCAGCTCTTCGCCCCCAGATCGCCCCAGCGACCGCCGCATACATCGCTAAGATCCACAGGGTACCCGATCGCGGCACGTTGACCGAAGCAAACGGCAGTTCGCCCAACGTATCGACGACCGCGACGCTGTACCGCAAAAGAGGCCATACAGCGAGCGCCATCACACGCCCTCCAGCAGGCCACACAGCGCCTGTAAACATCGCCGCAAAACCCAACGCCATGATGAGCGGCTGCAAGAACAGCACCAGGATGTTAGCCAACAGGGCGATTACAGATACTTCGCCGAAATGATACCAGATGATAGGCAACGTCAGGAGCTGTGCGGCCAAAGTCCCCACGAGCAGCTCTCTGAGCACCCGCATCACTTGCCGGACTCGTTGTACACCTATGGCAGCCGATAGCGGCACAGCCATAGTACGAGCAAGGAGGGGCTCCACGACGATCAAGCCCAGAGTGGCCGCAAACGAGAGCTGGAAGCTCACACTCCATAGTGCTAATGGAGTAATCGCCGTCATGATCAGCGAAGCTGCAGCCAAGCTTGTGAGAGTGTGGTTTCGCCGGCCAACCAGATGTGCGCCAACAAAAAGCACCCCCATCAACGCAGCCCGAAGCACCGGCGCTGAGAGCCCGACAAACACCGCATACAACACCACGACGCCAACACTAGCCCACAGGGCCACCCAACGACTCACCGTTCGCCGGCCCAAGATCATGACGCTCTGCACCACGAGGCTGATATTGTACCCCGAGATCACCAGGATGTGGGTCAGTCCACATCTTCGAAAAGCCTCTTCCACATCCTGCGAGAGTGTATGCCCCAGACCAAGCAGGATACCGCTCAATAGACCTGCCTCCGGCTCGGGCAAGATCGCCTCCACCGATGTGCGTAGATGTCGCTTGGCCGCATAGATCCAACGCAATACCGTATGATGGTAGCCTGTGATAACTCCTGGGCCGCTAGCTCGCTCTACCTGGGGGCCCATCATCACCGAATAGATCCTTTGCGAGGCTAGATATTCGCGGTAAGCAAGCGGATCTCCATCACCACCATCGAGAAGGGGCGGGGCTTCAAGCGCGCCGGTGATATGCAAGCGGTCGCCATAGGCGTACTGCTCGCCGTTGGGCGCACTGAATGTAACGTTGCCTCGCACGGCTAGAGAGGCCTCTTCGAGGATCACTTGCTCGACCGCGAGCGTAAGCTGCGTGCGAGTGCTGCGGACACTCGGATCCTGAGAGACATAGCCAACCACCTGAACCGACCCCATGTCGTGGTAGTACGCCAAGCAGCCCTCATCAACACGCGGTTGGCAAATAGCATACCGCCAACCTCCCACTAGCGCTATGAACGCTAGGGCCCAAAACAGTCGCACCGATTTGAAGCGCCAGAGCGGCACGCCAAGTAGCCCTACAGCCAGGGACCACCATCCGGCCACCGATGGAGTGACTCCGATCCATCGAGCGCCCAAGATTCCCAGGCCCCATGCCAACGCGATGTAAACAAGTGTCATGTGCGCCCACCCGCTCCACGCAACCGGGCAGCCGAACCCAATACACGCCCGCATTATACCTGGCTTTGCTGTGGCCGGTCTATGAGGAGCCACTTGCTGTGCTCGGCCAGGCCGCTCTGCAGTGTAACCATCGCAAAAGGTTCAAGGATGCCGCTGGTCAGGCTCGAAGGCCATATTGCGAGTTCGCGGCAATTGCTGTATTATGTACAATTAGCTATGCGCATATATTTTTCAACACTGGGCTGCAAACTGAATCAAGCAGAGGTAGAGGCTCTGGGGCGGCGAGCCGCACACCACGGACACCAGGTCGTCAACAGCGTTGCCTGCGCAGATTGGGCCATCATCAACACCTGTGCCGTCACCCACGTGGCCGCCCGCAAGTCGCGCCATTTGATACGGCAATTGAACAAAGAGAACGCCCACCTTCGCATCGCTGTTATCGGGTGTTACGCCGAGATAGCTAGCGGAGAGCTCTCGGCCATGGACGGTGTAGAGTTGGTGGTGCCCAACGCCCAGAAAGAGTCAACTCTGGAGCGTATCCTGAGCTTGAGCCCTGGCCAGCCCCTGTTCAATAATACCCTCCAAGAGGGCGCCGAGCCCGCCACCGAACGCACCCGTGCGTTCGTCAAGGTACAGGACGGCTGCGATAACCTGTGCACCTACTGCATCGTCAGGGTTGCTCGAGGTCCTCAGCGCAGTCGCGAGCCGGATGAGATTGTACGTGAGATCGGCGCCCGCGTGGGGCAGGGCTACAGAGAGATCGTCCTTACGGGAGTGCATATCGGCGCCTATGGGGACGACAGTGCTCCCTCGGCGCCGTTGCCCCGGAGTACGGGCTGGTCGCTCCCGCGTTTGGTGCGGGCAATCCTCGATGGAACCTCTGTACCGCGCCTACGACTATCATCTATCGAGCCTTGGGATTTGGACCCGGCACTGTTGACTCTTTGGGAGGATGTGCGGCTATGCCGGCACATCCATTTACCGCTGCAAAGTGGCTGCAACGCCACTCTAGCTCGCATGGGGCGTAAATACACGACCGAGCAGTTCTTGTGCCTGTTGCAGCGGATCCGCGACACCGTGCCGGGTATCGCGGTGACAACAGATGTTATCGTGGGCTTTCCCGGTGAGACGGATTGTGAGTTCAAAGAGAGCTTGCGTTTTGTGCAGCGCGCAGAGTTCAGTCGGCTCCACGTATTCCGGTACTCGGTGCGCCAGGGTACGATCGCTGCCGAAATGGACGAGCAGGTGCCTTACGCGCTTGCGCAGCAGCGCAGCCGCCAGATGATGGCCTTGGGCCGCGAGCTCTCGTTACAATACCATCGACGCTTCGTAGAGCGCGACTTGTCAGTGCTTTTTGAGACATCCAGTTCGGGCCCCAAGGGCCTCATGTGGAGCGGGTTATCAGACAACTATATCCGTGTTCGCGTGCAGAGCGATCTGGACTTGACGAACACTGTCTGTATGGTACGCGGCCTGAAGGCAGAAGAGAGAGGTCTTGTCGGCGAACTCCAGGTGGCTGCGCCTGCAAGGACGACACTGCCTTAACTTGACACTTTTCCGGGCCGCTCATATACTAAACTCTCGGATGAAATAACGGTTGCCTGTCGGGCTCCAACGAATGGTGCTCACAGCGCCGCAAGGAAGGGGTGAGATCCGTGACTCAGGTTGTCGTGGAAAAAGGAGAGTCCTTTGAGAGCGCCATGAAGCGCTTCAAGAAGGTGGTCCAGGAGGACCGTATCCTCTCCGAAGTACGACAGCGGCGCTTTTTTGAAAAGCCTTCCCAGCTGCGCAAGCGAAAGAAAGCGGCAAAGCAGCGCAAGAGCCGCCGTACTACACGCAAAGCTCAGATGAGGCAGTATTAGCTTTGACTGCCCTTGTTCCCGATCGGGGAGTCGACATGAGCTTGCAAGATCGTTTGATGGCAGATCTGAAAGACTCTATGCGTTCTGGGGATACGATCCGCAAAGATGCTATTCGCATGATTCGGGCCGCGATCCAGAACGCAGAAATAGAGCTGCAGCGCAAGGTCTCTGACGAGGAGGTTATCCAGATCATCTCGCGAGAGATCAAAAAGCGAGAGGAAGCCCTCGTAATGTTCCGTCAGGGCCGCCGTGAGGATCTGGTAACCACCGAGGAGGCGGGCATTCGCGTCCTTCAGGGGTATCTGCCCGAGCAGCTCTCTCAGGACCAGATCGTCGCCGCAGTGGAACAGATCATTGGCGAGCTCGGCGCCACGGGGCCTGCGCAGATGGGCCCCGTAATGCGTGAGGCGATGGCTCGCCTGAAGGGTCGAGTTGATGGACGCCTTGTGAACCAAATCGTCCGCGAGGCGCTGAGTCGGTAGCTATGGGGAGAGTCTATTCTCCCCTCTCCTCTCTTTGTAGCGATTCCTAGGTCCCCAGAAGGTCCAGTGAGATGACAAGACGTCCGTCGGGCGGATCACCTGCTGTACGTGATGTCGCTCGCAACACACCTGGCCAGGAATCCTCCCTCCGCAAGACGCTCCGTGCCCTGTTATTGGCTGTTGGCTTGCTGATAGCATGGAGCGCTATATTGAACCTGCCCACCTCACCGGGACGCGTCACAGTTGTTGAGGGAGATCCCTCGCCACGCAGTATCAAGTCACCTCGACAGATCACCTACATCAGCGAGATCAAAACCCTCGAGGCCAGAAAGGTCGCCACGTCGCAGACCAAGGATGTATACACCGGCGCTGATGCCGAGATCGCAAACCAGCAATTGCGTAGCCTGCGAGACGTCAACAATTATATCACCGCCATTCGGCACGACGAGTTCGCTAGCCCAGAGGAACGCCTGAGGCTCATCCAGGACATTCCAGCCATTGAGCCCAGCGCGGCCGTGGCCCAGGCCATACTCGACCTAGACGATGCTGCCTGGCAAGTTACCGCAGCCGAAGCACATAGAGTGTTGGATCTGATTATGCGAGATGAGATTCGCACTCCCCCCGGGCCAGAGATCGCTCGTCAGGCCAGGCTCTTCACAAGCTACGCGCTGTCTGAACAGCAACGTGAGATCGTCGTTGCTTTGGCGCCAAACCTCGTCGTCCCCAACAGCTTTTTTGACGCCGAGCAGACCGCCATGAGTAAACAAGCGGCCGAGGCCACCGTAGAGCCGGTGCTGTGGACACTCCGTGAGGGCGAATCCATCGTTCGAGAGGGTGAGATCGTCAGTGCCTTTGCCCTTGAGAAACTCGCCGTACTCGGCCTTCTGGAGGCCAAAACCAACTGGCAGAGCCAGGCCGGCGTGGTTCTGTTCTCGCTGATTCTTGTGACCGCGCTGGGCGCCTACATCGCCCGATGCCAACCTCTCTTGCTTGCGCGCCCGAGGCGCGAGTTGCTTCTGTTGTTGTTGCTCATTATCTTTGGGCTGGTGGCTCGGCTGACCATCCCGGGGCACACCGTAATTCCTTACCTTTTCCCTGCCGCGGCCGCCGCCATGCTGCTCACTATTCTATTGGATCTTCAGTTGGCCCTGGTGGTCAGCGCGATTGTAGCTGTACTGGTGGGGTATAACGCGGCTGGCTCCATCGAGTTGGTGGTATACGCACTGATCGGAGGCATGGTTGGTGCGCTCGCCTTGTGGCGTATGGATAACCTCGCCAGTTTTGTCCGTGCGGCTTTGTATGTCGCCGTTGCGAATATGACCGTGGTGCTGGCTTTCCGCCTGCACAGCCAATTCTATGACATGGTCGGCTTGGTACAGCTATTGGGCGTGAGTATCGGCAACGCTGTCTTGTCTTCCAGCCTCGCATTTGTCGCCTTTGCTTTCATCGGCAAGACTTTTGGGGTGACCACTTCGCTCCAACTGCTGGATCTCGCTCGCCCGACGCATCCGCTTTTTCGCCAACTCCTGATCAAAGCCCCAGCCACCTACCATCACTCCATCATCATCAGCAACATGGCGGAGCGGGCGGCGGAAGCCATTGGCGCCGACAGCCTACTGGCGCGTGTGGGATCGTATTACCACGATGTGGGAAAGACGATCCGGCCCTACTTTTTCGCTGAGAACCAGAGCGATGGCGTAAACCCCCACGACGAACTCGACGCACAAACCAGCGCAGAGATCATCATCTCTCATGTGACGGATGGCCTCGCCCTGGCACACAAGTATGGCCTACCGGATAGGGTCCAAGATTTCATCTCAGAGCATCACGGTACGATGCTCGTTATGTATTTCTATCGACATGCCGCAGAGCAAAACGGCGGAGAAACCCTGAACGAGAGTGCTTACCGCTACCCTGGTCCTCGCCCACAGAGCCGCGAGACGGCCATCGTCATGCTCGCCGATGGCATAGAGGCGTCGGTCAGAGCGCACCGCCCCTCGACACAGGCTGAGACAGAGCGTATCATCCGCCAAGTGATTAATGACCGACTTGTTAGTGGGCAACTCGATGAGTGTGACCTTACCCTGCGGGATCTGGACAAGATACGCCAGGCTTTTGTCAGCGTTTTACAGGGAGTATTCCACCCGCGAATTCAATACCCGGAGCGTGTCCAGTCCAGGGTGTTGACAGCCAGCCCTGACACACCTAGTGAAGAGTGATCATCTCTCTATGGCGGAAAGACCCTTCAAATCCGGCTTGCTGCTCGGCTTCCGACACGCGATTGACGGCGTTTGTTACGTGCTGCGTACTGAGAGAAACGCGCGCATCCACTTTGTCGTCGCTGCAATAGTGATCGCTCTCGCCGTTTGGGTGCAGTTGACAGCATTGGAGTGGGCATTGATCATCCTCGCTATTGCGCTCGTCTTTGCCGGCGAGATGATCAATACCGTCACGGAGCTAGTCGTGGATATGATCACGCAGAAGTACCATCCCCTCGCCAAGTGCGCCAAGGATGTAGCGGCCGGCACTATCCTGGTAGCGGCGATTGATGCAGCGGCCGTAGGCATTCTTGTGCTGGGCCCACGCCTTTGGTGTAAATTGGCGGAGCTTTGGTAAACACCTAACCCCTCTACACAAAAGGGACACTATGGAATTGCGACTCTATTGGCAGATCGTCAAGAAGCGCCTGTGGCTCGTCGCAGCCCTAGTTGGGCTGTTCGCCCTGAGCTATGTTATCTGGGGAACGCGACCGCCCACGACCTATTCTGCTGCAATGCGATTCACCGTAGGCTTGAAGCCCGAGCTCTCAGACGGCACCTATTACACCTACGATCGCTATTACGCCTGGAGGACGGCCGAGTACCTTTTGGACGACCTTGCAGAGGTTATCAAGAGCGCGGCTTTTGCACAGGACGTAGCGCAGCTATCGGGTCTGCACATCCCCCCAGGCACCATCCAAGGGGCAACTTCGGCGGGCAAGCTACACCGTATTCTCACCGTTACCATCTCTTGGCCGGATCCCGACGAGTTGGGGAGAATATCCGAGGCCTCCGTCCACATACTGCAAAATCAGAGCGACAGGTACTTTAGTCAACTGGCTACAGATAGCGCAGTTGTCGCTCTGATCGATCCTCCAGCTATTGGCCCAGTGGATCTCTCATTGCGCCAGCGCCTCGATCTGCCCCTGCGGCTCCTGCTGGCTCTGTTGGCCGGTATTGCCCTGACCTTTGTACTGGATTATTTAGACGATACCGTCCGCCATTCGGCGGACTTGGCGGATACCCAGCTTCCCATCCTGGCAGAGATACCCACTCGTCGATCTTGGTTAGCGAATCTATTGCGGCCTCGTTCGACACCCTGAGCACGCGATGGGTGTCTTGGCCCTAATCCAACGTGATGGTATAATTCATTGTCTTGTACACTCACCAGGAGGTTTCTGTGCAACTACGTGACTATTTGCGTATCCTGGCCAAGCGCGGCTGGATCATTGTGTTGGTAGCCGTCATCACAACATCCTCGGCCATCGTATTCAGCAAGTTGCAGACTCCGATATATCGGTCCAGCATTTTGCTCAATGTCTGGTCCGGCCGACTGGATTGGGGGCTGCAACAGACGATCAAAGGGCTCATGCTCAACTGGGCCGGTGAGATCGGCTCGCGCAAAACAGCCACGGAGGTCGCAGACCGCCTGCAGCTCGACATTCCGCCAGACAAGCTGCGCTCCAAGCTCACTGTCAGTCCGAGAGAGTCGGATTTCGTCATTCAGATCGATGCCGATGATTACGACCCTCTGATCGCACGGGATATCGCGCAGACTACTGCAGAAGTCTTTGTAGAGCGCATCACGGTGACCATGTTGGAGCAGGATAAAGCAGACCGTGTCGAGGTGAGCATTCGAGACACGGCCGTCCCGGGTGTACTGCATCGTCCCAAGTGGAAGATCAACGCCCTGGCGGGCGCTTTCTTTGGCATACTTGCCGGCGGCCTTGTTATCTTTGTGCTGGAATGGCTAGAAGCCGACATTATCCGCACCACGCGCGATATAGAGCGTCACACCGGGCTCGTTGTATTGGGTACGCTGCCAACCGTGACCGGGGCTCCCAGCCACCCGACCCGGCGCCGTGGCTAACCCACCATCCCACCTTCGATCATCGCCGAGGAGGTCCGCCCGATGAGCGACTCTTTAAAGCTCGTAACCATACAAGATCCGCAGTCGCCGGCCAGCGAAGCTTATCGCACGCTGCGAATGAATCTGCAGTTCGCGGCACTGGATAGCCCTTTGCGTACCCTGTTGATCACCTCGCCCGGGCCCGGCGAGGGCAAGTCTACTACATTAGCCAACCTCGCCGTCACCATTGCGCAAGTCGATCAGCGAGTGATTGTCGTCGATTGTGATCTCCGCAGACCCTATCTGCACCAGTTGTTCGGTTGCGATAACCAGCTGGGCCTGACCTCTATGATGGTGGATGACGACCTCCTAGAGAACCCACCCCTGCTAGAAACATCCGTGAATGGATTGCGCGTTGTGACTAGTGGCACGCTCCCGCCTAGGCCCTCCGATCTTCTGGGTTCTGTCCGTATGGAAAAGGTCATCGACCGCCTGTTGTCCGAAGCGGATATGGTGATATTCGATGCGCCCCCCGTGATGGCCGTAACCGA
>CAYOUT010000002.1:0-143136 GCA_964407215.1 uncultured Anaerolineales bacterium | reverse complement strand
AGTCGATGGCGTGCTCTTGGTGGTCAGTGCGGGCGAGACCAAGCGTGAACAAGCCCAGCGCGCTGTAGAACGCCTACAGAAGGTCAACTCGCGCATCATCGGCGCGGTGCTGAACAATGTACCGCTCGACACCTCGATGGCAAACTATTACAGGTGACCTCAGTGCTGGCGGCTGCGGCACACATCCAATTGTAACAAACGCCCCATCACAAATGGGGCGTTTATCATTGTGCTGTGCCCATACGGTATCCCGATCCTTGTGGATAACTCTTATACACCTGTGGATAACTCGATCAATCCGGTGGATAACCCTGTGCATAATTGGGCCATCTATCCACAGGATTTGTCGGCAAGAGATCACTATATATAGCGGTACTCTCCTTTATATTCATATATATTACGGTCTTTTCACAAAGATCCTGGATGAGACCGCATAGTGAGACATAAACTATCCCAAGCCTGTTGACAAGTTATCCACAGGCTCTGTGGATAACAAACCACAAGATGTATGGGCAAAAGCCTGACCCCCCACAGCAAGTTGTGGGAGTCTCGCCTTTATCCACTTATCCACAGAGCCTACTACGACTACTATATACTCTCTCCTATAGATACAAAAATGTATTTAGATCATCGTAAAGATGTGCCAATAATACTTGCGGGTATGGCTGAGAACAGCAAAAAATCTGCAGGACATGAAGGTTGGTGAGAAGTTTATGGGATCTCTCAGCGATATAAGAGGAAAACTCGGGGCTGACCATAGCAGTTAGCCCCGAAAGATCCCTTGAGGCAGGCTAGGCGCGTGTGAGGTATTGCCCGGTGCGGGTGTCGACGCGGACGGTGTCACCCTCTTGGATGAATAAGGGTGCTTGGAGCCTGTGCCCTGTTTCCAACACGACTTCTTTGGTTGCGCTGGTAGCGGTGTCTCCGGCATAGCCAGGGGGCGCTTCGGTGACCACAAGATCCACCGTGATAGGCAACTCGATGCCGATAGGCTCGTTGTCGTACATCTCGATCTCTAGCGTGATCCCCTCTTTGAGATAGGGGATGATGTTGTCCAACGCCTCCTCGGATAGCGAGGGTTGCTCAAACGTCTCCATATCCATAAAGTGATAGGTCTCGCCGTCATTGTAGAGATACTGGACTACGCGCTTCTCGAGGCGTACATCCTGAACCCGTTCACCCGAAAGGAAGGTGCGGTTGATGGTGGCTCCACTACGTAAATTACGGATCTTGGTGCGCACGATAGCGTTGCCGCGCCCCGGCTTGTAGTGGTCATACTCTAGGACACGCCATAACTGGTCGTCCTCCTCGAAAACGATACCGCGTCGGAGCTGTGTTACAGGAATCATATGTCCTCCATATGTAATCAATACAAGGCAATCACTTTATCTCGAGCCACCCATAGGCCCTAGGCTCGAGAGAGCGCTTATATCATCGGCGGTTCTGAGGGTTCAGCCAACGCCGTGCAACATCCGGCAGCGCCTGCAAAGGACCTTGGCGTGCGGTGCATGGTGGCAGGGATTGTAGAATCTTTTTGCCGTAGGCCTTGGTGAGAATGCGCTTGTCCAAGACGACGATAACACCATAGTCATCTTTGCTGCGGATGAGGCGGCCGAAGCCCTGGCGAAAGCGCAGGATAGCATCCGGCAGCGAGTACTCGTGAAAGGGGTCATCGAAAGTGGCGGAGCGTGCGGCAAAGATAGGGTCTGTGGGTACAGCGAACGGCAGCCGGGTGATAACCAGACAGCTGAGGGCCTGGCCGGCCACATCGACGCCCTCCCAGAAGCTGCGCGTGCCCAACAGCACGGCACGCGGCGCAGAGCGAAAACTCTGCAAGAGTTGCCGGCGCGATCCGTCCATGCCTTGGGCGAGGACGAGGATGTCCTCGCGGGCTAAGGGGCCCTCAATAGCTCGATAGGTGTTATTGAGCTGACTGTTGGAGGTAAACAGCACCATGGTCCGCCCCTCCGTAGCGATGCAGAGATCGATGAGGGCTTGCTCTACGCTGCGCTGATAGTAGGGTTGGTAAGGCTCAGGCATGTCTTTGGGCACATACAGCAGTACAGCTGACTCAAAGTCAAAAGGTGAACCCAATGCGAGCTCCTGTGGGTCCTCTAGCCCAAGGCGTTGTTCGATGTAACGGAAACTGTTACCGGCTGCCAGGGTGGCCGATGTAAGCACCACAGATGCCTTCTGGCTAAAGAGCCTCTCCTGTAACAAGGGGCCTACACTCAGCGGCGCGCTATGCAGCGTGAGCTCCTCAGTGCGCCGTACCATTTCGACCCAGTAGATGCCACCCTCTTCCGGCTCGGCAAGGATCCTATGGAGACCGTCGACTATCTCGTCTCCGCGCTGGATCGTTGCGGCGAGCTCTTGCGCTAGTTCGTTTCTCTCCGAGTCCTCCCTGGATGGAAGGTTCTCGAACAGCCCTTGTAATCTCTGGAGGTCACGAATAACTTGCCGAAGGGTCATAGCTAGGTTATCCCAAGCTATCTCCACAAGAGACCAGTCGGGCTGGGTACGCAGGCTAGAAGTCAGGCGAATGCGCTGGTCGTAGGAATCCTGGCTGCTGCGTTGGGTCCCGCCTTGCTGGGTAAGAAATGCCAACAGAATGCTGAAAAGCTCCCGTAGAAGTGGGCCAGCCTCATCTACCCGAGCGCGTATGGTCTGAATCGTATCCGCTGAGGCCTCCTGTATTGCGGCACCAATACCTGGAGTCTGGAACAAACCAGGAATAGCTGCCAGCACTCCCGCGGCGGTCTCCGCCCCCTGGTGGCTGAGGCTTGCCAGAAAAGCATATACATCGCGACTGGCCACCTCGAAACCGAACTGTCCGGTGGCGGATTCCTCGAGATGGTGTGCTTCATCGATGATCAGATGCTGGTAGTCGGGAAGGATTCGGTTATCCAGCGCGAGGTCGGACAGCAGTAGGGCATGGTTCACGATCACGAGGTGGGCTCGATTCGCTTTGCTGCGGGCATTGTAAAACAGGCACATGCCCGATTGGCGATATGGACACAAGTCGCCGAGGCAGGTCAGCGCATCGGACGCGATCTCGGACCATAACGCGCCCTCAAGCCCGATGAGCAGGAGCTCGGCGCGATCGCCGGTGAGGGTGGTGGGTAGCCAAAAGAGCACTTTGGCCAGCAAGCGCACCTCATCCGCGGAAAGGCGTCGGCCGCGGCGAAATGCGTGGAGTCGCTGCTGGCAAAGATAGTTGTTTCTCCCCTTGAGTACGGCCACGCAAAAGTCGGTGGGCAACACTCTGCGTATGTCGGGTATGTCCTTCTGGATGAGCTGGTCTTGCAGATTGATCGTGTTAGACGAGATCACAACCCGACAGGTGTTCTGCACAGCATAAGCGATAGCCGGCAAGAGATAGGCGATCGACTTGCCCACCCCCGTTCCCGCTTCCACAACCAGATGCATGGGGGTGTTAAAGGCATCGGCCACGGCACGCAACATATCCACTTGCTGTGGCCTGTGCTCGTACCCTGGGAAGCGCGCCGCAAAGGCCCCACCGGGAGACACTGCCTCAGCGAGGGTGTCGATGTCGATAGACATTGGGTGCTGCTTTGGCTCCAGTGGCGGAGCTTCGTCAAACTCGATCGGGGGCAGCGACCTCCGAGATGAAAGGGCGCGTTGAGCGAGCAAATCCTCCGACTGGCGCTCCAGAAGAGCGTTGCGGAACACAAGCCGGAGGGGCCACTCGGTGCCTTCAGCTGCGGTGACGACCTCCTCCAATACCTCAAGCTCAACTGCGTGCAAACGATCGAGCAACGCCAAGAAGAGGTCCATAGTAGCCATAGCGTCGGGTAGGGCACGGTGATTTTGCTCTAGAGTAATCCCCAGCATCTCACTGAGGCTCGCCAGGCTGTAGACGTGTGCCTCGGGCATCACGATACTGGCTAGCTCAAACGTATCAATGGGAAGGTTGTTGAGATGAATACCTTGCCTACGGAGGAAGGTCAGATCGGTTTCTATGGTATGTGCAACGAGGGGGTGGTTCCTGACAAAAGCAATGATCTCGCCCATGAGCGACCGCAAAGTGGGCGCTCGATGTACTTCTACCTGTGTGATACCGACTAGTTGCTGTATCTTGAAAGGAATCTCTCGGCGCGACTGCACGAGGCTGCTGAACGTCTCTAACACCTCGTTGCCGCGAAACTTGACCATGGCGATCTCGATGATCTCGTCCTGGTTGAGGTCCAGGCCTGTGAACTCTAGGTCAAGCGCCACATACGTTTGCTTCATGGATCTCCGCTTCCAGGGCCTGTGCACCATGCCCGCGCGGGATTATTGTATGCGATCTTTCGGCAGGGAACACGATGTCTGGTGTCAATAGGATCAAACCGCGCAGTCGTGCGGTAGACTAGGGCGAATATTTTGTGAAGACTGGATACATTAGGTAGGATAGCAACGGTTACGCCAATCAAGTAGACATAAAAGAGAGGCACCCTTACAGAGGTACCTCTCTCATACCAGTCAATTTTGTCATGACAGAGCCTTGCGGAACAGCACACCCCCAAGACTTAGCGCATAGACAGCATGCTCATCGTCCAGCCGCTGTGAGGCGAGGCTCACAAAGCTCTGCGTAGCCGTCTCACCCGATGAGGGTTGCCAAGTGCGCCCGTCATCCACCGAGTGATAGATGCCGTTGCCCGTGGCCGCATATAGGAGGCTGTTGCTGTCGAGATCGCCCAATACCAAAAGGCTGAGCGTGTTAGCGCCGCTGGGATCCACCCGCGTGCTGATCCAGACCTCTTTGGCACGCTGTAAGGGTCGCAAGCAAAAGGGGCCGGTGGCCAGCACCGCACGATCCGCTGGATCGCTATCCGAGTTATCGGGTATGGCGATATCCAGCCAGCGTGCCGTCGTCACTTGGGTGGTTACAGCGCGCCAGGTACCGCCGCTGTTCGTGGATCGCCAGAGACCGACACGCGCTTGCTGGCTGGCAGTCGCTTCTACGGCCGCGCCCAAGAGCACTGTGCGGTCTTGTACATAGTTGGGTGAGGCCACGATAGACAAGATCTCGCAGTCATCGCAGGGCGACTCGGCTTCCGACCACGTTGTTCCGCCGTCGAGCGTCTTGAGGAGCTTGCCGTCCATTGTACCTGCCCAGCCATCACGCCCCGCCATGTAGAGAGCCTGAACACCGATGGTGCTATCCACCACCTCCCACTGCGCCAGTTCGCCAGTCGCGCGCAAGATGCCACTGTTCTGACTGACCAAAAAAGCCTCCCCTTCGGGGGTGAGATGAAACGCTGTGAGTGGCATGTGCTCGTCAAGCCCGGGCACGTTCTCCCAAGTATGGCCCTGATCTGAGGAAACCCACAGGCCTTCCTGCGGACCCATGGCGAACAGCTTCTTATCGGACGCCACCAGGCGCGCAAAGCCGCGGGCCGAGAAGCCCTCACTGCTGGGTTGCCATGTCTTGCCCCGGTCGGTGGATTTGAACACACCCTGATCGTGCAAACCCACCAATATCACGTCGATATCGCCGGCTATCGCCAAAATCGCATTTGGAAGCGCCGCTACAGATTCCCAAGAGTCACCAGTGTCCTGAGAAAGGTAAAGCTCTGAGCCAACGCCGACGAGAACGATCCCAGTCTCTTCAAAGTCTGGGGCCACCCATAGGGCGTTCACCGCCCCGTCCCCGAGCTTTTCCTCCAGCAGATCCCAAGTGCGCCCCGCGCTGGAGGAACGGTAGACCGCGCCATTCTCAGTGCCTGCAAAGACGGTGCGATCGCTCTCAAAGGCTGGACTAACGGCCAGCGCATCAACCACATCGTCGTCGAGCATCAGCTCCGTCTCGCGCCAGGCGCGCCCACCATTTATGGAGGTGAACACACCTTCCGAGGTCGCCGCGAACATTGTCTCGCGTTTGGACCAATCTGGCGCTGTGGCTACGGCCAGCACGATCGAGTCGCCCAAGCCAAAGCTACTATCTTCCCAAGACTTGCCAGAGTTCCGTGTGACCAGTAGCCCCCCGCCATCGGTGGCGGCAAAGGCGGACCCGTTTTTGCGGAACAGGGGCGTCGGGAGCACGCTGGTGATGGTGGCACGAGACTCTTGTGGCACAAGGCCGGGACGCCATGTCTTGCCGTAATCAAAAGAGACAAATAGGTCACCCACAAGAGAGCCGGCCAGTAGAGCGCCATTGGATGCAACGGCCAAGCTGCTGAGAAGAGGCGTTGTGAGCCCGCTCAACGTTTGCGCCCAAGTCTCCCCGCCATCATCCGAGTAATAGATGCCGCAGCCGGTGGCCGCCCAGTATCTTGAGACGTCCGGCACGGGGGATACGGCCAACCCAAAAACGGTGCCTCCCCGCGAGATGGGGCCCAGTGACTCCCACGCTTGCGTGTCGCTCAGCGGTGCGTCCTTCGAGTTGCTCATGGCTGATACGCCTCCTGGGGTTTGCGATGAAGAACGAGGGCATCCGTGGTGAGTAGCATCATTGCCCCACTGGAAGCTTGCTGTAGCGCACGCTTGACTACCATGGTGGGATCCACAATGCCTTCCTCAACCATGTCGACCACCCGACCGGAACGGACATCATATCCATACTGTGGACCAAGTCTCTTGGCTTCGGCTATCATTAGCGGGGCGTGGACGCCTGAGTTGCTGATAATGCAACGCATCGGCTCTTCTAGAGCACGGGCCAACACCCGAACGCCGGCGACCTCATCCCCCTCCGCCTGCACAGCTTCGACAGCGGGAATGCACGCCATATAGGCAGCGCCTCCTCCAGGAACGATACCGCTTTCCATACCCGCTTGAACAGCTTTGATCGCCTGTTCGGCCTGCTCCCTAATGGCCTTACGATCCTGCTCCGTAAGCGCCCCCACACGGAGCTCACCGATGCCAGCTGAGAACTGGGAGAGCAGATTGCGCAAAAGCTCTCTCTCCTCCGCATCCTGAGCCTGACGCAGTCGCTTGCGGAGCGAGCCGGTACGCTCGCGGATCGCCTTTTTGTCTCCCCTACCGCCGATGATGGTCAAGCTGTCGCGGCTCACCACCACGCGCTCGGCGTGCCCAAAGTGTGCTGTGGTGATATCGTGCGCCTTCATCTCGGGAATCTGTTTCACGGGGATCGCCCCCACCAGTAGACCGATGTTCTCGATGGTTTCGCGCCGCAGTTCTTCTCTTGCCTTGAGGGTTGCTGCGGTGGAGCGAATGTTGCCACGCTCGTTATTGGCAACGAGAACGCCTATCGCTTTATCCGACATCCGGCTGCAAATGACCAGGATGTTCTTGCCCTCGACTTTGAGAAGATTCTCAAGAGCGACCTGTATGGACTCTACCGACTCGAAGGCGAGATCTGCCACGAGCACATGTACGTCGTCGAGGATGGACAAGCGGCGGGTGGTGTCCGTAATGAGGTAAGGCGAGACATATCCGCCCGCAAACCGAGCGCCTTCGTGGTAGGCTCGATCGTGAAAAGTAGCGATATAACCAGTGATCTCGATGTTGGCGTCGGGGCCCAAAACATCAAACATTTCACCCAGCAAAGTCGCGATCTCTTGGTTCCCAGTGGATGCGGCAGCCACGGCTGCGATCTTTTCCTCGCCCTCCAGCGGTATTGAGAGCTCATCCAGCGCCTTAATCGCGGCTGCAGTGGCTTTCTCTAGGCCACGCTTGACCATCATCGCGTTTGCACCGGCCGCTATAACACGATGGAACTCGGATGCGATGGCTTGGGCTAGGACGGCCGTCGTTGCGCTTCCATCGCCGACCTCCTCGCGGACGTGCCATACCATATGCCGCATGAGCATAGCGCCCGTATTCTCGACCCGATCTGGGACCTCGATGATGCGTCTGGCGATGGTGGCGGCGTCTGTGAGGAGCTCAGGGGCCATCTGGGGGTGCCGCGAGTTGGCGATATGGCCCCCAATCGGTCCCAGCGTGATTGCCAGCAGACGTGCGATGGACTTGAATCCCCGCAGCATGCCGGCGCGCCCGTTGTCACCGGATATGACTTGAGGTGTTGGCATAATGAACCTTGCTTTCTCAATGCTTGCAGATCATATCGCCGAACATGCACAGGGCAAAAGTATACCATTGATAGCGTAGTTGGGCAATGTTGCAACCTCGACCGAAACCCCGACCCCGGCATGCACAACGGCGAGAACGATTTCAGCCTTGAGTCCTGGCTGGGCACGTGTTATACTCGATTTTCGTATGTACAGAACTGTGGAGCAAACACCATATACGATTTGCGTCTATCGTTACTTTCAATCCACATCCTCCCATCAACCGAACGCTCCCCCGAGTGTACCGCACTTTTGGCTTATAAAGCCCCCAATAGCTTGCGGATGCTTCGTGCGCACCGGGGGTATGGGCCAGCTGAGGAAGGAATATCCGTATGCCGCCAGTCACACACCAGGTAACCCTGGAAAATGGGCTCAAGGTTATCTTGAGGGAGGTCCACACTGCGCCAGTTGTCAGCACCTGGATATGGTATCGTGTTGGCAGCCGCAACGAGACGGAGGGGCACACCGGGCTGTCTCATTGGGTTGAGCACATGATGTTCAAAGGCTCGAGCCGTTTCCCCAAGGGAAGCATCATGCGCTCCATAGACCGTCACGGCGGTTACGTGAACGCCATGACGAGCTACGACTTTACCGCCTACTATGCCACACTTCCCAGTAACTGGGCCGAGCTTGCTCTGGAGATCGAATCGGATCGCATGCTTACCGCTACTTTCGACCCCGAGGAGGTTGAGGCGGAACGCACGGTGATCATCGCTGAACGTGAGGGATCGGAGAACGAGCCGCGTTACGTACTGGCCGAAGAGGTCGCAGCGGCCGCCTTCCGTGTTCATCCTTACCACCACCAGACGATCGGGTGGAAAGCAGATTTGCAGCAGATCGGCCGTGACCAGCTGTATGCACACTATCGAGCGCACTATTTGCCCAACAACGCAGTTTTGGTCGTGGTGGGCGACCTGGACGCACAGAAGCACCTCGAACTGATCAAGCGCCATTTTGACAATATCGCTCCAGCGGAGCTCCCTGTTAGCGCTATTCGTCCGGAACCGCCCCAACTCGGAGAGAAGCGTGTTACGGTGCGTATGCCCGGCTCAGCTCCCAACGTGCGCATCTCCTATCATGTTCCCCCCGTGTCACACCCCGACTATATCCCGTTGGTGGTGCTGAACGCGATCCTCTCGGGTGGACGCGCCATTTTTTCCTTTGGAAGCTCTCTAGCTCGTAGCGCTCGCCTCTATCGAGCGCTTGTCGAGAGCCAATTAGCGTCGTCGGTGGGTAGCAGCCTGTATGTTAGTCTAGACCCCTACCTCTTTACCCTTGGCGCCACCGTACGTGACGGGCGCCGGCCTGAGGAGGTGGAGGAGGCTTTGCTGGCCGAGGTCACCAAGCTACAAGCAGAGATTGTGCAAACGCGGGAGTTGCAAGTGGCTGTGCGCCAGACTGAGGCGCAGTTCGCGTACAGCAGCGAGAGCGCCAATGGCCAGGCACTAACACTGGGGTTTCTGGAGATGGTGGATAGAGCCGAGCGCATCGATCATGTGCTGCAGGAGTTTACGCAGGTGACCCCCGACGATGTGCAACGTGTGGCTCGTACTTACTTGGTGGACAACAATCGGACGGTGGGCTGGTTTCTCCCCACAGGAGACGGTGGCACGAGCCATGGATCCTCTATGACGAACTATTGGACCGTGCCCGGTCTTGGCTACTGTGGGTATCGGCGCACACTGCCCAACGACATGATCAGCCCAGAGACCGTGGTTCGTACAAAGCTTGACAATGGCATCATTCTGCTAGTAAAGGAGAACTTTGCGAGCTCATCCGTCACCGTCGAGGGGGATTTCGGAGCGGGGGCGTTGCATGAGACGGACGAGCAGGCGGGTTTAGCGGCCCTTGCCGCGTCGATGGTGCGCAGGGGTACGCGCCAACACTCGTTTCAAGAGATCAACCGGCTTTTGGACGACGTGGGGGCCTCTTTGCATATCTCAGCTAGTGCCGACAACGCGGGGTTCAGTGGGAGAGCTTTGGCCCAAGATCTCGATCTATTACTTGAGCTGACTGCCGAGGTGCTGGCCGAGCCCACCTTCCCGGAACAGGAATTGCAGAGCCTGCGCGGTCAAATGCTGACACAGCTGGGGGTCTTGGAGACGAATACGGGATATCGCGCTAGCAAAGCCCTCATGAAGGCGCTATATCCAGCCAGACACCCCTATGGGCGCCCTCTGCTAGGAACCCGAGAGACCGTATCTGCACTCACCCTCGATGAGATCGTGGCGTTTCACCGAACCAAGTACCATCCAGCGACCCTGGCCCTGAGCGTAGTGGGTGCTGTTCCTGCGCCTCAAGTGGTCGAGAAAGTGAAAGCCACTCTCGCGCATTGGCGCGTGGATACAGAGGCTCCCGAATGGCATGTGCCACAGGCGGAGACACCACCCGAGGTCGCTGTACAGTGGGTAGAGCTTCCAGAGAAGGCTCAGGCGGATCTCATCTGGGGGGTCATTGGTATGGAGCGCGCGTCTGAGGACTATTACCCGGCGTTAGTGGCCGACTTGGTGTTGGGGCGGCTGGGGCTCATGGGGCGACTCGGGCAGAACGTGCGAGATGAGCAGGGCCTGGCATACTATATCAGCAGTAGCCTGGAGTCCAGTTGGGGGCCGCACCCTTGGATCATCCGGGCGGGCATCAATGCACGAGATGTAGATCGCACGATCGAATCGATCCTTGCCGAGCTGGCACGCCTCCGCGATGAGCCCATCTCAAGCGAGGAACTGGCGGATAGCCAATCCTATCTCACCGGCATGTTGCCGCTGCGGCTGGAAACTAACGCCGGTATTGCGGATTTCTTGCTCGCGATCGAGGAGTACAGCCTCGGACTGGACTACCTACAACGTTACCCCGATATGATCGCAGGTGTGACCAAAGACGCAGTCCAGCGCGTGGCACAAAAGTACCTCACGCTGGACCGTTACGTGCTTGCGGTAGCGGGAACGTTCTAGCGCCTGCGGAGGAAGAGCAGCCAAAGCGGTACAGATACCGACGCGAGCGCTAACCCACCATAGATCGCGAGCAAACCACCGATGCAGCTGCCGCCCCGTTCATCGGCGTCTTCCGGTGGAACCGGCGTCTCCGAGTCTTCGATCGCGGTCACCGTCTCTACGGGCGCTTCTGTAGGTGTCGGTGGAACAGCCGTAGCTGTGGGAGCTTCAGCTGTAGCTGTTGGGCTGGGAGTCGCTGTGGGCGGCACATCGGTTGGAGTCGGTGTTGCTGTGTCCACGGACTCTTCCTCAGGCTCCTCCGTGGGAACTGCTGTCGCAGTACTCTCTGCGGTCGGCACAGGCACGGGCTCTTCCGTGGTCTCGGCCTCGGGGGACACATCGGAATCGACCGACGCATCGGAGGGCTCCGGTGTGGGCGGCGGAGTATCCGTGGGGGGTTGCGTGGGAAGTGCCGCCTGTCCCGTGGTGAGGCAAGCGTCATCCCAAAAGGAATCGTTGTGTTTCACGGGATACTCGGGTTGCCCCTTGGTATACACCGTCACATGGTCGCTTTTGGCGACAGTAGAGACAGTGAGTTGGACCCACGCATCCCACTCGCGGCCCTGCTCATCCACCACTCGCGTCTCAAAGTCTGTGATGGGTGCTGACCAGACCGTATTCGCTGACGGAGGCGCTCCAAACCCGGGGGGTGTCTCACCGTACGGATCAATTCCAGCGTAGGCTCGATACAGCCCGGGCCCCTGCTTGTCCCCGTGCTCTTTTGGCCATTCCAAATCCGAGATAGGATTGCCGTAAGAAACGAGCTCGCGCTCCCCTGTGTAGATCTGCACCCAGATCGAAAAAGTCACTTGGGTGCCGGGTGTTACGGGGACTCGTTGGTAAAAGCCGGCTGTATGCGAGCCATAGCTGGTAAAAAATTTCATCGAGCGGTTGCCGCTATGTATGTTATAGCCGCTTGGGAGTGTGGAGATATCGAGCACTTTATACTCCACCTCTCGATTGAATGTGGCATCTCCCAAGATCGACCAGGGAGTCCACCCATTGGCCACATTAGATGATAGGCTAGTACCCAAGGATTGCGAGTTGTACGAACCCCCCTCGAAATCGGGGTTCTGTAGAAGGTTGCCGGGGTAGTCTGCCCTTGCGATCGCAGGAAACAGGAGAAGAATTGCTGACAGCAAGACAACCATGGCGCTGAAAGGATTTCGTTTCACGTTTGGCTCCTCAGGGTTCTTGCAACACGAGGGGAGGCGACGATAGTGTGAGTATAGCATGGCCCCAAAGGCTCTGCAACTGGTGAACGGGGGTTTTGCAAGCTGATGGAGCGGGTAGCCGTGCTCTTGCTTTGGCACGGCCTTTGTATTGTGGTAGACTGCGTCATTGTGCCAAGATACCGTATCGAGCAACACCTAGGAGCGAAGGAGAACTGGCGCGAGCATGGAACCGACTTCGGAGCAGGCACTCTCTGACAGACTGCGTATTTTTAGTGGCAGCTCTCATCCGGAACTCGCGCAAGAGATCGCGGACTATCTGGGATGCAGGCTGTGTCGCCGAGAAACGCAGCGCTTTAGCAACGACAATCTCTTTGTGCACCTTGCAGAGAGTGTGCGCGGCAAAGAGGTGGTCATCATTCAGTCCTTCACACCCAACGTCAGCGATAACATTCTCGAGATGCTGATGATGATAGACGCGGCTCGCAGCGCGTCAGCAAGGACTGTCCATGCAGTGATCCCCTACTATTCCTACGGGCGCTCCGACAAGAAGGATCAGCCACGCATCTCTATCACCGCGCGGCTCATCGCCGATGTCCTTGCCACAGCGGGCGCCAGCCACGTTATGACTATGACGCTGCACTCGCCCCAGGTACACGGTTTCTTTAGCGTGCCCACAGATCACCTGACCGCGCAGACCGAGTTCGAGCGACACTTTCGTTCCAGGGATCTCAGCAACACTGTGGTGGTCTCGCCCGATATCGGTCACGCCAAGCGAGCCGCCAAATTGGCTCGCGCCTTGGGTGCGAGCGTTGCAGCTGGCGACAAAGAGCGCGTGTCGGATGAAGAGGTGCGAGTAGCGGGTATCATCGGCGATATCACCGGCCGGGATGTCATCTTGTTCGATGACGAGATCGCTACGGGGGGATCGATTCTGGCGTTGGTCGATATTTTGCGTCAGCAGCAAGTGCGCAAGATCACCCTTGCCTGCACACACGGTTTGTTTAGCGGTAGGGCTATCGAACGGATTCGAGAGGTGCCCGAGATCGATGAGATCGTCGTTACTAACACTGTGCCCATCCCTTTCGAGAAGCGCTTGCCTAACATGACCATACTCTCGGTAGCGCCCATCTTTGGCGAGGCAATTCGCCGAAACACTATGGGGCAATCGGTGGGATCCCTGTTCGCTTACTGGCCGGATCCGGAGACAGGAGAGAGCCCCCCTGGGGCATAGCAAGCGGCCCTCCCGGTTAGGGCATTAGCCGCTTCTCCGTTTTCGCTGGCGAAATGCAAAGGCAAAAATCCAGGCTATCAAGGGTTTAAGAGTGGAGATTTTTTCGCCACTCTTTACGAAAAATCCTACTCGACCTTGACGGTCTGGATAGGCAAAACGGATAGGGGAAGTTTACCTTATTTTGGATAAACAAGCGATGTATAATTAGCTATAAGCGAATATTGTTGATAGAAAAAGGAGACAATGATATTGAACGGACGAGATGTAAAGATAGGCGTATGTCTATTGGTCGGTGACATATATAACATGGTACAATTCTACAGAGACACATTGGGCTTTCATACGGAGTGGAACAGCGGAGATTTTGCAGAGTTTGAGACGGCAAGCGGCGCACTGTCCTTATTCATGTACAGTAGAGAACAATTTGTAAAAACAATCAACGAGAGCTATATCGCACCTAAGGGAATTAATCAAACATGTGAGATTGCCCTTTGGTTGCCGTGTTTCTCCGATGTGGATGCAGAATATGAGCGACTATCAAAATTGGATGTGCAGCTCCCGCTTGGTGAACCAATAACCTACCCTTTCGGTATCCGCAACTTTTATGTCGCTGACCCAGAGGGTAATTTGCTTGAAATCGGCAGCACGAGCGAAACGGGTATATAGCTAAATAGTATATCTATTCTGCTTATCGCCTTAGTAACCTACAACGCAATAGGACAATGAAGATGACAAACCGTTGTCATCTTTTAAGTGATTTACTAATTATAAAATGGGTGGGGGGACGATAATGAAAATCATAGAAAGAGAAACTTTTCATGCTTGCGGATATGCTGCCTACCCCCAGTGCGAGATCGGCCTCCAACGCTCTGCGGTTGGCCAGCACGCTCGTCCCACCCCAACTGACCTCTAGATCCACCAAAGCCTCCGGCACAAAGGCCTCGTGATTGGTCACTCACACCCTCGCCAGCAATTCCGGGCCGAATTTGTGGGCGATCTCGGAAGCGCTCATTTTTCGGTGGGTGCCCAAGGCGATCAACACCTCGATGGCGGCATCGCACACGCCCGCACAGCTCAGCTCGTGCAGCAGGATCGGGGTGATGGAGTGGGTTGGCATGGGGCGGGTGTTGTCGTCGGCCACGAGGAGCACGCGCTCGGCGCCCCTGGCCAGCTCGTGTAGTGGCGGCGCGCCGATGGGGTTAGCCAGCGCGCTGGTGACGATGGCCTTTGTATCCAAAGAGATCGGCACATCGCTAGGCGCATACACGCCCATGAAATTCCGAGCAGGGACGGAGAAACGAATCCGTTCCGTCCCGTAAGGTAGCTCAACAACGATCTGGCTCATCTATCTCTCCGTGGAGGTGCGTTGGCGGCTATTGTTCGAGCGTGAACACAAATTGACCGGCTGCAGCGATCGGACTAGAATACCCTCTTGGCCAGTGAGGTCACCCGGCTCATACACCGTTGGAGCCGGGCTTTTTGTGCGTCGTTCGCAGTATCTGCAAAGGGCTGCTCTATGGAATTAGGTATAGTCGGACTACCCCTTTCTGGCAAGAGCACTGTCTTTGGTGCGCTAACTCACAGACAAGTCAACGTATCGCATTTTGGTTCTGGCAAATGTGACGTGCAAGCGGCGGTGGTAGACGTGTACGATGCTCGCGTGAACACTCTCTCGGAGATGTTCCTCCCGCGCAAGACGACGCGTGCCAGGATCCAGTTCAATGATATTAGCGGCGTTACTAGTAGCCGGGCAGAGCGCCGCGGGATCGACCAGCAGATTCTAACCGCTGCAGGAAAATGTGACGCGTTGGTTCAAGTGGTGCGCGCGTTCGAGAGCGAAAGAGTGCCTCACCCTTTGGGATCCGTGGACCCTCGCCGCGACCTTCAAGCGTTACGCCTAGAGTTTATCATCTCCGATCTGGCAGTGGCTGAGCGGCGTATCGAGCGTATTCAAGGCCAAATAAAAAAGGCGCGCCCTAGCGAGCGGGCAGCATTGGAACATGAGCTGGCTCTCATGCAACGCATCGCTGCCGCGCTGGAAAAAGAGATCCTCATCGTGGATCTGGACCTCGATGGCGAGGACGAAATACTGATCCGAGGGTTCCAGTTTCTCACCGCTGCGCCTTCTATGGTGTTGCTCAATTGCGATGAGAACCCTGATCGGATGGTTGACCTGAGCTGGGCTGTGCAGCATAAGCGCACGTCAGCCCTCACGCTGCAAGGTTCACTAGAGATGGAAATCGCCCAACTTCCCGAGGAAGAGATGGCGCAGTTTCTGGAGGGTTATGGCTTGCCCGAACCGGGCCTACATCTGTTTGTGCGCGAGTGTTACGATCTTATGGGGCTGATGTCTTTCTTTACAGTGGGCGAGGACGAGGTGCGAGCATGGACGGTGCGTCGGGGAGCCACAGCCCTTGAGGCGGCCGGCGTTATCCACACCGACTTGGCGCGAGGGTTCATTCGCACCGAGGTGCTGTCTTATCAAGATATGATCGCCTATGGCTCTCTCTCGGAGGCGCGAAAGCAGGGCAAGTTGAGGCTCGAAGGCCGCGACTATGTCGTCCAAGATGGAGATATCCTGAATATTCGCTTCAACATCTAGAGCGTTGCCCCGCCGGACACTATCTCATACTCGATGCCAAGATAGCTCCGGGCGGCTCGATTACATGGGCAATAAACATCTGGCAGCCTCTAGCAGCACCTTGGCCTTCTCGGGGGAATCGCCCTCCGCGAACATGCGTAGAAGAGGCTCGGTGCCCGAGAAGCGAAGCAAGACCCACTGATCATCGTCGAGAAGCAGCTTGGTCCCATCGTAAGTCAGAATTTGGTGCACAGGGTAGCCTGCGATCTCGGACACTCGCTTCTGTTGCAGGTGTCGAGGGAACAGGACCTTCATAGCAGGTGTGGCAGGGATATTCAATTCCTCCGTATAGAGCCTACCGATCCGACCGAAGAGCTGCTCAAGCAACTCTGACACTCTCTTGCCAGTCTTGGCCAGCATCTCGACAACCAGAGCCGCGGAGAGAATGCCGTCCTTGCCCAGAATATGCCCGCGGATCGTAAGGCCCCCGCTGCTCTCGCCCCCCAGAATGGCGTTGTGGGCCACCATCCCCGCAGCGATATGCTTGAATCCTACCGGGACCTCGATACACTCCTCGCCAAAGAGGCGTGCCAGCCGATCGAGCATGTGGGTTGTGGCGAGGTTGCGCACCACGGGCCCTTTTTCACCGCGGATCTCGTACATATACCAGTAGAGCAAGACCAGCAAGTCGTTAACCGATACGTACTCGCCCTTCTCATCCACGATGGCGATACGATCAGCGTCCCCATCCGTGGCCAGCCCGAGGTCAAAACCGTTCTCTTTGACATAGTGAATGAGGAGCCCTAGCGCCTCCAAATCGGGTGCAGGAGAGCGGCCTCCGAACAGAGGATCCCTGCGACCGTGGATCGTCACCGCGCGGCAACGCGCCTCAGTGAGCACGATATTGAGAGTCACCTCGCCCACGCCAAACATCGGGTCTACCACAACACGCAGGTTGGCGTCTCGAATGGCGGTCATATCGATCAAAGACTCGACGGCGTCAACGTACTGGTTAGTATAATCTTCGCGGGAGACTAGTCCCGCCTCCATGGCCAGCGGAAGCTCTACCTTGATAACCTCATCGGAAGACAAGGAGTTGGCTTCGTCTTCGATCTCGTGTGATTCGTCGTCGAGTAGAAGCGACCCATCGTGCTTGAACACCTTGAGTCCATTCCACTCGGGCGGGTTGTGGCTAGCTGTGAATGCCAGGCCGTAAGCAGCTCCCTGCTGTGCCGTAGCGTAAGTGACAAGTGGTGTGGGGGCGGGTTCTGGTAGTAGGGAGGCGCGGATATTGTTCCCAGCAAACACCTCGGCTGCAGCCTCCGCGGCGCTGTCCGAAAGAAAGCGATGATCGTAGCCGATCAGCACGCCTTGTTTCTCCTTGTGGGCGCGGATGATACGATTGGCCAGCGCCTGAGCGAGGCGCCGCACATTGTGCATGGTAAAACCCTCGCTGATGACAGCACGCCAACCACCCGTCCCAAAGGTGATAATGTTCTCTTCCTCGAGGCGTCGCGGCCTGAGAACGCGTTTCTGTAGGATGATCTCAGCAGCCTCGAGATCTTGTGCGGTGTTGATTCCCAACACCTCATCCTGATCCGCGCTTTGATACGCTTCGACGCGATAGCCCCTCTTTGCCAGATACCGCACCGCGTCCGTGAGCAGATGATCGCCTGCAGACTCGATCGCCCGCAAAGCATCAAAGAGTGGCGGGGTGCGAGCTACATAAGCGCCCAAGTTCAATTCGCGAATGCGACGAATCTCGGCCGTCGCAGCGGCCTCCTCAACGATATCACTAATCCGCCCCTGAGAATCGCGCAAGACCCGGCCGTAGGGCAAAGCAAGATCCGTCACGCAGGAAAAGAAGGTCAGGTCAGCTTCTTTGAGGCGATGGCGTGTCAGCATGCCGCGCAACGAGGAGAGTCGGAACAGCGGTGTATCCCCATACAGCACAAGTAGGTCGTCGTCGTACCCTTGCAGATATGGCTGCATTTGCAGGACAGCATGCCCTGTGCCCAGGGCCTCATCCTGTATCACATAATGGTAGGCTGCGCCTAGGTGGCGTTCGATGGCCTCACGCTGATACCCGACGATGATATAAATATCCGACGGCGCGGCAAACCGCTGGGCCATCTCCAGCACATAGTCGATGATGACCCTGTTCCCCAGCGGTTGGAGGGCTCGCGGCGAATCCGCGCTCAGATAGGAACCCTGGGCGGCCGCGAGGATCACGACCTTGAGCGGACGATCTAGAATACGACAGGGAGATGCGGATTCTGAGACGGGGTTAGCTGTCATCATGTTGAGGGCTCCAATCATACCTTGGAGGCGCGGTGAATCGAGATCGAGTCACCTAGAGGCAAGGTTCTCGCCCCTCTTTCCATACTACCCACAACGGGTAGCGTCGTCAACTCGACGCTACCGCTCGCGCAGAAAACGACTCTGCTATCACGGCCAGAAAAAACTTGCAGAACGTGGTGAACGAGGGCAGTGTGATATCAACGAACGTTACAAATACCTGCGTATGATACACAGCCGTTACGAGGTGGCGGAGCGCCTCGGCAAAACCGGTTGTTGGACGAGGCGTAGGCTGTGACGCAACGCAACCGCAAATTCCTGCCAGCCCTCCTGAGCCGTCTTCACCCATCCGTAAGGGCTGCCATCAGAGCTGTTATATAGTCGAATCATCGATATACTCCCTCTATGCACAACGACCCACAGATCGTGCTCGGAAACACTCGTGTCGGCCAGAAGGGATGTGCAAATTCCGAGTAATCGGACTTTATTTCTCTAAATTATAATTGACATATGCTACCTCTTTCGCTATCATATAGCCACCTAATCGGGGTTCGTATCAGACTGTATGCAAGTGCATGTACAAGATGGAGAGAAATGGCCGAAACTATATCGCTTCATGCGGCAGATATATCCTGTCATCATTGTGCCGCCACCATCAAACGGGAGCTCGCCTCTGTACAGGGGATCGTCGCTGTTGAGGTAGACGTACCAACCAAGACTGTGCGGATCGAGTACGAGACGGAGCAGGCTCTCACTAACGCCAAAGAGCTCCTGGCGGAGATCGGGTACCCAGTGATCGCCAATTAGTGGGATTCGATGCGACCGGCCCGCTGGCCCTTGAAGGCCCCTGATCTCATGCTGAGGAGTCTCCTTTGAGGCATAGAGCCCGTAGCTTATCGTTTGCACTGCTTGTCACAGTGTATCTAGCATCCATGGCCCTGGTGGGCTGTGCTCCCGTGTCTACACCTCGAGCTGCACTGCCACTGGACGCGACACCACACCCCTCTGTAGATACGATCGAGGCTACTGCCTTGCCGCCCCCTACCCCCACCAGCGCCACGAACTCGCCGTCGCAACCACCCTCAAATGTGCTCCCCGAGCCACCCAGGCCGGGGCAAATGGCCTACGATTTTCGCCTTGAGGGTTTGGATGGTACTATCGAGTCGCTCAGTGATTATCGAGGACACTGGGTATTGCTCACGTTCTGGGCCAGTTGGTGCCCCGCTTGCCGAGAGGGCCTCGCGGCCATGAAGAGCGTTTACAGTGAATTACAGAGCGTGGGTGTACAGATCGTTGCCGTGAATGTGGGAGACGAGAGGGAGCAAGCCGCCGCCTTTGTCGAGAGTCACGGACTGCCCTTCCCGGTTCTGCTAGACCCCGGAGGGGACGTGGCTACTGCGTACTATCTCCGCGGGATACCCAGCAGCCTATTCCTCGATGAGGAGGGCTTGATCGTATCCATGCACATGGGCGCACTATCGGAGGCACGCCTTCTGCAGAACGCTGTGTTACAGGATGATTAGCGCTGCCAAGAGAGGTGGACTTCATACCGTGGCCCCTCTCATATCTGGACCCGACATCCACACGGGGGGCCTGTGAGTATCTCAACAAGCGACCTGGGGGATCCAACCGCCCAACGCATCACGGTAATACTAACACGCTTCCTTGCTTGGGTTAGCGCTCACTGGCTGGCTCTGGCGAACAGCGCCATCGGTCTCTATGCGGGCCTCCCGCTTCTGGCACCCATCCTGATGCATTGGGGCCTCGCAGGGCCAGCTCACCTTATCTACACCGTGTTCAAGCCGCTGTGCCATCAGCTGCCCGAGCGCTCCTTTTTCCTCTTTGGCGAGCGGATGATCTATTCTTATGAGGAGCTGAGTACACGGCTGGGCGGGCTTGTGCCAGCGCGCTACATTGGCTCACCCGAGATCGGCTACAAAGCTGCAATCTGCGAGCGTGACGTGGCCATCTATACCAGCATGGTGCTGTTCGGGATCGCTTTCGGCTGGGCGCGTGACCGAATCAAGCCGCTCACAATCAAGCAGTTCGCCCTCTTTGTCGTGCCGATGGCCGTCGATGGATTCGGTCAGCTCTTTGGGCTGTGGACCAGCACCTGGCTGAGCCGCGTCATCACCGGCGCACTGTTCGGGCTGGGGTGTGTTCTACTAGCCTACCCCTACCTGCACCAGGGGATGACCCAGATCCGCCAAGAGGCCAGCAGCGTTTTGAGAGGCGACACGCGCTAGCGCCAGAATCGTTGCTCGGCCCCCGCAGAGCTCCAGTGACTCGGAGTGATGTTGCGAGCAGCACTCCTTTACTACAGATGCCCCTCCCCTCAAAAGTTGACCGCCCATGGGCCGCATGCTAGAATCTTGCAGCTTGATAGTCGGGAGCAACGTGTTGCGTATCATCGCTGGGTCTGCTAAAGGGCGTCATCTCCTATCCGTTCCTGGTCCTGGGACCCGCCCCATCACGGATCGCGTCAAAGAGGCGCTCTTCAGCATGCTGGCCGGCGGCATCGAAGGGGCGACTTTTCTCGATCTCTTTGCGGGCACCGGGAGTGTGGGGATCGAAGCCCTGAGCCGAGGCGCCGCCCGTGCGCTGTTTGTGGATCGCTCGCGGAAAGCCGTCGAGGTTATTCACAAGAACCTAGCGATCACTGGCTTACGGGATCGCGCTGAGGTGCTCTGCAGAGACTCGTTCCGTGTCTTGTCTCAGCTTGAGGGCCAAACGTTCGACTATATCTATGTGGCGCCACCTCAGTACCAGGATTTGTGGTCTAGGGCGATGCTACAGCTCGACGCATCGCCCCCGCTGACGGAAGATGGCGTCATTATCGTACAGATTCACCCCAAAGAGTATCGGGAGCTAGAGCTCGTCAATCTGCATCCGCTGCGCGATCGTCACTACGGGAGTACGGCGCTCTACTTTTACGGTGTAGCAGACGATACATAGGGCGGAGCATGGAGAGGCTCGGCGTGTTTGACGTCCAAGTAGGAGACACCGTGCAGTTGCGCAAAGCGCACCCGTGCGGTAATTACGAATGGTATGTTACCCGCATCGGCGCAGATATCGGCCTGCGCTGTCTGAAATGCGGGCGTCGTGTCATGCTCACACGGCGTGAGTTCAACAAACGCGTCAAGAAGCTCGTGTCGCGTCCACAGTCGGAGCAATCTGTGACGCCTGCGGAAGAGTGAGCACGCTGCGGCACCCCAACCCGCGGACATCGCTCACGCCGCCCAGCTTGTCTCGCGTAGAGAATATATGGCTCACCCGTTTGCTGTGAGGTCGGGCTGATCCGGAGACCCCCGTGTATTCGCTAGATGACACCATCGCCGCTATCGCAACCCCTTTAGGACAGGGGAGTATAGGCATCGTGCGCCTGAGCGGCCCGAACGCTCTACCCATCGCGCGCAGCTTGTTCGCGCCGGCAGGCGCTAAGCACACCATCCGTGCCGGCCGGCTGCACTATGGGCATATTGTCGATCCCGCTGCGAGCCGGTATGTGGATGAGGTATTGCTCTCCTACATGCGTGCTCCACACACCTACACGCGCCAAGACGTGGTGGAGATCAACACCCATGGTGGGGTAGTCCCCCTTCGCGAAGTGCTTGCGCTCTGTCTTGGAGCCGGTGCCCGTGCGGCGCAGCCCGGGGAGTTCACCCTACGAGCTTTTCTGAACGGGCGAATCGACTTGGCGCAAGCTGAGGCCGTGTTGGACGTGATCATAGCTCGCACGGAAGCCTCCCTGCGCGTAGCGGTCGACCAGTTGGGCGGCCGCCTCTCTCAGAAAGTGCGGGGTATCCGCGCCTCACTCGTCGAGCTTTTGGCGTACGTCGAGGCGACCATCGATTTCCCCGATGAGGATATTCCCTCGCGCGACATCGGGCCCGACCTATCACAAACTGAGGCCGATCTGATCCAATTGCTGGACGACGCATGTCGGGGTATTATCTACCGTCAGGGGATTCGGGTTGCCATCGTAGGGCGCCCCAACGTCGGAAAAAGCAGCCTGCTGAACAGGTTGTTGCGCACCGACCGTGCCATCGTGACATCCATCGCCGGCACCACACGCGATACGGTGGAGGAGGTGCTGGATCTACAGGGGATCCCCTTGGTATTGGTGGATACCGCTGGCATTGTGGAAAGCGCCGATCCCATCGAACGCTTGGGCGTGGATCGTAGCCTCCGGTCGCTGGAAAGTGCGGACCTAGTGCTGGTGATGGTGGATGGTAGCCAGCCCCACACGAGTGCGGATGACGAGGTGGCACGCCTGGCGCAGGGGCGTCCGGCGGTGCTGGTCGTCAACAAGTGCGATATCGGTTGCCATGCGCACCATACGACACTGCTTCCCGAAGCGCCTCACGTTGTGATCTCGGCGCAGACCGGCGAAGGGATTCCGCTGCTAGAGGAGACGATCTTGGCGACGGCCCTCTCGGGGCGGTTGTGCACCAGTGAGGAACTCCTCGCCAGCAACCCTCGGCACCGCGCGCTGTTCAGCCGAGCCTTGGCGCAAGTCAGAGACGCCTTGCATGCCCACACACAAGGGCTGTCGCCAGACGTTGTCGCGATCGATCTCACTGAGGCAATCCATGCTTTGGGAGAGGTCACTGGCGAGAGTGCCAGCGATGAGCTGCTCGATGCCATCTTTGCCAATTTCTGTGTTGGCAAGTAGCCCGGAGGTCACGCTTGAGGCTAGCTATCGTCTGTTCCTGGTTGAACCAGTACGGCGGAGCTGAGAGGGTCCTCGAAGTTCTGCACGACATGTATCCCGAGGCGCCGATTTACACCTCTCTGTACAGGCCGGAGGCACTGCCAACTGTCTATCGCACCTGGGACGTACGCACGACTTTTCTGAACAGATTGCCGCTGGGGAAGCGCTACCCGCAGATCTATCTTCCGCTCTTCCCCATGGCCTTTGAGAGCCTGGATTTGAGGGGCTACGACGTGGTCCTCAGCCTCACCAGCGCGTTCGCCCACGGAGTGGTCACTTCTGCCGAGACACGGCACATCTGCTATTGTCTAACGCCAACGCGCTTTCTGTGGAACTATCACGGATACATCGAGCGTGAAGGGGTAGGCCGGCTCGCACGGCTGGCCCTGACACCCTACCTCCAGGGCCTTCGCCAGTGGGATCAGCTCGCCGCGGGCCGCGTGGACGAGTTCGTGTCGATCTCGCGCACTGTGCAAACCCGGATCCGCAAGTTCTACGGGCGTGAATCGCGGATTGTGTATCCCCCAGTGAACACCCAGGACGCGCTGACATTGGACCAGCCCGAGGACTATTTTCTTGTCGTCTCACGCCTTGTGCCCTACAAGCGCATCGATCTCGCCGTACGGGCCTTCAGCCAGTTGGGGCTGCCGTTGAGAGTGATCGGCGACGGGCGAGACCGCGCTGCCCTTATGGCCATGGCCGGTCCCAATGTGCAGTTTCTGGGCTACATCTCTGACGACGAAAAGCGCGAGCAGATGGCCCGATGCCGTGCGTTTGTCTTCCCTGGTGAGGAGGACTTTGGCATTGCGCCGCTGGAGGCTATGGCCTCTGGCCGCCCCGTGATCGCCTATGGCGCAGGGGGCGCAGTGGATACTATTGCAGAGGGCAAGACGGGGATCTATTTCCGAGAGCCCACTGTCGAGTCGCTCGTAGACGCAATAGAACGTTTCGCAACATACCAGTTCCACTCGGACGAGATACAGCGCCACGCCCTGCAGTTCGACGAAGCCCGATTCCGCCACAACCTAGAGGCCATTGTTAGCGAGGCCCTCTAGCGCCCCATCTGTCACAAGGCGCGCTTTTCCCGTATGTTGCGCGCAGCCAAGCCCATTAGCTGTATCGTTGCCAGGTGCCGTCGCTGTAGAGGACGAACACACCCCGTACGTTACTCCAGATCATTCGCCCATTCTGGAACGACTGTATGGAGCCCTGGAAGCCTCGCTCCTCCATGGTGGCCCAACCCAACCTGTCTCTCACACTCTGGTTATCCCGCCAGACCCTACCAAACCCTCGTTTGGGTTGGAACAGCCCACCGGGCGCCACGATAGAGACATCCCACTCTGTCTGACCCTCCTGCCACGTATCGCCAAAGGCTTGCCACGTGCCATCGTTGTGCAGGACATAGATGTCTCTCGCATCCTGGCGCCAGTACATCAGGCCGCCTTGGAACGCCTGTTCACCCATCCAGACGCCCCTCTCAGCCTCAGCGGCGCAGCCCAACCTGGATCTCACGGCGCTATTTCCATTCCATATGCGGCCGAACCCGAGCACAGGTGTAAAGGAGCAAGTAGTTGGTGGCGGTGTCACTGGCGCCGTGCCATCGCGTTTGACGAACTTGACAGCGTCAATCCCCACAGAGATGCTGGCATACGGCTCACCGGTGACATCGTTCAGAAAGACATAGTCGCGCCCCGACTGTGGGCCCTGCCCGCCCATGAAAGCGTAGGTCCCCAGGCTCACCCACTGGTCCGAGTAAATACTCTGGTTCACCACAACATCGGTACGCCCGCCGTTATGAAAGACAGAGTATTTCGCGTGTCGTGTGCCGGCGTAGTGACTTGGAATGTAAACCAGGACCTCCCAAGCGCCGCCGGAAGGGAGCACAGGGAACCACTTGGCCCAATTGTATTGTTTCGTGGTGCTATTCCACGTCCAGTACATATGCCCGCCCTGGCCAATCCACCGCCTATAGAAGGCCCCCGCCGGACCGCCTCGCAGGAACCCGCTGCCCAGCTCGTCCACGATTACTTCCTGGATAACGGAGGTTGCCTCCTGCAGGGCCCAGCTCACCGAGATACGTGCCGTGCCCCCAGCGTCATAGTACTCCACGCGCAGGCTGTGATAGCCCGCTCCGAGGGTCGTTGTGGCGGCGAAGGTGCTGGCGGACTGATCCTTCCACTGGTCTATGAGCAGTTGATCGTCCACCCACAATCGGACACCATCATCCACCGTTGCGGTAAAGGTGTAGGTCCCTGCAGCCATGTGAACAAAAGCGGTCCAACGCACGGAGAAACGATCCGCTGGCACATTGTTGGCAGGTGAGCCCGCACCCCAGTCAAAGTTAATGGCAGAGTCATCGCGCACGAGTACAGGAGAGCCGGAGAGAGTCGCATTGCCATAGTATTCGCCACGCCAGATGGTAGACTGTGCCACGACAGGTGTGCCCAGCGCCGCAAGACTGGCTAGCAATAACACAGCCACTAGTGTCACTTGCATAATCGCGCGCAGAGCTCGTGCTTGTGAGTGAGCAACTTTACTCGACATGACTCCTCCTCATTTTGCCTCTCAGCGTCTCGGTGTACACCGTTGTACAAGCAGTTGTGCTACGACTGCCGCCTGGCCACCAGAGGCCTGACGCAGCGAGGGTTCGACCAACCTCCCGAACCATTATAGCACGCCACAAGGCCCGAACAACGCAGAGGCCACCGCGAACGCGTGGACGATCCCTCATGACCCGCTCGATTGTACAATAGCTATAGTTAGAACGTGCCTACTCTGGAAAAAGTTCCGCGAACTCGATGAGTGACATCTCATAGGTGATGAGCAGCCTGTTCAACCTCAGCGGCTCATCAGGAGATTGGTAGGCGCTTGGGTTAAGGGTGAACGCAGTGGTGTAGCCTTGCGCTTCGACGGCAGCCATGATGCGCGCATCGTAGCTCCCATACGGATAGCAGAACGAGTCAACAGTGACTCCCAGCTTCTGCTCGAGCAACTCGCGCGAGCCGGCCAGCTCGCGTCGTAAATCGGTCTCGCCAAGGGTCCTGAGATCCATATGGCTCATGGTGTGCGAGCCGATGGTGACACCCGCAGTGACGAGCTCCTCCAATTGCTCCCAAGACAGGTACGCGCTGTAACCAAGATGTTCGGAGATGATAAACAACACTGGTCGCAGGCCGGTCTCTTGAAAGACCGGAAGTGCGACATCGTACACCTCTCGGTAGCCATCATCCATGGAAATAATGATGGCTTTCGGAGGTAGGGGAGCGCCCTCTTGCAGGTACGCGTATAACTCGGCTGGGCTCACGCTATGCCAGCCCTCTCGAGCCAGATAGGTCATCTGCTCGGAAAACGCCTCTGGAGAGACGCTCCAGGTCCGATCGAGCTCTGTCGCGTCGTCGGGCAGCACCCAAATGTGGTGATACATCAACACGGGCAGGCGCACTCCCCCGCCTTTGCTGCTAAAGGACAGGGTAAAGGGGTTGCCCATCACGCGCCCATGCGCATCCATAGCCTCTCCGCGCAGTGTGATCTGGTACTCCTCTGCCACCCACCCCCCTTCGGGGGCCACCAACAACCGCCGTGCGTCCTGCGCGACGACCTCAAATGCAACCCCCGGCGAGATCACCAGATTAGCGATCACAGAGGCCATGGCCATAGGCCGGTCGAACACCAGAATCAGCGGGCGACCAGGGTGAACCGCACGATCGCCATCCAGCGGATAGCTGGCAACCACACATGGAGGAGGCCCAGGAGTAGGGCTGATAGTCGGCATGGGCAAGGCGGTTGCTGTCGTGGTTGCCGTGGCCGTCACCATCGCAGCCAGCGCTGTAAGAGAGGGTGTCGGTGAAGCCTCAATGAGCGAAGCAGAGAGGCTTTGCACAACGAGCCCCTCTGCCCCAATCCGTGGCCTTGTGTGGGTGCATCCTGCAGCCAATGCGATAAGCAGGCAGAACACTGTGCAATGGACGCCCCACTTGGAGACCGACTGGCGGCGCATCACGAGGTGTCGCAATATTGGGAGCGGGAGGCGCTCTCTATGCAGCCCCCAATCATCAGCCTCGCACGGAAAGCGAGTAACGTTTCTCACAGCTTGATGTGCTTAAAGGCTTCGGCGTAATCAAAACCGTGCGGTGCGCCCGCTTGGCGCGCGTCCTCCCGAATCCGCTCCTCGATAGTATCGATCCGTCCGTTGATCTGGCTGTAATGCTGCTTGAGCGCAGCTACTCTGCGGTCGATAGAGCTGCTCACATCTTCCCAATGATCGGGAGCGTCCGTCCAAAACAAATAGATCTCTTGCACTCGCCAAGGCTCGGCGTTTACGAGTTGTTCTGGGAACAGATACCATTCACGTGCCGCCCACACAGCGTCCAGTGCCACCTGCCCCGCTACGCGGTGATCCGGATGTAATTGATAGCGTCGCCACGGGTCGATAGTGAGCAGGATATCGGGCTTTGCTTGGCGCACCAAGCTACAAAGCTGCCGGCGCACTTCCATGGTGTTCTCCAACATACCGTCGGGGTAGTGCAGAAAAGCCACAGATCGCACCCCCAGCTCCTGCGCAGCCGCCCGTTGCTCCTTTTCGCGTATTGCAGCCACCTGACCTGGGTGTTTGGTGGGGTCGTGACTCCCCTTATCGCCGCTGGTCAGGAGTACATAGTCGATACGGCGCCCGGCGGCCGCCCATTTTGCCACCGTAGCCGCACAGCCAAACTCGGGGTCATCCGGGTGGGCGCCAATAACCATTACACTATCGAGTTTTGTCTCCATCTTGTTATCCATACTCTGCATCACATCCTCACAATCCACATAGGACGCCTTACCAACCTCCTATTGTACGTCCCGTGAGGACAAGATCAAACTGGCACCGAGCCCCCTCGGGCTTTGCGGTGTGCGCATTCGCAAGCTACTGGGCCGATGTGCTCGCCCCGAGAGTCTCCTCCGCTGGGGGTATCTGTACGGGGAAGAGGTAGAACATGCCCGCACCAAGAACCCGCATCGCGCCTCCTAGGAGCAGTGTCGGGATGATGCCTATGACATTGGACAATGCTACACCGATCAACGGCGCAACAAAAGCTCCTATATTCATTACCGAGTTGTACAAGGCGGTGGAGGTGTACTTTTTCCCTTCCGGTAAAAGCCCTAAAAAGATCACGCTGTGGCTTAGGGAGACGCCGGGATTGATCACGTTGATGAGGAATCCCGCGAACAGAATGAACGTCAGGTTCGGAAAGGCCGCTACCAGTAGAGGGTACACTGTCGCCATGGGCAAAGAGATGCGCAAAGCCCTAGCCTCGCCCAAGCGACGAATTATCTGCCGCCACAGCCAGTATCCCAGGATCACCCCGACGTTCGCTAGCGTCCCGTTGAGTCCCAGCCATCCATCTGACGCGCCCAGTTGGCGCACGAATAGGATGATATAGAGTGGTGCGATCATCCAAGCTCCGAAATCGTAAAACAGCGTATTCGCGATAATTCGTCCGAACCCCGTATCGCGACGCATCAGGTTGCGCAACGACGGTAACAAGGGTTCACGCGGCGTTGCGGTATGAGATGCCGCTGTCTCGTCACGCTCAGGCAACCCGAGCCTAGATACCAACAGAATGCTACATCCCCCCGCCAAGAAACCCACGGCATACATCCACTGGTAGTTACTGGGGAACGAGGCCTTGTTAAGCCACAGCCCGGCCAGGTAGATCAGCGGTGCAATGGTGACACTACTCAGAATGCTTCGCCATGACAATACAGTGGCTCGCATTCGCGGGGGTACAACGTCCGATAGCAGCGGGCTCCACGCGGTGGAAAAGAACACGGCGGGGATCGTTGCTGCAATCAAGATGCTCACCGTGAGTTCGGGGAGCGATCTGTGCAACAACAGAGGGAGCAGGCTGATCAAAAGATAACCACCCCGGGACAGCAAGAGGCTCCCGACGATGTATGGCATCAAGCGCGTCTTGCGCTCCAGAATCTGCGCAAAGGGGACGCACAAGGTCGCTGTGATTAACGCGGGAATGGACGACATGAGCCCGATGAGCTCGTTGGAGCCACCCAGGCGCAGGACATAAGCCCCATTAAAAGTGCCCGCTACCGCAAGTACAGAAGCGAACATGATCTCAACGTAGAGGAGCGGGATGTTGCGCTCCTCAGGGGTAGAGGGCTGGATACGCTGTATAATCCGTCGCGGAATGAACTGCATGCCCTTTGGGTAGCCTCCTGGCACATGATGCGGACTGCAACAGAGACTTTATCGCGCAAGAGTATAACACAATGACCACGAGCCATTCAATAAACGGGCGTTCTACACCTCGTTTCGTACCGCACCTCGCCATTGGCTTTTGACTACCCTGTGGGGCGGATCATCTTGGCTCGCCTGTACTGGCGTGCTATAATCTGGCGTGTTTCAGCTTCCTCGGAGGACCGAATGTGACAATTAGGGTGCCTCGCAACTGCAGTGAGGGCTCTTGGAAACGCGTCGTGATCAAGGTGGGCACCAGCACTTTAACGGGCGGGACCCCGCGCCTCAACCCACCTCGCATGGTTGACCTAGTGCGCCAGATCACCGCCTTGCATCACGCTGGGTTAAGCGTGGTACTCGTCTCCTCGGGTGCACAACAGGCCGGCCGAGAGCGACTTGGCGGCCCCGCTACGGAGAAGAATATCCCGTTTCGCCAGATGCTCGCTGCAGTGGGCCAGGGGCGGCTGATGCACCTCTGGGAGCAATACTTTGAGTTGTATGCCCTCATCGTGGCACAGGTGTTGCTGACCCGAGAGGACGTGGAGGACCGCCAGCGTTACCTCAACCTACGGGATACGTTCGAAGCGTTGCTGCGCCGGGATATCGTACCCATTGTGAACGAGAACGATACAGTGGCGACGGACGAGATCAAGGTCGGTGAGAACGATGGACTCTCCGCCATGGTGGCCAACCTGATCGGGGCAGACTTGCTTATCCTGCTTACAGACTGCGACGGCTTGTACACAAGCGACCCATCACAACAGCCCGATGCACAGCTTATTGAGCGAGTCGAGAGAATAGACGCATCCGTCTACGAACTGGCGGGAGGAAGCCATTCGGGCTTGGGCACCGGCGGCATGTACACCAAAATTCTCGCGGCTGACATGGCCACGCGCTCGGGCACGTCGGTAGTCATCGCTAATGGGAGCCGCGAGAATATCCTGCTGGACCTATGCGCCGGCACGGCCCCCGCCACATGGATCCCCTCTTGCATCACCCCCGCGGAAGGACGCAAGCGCTGGCTGCTAACCCATCGGGTAGTGGCGGGTCATGTGGTCGTGGACGATGGCGCTGCGCGCGCCATATCCAGGGGGGGAAAGAGCTTGCTGCCTGTGGGCATCGTAGGGGTCCACGGCGAGTTCGAGCGCGGAGCGATCCTCGGTGTGCGTGACTCTTCGGGAACGGATCTTGCCCGCGGCATCTGCAACTATGGCTCCGACGATCTGCGCCGTATCGTTGGTCAGCACTCTGAGGATATCTCGGATATTTTGGGCTATGATTATGGTCCCGAACTCATACACCGCGATAATATGGTCCTGCTCTAGGCCCGATCGGCTAATCCTAGCGCCCGTCGGTACTATAGAGCTCGCTAGATGAGGAGAGACGGATGGGCGAAATCGATCTGCGTCGTATAGCTCTACAGGCAAAGGCAGCCGGCCGCCAACTGGGGCTGCTGTCGTCAGAAGTGCGCGATGCCATCTTGCACGAGATGGCGAGACGCCTGGAGTCTGCCGATGACGCACTGTTGGACGCCAATCAGGCTGATGTAACCGATGCGCAGGGGGCTCGGATTGCGCCCTCGTTGGTCGACCGCCTCACACTCACACCCCACAAGATCGCTGGCATGGCGCAGGGGTGCCGCGATGTCGTCTCCCTGCCAGATCCGTTGGGCGAGATGATGGATGGTCGCGTGCTGCCGAACGGATTACAGATCGCCAAGAAGCGGGTGCCTCTCGGCGTGCTTGCAGTGATCTTTGAGTCACGTCCCAACGTCACCATCGATATCAGTGCACTGAGCCTCAAGACCGGGAATGCCGTCATCCTGCGCGGTGGCAAAGAGACTTTGCGCACGAATGCCGTCCTGGTGGATCTTGTGCGTGCGTCGTCTGCGGCTTGCGGTGCTCCGGAAGACTCTGTACAGCTCATCACCTCCACTGATCGTGCTCTTGTGCCCGAGCTCTTGGCCATGGACGACACCATCGATCTGGTGATCCCGCGTGGAGGCCAGGGCTTACAGGACTTGGTACGGCAACACGCCAAGATGCCCGTGGCATACGGCGGTATCGGTGTGTGTCATCTGTTCGTGGATGCGTCGGCTGATCTCACCAGAGCCATCCCAGTGATACACAATGCCAAAACGCAGGCGCCCTCTGTGTGCAACGCGCTGGACACAGTACTAGTGCATCGCGACGTGGCGGAGGCCTTTGTGCCGGCCATGGTGGCCGATCTGCAATCCGATGGAGTACGCGTTCTGTGTGACGAGGTTTCCTGGGAGATCGTACAGGGTCATCCCGACCTACGAGAGGACCTTATGGCCCCGGCACAGCCAGAAGATTTCGGTCGCGAGTTCTTGTCTCTCAATCTATCGGTTCGTGTGGTGAGTTCGCTGGACGAGGCGATCGCGCACATCGCCCAGTACGGGACGAATCATTCGGACGGTATCCTCACCGATACCTACGCGCACGCCACGCGCTTTCTGGATGAGGTGGACTCGGCCGCCGTGTATGTCAACGCTAGCACGCGCTTTACCGACGGCGGCCAGTTTGGATTGGGCGCGGAGGTGGCTATCAGCACGCAGAGAATGCATGCACGCGGTCCCATGGGGTTGAGAGAACTCACCACATACAAGTGGATCGTCCAGGGGGACTATCACGTGCGGGCATAGACCATCGCCCTGATACGGCATACCGCGCGGCGCAGGGTTCGGCCATTCTGCGCCGCGTGTGGTATCACCACAGAAGCGCCGAGCCTCAGCGTGGCAACCCCGCTTGACACCCCCCGATGCGCTGTGCACAATAGAGATAGTGTCTTCGTCGCCCCGAGGCGATCCAAACCAATGAGCAGGAGGACCATAATGGTTAGCGGCAAGAGTGAAGAGGGCTTTTTCCCTCGCAAGCTGCGTATGGGGATGGTCGGCGGTGGGCGTGATGCCTTTATCGGAGCAGTGCATCGCCGGGCGGCCACCCTGGATGGTAAGGTCGAGCTGGTGGCAGGCGCCTTTTCTTCAACCCCGGAAAAAAGCCGAGCTTCTGGCCGAGATCTGTATGTTCCCGATGATCGCATCTACGGGTCGTACCAGGAGATGATCGCGGCCGAGAGCCAGCTTCCGGATGGCGACCGCATCGACTTTGTCTCCATCGTCACCCCCAACCACATGCATTACCCTATCGCCAAAGCTTTTGTAGAGGCGGGATTCAATGTGGCGTGTGACAAGCCGATGGTGCACACCAACGAGCAGGCCGCTGATTTGGTAAGACTCGTCCGCGAGAGGGATGTTGTCTTTGCTGTCACCTACAACTATACCGGCTACCCTATGGTGAAAGAAGCCCGTCACCTGGTGCAAACGGGCGAGATCGGCACCGTCCAGAAGGTGATCGTGGAGTACCCGCAGGGTTGGTTGTTGACTCGTATCGAGGAAGAGGGCAGCAAACAGGCCTCCTGGCGTACAGACCCCGCCCGCTCGGGTATTTCGGGCGTTATCGGTGATATCGGCTCGCATTGCGAGAACCTCGTTTCTTACATCACGGGCCTCGAATTGACAGAGATCTGCGCCGACCTATCGACTTTTGTTCCCGGCCGGCAATTGGATGACGACGGCAACATCCTGCTGCGCTTCAAGGGCGGCGCCAAGGGTATTCTCACGGCGTCGCAGATCTGCCCCGGCCAGGAGAACAGCCTGCGCATTCGCGTGTGGGGTACCAAAGCAGGCCTCGAATGGAGTCAGGAAGACCCCAATTATCTGTTCGTTCGCACCAACGATGCCCCCGAGTGTATCTACAAGCGGGGCAATGGCTATCTCTCCGAGGCCGCTGCGGCTGGCACCCGCCTACCCTCGGGCCACCCCGAGGCTTTTATCGAGGCCTTTGCGAACATTTACAACAACTTTGCAGACACCATCCGTGCTCGCAAGCTGGGTATCAAGCCGAGCGATCTCGTGCTCGATTTCCCGACAGTAGTGGATGGCGCTCGCGGAGTGTTCTTTATAACCAAGGCCGTGGAGAGCAATGGCAGCGACCAGAAATGGACTCGCGCCGAGTTCTCTCTATAAGTTGCACGACCCCTCGCCAGCCCCCAGGTATTTTGGGTGTTGGCCCAGAGCGTACTGAAGGAGAGAGACGCATGGCTAGACCAGTCACCTTGTTCACGGGACAGTGGGCCGACCTTCCATTGGAGGTGTTGGCAGAAAAGGCGGCAGGCTGGGACTATAACGGCCTGGAGCTCGCTTGCTGGGGCGATCATTTCGATGTCGAGCGTGCATTGGCCGAGGAAGACTACTGCCAGGGCCGACGGGATCTGCTTGCCAAATACGGTTTGGATGTGTGGGCTATCAGCATTCACCTCGTGGGCCAGATGGTTAGCGACCCGAACGACTTTCGCACCGATCAGTTTGCTCCGCCCGAGTTGGCGGGCAAGCCCGAAGAGAAGCGTGCTTGGGCGATAGAAACGGTCAAGAATACTGCGCGGGCCGCCAAGAAACTGGGTGTTTCTGTGGTGAACGGCTTCACAGGCTCGCCCATTTGGCATCTGCTATACACCTTCCCGCCCTTTGATATGCAGGTGATCGAAGACGGCTTTGGGACTTTTGCCGACCAGTGGAACCCGATTCTCGATGTGTTCGCGGAGGAGGGAATCAAGTACGCGCTGGAAGTGCACCCATCCGAGATCGCTTTCGATATCGTGACGGCCAAGCGCGCGCTGGAGGCGTTGGACAACCGCCCAGAGTTCGGGTTCAACTTTGATCCCAGCCACCTCGTGTGGCAGGGTGTGGACCCTGTGCGGTTCATCGAGGAATTCCCCGATCGTATCTATCATGTACACATGAAGGACGCTGCTGTTACGCTGGACGGTTACTCGGGCATCCTTGCCTCGCATCTCAATTTCGGCGAGGCTCATCGCGGCTGGGACTTTCGCTCTCTCGGCCACGGCGATGTGAATTTCGAAGAGATCATCCGCCAGTTGAACCGCATTGGATACACCGGCCCGCTCTCGGTCGAGTGGGAGGATTCCGGGATGGATCGCGAGTTCGGCGCGGCTGAGGCTGCCGAGTTTGTGCATCGCGTAGATTTTCCCGCATCGACCATCGCGTTTGATGCTGCATTCGACAAGTAGCTAGCTCTTTGCATAGACGGACCGCCCATCATAGTGGGCGGTCCGTGTGCTTTTGCGGCTTCGAGATGTCTTGGGTAGATGCCAATCGCCTAGTCGGCTACCGGTTGAGGGGCGAAAGGCAGATTAAGCAGGCTGATGACGCTTTCAGGGTGCAGGGCACGATCGATCCGCCTCGGCCCGCCTGGCTCATCGGGCCGAAAAAGAGTGACGCGCTCGTATGGAGACTTCAAGGCGACACCACTGAAGCTCTCCGGATCTCGCTGCAGGCGCAGCAGTGCGTCCTTGGCCCCTTTACAGATCGCCCGGCGGGCCACCTCCAAACCCTGGTGTAACGCGCTGAGATTGTGCGCCATGTACGCTGCGGTGTGGAGCAATTCGCCGCCGTCGGGTTGGAGCCCGCGTTTGACAGCAATCGTGGCAATACCAGGGGCCAAAGCGGCCGCCTCTCGGCAAAAGGCCTCATCCCCCGACCCAAAGATTGCTGGAACACCCAACTCTGCTGCACACATGGCCAACTGTCCGAATTCGCCAATGCTTACGCCGTTTACCTCAAGATCCAGGTAGTTGAACCATTGCGTGTGTGCTAGATGGGCTCGTGGAGTGCTCGCCTTTGCGTGCTGGCCCACCCAGACCACCGCATCGTAAGTAGCATCAAGGCCACAGGGAAAACCGCCCGGCCAGCCACGCAACAGCGATGCGCGTCCATCGAGCAGTGCGGGGGCGATGCCTCCCGCACCGTGCCCGTCCGACACCACAACCTCGCTGGCTCCGCCGAGGAATAGGCCCTCAATAGCCGCATTGACTTCTCGTGTTAGGAACTCTCGGCCCAAGTCATAGTAGCGCCCCGGATAGCCGTTCTCTTTGGGCTGGCACCAGTTGTCGTGGTCTAGCACCCCCGCTACGCCTTCCATATCGGTTATGATGTAGACTTTCACGTCCCCTCCTACAGACTATGAAGCCGCGCTTGAAGCACTTTGGCCTTCAGCATCTCTTCCAAATTGCGACGCTCTCGCAATGCCGCGGCGATTTCGGCGTCCTCAACGAAGACGATAGTCACATCGTCCGATGTACCCGAAGTGACGGCCCTCCCCCGGCCGATTCGGGTGCCGGACGTGATGGCGAACACTAGCCTAATGCGGTGTGCTCGGGCCCTCCCCAGAAGCTCGGCCATCATCCTGGCTCGCGGCGCATCGCCGAGATCTCTGCATTCTACGAGTATTGCGGGTTTGTACGCTTGCCAGTGCTTCCCACCCGGCATGGCAGAGTTGATAGCGAGGATGACATCGCACCCTTCTGGGCTGGTGTGCACGCCAGAATGGACCGAAAACGCGGGCACCAAGGAAAACAGCGCAGTGGCGAACGTCTCCCACGCCCGGCCGTGTTTGTAAGCGCCCTGTTCATCGAGCGCCTCTGAGCGTAGCGCCAGGAGGCGACTGTAGATATCCTCCGGATCTCCGCTTCCTCGCAGCTCGGAGGGAGTGAGCGACACAGGCTCTTCCTCAGCGCGCTGTGCAAAGTAGAGCTGCAGCGCGCGCTCGTAAAGCTGATTGCGAACACTACAGGGTTGGGAGGCGCGCACCACACCGATCATCTCCAACGAGGCCGCGATAGGATCGTTACGACTGAACGGGAGCTTTTTCCCATCCATCACGATCCCCCTCAGCCGACGGCGCTCAGCTGGGCGTCGCTCAAGCTCGTGGATAACGTGGCGGATGTTGTCGTCTTCGATGAGGAGCTGATGAGCGGCCTGTTCGATGGCTTGGGCGGTGAGCACCTTGGTATCCGTCCGCTCCAGCAGCGCACAAAGCCGCATTGTTAGGTACGGGTGCCCGCCCGTCCAATTGTACATCATATCCGCCGCGCCTTCTGGCACCTTGACGCCCAAGCTGGCGAACTGCCCCACCAGATTCGCCACTTGGAGTCGATCAAAGTCCCTCAAGTACAGCTTCTCACAGATGTTGAGTGGAGAGTTAGCGCCATAAGTAAGCGTGTAGAGATCCACGGCGCCACTGAATACAAATAGGTATTTGGCGAGTTGGCTGCTCAGCCCACGGCCCTGCGTAAACACGGTGCGCAGCGTATTAAAAAAGCTATCGGATACTTCTGGGGCTAGAGCGCCTACCTCGTCCAACAACACGATAATACGTCCGGTAGGCACTACGTCAGCCAACTCTCGCAGGAACTCGAGAAACTCCACAGAGTTGTCGACGTGCGAGGGATCGGGCAGAGCCACATCGGCATCCAGCAGCTCTCCGATCTCGGCGACCAGGCGAGCCCCGACGAACTGGTAACAGGCTCGCGTATTCTCAGCGCGCAGCACAGCGAGATCGACGAATACGCACACATAGCGCCCTTGCAGCAACTCTATAAGGCGCAGCAATAGAGTGGTCTTGCCCGTCTGCCGTGCACTGAGAAATGCGATGTACTGCGTCACAGAGGGTTGCTGAGCGAGGCGCAGGGCTCTGCGCAGTTCTTGCCGATCTATGGCGATCCCCGCTCCATCCTGGGGTAGTAGCGGTCCGCGCGTCTTAAAGTGGAACCTCTCCTCCGCCTCGCCTTGAAGTGAACCGGGAGGCCAGTCTCTCGCTGGCGATACAGGCAGTGCAGGCGAGGGGGATTTGCGCTCCCGCAGGTATGCCACATCCTCGGCCCACAGCCGCCCGCTGGTCGAGCGCAAGAACAACACAGGCGCCGCCCAGTCGTTGGGGTCGGCGCCAGCGGCACAGGCACCGATGCGCCCCTCAGCGAGGCACTCATCCACCGTCCTGCCCAAGGAGAGCGCCTTGTAGAACAGGCGGCTGAAGCGAATCGCAGCACGATCCTCTATCGGCCACTGCATGGCGATCACCGCCGGTATCTCAGCGCGTACCAAAGCGGGGGCCAGGCCGGCCCAGGCGCCGTTGGCGGTCTCACACGCGTTCAACACAACTAGGTTCACCCCATAGCGTTGCAGCATGCGTGCCGCATCGGGCGCCTCCAACAAGGCGGTTCGCCCGCGCTCGTCCTCCAGCGATAGGACCCCTCGGTGTGCCTCGCGGCTATACTGCCCATGGCCGATGAAATGAACCACATCGGGGGTGTTCTCGAGCAAAGCGACGTGGAGCCGCTCGTAAGTTGTGTGCAAGCAGGGGAGAACGCTCACTTGCCTCCCCTTAATAAGCTCGCTCAGGGCCTCGGTAAGCACAGCTAACTCGCGCTGCCAATCCAGCTGGGGTTGATCTTTGGGAGAGGCCACTACGGCGAGCACTTTTAGAGAGCCCCTGGGGCGCAGGATAGGTGTCGCGGCGTGGAGGCGTAGATAGCGAACCAGAGAGACCATCGGATCAAACACCACAAAGTCGCCGCGTTTCAGGTCATACAGTAGCTCCCACGGCAGCCGCGTGAGGTCCCAGGAATCGATGTGGAGCCGCAGTCGCAGCCCGCGGTTCCTCTCACGGGCAACTTGGTAGCTCTCGTACCACAGCGTCAGGGTGTCGGACGAGAGCACGCTAGCCGCCAATCCGCGACCGAATTCCATAGCGCCAGTTCGGCTGCGATACACGCGCCCAGCGTGGGCAATCAGCTGTGGCGGCAACACAAAGGGGTACCGCTCAGCCTCGCCCACAGGCGACTGCAGCACCTCTGCGATGCCGGATTGGTTGGCTGGGTTCCAATCCCCCAAGCGCAGATCGAAGCTGAGATAATCCATCCAACCTCTTTCTAAGACGAGATCATAATACCAAGGATGGCGCGCTGGCCGAGGCCTGTACGCAATTATAGGGCCGGGGCTCCACGCGTCAAGCGTCTCACGCCCGGATGATTTTCGTGCGAGTTTACACACTGGATTTACGTGGCCCCACTTGTCACGTCACTTTCGATGCTCTATAATGCGGCTAGAATGCGATCAAATCCCCCTGCGAGTTTCAGGAGACTTATGCGTATCCAGCGGCAGGTGCTTGTCCTACTCCTCATCGCGTTACTTGCGGGGCTTGTGGTGCCCAGCGCTATTCTAGGAGATGAGCCGACTTGGCTCATCGCTGCGGATGTGCTGCTCAGCGCCGAGATGCCGGCTGAAGACTCGTCGAGCCTGCTTTTGGTTCAGGCTACTTCGTGGGGCGTCTCGCCGTACCGATATATCATCACCCTCACCAACTTGTCGCCGTGGTCGATGGCATATCTGCGCCTTCTGGATCGCTATCTCCCAGAGGATCCAAAGCAGGCTGAGGTTGACCATCAGTGGTGGCCTGAGCGCCTGGAGCCGAGCCATGCCATATCGTTCGTGGCCGAGTTCCCAGAGGGCCCTCTGAAGGATGGTTGTCACCAGATCGAGATCTCTTTGGCCGACGGCTTGGATACGATCCTCATGGATTGTGGCGGCCCCAGCGGCACGACCGTCTGGCAAGTGCCGCTCACAGCGGAAATGGAAGACTATTTGGCCCTGCCCCCTCTCACCCTCGAGACGCCGGAGGGCGGGAGCAAGATCGGTCTTCACGTCACACACAATAGCTCTCCCGCGATTATGGAGTTCGTCGAGGAGGCTAACCCTAGAGTCGTAGTTGCTGTAGGCGACCTCGGTTGGTTGAGCAGTGTCAAAGAGCGCTCCCCGGGTACAGTCACTATCGGGCGGCTCCTCGAAGGAGATCAAAGCCTATATGGGGATCCCGTAGAGCGCGCACGCACCTATGTGGAGAAGCATGCCGGCCAATTCCTAGCGAACCCCGGTGTTGATTACTGGTTGGGGTGGAACGAGCCCGTGGTGAATACGCCTGAGAAGATGGCTTGGTACGCCGCGTTCGAGTCTGAGCGGATTCTGGCTCTAGAAGACTTGGGACTGAAAGCAGCCATAGGGAACTTTTCGGTGGGCACACCTGAGGGATTCGCATTCGAACCCTTCTTGTCAGCCATCCGAACAGCCAAAGAACATGGCGCCCTTTTGGCGTTGCACGAGTATTCGGCCCCTACCATGCGCGATGGGATCGGCGCCGAGGTTCCGGGGCTTCGGGCTGCTACCGACTCGGGCGCTCTCACCCTCCGGTATCGCTATTGGTATCAGCATTACCTGGCCCCCAACAATCTTGTGGTGCCCTTGGTCATCACTGAAGCCGGGATCGATGGGGGTGTGCTCAGTCATCAAAGTACAGAGTATGGAGGCTGGCGAAACTTTGTGCCGAGTGGCAATCGGGGGATAGCGGCCTACTTGGAGCAGATCGCATGGTACGACAGCGAGCTACGTCGCGACCCGCATGTGCTTGGCTTTGCTATTTTCAACGCCGGCGAACCCAATGGCGCTTGGAGCAGCTTTGATATTACCGGCATCCTACCAGAGCTAGCAGAACAAGCGCAAAGTGTGAAATAACACCAACCCGCGGGCTGTGTACGGTTAGGGGCGAGCCGATCGGCTCGCCCCTTCTGTCATTCGACGGTTCCCTGCATGCTTGGGCTACATTGCTACCGAGGCCAGCGCCCCGCCAGGTCGGGCAGTGTGGGGAATGGTGTGTGAGGCTCCGACTGATACCAATAGGCGACGGATGCGATATCGTCCATTAGCGGCTCGAACTTGCGCTCCAACCACCATCCCAGTGCCTGGATGGTGACTCGCAGATCCTTCTGGAAGCGAATTGGGTCCATGATGTGCCAGCGATACAGCCCGTGGCGCGGTACCTCGCCCGGCTCACGCAGCCAGAGCGGGTACCCCAAAAAAGCCGTGGAGAACGTGTCGCCAAAGCCCCACGCCCCTCCGAAATAGTCCTCCGTGCCGGTGCCGCAGATGGTGGGAAACTCGCCGTCCCCGTCGAGGTAGAACTTGATCTCGCCCTCTCCCCACCAACCGTTAGAGAACTGTGTCCAAGCCAACGCGGTTCCGACATAGTGTCCCTGTCCTTGGACACCGTCGAGAATCACGTGCTCGGGATACTCGCGCGTGGTCGTGTTCGTGCGACGCCACTGGGCGTGTAGATACGCCGCATTGTCGGGCACTGCGCCGAGGGCATAGGTGATCTGATAAAAGAAGCCGTGTATCGGCTCCCAATACTCGTTCTCGATAGTAATGCGCGCGCGTTTGCGGAATGGCATGGGCCAATAGCTGTTGAACCCGCCCGATGGATTCACTGCAATGGGTAGCGACGTCACGTTATAGCGCAGGCCATGGCCGTTAACGAACAGGTCGCCAAGGGGTGTCTCTACGGAGGGCGTCTCTTCATCATCCCAGTACATGCGCAACACGCAGGAGCGGTAGGCATTGGGGTGGACCGTGATCCAGATATGCTGGATCGCGCCCGGCCCCTCGATATCCGCTATCGTGGTGGTCGTTCCGGGCTCGAGAGTGATACAGGGCCGAACCTTCCAGCCGCGCCCCAACAGAGAAGCCGCACTCCCCTCATCGGGAACCTCTTGTGCACCACCGCCTACGGCGCCAGTTGGGTTCTCGGCCGAAATCGAACGGGTGATAGCGTTTGACAAAAGCGGTACGCTGCCGAGATTCAGGTTGAGGCCATTGAACGAATCCATGTGTCCCTCCATCTGATTGCCATATGAGCCGATTTTATTCGACAACATTCTAACCCATGCGTCCACCCCAATCAATGCGCAGGGGAGCTTACTCTACTCGGGGCGTGCGCTCTGCAGCCACTGCCGGCCTCTGCTACCCAGAAGGTCATCCGCCTCCTGAGGGCCATGGGAGCCCGGTGCATAGATGACCGGCTTTCGATCCGTCAGGAGAGGGGCCAGCAATGACCAGGCGAACTCGATCTCATCGCTGCGTGCAAACAACGAAGCGTCTCCCTGCAACGCATCGAGCAGCAAACGCTCGTAAGCCTCGGGCAAACTGGCAGCGCCAAACTGCTCATCGTAACGAAACGCCATCGGTACGTGGGTGACGCGCATGCGCATCCCCGGCACTTTGGTTCCCAGGCACAGATACATCCCCTCATTGGGTTGGATGCGCAGCGACAATCGGTTTGGTGCCAGGTCCACATCCTCCGCAAAGAGCAGGTGAGGTACCTGTCTGAACTCTAACGAGATCTCGGTGATTTTGCTGTGGAGTCTCTTGCCCGAACGCAAGTAAAACGGCACCCCTTGCCAACGCCAGTTGTCCACATGCAGCTGGAGAGCTGCGTAGGTGGGCGTCCCGGATCCGGGATCGACCCCTGGTTCGCGAGTGTAGCCCTCGTATTGCCCCCATATCCCACTCTCGGGCGTGATAGGGCGAATGGCCTGTAGAACTTTGACTTTCTCATCGCGTAGGTGCTTGGCGTTGAAGGCAGCTGGAGGCTCCATCGCGGTTAGCGTCAGGAGTTGCAGTAGATGGCTCTGGAACATATCTCGCAACACGCCGGCTTGGTCATAGTAACCGGCTCGGTGCCCCACGCCCTCTTCTTCGGCCATGGTGATCTGTACGTGGTCCACATAGTTGCGGTTCCAGAGTGGTTCAAAGATCGAGTTAGCAAAACGAAAAACCATCAGGTTCTGTACCGTCTCTTTGCCGAGATAGTGGTCGATACGATAGACCTGGTCCTCGTCAAAAACGGCGTGTACCTGTTTGTTGAGTTCCTCGGCGCTGTGCAGGTCGTGGCCGAACGGCTTTTCGATGATGATGCGCGTCCATCCGGCACCCTGCTTGTTCAGGCCGCTGGCACCTAGCTGCGCGATGACGAGCGGATACACGGCGGGCGGAATCGCGAGGTAGATCAGATGGTTACCGCCGGTCCCCGCCTCTTTGTCGATCCGCTCCAATCGCCGTCCGAGCTCTTTGTACGTCTCGGGGTCACTGTAATCGCCCGGCAAATAGTCGATGCGGGGGCTGAACTCGGGCCACAAGTTGCAGAGTTTCGGTTCTAATCGCGCGTACTCTTGGACGCCTGTGAAAAGATGTGCATCCAACTCCTCCACAGTCAGTTGGCTACGTGCCACACCCAACACTCGTACCGCATCGGGTAAGAAACCCTCGCAAGCCAGACTATGCAGGGCAGGGATCAGTTTGCGACGAGTCAGATCGCCCGACGCTCCAAAAATCACGATGGTGGCTGGATCGAGAGAAGCATATCCTGATGCCATAGATCTCTCCTCTCCACCTGTAAAGTCAGTCTCTCGGAGAGAGATTCAACACCGTCCTGTACCGACACTGTGTGTAGGAGCACAGCACGAACGCTCGATACTGCACCCCCTGTTCGTTCAGAACTCGCGCGTCAGCAGATCGCTCACAGCTCGTTCGTCCAGCTCAGGCGGACAAACGGGTTGGCCTTGCATCAGCGCGCAAGCGCGAGTGTCATACGTATCCTGCGGGAGGAGGGGAGGATCCAAAGGCGAAGCATAACGCAACTCCATTCCCACCTCGCGTATGCGCGATCGAGCGACTTCTCGCCGCAGCCTGCTCTCCGCATCTTTTTCCAAATCGAGGGGTAGAATCGCTAGCTGCCTCACGCCACGCTCGGGGGCCATGGTCAGTGCTCTCAAGAGCAGCGGATCCGAGTCCGTGTACACGAGTTGAACCATGTATCCGGTACCGAGCTGCTCACCCAAGTCGCGGGCCAGCGTTTCCAGCGAGTTGTGCAGCGGGCTCTCTCCACCCATTGCCCCATATGCCTTGCGGATGCGCCCATATGTCAGAGGGCGCACAAACCAGTGTGGCACGGCTTCCCCCCTAGCTGCCAGATCACGGAAACGGATGGCCCACTGCGCGGGGCCCTCGTAACGCCTGGGTTCTCCCCTAGCTACCAAGAACACGCCCACAACGCCATCTGGCGAGGGCCGCTCGGGCATCTTGGGCGGAAGCGGCTCCTCGACCTTGTTGATCTGTTTGGCGTTGCCAGCGTAGGCTACCAGTGCGCTGAACGCGAATACGATCAGCGCCATCCCAGCTGCTGCAAAGGATTCTTTGGCTAGCAGTGCAGCCATTATGACACCCGCACCGAGGCTCAGAGCCATCCGAGTTCGCTGTGTGTCCACATGGCGCTGCGCCACAGTCCAATAGTTGACCAACGACCATCCAAAAGCCATGCCCGAGATCAACAGCACCACGCGATTCCACATAAATGTAGCAATACCCCCTAGGCTAAATCCCCGCGCTTTGCACCTGCTGAGCGTAAATCGTATGGTCAAGGATAGTCGCAACGGGAGGCGTTGCCAAACACTCGTATAGCATAAACCACAGACAGAGGCCCGCCACCGCGCATAAACGCGGCTAAGAGATGGATTCAAAGGTGGATTGAGGTGTCAAAGCGGTGGTTGTGAGCTGGAGGGTGCGCATAACGGCCCGTGGGCAAAGGGAAAGAGACCCCTTCGGTGCTTACCGTGGTGTACCCGTCATACAATGGGCCACAGATTATGCATGGCCTGTGATCCGGAGAACAAGGTGGTGCGAGCAAAGCTAAAAGTGTGCGATGCGGGGCCGTCCCGTGCCACTGACCTCCAGCGTCGTTCCCAGATAGACCTCTTCGCCCCAATCGCCCCACACGGGCGCGGACTGATCGCGACGCGCTACTTGTACCCGTATCTCCTCTGCACCGGCGCGTAGAGCGCCCTCGTACGCGAGCGATCTGCCCTCGTTCTCGGCATAGTGCAGAGCTTCATCAAGGCTGGCAAAGCTCTGAACGCGATCGGGCAGGTGTACCCGAAAGGCACTCTCCTCCTCGTGGGGCACGACCAAGATATACGCGCGATGAACAACGCTTCCCGCCACCGCACCCACTGCGTTGGCCGCCTCGGTATGCTCGGGAATTCTCAGCGTACCGTGCAGCAGATTCGCCACCATGGGAAAGTAGGTGCGTACAGGAGCGCCCAAAGCCACAATAGCGGAACGCAGCGTGAGGTCACACTGAAGGGGCTCTTGTCCCGATGGCTGGAGGGCTCTGGCGATCAGGTAGCTGTCAATCGGGTCCGGCTGGCCGTTACAGCCATCGTCAGAGAGGAACTTGGTAACAACCTCGGTTGCAATGCGTTGCGCAGTGTGTGCGAGAACCTCTTCACACAGCCGCTCCGCCTCCCACCCTGTCCTCGCCGCCAGTAAACGCGCAGCGAGGAGGGCGGCCTCGCGATTCCAGCTCGTGTACAGCCCCAGCACATGTGCCGCATCCGATGGGGTGAACCCTGCACGCACCACGGTGCCCCAGCGCTCCAACCCATCTAGATAGCGCGCATAGAGCTCCGGATGTTGCACGATGGCGTGCACGCGCTCGAGCGAGCAGGGGCCTTCCTCCAAGGCACTGAACAGCTCGTCCTCGAATCCGGGATGTTCGCCATCCCGACCGTCGACTCCTCTCTGTAACAGCAAAAAGTCTCCCACATTCGGCAACGGCTTGCTCGTTCGCTGTGTTTGTTGATAGAGGACAGCCAACACTTCCGGATGCTCGTAGGCCAGTAAGCTGATAGGCACGATGCGGCGGGGGCCGACACACAGCCCCCCGCCAGGTTCGAGCCAGACGCGACTATCGCCCCCCAACCCCACTGTGTGTACATCCACAGCCTCGACCATTGTGCGCCACTGACCGACCCGAGCGCCCTGTTGGCTCAGCTTGGGGCTCCCATCCGCCAGTACAGCAATGTCTGTAGTGGTGCCGCCCATATCAACCACTACCACGTCTCCGCCTCCCGCCAGATGCTGCGCACCCACCACGCTCGCGGCCGGGCCGGAGAGAATGGTCTCTACCGGGCGCTCTATAGCCACTGCAACGTCCATCAGCGACCCATCGCCCTTGACCACCATTAACGGTGCTTCGATGCCGTGCAAAGTCAGTGTGCGTTGCACGGCTCCGATCAGGTCGCACAACGGCGGAATGAGCCGGGCATTCAGCGTCACTGTGATGGCACGCCGTACCGCATCCAGCTTGTGCGTCAGCTCATGGCCGCAGGTTACCGGCAAACCCGTAAGTTGTGCCACGCGCTCTTTTACCCGCAACTCGTGGCTCGGGTTACGCGTGCCAAAGTAGCCCGAGATCGCAAAAGCTGCCACATGGGGCGCGTGTTCCAGGATGGTTCGCTCCGCTGCCGGCAAGTCCAGGGGTTGCTGCTCCTCGCCGTCGGATAGATGCCCCCCCACCATAAAGCCGTAGCGCTGTGTGCCGAGAACTTGTGCCGGGTCGGTACCGGCCTCAAAAACGCCGTCGTATCCGATGAGCAGTGTACAGACCGGCGCTCCTGTCCCCTCCACGATGGCGTTTGTCGCCAGAGTCGTCGAGAGCGACACCAAGCACACTTCTGCGGGTTGCGCGGCCAACACGCGCTCGATAGCGCCCCGAATGCCGATGGCCAAGTCGTGTTTGGTGGTGAGCGCCTTGGCGTGGGCCAGCACGCGGTTTGTTCCGTACTCTACTAATGCGGCGTCCGTGTACGTGCCACCCGTATCTATCCCCAGAGCAACAGGCATACCATCCTCCAAGATCAAGGGCGCCCCGAGGCGCCCCACATTGACAGGCAGCGAACTCGAGCAGACTTTACGGGCCCTTACGCCTTGGCCTTTCGGGTCTGCTGGCGGTAATAGGTCATGTACGTCATACCGAACTCGTCATGCCCCAGCAAGAGGTCCGAGATGAGAATCGCTTTACGAGAGATCGACGGATTCACGATGGGTGCGTTCACGCCAGCGGCGATGGTCATGGATAGGAACACATCGTTGATCGCCTCCCGGTCGGGCAGGCCAAAAGAGACATTGCTAGCGCCTAGCGTCATATTGAGTCCCAGTTCCTCTCGCACACCGCGAATAGCCCCCAGCGTCACCTTGGCTGCGTTCGCATCGGCACAGACGCTTAGCGCCAAGCAGTCTATGAGCAGATCCTCAGGGGGAATCCCCAACCCCTCAGCGCGCTCCATGATCTTGCGAGCCACCGCTACTCGCCCCTCTACCGTCGCCGGGATACCCTCATCGTCCATCGCCAAGCCTATGACCGCAGCCCCGTACTCTTTGGCCAAGGGCAGCACCCGCTCCAACGATGCCTCTTCGCCGTTCACCGAGTTGATCAACGCCTTCCCTTCATAGACCTCGAGGGCGGCGCGTAACGCATGGGGGTTGGCTGAATCCAGGCACAGCGGCACATCGGTGATCTGTGTCACCGTTTCAACGGCTATCGGAAGCAGCTCGACCTCATCCACCCCAGCAGCCCCCACGTTGACGTCGAGAACCGTCGCGCCCTCTGCCAACTGCGATTCGGCCAACTTGCGCACGCGGCTCATGTCTTTCTCTAGCAGCGATGCTGCCAAGAGCTTCTTGCCGGTGGGGTTGATGCGCTCCCCGATAATCACCGTAGGCTGATCGGGGCTGATGACGACCTCTCGACTCTTGCTGCGAATTCGTGTTTCCACGGCGCTGATTCCTCCGAGATACTCACAGTATGGGGATGCCATACGCTCCTCATGGCATCGTCACAATGCGTACCCGTCTCACACAGAGAGGGTACACCATCTACGAGAAGATACTTCCGCGACTGTACCCATGCTCCCGCAAAAAACGCTTGGCCACATCCTCTGGCGTTCTACCCTCCAACGCCACTTGCCGATTGAGGGCTATGAGCGCATCCTGCGTCAATAACGTAGACAGTCTGTCCAGAGATCGCTCCAGTCGAGGGTACTCGCGCAATACAGGATCGCGCACGCCCACAGCGAGCCCCGACACCTGAAAGAACTCCTTATCGTCTTTCAGAAGGATCAATTCTCCTCCCCGCAACTGATAGTCTGTCGAAAAGCCCAAAGACACATCGCAGTCACCACTGGCCAGGGCCCTATAACCGTTCTCGATGGACATCCGCTGTACGCGCTCCCTAACGAAGCGCAGTCCGTAAATGCTCTCCAAGCCCTGTGTGCCATAAGCTTTGTTGTCATAGCTCTCCGATACGCACAAGCTCAGGTTGGGCTCGCGGCGCCTCAGGTAGAGAGCGAGATCGGTGATGTTGACAATCCCTTTGGCCGTCGCATCGTCTGCGCGCATTGCCACACCCATCCGCCTTTGGCACGGCGCAGGAGAAAGCCAAGTGATCTCGTTGAGACGATCCTCCTCGCGAACCTGAGCGTACACTTGCTGCGCATCGCGGATGGGGAGGTCGTGGTGCAACGAGATGGCCCATGTGTCCCCCGTGTACTCCCAACAGATATCGATGTCCCGGGCCTCGAGCGCTTCGCGCACGGCTACCGCATCGCCCAAGCCGGTCCGATCCTCCACCTGATAGCCATCGTATCGTAGGGCAAGCACTGTCAGCTTGCCCAGTATCATCTGCTCCGCCGAGGAGCCGCTTCCCACAGTGACGGGCCCCAAAGAGCCCGCGGTCGGTGTGAACCCGCAGGCGGAAACCGCCAATAAAAGCCACAGCCCCACCCCGCCAATCGCCAGTTCACGTATAAAACGCACACATCTTGCCATTACGGATCCGCTGTACCTTCGCGATAGTAACGAACCCCACTCCATCTCTCAGTCAGATCGAGCTCGCCGTTAGTGAGCTCGCGAACTATGCCGGTTACACACTCCATACGCTCATAAGGCACCGCTAGTAGCAAACTCACCTTATCAGTAAAAGCTTGCTCCTCGACACGCACACTGTATTTGGGAAAAAGATATTGGAGATGGTCATACAGCGCATAGTCCACCGCTATCCACGCCAAGCGATGGAGCAGGCACTCGGCGACGGGCAACGATTGCAGCGCCTCGCGGATGACACCTCCATAGGCACGTACAAGCCCCCCTGTGCCAAGCTTGACTCCACCAAAATACCGCGTGCCTACGGCCACGATCTCGCGCAGGCCACTCCCCTCCAAAATGGCAAGCATAGGGCGCCCGGCTGTGCCGCCCGGCTCCCCGTCATCGGAGGAGCCGATGGTCGCTTGGGGGCCAGCGTCGATCTTGAAAGCCCACGCATTGTGTGAGGCATCGGCGTACTCGCTGCGCACACGCTCTATGATGCGCTGCGCTGTATTCACATCCGCGGCATGGCTCACCGTCCCGATGAACACCGAGTTCTTGACGACCAACTCGCTACGAGCCTCAGCCGCAGGGATGCGATAGCGCACTTGGCGCGGAGCCTGGTTCTCTGAGCCTCGTATGATCTCTTGTGTCAATGGTGCCCTCCCGATAACTTGGCCTATTCTAGAGAGGCGGTATACCGCTGTCAACTCGGCCCCCGCTAGTTGTTATTGGTGAAGCAGGGCGGTGTTTTTACTAATTGACACCAGCACTGCGGGTGCGTTGTGGTGTGGCAAAGCTCTCCCGTTCGGCCATGGCTTCTGTACGACCAACATTTGGGGGAGCCTTCCCGCCATAGTTTTGGATTGGTGGGCGCGCCCTCGATAGCTCGGTAACGTGCCAGTTGACAATTGGATGTAAAGTCCTATAATCTCTTTTGCAACGCCCCCGTGGTGGAATTGGCATACACAGCAGGTTGAGGGCCTGTGTCCGTATGGACGTACTGGTTCGAGTCCAGTCGGGGGCACAAAAACGCCTGAAAACGATACTGAGGTCTCTGCAGGACTTGGTGGCGAAAATGCGCACCGATCGTTAGACACCGAGCCCCCATGAATAGTGGGGGCTTTTGCTTTGCCAGCGCGCCGCTCCGGTTTAGCGGACTCTGAACGGCATGAGGGAAGAAGCCGTGCGGGCGTGGGTCACAGCGGTGCCGTACAGACCGATAAAGCAGAAGTTACCACCTCGCCTGGTAATCATAGCGGCAGAGTACTGCCGCCCCCGCCCGTGCGCGTCGCTGACGTTGGTGGTGGAGGGTGGCAACTGGCTGACCAAGCGCCAGGCCGAGCCCCTGCTGGACGCTCTCGATCCAGTAGCTCACACACCGCCCATTATGCTCCGCGAACACTCGATCGCCCCAACCCCGGTCGGGGGTACAGATTGGAGAAAAGATGCAGATGCGAACCTACGGGCGAGGCAACCCGTAGGCAAGTTAGAGAGCGCAAAAGGCTCCGTGTTTATGCAGAGCCTTTTGTCTGTATCAGAGGATTGACATGTGGTATCAGGCGAAAGCCAGCCGATCAGAGGAGTCTCATCCGTTGATTTTGAGGAGTTCTCGCGGGCACGTAACAGCGAACGCGCCTTCCAGCGCATAGTATGCGGTATATCGAGGAGCACCCCGCCGTCATCCAACCTCTCACTACCCAGAGTAGCATGTACGGCGTGTATGACGTATAATGGTATGGAGGCTTTCCTAATTCAATATACGTTGCTAGAGTCTATTCGAACACGCAGGTATCGGCTCATTTTGCTTATCAAAGGAGCTCCTTTCTCACAGTCTACACCTCGTACGCTTTCTCTGCGTGGCGATCCCCGTCATGGAGGGCGTGCGGCTGGACTTGCGTCTTCCGCCGATTGTCGACACAATGTCGGCGGGTTCCGAGAAGGAGTGATCAGATGGACGGGACAAGTACGAGGTCGATTTCCGATACCTTTATTGAGGATCTTTTGACAAGGGACTGGGTCGAATCGCTCGAGGACGTACTGTACAAGGAAGGGCCCGATCGAGTTCGCCACCTGCTTCAAGAGCTGCAACTACGTGCGCAGCGCGCCGGCGTGGAACTGCCGGTAACTTCTATTACACCTCTTGTTAATACCATTCCTGCGAACCTGCAGCCCCCATATCCGGGCGACCGGGAGATCGAGCGACGCATCAAGAGCTTGGTGCGCTGGAATGCGATGGCCATGGTGGTGCGCGCCAACCGCGAGGATGCCAGCATCGGCGGCCATATCTCGACCTATGCCTCGGCTGCTACGCTGTATGAGGTGGGGTTCAACCACTTTTTCCGGGCGCGAGACGCCGAGGGTGGTGGGGATTACATCTACTTTCAGGGACACGCCAGCCCAGGGATCTATGCGCGCGCCTATCTGGAGGGGCGCCTCGCCGAGCGAGAGCTTCAGAACTTTCGACGGGAGCTACAGCCCGGCGGTGGCCTCTCATCCTACCCGCATCCGTGGCTGATGCCCGATTTCTGGGAGTATCCCACCGTCTCTATGGGCTTGGCCCCCATCATGGCCATCTACCAGGCGCGGTTCATTCACTACCTGCAAGATCGCGGGCTCAAGCCGTACTCGGACTCCAAAGTCTGGGCCTTTTTGGGCGATGGTGAGATGGATCAGCCCGAAGCAATGGGCGCCATCAGCCTTGCATCGCGCGAAAAGCTGGATAACCTGATATTCGTAGTAAACTGCAACCTACAACGCCTCGATGGCCCGGTGCGCGGCAACGGGCAGGTCATCCAGGAGCTGGAGGCGGTTTTCCGGGGCTCTGGCTGGAATGTCATCAAAGTGATATGGGGCAGCGATTGGGATCCCTTCTTTGAGAACGACCATGAGGGGCTCCTCACCAAACGCGCCAGCGAAGTGGTGGACGGCGAGTACCAGAAGTACATGGTCGAGGGGGGCGCCTATATCCGTAAGCATTTCTGGGGCGTCGACCCGCGCTTGGCCAAGATGGTGGAGAACATTTCGGATGACAAGCTCTGGCGGATGCGCCTCGGCGGGCACGACCCCGTCAAGGTGTACGCTGCCTACAAAGCGGCCGTGGAGCACAAGGGGTCGCCGACGATCATCCTCGCACGGACCATCAAAGGATACGGGCTGGGAGAAGCTGGTGAGGGACGCAACATCACACACCAGCAGAAAAAGCTCAACGAGCAGGAATTGCGACAGTTTGCCAGGCGGTTCCAGATTCCCGTCTCTGACGACAAAGTGGGCGAGGCTCCCTTCTACCGACCCCCGGAGGACGGCCCCGAGAATCAGTACATCCATGAAAGGCGCAAAGCGCTTGGAGGCTATGTTCCCAAGCGGGTCATCACGTGTACTTCTATCGAGGGTCCCGATGATGAGCTTTTCGAAGAGTTCTATCAAGGGACCGGCGAACGCGCCGTCTCGACTACGATGGCCATGGTTCGTATGCTGTCCAAGCTCCTGCGAGATGAGCAAGTGGGGAAACTGATCGTGCCTATCGTGCCTGATGAAGCACGTACGTTCGGTATGGATGCGCTTTTCCGACAGGCGGGAATTTACTCTCATTCTGGGCAGCTGTATGAGCCGGTGGATGCCGCCAACATCCTCTACTACAGAGAGGCGAAGGACGGACAGATCCTCGAGGAGGGGATTACCGAGGCCGGCTCCATATCGTCCTTTATCGCAGCGGGCACGGCCTACGCCAACCATGGCATCTGTACCATCCCCTTCTTTTTGTTCTACTCCATGTTCGGTTTTCAGCGGGTGGGGGATCTGGCTTGGGCCTCGGGCGATATCCGTGCGAGAGGCTTTTTGATCGGTGGAACCTCGGGGCGCACAACGCTGGCTGGAGAAGGGCTTCAGCACCAGGATGGACATAGTCACATCCTGGCCTATCCACTCCCAACGCTACTGGCCTATGACCCAGCTTACGCCTATGAGTTGGCGGTGATCGTCAAAGATGGTATTCGACGCATGTACCACGAACAAGAGAGCGTGTTCTACTATCTGACGGTCATGAACGAGAACTATCCGCAGCCGCCGATGCCCGAGGGGGCGGAGGAGGGGATTCTGCGGGGGATGTACAAGGTGCGCACCGCTCCCGAGGCGAATGGAGAGCTACGAGCACAGCTTTTTGGTAGCGGCACCATCCTCAACGAGGTCATCAAGGCGCAGGGAATGCTCGCTGAACGCTATGGTGTGATGGCCGATGTGTGGTCAGTAACCAGTTACAAAGAGTTGCGCCGAGACGCTATGAACGTGGAACGCTGGAACTTGTTGCATCCCACAGAAGAACGGCGGGTTCCTTACGTGACGCGTAGCCTGTCTGATGCGCCTGGCGTGCTCGTAGCTGCCAGCGATTACGTCAAAGCGCTGCCTGACATGATTGCCAAATGGCTGCCTCGGCCGATCTTGTCTCTGGGTACGGAGGGCTTTGGTCTCAGCGAGGGCCGCGATGCGCTGCGCGACTTTTTCGAGGTGGATGCGCGCTATGTGACTTTGGCCGCGCTGTATGCTTTGGCTGGAGAGGGCAAGATTCCGCAGGAGACGGTGGGGAAGGCGCTCCGCGACCTGGATATCGATCCGAACAAACCGAACCCCATGATCTCGTAGCAACGAAAGGACTTGAGATGCCTACAGAGTTCCTGTTGCCAGAATTGGGAGAGAATGTCGAGTCGGGCGATATCGTCCGAGTTCTGGTCTCTGTTGGAGACACCCTTGTCGAGGATCAGTCTGTGCTGGAGGTGGAGACCGGCAAAGCGGTCGTGGAGGTGCCATCCACTCTGCAAGGCAGAGTTACTGCCGTCCATGTTGCTGAGGGCGAAAGCATCAAAGTGGGGGAGCCCGTTTTCACCATAGAGGAATCCGGCGTGGAGGAAGCCCCGGAGCGTGTCGAGCTAGAGGCCGAGGAGGCAGTAGCGGCGCCGATAGAGGCTGTGTCGGATGCCGAGCAAGGGGTGAAGGCGGCGCCTGAGGCCGGAGAAGAGGCACCGGCCCCCGCTCTCGCGGAGGGAAAGCCACCGACGAAGCTTCCCGAGGAGCGCACCCGCCCGCCTATTGCAGCGGCAATCCCCGTGAGAGAGCGCCAACGCGAGCCCGTGTTGGCGCCGCCCTCGGTGCGCCAATTCGCGCGCGAGGTGGGGATTGACATCTATGACGTCGAGGGTTCGGGGCCGGCCGGCAGGATTTCTATCGAAGACGTCAAAAGACATGTGCGCGAGACTGTCGCGGGGCGAGCGCCAGCACCGGCGGGCGTAGCGGGAGGCGCTTTGGGGTGGCCCTCTGCTGTTGAGTCGCTGCCCGATTTCAGCGCGTTCGGCCCCATCGAACGAGAAGCGATGAGCAATGTGCGTCAGGCTACCGCGGAGCATCTCAGTCGGTCTTGGGCGCTCATCCCGCACGTGACCCAGTTCGACACTGCGGATGCTACCGATTTGGAACAGCTTCGCAAAGCGTATCAGGAAAAGGCCGAACGTGCCGGCGGCAAGTTGACCATTACGGCTATCCTGGTCAAGATCCTGGCCGGCGCTCTCAGGCGGTTCCCACAATTTAGCGCTAGTGTAGATATGGCACAACGCGAGATCGTCTACAAAAAATTCTACCATATCGGGGTGGCGGTGGACACCGACCGCGGCCTTGTCGTGCCGGTTCTCCGCGATGTGGATCGTAAGAGCATCATCGAAGTGGCTATAGAACTGGGCGAGATCGCACAACGTGCCCGTGAGCGCAAGATCAGGCCCGAGGACCTGCAAGGTGGATGCCTCACTATCTCGAACCTCGGGGGCCTGGGCAGCAAACATTTCGCTCCTATCATCAACTATCCCGAGGTTGCGATTTTGGGCGTTGGACGTGCGACCACTCAACCAGTCTATGTGAACGACGAGCTTGTGCCCCGCTTCATGCTGCCGCTTGGCTTGTCCTACGACCATCGTCTGATCGACGGGGCGGATGGGACGCACTTCTTGCGCTGGATCGTAGAGGCGATCGAGCAGCCGTTCTTGCTCTCTTTGGAAGGATAGAACAGATGCCAGCGACAGCGGACGCAAAAGTCGTCGTGATCGGCGGCGGGCCGGGGGGCTATCCCGCCGCCTTTCTCGCAGCTGACTTGGGGATGCGGGTGACTTTGATCGACACCGAGCCGAACCCCGGCGGTGTGTGTCTGTATAGAGGGTGTATTCCGTCCAAAGCGCTGCTGCACGCCGCCAAGACTCTCACCGAGGCGCGGGCGGCGGGCGAGATGGGCATCCGGTTCCCCGAACCTGAAGTGGATCTGGATCGGCTGCGCGCCTGGAAGGACGGGATAGTACGCAAGGTTACGCTGGGCGTAGGACAACTCAGCAAGCGGCGCAAGCTGAATATGGTACAGGGGTATGCGCGTTTCATCGACCCTCACACCCTGCTCGTCGATCGGGACGACGGCTCCCAGGAGCGTATCAGCTTCGACTATGCCATCCTAGCCACGGGCTCCCATCCGACACGTGTCCCCGGCCTTTCTATAGACTCCCCACGTGTGATGGACTCCACTGGCGCCTTGGAGCTGCCGGATATTCCCCAGCGCCTGTTGGTTGTGGGGGGCGGCTATATCGGCTTGGAGCTCGGCACAGTGTACTCTGCGTTGGGATCACAGGTCTCTGTAGTTGAGATGCTGGCGGGCCTCCTGCCGGGTGCTGATCGCGACTTGGTTCGCTATGTGGAGCGGCAAGCCGAGAAACGCTTCGCTCAGGTCCTCGTCAATACGCGAGTTGTAGAGATGCACGATGAGGGAGACCGAATCCGCGCCAAGTTCTCGGGTGCCCATGGAGAGAGCGAGCAGACTTTTGATCGAGTATTGGTCGCTGTTGGGCGTAAGCCGAACTCGCAAGACCTGGGGCTGGAAAACACAGGGGTTGAGGTGGACGAGCACGGCTTTGTTAAGGTGGACGCACAGCGCAGGACGACCGAGCCCTCGATATACGCTGTTGGAGACGTCGCTGGGGAGCCTATGCTAGCGCACAAGGCAACTCACGAAGGGCGCGTCGCTGCACTGGCCATTGCGGGCCGTCCTTCGGTATACGATGTCCAAGCGGTCCCTGCTGTAGTGTACACGGACCCCGAGGTGGCTTGGTGTGGCCTCACCGAGACTCAAGCGCGTGAACAGGAGCGCGTGGTGGAGATTGGACGCTTCCCCTGGACGGCGTCGGGGCGAGCCACGTCTATGGATCGAAACGATGGCCTCACGAAAATCGTTATAGACCCCCACACAGAGCGAATCTTGGGCGTGGGGATCGCCGGTGTTGGCGCCGGGGAGCTGATCGCGGAGGGAGTGCTGGCTATTGAGATGGGTGCACGGGCGTATGATGTACAGATGGCCATACACCCCCACCCGACACTGTCTGAGACCGTTATGGAGGCTGCGGAAGTGTATTTTGGGCACAGCCCCCACTATATGCGGTCGTAGCGCACTGGCCCGAGTTGGAGCTGCTGTGATAGGCTCCGACTCGGGCCTACACGACCTATTCGAGTTCGCATACCCCTCGCGTGCCCACTCGCGGGTTCCGGCCAAGCTCGTGCGCTGCGAGGGTAACGCCCCGCATCGAGCCCTGGCCGCACACCGCCCACACATGTGATGTGAAAGGCTCCGCTCTGCGCGCCGGGAAGCTGTTTGGAGATACTCCATGCTAGCCGACGAACCTGTCCAGACAACTTTGAGCTGGATGTCGTACCGTAAGGAGCGGATCGCCGTACCCGTCGCCTATTGCATCTTGGCGATCGCTATGACTTGGCCTGTGGCGAGCCAGATAGGCATCTCTATCCCCAGTGATGGCAACGATATGTGGATCCACCAATGGAATTTTTGGTGGGTCAGACGGGCTCTGTTATCTGGCCAAAACCCCTTTTATACCACAGCCCTCTACTATCCGTATGGCGTATCCCTAGCGTTCCACAATTTCGCCTGGCTACATATCGCAGCCTGGCTCCCCCTACAGGCTCTTGTGGGCGGCAACGCCGCCTATAGCCTGGTTTTTATCGGAATCATTGCGTTTAACGCAGTGGCGATGTATTGCTTTGCACGCGATCTACTGGGGTCGCGTGCAGGTGCCTTTATGGCGGGGCTCGTTTTCGGCTTCTGGCCATATGCCCTGTCGGAGCACGGGCATCCCAATATGATGCTCGTCGGATGGGTGCCGTTTGCCCTGCTGTTTATCAAGCGAAGTCTCGAGACTCACAGGTTGCGAGAAGCACTGCTGGCTGGCGTTTGTATCGCGCTGACGGGTATCGCGCGCTGGCACCTTCTAGTGATGGGGGGCGTGGTTATAGCGCTCTACTCATTGTATCTGCTGGCCACACACAGGGAATACCGCGCCCCCTGGGCGTTTGGGCGGCTGGCCATGGCGGTGTTGGTAGCCGGTATCATTGTGGCGCCGCTAGCCACACCCCTTGTCCGAGCGGCCTTCGCCTGGAGCAATTCTGAGGGTCTGTACGGAGTAGAGAGCATCAGCGGCCGCACAGATCTGCTGGCCTATATATTGCCGCAACGAACCCATCCGTTGGGCGGCTTGGTGCCCAAGGACCTGCGGGTGTACAGCACTCTGGTGCCTTTTGTGGGTTTCACCGTTGCAGGGCTTGCGATCTATGGGGTGGCCGCAAGGTGGCACAAAAGCCGCTTTTGGCTGCTGGCAGCCGTCATCTATGTGATCCTCGCACTGGGTGATGAGCTGAGAATCGGGGGAAAGGCGTATCCCGGAGTGCCCATGCCCTACGAGCTCATCGAAGATTGGTTCCTGGTACGCATGGTCCGAATGTCAGAGCGCTTTAACGTCTTTCTCGGCTTGCCCGTCGGGGTGCTGGCGGCATATGGCGCCGATGCGCTATTGAGGGGTTGTCGCACGGTGCGCTGGAGGAGAGGCCTGCTGGCGGCGCTTTCGGGCCTGGTGTTGGTCTCTTATTGCCAAGTGCCTTATCCCACCTCTACTCTGGAAGCTCCTGAGTGGGCCTTTATGTTGGCCCAAGAGCCGGGGGAGTTTGCTGTGTTGGATCTGCCCATGGAACCCCGAGGTGCTGACAAACACTTTATGGCCTACCAGACGATCCATGGCAAGCCATTGGTAGGTGGTCACGTCTCGCGGTTGCCCGAGGAAGCCTTTGCGTTTGTCGACAACTCGGCTCTTCTCGCTGGCTTGCGCGAGGTTGGTTTTGTGGATGCTTCCGTACTAGACGTCTCTCGTCAGATGCAGCAGCTCGCTGATGCGAACATACGTTATCTCGTCCTGCACAAGGTGTTCATGGATCCGGATAGGTTGGCTGCCTGGCAAGATTGGCTGGCCGTGCCCCCTACTTACGAAGACGAGCAGGTGGCTGCTTACCATACTGATCCGGAAAAGTGGGGAGGCGTGGATCCGCTGTACGCCATGGGCGCTGAGTTGTCTATCATCCGCGCTAGTGTGGATGTAGAATGGACTGCTGCGGGGCAACAAGTTCGAGTGAACGCCGCTTGGTGGAGCAACGACGTGCCTCAGGAGGACTATGAGGTATGCCTGGCGCTGTTTGGGGATGATGGCACCGTCGAGAAAGCGACTTGTGAGCCGTTGTCTGTGGACTGGCCGCCATCGGAGTGGGGGCGACACGAGCTCGTACGGGGCATCCATACGCTTCTTGTTGAGTCGGGTGGAAACCCTGGCACGTATGCTCTAAAGCTGGCGCTGAGAGGACATGACAAGCAGAGCGCGGGGCGGCCGGTTGATCTCGGCTTGGTCGACATAGAAGCTGTGGAGGCGGCTAACCCGCTGGATATCGCTTGGGAGGCTGAAGTCGTCTTGAGGGGCTATGATCTGCAACAAAAAGACGATGCGCTGGATCTCACGCTCTGGTGGCAGGGGCAACGGGACATGGGCACCTCCTACAAGGTTTTTGTGCACCTCATCGACGCGCAGACCGGGGAGATCATGGTACAGAACGACGCAGTGCCGCAGAGCTGGACCTATCCGACCTCAGAATGGGATCCCTGGGAGGTTGTCAAGGACATCATTGTGCTCCCACTGGACAGGACGCCTCCCGGGGAGTACGAGTTGGTTATCGGACTTTACGGAGAGCGTTCGGGCCGCCGGGTTCTTGTCGACCTGCCGAGCAGCGGGCGGGAGGCGGATCAGCTTACGCTCGCCAGTGTGATTCTGCCAGGTGATGCGGGCGCGACGCCCTGACGTGTGCCTTGAACGAGCCGCTCAAGAGATTGTAATAAGGAAGCCCGTGCCCTATGCCTCCAGTCATTCGCGGGGCAACTCGCCGGCGAGTGAGCGTTCTGGAGTGTTGTGCTACAATCAAGGGAGCATTTAACGTTCTGTGCCCCCGCACTCTTGCATGGAGGGAACCTATGCCAGAACATGTGCTACGTAATGAGCATCTGCAAGTGATCGTCGACCCTACTACGCTTCAAGCAGAGGTTTTGCAGTTGGCGTCTGGCCTACGCTGGACTTTTGGGCGGCACGCTGAAGCCGAGCTGCAAGTCATTCACGGCACGACGACCATTACAGCGCGCCTGAGCGATGCGCGCAGCATCACACTGCGCCGGTACTCGACGCTTACTGAGGAACGGCTTGGCTATATGTTGGAGGGCCTCCCGGGTAATGTGGGGCTCCTCGTCACTTTCATTCTGCCCACGAACCAAGCCTTCCTACGGATTGAGCTGGATCCTCTGCCCTCCGCCTCAGCGGCTACTATCGGCGAGGTCTGGTACCCGGGGCCCTTGACCTCGGTGGAGGATGAGCCCCAGTATACGGTGTGGCCCAATATGGCCGGCACTCTGATCCCTGCGCATCATCCACAGTCTATCGGTTTGCCGCCGGATGCCGAGACGGCCCCAGTGGGGTGGCATGCTCGCAATGAAGCGCTCAGCAGGACGCTCTACCAACCTTGGTGGGGTGTTGTGGGACGGCGCGGGGCCTATCTCGCCATCGCCGAGACCCCGTTCGATTTCAGTCTGGATATACAGCATCCTTCTGGTGGCCCAACGCGCACCAGCCCCACCTGGCTTCCGAGCTTGGGCCGACTAGCTTACCCGCGTGCTATCCGCTATCAGTTCTTTGCGGGGGTCGATTATGTGACGCTGGCCAAAGCATATCGCGACTATAGCCGCTCTATCGGGCGATGGATGTCGCTTCAGGACAAGTTCGAGCGTAACCCCATCGCTGAGCGGCTTGTGGGCAGTGTCATCTTTCCGGTATCGGTGTGTTCATACAACCAACAACAAAAGCCTCCGGCGGTGCATGTAACATCTTTTTCTCATTTGACGAGTCGCGTGCGGCGCATGCGGGCGTTGGGGATCGAGCGAGCCTATTACCACGTAGATGGTTGGGGCTTTCACGGCTACGATAACCACCACCCCGACGTGTTACCACCCTGCCCTGAAGCAGGCGGCTGGGATGGGCTTATCGAGCTCTCGCGCGCTGCCGACAAAGCCGGCCACCTGTTGGGGCTGCACGACCAGTACCGCGACTACTACCTGGACGGGCCAGCCTTCCAAGAGAGCCGCGCCGTCAAGCAGGCGGATGGTTCGCTGCCGTACATCGACTATTGGGCGGGAGGCCCTCAGAGTGTGCTGTGCGCCAAAGAGGCTCTGCCGTATGTGCGGCGAACCTTCACTGAGCTTCTGGGGCGTGGCGTCAAGCTCTCAGCTTCCTACCTGGACGTGTTCGCGGTGGTGAACATGGATGAATGCTACGATATCGGGCACCCTATGACGCGCGAGGATTGCTACCGCTGGCGCACTGAGGCTCTGGATTACGTACGCAGTTTGGGTTTGGCTATCAGCTCCGAAGAGCCCGTAGATCACTTTGTCCCACATCTGGACTTTGCGCACTGGGCCGACTCTCCGCGCGTCGACTTTATGCGGGGCGATCATCTGGGAGTTCCCGTGCCGCTGCACAATTTGGTCTATCACGACGCGTTGCTCCTCCCCGCGGCCTTTGATTACGCCTACGACCCGGCGTTGCGACTGACGTATTTCTTGCAAGGGCTGGCACAAATAGAGATCCCCTATGGAAAGATCGCCTGGGATGACCAGGAGAGCTTTGCACAGGTTAATCTGATGGCACAGCTTCATCGTGCTTGGGGGACACAAGAGTTGGTGGGGCACAAACTCTTGGAGGCAGATGGCTCAGTACAGGAGTATGTTTACCCTGAGGGCAAGATCAGCATCGACTTGCATGAGGGGCGCTACCGTATCGAGGGCGGCCCGTTGGCTACCGAAGGGTGGTGTGGCGCCACGGTACAATAATCTCGCTACAGGGAGAACGATTTGTTTTCAGTCCCGCAATGCCTTTAGCCACCAAGAACTAGCGACTCGGAGGCGGTGAATGTTACTTGACGGCAAGGGCATCATCGTAGAGGAGGTGGGCGCGGCATCGGTCGGGCTACCTCTCGAGCGAATCACTTGGCGGTAGCCCGAGTGTTGGGGCACAGCGGCATGTTTTTCCAGGGGGATTAGCGCTTTGGTTGATTTCCAGCTCAAGTGACGGCTGCGTGTGGTGGGGCATATAGTGTGTCGAGCAGTCAGCTGCCGCTGGCCTCGGCCAATACGTGGTAAGCCCGGCTGTAGCTGATCACGGCGTCCAAGCAGGCCACGGCCTCGATGAAGGCTACGGCTACTTGCGAGGTATACCCGATGATACGGGTAAAGTCGCCGGGAGTCATTCCGATACGTGCTCGCAGCGATAGGGCCAGGAATACCACCAGGAACTGGCTGCCGATCAGAGCCACCTGGCGTATGTATAGAAATAGCTGGCTCCGGGACAGCAGCGAAAAGAGGACGTTGGCGCGCTCTCGCATGGTCTTCAGGAATCTATCCTTGTGATGCTCGTTGTCTCTTTCCGTGATGGTTCGCATTACGAGACCCTCGGTCTGGCTGATGACCGAGTACTGGGTGTCTCGCAAGACGCGCATCTTGCTGTTAAAAGTAATGGTCATCCACGCAGGGATCAAAAGGCTGGCGAGATATACCAGCCCCAACATCTTGTTATAGGTGAGCAGGCTGATGGACACGACGCCGATCTTGATAAGTACGGGGGTAAAGCTTCCCAACACATAGTACGTAGCGTTAGTGAGACCGCTGACGGCGTTGGCGACGAGGCTGTTCGCCTTACCGGCGGTCTCGGCGTCGTGGCAATCGCCGCGGGCACGTATGTCCAACGTCATTTCGACGCGCTTCTGAAAGTCCGTCTCGTAGAACATCTTGTGCCGCAGGATGATGTTCCCTCGCGCGATACCCGGGGCCAAGATGCTGGCCCCCAGAAACAGCCATACGACGTTGCCGAGCTCGCCGCCCTGCAGGCGGTCTACAAACTGCCCCAAGAGGGTTACCGGCCATAGCGCTATGATCTCCTGCATGACAGTGACGATGAGAATAGCGATGCTGTAACCCCTGTATTCGCGGATGAGCTTGAGGATATCAAAAGCAAAGCGCCAGTTGTGATTCGACTCAAACCCCTGTCGCATTCGCCGCAAAGCCGAGCGTGGTTCAAGCCTCACGCGACCAACGCGCTGATTCATGTACAACACTCCACAAATGGGCGCTTGCGTTTCCCGCTGCGCAAGCTTTGGAATGGCGGTCGTGCTGGATACATGGATGCGATATGTGCAGGGGCTCGCGAGGGTATGCTGACTGGTTGCCCGCAGTGGGATGGCCTCGCGAGACGCCCAGAGGACGCGCTAATGGGTGCATCATACAGCCGTCTCACAAGGTTGTCGAATCGTGTTAGTACGCGGAGATTCGGGCGAGCTGGCTCATGCCACCTACGTTCGGCAATGGCTATTGTGGGATAGCCTCGAGCGAAGCGGAGCTGCACTGCACAGGAGAGGGTATAGTGATCGAGCTGCAGAGGCCGGAGCGTTACGACCAGGTGTATACACAACTGCTTGGCTTGATCCCGAGCAACTCGCCGAACTCGGTCGCGGCCATGGCCACCTTATGTGCTGTACTACATGCCAAAATGCCGCACCACTTCTGGACCGGATTCTATTTTGTGGCGGGAGAGGAGTTGCATGTGGGTCCCTACCAAGGCCCCGTGGCGTGCCAAGTGCTACGAGGTGGAGGTGTTTGTTTGGAATGCGCCCGTACGGCGCAGCCGGTGATCGTTCCGGACGTAGAACTTTTTCCGGGTCACATTGCCTGCGATATGCGATCCAAAAGTGAGATCGCTCTACCGGTTCTCAAAGGCGGGCGAGTAGTGGCAGTGCTGGATATCGACTCGGACGAGCTAACCCAGTTCGGTAGAGACGATATTGCTCCGCTGACGAGGATTCTGGATCTACTCCAACCCTTACTTTGAGGCATGCACAAAGAATATCGATGGTTCGTCTTGCTGGTTATCTCTGGAGGAGGCAGCGCTTCAGCCAGTGCTGCAGCTGGATAAAGCTCTTACGGCCCTCTCAAGCTATGGGGAATGGCACAACCCGATGTGGTCTCAGCCGTGGAGCAAGACCCCCACCAACCCTGCCATGAGAAGTGTCAAGATAGGGTTGATTTTTGTAAAGCTCACCAAGGAAAAAACGGCGACGCCGATCAGCAGGCTTGTGGTGTCGATGATAGCGCTGGGGAACAAGAAAATCCCAGCTGAGGCGATGAGCCCGAGGATAGCCGGTCGTATGGCAGAGAAAGCATCCTTGACGGGCGCTCTGTCCTGGTACAACAGAAATATGCGTGCCAGAAGAACAACGAGTACGAACGAGGGCAGCACGACGCCTGTGGTGGCGACCGCAGCCCCCAATATGCCCTCGAGACGGTAGCCGAGGTACGTCGCTGCGTTCACTGCGATCGGGCCGGGGGTGACCTGTGCTACGGCAACGATATCCAAGAACTCTTGGTTGGTGAGCCAACCCCGATTCAGGATCACCTCTTCTTGCATAAGCGGGATCATGGCATAGCCACCACCAAAGCTAAAGGCCCCGATCTTCATAAACAATACAAAGAGATCGAAGAGTTGACTTGTCACAGGCCGTTCTCCAGGGGCTCCGAGTCGCCGGGCGCCTCGGTTTGCAAGGATATGTCTGTGGGGGCTTTAGATTCTGTCGGGCTCCTACTTACTCGGCCGATGAGGACACCGACGGCGGCGGCCAGCAGAAGGATCACGATGGGGTGTATACTGTAGAGGTGGATCGCCCCAAAAGACAACAGAGCGAACACCAACGTCTTCAGATTCAGGCCTATGGGTCTGGCCAATTGGTACACTGTGGCGAGGATCAGGGCTACTACCGCTGGCCGAATGCCGTAAAACGCGCCCTCCGCGATCGGGTTCTCCCTGAGGCCGGCGAGAAACATGGCAAAAGTGAGAATGACGAGAAACGAAGGCGCCACAACACCAACTGTGGCAGCTAATGCGCCCCAGAATCCTCTAATCTTGTACCCGACAAAAGAAGCGCCGTTCACTGCGATGGACCCGGGCGCGGATTGGCTTACAGCGAGCATGTCCACGAACGCTTGGGGCTCAAGCCACTTTTTGTAGGTGACGATCTCCCTCTCCATGAGGGCGACCATACCGTATCCCCCGCCAAAAGTGAAAAGACCGATTTTGAAAAAGATGATAAACAGCTCGACAAGAGTTCTCACGAAACCGCACACTTTCAAGTAGACTCTACTAGTCCGACAGCATACCGCCACCGCCCAACGAGCAACGGGGAGCGTTCCCGTCCCCCCACTCCACTGTAGCGCGGGAACCCTCGACAAACGGGCTTGTGATAGCCAGGATTTCTCCGGTGACGGCAAGGATTCGCGAAAGCAGGTCGCCGAAGAGCATCCTGTGCGTGTCGATATGGGGGGCTGTGCAAGCCCTAGAACTGATCGTGAGCCCCGCGGTCAGCAATCAGAGGCTCGCATCGCCGCTCCTTGCCGTGCTCAGAGTGCTGCTGCGTATTATAGCACTTGGGCGGCCGCTATCCAATAAGAGGCTCTCCGAGGAACCACAGGATGCTTGACTGTCGGATCACTGGTCGTTACACTGCGATGCTAGCAAGATCCAGCTACCCGAGCCTAAAGAGAGGATGCCACTATGCACACGGACGGAACGATGGAGCGTCGCGCTGAGCTCTATGCACTGTTGGGTGATCTTCCTCCTCGGGATCGGCCCATATCTGCCCAGTGCATCAAGACCGAGTTGCGCGATGGATATATTCTCGAAACACTCCTGCTCGATCTGAACGGAGTCGAGCCCGTGCCGGCCTATCTAACGCTGCCCGAGGGAGCACCCCAAGGAGCGCCTGCAATCATTTATAACCACGCCCATGGCGGTAAATATCACGTTGGTAAGAATGAACTTACGGAGGGGTCTGACGCTCTACAGGCGCCACCGTACGCTCGCGAACTCACCGCAATGGGCTATTGCGCTCTGTGTATCGATGTCTGGGGCTTTGGCGAACGACGAGGGCGCAGCGAGTCGGAGCTGTTCAAGGAAATGCTGTGGCGTGGCCAAGTGTTGTGGGGAATGATGGTCTACGACAGCATACGGGCGGTGGATTATCTGGTGAGCCGCCCCGAGGTGGATGCCACTCGCGTGGGTACACTGGGTCTCTCTATGGGTAGCACCATGGCCTGGTGGCTGGCAGCGCTAGACGAGCGCGTCAAGGTGTGCATAGATATTTGCTGTTTGACCGATTACGCCGAATTAATCGCTACACGCGGGTTGGATGGCCACGGTCTCTACTACTATGTACCCAGCCTCCTGAAACATTTCGATACGGCCCAGATCAACGCGCTCATCGCCCCTCGCGCGCACCTCTCTTTGGCGGGCAACTATGATCGACTGACGCCTCCGGTTGGCCTGGATAGGATCGATGTGGCGCTGCACGAGGTCTATGCCGAATATGGAGTCCCAGAGCGCTGGAGGCTGCTGCGTTACGACACGGGACACTTTGAAACGGCCCATGGCCGTGCGGCTATCACCGACTTTCTCCGGACTTGGCTGTAGCGTATAGCCATGTCAGCGGGGCGCACTCTGGTGATAGTGGGGCTCGCCGCTGCCTATGAATTCCCGTTCCCTGTGCCAACCGCGTGTTGGCCTGACGCTGTCTCTTGACAAAGTGCCTGCCACTTTGACAGCACCATTCGCGTATCACAAAATAGCGCTTCATCGAGGCTCTTGCATAGGCGCTATATAGTGATTTCACGCCGCAGCCATCCCGCAGCGCTCTAGGAGAGAACGCAAGGGATGGGCGTGTGTGGCCTCATTTGGCCGCAGCATAGCCGTATTCAACATGAGCCAGAGGGGGATGGTTTGTCTAGCAGAGCGATCATCTGGGATATGGATGGTGTGGTGGCCGACTCGGGGGACGCCCACTACTGTGCGTGGCAAGCTTTGTATCGAGAGCTTGGCGGCACGATCACTCGCCAGCAGTTCGCCGAGACGTTTGGCATGTCCAACCTGCCGATCTTGAGGCAGTGGCTGGGAGAGAACACGCCGGAGGATGAACTGAAAGCGCTGGGGTTGCGCAAAGAAGTCTTCTTTCGACAGTTCGTCGCAGAGCATGTGCGTATCCTGCCTGGCGTGCGCGCTTGGATGGAATGGGCCAAGGAGAGAGGCTACCCCCAAGCCATCGCCTCTTCCGGCGAGATGGCCAATATCGTGGCCGTCGTCCACGCGCTGGACGTAGCCAACTACTTGGACGCGCTCGTCTCAGGCGCCTTTCTTCCTCGTAGCAAACCCGATCCCGCTATTTTCCTGCAGGCGGCTGCGGCTCTCGGCGTGAATGCGCACAACTGTCTGGTTATTGAGGATGGCATCGTCGGCGTGGAAGCTGCCAAGCGCGCCGGCATGTTCTGTCTTGCGGTGACGACCACCCATCCTCCCGAGAGGCTGGCCGATGCCGATCATGTGGTTGACAGCCTGGAGGAACTGAACGCCGAGGCTTTTGACGCCCTTTGGCGTTAGCCGCTCCGAAAGAGCGAGGGCCGACCCCGCGGGGTCGGCCCTCGTCACGTATACGCCTGTGCATATCGCCTAGGCGAGCCACAGCAAATGAACAGTATTGCCGGCGGGGTCTGGGTCCTTCAGGTAGACCGATTTGGTTGTCGGCTTGATGGTGGGCTCGAGTAGCTCGATGCCTTTGGCCTTTAGGTCCTCTACCGCAGCTTCAAAATCGCTCACTAGAATGGCGATATGAGCGGGGCGATCCGGCTCGTTCTTCATCACCTCGATGCGCCCGGGGCCATCGCTACTCAAAAAGTAGGAGCTGCTCCCCTCTCGGGCCTCGAACTCAAAGGCGTCTTGGTACCAATCCACAATTTCTTTGGCCGAAGCCTGTGAAGTGGGGTAGAGGCCGGGGTGCTCGACACCACGGTAGAGCGCCTGCCCACGTGCTTTGCGCACCCATGCCAAACACTGTGCTGTCAGCGCTGTGATGCCAGCCCAATCCCCCGAGGCGATCAGGTCATTGCGCACCAAATCGGACCCCATCCCCACACACGCCACACCCGCGTCGAACCAGGCCTTTAGGTTCTCCCAGGAAGCAGACACACCGCCTGTTGGCATGATCTTGGTCCAGGGGGTGGGCGCAGTGATCGCCTTGACAAAACCGGGGCCGCCAAGCTGGCTGCCTGGGAACACCTTGCAGACCTCCACGCCCAACTCCTCTGCGGCCGAGACTTCGGATGCAGTGGCACAGCCGGGGAAATATGGAACTTTGCGCCGATTGCAGAGCCGAGCTACCTCAGGGTTGGTGACCGACCCCACGACAAAGTTGGCGCCCAGGTTCATGTACAGGCCCGCTGTCGCGACATCGAGCACCGAGCCGATGCCCAGTATCAGCGAGGGCTCCTCCTTATCAAAGTGTACGATGAGTTCGCGAAACACTTCAAAAGCGCGATCGCCCCGATTGGTGAACTCGATGACCCGTGCGCCCCCCGCGCAGAGCGCCGAGATAACCTTCTTGGCCACCTCCACATCGGCATGGTAAAAGAGTGGAACCAGACCGATCTCCTCCATAGCGTTCCAGACCTGTAATCTTGAGAAGCGTGCCATATCTCTCCATTCTCCTGTGTTTGGGGCGCTGAACATGATGACAGGCTTTCCGCTAGCGCGAGACGCGCCCCGATATATCGCCGCCCATCAGCTTCTCTACCTCGGCGACATCCACCAGATTAAAATCCCCAAAGACAGTGTGTTTCAGGCAAGACGCGGCTACAGCAAAACGCAGCGCAGCACCTTTGTCCTCACCGTAGGTTAGCAGACCGTAGATCAGGCCGCCCATGAACGAATCCCCGCCGCCGACGCGATCCACTATGGGGGTGATCTCGTAGATCGGCGCGTTATAGATCGTGCCCTGATCCCAGAGAATACCCGACCATGTATTGTAGCTGGCTGAGATGGAACCTCGCAAAGTGATGGCGATAGTCTTCAAACTGGGAAAGCGCTCGGCCAACTCCTCGCAAACGACATGATACTGCTCGGCCTCTACCTTGCCCGCCGTGACATTGGCCTCTGGCGCGTGGATGCCGAACACTTGTGCTGCGTCCTCTTCGTTGCCGATGGCGACGTCACAGGAACCTACCATTTCGGGCATCACCTCGCTGGCCTTTGCACCCCACTTCCATAGCTTGCTGCGATAATTGAGATCGCACGATACCGTGAGCCCCATTTCTTTGGCTACGCGGATCGCCTCCAAACAGGCTTTATACGCACCTTTGGAGATGGCCGGGGTGATCCCCGTCCAGTGGAACCAGCCGGCGTCAGCAAAGACGGCACGCCAATCCACCGTGCCTGGCTCGATAGTGGCGATCGACGAGTGCGAGCGATCGTAGACGACTTTGCTGCCACGTGCGGCGGAGCCCATCTCTAGGAAGTAGATACCCAGGCGCTCACCGCCCCATACGATTTTGTCCACACCAACGCCCGCCTCGCGTAGAAACCGCACACAGGCGACGCCGATATCGTTCTTGGGCAGGCGCGTGACATAATCCACCGGCACTCCATAGTTGGCTAGGGAGACGGCCACGTTGGCCTCCCCGCCGCCATAGATTACATCAAAGCTGCGAGCTTGGCTGAAGCGTAAATAGCCCGGCGGCGAGAGGCGCATCATGATCTCACCGAAAGTCACAACCTTTGTGGGCATGGGGTTCCTCCTGACGACATCTGTTGGTGATGGCGCGCCAGGGTCGTTGGACGGCCGGCGCAGCGTCTGTGGTGTTTTACGATTTAAACATACCTTATATCCAGGCGATGCTTGCCGTCAAGCTCTTCCCGGCCTCGGCTTTGGAGCCTCAACAGCACGCATGTTGAGGCGCATCAGAACGTGAAGAGAGCGCGGGTCTGTGCTATACTTTGCCAGCTCGCTACTTATAGTATCAGGGGGAACAATGAAGACCAAGACAGCGCACACGCATCGCACACAGCATACGCTTCTGTGGGTATCACTCTGGATGGCGGTTGTCGCTCTTCTTGTGATGCTCAGCGCATGTCGATCCTCGCAGAGCTCTGAGCCGGGATCTGCGGTGGCCACGGAGGCCTTCCCCACCGAGTTGCCCAGCTCGACGCCGACACGCACGCTCACCCCTACACTAGCTGTAACGCCGACACCCACGCCCGATCCGAACATCAGCCCGTTGACGGGGCAACACGTGGACGATCTCTCGCTGATACATCGGCGTGTACTGGCCGTACGTGTGGGCAACGACCCAGAGGCGCGACCACAGGAGGGCCTCGGGTTGGCCGACATCGTCTACGAGGAGGTGATGGACGGCTGGGGTGTTACGCGGTTCACCGCTTTGTTTCTGGAGAGCGATGCTGAGCGCGTCCGGCCTATCCGCAGTGCCCGGCTCAGCGGGCTCGAGATCGTGCCACAGTATGACGCAGCGTATGCACATTCGGGCGCCAGCGATGGTGTGCGATGGAAGCTGTCTCAGTCTACTATGGTGAACCTGGACGAGTTTTTCCACCCTGCGCCCTATCGGGTGTTGGCTGGCTATGACTGGCGCAGCCGCATGTATACCTCCACGGAGCTGCTGCGAGCGCATCTTGAGGCGAGCGATCTGGAGCGCGAGGAGCCCATCGAAGGCTACCCATTTGACGAGACCCCCCCAGTTGGTGACCCTGCCGAGGCTGTGCATATCCCCTATCCGGCTTCTAGCACGGTGGATTGGGCTTACGATGCTGAGTCGGGCCGTTACTTGCGCTTTGTGAGAGGGAGCCCGCACCTGGAAGCGCTCACGGGGGAGCAGATCGCAGCGGATAACGTGATCATTCTCTATGCTGAGCATCGAGGGACCAACATTGTGGAGGACGTCAACGGGGCGACCGCTATCGATATTGTGCTCTCGGGGGCTGGCCAAGCACAGGTGGTCCGCGATGGCGTAGTGGTCGATGCGACCTGGGTGCGCGAGAACGAGGACAAACCGATCCAGTACTATGATGCAGATGATAATCTGATCTCGCTGCGCCCGGGCAAGACTTGGATCCAGTTAGTGCCGCAGGATTACGAGGTTACTGTGGAGTAGCTGGGCCCGCCCAAAGGGCATTTCGCGCATTCTTGGTGCTGTGGTCAAACTCAGCGCTTGTCTTCCACAAAATCCATAGTGCGGCGCCCGCCCGAATCCGCGCTAGTGCCCCGGCCCGCTCCACCGATAGCGGCATTCATGGCCCGCAGCCACACGTCTCCCTCCTCGCCCATCTTCTCGTGGCGAAAGCGGTGATCGCGCTTGCGAATGAACTCATCCAGATCGCGCAGCATCACCCGGTAGCGGGCCACTTGGGGTTCCACCAGGCGCCGCAGCGATTCCTCGCTGCTCGCGTGTTGCAGTGCCGCGATCAGGTGGGGCAAACACAGGCCGTCGTTCTCCGAGTAGGCGGCGTACAGCTTGTCATCGTCCAAGTGCGCGATAAGCATCTCCAGGTAGGTGCGCTCCGCACCCTCGGCGATAACGCACGCAGGGCAGGGGTTGTCGGCCTGCAGCTTCTCAGCGGTGATGACAGTCCCTGGTTTGCGGCCCAGAGAGCGCATCCTCTCCAAGGTACTTGGCCGAAAATGTGCCCCTTCCGCAGCGTCGGCGATAGTCCGGATGATGTCGCGGTAGATCAGCGCCACGCCCAGCGCCCGGCCGGGCTGCCGTGCCAGCATCTCGACGTGCTCAGCGCAAAAGCCACGCGATGTCTTGAGCTTGGCACGTACGTCGGGGTCCAGAACGGCCTCGTACAACAGGCTGTCCAGGTAGCGATCCGTGGACTTGTAGACCAGGCGGCAGATGGAGCAGCCGGCTTTGGCCTGTGCGTCCAAGAGCTCGAAAAAGGGGGTATGCTTGCCCAGTTTTTGTGGCACGTTATGTCCTATCTTGAAGCTATGCCGCAGCGTGTAGGAGTATAGCGTGTGGAGCGGCGAGGGTCAAAGGGAGGTTATGGAATGTGCAAGAGTCCTCCGTCCGCAAGTTGTCAACCGAGGGGAATTGTGATATACTGAATGTACAAGTAGAATAGATTCAGACAGAGGCGTCTCCTCTGATACACTGCGATAGTGTTGAGGGGGCGTTTTATATTTATCAGGCGAGGCAGCTGCGTTCTCTAGTCTGCCCGCGAGATCACAGGAGTGCAATATGCCCGCCATTGTCGTGATCGGTGCTCAGTGGGGTGATGAGGGTAAGGGGAAGATCGTAGACCACCTGGCCGAGCGAGCCAATATGGTCGTGCGTTATCAAGGAGGCAACAACGCCGGCCATACGGTGATTATCGAGGACAAGACCTTGAAGCTGCACCAGGTGCCGGCGGGCATTACTCGGCCGCGCGTCGCCGCCGTGCTGGGGAACGGTATGGTCATCAACCCAATTGCCCTGGTGGAAGAGCTGGATATGCTGGAGAGCGAGGGGATTTCCACTCGCAACCTGCATATTAGCGCTAACGCCCAAGTAGTGATGCCCTATCATCTGATCATCGACGAGTTGGAAGAGAAGCAACGGGGAACTCACTCTTTGGGCACCACCAAGAGAGGGATTGGCCCGGCTTACACAGACAAGGCGGCTCGCCGGGGAATGCGTATACAGGAGCTGGTGAACCCCGAGCGGTTCACCCAATTCCTCGACCGTTGCCTCGGCCGTGTGAACCTGGAATTGGGAGCGTTAGGCCACGAGCCCGTGGAGGCGGGCGATATCTTGGTGCAGTACGCTTCTGCGGCACAGCGCCTAGCTCCCTTTGTCGCTGATACCAGCCTTTTAGTGAACCGCGCCCTAGCAGAGGGGCAGAACGTCCTCTTGGAGGGCGCACAAGCCACTATGCTGGATATCGACTTTGGCACATATCCTTATGTGACTTCCTCCTCCCCTTCTGCAGGAGGAGCCTGTATGGGCGTAGGCATCAGCCCAATATCTATCAAAGAGGTGCTTGGGGTCATTAAAACCTATACCTCGCGGGTTGGCAAGGGACCCTTCCCCACCGAGTTGACCGATGAGATAGGTGATTGGATCGTAGATCGTGGGCACGAATATGGCACCACGACGGGCCGCCGCCGGCGATGTGGTTGGATCGATCTTGTGAGCTTGCGTTATGCAGCGCGAGTCAATGGCTTTACCGGTGTGGTACTCACTCGGCTCGATATCCTCAGTGGGTTGGATGAAGTCAAGCTCTGTGTCGCCTACCGGCTGCCCGATGGCAGCGTAACAGAAGAGTACCCGCCGGACACTACACTGCTGGCCCAGGCACAGCCGGTCTATGAAACGATGCCCGGCTGGCATGAGATCCTATGCAGCTGCCGCTCGCTGGAAGAGCTTCCGGAGGCGGCCAGGGCATACTGTCAGCGGATCACCGATTTCTTGGGGGTTGCAGCGGATTTAATCTCTGTAGGCGCGGAGCGCAGCGATCTCATCGCACTCCGCTGGCCAATCGAATGAACACCGAACCTCGCCGATTCTGAAAGGAACGGGCGAGGTTCTTATAGGGTTAGGAGGGAACATGTCGACAATCGGGCCAAGGTGGATCGAAGGGCTGACTTTTGACGATGTGCTGCTCGTACCTGGTAGGTCGGAGGTGTTGCCGTCCAACATCGATATTTCGACCCAGCTCACATCCAAAGTGCACCTCAATATCCCCGTACTCTCCGCAGCCATGGATACCGTGACCGAGGCTCGTATGGCCATCGCCTTGGCGCGCGAGGGTGGCCTCGGCATCATCCACCGCAACTGCTCTATCGAGGAGCAGGCGGCGGAGGTAGACAAGGTCAAGCGCTCCGAGTCGGGCATGATAGTAGATCCCATCACCCTACCACCGACCGCGACGCTGGGCCAGGCCAAAGAGATTATGGCCAACTATCACATTTCGGGTGTGCCTATCACAGAGGGCCGCAGGCTACGCGGGATTCTCACTAACCGCGATATCCGCTTCGCTACCGATAATGGCAGACTAGTCTCCGAGTATATGACCTCAGAGAACCTCATCACAGCTCCTTTGGGGACCACCCTCGATGAGGCTTTGGAGATCCTGGCCAAGTACCGTATCGAAAAGCTGCCACTAGTCGACGAGCACTATGATCTGAAAGGCCTCATCACCGTCAAAGATATCCAGAAAAAGCGGGATTACCCGAATGCGGCCTCTGATTCTGGCGGCCGGTTGCTGGCTGGAGCGGCGATAGGGGTTGGCTCGGATATGCTGGCACGCGTAGAAGCTCTGGTGGAGGCTGGAGTGGACGTGCTTTCGTTGGACACAGCCCATGGCCATTCCGATATGGTGCTGCGTGCTGCGGAAGGGATCAGGGGTCGGTTTCCCGATATCTCGCTCCTCGCGGGCAATGTGGTCACCGCGGAGGGAACCCGTGATCTGATTCTGGCCGGTGTGGATGGTGTCAAAGTGGGCGTGGGGGCGGGCTCCATCTGCACGACGCGCATCGTTGCCGGTGTGGGTATGCCGCAGCTCACAGCCGTCATGGCCTGTGCGGAGGCTGCGGCTCAGTACGGTGTGCCCATCGTTGCGGACGGCGGTATCCGGTTCTCGGGCGACGTTGTGAAGGCACTTGCAGCTGGGGCCAGCTGTGTCATGTTGGGTAGTTTGTTGGCTGGGCTTGATGAAAGCCCCGGCGAGGCGGTGATATACGAGGGGCGGCGCTTCAAGGAGTACCGCGGCATGGGTTCTATGGCCGCAATGCGTGGCCACGCCAGCGACCGGTACGCCACGGCACAGTCTGATAACTCTGGACTACGCCTCATGGCGGACCGCTCCAGCGGTAAGATGGTTCCTGAAGGGATCGAGGCGCGCGTTCCCTACAAAGGGCGGGTGTCGGATTCGATCTTCCAACTGACAGGTGGGCTTCGGTCGGGCATGGGTTATGTGGGGGCGTCGAACTTGTCCGAGTTGCGAACCAAAGCCCAATTCGTGCGTATCACCAGCGCGGGGTATGTGGAGAGCCATCCACACAGTGTTATCATCACCAAAGAGGCACCCAACTACCAGATCAACCCCTAAGCGGTTGTGCTGCCGTTTAACTCCGTTTACCGGAAAGGAAGTCTTTTGTGGACAGAGTCTACCGTGTGGAGGTTGTCCCGCTACCCGGGCAGGCACGAGGCGACCATCTAGTGAGTGCCATCGCCGCTTTGGACATTGAGGGCGTCCAGCGTGTGGAGCGTCGGGATCTCTATTTCCTGCGCGGCGAGTTGACGGATGATGATATACGCAAACTCTGTGAGGAGCTTGTCGCAGACCCCATCGTACACCGCGTTGTGTGGGGCTTGGCCTCGGAAACGGTGGATACGCCATCTGGCGCGGTCCGGGTGGAGGTGGGGTTTTTACATGGAGTTACTGACACGGTAGGCTCCAGCCTGATGGCGCGCGCAGGGGCTCTGGGCTTTGAGGGGTTGCGTGCCGCCGCCAGTGCTGAATCGTACTTGTTGTACGGGCAACTCGATGCCGAAGACGTGCAGTTGATCGCTCATCGATTATTGTATAGCGACGCGATCCAGCACTACCAGGTGGGGCAGCTGACATCTCATGTCGGCGACGAGCTACATCCGCTCGAGTTGTATGCCGAGTCGGTGCCTATCGCGTCACTCGGCGAGATGGAGCTGTTGGCTCTTTCGGAGAACCGCCTGCTCTCTCTCGACTTGGCGGAAATGCGAGCTGTGCAGCAGTACTTTGCCCAAGAGGGGCGCGAGCCCACGGACGTGGAGCTGGAGAGTATCGCCCAAACCTGGTCGGAGCATTGTGTCCACAAAACCTTCAAAGGCGTGGTGGATTACATAGAGATCACTCAGGACAGCGAGACAAAGGAGCGGATCGATAGCCTGATCCGCACATACCTGCAAGCTGCCACCAATGAGATTGACGCCCCTTGGGTGCGCTCGGCCTTTGTGGACAATGCGGGGATCGTCGAATTTACGGATGTCTACGATGTCTCGATAAAAGTGGAGACCCATAACCACCCCTCTGCGTTGGAGCCTTTTGGTGGCGCCAACACGGGGGTAGGGGGTGTCGTACGCGACATCATGGGCGTCTCTGCTCGGCCCATCGCCAACACGGACGTGCTCTGTGTTGGGCCACTGGATATAGATTCCGCCGAATTGCCCGCCGGAGCACTCCATCCAAGGCGGATCTACGATGAGGCGATATCGGGCATCGAGGATTATGGCAACAAGATGGGTATTCCCACGGTGAACGGTGCCGTGGTGTTCGAGCCCGGGTACACTGCCAACCCTTTGGTCTATTGCGGGTGTATCGGTATTGCGCCCAGCGGCTCACATCCCACTGGCGCGCGTGCTGGCGATCTCGTTGTAGTCTTGGGTGGCCGCACAGGTCGCGATGGGCTGCACGGGGCCACCTTTTCCTCCATCGGGTTAACGGACGAAACGACCAGTGGCACGGTCCAGATTGGAGACCCGGTCACCGAAAAGATGATGCTCGATGTCATTTTAGCGGCCCGAGACGAGCGCCTGTACACTGCGATTACGGATTGCGGCGCAGGGGGGCTCTCATCGGCTGTCAGCGAAATGGGCGAGGAGACGGGCGTGGTGGTACAGCTCGACACGGTGCCACTCAAATATCCGGGGCTGCAACCCTGGGAGATATGGCTATCCGAGGCCCAGGAGCGTATGGTGCTGGCTGTGCCACCCGAGAACGAAGCGCGGTTACGACGTATCTGCGAGGAATACTCGGTGGAGATGGCTGTCATCGGCCGCTTTACTGAAAACGGCCGTTTGCTCCTGCGCTACGGCGAGTTGGTGGTGGCCGAACTGTCCATGGAGTTTCTGCATAATGGCATTCCCCGGCGGCATCTGCGGGGCACCTGGCGAAAGCCGGCGGTGACAGAGCCGGCCGAGGCTTGTGCGTGGTCTGGAGCGGATTTGCGGCAAGGCCTGCTGGCCATCCTGGCGCACCCCAACGTTCGCAGCAAAGAGGATGTTGTGCGCCTCTACGATCACGAGGCACAGGGCGGCACCGTCATCAAGCCCTTCGTAGGAGTGCACAGTGACGGGCCGTCGGACGCTTCTGTGGTGCGGCCGTTGGATACGCTGCCCTCTTGGCAGGGGCTGGCAGTGGGCTGTGGATTCAATCCGGCCTACGGAGCTCTCGACCCCTACGCTATGGCTGCAGCCGCTATCGATGAGGCGGTGCGTAACGTCGTGGCAGTGGGTGCGAATCCCGATCGTATCGCGCTCCTCGATAATTTTTGCTGGGGCAACCCACTTGTGGAGGACCGCATGGGGAGCCTCGTCAGAGCTTGCAAGGGCTGCTACGATGGTGCTCTTTTGTTCGGCGCGCCGTTTGTCTCGGGTAAGGATAGCCTCAACAACGAATACTTTGACGGGGTGACGGGGCAGCAAGTGGCGATCCCGCCCTCGTTGCTCATCACGGCAATCGGCATCGTGCCTGATGTTCGATATGCGTGCACCATGGACCTCAAAGAGCCCGGCAGTCTTTTGTACGTGGTAGGGGAGACGCGTAAGGAGCTAGGCGAATCCTACTATTATCGGGTGCGGGGCCTGCAGGGTGGCGTGGTGCCGGGCACGGTGCAAGCTGGGCTGGAGATAGCACGCAGATTGCATCGCGCCATCACATCCGATCTCGTGCGAGCCTGCCACGATTGCTCAGAGGGAGGCCTGGCAGTGGCGCTGGCCGAGATGGCGCTGGCCGGCGGCCGGGGCGTCGATGTCGCGCTTGATCGCGTGCCGAGAGGCGACGATACGACAGTATTCGATGATTGGCTGCTTTTCGCTGAATCCAACAGCCGCTATGTGGTGGAAGTACGCCCCGAGAATGCCAAAGCCTTTGAAGCGTTGCTGGCCGATCTCCCCCTGGGGCAGATCGGCGTGGTGACAGAGGGACAGGGTTTTAATGTGCGCGGTATTCAGGGCAATGATCTGTTTGCCCTGGCTTTGAGTGAGATTCGTACGGCCTGGCGGGGGCATATCGAGGCCCTGGCCGCCGAGGAGAACGCGTAATGCCAAGTCCTCGCGTGATGATCTTGCATGTACCGGGAACCAGTCGTGATCGGGAGGCAGCGTTGGCGTGCGAGATGGCCGGGGGGCGCCCCGAGATCGTGCACATCAATCAGCTCATCGCTGGCGAGCGAGCTCTGATGGATGCCCAAATGCTGGTGTTACCCGGGGGTTTTTCCTACGGTGATGCTTTGGGGGCAGGCCGGTTGTGGGCAAGCGACCTGGATCACCGCCTCGGCGAGGCGCTGGATGCCTTTGTGGCTGCGGGTAAACCGGTGATGGGGATCGGCAACGGGTTCCAAGCCTTGGTCAAGGCTGGTTACTTGCCGGGGCCTCGGGCCAAACAGAGCGCTACGCTCACGTTCAATGAGCGGGGTCGGTTCGAGTGTCGTTGGGTGCGGCTGCGGCCGGAACCCCAGAGTGTCTGTCTGTTCACCGAAGGGATAGACGAGATCTTTTGTCCCGTTGCTCACGGCGAAGGACGTTTGGCCGTTTTGGATGAGACGGTCGAACGAGCGCTTTGGGATGAGGGCCAAGTAGCGCTGACTTATGTAGCGCCTGAGGATGATGACCGAGGGCGAGAGGGTGTGGAGTACCCACATAACCCCGACGGCTCGGTGGACGATATCGCTGGAGTTTGCAACCGGGTGGGCAATGTCTTGGGGCTGATGCCGCACCCGGAGGGCCATATCTACGCCCAGCAACATCCTCGCTGGTCTCGCGGCGAGGGGGGCTCGATGGGCTTGCAGCTGTTTCGCAACGGTGTGCGTGCGGCCGCGCGAATGTAGCGGCCCGATGCCCGCCGGGCAACAGGGAGGAGACGATGTCTCTTGGTCAGAACCCTATAGCCGATCCTCACAGACCTCAGTACCATTTCTTGCCGCCTGCCCATTGGATGAACGACCCGAACGGCCTCATCCAATGGGAGGGAGCCTATCACCTCTTCTATCAGTACGATGGGGATTACCGTGCGGACGACTCCTTCTCGGGGATCAAGTACTGGGGTCACGCGGTCAGCAAAGATTTGGTGCACTGGGAGCATTGGCCTATCGCACTGTCTCCATCGCAGGGCGGGCCGGACAAAGACGGCTGCTGGTCAGGAAGTGCGGTTAACCACAACGGCGTGCCCACTCTGATCTACACTGGGGTCTTTCCACAGGTGCAGTGTATCGCCACCAGCCGTGATGGCCTGGTCACCTGGGAGAAACACTCTGGAAATCCCGTCTTGAGCGCACCGCCCGACGGGTTCATGGCGAGCGACTTTCGCGATCCATATGTCTGGCGAGAGGCCGATGGCTGGTATGCTGCTGTCGGCACCGGCGTGGCGGGCGTGGGTGGCGCTGCACTGCTTTATCGCTCGGAGGATCTGCGCTGCTGGCACTTCGTGGGCCCCCTCCTATCGGGGGAAGCTGTGCACACGGGCACTATCTGGGAATGCCCCAGCTTTTTCCCGCTGGGCGACAAGCACGTGCTGATCATTTCGCCCATACCTTTTGGCCGATCGATTTACTTTACGGGCGACTATACCAACCACTCTTTCGTGCCAACACGCCAGGCCGACCTGGATCTCGGCGGATGTCTGTACGCGCCGCAGGTGATGGCCGATGATCGTGGCAGACACCTCCTGTGGGGCTGGCTATGGGAGACCCGTAGCGCTGAAGCGCAGCATACAGCGCGTTGGGCGGGGGTTATGTCGCTACCCCGTGTTCTCTCGATGCGCCCCGATGGATTGTTGGGCATGGAACCCGCGCCGGAGCTGGAAGCTTTGCGCGGGGTGCATCGACGTTATTGCGATTTGGCTTTGGTGAGCGAGTCGCCTCACCCTTTGCACGAGGTGCGCGGCGATAGCCTCGAGTTAGTTGCTCGTATCAGCCCACGTGATGCAAGCGGTGTGCTGCAGGCGGGGCTGCACGTGCTTTGCTCGCCGGATGGCGACGAGCGCACTGGAGTTCTATACGATAGTGTGAGCGGTCGGCTGGTGATCGACCGACGGCGGGCTAGCCTGAACGACGACACGACACGCGACGTGCGCGCTTGTCCCTTAGAGTTGGAACGCGGTGAAGCGCTGGAGCTAAGAGTGTTCGTGGATCATTCGGTGCTCGAAGTATTCGCCAATGGGCGCGCCTGCTTGAGCAGCCGAGTGTACCCCACACGGGCGGATAGCCTGGGCGTCGAGGTGGTCTCTCGAAACAATGCGCAACTAGAGGCGCTCGACGCTTGGGATATGGTATCGATCTGGTAACGAGAGAGCATTCTCGCCTCATGCCGTTGAGCGGGCGCTCGCAGCAAAAGAGGCCGAAGGGAAATATGGGCGAGTATACACACGACACGTATCTATCACCCTTTAGCTGGCGATACGGCAGTGAGGAGATGCGTGGGATATGGTCAGAGATCGGCAAGCGCCGTCTATGGCGTCGCATTTGGGTTGCGTTGGCGACAGCACAGGCGGAAGCGGGACTCGTCTCTGCTGAACAGGTGGCGGATTTGCGCGCTCACCAGGATGATGTGGATTGGGGCCGCGCCCAGGAGCTCGAAGTGGATCTGCGCCACGATCTGATGGCCGAAGTGCGCGCTTACGCTGAACAATGTCCTGTGGGCGGGCCGATTATCCACCTGGGCGCTACCAGCATGGATATCGAAGACAATGCGGACGCTCTGCGCTTGCGCGACGCACTATTGCTGATCCAGGGGAAATTAAAAGCACTATTGGAGGCACTAGTAGATCGCGTGGAGGCAGAAGCGGATACCGAAGCGATGGCTTACACTCATCTGCAGCCGGCCGAGCTCACTACGGTGGGTTATCGCCTCAGCCAGTATGCGCAGGATTTTCTCCTGGATTGGGAGGCGCTGCAGACCCTTCTGCCCAGCATCCGCGGTAAAGGGCTCAAAGGGGCTGTTGGTTCTGCGGCCTCTTATGCGCACCTGCTCGAGGGCACGAACGTGACACCTGGGGAGCTCGAAACGAGAGTGATGGACGTATTGGGTTTGCATGCCTACGAGGCCAGTACGCAGACCTACCCGCGCAAGATGGACTACCAAGTGCTTTCGGTGTTGGCTGGAATCGCGCAGTCGGCTTACAAGTTCGCATTCGATCTGCGCTTGCTCCAATCGCCTTTGTATGGCGAGATGGCGGAACCTTTTGGTAAGCAGCAGGTGGGCTCCTCGGCGATGCCTTTCAAGCGTAACCCGATCTCGGCCGAGTCGATCTGTTCGCTTGCTCGCGCGGTGGCTGGGCTACCGCGCGTGGCTTGGGATAACGCTGCCCTTTCAGCACTGGAGCGTACTCTGGACGACTCGGCTAACCGCCGCTCGGTGCTACCCGAGGGGTTTCTCGCTGTGGATGAGATCCTTATGCGGCTCCGGCGTATAGTGATCGGGTTAACCATCGGACGCGAGGCGACCCAGCGCAACTTGGCAACCTATGGGCCGTTTGCGGCCACGGAGCCGCTCTTGATGGCCCTAGTCAAGGCGGGGGCTGATCGGCAGGCGATGCATGAACGTCTTCGTTCCTGCAGCATGCGGGCGTGGGCCGCTATCCAACTGGGGCAGGCCAATCCACTTGAGACTCTGCTGATGCAGGACGAGGCCATGGCCTTGTATCTCTCGTCCGAGGAGATACGAGCTATCATGGTCGTTGGTGCTGGCGTGGGAGAAGCCCCTTTGCGTAGTCGCAAGATGGCACGTCTTGTGCGCGAGGCAATCGCATAGGCCACGGCAGATGGCTGTATATCTGCACTTGTGAGGAACAACCTGGAGGGGGAATTCATATGTCCTTTGGGCCCGTCCAATACGGACCGCAGCTGGTGGAGGGCAAGACCAAGATCATCTACGCCCATCCCGAGAATCCGGATGTGGTGTATATGGTGCATAAAGACGGCATCACGGCAGGCGACGGGGCCAGGCGCGATGTCTTGCCCGGCAAGGGGAGACTATCATGTGTAACGTTCTCTAACGTATTTTACCTTTTGGAGGATGAAGGGACCCCCACTCACTATATCGGGATGGTGGCGGAGGACGCCAACATCGTCACGCGCTGCACCATGATCCCTCTAGAGGTGGTCATGCGGCGCATCGCAACGGGGTCGTATCTTAAACGCAATCCCAATATCGCGGAGGGCACGCGTTTTGAGCCCACGGTGGTCGAGCTCTTTTTGAAGGACGATGCGCGACACGATCCGCTGGTTACTGACGCTGAGATCCTCGAGGGAGAGATCGCCAGCCAGCGCGAGATCGACCATATGCGCGAGACGGGGCGCAAGGTGTTCAACATCCTCGAGGCGGCTTGGGCCAAACTGGATGTCGCCCTGGTAGATTGTAAGATCGAATTCGGGCGCGCTCCGGACGGTGGGATCCTGGTAGCCGATGTCATTGATAACGACTCGTGGCGTATCTGGCCAGGTGGAGACAAAGACCGCATGCTTGACAAGCAGGTCTATCGCAATATGCCGGAGGTGACTGACGACCGTCTGGCGAGACTGCTACACAACTATCAGCAAGTAGCGGAATTGACGAACCGGTTCATTGAGGAAGACTGATACAAGCAAGGAGGTGGGGAACATGAGTGCCGGCCGTGTGGTCGTCATCATGGGATCCAAAAGCGATCTGGAATGCGCCAGACGGATCACCGCCCTGTTGGATGTATGGAGAGTGCCCTACGCTTTGCGCGTAGCTTCGGCTCACAAGAGCGCACAGTATTTGTTGAACATGCTACAAGAGTATCACAGGGGTGGCGAGATGTTGGTCTTTGTGACTGTTGCGGGGCGCTCTAACGCGCTGAGCGGCATGGTGGATGCGAACACACCGTATCCAGTGATCGCCTGCCCACCGCCGTCCTCCAGCTATGGCGGTGCGGATATATACTCTTCATTACGTATGCCCAGTGGAGTGGCCCCGCTGGTGGTGCTCGAGCCCGAGAATGCGGCTTTGGCAGCAGCCAAGCTCCTGGCGCTTACAGATAGTGATTTGCGGGAGTGTATTACCAGGTATCAAGGTGAGATGACCAAGGCTGTGTTGGAGGCTGATGAAAGTCTGCGCTAGTTTCTGTGCTATTGGAGGCTTGCATGTTTGAGCGAACCAGCTCAGATGATCGACCGGAGGAAGCATGTGGGGTGTTTGGCGTTTACGCCCCAGGCGAGGCGGCGGCGCGCCTGACTTTTTTTGCTCTGTATGCGCTGCAGCATCGAGGGCAAGAGAGTGCCGGTATCGCTGTATCCAACGGCCGACAGGCGATGCTATATAAAGATACGGGTCTTGTAGCGCAGGTTTTCAATGAGGACAACTTGGGCCCTCTACAGGGACATATCGCGATCGGCCATGTGCTCTACTCGACTACGAACTCGTCGGGGCAGGGCAGCGCCCAGCCATTCATGCTCGAATCGGCTTTAGGCCCCATCGCGCTAGCTCATAACGGGAATCTAGTGAACTCGGATGCGCTGCGACAAGAGCTTCTCGAGCGGGGGGTTGGGCTCTCGTCGTCCTGTGATACCGAGACGATGGTACAGGTGCTGGCGGGCTCTCCCGGGGATACTTGGGTTGAACGCCTTCAACATATGATGACCAAGGCTTTGGGAGCCTATTCGTTGACCATCCTGACACGTGATGCGCTCTATGCCGTCCGTGATCCGTGGGGCTTTCGGCCCCTCAGTATGGGTCGATTGAACGGCGGATGGGCCGTCGCGTCAGAGACTTGCGCCCTACAGACGATAGGCGTCACCGAGATTCAGGAGATCGAACCGGGCCAGATCGTCGTCATCAACCGCGATGGCGCACAGGTCGTGCAAGGTGCAGCGCCGGGCAAGTCGAACCTGTGCATCTTTGAGTACATCTATTTTGCGCGCCCCGATAGTGTGATCGATGGCCAGCTCATTCATGAGGTGCGCCAGTCGTTGGGGCGCGAGTTGGCGCGCGAGCAACCGGTCGATGCTGACTTGGTGATGTCAGTTCCCGACTCGGCGACGGCGGCAGCTATCGGCTACGCGCAAGAGGCGGATATCCCTTACTCTGAGGGGCTCATCAAGAATCGCTACATCGGACGCACTTTTATACAGCCGGACGACCGACTGCGCAAGGTGGGTGTAGCGCTCAAGTTCAATCCCCTTCCGCAAGTGCTGAAGAACAAGCGTATCGTGGTGGTGGACGACTCGATTGTGCGAGGCAATACAAGTCGCCCCATCGTTGAGTTGCTTCGGCGGGCGGGTGCGCGCGAAGTCCATATGCGCATCTCCTCGCCTCCTGTCAAACACCCGTGTTTCATGGGATTGAATATGGCCACCTACGACGAACTCATCGCACATCGTCTATCTGTCCCGGAGATACGCGCTCAGATGGGAGCTGACTCTTTGGGATACCTAAGTTTGGAAGGGATGATCCGCGCGGTACACCGGCCCATGTCTCGTTTCTGTGTGGCTTGTTTCACCGGCGACTACCCGTTTGAGCAAAAGGCAGGTGGCTTTGTCAAGCACGTAGAACCTTGTTGCGTATGCCAGGAGGGCGGCGGATCGTGAGAGTGCTGGTTATCGGCCCTGGTGGAAGGGAACACGCTTTGGTCTGGGCTTTGCGGCGCTCCCCGAGAGTTGAAAAGGTGTACGCGGCTCCCGGTAATGGCGGTACGTGTGAGCAGGCTACTAATGTGCCGATCGCTGCAGAGGATGTCTCTGGGCTGGTTCGTTATGCGCGCGAACAGCAATTTGACCTGACCGTCATCGGCCCCGAAGTACCGCTAGCGTTGGGCTTGAGCGACGCGTTGCAGGAAGCGGGACTGCGCGTCTTTGGCCCCAGCGCTGCAGCGGCCCGCCTCGAGTCCTCCAAAGCGTTCAGTAAGGATTTCATGACAGCGAACGGGATCCCCACCGCCGCTTACCAGACCTTTGATGCTTACGAGGGTGCTGTTCGCTATCTCGATACCCATGCCGCACCCGTTTGGGTGAAGGCGAGCGGGCTAGCTGCGGGCAAAGGGGCGATCTACTGCCAGACGAATGAGGAGGCGCGCGATACGTTGGACCGTGTCATGCGCCAAGCGGTGTTCGGCGAGGCGGGGAATCAGGTGGTGCTGGAGGAGTGCCTGTCGGGACAAGAGGTGTCGGTACTGGCCTTTTCGGATGGTATGACAGTCGCGCCCATGGTACTGGCCCAGGATCACAAGGCGGCCTATGATGGTGACCAGGGGCCGAACACTGGCGGTATGGGGTGTTATGCGCCGGCCACCTTGCTGGATGGTGCCACCATGCGCCGGGTGATGGACGATGTGTTGCAACCGGCTGTGGACGGCATGCGCCGGCTGGGCTCTCCCTACGTGGGCGTGCTCTACGCTGGGCTCATGGTCTCGGATGGCGAGTTCAAGGTGCTCGAGTTCAACTGTCGTTTTGGCGATCCAGAGACGCAGGTTATCCTGCCTCTGTTGGATACCGACCTCGTGGAGGTGTTGAACGCCTGTGTGGACGGGGCCCTGCATCGGGTAACGCTGCGTTGGAGGCTTGGCTCCTGTGTCTGCGTCGTTATGGCGGCTGGTGGTTACCCTGAGCAGTACCGAAAGGGCGACGAGATCGCTGGCCTGGATGCAGTGCGCGACATGGAAAAAGTGGTCGTGTTTCACGCGGGCACCAAACGGGTAGGCAATCGTACGTTAACCGCTGGGGGGCGCGTGCTGGGCGTTACAGCTTGGGCCGACGATCTCAGTGGGGCGATAACGCGGGCCTACGCAGCGGTGGACCGCATTCATTGGGCTGATGCCACGTTCCGACACGATATCGGAGCCAAGGGCCTTCGGGCGAGAGAGGGGTAATGTGAAAGAGAGCGCCTACGCCTACGCAGGGGTCGATATAGACGCCGGGAACCGAGCCGTCGAGCTGATGCGATCGGTCGTACAGTCCACTTACGGTGCGGAGGTGCTCTCGGGGATCGGCGCTTTCGGTGGGTTGTATGATGCTAAGCGACTGAAAGGAATGCGCTCGCCGGTACTGGTGGGCTCGACGGACAGTATCGGGACCAAGACCATGGTCGCTACAGCGTTGGACAGCTATGAGACTATCGGCCAGGATATCGTCAACCATTGTGTTAACGATATCTTGGTACAGGGCGCAGAACCCCTCTTCTTTCTGGATTACATTGCCATGCCAGCCATCGACCCAAGCGTAGTGGCACGCATAGTCAGCGGCATCGCGATAGCTTGTCGAGAGGCGGGCTGCGCCATCCTCGGAGGCGAGACTGCGGAGCTTCCTGGGGTCTACACACCTGGTGAGTTCGACCTGGTAGGGACTATCGTCGGTGTGGTAGATCGCGAGGCGATCATCGATGGTTCAAAGATCGCGCCGGGCGATGTCTTGCTCGGGTTGCCGTCCAGCGGGCCGCACACCAACGGCTTCTCCTTGATTCGGCGCATCTTTGGCCGCGAGAGCTATGGCCTCTATGCTGATCAGCTAGGGCGAACCCTGGGAGAGGCCCTTCTGGAGCCCCATCGCTCATACTTGCCAGCGGTGCGGACGATGCGCCAAGCTGGTACTATCAAAGGGCTGGCACACCTCACCGGCGGCGCGTTTGTGGACAACATTCCCCGAATACTTTCGCAGAATACGGGGGTCATGGTGCATCGAGATAAATGGGAGATTCCTCCGCTGTTCCAACTGATTGAACGCGAAGGCGGAGTCAGCCATGACGAGATGTACCGCGTCTTTAACATGGGCATAGGCATGGTTGTGATCGTTGCCCAAGATGCCGTGGATGCCATGCTTGCGGCGGTGAGCGAGGCGAGTGTCATCGGCGAGGTGCGGCTGTACGAGGGCGGTGAGAGGGTGATCTTGGCATGAACAAGCTGGCTGTGCTCGTCTCCGGCAGCGGCACAAATCTGCAGGCCATCATCGACGCTTGTGCGTCAGGAGAGCTACCTCATGCGCGGATTGCCGTGGTGGTATCGAACCGGCGTGATGCCTACGCGTTACAGCGCGCGGCCCAGCACGGAATCCCTACCATCTACCATCCACTCCACACCTATCGCAAGGCGGGCCGCACACGTGAAGAGTATGACGCCGATCTCGCCGCGAAACTGAGCGCTTTCGATGTGGATCTGGTGGTGTTGGCTGGTTGGATGCACATCTTTACTATGCGTTTTCTGAGCCACTACCCGGGGCGGGTGCTGAATATCCACCCCGCGCTGCCCGGCGAGTTCCCGGGTACACACTCGATTGAGCGAGCCTACGAAGCCTCTCGGCGGGGCGAGATCGAGCGCACCGGTGTCATGGTGCACTTGGTACCTGACGAGAGTGTGGACGAGGGGCCCGTCGTGGCCCAGTGCGTGGTGCCCATCTATCCCGAGGATAGCCTCGAAATGTTGAAGGCACGCATGCATGCCACCGAGCACCAGTTATATATCGAGGCGATCAGATGTGTGCTTGTGGAGCACGCCTGATCGCCTCGCGCACGGCTATCAAGTCGTTAAGCGGTGGGCTCGAGGCGCACACGGAACGAGCGAATCTGGTAAGGTTTGATCTCGAAACGGAAGCCGGATGGCTCTGTGGAGATGCCCTTCTCGTTCTCCTCCATCAAATTACACTCCCATACCTCAAGCACCCTGGGGCCAAAGCTCAAACGGACTGGACCACGCTGGTTGTACGCTTCATAGACCCGCACAATCACCCCATCGCCGTTCTCGGCAGCTTTGACGGTGTCTATCACCACATGCTCAGCGTCGCAGGCAACCAGGCTCATGGTTGTCGGCAGCGCTGCATTTGTAGCGGGTGCGTTGCCCGGCACCGTGGTGTGCAGCAGGGGATCGTTTAACGCGGCTGCTTGCCCCAATGTGCCACATCGCCAGTCGCCAGGGTGTGGCAGCAGCGAGTAGGTAAAGTGGTGTGACCCCTGATCCGCTTCGGGATCGGGCGCCGTTGCCGACTTGATCAGCGTCAACCGCAGCACGTTACCTTTGGTATCGTGGCCGTACTTGCAGTCGTTGAGCAAGCTCACGCCATAGTCGCCCTCTGAGAGGTCGGCCCAGCGATGGCCACACACCTCAAACCGTGCATAGTCCCAGCTCGTGTTCCAGTGAGTGGGTCGCTCCAAGCTGCCGAACTGGATCTCGTACGTCGCTCGCGGGCTGTGTACCTTTACAGGGAACGCTGCCTTGAGCAGAAGGTGCCGCTCGCGCCAATCCACTTCTGTCTCGAAATCGAGGCGCGGCGTGTGAGCGTAAGCGTAGAGGCGCTGTACCACGGTTGATTGTCGGAAGCGCCTACGCTGCTCCACGCAGACGCGCAACGGCCCCTGCTCTACCACACGCGCTGATTCCAGGTTGTCGATCTCCCACATCTTGTCCAAGTAAAAGATGTCGATATCCCAGGCGTCGTGGCGCAGAGGTTTATCTTCAAAAACCTGCAGCACGTTGCTGCGCTGCTCCGCGGCCAATGCCTCGCGATCAGTTCGTTTGTCATAACACGAGACGAGATGTCCCTGTTCATCCAACACTATACGCAGGTAAGGCGTCTCCAAGCCATCGGCGCGCACTGTCAAGGACGCGCCCGGCACAGGAGGCGAGGCCGCTTCCGCTTGCCAGCGATAGACCCGATAGCCGTAGGCTGGCACATCCCGCGCCAGAACTAGGCAATGAGAGGCATCTCCCTCGTCAAGGGGTTGTAGTGGGACGGCAGCCCCGGTTTCTACATCCACCAAAGCGCGCTGATTGTCCGGCCTCTCCAGCTGTACGAGGTCGGTACGATCCGATCCCAGGGTGTTGAACACCACGATGTCGCCGGGTCTGGCGCCGCGGACACGCGCGGCGATAGCGCGCATCGCCGCGTTACGCGCCGTGGTACCCAAGGCCTCTATTCGCGCATAATCTTTGGCACAATCCTCGTAGACAGACCGGATGGACGAGCCCGGCAGGATATCGTGGAACTGGTTCAAAAGGACCAGCTCCCACCCCTGCTGCAGTTCCTTGGTGGGATAAGGCGCGCCCGTCAGAGAGGCCATACTGGCCAGAGCCTCGGCCTGGTGAAGCAGCACTTCGCTTTTGCGGTTGGAACGCTTGTTCTGCGCCTGGCTGGTCAATGTGCCACGGTGGTACTCCAGATACAACTCACCGTCCCACTCGGGGACATGGACCCCGTTTGCCAGGCTGTCCTCCACGCGCTCCTCAAGGCCCCGGAAAAAGTCGTTGGCGGAGCCCATCACAACCCGAGGTGCGCCGGGAAACTCGGCCAGGCGACGGCCGTTTTCCAGCATTTCGAGGGTGGGACCCCCGCCGCCATCTCCCCAGCCGTAGCTCATCAACACTTCATCGGTGATCTCTTTGCCAGAGTGTTGGCTCCAGGTGCCCAACACTGCGGCTGGGCGCAGGTCGCCGTTGTAGGTGTAGAACCAGGCGCCGGAGGGAGTCGTGGCAAAATGCGTGAGCACGCGAGTGCCGTCGATCCCTTTCCAGTAGAACGTGTCGTAGGGGAATCGGTTATACTGGCTCCAGCTGATCTTGGTGGTCATGAAATAGGCCAGGCCGGCGCGCTTGATGATTTGTGGCAGGGCACCGCTATACCCAAAGACATCCGGCAACCACAGGATATCGCCGTCTTTGCCAAAGAGGTCTTTGAACAGGCGTCGCCCCAGCAGGAACTGGCGCACGAGCGATTCGCCACTGGGCACATTCGTGTCCATTTCCACCCAGGTGCCGCCGTTCACCTCCCAACGCCCCTCTCGCACGCGCTCTCGAATCTCATCCAGCATCTCGGGATAGTCTTGTTGGAGATACTGGTAGAGCTGTGCTTGAGACTGCAAAAAGTGATATTCGGGATAGCGCTCCATTAGCCGCAGGGCGGTGGAAAAAGTGCGAGCAACTTTCTGCCGCGTTTGTGCCAAAGGCCAAAGCCAAGCAACGTCAATATGCGCATGCCCCACAGCCCGCACACGCTCGTGGCGCGGGTGGAGCGGCACACCGTCTATAGCAGAGCGCAGCGTCTCCCGCGCTTTTCGAACTGATGCATAAAACGCGTCGCCGATGGGCTCACGGAAATCTACTACCAGGAAGGCACTCTCCAGTGCATTGATGAGGTGCACCCGCGCATAGTCGTCTTCGGGAAGGCTCTGGGCAACCTCCAAGGCGACCATCGCATCAAAGTAGAAGTCTTTGGTCTCATCGTCGATCCAGACCAAGTCGGCCTGCTGAAAGCGCTCTGCAGAGTAATTCCTGCCACGCCAAGCCTCCATGGCTATATCGTAGCGTGTGCCGGACCTGGCGTGCTCCGAGAGTTCGACGAGATAATGCCAACGATCAACTCCTTGGCGGGGTACACCGTCGATATAAGCCAGTGCCTCTGGATACTCGGCTCGCTGCAGCTCTCCCAGGCGCACCAACAGCGCGGCTCGCCGGCCATCCCAGCCATCAGGAATTTCCACTTCCCTACGAAACCAAGCCCATGCCTGTTGGTCATCCGCTCCCCACCAATCCCCGAGTCGTATAGTCTGCCAGGCGGGGGCATCGGCTGGGGGCACCGTTTTTGTGGCCTCGGCCGCGGGCAGCAAACGCCACGATTCTTGAGGTATGGCTGCGCGAAAGATGTGCTGCCCCACCTCGCCGATGCGCAGTTCAAGGCGCTCCATTGGGAACCGCATTGGCAACCCTCCTGTGAGTGGTAGCGGGGCTGAGGACTCTGCGGATCGCGTCGCATCCGCTTATGGTTCAGCCCCAGAAACGATGGTGTCTTATGATAACCGAAAGCAACTCTCTTGTGCAGATCTCGCAGAACGGCCAGCCCTGTTCGGCCTCTTCCAGCGTCAATTCGACGAGGCTTTCTACCGTCGCGGCATTTCGCATCGCGCAAAGGTTGGTGCAGTGCAGCTCGACTCCCAGGCGCATTATGTCCTGCTTTCGCGCCAAGTCTGGCACTCCGAACACGTGCCCTAGATGGTGACGTACCAGCCTCGCCAATGCAAGATCGCGCACGTGGTCATCGGCCAAAGGGCGCAGGCGATACACCGACATCACAGCGCTGCTACCCGGAAAGCTGCTTCCCAGACTGTAATGCGAAGGGCGCAGCCGCGCCAGAGGCGCTGGGAAATCCGTGAGATCCTGGTCGAGGAGGGCCAGATCAAAGTGTGGTTCCAAGCGCTGCCAGGGCTCCAATCGCACCAGCTCAAGGAAGATCGGCGCGATGACACGCTGTAGGTCGTCGTTGTAACTACTATCGATGTACCATTGCGTACCCCAATAGGGCTTGTCGGGCACGAGGGCGGGGATGACCCAGTTTCCAAAGGGGCGTACTTGAATCGGTGGATCCTCCAGGGCAGGGGGGTAGCGCAACAGCAACCAGGCTAGCATCTGCTCGATGGTGTTGAGCATCACAGCGCTCTCGTGGTCGCTCACTCCCTCCGACCAGGTGACGGATACATACTTCATGACGGCTCACTCCAATCAACCCGACCTAACACCTCGCTTCACGACGATTATGCCATAGGCCAGGGGCTTGTGGCAAGGCTCTCATTAGCCGCCCTGTAGTGTGCTGCGTATCACGCTTCGCTGGAAATATCCACTACCAACCGGCGCGTATCACCTCGTTGTGGAGTGAACTCTACCCGGTGTGCCCCGAACTGATAGCGCACTATATCCGTTGCGCCGAGGTGTGGCGCGACAAAAGCGCCCACTTTGGGCGAGAGGAGATCCTCGGCCAAAAGATAGCGACCCGCGCCCTCGGAGACCACACGAAGAGTTGCGCCCTGCGCAACCTCGGGCAGCAGATGCGGCAATGCCAGGCATTTTGCGCCACGGCGCACACAACGCCTAACGGCATGACGCGTGCTATTAGTGAGGGTCTCGCCCACACAGATGATCAGGGGGATGTCGCGCAGCAGGTCCTCACCCACCCGATGATCGTAGACTATGACGCCGTTGAGCGGGCAGAAGCCGGTGTGTATATCGTCATAGATATAGCTGGCGGGGTCGTTGGCCAACTCGATGCGTGAGGCTATCTCGGCCCGACGCGACTGGAAGGGCTCATTATGCAACGTAAAGCCCTCTCGCGGCACCTGCCCGTGCGTGAGGAGATGGAACACGTCCAACAGCGCTTCATGGCGCGCAAGCTTCTCGGGGCCACCGGGGCCAAAGAGCGTGCGGGCCGACGACCAATTGGAGCCCGTGCGACTGCACCAGGTGGAATCCGGCAACACTACGATGGCAACCTCTGGCTGGACATCGCGGAAACAGTAAGGCCGAGGATGTGCGGAGAGATACTCGCGCACGAACCAGCGGTGCAGCTTGCCGTAGGCCGTCATGACATAGCCCTTCCGACGGTAGTCCACCACGAGCGGATTGTCCGACCCCCGATGCTGGATCGGGTTCTCCTGAATTTCGCGCCACTCCTCGGGCGTGGTGTGAACTGGTACGATTAGATTATAGAGACCCTCGGTGTAGATGGCATCTAGGCCCATCCAGTAGCACATGAGCAGGGCGGATAGGTACTCATCGGGACTGTGGCCCGGCGCGCCCTCCCACGGCCCGGTGAAAAGGCTGCCCCAGAACGGCACGACCCCCCATAGGTCCAACACCGCCCAGAACTCGCGATGGTACTGAAGTGCCGCGCCCATGCCTATGGCTAACGCCAAAGGGTTGAAGGATTCTTTGAGCACCTTGGGTGCCGGGACCATACCAGCTCGCGCCAGTGTGTGTACCATCACGGGGAAAACCAACTCGGCGACGCTGACGGCCCCCTGCTCGGTGTAGCGCTCTACGACCTCGCTCACAGCCTCTACCATACGCTCGTAGCAGGCGGCTACAGAGAGCCCTCGAGGATCGAAAAAGTAAGGGCCGGGGCCCACATCGTAATGATGCAGCTGCCGATGTGCTACCTCATCCCACACCACGCCCAAGAAGAGCCCGCTACCCGCTGCCTGGCGCAACTGCTCCGGCGTGTACTCGGCGTGCCCTAGGCCCTCCACCCAAGGGCCCTGGATGTCACCGTAGGTGTTGTTGAACAAGAAGGGTAGGTTCCGACGACGGCACATCTCGGTGATGCGCTGGCAGGCGCTGGTTTTGCGCGGCGCCAGCGAGTCGTAAAACAGTGTGAACTGTGCACCCACTTCGCGTAAAGCGGTGATCAGGTGCTCCTCGGTGAAATACTTGCCGAACCAACAGCCGTAAATAGTGGCGAACCAATCTTCTTCGCCAGGCAGGATCCCTTCCACGCCCACGCGAAAGGAGCTGCGCTGTTGCGGATATAGTGCCCGCCCGTCTCGAGTCTCCGTATCAGTCATCACCCACTACCTTGTCTTTGTGTGCCGGCTCTGCAGGATGACCATCGTAACGTGGGCTGAAGGGTATACCTGGCTACGTACGAGTTGCGGCGTCGATCAAGGAAAAAATTCTGCGCTGATTAACCTGTGGCAATGTCACCCCATGACAACAGAAGGGGTGACTACATCGATGCGAGATCGATTATAGACCGGTACGCTTGGTGGGGGTGTCGCGAAGCGAGTGACCACCCCCAAACTGTGACCAAGACATCCGTGCTTCCAATTCCGCCACGCGCGGCTGTAGACACAATAGACCAGAGCCCCCGCGACATTGCGGGGGCTCTGAAGGGAAACTAGCGGGCGAACTCGGCGACGGAGACCATATCTCGCCTTTGCAGCGATGCAGCGGCCGCCATAGTGAGAGCCACCGAGTTGCGTGCCTCTATAGCCGGGCAGCGCTCGGGGGCGTGGCCAGATGCAACGCAATCGAGAAAGTAGCGGATCTCGCTCACATAAGCATCCGGACCAGTGATGGATGGGTATTCGGGATCCGTGGCGCCACGGCGGTAAACGACCAAACTCGGATCTTGGCTGGTGTCGATGCGTAAAAAGGCGTCCTCGAAACGCGCTTCGCAGCGGGCGATAAAGGGCATCTGTACGTCAGCCCAGTGGCTGGCAGCACTCACTTGTAAGCCGTCGCCGTAATCCAGGTTGGTGAGAACATAGTCATAACCCCGCTTCTCGCCAGCGCTCATCCCACCTTGTGCATAGATACGCGTGGGTAACCCAAGCACGTACTGGCAGAAATCGATGTCATGGATGTGCAAGTCCAAAATGGCGCCGCCACTTAGACGGACATCCGCCATCCAGCTGTCGCCCAACCCCGGTGTGGGGCCGCCCCGCCAAAGCTGTAGAGATAAAAGCTTGCCGGCTTTTCCGCTGTGTGCCAAGTCTCGAATTACCTGGTACTCGGGCCAGAAACGGATGCATTGCGCGATCATCAGCAGCTTGCCGGTCCGCTCGCTGGCCTCGAGCATGGCATCACAGTCGGCCAGTGTGAGCGCCATGGGTTTCTCACAGAGTACGGGCAGCCCCGCCTCTAGAGCGGCGACAGTCGCCCCGCGATGCACGTTAGTAGGCAGGCCGATGTCCACGGCGTCGAGATCACCGCTACCGACCATCTCTTGATACGTGTCGTACCAGCGCAGTTCGCCGGCTGGCAACTCGAACATATCGAGAACTGTGGTATCCTGTTGTAATGTGGCAGCTCGCACATCGGCAACTGCCACGACCTGCGCCTGTGAGATTTGCGAGTAGCACTGGAGATGATGTCGGCCGATGCCGCCCAGTCCGATAATGCCTACCTTGAGCATGGTGTATGGCCCCCTTGAATGTCACGGACGGTGTAACTGTGATGCTAGATTCTGGTGTTGTAAATGTCAACTCGATATAAGGGGCCAGCCCGCAAGAGCCAGTTGCCAGGATAGACTTGACGCCAGCACCACCTCGGGCTAGAATGATGTGGACAATGTGTATAGAGCATCGTGCTGGGGGAGCCCGCTATCGGGCTGAGAGGATGGCTGAGCGCCGTCGACCCCTACCACCTGACCTGGACAATGCCAGCGTAGGGAAGCAAGAGAGCTACCTTTTGCAGAAAGCCGCTGGCAGAAGCTCAGCGGCGTTTTTCTTTTGTGCACAAGGCGGAGGATCTGGTGAGCATCCTGAACGGATCCGACGGACGACACGTTGTAATAGTGGCCAATGGCGAATTCCATCATACTGATCGCCTCGGACGCCTGCTTGCGGGGGCAGATGTCATCATCGCTGCCGATGGGGGCGCCAACTGGCTGGCGACCTTGGGCTGGGTGCCCGATGTGTTGGTGGGCGACCTGGACTCGGTACAGCCCCGAGTGTTGGATGCGGTGAAGAACGGGCGTTGTCGCATAGTGCGACACGCTACTCACAAAGACGAGACCGATACCGAGTTGGCGCTTCTGGAAGCGACGGCTATGGGCGCCGAGCGCATCACGTTGCTGGGGGCGCTGGGTGGGCGTATCGACCATGCGCTGGGGAACGTAATGCTTCTCACTATGGACTGCTTGGCCCCCATAAAGGCGAGAATCTACGACGGCACCTCTTACCTCTCGATTGTCCGCGATTGTGAGGAGGTGCGAGGCCGCGTGGGCGACACTGTCTCGCTGATCCCTCTGCGAGGAGATGCGCTGGGTGTGGTGGCACAGGGACTGGAGTACCCTCTGCGGGATGAGACTCTCGCCTTCGGCCCCGCGCGGGGCATCAGTAATGTCCTGAGCGAGCCAACCGCTCGGGTGACGCTTCGTGAGGGGCTCCTTTTGATAGTTCATACGCCTCGGTGTGAATATGATGTGGAGAATTGTGTGTAGTGGATAATGGCGGGGGACGTAACCCGTTTGTTAGAGAGAACATAGCCTCAACTTATGACGCTTGGTACAACGTGCCCTTGGGGCAGGCGGTGGATCGCTGGGAGAAGCGTTTGTTGTACCGTCTCGCACAACCGCGCCCCGGGGAGCGCGCGCTGGATGTGGGCACGGGCACCGGCCACTTTGCTTGCGATTTGGCGCGGCGGGGGCTAACCGTAACCGGCGTGGATGAATCTGAAGCGATGCTAGAGATCGCAAGGGCCAAGTGTGGCGCACGCTGGATGCTGGCCAATGTGGAGAGCCTGCCTTTCCCCGACGAGTCGTTTGATCTGGTGCTATGCGTTACAGTGCTCGAGTTCGTACGCGATCGTAGCCGGGCCGTCGATGAGATGATGCGTGTGCTGGCTCCTGAAGGGCGGTTGGTGGTGGGTGTGCTGAACAGCGCCAGCCCTTGGGCGAAGGCCTATATCAAACAGGCCAGCGAGGGCGACTCGCCCTTCGGACAAGCCCGCTTTTGTTCGGCACAAGAGCTTCAAACACTGTTGGGCCGACATGGGCGACTGGTCTGGAACAGCGCGGTGCATTTTGGACCGTTAGGAGAGGGGCTATGGGCCGCCGCAGCACTCGAAGTGATAGGTCAGACCCTTCGGCGAGATCGAGGAGCGCTGCTGGTGGGGAGGGTGAAAAAATGACCGGTATCAGTGCACAAGTGAGTCTATATCCCTTGGAGCAGGCTGACATAGCGCCGGCTATCCAGGCAGTGTTGGATGTGTTGGATCGGAGCAGCCTGCCGCACGAGGTGGGGAGTATGAGCACCGTCGTATGGGGCGGCGATGTTGAGGTGTTTGACACTCTGCGAGAGGCGTTCGAGGCGGCTGCAGGCTATGGCGCCGTCGTTATGACGGTTACCGTCTCTAACGCCTGCCCGGTATCCGGTGCGCCTACGGGCGTAACGAGTCATGGGTAGTCGCGCGGGGGGACTGGCTAGGTACCAACGCTCGGTGGCGCGCCTTGCATTGGGCCGTTGGGGTCCGCCGCTGGCGCTGACACTAGTGTTATTGGTTTTGTGGCAGTTGGCTGTAAACATTTGGGAGATTCAGCCCTGGTTGCTGCCATCGCCGCGTCAGATCCTGGAGGCGGGCTGGGAGGCGCGTGCGATCCTTGCACCACACGTGTTGCAGACAGTCCAAGAGACCCTGTGGGGCTTTGGCGCTGCGCTGCTGGTGGGATTGGCGTTGGGCCTGTTGATCGACTTTTCGCCGTGGGCTCGGCAAGCGATATACCCGTTACTCGTTGTCTCGCAGGCCATCCCTACTATCGCTATCGCCCCCTTGCTAGTGATTTGGCTCGGTTACGGCATCTGGCCCAAGGTTATTGTGGTGGGCCTAATCTGCTTCTTCCCCATCGTAGTGAGTACTGCAGATGGTCTGTGCTCTGCTGACCCGGAGCAGTTGGCGCTGTTGAGGACGATGGGCGCGTCGCGGCTCGACCTCTTTCTGAAGGTGCGTCTGCCGGGAGCTATGCCGGCCGTGTATTCGGGAATCAAGATCGGCATCACCTATAGCGTGGTAGGGGCTATCATCGGAGAATGGGTGGGGGCGAGCCGCGGTATCGGTGTATTCATGCTGCGGGCGACTAATTCCTTTCGCACCGATTGGGTTTTCGCTAGCATCGCCGTCACCGCGCTGTTGAGCGTGGGGCTTTTTGGCTTGGTGGCGGCTCTTGAAAGGCTATCGCTGCGCTGGTATTTCACTACGACGCGGCAGGAACAATGGGAAGAGATCTAGTATACGGCTTTTGGGAGAGGCAACATGAACGGCAGAAGCGCAAAGCACTGGGTTTGTGTGTTGATGATGACATTGTTAGCCGGAATCATCGCGACAGGGTGTGGTGTTCAGCCTCTGGATAACGAGCGGCCAGAGGCCGAGGAGCCATCTCGTATTGGCGTGGTGCTCTCGCTGGATTGGGTTCCCAATACAAACCATACGGGCTTTTACGTGGCGCTGGACAAGGGCTGGTACGCCGACGAGGGGATCGATCTAGAGATCCAAATCCCCTCCGATCCCTCGGCTGCGTTAAAACAAGTGGCAGCGGGCAATACCGAGTTCGGCGTTAGCTTCCAGGAAGAGCTGACCATCGCTATCCCCGTAGTCTCGGTGGCGGCTATTATACAGCACAACACCGCGGCTTTTGCCGCCTTGGCGGATTCCGGTATCACCAGCGCGGCGGATTTCGAAGGGAGAACCTATGCATCTACAGGGTTGCCTTTGGATCGTGCGGTTTTGGAAGGACTGATGGATTGCGAAGGCGCGGACGCCGATGCCGTCGAGTTCGTTGATGTGGGATTTGATGTGTTCCCGGCGTTGCTCGCCGGCCGGGCGGATTTGGCTTTGATCTTTTTGGGGTGGGATGGTGTTCAGGCCGAGCTACGAGGTGTGGAGCTGAACACGGTGCCACTGTACGGGGATTGTCTGCCCGACTACTATACGCCGGTGATCGTCGCAGGTGAATCCACGCTGGAGAAGCGAGGCGACCTCGTGAGGCAGTTCCTGGCGGCCACAGTGCGCGGTTACGACTATGCTATCGAGAACCCAGAAGAGTCGGCAGAAATTCTGCTCAGGTACTCGCCTGAGAGCGATCCCGATCTTGTTAGAGCCAGCCAACAGTGGCTCAGCCCGAGGTATCGTGATGATGCACCGCGCTGGGGTTACCAAGATCCCGAGGTGTGGACCGAGTTTACGCGATGGATGCTGGACCACGAGCTCTTGCCCAAGCAGGTTGATCCCAGCCATGCCTTCTCTAACGACTACTTGCCCGAATGAACAGCATCCGATATGCGGATTCGAACCTAGGGGACGGCCAGAACTGGGAGATGCCTGTGGCGTCAGACTGTCAGATCGTGGTGCGTGATGTAGACAAAGCTTTCCACGTGGACGGTCGCGTCGTGCAGGCTCTGGAGGGCGTTTCTGTGGAGGCTTGCTCCGAGGAGTTTGTGGCCTTGATAGGCCCCAGTGGCGGTGGTAAGAGCACGTTACTGAATATCATCTGTGGATTGATGGAGCCGGATAGGGGCGAGGTTATTTTGTACGGCCAGCCCAACGAGCCTCGGTTAGGCCACGTGGCCTACATGCCACAGCGCGATTTGCTCCTCCCCTGGCGCACAGTGCTCGAGAACGTGCTGTTGGGACCCGAGGTGATGCGCCGCGATATGACGGAAGCGCGCGAAGAGGCACTCGACTTGATGTCCCTCTTTGGCCTGGAGGGGTTCGAGCACAACTATCCCGGTACTCTATCGGGGGGCATGCGCCAGAGAGCTGCATTGTTGCGCACCCTCCTTTGCAAACAGGAGATAGTGGCATTGGACGAGCCCTTTGGTGCGCTCGACGCCCTCACGCGCTGGACTATGCGAGCTTGGCTGCTGGAGGTATGGGCTCGCTTCCGCCAAACGATGCTCTTTGTGACGCACGATGTCGAGGAGGCTATCTTTTTATCCGATCGCATCTATGTGTTGTCGGGGAGGCCCGGGCGTGTTGTGAAGCATCTGCGCGTGGATCTGCCACGACCACGTGGACGACATCTTGTGGCGGAGCCCCACTTTGATCGCTACCGTGAAGAGCTGCTGGATGCATTGGGGATCTAGGCACATGACTACAGGGCGGCTGACGATTGTCAAAGCAGATCTGCAAGGCAACGCTGTGTTCAGTTACCCTGGCGATCTGGTCTATCGAGACGAACGAGTACTGGTTGCTCGCTGCATCTGGACGGCGCCCAAGCCGTTCGCCGTGGGCGCCTTTCGGATGGTGTATGGCGACATTTTTATGGAGCATTTTTTCGCGAGTGAGTGGTTCAATATCTTTCAGGTGCATGATCCGGCGGGCCGACTCAAGGGGTGGTATTGTAATATAACGTTGCCACCCGACATCACCGAGGAGACGGTAACTTGGCGTGATCTGGCGTTGGATCTATTGGTGCTTCCCGATGGCGAGCAGATGGTACTCGATGAGGAAGAGTTTCGATCTCTTGCGCTGGAAAAGCCTTTGCGAGAGAATGCCTTGCAAGGGTTGGCGACGTTGCGGCGCTGGGCAGAGGAAGGGCAGACCCCCTTTGGGCGAGCTTGGACTCGTGTATGAGCCACGTTTGCGCGTGTAGACGATAGGGCGCTGGCAGACTAGAATACCTGTGGTCTCTTTGCACCGAGCTCCTCCTAAGGAATACGCCTTGTGAAACCGGCCTACACTCAGGACCATCGCTATGCACTGATACTGCGTATATCTCGCGAGGTGGCTGCGCGCATCGAGGACACGTATCTTCGTTTGGAGAATATCACCAAGCCCACGATGGGGTTCCACATTACTCTCCTCGGGCCGTTCTATCTCGGGCATGGTGCGTCACTCGACTCCCTGCGCCAGGTGGCTCGAGTGTGCGCGCAATGGCACCCGTTCAATGTGGAAGTCGCTGGCGTTGGCGTGTTCAGAGAATCGGGTGATAATACTGTCTATCTGCAGGTGACAAATCCGACGGATATCGTCGCGCTGCACGAGGCCGTGGCGAATGCGGCCGCCGAGCGAATCGAGATTCCGGATGAAGCGTCTCGCCGATGGAACTATGAAGCGTACTACCCTCACATCACGCTGGGCCTGCGATTGAGCGACCGTCGGGCCCAGGAACTCTCTATCAATGTGTCTCAACAGCGTTTTCGCGAGGTGTTCCAGGCGAACTGTGTCTCCTTGGTGAGACAAGAGCGCACTGGCCCTTGGCAATACTTGCTGGACTACCCCTTTAATGCGGGGCAAGGGGCGGATTGTAAGAACCCCTACCTGTCCGATTAGCACAGCGCAAGGGTTCGGGCTCTTACCGTAGCCGCACCCTTCACCTGCAAATGCCTATTTGGCTATACCGAGTGTATTTTATTGTCACTTGTGGCGTGATGAGGAGGTATAGCAGCCAAAGCCACGGAGAGTGTTGGCCGTATGCCGATTGGGCAAGCCTGTGCGAACTTTGCGTTGGGGCGTACCCAAAAGTATAATCCACACTCAAGCTCACAGCGCGATGCGCCCTTGACGTTGTGCGCCAGGAGCTCACATTGAGGCTGTCATACCCATCTGGCCCATCGTCTCAGGAGGCATTATGGGCGCCACCAAACTACGCATCGAACCCGTTAGAACGCGCAGAGAGCTCAAATCCTATATCATGTTTCCTTTTGTACTCTACCGTTCTGACCCTAACTGGGTGCCGCCTCTTATCGGCGAGCGCTATCGCCATTTCGATCCGAAACACAATCCATTTCTCAACCAAGCTACAGTTCAGTTGTTTCGCGCGATCCGCGGAGAAACGGTCGTCGGTGTTATCGCGGCGATCGATGATCCGCAGCACAATCAAGTCTGGAACGAGAACGTCGGGTTCTTTGGCGAGTTCGAGACTATCGACGATCAGGAGGTAGCCAGCCAGCTGTTCGGTGCGGCTCGCGACTGGCTGGCCAGGAGAGGGCGCCCTGTGATGCGCGGTCCGATGAACCTGAACGTCAACGAAGAATGTGGCTTGTTGATTGAGGGGTTCGATGGCCGGCCGGTTCTGATGATGACCTATAATCCGCCGTACTATGCTCGGCTGTTGGAGCGCTATGGCTTTGTCAAAGCCAAGGATTTGTACGCCTACTACCTTGATATCGATAGCTATGGCCCCAATCTCGAACATCTCCCCGAGCAAGTGGTCCGGGTGGCTCACGTGGCGGAGGAACGTTACGGTGTGACGATACGCAAGATCGATCTCAAACGGCTGGATACAGAGATCGAACTGATCAAACCGATTCACCGGCAGGCGTGGAATCGAAACTGGGGTGCTCTTCCAATGAGCGATGGGCAGTATCAGGCGCTGGGCGAGGCGCTTACACAGATCGCCGATCCGGACATCGCCTTTTTAGCATTCATCGACGGCCGCCCCATCGGATGCTTTCTCGCTCTGCCCGACTATAATCAGGTGGTGTATCACATGAAGGGGCGTTTGCTTCCCTTCGGGTGGGCCAAGGCTCTCTGGTATCGGCACAAGATCGATGGTCTGCGTGTGATCATCATGGGTGTTCTGGAGGAGCATCGGCTCAAAGGAGTAGAATCTCTTTTCTACCGCGAAGGCTGCAAAGTGGCTGTGCAAAAGGGCTACAAATGGGCCGAGATGTCGTGGATCCTCGAGGACAACTACCGAGTGCGGCGGGGCATAGAGAACATGGGCGGCCGAATCTACCGCACGTACCGCATCTTTGATTTTTCAATCGGGTAAAGATGCCCCGGCGGCGTTGATATTGACCGCATATGGGAATACAGCGTCAACCCGGCCTTCTTGAGGCCGGGCACATGTGTTATACGCAGCTTGTAATGCTGTGCACTGGTTCAGCCGGACCTTGGGAAGCAGGAGGTGTTTATCGAGAGAACGCGAGCGGGAAGACAAGACTGTATCCGAGAGTTATTCAAACCGTGTCTTGGCCGCCCAATGCAAGGAGAGAGTAAATATGAGATCGAGAATCAGTCGTCGTAGGTTTTTGCATCTGTCTGTGATCACCACGGCAGGAGGGGTGATCGCCGCCTGTGCTCCGCAGGCTCCTGCGCTACCCACAGCTCCCGAGTCCACAGACGCTCCCTCCGAAGATGCCCCAGCCATCGAGGCGACAGCAGCACCGCCCTCGGAAGAGGCCCCCGCAGCAGCTACAGGCAGGTACTCGGAGGCGCCCATGCTCGCCGAGCGGGTCGCTGCCGGCGAATTGCCGCCTGTCGAGGATCGGTTGCCCTTGGAGCCCAAACTCGTCAACGAGCATTCGATACACCACTTGTACAAAAGCGGCAAATCGTCATTGCACAGTGGGCGCAAGATAATATCGTAATCTCCTGTGCTTCCGTACAATGTAATGCCATGTGTTTTATTGATGCTTATGATTTCCCCTCCATATAATCCATGCCCCATTGGTGTAGCCACCTGCAAATGAGATCGTCTTTGTCGTAGAGCCTTAAGCTGTTTTTATTGCCATACAACTTTGCAAGCTCTCGTATCGGCAATCCACGGTTCATTGTCATGCCCGGTGTCGTTTCATCTCGGTATGTTCGTATAATTTTATCAACGCCATCTGTTTTCAGATTGCCAAGCCGCCACCATTCGGTCGGTTCGGCAATATTCGGATAGACATCATAATCGGCGTTTATAGATATGCTTGGCATATCGGCTCCTACATTTGGCGGAGAATCCTCGTGCAGTAGTGATTCAAGCAGGATATATTCCGGCTGGCCAAGCATGTCAATACCTTCGCGGCAAATGGAAATAAGCTCTTGCGGAATGAACTTAACGTCCCCCTCCTCAACGCGAAGGCAATCAATCTCGTATCCACTGCCTTCGGGCGATATGCCGCCGATGAACACCTCGAACTTCATTCCAATATCCTCGCAGCGCTTGTGCAGCTCCAAATTGTGAATCAGGCGCAGAAACTCATCCAGCTCACTCAGGTAGTGCTTTGTTAGAAAGAGTTGCCAGCGCGGAGCGATACCGGCCGAAAGAAGCCTTTCGGTCGCCAGAAGATTGTCATGGAATGCGCCTTTTCTGCGCACTCCCCAATCTGTGTTCTCCTCCATGCCGAAAAAGGTTATTTGACACACTTTTGGTCCAAGTGTCGCTGCCCATTTTGCATAATTCTCATCTCGTGCTAATCGCCAAACGGACAGCAGTTCAAACCGTTGTGCGCTGCCGGGTGAAGATAATTCCTGTTCGATTTCCCATAATTCACGGTAGTTATCCAGATAATCCGGTTCGCGCCACCAAGTGAAAAATCCGAGCTCGCGTATGCCCTCACCGCTTTCATCCCGCCAGTTTTTGAATTGGTCAGCAATACTGCGAAATTCATCGACAGTCATATTCCCGTTTTTGTGACTACCAAGCCAGCAATGGCGGCAACGGTTCGGGCATCCTGCCATATCGACCATTACGTTGAGATTAACCATTTTTCTTTGATTGCTCATGTGTGTTGTCTCCTTTCAAATCGTTTTGCTAAACATCATCTGTGTGTAGCAATTGGATAGTGTATTTTCATATTTTCGTTGAAATTCACGATCAGCGACCGGCAGTTCAAGATATATCTGATTAACTATGCCATCATGTACATTTGTATTGATGACCTTGTATTTCTTGTTTAGCGCCAACATTTCATCAATGCCGTGCTCTTGCGATTGTACAAGCAGGACGCCTTTATATCCAAGTTTTTCGTAAAATCCTTCAGCGCTTTCTTCCGCTCTCACGGCAAGGCGATGTATACTGTGCCTAAGCGCATGTTTTTCTAATAAAAGCATTAATTGGCGCGCGATACCATGCTTGCGAAAGCTTTCATCAACAGCGACCGGACCTACGATGATACTGCCTTTATTCTCAATTCTGCCAAGCACGATACCTATAATCTCACCACTTGACTCAGCGAAAAGCATCAAATCCCCATAATTTGTCATGCGCTCGAGCCACTTTTCGCGTGAGTAAACCGAATTGCGTTGCTCGCTTGAAATTCCAAACACTTTTTTATCCAAAGCAAGAACCGTCAAGCTCGTACTCTGTCGTAACATAATTAATTGTAAAATCCATAATTATCCTCCTAAAAATAACGAAAAGGCGAGAGACTTTCTGCATATGGACATATCATGTTCCGCAAACAAAAAGCTGTGGACGTGAGCGGATTTATTTATCTCTCCACTATTAATCCGGTTTCAGAGGATAGTTGGACCAAAATATTTTTTAAAAATACCCTCTACTACTAATTCGATTTCAAAGAAGGTTCTACAAAAATAAAATATAAAAACACCGTCTTTTTTAAGAAAACGGTGTTTTGGTGTTGGTATGGAATATGAAAACAGACGGGTTTTTTATTGAATCACGTTCAGTTTTGAGTACAGGCATGCAATTATTAGCACCTTGCCGAAATATATATATTTAATATAGCAGCCATTGATAGCATCTATTGTTTCAACCCGATGCGGCAAGCATATTGCTCAATGCGGCAACTTTACTATTGATTTTGAGCAGGAAGTGTGTTACAATATGTTATATTTTAGGTAGAAAAGGAGTGTTATATATGCAATTGGAAAGCAATCTTTCAACTTTAATGGGTAAACACCGTTACACAATACAAAATGTACATGAAAAAACCGGGCTTTCCAGAAATACAATATCAAATCTTTATAACAATAGGGCTACCCGAATAGACTACACAACAATTGAAAAACTTTGTCAGCTGTTTGAATGCGGAATTGAACAGTTGCTTATTTTTAACAATATTGCGGTACACAAATCAACTACCATAAAGGAGGCAGTTCGATGACTAATACATATACCGCCAAACCTAAGATTGTATCCATCTTTTCTGGCTGTGGCGGACTCGACCTTGGGTTTCATCTTGAGGGCTACGAAACGGTGTGGGCAAATGACTTTTCCGAATGGGCTTGTGCTTCATTTCGTAACTATTTTGGTGATGTTATAATCCAAGAGGATATTACAAAGATAGATCCATTTACAGATACTTCAATTCCGGAATGTGATATTGTTCTTGGCGGTTTCCCCTGCCAGGACTTTTCAGTAATTTGGAAGCAGCCAGGGCTAGACGGAAAAAGAGGCGGATTATACCGTCATTTTCTTGATTTTGTTGCTGCAAAAAAACCTAAAGTTTTTGTTGCTGAGAATGTTAAAGGATTATTGTCTGCCAATAAGAATAAGGCAATTGAAACTATTATTCGGGATTTTGAGGCCATAAATCCGGAGTATATTGTAAAACCTCACTTATATAATTTCGCAGACTACGGTGTGCCACAATACCGTGAGCGTCTTTTAATTGTTGGCATCCGGGTTGATACAGGTTTCGATTTTAAACACCCTCTGCCTACTCACGGCGAAGGACAGGCAAATCCGTATGTCACAGCCGGGAAGGCTCTTGAGGGGGCTTTAGATGTAAAGTTTAATAATGAAAAGATTAATTGTGCTGATAAGACAATACGAATGCTCAAAAAAATTTCTGAGGGAGGGAATTTTACAGATATACCAAAAGATGATCCGCTATATGTTAAAGGAATGATAAGCCATGTTTACCGACGTATCCACCGTGATGAACCGGCTAAAACTATTATTGCAGCGGGCGGAGGCGGAACTTGGGGCTATCATTATCCAGATCCGCGTCCTTTGACCAATCGTGAACGTGCAAGGCTTCAATCCTTCCCTGATGATTTCGAGTTTAAAGGAAATAAAACAGAAGTACGGCGTCAAATCGGAAATGCAGTTCCTCCAGAGGGAGTTAGACTCCTCGCACGCAGATTATTACCGCTTTTTGAGGGTAATTACAAACAGATTGATTTGTATGAGGAATTAAATAAATCAAAAGCAATGACAATTAAAGAGCGGTTGGACTATGCAGCTGCCGAAATGAGTTAAGGAGGTGCTTTGCTATGGATTTTCTTTTTTCTAACCTTCCTCCCTTAAAAACAGGATATCCGACATTTTCAGAACTCTTCTATTCACTTATAGATGAGGCAACAAGAATTGATATTGCTGTAGGTTACATAACAGCAGATTCACTTGCGGAACTGCAGCAAACTGTTTCTTACAACTCCAATATAGAAACACTTAATCTAATAATAGGAATGCATCGCTGGGACAAGTTTACGAAGCTTGAATACGATGCAGCAATTAGATTAAATGAGTTCTTGAGCAGCGAAAAACGGGGCGAAGTCCGTCTTGTAACGCCATTTCGTTTTCATGGGAAGTTATATTCTTATTCTAATAATAATGGAGCTTTTGCAGGGATTATAGGTTCTAACAATCTTGGCAGCATTGTAGGAAACCGTACACGAACCTATGAAGCATCAGCCTTATTACGTGAAGCGCAATATGCTATTAAATTGCGTGATTTCATAGAGCAACTTTCTGCCGATGCCACGGATAATCTTTCGGATTGTGAGATTGTAGATTTTGAAGAACAAAACAAATTGCTTGAAGACCATGAGAATGTTGAAAAGATACAGCATGAGAAGCTTGCCGATGTAATTTCATCGCTTACCGACACTCAATTTAAAATACCTCTTGTTAAAAAAGGAAAGGTTCCTCCTAAAAGTAATTTAAATGTATTTTTTGGTGAGGGCAGACTTGTTAGGGCAAAGGGAGTTGTTCAGCCAAGGCACTGGTATGAGGCAGAACTTATTGTACCGAAAGAAATAACAAGCGAAATTGGATATCCGCAAAAAGATACGCCGGAAGCTGTGTTTGATGTAGTAACTGATGATGGCTGGAAGTTTTCATGCAAAGTCAGCGGGGACTCAAGTAAGAATTTCCGCTCAGAGGATGATTTAAAAATCCTTGGAAAGTGGATTAAAGGGTGGCTGGAGAATTGTGGGGCTTTAGATGTAGGACAGCCAGTTACTAAAGAAACATTTAACCGATATGGACGTGATAATTTTACTTTAACAAAAACTACTGTACCAAATCTTTGGTATCTTGATTTTGGGGTGAACTGATGAGTTTTCTTGATAAATACCTTATGCTGATTCGTGAAAGCGGTAATGCACCGCTCGCAGATGCTGTAAAAGCTACAACCGATAAAATAACTCCTGAATATATAACACCATTTTCTTATAAAGAACACGTTGTTGCCCTTCTTTTAGGCAACGTTCAAAGCGGAAAAACCAGTCATTTATTTGGCCTCATCAGCTCCGCAGCTGACGAGGGGTTTAATATTTTTCTATTGCTCACAACGGATAATACACTTCTCCAACAGCAGACACTTTTTCGCGTCCGTAATGATTTACCAAGTTTTTGCGTCTGTGGTGAGACAGATGAGTACGCATTTAATGCAAATCAAATGAGAAAACCTGCAATTATCGTTTTAAAGAAAAACAACAATATATTAAAGAAGTGGAAGAACAATCTTTCGTCATCTCATTATTGCGAAGGAAATGCCTTGTTTATAGTCGATGACGAAGCCGATGCGGCAAGCCTGAACACGCTAATAAATAAAAATAAACAAAGTACGATTAATAGAAGGCTAACGGAAATTAAAGAAACCGCGGCTAGCAGTATTTATTTACAAGTCACGGGAACACCGCAAGCCCTCTTGCTGCAATCGCATGTCAGTGGCTGGCATCCTTATTTTACCCATTATTTTGAACCGGGAGATGTTTATATAGGTGGGAACACTTTGTTCCCAGCAGAAGGGTCTTCGTATGTCATTTTGACCGATAACGAAGAGGCCAGCGATTTAATGAAAGACGATGAAATTGCTGAAAATGGGTTGCAGCAGGCATTGCTGTACCACCTTGTTTCATCAGCCGATATTTTTCTTAACAGCGGAAAAGTTAGCAATTTTCTTATTCATCCCAGTATGGGAACATCTCAGCACACAAAGTTTGCTGATAAGGTTGCTGCTTATCTCAATGAAATATCCGGCTCAATAGAAGAACAGGAAGTTAGCGATGCGCTAAGGGTAGTATATGATGACCTTGCGCTAACAAAACCAGCTGTTCAATCATTTGAAGATATAATGGAAAAAATTACAGAGGTTCTGGAAAATGACGATATAAAGCTTCTAATACTTAATTCAAAAGAAACCTTTACTGAAAATGTTAAATATGAAACAGGTATTAACATAATAATTGGCGGTAATAGTCTTGGTCGGGGTATCACATTTCCGAAACTGCAAACTACCTATTATTGCCGGGTATCAAAAAATCCGCAAGCTGACACCATGTGGCAGCACGCCCGTATGTTTGGCTATGATCGTGAACTTGGTCTTATGAGGGTGTTCATTCCGCCAATACTTAACAAACTGTTCACGGATATAAATGCAACAAATAACAGCATTATATCACAGATAGAGCGAAAGAAGCCTGAGGATGTCAATATTCATTATCCGAGCACGCTTCGCCCAACACGCAAAAATGTGTTAAGTAATGAAACAGTATTTACTTTTACAGGAGGGGTGGATTATTTTCCCTTTGCACCTGATAATAAAAATATAGATGATATTGATGATATCCTTTCACGTTTTGGTGATAAAGTATACTCTGTTAATCTTAATATCTTTGTTAACATACTTGAAAATATAATATCCAGTTCAAGCGATTGGAAAACTGAAAACTTTATTGGGATTTTACAAACCATGCTCGCGGGAAAGCCGGGCGCTCAAGGAAAATTGATTGTTAGGCGTGAAAGAGACATTGGTAAAGGAACCGGCACTTTGCTTTCTCCTAACGACCGTGCACTTGGAAAACAAATCACTGACTTGCCTGTTCTGACTATGTATAAGGTAACAGGAAATAAAGGCTGGGGAGGCCGAAAAATTTGGATTCCAAATATAAAACTTCCCGGAACGGATGTATATTACTGTATATAGGAGTGATCATATATGGCTGATAACCACTCTCCGCAAGTGCGGAGCTATAACATGTCCCGCATAAAAAGCTGCAATACGAAGCCAGAGGAATTAGTGTTAAAATATTTGTTCTCACGCGGTTTGCGTTATCGCAAAAATGACAGGCGTTACCCTGGCAAACCAGATGCAGTATTTCCTAAGTATAAAACTGTTTTATTTGTAAACGGCTGCTTTTGGCATAGTCACGAAGGCTGCCCGAATTTTGTAATGCCAAAATCTCGTGTTGAGTATTGGAAACCTAAGCTGATGCGCAATAAGCAGCGTGATGCGGAACATATTGCTGCACTTCAAGCAGACGGCTGGCATGTAATAACCATATGGGAATGTGAACTAAAAAAAGCTGTACGCAACGAAAGGTTACAGCGATTATATGAGCAAGTAATACATTCTTATTAATGATATGATTTTATACATAAGTAATCGTAAACAGCAATAATGGGTGAGGAGCTGTTCCTGAAATATAAGTAATACTGCCTGTCGCATTACAACATTAATATTTTGACACTTTAACCTGAAAGAGAACATGCCTTGCTGTCAAAACATTTTTTACATTGCTAATCATGCAGTAAGGCATCATATTCTTCAAGCCGGTCGATCCAATCTCTGTTGTCTTTACAGTTGTCTTTATTCTTATTCTTATTCTTAGATTTTTTATCTGCCGACTTCCGTTGTGTTTTGCTGAACAAGACATAAATCCCATAGAAAGGCAGAATTACAACGGCAACCGGAATTGCAAAACAAAATAAAACAATCCTCCAAATTATCATTAAGACTTTTTTTAGCAATTGCATTGTAATCCAACCTTCGCTTCATCCGCCATAAGAACCACTACCATAATTTTACCATATTCAATTGGCAAAAGGTTGTTATATTTAAAAAGAGCAGATGCTCCCTCCTTACGAGATGACATCTGCTCTTTTCCGTATTCAGTTTGCGTTTCTTAATTTGTCCCTATGACACCGTGGACTTTCGTCCACAGCTTTTTCTTAATCAATAAACTCAATCGGTAAATGGTAACACCATCAAAGGCATAGTAAAAACTACACCAAAATCGCCATATTACCGGCGAACCTCGGGAAGAAACTTCCCCGATTAAGCTCCGCTAAACGTCTCGCCGTTTATCCTTTTTAACGGAGCAAACCATTTTATTAGATTTATAAACGCCTGAAACAAACACACCAAGTCCTCCCGACAAATTAATTATAACATGGAAAAGCCAAAAAGCAATATTTTGGGCAAAACATCTTGATAAAATCTCTTTGAGAAGATGAGCCAGATTGTGGTGGTTCCGGCTGCCGAGGGTCCAGCAGTTTTTGAAGAAGCCAAGCGTATGATCCACGATAATATCTGGTTTATGCCCCCCTTGGAGAATATCCGACAGGCGATGATCGTGAACGCCAAGTTCGGGAACGTGCCCGAGGACCCCTCGGTCATGAGCATCGGCTTTAACTTTTCGATGGAGCAAGTCTACTTTGAGGAGTAGGTGTGTGTTGCGGAGATAACGCTCTCCGACGAGGGGCAGCAAGTTTTATCTGCTGCCCCTCGGGCTGTTGGGGCAACAGAGCCAGATTACTCGATGGGCTTTGTGGGTGTGGCGGTAGTCCAGTAGAAGCGGCGCTGGAATCTGCGCAAGAGCTTGAGAAGCGCAGCGCCAAAGAGCCAGATCAACAGGGCGTTGCCACCAGCGCGACCGAGATCCCACCAGAAGGAAGTGACCGCATAGAACACGGCGTAGTGTTTGAGCGTCTGCACCAGCCCCATACTGGGTTGCCAGTACATCTCGGCTTGTTGCGCCTGATAGACGTAGGGCCAGAACCAGATGTTCATCAGTGCTCCAAAGAAAAGACCCCAGGCGAGCCCCCACAAGCCCAAGAGTACCACCTCCGCCTTCGTTCCCTGCCCTACCTTGGGCAGCCAAGCCGATGTAAGGCCGATCCAACCGGTGCTGAGCATCTGGTAGGGGAGCCAAGGGCCTACTCCGGCGCCGATGAGCGCTGAGACGAGGATAGACAGTGCGCCTAACAGAAAGCCAAAGGTGCTGCCGTAGATGTAGCCACACAGAATCGGCAGCACAAACACCGCAGCAAATCCGGCGGGGCCTGGGACCGCGCGGAGCACCGCGTTGACTGCGGTCAGCACTCCCAGGATCGCTACCGTCTTGGTGTTCATTTCGCCGCTTCCCAAAGTCGTCAGTACGCTGGCCAAGCAGAGAACCACCAGAGCGATCATCATCAAGGGGGCGTCTTGGGCGTGGGCGTCGCTGCGCGATGCCGTCTGGATCAGATCGGATGTTAGGAACGGATAGGCGAAGGCCAAGAGGCCCACAAGGCTGGCCAAGCCGATGATGGAATGAGTCAATAGGCGCAAGGCTCTCATGCACGGCTCCGCAATACGTCTTCCACGGTTAGGTAACGGTCATCGCGAAGCAACTTGTTGATCTGCGATGCGAAAACCATGGATTGCGTCATGACCTCGCGAGTGGGGCCGTCCACCACCACCTCTCCATCACCCAGAATGACTACACGATCCGCGCTGGCGGCCACCAGCTCGACGTCATGGGTTGAGAGGATCACCGTGCTTCCCCTCTGCTGTCGCTCTTGCTCGAGATACTGTACGAGGGCGCGTTTCTGTGCCGAGTCGACACCTCGGGTGGGCTCATCCAACAGCAACACGTTGGGATGGGCGGCCAGTATGGCCGCCAGCGCGACACGCTGACGCTCGCCCACGCTTAGCTCCCGGGGATACCGCTCGGCGTGATTGGCGATGCCGAGAGAGGATAACAGCTCCGTGGGATCCTCTGGCGCTAGCCCGTGGCTTTTGCGCGTAAAATCCAGCTCCTCGCGTACCGAATCGGCAAAAAGCAGACTGTCGGGATTCTGCGGCACATATCCCACCATCTCGATGAGCTGCTCTGCGGGCACTCGACGCGTGTCCATATCGCCTACCATGACTTGGCCGCGGCTTGGCTGAAGCAGCCCCACCAGGTGCTTGAGCAATGTTGTCTTGCCGGACCCGTTGCGCCCCATGATGGCGACGAACTCACCACGTTGCACTTGTAGGTCGATCCCACGCAGGACGGGATCCCCGTTATAGGCGAACCAAAGATCCTTGATCGCGACTTGAGTGGGCATGTTGGTAGGTACCTGACGAGCGCTCGGGGCTGGCGCTGGGGTCAGTGAGAGCATCTGCAACTCACGCCGGGCATCCTTCAAAGTAAGGGGTAGTGGGTCCCAGTCGAGCATCCTGCCGAGTTCGATGAGCGGGGGGACCGTATCGATCTGGCGCAACACCTCCTGCGGGGTGCCATCTACGGGACGGTCGCCGGCCCCTGGCAGATAGATCATCCGGTCGGCATACTGCACAACCCGCTCTAGCCGATGCTCCGACAGAACGATGGTGAGCCCCAGGTCGGCGTTCAGCTTCTGTAGGACGGTGAGCACCTCCTCGGCGGCCTGGGGGTCGAGTTGTGAGGTGGGCTCGTCCAACACCAGCACTTGGGGCTGTAGCGTGAGGGCCGATGCGATGGCCACGCGCTGTTTCTCCCCGCCCGACAACGTGCTAATGCGGCGCTCACGCAGGTGGGCGATGTTGAGCTGGTCGAGCACCTCCTCCACACGCTTGCGCATGGTGGTCTGCGGTAGCGCGTGGTTCTCCATGGCGAACGCAAGCTCGGACTCGACAGTGTCCACAACGAACTGCGCTTCGGGATCCTGAAAGACCAACCCCACCGTGGAGCTCATGTCCCGCGGCTCGAGAGCGATAGGGTCACGCCCCGCCACCCGAACAGCGCCGCTGATCCTTCCGCCGTAGAAATGGGGTATCAGGCCGTTCAGGCAGCGAAGAAGAGTCGATTTGCCCGAGCCCGAGGCGCCGACAACCAATACGAATTCGCCGTCCCGAATGTGAAGACTCAGGTCGCTCAAGATAGGATGGGGAGCATCCGGATAGCTGTAGGTGAGGTGGTCGAATCGTATCATGACAATTCCCCCGAAGGGACAGATTCGGTTTGGCGTGGGGCGCGCTGGCCGGTGAGCAACGGCATTAGGCCGGGCACGGCTAGCAGCACTAGTACGCTGCCCAGCAAAGGGTCAAAGGCTGGCGCCATGGAGTAGGGAGGGTATGGATAATAGACCAGGGCTAGCTTGTCTCCCATGCGCACCCACAGCACGGTCAACAGGATGGCGACGTTCACGGCGGTGATCAGGGTGTCTAGTCGGCTCCAACGCGAGCGGCGATAGAGGCTTCGCTTGATATGCGAGCCCGAGATGATGAATACGAGGAGAAGCAGGGCCGTCGCAGCGCCTACCAACAGACCGCCAGCGAGCGATCCGCGCCGCCAGATGGTGCTCAAGCCCAACCCACTCAAGAGCAGCGCCAGCCCCCCAAAGGTCAACAGGCGCAGAACCAGCTGCTCGCGGTGTCGCAACGCGGATGCTTGGCCGCCAAATCCACGCGATTCCATAGACTCGGCGAGCTGCACAGCGTCTTCGAGGCTGGTAGTTATCAGCGGTATAATCAACGGCAAGATATCGCGCCAGCTGCGGAATCGGTGACCGCGGACGCGCTGCGCTTCACGAATCTCCTTGACGTTGGTCAACATGCGCGGAACAAAGGTCAGCGCGATGGATGCGACGACTCCAACCTGGAAAAAGGAGGGAGGCACCATGCGCAGGAGTTGTGAGGCATCTACTGCGGTGTTGAACGCGGCAAAAACCAGCAAGAGCATCCAGATGGCGAACCCGGAGGCGGCGCCGTGGAGTATCGCTTCGAGGGTGATGTTACCGCCCAAAAGGGGCCAACTAATCGGAAGACGAAACAGCACGTACTTGCCGCTGTGAATCATGAGCGCATTGAAAGGGATGGTGATGAGCCAAACGAGCCCTCCGAGCCTGATCAGACCATGCCAGCTCTGCGCGTGCGGCGCTCGCTGCCCCGCCGTGAGATAAGCCAGCCAGGCGCTCAGACCAATGATCAGCAGGTACAGTGGGTTACGCGTGAGCATCGTTGGTATGGCTGCTGCGAGAACCCAGACGAGCCAAGTTACTGTATGCAGTCTCAATGGACAATACCTCGTTGGCGGTGTCGGCGGTAGCTGCGATCAACCCCGGCAACAAAAAGCCCCTTGCTTATGGCAAGGGACGAGAGCACCCCGAATGGGCTCTCCGCCCCCTTTCCTCGAAGGTTAGTGGAGTCTGAGCAAAGGCGGGTAATCTGACTCTCTCAACCGCTGAACGCAGCGGGCGAGACTACAGTTGCGGGACAGTGCCGGACTGTGACCGGGCTTCCCCCATTACCGCTCGGACTTCCGTGCCCTGAGCGACCTTTGCCGTACTGGGATTTCATTGTGCAGACACTATAGTAGGTGACGGCAGCCTTGTCAAAAGCGACGTGATCAAGGCTGCCGCCCAGAATACTGTGCAGCCGCTTACCCTCAGATTCTGGTGCGCCGCAACATATTGGCGTTGGTCACCACCGTCACGGAACTGGATGCCATGGCAACCTCTGCCAGAAGGGGGTGTAGAAACCCTAACAGGGCCAGTGGGATCATGATCAAGTTGTAAAAGAAGGCCCAGAAAAGGTTCTGCTTGATCTTACGGAAGGTGGCTCGCGAGAGCTTGATGGCACTGACTACACCCATGAGGTCGCCCCGCACTAGCGTGATGTCCGACGCTTCGATGGCGATGTCGGTGCCTGTGCCGATGGCGATGCCGACGTTGGCTTGCGTCAGCGCGGGGGCATCGTTGATGCCGTCGCCCACCATGGCTACGACACCATGTGTAGTCTGTAGCCGCTGGATCTCGGCTACCTTGCCATCCGGCAGCACTTCGGCTACGACGTGATCGATGTTGGCCCGCCGAGCGATGGCTTCAGCTGTGCGTTGGTTGTCGCCCGTCAGCATGGCAGTTTTGACTCCCAACTGATGTAGCGCTGCGATCGCTTCAGCGGCCTCGTCCTTGATCGGGTCGGCTACCGCCAGCAACCCCAACAGCTGACCGTTCAGCGCGACGAGCATGGCGGTCTTGGCCTCCGATTCCAGGCGCACCAATTCAGCCTCGGCGAAAGTTGTGTCCACCCCCTCCTCACGCAAAAGACGCAAGTTGCCCACCAGAACCCTTCCATCGGAAAGCTCTGCGACGACGCCCTTGCCCCGTACCGCCTCGAACTTGATTGGGCTCTCTGTCGTTAGGTTTCGTGCAGCAGCGCTCTCGACGATGGCTTTGCCGAGGGGATGCTCACTACCCGCTTCGGCAGAGGCGGCGACACGCAGGAGGTCTTCTGCAGAGACCCGTAGGGGCACCACGTCGGTGACCTTGGGACGCCCCATGGTTAGGGTGCCCGTCTTGTCGAACACGATGGTGCGTACATCGCGCATCGTCTGGATAGCCGCACCGTCACGGATCAAGATGCCGTTCTCAGCGCCCATACCGCTGCCCACCATGAGAGCCGTGGGCGTTGCCAGCCCAAGGGCGCAAGGGCAGGCGATCACCAATACCGAGATGGTCGCTACCAGCGCTAACGTCGGCACCGATAGCGTTGGGTCCACCCACGGCAGTACTGCTTGGACGCGGAATAGCAGACCGGCCAGTGTTTGGCCGAACAGCAGCCAACCAACGAAAGTGATCAAGGCGATCCCGAGCACTATCGGCACAAAGATACCCGTAACGCGGTCAGCGAACTCTTGGATGGGCACTTTGGTTCCTTGCGCGTCCTCCACCATACGGACAACCTGCGCTAAAAAGGTATCAGCTCCCACTCGGGTCGCTTGCACTTGTATCAGGCCGGTCTGGTTCACCGTGGCGCCGATGACTTGCGCGCCCTCGAGCTTGGGTACCGGCATCGACTCGCCTGTAGCCATCGATTCATCCACCGCACTCTCACCGGAAACGACCACGCCGTCTGTGGGGATCCGTTCGCCCGGGCGGACGACCATCACGTCACCCACTTTCACTTGGGCGATGGGCACTTTGTATTCGACCCCATCTATCAACACATGTGCCGTCTTGGCGCCGAGCTGGATCAGCTTGCGGATGGCCTGCGAGGCGCGCCCTTTGGCACGACTCTCGATGTAACGACCGGTAAGGTGGATGGCCATGATCATGGCGCTCACTCCAGCATAGCTGGCCAACGGCATTGCGAGAGAAAGAGGGCCACTGATCCATGAGGCCGTGGTTCCCATCGCGATCAACACATCCATGTTGGCGCTCCCGTGGGTGACCGAGCTCCAGGCTGAGCGGTAGGTTTCGCGCCCTGGCCACAAAAGGGCGGGGAGGGCCAATGCTATCATGGCGAGTTCCATAGCTAGCATGCTGGGCCAAGCGATGCCGAAAGCCATATGCAGTAGCATAATGAGCATGATGGGCGCGGTGAAGGCCCAGGCGATGATCATGCGCCTGCGGGCGAGGGCCATTTTTTGGGCATCAAGATCGACCTCCTCACCCTCTTGCTCTGCAGTCGTTCCATCGAGAACCTCGTAGCCTGCGTCCTCCACAGCTCGCTTGAGGGTGTCCAAGCTCGCGATATGTGACACATAATCCACTGTGGCTCTTTCGGTGGCCAGGTTGACGCGCACATCGACCACACCATCCGCTCGCCCCAAAGCGCGCTCCACATGTCGTACGCAGGCAGCACACGTCATGCCACCGATCGGCAGGACAACCTTTTGTATACTCGCGTCATAGCCTACGTCGCGTACGCGACTCACCAAATCGGTAATGTCCACACGTGTGGGGTCAAAGGTGACACTGGCACGCTCCGTAGCGATATTCACATGAACCTGCTCGACCCCCTCCACCCGCGATAAACCGCGTTCGACCGTGTTGGCACAGGATGCACAGGTCATGCCCAAGATATCCAGATCAACCGTTTTGTTTTCCATAACCTCTCACGCTCACAAAGATTCAGATAATGCTCGCTATATTATACCATAAATCGAGTGATTTAGTAGACAAGCTCCAAGCCGTTACGAGTCTTTGGTGTATTCCTGTTGAGCTGCGGTTCCGAAGGAGCGCACGGCGATTCCTCGGCTGTAGAGTGGTTTACAAACCGATATGAACACCCACACGACAGGGTGTGGGCGTTCCCGGCAGAGCAGCTATACGGGCCTCGCCCCGCTGGAGCTTGTTTATAGCAGGCTTTGGACAAAGCCGCCGTCCACCGGAATAGTTGCGCCTGTGATATAAGCAGCACGCTCAGAGGCCAGGAAGGCTACGAGCGCAGCCAGTTCCTCCGGCTGGCCGAGTCGTCCCATGGGGATCTCGGCCTCCCAGCGTCGGATGATGTCTTGAGGCTCTACACCCTCATTTTGTGCGCCAGACTGCGCAAGAGACTTGACTCGGTCAGTCCATATGTACGAAGGGCAGACATTGTTGACGGTGATACCCGCCTCAGCCACCTGTCCCGAGAGAGTCTTGGCCATGGCTACGACAGCCGTGCGCGCTGTATTGGATAGGATGAGGGTAGGGTTTGGCTGCTTTACTGTGGCGGAGACGATGTTGATGATGCGCCCCCAGCGGCGCTCGCGCATATCGGGCAGCACTTGCCGTGTCAAACGGATCGTGCTCATCAGGTTCAGTTCGATGGCGCCCAGCCAGTCCTCGTCGACCATATCCGTGAACGCCCCGGGAGGCGGGCCGCCAGCGTTATTCACTAGGATATCGATGTGGTCGAACGCGGCCTTAGCCGCTTGGACGAGGTGTAGGACATCGGAGGCGGTGCGCATATCAGCGGGCACTGCCAGAACGCGCCCTCCAGTGGCGTGCCGTATTTCGTCAGCGGCTGCTTGCAGGTTGGCCTCGCCGCGCGCGGATATCACAACGTCAGCACCCTCCTGCGCGAGCTCCAATGCTGTGGCCTTGCCGAGCCCCCTGCTCGAAGCGGCAACCAGTGCCACTTTACCTTTCAATCCCAAGTTCATCACACCCTCCTTTCTTGTACTCAGCTATCGTTGTCTGTGATGTATTTGATTCACAGTGTAGCATGAGAAACGCTGGGTGTCACGGATATTCTCGCTTGCGGCGTACACCACCCTTTACAGCGCCTGTGGTTGGGGCATACTATCGGTTGTAGCGCTCTCTGCCCTGCTGAGTCCATGCCTCCCACGCCCGGCCCTGACGCACCAAAAGGAGCAAACCCCCGCAACCTGCCAATTGCCGATCAGTGAGTTTGTAGACTATAATGCTCGCGAACGGTTTTGGGCGCTGCATCGCGCCAGATTCCCTATAGAGGACATGTCCATGAAACTCTCCGTGCTCATGCCCGTCTACAACGAAGAAGCTGGGCTAGAAGAGATTCTGCGCCGTGTCGCAGCAGTGGCCATAGACAAGGAAATCATCGTTGTTGACGATTGTTCCAAAGACGGCACGGCGGCGATTCTGGACAACTCTTCTTTCCCCGAGCTCAGAGTAATCCGGCACCGGGTCAATCGCGGCAAAGGCGCAGCTATTCGAACAGCGCTGCGGGTGGCAACAGGCGATGCCGTGATTATCCAAGATGCTGATCTGGAGTATGACCCAGAGGACTATCACGCTTTGCTGGCTCCCATTCGTAACGGAGAGGCGCAGGTTGTGTACGGGGTGCGTAGTTTCGCTGGGCAGAAACGGCTCTTTCGTTGGGGCAACCAGTTGCTTACAGCCCTCACCAACTTGCTTTACGGTGTGCACATCCATGATATGGAGACCTGTTACAAGGTCATGGCACTCGACATCGCTCAGCGGCTGGAGCTCGAGTGTAACCGTTTCGATCTCGAGCCCGAGATCACTGCCAAGATCATCCGACTCGGTTTCAAGATCCACGAGGTGCCGATCTCGTACGTGCCGCGAGAGGAAAAAAAGCTTTCCCCGTGGAAGGACGGTCTGCCAGCGGCACGAGCCCTATTGCGTTACCGTACCTGGAGGGCTCCCTCAGCAGCGGAGCGCGCCGCGTCGCTCACCGAACCCCCTCTCCCCACGGGCACAGAACCTGGCTGAGTTTCAAGTGTGTCTCTATATCGGCCCTGATGCCTTGCTAATAAAGGCTGCACTAACAGTTACGGAACACCTAGAATGCCACTCCAGAAAGGTACAGTAGTACGCTCGCACGGTGGACACTATTATGTCCAGACGAATGGGCAAGTGGTGGATTGCACCGTGCGCGGTCGTATCAAAAGGGGGCGATTGACCAGCGATCCCATCGCGGTAGGTGACAGAGTGCTCTGGTCGCCCACCGAGGTAGGCGAGGGGATCGTTGAGGAGGTGCTCCCACGCAAGTCGGTGCTATCGAGACACCCTCCGCCGCCGAGGCCCCCCGTGGAACAGGTCATCGTCGCCAATGTAGACCAGGTGTTGGTCGTGTTCTCTCTGGGGAGTCCCCCTTTGAATCCCTTGATGCTCGATCGCTATCTGGTGGCCTGTGAGGCTGCGTCGTTGCCGGTGCTCATCGTGATTAATAAGCACGATTTGTACCAAGAGGAGGCCGACGGAGAAGTGCTGGAGTTGTATCGGGGCATCGGTTACGCCCTACATACTACGAGTGTAGTAACGGGTGACGGGATCGAGGCGCTGAGAGGGCTGTTGCGGGGCAAGCTCTCCGTGCTGGCAGGCCCTTCGGGCGTGGGGAAATCCAGTTTACTGAACGCTCTGTGGCCTCACCTCGATCTGAGAATAGGTGAGATCAGCGAGTATCACGATCGGGGACGCCATACCACGGTAGTGGCGGAGCTGCTGAATCCCGAGCCGGACGTCTATGTGGCCGATACGCCGGGCTTGAGGCAGTTTCGTTTCTGGGATATCGACCCGGAGCAGCTAGAGGCCTTTTTCCCCGAGATGCGCCCCTTCTTGAGTCAATGTCGCTTCACTCCATGCACCCACACTCACGAACCCGGATGCGCCGTACAGGCGGCGGTGGATCGCGGGGAGATCACGGAGCTCCGCTACGAGAGCTATTGCCGCATGTTCGAGTATGGCTTCTGAAGCGGTGTCGCTCTGATGTCGGATACTCGTTGATGCAGCTTCAGGGCTGCTAGTATTCTGTGGATGGCGTTGGACTCTTGTCAGCGCATGGCTGATGATGCGCTACATGTCATACCGGGAGGCGAGTAGAGATGCCCTACCCTCAGTTTGACCGTTCGCGCTTGCAGCTCAAGCCGCTCGGTGAGCGGGAGCACGATGTCCTGTACGATCAACTTGCTCGACTCGATGACCCCCTGCCCGCGTACGACAAGCCGGATTTACCAGAGATCGCCCGGCGCATAGTGGCGGCGCGACAGGCGGGTGCTGCCGTCATCTGGATGATGGGGGCGCACGTCATCAAGAACGGCCTTTCGCGCTATGTTATCGATCTGATGGAGCGCGGCATCATCACCCTGGTTGCGGTGAACGGTGCCGGCGCCATCCATGACTTTGAGATGGCCTCCATCGGAGCCACTAGTGAGAGTGTGGCCCGCTATATTCGAGAGGGTCAATTTGGGCTGTGGCGCGAGACGGGGCGCCTGAACGATATCGCCGTAGCGGCTGCGGAAGAGGGGATCGGCTTTGGCGAAGCCGTGGGACGCACGATATGGGAGGAGGGGCTCCGTTACCGCGATGTCAGCGTCTTTGCCGCGGGCTATCGGCTGGGGATCCCCGTCACTGTACACGTCAGCTTGGGCTATGACATCATCCACGAGCACCCCAATTGCGATGGGGCGGCACTAGGTGCGGCCTCCTATGCGGATTTCCTCGTTTTTGTGCAGGAGGTGATGCGTTTGGAAAGTGGCGTCATGCTCAGCATAGGCACTGCTGTCATGGGCCCTGAAGTGTATTTGAAAGCGCTCTCTATGGCGCGCAACGTATCTCGTCAGGAAGGGCGCAGTCTGGGGCACTTTACGACGGCGGTGTTCGATCTGTTGGACTTGGGCGATGATCTGCACCAGGAGGCGAGCAAGTCGGAGGCGCGCTACTACTTTAGGCCATACAAGACGATCTTGGTTCGCACAGTGCGGGATGGCGGCACGAGTTTTTACGTTCGAGCAGACCATCGAGTGACGATACCCGTTTTGCACCACCATGTGCTGACAGCATTGGGAGAAAAGTGATGGAAAGAGTCCGCCTGCTCGAGATCATGGCTCGGTTTGCGGATGTGACTGTGCTTGTATTGGGCGACTATTTCCTGGACAAGTATTTGGATATCGATCGCTCTCTGTCTGAGGCCTCCCTGGAGACGGGCTTGGAAGCGCATCAGGTCGTCGGTGTGCGCACGAGCCCCGGTGGCGCCGGTAACGTGGCAGCCAATCTCTCAGCTCTTGGCGTGCGGGTGGTGGCGCTGAGTATTATCGGCGACGATGGGCAGGGATACGAACTACTGCGTGAGTTGCGCAATCGCGCGGTAGATACGAGCCCCCTGCTGCAGTCGGCAGCGCGGGTAACCCCCACTTATTTCAAGCCCATGATGCACGAGCATGATGGGCGCATCCATGAGCTATCGCGTCTGGATATCAAGAATCACTCCTGTACACCGGATACGCTACAGGATGAGCTCATCACTCGTCTGCACGCATGGCTTCCCAAGGTGGACGGCGTGATCATCGCGGACCAAGTGCCGGAGAGGAACTGCGGCATAGTCTCCGACCGCGTGCGCCAAGCTCTGGCAGAGCTGGCGAGAGAGCACCCACAAAAGGTGTTCGTGGCGGATTCGCGTATGCGGCTCGGGGAATACGAGTGGGTCATCCTAAAGCCCAACGAGATGGAGGCTCTGCGAGCGGTGGGGCGGGAATCCGCCGGCCCCATCGGGCAAAATGAGATCGAGTCAGCCGGGCAGGACCTCTGTGTACGGACACAGCGGCCGGTGTTTGTCACTATGGGGGAGAGAGGCATCCTGGTTTGTGAGGCATATGGGTGCCAAGTGGCGCCGGCTGTGCCGGTGCCGGGGCCTATAGACATTGTAGGAGCGGGGGACAGTGCGCTGGCCGGCATCGCTGCTGGCCTCTGTTCCGGCGCCAGCTTGGCTGAAGCGGCAGTATTGGGGAATCTTGTCGCGTCGGTGACGATCCAATGCATCGGTACCACCGGCACAGCCAGCCAGGATGATTTGCTGAAGGCTGTAGAGTATCGCCAAGGTGCCTAACTAGGGCTCGTCAGGGAAGATGGGGAGTTGCTCACCTAGGACGGGCTCTGGGTGTGTGATAAAGACCTCCCACCACGCCAGAGTCGTAGCCAGCGTCTCGCGCACCTGGTAGCGACGTATGTGCTGATAGGTGCGCCGATCAGCGGCCACGCCAACGGCATCGATGCCCAGTTTCCGTGCGATGAACAGGGCGCGATCCAGGTGAAAGTCCTGAGTTACCAGGATGGCGTCCTGCACGCGAAAAATGCTCCTAGCTCTGTAGCAGCTATCATATGTGCGTCGCCCAGCGTAGTCGCGGACGATATCCTCGGGCGGCACGCCGCAGTCTATGGCGTATTCGTACATGCGCTGGGGTTCGTTATAATCCAGGAAGCGATTGTCCCCCGTCATCAGGAGCTTGCGCACTTTTCCCCGCTGGTACAGCTGGATGCCCGTATCCACGCGATCCTTGAGTATGGGGCTCAGTTGGCCCCCTGGCCAGATGCCCGCGCCGAACACGATAGCCACGCTGCGAGGGGGTGCTTCCTCGACAGTGTAAATCAGCGCTCTGTGGCATACGCTGGTCAGCGTTGTTAGGAGGATGGGGAGAGCCAAAGCGCTGATGCCAAAAACACTCACGAGAGTGACCAGCCGCCTGGCCTTCCACGGAGTGGGCCGTTTTCTCTGGGCCAAGGTGCTCCTCATATAGTACTTTGAAGATACTGGCTATTATAACATACGCCGGTGGGGCCACAGAAATAAGTGGGTTTGCGACTCGCGATTCCCTATGCCGTATCCCGAGGGAGCGTGGCGTGTTGTGGGTATCGCACCTGATGAGGAGGATGCAATGAGCCAACTGGCGTCATCCGGTTATCATTTGGAAGATTTTGAGCTCGGAAGGGTGTTTCACAGCCCTATGCGCACCGTGACCGAGGCGGATGTGGTGCACTTTGCGGGCATCTCGGGTGACTATAACCCGTTGCATACCGATGTGGAATTTGCCAGCCACACACCCTTTGGGCAGCGCATCGCCCACGGGCTACTGGGCCTCGCTATCGCCTCGGGCCTGGCGGCGAGGACGGGCCTTACGGAGGGCACCGTAGACGCCTTCACAGGATTGTCGTGGAAGTTCAAAGCGCCCATCTTTTTCGGAGATTCTATACGCCTCGAAGCACGCGTAGCCAGAGTCCGTGCCATGCCGAGTAGGGGCAACGGCATGGTGATTCTGGTCGTGACCTTGATAAATCAGCGCGATGAGACCGTGCAGGAGGGGGAGTGGTCGCTTCTGGTGAGATGTCGACCGCCCTCTGATATCCACTGAGTAGGTAAAGCTATGCCAAACACCGCGAGGAGCCCCTCGCGGCGTTGTACGGATATATACGGGCTAACGATCACTGCGGTTTTTGGGGGCTTTGCTGTGAGGGCTCACGGTCACTCTCTCGATAATAGTCTACAGCTCCGTTGTGTTCGTTGAATTTGCGAATGAATAACACGGTGATCTGCCGATTGAGGCGCCTCAAGCGACTGCGCACGCCGGCCCAGCGATACAGCAGCCAGCGCCACCAAGCACGATAGGCCGGGGATACAGCGTCCTCCGGCGATATGCTCCAGCGTAGTACGGTTGCGGCCCAGGTGAGGCCCGCCCCAAAACCAACCATCACGATATGCTGCCCGGGGGCGATGGCCCCGTCGCGTACAGCGCAACAGAGGGCAATAGGCACCGAGGCGGCGGAAGTGTTGCCATACTCGTCCAAATTCACCACAAAGCGATCCATAGGCACTTTGAGCTTCTTGGCGGCCGTCTCGATGATGCGCAGGTTCGCTTGATGGGGAATGATCACTGCGACGTCGTCTATGGCGAGCCCCGCCTTGGCGACGGCCTGTTCTGTGGCTTGGGCGAGCACCTGCGTGGCGAAGCGATAGACCTCTCGCCCATCCATGCGGAGGTAGTGAAGCCTTTGATCCACTGTGTCGTGGTTTGTGGGCATGGCGCTTCCGCCCGCGGGAATCAGCAAAAGGTCGCTCCCCGAACCATCAGAGCCCAGGACGGTGCTCAGCACGCCGGCCGGCCCGCCGCTGGCGCATAGTAGCACGGCACCGGCCCCATCACCAAAGAGCACGCAAGTCGATCGATCCTCCCAATCCAATGCGCGCGTCAGCGTGTCTGCGCCGATCACAAGCACCAATTCGTGATCGCCCGACACAATCGCCTGATGCCCCACGCTGAGTGCATATACGAACCCCGAACACCCGGCGCCCAGATCAAAGGCACCAGCTCTCGTGGCGCCCAACGCATCTTGCACTTGACAGGCCGTCGGGGCCAGCAAATGATCGGGGGTTGCGGTGGCCACAATGATCAGGTCGATGTCACGCGGATCCACATCGGCTACCTGGAGAGCAGCACGCGCCGCCTCGATGGCCATATTTGACGTAGACTCTTGCTCTTCGGCCACGTGCCGGCGTTCGATACCGGTGCGCGAGCGGATCCATCCATCGGAGGTGTCCACGATCTTCGACAGTTCTTCGTTGTCGAGCACGCGTTGTGGGACGTACATGCCCCAGCCGATGAGTTCAGCACGGCGAATCAGGGTGGCCTCCTATATTTGGCGGAAGACGAGGCACACGTTATGCCCACCAAAGCCGAACGAGTTCGATAGGGCGATGTTGATGATATGTTCGCGGGCGTTATGTGGCACATAATCCAGGTCGCAATCCGGATCCGGGTCGTGCAAGTTGATGGTTGGAGGCACGATACCCTCTGCGACAGAGCGTACGGTCAAAGCGGCTTCTAGTGAACCCGCGGCGCCCAACAGGTGTCCCGTCATAGATTTAGTGGAGCTGACGGGGATCCGATAAGCGTGGTTGCCCAGCACGTTCTTGATAGCTCGCGTCTCAATGGTGTCGTTGAGTGGCGTGCTGGTGCCGTGCGCGTTAATGTAATCCACCTCTTGGCCGTCGGTATGGGCCGAGGCGAGCGCCAGGCGCATGCAGGCTGCAGCACCGGCGCCGTTTTCGTCGGGCGCTGCGATGTGGAAAGCATCGTCGGTGCTACCGTATCCGATCATCTCAGCGAGAGGCGAAGCGCCTCGTTTCTCGGCGTGCTCCAAGCTCTCCAGAATGAGGATCCCGGCGCCCTCGCCTATAACAAAACCATCGCGGTCTCGATCAAAAGGCCGCGAGGCACACTGTGGATCGTCGTTACGCTCGGAGAGGGCTCGCATGGCTGAGAACCCCGCCACCGCGATGGGGACGATTCCCGCTTCCGTTCCGCCACAGACCGCGATATCCGCGGCACCACGGCGGATTATCTCATAACTCTCACCGATGGCGTTGGCCCCGCTAGCACAAGCGGAGGTGACGGCCATATTTGGGCCCTTGAGACCGAACTCGATGGCCACCATGCCCGCTGCCGTGTCGGGCAAGATCATCGGTATCAAAAAGGGACTGACACGGTCCGGACCGCGATCTTGGAGCACAAGTGTTTGCTCGGTAGTGGTCGTGATGCCGCCGATACCGGAGGCGATAATGACCGCCGTCCTCTCGGCGATGGCTTGATCGAATGTGATTCCCGAGTTGGCTACCGCCTCGCGCGAGGCGATCAGCGCATACTGAACAAAGGGATCCATGCGGCGCGCATCCCGCGGCGAGAAATGGTCTTTGAGATCGAGACCCTGGATCTCCGCTGCGATCTGTGTGCGATACCCCGTGGCGTCGAATCGTGTGATCGGGCCCACGCCAGATTTTCCCGCCACGATGGATGCCCAAGTTGTGTTCGAATCGAGGCCCAAAGGCGACAGGATACCGATCCCCGTCACCACTACGCGTCGCGTCATCGCCTACCTCCTCAGTTCGACCGGTGCCGCAATGCTTTGTTGGAGCACTGTATCATGTGTAACACGGGACTAACGAAAAAGTTGCAGGCTAGTTCCGCCGCATACGCAACCCTCGCCTGATCTGGGTGTTATCTCTAACAGTCAAGGCTGGGAGGCTGAAACATGCTCAGAACGGCGCTAACAGGGTTGCTCGGCATAGAGCACCCAATTCTACAGGGGGGAATGGCTTGGGTAGCCACCTGGGAGCTGGCCGCCGCCGTGTCGGAGGCTGGCGGGCTTGGTATCATTGGGGCGGGCAGTGCCCCGGTAGATTTCGTGCGCGACCAGGTGCAGCGCATAAAGCACGCTACGACAAAACCCTTTGGGGTGAATGTGCCGCTGTTCAATCCCTGCGCCGAGGCGATCCTCGATGTGTGTATCGATGAGAGGGTGCCCGCCGTCACCACGGGCGCGGGCAATCCCTCGCCCTATATAGAGCCGCTCAAAGCGGCGGGGATTATCGTGATGCCGGTGGTGGCATCGGCAGCTTTGGCACGACGCTTACAGCGGGCCGGTGCAGATGCGGTCATTGCGGAAGGCCTCGAATCGGGAGGGCATATCGGAGACGTATCGACGATAGCCTTGGTGCCCCAAGTAGTGGACGCTGTGACGATTCCTGTTGTTGCGGCAGGGGGGTTTGGCGATGGGCGCGGGCTGTTGGCAGCGCTGGCCTTGGGTGCGAGTGGCGTGCAGATGGGCACCCGATTCGTCTGTTCGGAGGAGTGTATCGCACACATCAACTACAAACGGGCGATTCTCAAGACGAACGAGCGCGGTACTATAGTGACGGGAGCGTCCATCGGACACCCGGTGCGGTGCATTCGGAACCCTATGTCGCTCGAGTTCCAAGAGATGGAAAAGCGCGGGGTCGCGACTGACGATATGATCGAGTTCGGCACGGGGCGCTTACGACAAGCGGCGGTAAACGGCGACACCGTACAGGGGTCCATGATGGCGGGGCAGGTAGCGGGACTGATACACGACATCGTGCCGGCGGGAGAGATCGTTCGTCGTACAGTGGACGATGCAGAAGCGCTCCTTGGGCGTCTATGTGACCGGCTGCGATAGGGGGCGATGAATATGTGCGCATCGAGCGCAACGCTCGCGGTACTGTTTCCTGGCCAGGGGGCACAGTACGTGGGCATGGGAGCCGATCTTTGCGAAGCGTTTCCGGAGGCGGCTGCTGTTTTTGCCCGTGCTGACGAGGTGCTGGGTTGGCCGCTCTCCGCGCTTTGTTTCGAGGGCCCTGAGGACGAGCTAAGCGAGACATCCAACACACAGCCGGCGATCTATGTAGCATCGTGGGCGCTGTGGTGCGTGCTGCAGGGGCGGCTAGGCGGTATACTACCGGAGATAGCTTGTGTAGCGGGACACAGCTTGGGCGAGCTCACTGCATTGGCCGCGGCAGGGGCGTTCTCTTTCGAAGAGGGGCTGAGTCTGGTGCGCTGTCGTGGAGAGGCGATGCGGGATGTGGGTGAAGAGGCCCCCGGTGGTATGGCCGCTCTTGTGGGGCTGAGCGACGAAGCGGTGGCCGAGATCGTGGCGGCGTCGCGCAGCGAGGACTGCGACCTTTGGATCGCCAACTATAACTCGCCGGGCCAGTTGGTCGTTGCTGGCCTGGGCGCGCCTCTAGAGCGGGCGATGTCTCTCGCTGCGGAGTGTGGCGCTAAACGGGTCGTCCGTTTGGCTGTGAGCGTGGCCTGTCATACGCCGCTGATGGTAGGTGCAGCCGCGTGTTTGGGCGAGGCGCTCGAATCGACACCGCTGCAACGGCCTTGGACCCCCATCATCAGCAACGCGGAAGCGGAGCCTCTGCAGGATCCGGCCGAAATCGAGCAAGCGTTGATGCGCCAGCTCACCCACCCAGTGCGTTGGGTGGAATCTGTGCAGACTATGGCAAAGCACGGGGTCACTCAGGTGCTCGAGGTGGGCCCGCGCTCCGTGGTGGCAGCTTTGACGCGACGGGTAGATCGCTCTTTGCGGACGCACACAGTGACTGACGCCGCCTCTTTGGAGGCTTTTGCGGCGGAGATGGCGGGATGAGGGATATGGATAACCGAGTGGCTGTGGTAACGGGGAGCTCTCGCGGGATCGGCCGAGCCATCGCATTGGAACTGGCACGGCGAGGCTGCAAGGTGGCGGTGAACTGTCGTCAGAATACGGTAGCTGCGGACGAGGTGGTGGCATTGATCAGGGAACAAGGGGGCGAGGCGCTCGTTATTCCCGCGGACGTGAGTCACAGCAAAGAGGCCGAGTGGCTCGTTAACACCGCGCTAGAGACCTATGGACGGGTCGACATTCTAGTGAATAACGCGGGCATCGCGCGCGATAACCTGCTGATGCGCATGACGGAGAATGATTGGGACGCTGTGTTGAATACCAATCTGAAAGGGGCGTTCCATTGCGTGAAGGCGGTTCAACGCACGTTCCTGCGGCAGCGCAGCGGCCGGATCATCAGTATCGGGTCGGTAGTTGGGCTCTCGGGTAACGCGGGCCAAGCCAACTACGCTGCGGCCAAAGCCGGGCTGGTGGGGTTCACCAAGGCTATCGCGCGAGAGCTGGGATCGCGCAACATTACCGCCAACCTGGTGGCGCCGGGCTATATCGATACTGAGATGACGGCGACTTTGCCGGAAGAGCTTCTCTCCAAGGTGAAAGGCCAGATCCCGCTGGGGCGCGTGGGACGCCCCGAGGATGTTGCGGCGGCAGTCGCTTTTCTAGCGTCCGATGCTGCCGCGTATATTACCGGGCAGGTGATCTGCGTGGACGGGGGAATGGCTATGTAGGGCGGCAGGTCGGTCGGGTTTTGGCCATAGTTCCTCTTGTGTAGCGACGCCGGCCTCTGGGCAGGGCCGGCGTCGCCGCGCGTGCAAAGCTCGCAAGCGTACGCGCACGCTAACCGACGCCCGAGAGGGGCTCCGGTATCGGAATATGGCGGCCTTGGGAGGGTAGAGGCAGCCCCGTGGCGGGGTGAGTGCCCGGGAGCTGATTGGTGTGCTCGCGGGAGCACTAACGGGACGACCTTGCTCCATTTGACAAGGTGTGCTGTTCGCCTATACTTCTCTCAGTGAGTGAGGGGCTGTAGCTCAGCTGGGAGAGCGCATCAATCGCACTGATGAGGCCAGGGGTTCGAATCCCCTCAGCTCCACCACGAGTTTCATTACGACGGGCCGTGGCAGTGCTCTCAGGCCTTTGTCGAGTAGGGGCTGTAGCTCAGCTGGGAGAGCGCTTGAATGGCATTCAAGAGGCCAGGGGTTCGAATCCCCTCAGCTCCACTGAGATCGGGATAGGTGACCGTCAAGCGGATTCTGAACCCCTTCGTCTGTTCGGCGAGGGGGTTCTTTGTATGGGAAAACCGAATGCTGTTTCTATGGACAAGCCCACGGAAAGCTTGACTTCTGGCATGCCTGACGGTAGAAGCATCCAATAGCCCCCATTGGGCTACCGAATAGGCTGTCCGGCAGAGGCGGGGAGCGTTAAAGGTTTGCTTCGCCGCCATCGTGTGTCCTACGGAGGATTGGGATGAAGAAGGTCAACAGAGCGCCCAAATACAACCCACAGGAGATCGAGGCCAAGTGGCAGAAGCGTTGGGAGGAGACCGGGCTGTATCGTACGGTGGAAGATCCCGATCGCCCCAAACACTATGCTTTGACCATGCTGCCCTACACCTCTGGCGACCTTCATATCGGGCATTGGTATGCGATGGCGCCATCGGACGCCAAGGCGCGTTTTATGCGCATGCATGGCTACAATGTGTTTTTCCCCGTGGGCTTTGATGCCTTTGGCCTGCCAGCGGAGAACGCCGCCATCAAGCGTGGGATCCATCCCAAGAAGTGGACCATGGACAACATCGAGCGCATGCGGCGGCAGCTGCGCACGATGGGCGCTATGTGGGCGTGGGACCGCGAGGCTATCACTTGTCTGCCCGAGTACTACAAGTGGACGCAATGGTTCTTTGCGAAATTCTATGAGCGAGGACTGGCGTACAAGAAGCACTCACCAGTGGATTTTTGCCCCAAGTGTAACACGACATTGGCGCGTGAGCAGGTTTGGGGTGAGGATCGGCATTGCGAGCGCTGCGGAACCCCGGTCATCAAGAAGGATCTCGATCAGTGGTTTTTCCGAATTACCGACTATGCCGAAGAGCTGCTGGAGGGCCTCGACCGAATCGATTGGCCGGAGCGCGTCAAGACCATGCAGTGGAACTGGATCGGGCGCAGCGAAGGGGCGCAGGTCGCCTTTCGCTCGGAGGCCGGGGACAATATCACCGTGTTCACTACACGCCCCGACACGCTTTGGGGCGCTACCTTTATGGTGCTGGCTCCGGAGCACCCGCTGGTGGATAAACTGACCACGAGCGAGTACGCAGCAGCCGTTAGTGACTACCGTTTGGAGGCTTCCAGGCAGAGCGAGATCGAGCGGTTGGCCACTGACAAGGAAAAGACGGGCGTGTTCATTGGGGCTTATGCGGTGAACCCGGTGAACGGTAAGCGGATTCCCATCTGGATCGCTGACTATGTATTGATGGGCTATGGAACCGGGGCGATTATGGCAGTGCCCGCTCACGATGAGCGAGACTTTGCTTTTGCCATCCAACACGGCTTGCCGATTGTGCCAGTGATCGACCGTGTGGGGGGTATGGCCAAGAGCCTTGTGCGCCCAGGGGCCGTGGCCGATTTGGATGCTCTCGTTGACGAGCTACTAAGGGCGGGGCTCTCTTTCAGCCGCGACTCCGTGGGCGACTTGGGCGATGGTCTGTATGTGACGCTCGTTAACGATGAGCAGATAGACCGATACATCGCACTGATACAAGATGCGCTGTTGCCGGATGGCTGGAACGAGGTGGTGGGTGCCCGTTGGACTTTTATCTTTGACGATGGATTGCGCCAGTTCGATTCGGCAGAGGCGGGGCAAGGAATCCTCGCGCGCTGCCAGGCTGTACAACCTACTGTGAGGCGCTTCCGTACGTTGATGGAGATGCTGTACGACCAGCCTTTTTATCGTGATGTGCTATTCCATGCCGAACACGGCACCATGATCAATTCCAACGAGTTCTCCGGCACTCCTGGTGATCGTGCAAGGATGGCGGTGATCGAATGGCTCACCGAGCGAGGAGTCGGCGAGTATGAGGTGAACTATCGTCTGCGCGACTGGCTCATCAGCCGACAACGCTACTGGGGGGCGCCGATACCCATCGTCTACTGCGAAAAGTGCGGCACTGTGCCTGTTCCGTATGAGGATCTGCCGGTGCTCTTGCCCGATGATGCCGAGTTCATGCCTACAGGCGAATCGCCACTCAAACACCATGCGGGCTTTTTGAACACGACCTGTCCCAAGTGTGGCGGCCATGCACAGCGCGAAACAGATACGATGGACACCTTCATGTGTTCATCGTGGTATCACTATGCCTATATCAGCCCTTACTATGACGGAGATGTGCCGTTCGACCCCGAGAAGGGCAAGTACTGGCTGCCGGTGGACCAGTATACGGGCGGTATCGAGCACGCGACGATGCACCTGATGTATACGCGCTTTTTCACCAAAGCCATGCGTGATCTGGGGCTGGTGGATTTCGATGAACCTATGCTGCGACTTTTTAGCCAGGGGACTATCCTCGGCGAGGATAACGAAAAGATGAGCAAGTCGCGGGGCAATGTGGTAAACCCCGACGATTATATCTCTACGCTGGGAGCCGATGCGGTGCGAGCCTTTCTGATGTTCATCGGCCCATGGGAGCTGGGGGGCAGCTGGAGTTCCACCGGTATCGAGGGGATTTATCGCTTCATCAGCCGTGTTTGGACACTGATCACCGAGGAGGTTGTGCCACCCGAAGGCGACCCCTCAGAGAAACAGATGGCCGAGCTGCAACGCAACACGCACAAAACGCTCCGACGTGCTACGGATGACCTGAGCGCGTTCAAATTCAACACCGCTTTGGCGGCGATGATGCAGTTCAACAACTACCTGGTCAAAGCTGGAGAGACCGCCGTCCGGGGCACGGCTGCTTGGGATGAGGCGATGAAATCGTTGGTACTTCTCATGGCGCCCATTATGCCGCATGTGGCTGAGGAGCTTTGGGAGCGCTTGGGGGGAGGTTATAGCGTACACACCCAAGCCTGGCCCGTTTACGACGCGACCCTTGCGGCGGACGAGGTGGTCACTTTGGTGGTGCAGGTGAACGGCAAAGTCCGTGGACGTATAGAAACCACGGCTGATGTGACCGAGGAACGGGCCAAGAAGTTGGCTCTTGCCTGCGACAACGCCATGCAGTATATCGAGGGAAAAGAGATCGTCAAGGTCATCTATGTGCCTGGGCGGCTGGTGAATATCGTGGCTCGGTAGATGCGCGTCGATATGACGCCAGAGATCGATTTACGCACGCAGGCGCCCTGAAGTATAGGCTGAAGGGCGCCTGCGGTTTTGCATGTTGGATGGGCTCCAAATGAGGGGACGAGCGCTTGGCCTGCCCCAGTGAAGCGAGGGACAAGAAGCCCTTTGGTGGACAACGGCTTCGGAGCCACCTCTGAATGCTGACGGCAAACGGAAAGCCGGCGGGTGTTATCGCAGAGCTCAGCCTGCGGGACCTCGCGCACTCTGGGCGGCGTTTCGAGACGAGATGGCGCTGGGCGCATTGTCGCAGGCAGCACAGCGCGACAAGCACCTTGTGGGAACAGCTGATGAACCACGACAGTTCGGCGGAGCTCTTCTACTCGTAGGGAGGGGCTCTAGAAAAGGGGTGGGTGACATGGAGTTGGGCTGCGGCGCAGCGGCGACGGAGCGAGCTTGTCGCCCTTCGGATGTATTAGGGGAATGACCTTGCCATATCTTGGAGGCATCGCTTCTCCCCGGCGTCGCCCATCAGTCGACAAGATCTACTCTCAATTGTGGAAGCCATATCAGCCGCCGGGATCCTGGCGCTCACCTCGAAATCGAGCCAAGCTTGACATACAGTGTGCGCAGCCATAGAATGATTGTGAGCAGGACTCTGATACCGTAGTCTCTACGGGAGGATGGGCATTGAGACGCACCTCAGCACTGCAACGGATGGGTCTGCCTTTTGTGCTCTCATTGCTGATATGGGGAGTGCTGACCGGATGTGGCGGCGCGACGTCGGGTCGGCCGGGGCACTTGTCCTATACGCTCCCCACGGTCACTACGGTCCGAGCGGGAGAGACCCTGCCGGGTACCGGTGTTCGCTACGATCGGATGAATGATCGAGGCGCCTACCTGGTTATCGGGGGCCAGAGAGCTCTGAAGCGCAGGGGGGACTCGGTCACTTGGGAGAGTAGCCCCGTCTCCAGCACTACAGTAGACCTGAGCCTCCGGGTGGTGTGGTATACTGAGAACGAGGTGAATCTGGCGGGCACAGCCAAGATCAACGTTGAAGGGGTTGAGCCGAGGACGGGGGGTTGTCGTAGCGGAAGCTCCCATCAGGTATACGGGGCCAGTAACCTACAGAGTGAAAAGAGGGACTACTATCCCTGGCTCCACACTGGTCTACGCGGGCTCTAGCGAGGAAGGAGCCCGGCTTGGGGGCATCGATGGATACGCTCTTCGAAGAGCGGGAGATTCGCTTTTGTGGGAAGGCTTCCTGCGGGAGGACGTGCAGAGCCGTTTGGAACTACGTGTTATCCGGTACGATGAAGAGTATCTGGACGTGGGAGGACTGGTCACACTCTGGATAGGGCACTAAGTGCAATGGCTTGAGATAAAAGAGCGGGGTGGATGATTGCGCAGACGACCTGGCGGGAAACGAGAATGCGCTGACCTCATCCAACGCTTGGGTGGCCTACACTTGATACGGCTACCTTGCGTTTTGCTACATGAACACGTATAATATGATAATCCTTAGCAAAGCTACAAGGAGAGGGAGAGCGCATGGAGGGACAGGAGGTCGTGGCGTTGCCATTAGAAGGAGGTGAGACCACTCAGGGGGCTAAGCATCCGATGGCCGTGTTGTTGGAGCAAGAGACGATTCAGATTGCTCCCAGACGCGGAGACACCGTTGAGGGCACTATCATCAGCGTGTCACCCACCGAAGTGGTGGTGGATGTTGGCTGCAAGTGTGAGGGAATCGTCGGCGCTCGAGATCTTGAGCGGCTGGAACCAGAGTTCCGTGCATCGCTCAAGGTTGGCGACGAGGTGTTGGTCTATGTCGTTCGGCCCGAAGACTCGGACGGGAACATTGTGCTTTCCTTGGCGCGCGCCCAAGTCGAGGGAGATTGGCAGCAAGCGGCCAAGCTGTTCGAGGCGGAGGAGGTTCTGGAGGAGGTGGTCGACGGGTATAACCGCGGTGGCCTTATCGTGAATCTCGGTCGGCTTCGCGGGTTTGTGCCCGCCTCACAGATTGTGAGCGTGCGTGTCTCTCGAGACGATGAGGAAGAGGAACGAGAGAGTTCCTTTGAGCAGCTCGTAGGCACCAAGCTACATCTGAAGATCATCGAGCTGGATCGAAGACGGAACAGACTGATACTCTCGGAGAGGTCGGCGGTGCGCGAATGGCGCCAGGAGCGCAAAGACCATCTGCTGAACGAGCTGCAGGAAGGCGATATCAGGCGCGGCGTGGTCAGTAGCCTGTGTGATTTCGGAGCGTTTGTGGACCTGGGTGGGGCTGATGGCCTGGTCCACCTATCTGAGCTTTCGTGGCGCAGGGTAGGTCATCCCAAACAGATACTCAGTGTGGGGCAGCAGGTGGAGGTGTTCGTCCTCGGGGTGGACGCGGATCGCCGGCGGATCGCCCTTAGTATGAAGCGACTGCAGAAGGAGCCGTGGAGTGATGTTGAGGCCAAGTATCAGGTTGGCCAGCTGATCGACGGCACCGTCACCAAACTGACCAACTTTGGCGCGTTTGCCAGGCTGGATGAGTACATTGAGGGCCTGATTCATATTTCCGAGCTTTCGGAGGATCATATCGCCCATCCCAAAGACGTTGTTCAGGAAGGTCAGGAGCTCACACTCCGGATCATCCGTATTGACGCCGGTCGTCAACGTATTGGGCTGAGTCTCAGGCGTGTCAATGATGATCAATACTCGGATGATTACGATTGGCAAAGCGACCAACTCGTAGGAATGGATGGCTCGTCAGAGGACTAGAGAGCTGGTTGGGTCTGTACCCCTGGCGAGTACGCTGCGAGGTTGGTCTATAGGATCACCGGCCCAGCGGAGCTCGCGAGCCTGGATGGGCTAGAGTTTCGCAGCTAACACCCTGACAGAATGGTTGGGTCCAGGCTATGGTGTAGCCAAAACGACAATGCCGTTATGCTTGTGGTATAGCATAACACGTAGGACTCCAGGGGCCGGCGTGTCACAACACTCGGTCCCTATGTTTTTATATGAATATGGCGCCAACGACCATGTGGCCGTTACCAGAAACCCAATGGTTGAGGCCTCCGTACTGTGGGTGGGACACCTCTATCATCTTGCTGGACGATACTCCCACGAATTACTCTAAAAGGTAAGCTATAGGGTGAGCTATCGGGCGGGGAACGGGCTCGAAAGGCGTAGCCTGTAGATGACTAGATATCGATGGAAGCATGGTGAGACATGGCTGACAAGTTAGAGCACTTTACGAAACGTGCGAGACATGCACTGGGCATGGCCCAAGACGAAGCTCGGCGTATGAACCATGCCTATATAGGGACAGAGCATCTTCTCCTCGGGTTGCTACGCGAGGAGGAGGGAATTGCTGCACGCGTGCTCACGGATTTGGGACTGTCTATGAGCCAAGCGCGACGTGCTGTGGAGCGCATGGTAGGCCGCGGTGAGTACCCCACGGCCAGCTTGCAGTTGGCTGAGCAAAGTAAGCAAGTGATCGGAGCGGCTGTTGATGAAGCCAGGAGTTTGGGCCACCACTATATCGGTACGGAGCACTTGTTGCTCGCACTGATTCGGGGGCAAGACACCGTAGCAGCAGCCATCCTTCAGAGTCTTAACATAAATCGTGAAATAGTTCGACGACGGGTGCTGAATCTCATGCGTCAAGATATGACCCCTGCCGCGTCTTCCCAGCAGACCAGCAATAGGGAACAATCGCTTCTGGAGCAGCTGGGTGTTGATTTGACCGAACAAGCACGCAAGGGAGCGCTGGATCCCGTAATCGGCCGACAGAAAGAGATCGAGCGTGTGGTCCAAATCCTCGCACGTCGTACCAAGAACAATCCCGCTCTCATTGGGGAGCCGGGTGTTGGTAAGACGGCCATCGTAGAAGGGCTCGCCCAGCGTATTGTGGCGGGAGAAGTGCCCCGCGATCTCGAGGAGAAACGCCTAGTCAGGCTTGACGTGGGGTCTCTGGTAGCGGGCACCATGTACAGAGGGCAATTCGAAGAGCGGCTCAAGCGCGTTATTGACGAGATCAAGACAACCGAGACCATTCTGTTTATCGATGAGTTGCACATGCTGGTGGGGGCCGGTGCGGCCGGCAGCTCAGTTGACGCAGCGAACATCCTAAAACCGGCTCTGTCCAGGGGCGAGCTGCAGTGCGTCGGTGCTACGACGCTCAACGAGTATCGGAAGCATATCGAAAGCGATGCGGCGTTAGAGAGGCGATTCCAGCCAGTGTTTGTGGATGAGCCCTCTCCAGAGGAGACCCTGGATATCTTGAAGGGGATCCGAAGCCGTTATGAAGAACACCATGGGCTCAAGATCACCGACGAGGCTCTGGAGGCTGCCGCTCGCCTCGCTGCTCGTTATGTGTCCGATCGGTTCTTGCCCGACAAGGCCATTGACTTGATTGACGAGGCATCGTCTCGTGTTCGGGTCTTTAAGGCTTTTCATCTAGACAAAGAACCCACCCTATTCGGCTCGACTACGGGTGCGGATAAGCCCGGTATCAAGGCAGAGGGCGCGTCTGTAGAGTCGGACGTGTCGGCGCCGGATGACTATCGTCTTATTACGGATCAAATCGATCTTGATCTAGGCCTACCCGAGCGCCAGCCTGTGTTGCAGGTGACACCGGACGACATTGCTGAGATCGTGGCTATGTGGACGGGTGTGCCGGTTGCGAGCATCGCTGAGGCCGAGTCGTTGCGGTTACTCAAGATGGAAGAGGAACTACATAACCGGATTGTTGGCCAAGCTGACGCGATCAAGGCGTTATCACGCGCTGTGCGGCGCGCACGGGCCGGCCTAAAGGACCCGCGTCGTCCCATCGGAACATTCATCTTCTTGGGTCCGACGGGTGTTGGGAAAACGGAGTTGTGCAAGGCGCTGGCGGAGTTCATGTTCGGTAGCGAAGACGCCTTGCTGCAGCTCGATATGTCCGAGTTCATGGAACGCCATTCCGTGTCCAGGCTAGTAGGCGCCCCTCCCGGATACGTGGGGTATGAAGAGGCGGGTCAGTTGACCGAAGCGATTCGCCGCCGTCCGTACTCTGTGGTGGTTTTTGATGAGGTAGAGAAGGCACACCCCGAGGCCTTTAACATGCTGTTGCAGATCATGGAGGATGGACAGCTGACGGACGCCAAAGGGCGCAAGGTGGATTTCCGTAACACGATCATCATTCTGACGTCTAACGTAGGCAGCTCGGTCATCACGCGAGAGGTCTCGCTGGGGTTCTCGGCCGCGCGCGGTGAGGATGAAGAGGTCGAGTACCGTGAGATGAAGAGCAAGCTCATGCGAGAACTGAAGCGACTCTTCCGCCCCGAGTTTCTGAACCGAGTGGACGAGACGGTCGTTTTTCACGGGTTGTCACGGCACGATGTCGAGCAGATCGTTGATATTCAGCTGCGACAGCTCAATGAGCGTCTGGGCGATCATCAGGTCAGGCTGGTGTTGACAGAGGCTGGTCGTGAGGGGCTCGTCGAAGAGGGCTTTGACCCACAGTTTGGGGCCCGCCCACTGCGGCGTGCAATTCAGAGACATATTGAGGATCAGCTCGCCGAAAAAATGCTGGAAGGCGTCTTTAACGATGGTGACGTGGTGATCATCGATGCCGATGAGGGGGAGATTGTGCTCCGCCTGCCCGAGACGGAGGGCGAGCCCGAGGCACTTCTCTCCGGAGAGAAAATCTAGTATGGCCAAAGGCCAGAGGCGGTTTGTCTGTCAGGCCTGCGGTGCAATGCAAGCCAAGTGGATGGGGCGCTGCCCTGAGTGCGGTGAGTGGAACACCCTGGTTGAGACCGTGGTGGAAAGCTCACCGCTTTCCACATCCAGACCCGGGCTTGCCACTGGTGGCGAAGCGCAACCTCTGAGCGAGATTTCAACCGAAGGCCCGCAGCGAGTTGGGGTCCCGATGAAGGAACTCGACCGGGTTCTGGGCGGGGGCATTGTGCCCGGCTCGCTCGTGCTTATCAGCGGAGATCCCGGCATTGGCAAGTCTACGCTGCTGTTGCAGGTGGGGGGGATGCTGAGCACTGGGGGGCACTCTGTGTTGTATGTCTCGGCGGAAGAGTCAGCGCAGCAAATCAAGCTCCGAGCGGATCGTCTGTCTATCTCTTGTCCCAATCTGTACGTACTGGCTGAGACCAATCTGGATCGGGTTCTGCCTCAAATCTCTCGATTGAAACCTCTTCTGGTGGTGATCGATTCGATTCAGGCCATGCACCTTGATAGCTTAGAGTCCTCACCTGGTAGCGTGAGTCAGGTGAAGGAGTGTGCGAACGTCCTGCTACATCTGGCCAAGTCGGAGAATATCCCGATCTTTATGGTCGGACACGTTACCAAGACGGGGGCTATTGCCGGGCCTCGTATCCTGGAGCATATCGTCGATGCCGTGCTCTACCTGGAGGGCGAGCGCTTTCACGCTTTTCGGCTGTTGCGTAGTGTCAAAAACCGTTTTGGCTCTACCAATGAGGTGGGCGTTTTCGAGATGCGCGACAGCGGAATGGCCGAGGTCGAGAATCCCTCCTTTGTCTTTTTGGAGGAGCGTCCGACCCACGCGGCGGGCTCGGCGATCGGCGTGACTATGGAGGGAACGCGCCCTCTGCTGATCGAAATCCAAGCGCTGGCGAGCCGATCGGCATTGGAGCACCCTCGATACACATGCAATGGAGTGGATCTGAACCGCCTCTGGCTGCTAGCAGCCGTTCTGGGAAAACGTGTCGGCCTACGGGTGCACGATCAGGATATTTTTGTCAACGTCGTGGGGGGGCTGCGTGTTCGGGAGCCCGCCATCGATCTGGCGGTAGCTGTAGCTATAGCATCGAGTCTACATGGTCGCCCCATTCATGCGGATATGGCCATGTTTGGCGAAGTGGGGCTCTCGGGGGAGCTCCGCAGTGTGAGTCATGCGGAGCGCAGACTACGAGAAGCTGCCAAGCTCGGGTTCAAGCGAGGGCTGTTTCCGGCTATGCGCGGCACGCAGGAGCTCAGAGGGCTCGACGTCGAACCCGTCATGGTGCGATCTTTGGCAGAGGCGGTGGACCTCGCTCTGGAGCACTAGAGGGACTGATGCGCGCCGCGAGTTATGCAACTCGCTGAGGTGTGTGTCCTCTGAACGAGTTCGCACGTTGACAGGCCGTGAGCACTATGCTAAGATCGCGTCCGTGAAGCAGAGATGAGCCATCTCTGCGTGCTCGTTGTGCGTTCGCGGTTTAGACTCTCTGTGAGACCGGCCCCGGTCGCCATTGGAAGCACCGTTGGAATCAGGCCGGATGGCACCATCCGGTTTGTCAACCGATGATTCATCGGTCTTAGGTGTGCAGAGAGCACACCTTTTTGTTTTCCGGGTTTCCTCGCAAAAGCACAATGTACGTGCCAAGCGTGGTATGAGGGAATAAACTGGCCTCGGTCAGCGCGACCTCGACAAAAGAGGCGTATCATCGAATCAGGCTCTGGTCCGTAGGAGGAACGCTCATGTCCGTCTCTACCGCCTTGCGCCTGGGCTTTATGCTGATCCTAGCGTTATTGGGCTGGAGGCTGGGGGCGTGGTTGGCGGGTGTATCCAACTTGAGTATCGACTCGATAGGCCTGGGCTATTACAAGCTCGTCATCAGCCTCGTCGGGGCCTCGGTCGGTTTCACTTTCGGTCCAAGGTGGGTGTCGCGGCCATTTGCTGGGCTGCGCGATGCGATCCAGAAAGCCTCAGTGCGCAAAATGGTGATGGGCGTGTTGGGGCTGACAAGCGGCCTCGTTGTTGCGACGCTGTTGACTCTGCCTCTCTCGATGCTGCCGGGCGCTTGGGGGCAGTTCCTGCCTCTGTTGGCTGCTGTGATGCTGGGAGGGTTGGGGGCAGCCGTGATGATTACTCGCGATCGAGAGATCTTGGCATTGACGGAGCTGTTTGCGAATCGGGAGGTCTTCAGGCGCAAGGGCTCTTTGGTGCTACTGGATACCAGCGTGATTATCGATGGCCGGGTGGCCGACATCTCGCAGAGCGGTTTCATCAGCGGAACCATGATAGTTCCACGGTTTGTGTTAGATGAGTTGCAACATATCGCGGATTCGGCGGATTTGCTGCGGCGAAACCGCGGCCGTCGCGGTCTTGAAATCCTGAACAAGATGCAGCAAGATGCGCGTATCGAGCTCGAGATCTCGGATATGGACCTGCCCGATACACGTGAAGTGGACAGCAAACTCGTCGAGCTGGCGCGCAAGTTAGACTGCCCGATTCTGACTAACGACTATAACCTCAATCGGGTGGCTGAGCTACAGGGTGTTCAGGTGTTGAACATCAACGAGCTGGCCAACGCCGTCAAGGCGATCGTCCTCCCGGGAGAGACGTTGCGTGTGCATATCATCCAGGAGGGCAAAGAGATGGGGCAGGGTGTCGGTTATCTGGATGATGGCACTATGGTCGTGGTAGAGGATGGCCGCCGCTACATAAACTCCAATATAGAGGTGGCTGTGACGCGAGTGCTGCAGACTGTGGCGGGGCGGATGATTTTTGGACAGCCACAGATGGCGAACGGTAGGAAATGAGGTCGGTGAAGGCTAGCGTACGTTGTGTAGTGGGCTCGGAGAGCACAGGTTCGCTGGATGACACGCGGCTCGCGCTGCTCAGTTGCTTGTTTGCCCAGCAGATGGGCGAGCGTTGGTTGCTAAGCGTGGATGGCAATGCTGAAATCGGCGCGAGCGACCGTGAGGCGGTACTGCGACGGGATTTGGCTTGGCTTGGTGTGCGCCGGGCTGAGATCCTCGGCGCAGGAGCCTGTAACCTCAGTGAGGGGCGAGGCCGAGAGGATCTTTATCGGCATGCGGCCGTGCGATTGCTAGATGAGGGCTATGCCTACATCCAGCGCGACGATGCTTTGCTGCACACTGATGACGGGTTTGCTGTGTACTTTTGTATGACAGGCAGAGAGACGACGCGCATCCATGATCTGTTGCGCGGAGAGGTCCGGGTGACGTCGACGGCGTTGAGCGATTTCGTTGTCTATAGAGCGGTGGACGGGGCGTTGAGCGAGGGATGGGCTGCCGGCTGCTTGGCATCTGCCGTACATGACGCGGCCAACGGTGTCTCACATCTGTTCCGCTTCGAAAGCGACTTGGTAGATTCGGCACGGCAGGCTCTCTTGGCCGAGGCTTTGGGGTATTCGGCTCCAGTATTCGCGCATCTAAGCCCGTTACCGACGTCTGTGGACGGTGATACCGCGAACGCTGGGCTATCCTTGACATGCCTGCGGCAGGATGGTTATCTGCCCGAGGCGATACTTGCGTGGCTGATGAGCGCTGATTGGGCGGGAGAGGGGGCACTCTTTTGCGTCGATGAACTGGCGAGCCGATTCGAGCTGAACAACTTTCGGCTAAAGCCTCTCCCACTGTACACAAAGCACCTGACCAAACTCGGCAGGCGCGCCATGGCCATGGCCTCGGTGGAGCGGCTCAGCGCGCTGGTGCGCCCCCGGCTGCAGTCCGTGTACGGTCGTTGGCATAGCGCTGAAGGGACTGCTTATAGCGCCGAGGACTGGTACCGCCTGTTGGTGAGTAAAATGCAGCAAGAGGTATCCACTTTGGACGAATTGGTTGCCCTGAGCCGGTTCGCGTACGTCGAGAGGATCACCGATCGCGCGGCGGAGGCGAGAGAGGCACTGAGTGGTGAGTGGGTCAGGCCAGTGCTCGAGAGGTGTTACGAGACGCTGAGGCAGGATGATGTTAGCCCGCCTGACCGGGCGGCGCTCTACCTCCAGGGACTACGACACTATTTTCGAGATTGTTATGGCTGGCGCGGGCGACAGGTGATGTACCCAATTCGTGCTGCGCTGACTGGCTCTCTGGTGGGGCCTTGCCTGGGCTGCATAGTGTCGCTGCTGGGCTTGCGCCGGTCGAGACAACGGATAGAGGATACTCTAATATGAGTTCGCGAAGGGTAATTGTGCGGCAGTGCATCTGTGCCCGGGGGCGTCGTCGTCGCGGCGCCCCATAAGGTCGGTGGAATCGACTAATCACGCGGAAAGGGTACAGGGAGATGGCTCTACGAATATACAACACCTTGACACGAGAGAAAGATGTGTTCGTCCCCTTGCATGAGGGGCGGGTGAATATGTACGTATGCGGTCCCACAGTCCACAACGATGCGCACCTGGGCCATGGCAAGACGTACATCAACTTTGATATTGTGGTGCGCTATCTGCGATACTTGGGCTACAGAGTGCTGTATGTGCAGAATATCACGGATGTGGGACACCTGCTGGATAGCGGAGAGGATCGCATGCTCAAGGGTGCTCAGCGCGAGCAGGTGCACCCAATGCAACTCGCTGAAACATTCACCAGACGCTACTTTCGAGATATGGATCGGCTAAACGTCACACGCCCTGATATCTCGCCACGCGCCAGCGGGCACATCCCCGAGATGATCGAGTGGATCAAGACGCTCATCGATGCGGGCTATGCGTACGAGGTCAATGGCTCGGTCTACTTTTCTGTGGCCAAGTTCCCAGAGTACGGGAATCTTTCCGGCCGACGTGTGGATGAGTTGCAGGCGGGAGCTCGCATCGATGTGCTGGAAGAGAAACGCGATCCGGTGGATTTCGCTTTGTGGAAGCGTGCAGAGCCCGAGCATATCATGCGCTGGCCCAGCCCTTGGGGCGAGGGATTCCCGGGGTGGCACATCGAGTGCACGGTGATGTCTACCAAGTATCTGGGGCAACCGTTCGATATCCACGGCGGCGGGGTAGATAACAAGTTTCCTCACCACGAGTGCGAGGTCGCTCAGGCTGAGGCGGCGACGGGGAAGCCTTTCGCGCGCTACTGGATCCACAACGGGATGCTGATGATACGCGGTGAGGAGATGCACAAATCGCTCGGCAATTTTGTCACACTGGAGCAGGCGCTTGAGCATTGGGATCCCTTGGTAATCCGCTTTTTCATCCTCTTGGGCCACTACCGCGGGCCGCTGGATCTTTCGGAGGAGGCGGTCGAAGCGGCCTCGAGAGGTTTGGAGCGATTGTTGAACACCGTTCGTGCTGTGCGGCGTGAGCTCGAGAGCGCCGTCGAGGGCGAGGCCGAGCCACTGGTGACAGACCTCTTGAACGGAACGCGACGGAGGTTTGAGGAGAGTATGAACGATGACTTTAACACGCCGGGGGCGATCGCGGCCCTGTTCGATACGAGCCGTGAAGTGAACGCTCTCCTGGCGGGTGGTGGGGCCAGCACAAAAGGGTCGCTGCAGGCCATCGACTCCCTTTATGGCCGTTTGATGGGCGACGTGCTCGGCGTGTTGCCCGAAACACTGGATAACGACGGCGCGGCGGGCGCCTCCAGCGAGCTGATCTCTCTCTTGATTGAAACACGCGAGAGCCTGCGGCGGGCCAAGCAGTACGCTTTGGCCGACACCATTCGCGATCGCTTGCTTTCTATGGGGATCGAGTTGCGAGATAACCCCGAAGGGACGACCTGGAATCTCGCACAGGGCCAGCGGTGACGATGAGGCGTGGGGTAGAGCTTCTCGTCGGGCGCAACGCAGTGCGTGAGGCTCTGGCTGCGGGGAGGCGCAGGGTCTACGAGGTGCTGATCGGCGAGGGTGTGGAGGCTGGTGGCCGTATCGCCGAGATGGAGGACCTGTGTCGGGCGCATCAGGTGCCCGTTGTCCGCGTCAGAAAGGCAGAACTAGACCGCCTTGGTGGCGATCTTCGCCACCAAGGGATTGTCGCCCAGGTCTCTCCGTATCCCTATGTCGATCTCTCCGACCTGCTCGCGGTGGCGCGTGAGCGAGAGGAGCCGCCTTTTTTGCTGGCGCTGGATTCGCTAGAGGACCCTCAGAACGTGGGAGCGCTCCTGCGGACAGCTGAGGCGGTGGGCGTCCACGGGGTAGTTCTCCCCGAGCGCCGAGCGGCCGCGATTACACCAGCAGTAGGGCGCTCCTCCGCGGGCGCCGTAGAGCATCTGCGAGTGGCTATGGTGACCAACCTGGGGCGAGCGTTGGAGGCCCTCAAAGAGGGGGGTCTCTGGATAGTGGCTGTCGAGGATCATCCTGCCGCACAAGATTATCGCACGGTGGACATGCGCATGCCGCTGGCGCTTGTTGTGGGAAGCGAGGGAAAGGGTATGCGTAGACTGATTCTCGAGAAGAGCGACTTTCGGGTGCGTATTCCGATGCAAGGCAAGATCTCGTCGCTCAACGTATCGGTGGCGGGATCTATCCTGCTCTACCATGTGTGGAGCAGCCGACAGGGAGCTCCCTGAGCGGCAAAGATCGGCACAGAGCTCACGCATTTGACGCCGTAAGCAACTGTGGTATACTTCTTTTTTGCGTCAGTTGACCGCACGGCCGGTTGGAGTATAATTCCACTCGGTCTCCAGCCGACGTAGCTCAACCGGCAGAGCGGCGGTTTTGTAAACCGCTGGTTGTGGGTTCAAGTCCCTCCGTCGGCTCTTATATGATGCGTGGGCGCCTCATCTCGGCGGCGGGACGGTCTTTTCAATATGGGCAGGTACCCAAGCGGCCAAAGGGGACTGACTGTAAATCAGTTGGCTCAGCCTTCGGAGGTTCGAATCCTTCCCTGCCCACAGCGTCTATGGGTTTTCGCCGTGCCCACGTAGCTCAGTCGGCAGAGCACGTTCTTGGTAAGAACGGGGTCATGAGTTCAAGTCTCATCGTGGGCTCTATCTATGTGAGGAAAGGCTCCTTGCGCAGTGCGCAGGCACCCTAAGGAGGATCTCGGGAATGGCAAAGCAGACATACGAGCGCACAAAGCCGCATGTG
>CAYOUT010000001.1:289361-367380 GCA_964407215.1 uncultured Anaerolineales bacterium | reverse complement strand
CGCCCATTCCTACGATTATGGCATGGATGGCGGCGCCTTTGAGTGGTGGGGCGACGCCCCCGGCAACTATGTCCACCACAACTGGGCCGAGAACACCGATGGCTTTATGGAGGTCGGCGGTCGTGGCTCGGCTCGAGACTCTGTGGTGGCCTATAACGTCGTCGTGAACAGCGGGCCCTTGGGCGTCTTTCACCTGGGGGGGAACTTTGCCACTGAAGTGGCCAACTTTCGCATTGAGCACAACACTTTTGTCCAGACCGACACCGGCCAGAGCCACTACAGCGTGTTCGATTTTGCGCGCACTACATCGGACCCCAGCCCCTCGTCGTTGCTGGTACGGGGCAATATCTTTTACGTCGACGCGTTCAGCCGCGTGGCCAGCCGAGCGGGGTTCACCCATGAACGCAACGTCTACTACCTGGTGAACCCCTCACGTACCGCGATGGGCATGTCGCTACACTCCACCGAGGTGCAGGCCGACCCGCTCTTTGTCAACTTGAGCGGCAGAGATTTGCGACTGCGAGCGGGAAGCCCCGCCATCGACCGCGGCGCCAACTTGGGCTACACTGTGGACTATGCGGGGGTGTCGGTGCCTCAGGGGGCAGCCCCCGACTGTGGCGCGTACGAATCCGGCGGCTCGCCGGCCGTGCCCACGAACACAGCGGCACCAACTTTTATCCCGACTCTGGCTCCGACGTCGGCTCCCACTGCGGCTCCTACCGCCGCGCCGACGAGCCTGCCCGCACCTGCCGAGGGTGAGATCATCGTGGACGATCTGGATCCGGGCTTTTCCCTCAGCGCCAGCGAGGGCGAGTGGACCCAGTATCGCGAAACCGACGGCGACAACTATGGCGACACCCATTATTTCCATCGGACGTTGGGCAGCGGCGCTGATGTCGCCACTTGGGCCTTTGGCGTAGAGAGAGCCGGCGTCTACCAGGTCTATGCCTGGTGGTGGGCCGCCCCCTGGCGTCCCACCGACGTGCCGTACACCATCGAGCATCGCGACGGCGCCGACACAGTGCGCGTCAGTCAGCAGGCCAACGGCCGCCAGTGGAACCTCCTCGGCACCTACGCGTTCGAGGGACAGGGCGCCGTTCGCGTGTCCAACGCGGCCACCAACGGGCGCGACATCGTAGCCGACGCCGTGCGCCTGGTGTACGTGGGCCCCTTGAAAGAGACCGAACCTACCGCAGTACCCACTGTGGCGCCCACCGACACGCCGCCGCCCACGGCCACCCCGGCCCCAAGCCCAACGCCCACTACAGAGCCGACGGCGATGCCCACGAGCTTGCCCGCACCTACCGAGGGTGAGGTCATCGTGGACGATCTGGATCCGGGCTTTTCCCTCAGCGCCAGCGAGGACGAGTGGACCCAGTATCGCGAAACCGACGGCGACAACTATGGCGACACCCATTATTTCCATCGGACGTTGGGCAGCGGCGCTGATGTCGCCACTTGGGCCTTTGGCGTAGAGAGAGCCGGCGTCTACCAGGTCTATGCCTGGTGGTGGGCCGCCCCCTGGCGTCCCACCGACGTGCCGTACACCATCGAGCATCGCGACGGCGCCGACACAGTGCGCGTCAGTCAGCAGGCCAACGGCCGCCAGTGGAACCTCCTCGGCACCTACGCGTTCGAGGGACAGGGCGCCGTTCGCGTGTCCAACGCGGCCACCAACGGGCGCGACATCGTAGCCGACGCCGTGCGCCTGGTGTACGTGGGCCCGATGGCCGAGCCAACGCCTCCCGACGCGCCGGTGCCAGAGCCCGCTCCCACTGCGGCCACGACGCCCACCAGCTCACCTACCGACATCCCTAGCGATACGCCGACCCCAGATCCGACGGCCACCGATGCTCCGGCACCTACCGATGCGCCGACCGAGCTTCCCACGCCGACGGAGGGCCTTGGTCTAGCGGTGGACGACACCGATACGCCCGAGCCCACTCCCACCAGGTGGGGCAGACCGCACACGCCCACTCCTCCGCGAGCCACCGATGAGCCCACAGCGACCTCGGCCCCCACGGCTACCGTCGCCCCCACTGCTACGGAGGCGCCAACGCCGATGCCACCGCCGGATACGCCGACGCCCGAGCCCGTGGCAACCGAGGGGCTCCCCGTGGGCACCGAGTTTATCTACGACGACGATGCGCTGAACCTCCGGGCCTCTCGCGGCGAGTGGGTCGAGTACATCGACCCCAACGGGCCCCACTACGACGGGGCCCACCAGTACAACCGCGTCACACGCTCTCGCCGTGATACGGCCACCTGGTCGTTCGACTTGCCACAGCCGGGCCGATACCAAGTGTACGCTTGGTGGTGGGCGGCCGAGTGGCGCCCCACCGACGTGCCCTACACCATCGAGCATCGCGATGGCTCGAACCAGGTGCGCGTCAACCAGCAAGCCGACGGCGGCCAGTGGAACTCGTTGGGCACCTACGCGTTCGACGGACACGGCGCCGTGCAGGTCTCTTGTGACGTGTCCTCCGGGCAGGATGTGGTGGCCGACGCCATCCGCCTGGTGTATGTGGGACCGCTGAACGACGGCACCGGCGACTGAGGTCGCCGCGCCTTCCCCATTGTTTTCAGGCCGATGCACGGCGCCCTGCCGTGCATCGGCTTAGCCTCGCCCCCACACTCTGTACCGGCAGCGCCAAAGCCCACAGCTATGTCGTCGCCAGCACCGCGCCTTGCCGCATCGAGCCGCCTGCCGAGTCGTGACAGCAGAGTTGTATTCTGCGTGAGTGAAAGCGGCCGGTTGACCTCCGCTTTCTCCTCGGCTAGAATGGATTCGTCACGTTGTGCAGCGCACTTTTCGCCGTGCCGAGTGCGCGGTTGTGGCATACGGTGGCGTAGCCACAGCACCTGCCATGATCGGGTTTGTATGTTTGTGCTCTCGCCCAGGTGATATGTTCACACACGACCCCAACGCATCGCTCTCACCCGACCCAGCCCCTCATCGCGCGCCGGCGCGCATATCCGCAGCGCGCATCCGGCGTGTGCGCCCAGCCACTCGCCATCGAGCCATCCTCCTGTGCACGATATTGGCTCTCACACTAGCACTGGCAGCCTCAGCAGCGATGATGTGCACTGCCTGCCTACGCGCCCGGCTGCCGCTGGCGGAGTTTGGCGACCAGCTCGTACCGACTTTGGCAACCGCGACCGAGCTTGTAATGACGCCCTCCCCCACCTGCCAAGGGCCGCAGATAGCCGCTACCCCGCCCACACAGCCCACGGCGCTGCCCACCGACCCGGTCCCCGCACCGTCGCCGACTGAGCCACTGGGCCCCTGCGGTGCCGAATACACCGTGGCGCTGGGAGACACGCTTGCGGCCATCGCATACCGTTGCGGCGTCAGCTTGCAGACCATCATCGCCCTTAACCCAGCCATCACCAACCTCGATTCCATTTACGAGGGGCAGGTGCTGACGATCGCTGCCGACTCCCCACCAGCACCCTCTGGCTCGGCGGACGAGCCGCTGCCAACCGATACGCCGGCTGTGGGCAACCGCTACTATGTGGACAGTGTCTCCGGCTCGGACGCCTACTGCGGCACATCACCCGACACGCCCTGGCGCAGTTTGAATCGCGTGCACGTACAGGCGCTGTGGCCCGGCGACGTGCTTCACTTTAGGCGCGGGGGCGCCTGGCACGGCCAACTGGTCATCGCGTATTCGGGAAAGGAGGGGCGGCCGATCACAATCACCGCGTACGGCGAGGGGCCGCGGCCCGTGTTTACGCACGAGGGCCCGTGGACGCGTGTCATCTCGCTGCGCGGCAGCTGGATCGTGCTCGAGGGCGTGCTGGTGCGCGGTGCCCACGAGGCGGGTGTGGTGATCGAAAAAGAGGCGTCTTTCAACGTCGTGAGAGACATCGAGGGTGAAGACGTGGGGATCGGCATACTGGTCAAGGGGGCACAGAACCGGGTGGCGAACAACTACTTGCACGATCTCAAGATGGTGGTCAACACACCGGGCGGCGACGATGACTATGGCGCCGTGGGCGTCTGGCTGGAAGCGCCCAACAACGAAGTAGCACACAATCGCATGATCCGCTGTATCGCGCCCAGCTACGATTACGGCGTGGACGGCGGCGCGGTAGAAGCCTACGGTAATACCGATGGCTCCAACATCCACCACAACTATGCGGAGGCGTGTGACAGCTTTCTGGAGGTGGGCGGTGGCAGTTCGCGCGATATCGTGTTGGCACACAACATCGGCTACAACAACCGAGGCTTTATTACTCTGCACATCGGTGGTCGGTTCGCTACAATCGTCGAGAACCTCACCATAGAGCACAACACTATCGTGGAGGCCGAGGCCGACGCACCGTCCCACTATCTATTGCGCTTCAGTCGCGGCACCCCCGCGCCCGGCGCCGTGAGCCTGCGCAACAACCTGTTCTACTTGGCGGGGCCGCACCAAATGGCCAACAGCGATGCCCTACTCCACGAGAACAACCTGTACCATTTGGGGCACCCCTACGCGTCGCTGGGCTATGCACTGAACGCCAGCGAATTGCTGACCGACCCGCTGCTGGTGGACCTGGCCGCCCGCGACCTGCGTCCGGGCCCCGGCAGTCCCGCCATAGATGCCGGGCTCGATCTCGGCTATACCCACGACTATGCTGGCAACGACAGGCTCCAAGGGGCTGCGCCCGACCTCGGGGCGCTCGAGACCAGCACCCGCCCCGGGGGGCAGTGAGGATAGCGGGCTCAAAAGGGGTGTATGGCCAGCGCTAGCTTTCCAGCGTGGCCTCTTCCTCCGGCTCGGCGTTCGGCTGAACCTCCCCATCCACCATAGAGTACCCCAGGTTACACTCGCGGCAGAGGGCCTCCTCTTGCTCAAAACTCAGGCTCTGCCCACATTGGCACACCCAACCCCGTACGCGCGCTGGGCTGCCCACCACCAGAGCATAGGGGGGCACATCGCGCGTCACCACCGCGCCAGCAGCCACCATGGCGAACTCGCCCACCGTCACGCCGGGCAGTATCACAGAGTTCGCTCCCAGTGACGCCCCCTGCTGTATCAATGTGGGCAGCAGCCAGCCGTGATCTCGATAGCGCCAACGCGCCTGCGGCAAGCGCGGCGAGCGGGGGTGTCGGTCGTTGGTGAACTGCACCTGCGGCCCCACGAATACGCCGTCCTCCAGCGTCACCCCCTCCCAGATCATGTTGCCGTTTTTGATGGTCACATTATCGCCCACCACAGCGCCGGCCTCCAGAAAGCTGTGGCTCCCTATGTTGCAGTTGCTGCCCACAGTCACGCCGTCCATAACGTGGGCAAAGGCCCAGATGCGCGTGCCCGGCCCAATTTCGCGAGCCTCGACGATGGCGGATGGGTGCGCGTATACGTTTTCCATACCGTTCACCTCTGGGTTGGTTCGCTTACACCCGCTGCTTCACAAACAGCCTATAAGTGTAATCGACGAGTGAGAGCGCATCCAGGTCGCCCGTGATAGACACTGCACTCTGAGCGCCATCGGGCCAAGGGCCGTAGCGCAGCATCGGCTTGCCGGCCGCCTCGATACGACTCACCAGCTCGATCTCGTTGCGCACACCCTGTAGCGTGCGCCCGTCAAGGTACGTGGCACAATCCTGGGCGCGCTCCCCCAGCTCCACGATGTATCCCAGCTCGCTCAGCAGCAATGTCGTCCATTGCGGCGCCCCCGCCGCGAGTCCCACAAAAGGCAGCTTCCCCGTGGGCAGGCGCAGCACCCGATCGTGCAATCGATAGTAACCCCCGGAGGCACGGTCACGCTCATCCCCCTCGGCCACGGTGCCGCCCGCGCTAAAGACCAAGTGGCCCCAAGTATAGGGGCTGGCCTCACCATCCCCGCCGCCAACATCCAATCCCCGTGCCAGCACGGTAGCCCGGTCGTCACAGCGCAGGTGAATCTCTCCGCCCAACAGATCCACCCTGTAGCTCGACTTTTCTCGCCACCAGGCGGCGATATCCTGCAATCTGGCCACCCACACCCTGGGCCGCAGCTTGGCCGCCTCGGCCAGAACCGCACTGAACGCCGGTTGGCACAAATCCGCAATCTCGGGGTGGAACTGCAGCACAAACACCTCACCGCGGCGATGCGTGCGCCGCAGGATCTCACACCAGGCCTGCGCAAGGCCCGTCGCGCCCCAGCCCAGCCCGTCGTGGAGCTGCAGGTCGTCGGGCAGCGACACCGGTATCTCGAGCACGCTGAACCTCTGCCGTGGAGTGCAGAGCGTCTCGTCGGCCGAGTGGGGACGGTAGAAGCCGCGCAATACCTCCAGGGTGCTGGTGGCGGCCTCGTGCTCCTCATCCGGCACCACATCCCACCACACAGCGCGATTGCTACTGTATGCGAACAGGCCCGTTGGCAGTGCACTCACCAGATCGTCGGTACAACTCAGGTAGGGGCACCGAAAGCCGTGCGCATCGATGCCTTCGCGCTGAAAGGCCTCCGCAGCTCGCTGTAACTGCTCGATGCCGACGATGGGTGATTCGGCCAAGCTGATGTGGTCGTAACCATGCACCGCGATCTCGGTTCCCCGGGCTTGTAGCTCGCGAAAGAACCCTGCGTGCGTGCGAACCACGCGTCCTGGCGTAGGGAAGGTGGGCGAGCAGTCGGCGGCCGCCAACGCCTCCACGCAGTCCGTCACGCGCGCACGCGCCTTGCGGGGGCTCAGGCCGTAGCGATCCAGCAGGATCCCCGCGCGACGCCACACGTAATCCGGCCCGCGCTGCGTGTACCACTCGCGCAGGTTCAAGCGGTCATCTCCTCGCGCGGGCTATAGCGCGCCAGCACAGTGATCCCCGCCGTCACCGTATCCCCTACACGCGTCGTGATCCGCACGTCGTCGCGTTTGGGCACTACCACAGCCACCAGCGACCCCATTCGGATCATCCCGAGGCGTTGGCCGACGGCCACAGAGCTCCCCACATCCAAATAGGTTTCAATACGCCGCACAAGGCGAGAGGCAACTTGAACCACCGCCACCGTCAACGCATTGTTCTCAATCACTGTTGTAGCGCGTTCGTTGACGAACGGCGCTTCGTCTTTGCGCAACGATAAAAAGTTGCCACCAATATGATCGACGGATCGCACCTCACCGGCCACTGGACACCGATTGACGTGCACATCCACAAATGTCATCTCGATGCCGATGACGTGCGCTGGGCCCTCCAGCAAGCGGCTACCCAATAGCTCGTTGAGGCTATAGTCGCGGCCTCTCTTGGTAACTATCGGCGTCTCGCCGTGGGGCACCTCGTACACATACAGCACCTCGCCGTCCGCTGCTGAGAGCACCACGCCCTCCTCTTCGGGGGGTACGCGGTCTGGATCGCGCCAGAATCGTACCATCAACAGCCCCAGCCCAACGGCCAGCGCCAAGCCCACCTGGCCGCCCAGCGATATCCACCACCACCCGGGGCCGAGCAACGGGTATAGCCAGTAAAAGGGCACCGCCGCCACCACAGTCGCCACAACAACACCCGGCGCCGCAAGCCGCAACGGCAGCTTCCACTTGAGGGCTACCGCTAATGTGGCCACCAGCGACAACCCCACACCCGCCCACATGTATCCGGTCATGGCGCGCTCCTACCCTCACTCATTGACCATCTTCCGATACCAGATGCGATTCACGATGCCCCGCGCCAGCATGTTGCGGAAGAACAACCGTTGCCCAAGCTTGCTGGCGAACAGACTCCCGGCAAAGCTGCGAATCACCGGCAGGTTGTGGAACATCCGCTCTACTGCACGGCGTTTGACCTCTTTTTCGATCGCTCGACTACGCACCAGAATCTCGCGACGCGTCTCCCACGGCAACTCGGGCGTTTCGAACACCGGCGTAGCGTCAGTCTCCGTCACCCCGTTCAGGTACTCCTCCGGGGGGATCACAAAGGCGTTGTGGCTGCGCACCCACTCGTAAAGCTGTGTCCCGGGGTAAGGGATCGGGTTGTTCAGATGCAACCAGACGATGGGGTAGCGCTGTGCCAGCGCAAACGAGTCCTCGATGTCGCTCATCGTCTCTCCCGGGCTGCCCACGATGATAAAGAGCTTGACCTTCAGCCCCAGATCGCAGGCGTCCTGGATGGCGCGCTCGATATCGACGATGCTCTCGTCCTTTTGCACAATGTTCTTTAGCACGTGGTCGTTGCCACCATCGGCGCCAAAGGCCACCTCTTTAAAGCCCACTTCTTTCATACGGGCCAGCAGCGGCTTGTCCACACGGTCCGCTCGCAAGCCGTTGGCGCAGCGGATAAAGAGCCCTTTGATGCCGCGCTGCTCGATACCGTCGCAGATGTCGTACACTCGCTCCTTCACCAGGGTAAAGTTGTCGTCATCTACGTTAAAGTGCTTGATCCCCTGCTTGTACCAGTACTCGATCTCGTCAACGACATTCTCGGCACTGCGCGCGCGGAATCGCTTGGCCGCCAGGCTGTTGGGACAAAAGATGCAGCGATAGGGGCAACCGCGGCTGGTGATTAGTGGAATCTCTTTAGCGTAGTGCTTGAGCTCAAACCCCACATACCGCGGGAACGGCACGTCGTCCAGCTCGTGAATCAACTGCAACGGGTTGCTGTGTATTTCTCCTTCTTGACGATACACCAAGCCCGACACCTGATCGAGAGGCACCTCGCCTCGGCACAGATCCACCAGGGCCCGTTCGCCCTCACCGGCGATCCCCATATCTATCTCGGGGCACTCTTCCAAGGCCGTCGCGCCCAGCACCGAGATATGGGCTCCCCCAATGACGATCTGCGCGCTCGGCCGATGCTGTTTGATCTGCCGGATAAAGTCATAAGTGCGCTTGTACTCGTAGCTCACCATGCTCAAGCCGATGAGATCGGGCTGGAACGTGTCCAGCTTTTTGAGAAGTGGTTTGATATCTGGCCGCGTGCGCATATCCTCCACGGCGTACTCGATCCCTGCGTCGTGCAGCGATTGCGCCACCCAGCCCAACCCCGTGGGCGGCCGCACGGCACCGAGGTAGCTGGATGACGGCGGCTGAATGAGTAGCACTCGTTCGTACATCCCTATCGTCCTCTTTTCTTGGTATAGTAGGGCACCAACAGTACGTCTGCAAGGAAGGGGAGTGGGTCGCGCATCGTGAACACGGCCTCGCCGATGTCGCCACGCATCGTCCCCAGGTACTGACGCAGGCTCAACCGCCTTTTCAGTATCTCCTCCACCGCCGTCGGTACATCGGTCACCAGGCGCACCCATTTGACCTCGCTCCGCGGTTCGGCGGACAGCAACGGCTCGCCGAGGGCATGAGCATAGGCCATATAGGGCAGATCCAGCCCCGCTCGCACAGCGATAGTGTGCCATCCCCAGATACGCGGATTCACCTCGATCAGCTCGAAACGCTCATGCTTGCGGTCGTACATGAATTCAACCTCGGCCAGGCCGGTGTAGCCTATCCCCTTCAAGAAGCGCGTGGCCATGGGGCGCAGCTCGGGCTCTTCCACGGTCTCTACATAGGTGCTGGCCCGCCCGAACTCCATAGGGTGCTGGCGCGGCCGCCGCGCCGTGAGCCCCGCCACTGGCTCGCCATCCACAAAAAACCCTACATAGGAATAGAGGATCTCTGCCCGCCCCGGAATCAGCTCTTGCACCAGGATCTCAGCGGGATCCATAATGGCGCTCATCAGCCGGTAGTGCTCGGCCAACTCTTGCCGGTCGTTGGCGCGATAGGCCTTTTTCTTGGTTACCGACGTCAGGTGCATAGTGATGGCCGGCTTGACCACCACAGGGAACTCGATGGGCAGCGCGTCCAGCTCCTCAGCGCTCTGCGGATTGTAGGTGGCGGGCACCGGTATGTCGCGCTCCACCGCCAGCCGATGCGTCAGCCGCTTGTCGTAGAGGTATCGCACCGTCTCCCAAGGCGGCGTCGTCACCAAATAGCGGCCGCTCAGGCGCTCACGCTCTTGCGCAAAGATACGCACGCACTCGTCGTCGCTGGGAAACAGCACACAGCGATCCTGGTCCCAGCCATCCTGAGCCGCCCACCCGTCGGCCAGTTGCAACAGGCAACTCACCAAGCTCTCGCCGTCGTGCATCGAAGAGCACCGCCGAAAGCGTCGTACATCGCGCGAGAACTGCGACACGCACAGGTCGTGATCCACCACATACACAGGCACACCCTGGCGGGCCAAGTTACGCACGGCCCCCAGGCTGTGAAAGTGGCCGCCGGCCACCAGTGCGGGCGGGCGATCTGCGGTGTTCATTGGCTGTGCTCCAGCTCGGACGCCTCGGCCCCCTCCAGCTCCGGCGGCTGGCGCCAGGGCACATCCAGCTTGCGCAAAAAGTGGGCCGGCACCCCCGCTACGATGGTGTAGGGCTCGACATCGTGTGTCACTACGGCGTTGGCGCCCACGACGGCTCCCTCGCCAATCCGCACCCCCGGCAACACCACCACGCCGCTCCCCAGCCAAGCGTCGTCTTCGATGGTGATGGGGCCGCTCACACACGGGGCGTAGGGCACGATTCGCGATAGATGGGGCCTGGCCGAGATGACCAGTGTCACGCGTGGTGCAATAGCCACCCGGTCGCCGATGCTCAGCAGATGTGCCTCGCCCGGCTCGTCGGCGATGATCAGGTTCTCGCCGACGAACGCATTGTGCCCCACATGGCAGCCGTACCACCGCAGTATGACAGCGCGCAGCCTCCACGACGGCGCGTCTTTTACCGCCATTTTACACAACTTTCGGAAGATCAGCAGCGCCACATGGCACACGACGCCGAGCAAGCTCTTCCCGTGCGGCTCAGGCGGTTCCCCTTGGAAGCATGTCGACACCCCAGTGCTCTGAGTGGCCATTACTCCCTCGCTCTGGCAAGACGACCGCCGCGCACTCTGCTCGAGCCCAAATGTGCATAGGCTTCGAGTAGCGCCCCCTCCTGATGGGGCCAAGCCAACTCCGACTGCGCACGCAGTCTGCCGAAGCGGCTCATCTCCTCACGTCGCGCTGGATCCCCTGCCAACTTTACGATCTGCCGCGCCATCTCGAGTTCGCCGTTGGGCCGCACGTAGACAGCCGCCTCCTGCGCCGTCACACGATGCTCGGGCAAGTCGAACGCCACAATGGGTTTACCTAACGCCATGTACTCCATCATCTTGAGCATCGTCGATCGGTCGGTGAATGGATTCGACGGGTCGGGGTCCACGCAGATATCGGCCGTGATGAGGTAACGCACCACGTCGGCCCAGGATATCCACCCCGTGAACCACACATGCTGCTCGATGCCGAGCTCGGCGGCCATCGTTTTCAATGCGGGCAGCACCGGCCCCTGCCCGATAAGAACGCACAGCACACTGGTCTGCCCCAGATCGTACACCAGGTGCCGCACTGTGCGCAACAGGTAGTCCAGCCCATCCTGCGGGCCCAGCTCGCCGATATAGCCGATGATCAGCTCCGCTCGCCCGCGCAGCTCGGCGTCGGGGAGCACGGGAGTCAGGCGGGATACATCGGGGCCGTTGCGCACAACGGTAATTCGGCCCTCCGGGATGCCACTGCGCTCCATGTCCATCGCCTTGTACGACTCGTTCACCACGATGATATGATCGGCCAAGCGGCAGGTGAGCCGCTCGAAAAACACCAGCGCGCGACGCACCCAGGCACTGCCTCCGCCGTTCAACCGGGCGTGGTACATCTCGGGCATCAAGTCGTGATGGTCGAAAACAAAGCGCTTCCCCAGCAGTTTATAGGGTGCGGCGATGAGCATCAACGTATCGGGCGGGTTGTGCGCATGGATAATATCGAACCCGTGCCGCAGAAAATAGTACAACGTCCACAGCCCGATAGCTACCATAGCCCAACAGTACTCGACAAGGAATCCCACAGCCCCGTCAGTAGTGTACGGCGCGGGGTAACGATACACCTCCACGCCATCGAGGTTCTCTCGCCAGCGCTGGGGCTTGCCATCGCGAAGGCCCCGCCGCGGGCAAATGATCGCCACGCGGTAGCCCGCGGCTACCAGGGTCTGAGCCTCGCGCAGCGGACGAGTGTCTTGCGGATAGTGGGCGTTCTCCAAGAGCATTAGCACGCGCTTGCCAGAGCCTACCCCCTTATCGGCGGCCGCGCCCTCACCAGCAGATGCCTTCATACTCTCCTTGTATCTCGCCTCGGTCTTTGACGATCCCCACCAGATCCACCAACACTTGATCGGATCTCATCATCTCCGGCGCCCCGCGAAAGCCGGGGCTGTTGCTGGTTATCACCAGCACTTCTGAAGCGTCCACCACCTCTTGTACGCTGCCCGCCATGAGGCGTGCGATATGCGGAAGCTGCTGTTCCAGAAAGCTCTTGTTCGTGCCCATCAGCCGCCCAAGCTCCACCGTATCGTCGTAGATACGCACACTGTAGCCCTTGCCAACGAGCCGCTCCACCAAAGTCACCACCGGGCTTTCGCGCAGGTCGTCTGTGCCCGCCTTGAAGCTGAGCCCTAACACGCCCACCTTTTTGTGCCCCGTGCCCTCCACCAGAGCGACGCCCCGCTCCACGTGTCGCTGGTTGCTGGGCAGTATGGAGCCCAACAGCCCACACTCCAGATCGCGTTCCTTGGCGCGATGCAACAGCGCGCGCAGGTCCTTCGGCAGGCAAGAGCCGCCGAAGGCAAAACCGGGGCGGAGGTAGGCCGGCGAGATATTCAGCCGCTTGTCCTGAACGAGCACCGCCATCACGTCGCGCCCGTCTATGCCGTGCTCTCTGGCGAACACGCCGATCTCGTTGGCAAAGGTCACTTTTAAGGCATGGAAGGCGTTGTTGGCGTACTTGATCATCTCACCCGTACGGATGTTTGTGCGCACCACAGTGGCGGGGATACCGTCGTACAGCGCCTCCACCGGCTCACCGCTGCGCTCGTCGAGTTCACCGATGACGATCAACCCCGGGTTATAATAATCGTCAATCGCGCTCCCCTCGCGCAGGAACTCGGGGTGCATGCACACGCCGAAATCTACACCGGCACGCTTGCCCGAGTGCTCCTCTAGAATGGGGATGAGGTATTCCTCGGTGATGCCGGGCAACACGGTGCTGCGCACAACCACCACATGATAGCCATCTTTGGCGGCCAGTCCCTCGCCGATCTGCTGGCAAACCCCCTCCAGATACTCTAGGTTGAGGCTGCCGTTATCCTTGGAAGGTGTGCCCACACAGATGAGGGACAGATCTGTCTCCATCACAGCCGCGCGCGGCTCGGCACCGATCTCCAGTGCGCCCGTCGCCACCCCATCGCGCACGAGCTCATCGAGCCCTTTTTCCACTACAGGCGGACGGCCGGCCTTGAGCAACGCTACTTTCTGGGGGCTCACATCCAACCCGACAACGTGGTGCCCGCGCTGAGCCATACAGGCCGCCGACACAGAGCCCACGTATCCCATCCCAAACACGCTCACGCGCAGCGTTCGCGCCGGCGACGCCTGCGCATCGCGCTTCTCCTCTATCGTCTGTGTATTTGGCATATCAACTGCCTCCACTTTATCGTGCGCAACATCCCGGCTCGCTGTCTCTGTGCCGCTCGTCCGCTCCCGCAGACACTACACCCACCGACTGCAACCTTTCAGCTATCCCTTGGCTTCCGTTCGGCTGTGGTGCGTCCGCTCGCACTGATCGAGCGCCGCCGCGCCAACACCCTGTCGTACACAGCGATCACCTGAGCCGACACCGACGCAGGGTCCAAATGCGTCACCCGCTGGCGCCCGTCGATGCGCGGGCGCTCGCGCAGGATACCGCGCAACGCGTCGGCCCACGCGTCCTGATCGGCATCCAAAATGAAGCAATGCTGTGTATCGCCCACCATCTCGCGCACATCGCCCACATCCGTCGACACGATAGGCAGGTTGCAGGCCAACGCCTGCTTGACGATGTTGGGCGAGCCCTCGTGGATGGACGGGAACACCAGCGCATCGGCAGCGCTCATATACAGAGCCAGACGCGCCTGCGGCTCCTTGTAGACCACCACCAGCTCCACCGACGGGTCCTCGCGGGCCAATCTGTCCGTCACAGCAGCGGCAAAAGGATAACGTTTCACCGGCACAGTCGGCCTGGCAGCGAACAGTAAATATTTGCGATCTGGATCGAGCCCCAGCATTCGGCGTGCCTCGTCGCGCGGTGTGGGGCGGAACAGATCCAGGTCCACCTCGTGCGGAATGATGTTTACGTCGTTGCGCGCGAACTTTTGCGCCATCTGCTGGCTCTGCACGATGATAGCGTCTACCATGCGGCCCAACATCAACCCCGCCGCCACAGTGGCGCGGCCCATCAAGCTATAGTGCCCGTGGACATCGGTGCTGCCCAATACGTCACTGCCGTGGTAGGTCACCACCACCGGCACCCGCCACTGAGTGCGCGCCACCATGCCGGTGAGCGAATAGTGCGCGTGCACGAGATCCACCGGTGTATCCGCCAACCGGCGCCGCAAATGCCAAGCGCCAGCGGGGTACATCAGCTTGCGGTTGCGCCCCTGTAGCACCATCAACTCGATATCGACCCCGGCGCGCTGCAACGATTCGACCTGTGTGCGCACATAGGAGCCATAGCCCGGATTGTCCGGTGTAGGGTACATCGCGGTGAGCATCAACACCCGCATATCAGTGGCCCTCCTCCACCCGTGGCCGCGGCGCGGTCTTTCCGCCATGGACCCCAATAGCGCTATAATACACCGTGAACGTCTGGCGGGCCACTGCCGCCGGCGAACACTCTGTCTCCACCTTGTGGCGCGCGTTGGCGCCCATGGTATGGCGCAAATTGGCGTCTTGCAGCAGCCGTACAGTCACCTCGGCCAGGGCTGCTTCATCTCGAGGTGCCACTAAAAAACCGGTGCGCCCTTCGTCCACTAGCTCGGGTAGGCCACCCACGGTTGTAGCCACCACCGGCTTGCCATAGGTGTAGGCCACAGGGATCACACCGCTCTGCGTGGCCTCGACGTACGGCAACACCACTACGCTGGCCCGGCGGAACAGCTGTGCGCGCTTTTCGTCCGAGACGTACTCGTGATACACCTCGAAGCGCTCCGGATGGACCATTAGCTTGCGATAGCGATCCATGCTCTCGCCCTCGCCTGCGATGATGATGCGGAGGTTCGGCACGCGCTCCGAGATAAGGGGCTCCGACCGAATCAGATAGTCGAGCCCCTTGTACCCCCAAATGCGTCCGAAAAAGAGAACCGTCCCCTCCTCCTCTTCCACAGCACCTCCCGCCTCCGCATCACCATGCGCCACCATGGGCATCACCGACACCCTCTCTGCGCCGATGCCCAACTCATCCACCAACACCTGTTTGAGCTGCTCTCCGTGCACAATGAGTCGATCCGCCCGTCGAAAGCCATAGTCCACCAGCCATTGGGGCGTCTTGTGAGAGGCCTTGTCTCCCACGTGGTGACGCGGGTCGTGGGCGGTCATCACGAACGGGTACTGCCGCAACCACGGTAGCGCCAAGTTGAACCACATATGGCCTTGCTGCATATGTATCACGTCGGGCTCAAAGCGAGTGATATGCTTCACAATCCGCCGAGCGGTTGCCAGTTGGCGCAGCGGATGGCGCAGCCTCGGCCGGTCGAACGCCAACAACTCCACCTTGGGATCCAAGATGTCCCGATAGGGCGCGACAAACTCCTCGGGCAACACCAGGCAGACATCAGCCTCTTGAGCTAACGCGCTGGTAAGGCGCACACAATACTCGCCAAAAGTATAGGCCACCATGGCAACGCGCAGACGTTCATTCATTCCAATACCCGGCTCCACGGCTACTGTCCTCCCCTTCGAAGGAACTCGGTCGCCAGCGGCACCACAAAGCGCGCGCGAAACGCGCTGGGTCCGCCGTACCGTAGAACCATCAGCCCGCCAAGCAGCAACAGATACACTGCAGAGCCCGCCGCGACGGCCGCCACCGGGTGCTGGCCTCGCAGCCCCAGCAGCACCAACCCCATACCTAGCCCCGCCACCAGCGGCTGCCACATTGTCGCCAGGGGGCGCATCTGCGGGGCCAGCCGCGCCACGGGCACATAGTTTTGTGCCAAATCCACCACCCGTGTGAGCAGCGCGGCCAGTGCGGCGCCCGGCAGCCCGATAAAGTGCACCAGCGTCACTGTGAGCACCAGGTTCACGATCGCGTCCACTACTACCACCCGCAGGCTGATCCGCTCACGCCCGCTGGCCATCAGCACATGGCCGAACACGTGGCTCAGCCCCACCAGCAACAGGCTCCACACCACGATCCGCAGCGTCGTAGCGGCCTCGCTATAGTCTTTTCGGCCGTAGAGCAGCACCAGCAGCCAATCCGCCGCGGCGTACACGCCCAACACCACCGGCAGCGCCATAGCCACCATCAGCTGCGTCAACTGCTGAGCCAGGCGCTGTAACCGCTGAAAGCTCGGCTCAAAGGCCTTGCACATCATCGGGAACACGCTCAACGTCACGCTCTCGAACACCAGCGACATGGGCGAGAGCAACTGCATGGCCGCACTATAGTACCCAGCGCCCTCCTCCCCAGCGGCCTTGGAGAGCACCACCACGGCCAGGCTGGACCACAACGCGACGATGGCGTCTATGCCGAAAAAGGTGGCCGCCGCTTTGACCATGGCTACCGCCGCGCCCGCGTCCACCCGCAGCCGCGGTTTGGCCACATAGCGCACCATGAGCCACCACTCCAGAGCGGCCGTCGCCGCGAACGAGAGCACCAAGAGGCCGATGAGCGGCGGCAGACCGATCCCTCCGCGCAGCATCAGGGCAATGAGGCCCAGCTTGACGACGTTCACCGGCACGTTGGCCCAGGCGATAAAGTGCATCTGCTCCCTGGCCTGAAATATCCCCTCGCACACCGAGCTCAACGACACGGGCAACAGCCCCAGCCCCAATAGCAGCACTACACTCGCCGTCTCGGGCACATAGCCCATCACTCGCACGAGCCCCCACAGCACGACCAGGCACAACACCGAGGCTACCGTCACTACTACGGTGCCGCTCATCAGGTAGCTATCCGTCTTGGCGGGGTCGCGAGAGACCTCGCGCGCCACCAGTCGCTGCAGCCCCATCGAGGCGAACACGCGAAAGGTGTAGAACAGCGTCAGCGCAATGGACATCTGCCCAAAATGAAAGGCGCCCAAGAAGCGCGCCACCAACGCGTACAACACAAACGTCGTGGCACGGTTCACCACGTCGCTAGTGAGCACCGACAATGCGTTGCCCGTCACCCTGCGCACACCGCTCAGGGGGCGCGGCAACACCTCGATATCGCTCTGTGCGGTTGACGTCATGCCGCTACCAACTCTCTTTGCTCACTCACACGCATCCGGTCAATAGCGGCGATCAACGCAGCCACCAGCGCCAGCATCTCCGTTTGCGAACGACCGTTGAATACGTCTGCCGTCATGTACACTATGTGCCCCATCACACCAGTCATCAACGCCAGAGCCAGCGGCGAAAGCAGATTATGTCGCCAGCGGACCGACTGCCACCCGCGCCACACCGTCTCCAGCAGGTACCATACCAAGATCACCAGCCCAAAGGGGCCCGTCTCGGCCCACACCAGCATGTACGCGTTGTGTACGATATACAGCCACACCCCGCCGTATTCGGGGTCTCCGTAGCGCGGGATCACCACCGCAAAGTTGTTGCCTCCCACGCCGAGATAGGGGTGGTCACGGATGATACGCCAGGCCAGCTCCATCAGCGGGACGCGCGACTCGGCCGAGCCGAGATCGTTGCCCGTCACTCGCTTGACAACCGTGCCCATAACGGCCAACGCCAGCACCCCGCCCGCCACACCGAGCAGGGCCAGCCTCCCTTTTTTGATCCACCCGAACCGCAGCCCCACGAGGACGGATACACCGCCCCCCAACACCAGAGCCAACCAGCCGCCGCGTGCCAAAGTGAACACCAGCCCCATGAGGCCCAACACCAACGCCGACCCCGCCAACCCCTCTTGCAGATGGCCGTAGCGGCCCGCCAGCAACACCACCAGACTGATGGGAAGCAGCAAACTGAGATACCCCGAGGCCGAGTTGGGCGACCCGACGGTGCCCCCCACGCGCTGGCCGCCGTCTATACGCGCCTCCACCATACCCATACCCAGCTCGAACCCCGTGCCGCGCGCCCGCAACACCATCATGATCGCGCCCTGTATCGCTACACCCAGAGCCACCAAGGCCAGCACGTAAAGCAGATCGCGCGGTGTCCTGGTCATGCGATATACCACGGCGAACAGCATCAACCCCTGCGCCAGCAAGAACACCTGCATTAGCGCCAGCCCCACATCGTAGGCCACCAGCACCGACACCGCATGCACCCCCACGAGCGCCGCCAGCGGCAAAGCAGCGCGCACCCCCGCCCACGACACCGTCGCACGCCGGCTGAGCAGCTCCAACAACCATAGCGCGCCCAAAACCAGCAGACAGATGGTGGTCACCGAGATTACCAGGCCGCCCACCGCTCCAAACGTTGCGGCATCCTGGCGGTACCCGAGGTAGGTATCCACCTGCAGGGGCAGTTCCAACAGGATGATGGTGAGTAGTAACTTGCGCAAGTCGCCCAACACCATGGCCACAAACGGCAGCATCAGCACGGCGCTGGCGACCAAGGCGATCTGAAGGCTAAAGCGCGACATCATGAAGGCGAAAAGGCCCAGCCCTGCGCCAGCTAACACTACGGCCGCCGCCTCGGCCAGCCGGTACAGTCTGGCCGGTGCACGCCACCCCTGGCTCCCGCGAAACAGTTCCCCCCACGCCGTCATGCGTCATGCCTCGCTTTGTGGCTCTGGGCGTTACGCGAGGGGCCCCGTTCGCAGCCTTTCAGCCGCGCTAGTCGGCTCAGCACGGCCGTGAGCCCTCTCTGTGCCATCCCGCCAAGCTCGTAGGGGAACCGCGCCACACTGCGCAAAACGCCCCATACGCCACTGGCGCGTACGAGCGCCTCGTTAGGGCACGCCTCATCACTCACCCAGATGCGGTTTATGTGAAAGAGGTCCAAATTCCTGCTGTTGCTTCCCACACCCAGCCCGAGAGCGCAACGATAGCCCGCGGCCTCGGCCAACTTCATCTCCCGCCGGGTGACAGAGCCGTTAGGGTAGGCCAGCGCGTATATTTTTACCCCATAGCGCTCTTCCAGCTGCCGTTTAGACTCTACCATCTCGTACATCGCCTGCTCGCGGCTACACATGGGCAGAATGGGATGGTTGACCGTGTGAGATTGCAGGTCGGCCCACTCTTTCAGGGCCTCGATCTCTTCGCCCAAGAGGGCTTGCCGCCCAGCATACTCTCGTTCTCGCTCATAGCCCTCACGTATCAACGCCGCCAGCCGATCCGTGTCGGGTACCTTTTTGAGTCGCTGTCGTCGCACGCCCTGTATATGGGTCCACCAGAAGTGCCGGTAGGTGCCCACGACGCCACTACTCAAGAAAATGGTGGGGCGCACACCGAGCTCCTGCATCACCGGAAGTAACGCATAGTTTCCCTGATGCCCATCGTCCAGTGTGATCACCAGCGGCTTGAGCGGCAGAGCATCCCAGCGTCCGCTCTCCGCCGCATCCACCACCTGCAGCAGGCCCACGGGGTTGTACGCCTGCAACAACGCACGCAGCTGTTGCGCGAATGCCTCAGGGCTCGGATCGTGATAGCATATCACCGTCACACGACGACGTTGAAACAGCTCTCTCGTAAACCAAGGCACAAGGCTGTATCGCAACAACGCGAATGCCAACCGTTTGATTCGTGATATGTTCACCTTCGGTGCTCACTCGCGCTCTCCATGGTCACCCGCCCGCAGACTGAACCTGGCCATCAACCATGTGTGATGAGGTCGGCCGTGCTCCGCTCGGCTCGCCACACGGTTCCGACTCTGACACACTTGCTGCGCACTCGAGCACGGCCTCCGCCACCCATTCCACCTGCTCCGGGCGGAGCTCTGCGTACATCGGCAGCGAAAGCACCCGCTCGGCCTGCGCTTCTGCCACGGGAAAAGATCCCTTGGCATAGCCCAGGTCCGCGTACGCGGGCTGCTGGTGGATGCAAATAGGATAGTGGATCCCAGTAGAGATCCCCCGCTCGCTCAGAACAGCCTGTAGGGCATCGCGCTGCTCCGTCTGGATGACGTACAAGTGATAGACCGACTCCGAGTACTCGGCCTCCACCGGCGTTGCCACCGGGCCCATCGCCAAGAGCTGGTTATAGAGGCGGGCGTGGCGCTGGCGCGCGGCGTTCCAAGCATCCAAGTAGGCCAGCTTGACGCGCAATACCGCAGCCTGCAGCGTATCCAATCGCCGATTGTAGCCCTTCAGCAGGTGATGGTATTTGGTGGACTGGCCGTAGTTGCGCAGCATACCCAGGTTGTCGGCGATGGTCGAATCGTTGGTGACCACCATCCCGCCATCGCCGTAGGCGCCCAAGTTCTTGGCGGGGTAAAAGCTAAAGGCGGCCGCGTCTCCGAAAGAGCCCACACGCACCCCGTTGTAGCGCGCGCCGTGGGCCTGGCAGGCATCCTCCACAACCCGCAAGCCGTGACGCCGCGCAACCCTCATAATCGCGTCCATATCCGCCGGCTGCCCGTACAGGTGCACCGGCAGAATCACCTTGGAGCGTGGCGTGATGGCCTCTTCGAGCAACGAAGGGTCCATAGTGCAGGTCTCTGGATCGGCGTCCACCAGCACCGGCTTGGCGCCCACGTAAGAGATGGCCAACGCTGTGGCGATAAAGGTGTTGGTTACCGTGATAACCTCGTCGCCAGGGCCCACATCACAGGCTCGTAGCGCCAGCTCTAGGGCCGACGTGCCCGAATCCACTCCCACAGCCCGGCTCACTCCGCAATAGGCCGCAAACTCTTCTTCCAGCAGCGCGACATCCTTGCCGAGGATAAAGTCGTTGGCGTGCAACACACGCTCCATCGCCTCGTGCACCTCATCGCGGATGCTGGCATACTGTGCAGCGAGATCCACAAAGGGCACTCGCCGAGTCTCGTCGTTCATATCCGCCTCCTATTGCAGCTCTACCGGCGCACCGTGTTTGGCCACCGATTCGGTCACGGCCTCCATCGTACGCACCACATTCAATCCCTCGACGCCATCCGACAGCGCGGGGCACCCTCGCTCCATGCATTGTAGGAAATGCAGACACTGGTTTTTGAGCGGTTCGCTCGCCTCGATTTTGGGGCTGATGATGTCGCCATCGCGCAGCAGGAACTGGTAAGCGCCATAGTGCGCCCCATCCGCTCCACCCTGCTCGCTCACGGGCTTGATGCCCTTCTCAAAGACGCGCACCCGCTCTTGAGAGTTCAGGTCATCGAACACGATGCGCTTGTCGCTCCCCACTACCACAACCTCGCGCACCTTGTGCGGGTCGGCCCAGCTCAGGTGGACGTGGCCGATGATGCCCCCGGGGTAGCTCAAGGCGACAAAGCCGACGTCTTCGTGCCCGTTGCCCAGTACTCTGGCGCCCACCGCACTCACCCACTCGGGCGCAGTGCCCAATAGATAGTTAAAGATAGAGATGTCGTGCGGCGCCAAGTCCCACAGCGCGTTCACATCGCGCCTTATGGGGCCGAGGTTGGTCCGCCGCGAATACATATAGTAGACTTGGCCCAATTCATCCTGTTCTACGTAGGTCTTGAGCTTTCGGATGCCCGCATTGTACAGGAAGGTATGCCCGGTCATCAATGTGCGCGAGTTGGCGTCCGCCAAGTTCACCAGCTCTCTGGCCTCAGAGGAGCGCGTCGTCAGCGGCTTCTCTACTAGCACATGTTTGCCGCCCACAAGGCAGTCGCTCACGATCTTGAAGTGGCTGGAGGCCTCCGTAGCCACCACCACCGCCTCCACCCGCGGATCATTAACAACGTCTTGGATGTCAGTAGTCACCTCAACATCCGGGTACTGGCGCTTCACATGCTGCAACCTGTCCGGGTTCTGGTCGCATACCGAGACGACCGTCGTCTGCGGGAGCTCGTTAAACACCCGCACATAGTTGCCGCCCCAGTAACCGCACCCGACGATCGCTACTCCTGTCATATCGTCACTTCCTCTCATCCCGCCCCACGGCCCGATAGCACCGCCGGTATCGTGGAGGCCAGTATCTGGATATCCATCCGCAGCGACCGATTGCGCACATACTCGCAATCCAACTCGGTCATGCCATCGATCGTCACCTGAGATCGGGCGCGCACCTGCCACAGCCCAGTCATCCCGGGGATCGCGTGCAGTCGCTCCAGGTGGCGTGGCTGGTACTCGGCCACTTCGTAGAGGGGCACCGGCCGTGGACCCACCAAGCTCATCTCCCCGCGTAGCACGTTGATCAGTTGTGGCAGCTCGTCCAGGCTGGTGGCGCGCAGCAGATGCCCTATCCGCGTCACGCGAACATCATGCACGAGCTTGACGTCACCCGCTTCGGGCGAGATCTCCCCGCGAACCCATCGCCTCACATGCTCTTCGTGTACCGCCTGTGAGACGCCATTGACCATGGAGCGGAACTTGAGCATAGTGAAGGGCTTGAGCTCCTGCTGGCCCTCGTTGTAGCCCATCCGCCTCTGCTTGAACAACACCGGCCCTTTGGAATCCAGCTTGATGAGCACAGCCAAAAACAGCAGCAACGGCGCGAAAACCACCAACGCTGTCGTCGCCAATACCAGGTCCATCAGTCGCTTCGCGACCAAGTACAAGCGACGCCTATCGATCGTCCACTCTCTTATCGCCTGCGTTCTCTGCAAGGCGGGCACTTTGCTGGCCATTATCGATAATACCTCCTGCTCCCAATCTAAAGATCGATCCTTCGCGAGCTGCGCGCACCCCCATCACTGCTCCGGGGTCGGGACGCCTGCAGCGATACTAACTGCCCCGCCTCCGAAGGCGCGCGCGGCGCCAGCTCCATTCTGTGCATCTGTTGCGATGCAGCTTGCTTTTCTTGCCGTTCGACACTGCCGGCCCAAGACACGTCCGTCGTGTGCCAGGGGTAGCGTATGGGCTTGGATCCCGCCCCGGCCTTGGTTAACACAGCCCCCAACACGTTGGCGCCGGCGCGCTGTAGCTGGCGTAACGCCTCGCCCAGCTGCGCCTCGGTGACCCCGCGTCGAGCGACCACCAGCACTACGGCATCCACCATACCGGCCACACCCAGTGCATCGGCCGCGGCCAGAATGGGTGGGCTATCGAACAGTACGATATCGGCCTGGCGCGATAACTCTTGCACCAGCGACTGCATCCTATCGCACGTCAGCAACTCCACCGGAAACGACGTCGCGGGGCCGCTGGTCATCACTCTCAACCCGGGGATAGTCGTCTCGTGTAACGTCTTGTTAAGGGCCGTCGGCACCGTAATAGCGTCGGTCAGCCCCACTGTGTTGGGTAATCCAAAGATCCGGTGCAGGCTCGGTTGCCTGATATCGCTATCCACCGCAATAACACGACGCCCTCCGCGGGCCATGATCGCCGCCAGGTTCGCCACCATGGTGGATTTGCCCTCGCCGGCCTCGGCGCTAGCGAACAACAATGTCATAGGAGAACCGGGGGCTTTGCCATCCGAACCTGTGGACAGGATGGCTGTATGCACTGCGCGCAACGCCTCCAGCGCAGAGCTGTACGGTCTACGCGTCACCAACAGCGTATCGCCACCCCTGCGCCGAGGCACACTGAACCGCGGTACCGCACCCAACACCAGCAGGTTGCCGACTGCTGCCAGTCTGTCCGCCGAATAGATCGTGGCATCCAAGCTCTCCGCCAGGAAAGCCAGACCCACGCCGCCAACCAGGCCGAGCATCACCGCCAACGCCAACACGATCTCTGCTGGCAGCCCACTGGGCCGCTTCGGGGCCACAGCGCGCTCTACAATCCCCACGCTGTTGGCCAGCAACGCTTCGTGAGACCGGGTGGTGTCGTAGTCATTGAGAGCCGCCGCATAGGCAGCCGCCTCTACCTCTAGGCGCGCTCGCACCTCCTGCTGCAATTCGCCTCCGCTCAACCCCCTAGCGGCCAGCTCGGCTGTCACACGCGCCCTCTCGTTCTCCAGGTCGCTCCTCGCCGCCTCCAGCTGATCGCGCAAAACCTCTTCGCTCGTCTTGCCTGGCCCGGTAAAGATGTGCTGTCCTTCCTCCACAAGGAGGTCAGCCAACGCGTTGGCGATGGCCGCGGCCATGTGCGGGTTGGGGTGAGAGGCACTGATCTGCAACAAGTCGGTGTTCGGCAACAGCTCTGCCTCCACCTCCTCCGCCAAATCCTCGGGCGACATGGTCAAGTCCAGCCTCTCAGCCACCTGCGCCAGGAAGAGGCGAGTGGTCAACATGCGCACATAGGTTGTTTTGACACGTTCTGTATAAGTGAGCGCCGAGTAATCTATGGGGCGGTTGGGAATCTGCGCAATGCGTACCAGCGACGACGCGGTGTACGACGGAGTCATGGATCGGAGACCGACGACCGCCACGCCCAACGTCAACAGCGCGGCTACTGCCACGATCCATGCTCTGCGACCCAGCACGCCCATGTAATGGCGTATCTCCATCTGCCCCCTCGCCTTCGGCAGGCTGCGCCTCGGTGTGTACGCGAGCAGCAGCTGCTGCAGGATATCGTTGGAAGGTGAGGCTGTGCCCCCCTTGTTATCGACGCGGGTGAATGCCCACCCACGAAAGACCATCTATCGTTGTGCCTCAGCGTACGATGTCGCTGTACCGCTGGCAGTGATTACCCATCACTGTGTTTGCGCGCTCGCAGCGTGACACTGCGGTGCGCGTTCTGGTACCGGGGCACGCCCGTCCTTCCGGGACTACGCCGCCCGATCGTTTGCTTTATTCAAGTGGGTGTGTGATGTAGAATGGAGAGAGACTGAAGTGCCCGCCGTCTCGTTGTCCCCAATGCCGAGGTGCAGAGAGGCGCCCCACCAGCATACTATTGTTCGAAGCGCCCCCTCCTTGGGGCGCCCCCGAAGCCGATGTATGCAATGACCCTGAACCAATATGATTCGTGTCGGCGCCCTAGCCCAGCATTTAGTGTGATACGGCGCGCTTGATGTAGATGGGGAGGAATGTCGCGCTCCTCATCTGAGGATCCGCCCACGCTGGCTGAATGCGGCGATATTTACGGCTTCTTTACGCTATTCATTATATAGAGCGGCATAGGCAGTGTCAATAGCACATAAAGATCGTAACCTATTTGTTACACAAGTATCCAGATAGAAAACGTCCTGTTTACTTTTGCTGGATAGAAAGGCGCCCGACGATGGTGTCGAGCGCCTGCTGTAGTCGTAGGGGATCAAAGAGGAGAGAGCACGGGCGTGAATAGGAGTTTGAAAGGGAGGAGCGGATGCCTCTTGTAGCGAAACGAGCCCGCGCGGGGGGCCGGGCGGCTAGCGCCGCTCCAGTCGCAGAGTACGCAAAGCCCGCCTGCCCGCACGCTGCCACAAACTCTGCAGAAACTCGGCGTAGGAGAGTTCCCCTGCGAACAACCGAGTGAACTCGGCGGCGATCTCGGGCCGACGCTCCATCACCCGGTGCAACGTGCTGGAGGCAGGGAAGAACCAACGCGCGATGCGCGCAGCGTCCGTGAGGTCTTTGCGCAGCGCTTGCTGCACACCCAGAGTGTACTCTCGCAGGTCGGGCGACTCGGCGCGGGCCTGGTCGACGATCACGTCCGCGGCCAGCCGCGCGCTGACCAACGCACCATACAGCCCTTCCCCCGTAAAGGGATCAGCCAGCCCCGCTGCGTCGCCCAGCAGCAGGGTCCGGTCGCCGTGCAGGGTGCCGACGGACGGGTTCAAGGGGATCACCCACTTGTCCACACCGCGGGGCGGCAGGAGCAACCCCTCGGCTTGGGCCAACCGCTCCAGGGGGGCGCGCAGATCGTGCCCGGCCCCCCACAGACGCCCTATCCCCACCGAGAGATGATCCGCTTTGGGAAAGATCCATGCATAGCCCGGGGGGCCCAGGCCGTACTCGGTCCGAATGGAGCCGCGGTAGGAGGCGATCCGCTCCGGTGGCAGGACAACACGCGCCTCGAGGGTGGCCGCCAAGCGCAGCGCTGGGCGCAGGCTCAAACGGCGCGCGACGATCCCCGCAGCTCCGTCCGCGCCCACCAGCACACGCCCCTGCCATGCGCGCCCTCCCGAGCGTGCCATCACTGCACGGCCGTCGAGCTCCACGCGGTTCACCCGCACGCCCTCTAGGCACTCGGCGCCCGCCTCCCGTGCCTTGGCAAGCAAAAGCGTATCGAACGCCGATCTATCCACCTGGTAGACCACCGGCGCCTTTGTATTCACCACGATAGGGCGCTCCAGGCGATAGGTGAACACAAAACGCGTGACAGCATCCTCAATCACGGGGGCGATATCGTAATCCAGCAAGCGCAGTGCCTTGGCCGTGAGCCCGCCACCGCAGGATTTTATACTGGGAAACATCTCCTTTTCCAAAATGAGCACCTGCAGCCCGCGCCGCGCCAACGCATACGCCAAATACGCGCCGGCCGGGCCCGCACCAACAATCAGTACATCGTACACCCGCACCTCACGCCTCCACCCATTATCGCAACATGTTCTACCACATGATAAAGTATTCTATGCAGGCTCCGTGTTACCGTCCAACTCAGACCGCCTCCTCACCATTTGACCCTGTGCCCGAATGACGCATAATAGCGGGGTATGGTAAAAGTCAACAGCATCAGCCACGAGGAGGTCCTGCTATGCCTAGCGAGATCAAACCCGGTGTCTATTGGGTGGGCGCCGTGGATTGGGGCCTACGGCACTTTCACGGCTTCGAGCTCTCTACACATCGCGGCTCCAGCTATAACGCCTATCTGATTATGGACGAGAAGGTGGCCGTGGTGGATACCGTCTGGTCCCCGTTCACCGACGAGTTTATGAAGAACGTCCGCGAGATCATCGATCCCTCGCGCATAGACTATGTCGTCGTGAACCACAGCGAGATGGATCACTCGGGCGCGCTGCCCGAGTTGCTGCGCGCCGCCCCGCAGGCGGAAGTGCTCGTCTCCAAGCGCGGGCTCGACAGCGTTCCCGGGCACTTTCACGAGGGTTGGACCCTGCGCGCAGTGCAAAACGGCGAGGCGCTCTCGCTCGGAGCGCACGAACTGGTCTTTGTGGACGCGCCCATGCTACACTGGCCAGACAGCATGTTCACCTACGTCACTGGCCACAACCTGCTCCTGCCCAACGACGCCTTTGGCCAGCACTATGCCACCGCGTTCCGCTTTAACGACCAGGTGGACAACGACGAGCTGTATTACGAGGCGCTCAAGTACTATGCCAACATCCTCACGCCGTATAGCGACCGTGTCCTGAAAAAGATCGACGAACTGCTCGCCCTCGGCCTGCCCGTCGACATGATCGCTCCCAGCCACGGCGTCATCTGGCGCCAAGACCCGCTACAAATCGTGACGCGCTACCAAGAGTGGGCGCGGCAGGCCCCAGCCCGGCGCGCGGTAGTGATCTATGACACCATGTGGGAGGCTACACGCCGCATGGCGGAGGCCATCAGCAAGGGGCTGTCCGCCGAGGGCGTACCGCACCGGCTGTGTCACATCCCCGTCACCGATGAGAACGATATCCTCGCTGAAGTGTTCCAGTCCGGCGCTGTGCTCTTTGGCTCCCCCACGCTAAATCGCGGCATGCTGCCCTCTCTGGCTCCCCTGCTCGAGCAGATGCACGGGCTGGGGTTCAAGAATAAAGTGGGCGCTGCGTTCGGATCCTACGGCTGGGGCGGCGAGGCCGTACGGCGCATCGAGGAACAACTCGAGCGAGCCAACGTAACGCTGGTAGCCAAGGGGGTGCGCGCCAAATGGCAGCCCACCGAGAGCGACCTGGCCGCGTGCGAGGCGTTGGGCCGCGAGGTAGCCGCCGCCCTCCCCCCCGCTAACGGCTGAGCGACCGCAATCCCGTACAACACAAGCGGCGCCCTCGAACAGGGCGCCGCTTTGTATATCGTACCGTCACGCGCGGGCCTTGACACACTCTCCAGCCCTTCATAGAATCGGCCCACACCGCTACGAGGCAGGAGGCCCCATGGTCATAGACGCCCACTCGCACGTGCCCGGCTGTGGCATCGCCATCGGCAGCACAGTGGCCGACCTCATCGACGCCATGGATCGCCTTGCCATCGATGTGGCCTGTGTCTCTCTGCCCATGCTCAATCCCGCGCCGCCCCCTGAAAGCGTATGCGAGGCCAACGACGCAGTGTTGGCCGCCCTGCGCGCTCACCCCGACCGCCTGTTGGGTTATTGTTATGTCAATCCAGGGTATCTCGACGCAGCCATGCAGGAGCTGCGCCGCTGTGTGGTGGGCGAGGCAATGATCGGCATCAAGCTGTACCTACAGTACCGTGCAGACGACCCCGTGGTTTACCCCATCATCGAGCAGGCCATCGCCTGGAGCGTCCCCATACTGTGGCATGTGAACAACACGCCCGAGCTGTGGCGCAACCGCGACCCCTCGGCGCAGGGCGCGCTCTCGCACTCGGGCCACGTGGCCGCCCTGGCCCGGCGCTACCCCGAGGCGATGCTCATCGAGGGGCACATCGGCGGCGGGGGCGATTGGGAGTGGGCCATCAAGACACTGCGCCCCGTGCCCAACGTCTGGCTCGACACCTCCGGCAGTGTCATCGACGAGGGGATGGTGGACATGGCTGTGCGCGAGTTGGGCGCCGAGCGCGTACTCTTTGGCACCGACCTGTCGATGGAGGCCGGCGTCGGCAAGCTCCGGGCCGCGCGCCTGACTGACGACGAGCGCCGGCGGATCCTTGGAGACAATATGCGGGCGATCTTGAGCCTCCGCGCTGTACCTACGGAGGGGGCGTCGTGATCATCGATATCAACGCCTGGCTGGGCCACTACCCATACCGCCAGCTGCGCGGTGCCGCCGCCACCGAGTTGGTGGCCACCATGCGCGCATCGCAGATCGACTGTGCAGTGGTATCGTCCATCGACGCAGTGTTTTACAACAACCCGCAACCCGGCAACCTCGAGCTTGCGCAAGCGGTGGCACCATACAGCGGCCAACTTGTTCCCTTTGCTACCATCAATCCCACCTACGCCGACTGGGAGCACGATCTCACGGTCTGTCAGGAGCTGGGAATGCGCGGCGTGCGCGCCTTCCCCGGCTACCACGGCTATGATGTGGGCGACCGCAACTGCACCGCCCTCCTTAGCGCCGCCACCGAGCGGGGCCTGCCGGTGGCCTTTAGCGTACGACTCACCGATCGGCGCCAGCGTCATTGGCTGGACCCGATAGATGAGATCGATCAGCGCGCTCTGGTTCGCGCGTTGTGCGCCCACCCCGACGGCCGGTTCCTGATACTCAATGGGCTGGCGGAGCCGGAGATCTGGGCACCGCTCGTCGGCCGCCGGGTGTTGATCGATTTCTCTCGAGCCACCGTGCTAGATATCGCTCTGACACCCAAAAGTTTCAACATCCCCTCCCTCATCGCCTGCCTGAGCGCCGATCACTTGGCCTTTGGCAGCGGCATCCCGTTCAACGTGCCGCATCCCGCCCTGCTCAAGCTAGAGTTGTTGCGCGAGCCCCTCAACGTCGTAGAGGCCCTGTCTTGGCGCAACGCCGCTCGCCTGCTGGCCCTCGATACCCCGTCAACTTGACGCCAGTCCCCTCCCACCGCCGCGGTCTCGCTCGCATCTGCACACGATGCGCGCAGTTGACGCTACCGCCCACATAGCGTATAGATAGCAGGTTGCTGCATACAGAGCCAAAGCCTACACGAGAGGGGGAACAACATGGAGTATCGCCGGCTGGGCCGCACCGATCTGCAAGTGGGGGCCGTGGGGCTCGGCACAGAATACCTGCTGGGGCGCCCGCGCGAGGTCGTAGCCGACACGCTGGATACGGCCATCTCGGGCGGCGCCAACCTGGTGGATCTGCTCTTCTCCATTCCAGGCTATCTGGATGATGTGGCCGCTGCCATCGGCGATCGCCGCGATGACCTGATCCTGGCCGCCCACTGGGGCTCGGGCGAGAGCAACGGCCAGGCGTGTAACGTACGGAGCCGCGAGGAATGCGACGCCTACTTTTGCGCCGTACTCGATCGTATGGGCACCATCGACGTGCTCTTTTTGCACATGGTAGACACCCCATGGGAGTACGAAACATGGTTTCACGAGATGCTGCCCCTGGCGCAGCGTTACCGCGACGAGTGCCGCGTGCAGTGGATCGGCATGTCGAGCCATAAACCGGCAGTGGCGCAGCGCGCCGTCGAGTCCGGCGCCATCGACGTACTGATGTTCCCAGTCAATCTGGCGGGGCACGCACTGGAGGGCCGACAAGAGCTGCTCGCCGCCTGCGTTCGGGAGGATGTGGGATTGGTAGCCATGAAGCCCTACGCCGGCGGCGCGCTACTGGCCCCCAGCGAGTCGGTGTTCCTGCACTGGGTCCATTCCGGCGGCGCCTCGATGGAGCTCACCAAAGCCCCCGCGGTAACGCCCACCCAGTGCCTGAGCTACACACTGGCCCAGACCGGCGTCAGCACCGTCATCCCCGGGGCGCGCGATGCCGCCCAGATGCGAGCCGCACTGGATGCCCTCGACGCGCCCCCCACAGAATGCGACTGGACATCGGTGGTCAAGCATTTTCACCGCTACACGGCGGGGCAGTGCGTCTATTGCAACCACTGCCTGCCCTGTCCCGTGTCTATAGATATCGGCGAGATGATGCGCCTTACCGACTCGGCTGCGCCAGAGCCGGGGGTAACGCGTGGTGTCACCCCCGAGCTGCGCACGGCTTACAACGCACACGCCGCTACCGCCGCCGATTGCATCGAGTGTGGCGCTTGCTCAGAGCGCTGCCCTTTTGAGGTGGATGTGGTAGAGCGCATGCGATACGCCGCCGAGCTGTTCGCCTGAGCGCGGAAGGATCGCGCACACGGGCCGAGAGGGGAATTAGGTGCCTGAGCCGCCCCTGCCATGGTACCTTTGTGGAGCAAATCCGTCATACAATGAAAGAGGCCATCATGATCGACCGCCGAGGCATACTCGCCTATCTGGTTATCACCTTTGGCCTCACCTACCTCATCGAGGGGATCCTGATACTCGTTGGCGCCCGCTTTGAGCTCTGGCAGGCGTCCCTGACGGCGCAGCTCGTCATCGCCAGCGTCATGTGGGTGCCCGCCCTGGCCACGGTGCTCACCGTCAAATTCGTCACCAAGGAGCCCCTCAGCACCACCAACCTGCAGGTCGGTCCCATCCGCCCCTACCTGGTGGCGGCACTGGTGGTGCCTGGCGTCTTTGTGGTGGTCTATGGCCTCACGTGGGCGTTGGGGTTGGGGCGCCCGGATTGGCGTCTGGTGCAGTTCTCAAACATGATGGAATCGTTGGGAGCCGACCTCAGCGAGATGCCGCCGCCCGGGCTGCTGCTGATCCTGTTGTTCGGTTCCTCTCTAGTGGCCTCGCCGCTGATCAACAGCCTCTTTGGTTTTGGTGAGGAGTGGGGTTGGCGGGGGTTTCTCCTGCCGCGCCTGATGCCTTTGGGCAAAGCGAGGTCTTATATCCTGCTAGGGGTGATCTGGGGGCTATGGCACGCGCCGCTTATCGTGATGGGGTTCAACTACCCGGGCTACCCGCTGCTGGGCGTTCTGGGCATGGTGGGGATGACCACAGCGCTGGGCGTCTACATAAACGAGCTCACCCTGCGGCACCGCAGCACCATCCTGGCTGGCTGGGTTCACGGACTGTTCAATAGCCAGGGATATGGTATCTGGCGCATCCTCTTCCCGGACGTCAACCCGCTGCTGGGCGGGATAACGGGCCTGGTGGGTATAGCCGTGTGGCTGGCCGTGGGTCTGCTCGAGGTGCGCTATGCCTTCACCGGCGGGTGCTGCCAAGGCGTAGAGAGCCTCTAGAACGAGTCCGCCAGCAGCGCCATCACCAGAGATGCCCCATCCACCGGTGGGGGCCCCGCGTAGCACGAGGCTCCCATCGGTCGTTGGGCACTCACAGACAGGGGTTCGACGAGCCGCTCCCCAGCGCGAGAGGCATAGTGTGGCCCGTGTGTGCCTCCAGCCTGGCGCCTAGAAGATCAGTGTGAGCAAATAGGTTATCAGCGCCAAGACGATCCCCACAAGTATGGGCGCTATGATAAAGCCTAGCCCCAGTTTGATGCCAAGCACAAAGGGATCACGGACCATTACCTCGAGCACGTCCGCCATGGGCCGTCTCTCTTCCATGCTTTCGATCCTTTCTGTTGCGCTAGAAGCGACGCCGTCGAGAGCTAGTCTGTATAATAACGCAATTCCTCTCCGTTGCCAATAGTACAACTGGCAACGCTCGCCCCTTTGCGTACCGAATTCCCCTTGGGCTAGGGAATCTGCCCCGCCTGCACCATAGAGATCAGCGGATTATCTGAGACTTTTAGCGGTAGCTCGATGCGGCTACGCGAGCGGCACGACTCATAAATCGCCATCAGAATCTCGTGGTCCGCACGTGCGTTGCGCCCGTTCAGCGGGTGATCGCCACCCTGCTCGATCCAGCGCACGAGGTCCTGGATCTCCAACGCTACGGCGTGCGGTTCGTTGGGGCACGGGTGCTCCTCCCACTCGGTCTCCCCAAGCCGGCGGATGCGCCAGCCGGTGGGCCAGGGATGCTCCGGTTTTTTGTCGCCGTCCACCTCGATGGTCCCTCGCGTGCCCTGTGCCACCACGTACCAGTGGCGCCGCCAGCGCTCTTCCCCTGCCGGCGTGATCAGCCAGCCCTGCTCCATCATGCCGCGCACGCCGTTCTCGAACTCAAAGCGCCCCAGCGCCGCCTGCTCCGCCTCGTGGCCATACTCGGTGGTGGATTCGCGGTCCCTACCAAAGTGCACCTGTCCCATCACCCATTTGATGGGCACGTCATCGGCAAAGAACCGGATTAGGTCGATAGAGTGCGAGCCACACGTCAGCAGGTCGCCCCCGCTGCTTGCGACGATCTCCACCAGATCGCCGATCTCGCCCCGATCCAACGCAGCTTTGGCCTCTGCATAACGCTGATTGTACCGGCGCTGGTGCCCCACGATGATCTTGACATCGTTACGCTCGCAAGCCTCCAGCATGGCGTCCACCTCGCCGAGGCTGAGCGCAAAAGGCTTCTCACACAGGATCCCTTTCGGCTTGTGTTCTGCGGCGTCGATCACCCCCTCGGCGTGCAGTGGTGGCCATGTACACACGCTCACCAGGTCGAGATCCTCCTTGTCAAGCATCTCCTGATGGGTGGCATAGGTCCTCACGCCGGGATGCTCTGCCTCGAACTTGATGCGTTGCGCCTCGACGGGGTCGGCGCCCGCCACCACCTGCGTCGCCTCTACGAGGCCGTAGCCCGATGTGTGGGCTCGGGCGATCCCGCCACAGCCAATGATGCCCACGCGGTACGATCCACTGTTGCCCATTGCGTCTCCTCTGCGTTCCTCGATGCGTTTCGGCCTCGAAATGCCATACAAACGGCCTTTGCGAAGAGATGGTGTGCCTGAGGCCGCACCATCCCGTCCTTCCGGGCCGCACAGGCCCGGCGTGCTGCCCCTTACAGAAGGACAGATCGGAGGGCCAGGTCTTGCGCCCACCCCCGGCTGAGACAGCCACAACTGAGTTCTATCGCCTCACCGTCACGCGACTTGCAATCTTTGGTGCATTTTAGCATGCGGGTATCCACGCGTCAAGGGGATTTGGCTCCCTTTGCCGACGCGGACCGGCGACCTCGAACTCGAAACAGCGTTTAGGAAAGAGCGCCCACTTAGGTTACAATACGCTATCTAGCCGGGTAACACAAGCGGAGAGCAGCCCATGCATATTATCACCGATTCAGGTGCCGACATCCCCCGCGACGAGGTGGGTGCCAGCGGCATCACTGTGGCGCCCCTGTTCATTCAGTTCCCCGAGGGAGAGATCAATTCCAACGATCTAACACCCGACGAGTTCTACGACCGACTCGAAGTGATGGCCCCCCACGTGCCCACCACAGCACAGCCCTCGGCCGGCATCTTTGCCGAGACATACCGTGAGTTGGCCGCGAACGGCGAGGAGATCCTCTCCATTCACATCTCGTCGGGCCTCAGCGGCACGGTACACTCGGCGCGCCTGGGGGCTCAGCAACTGCCCGACGTGCGCACCACGGTGGTGGATAGTCTCACGCTCTCGGGCGGGCTGCGGTTCCAGGTGCTAGCCGCGGTAGAGGCCGCCAAAGCAGGTTGGAGTTCACAGGCCATCGTGGAGTACTTGGCACGCATCCGTGAGGCCACCGAGGTGGTGTTCACACTGGAAACGCTCTCTTATCTGGCCCGCGGGGGGCGCATCGGCCGGGTGCAAGCCCTGGCGGGATCCCTTTTGCGCATCAAACCGGTTATCCATGTGGACAAGGCGGATGGCAAGTACACCACGGTGGGCAAAGGGCGTACGCTGCAACAGACCATGGCGCTAATAGTGGACCACCTGGAGCACGTCTTTGGCGCCCGTACACCCCTGTGGGCCACAGTGATGCATGGGCGACTGCCCACCCAGGCGGCGGCCATCGGCGACACACTGCGCTCTCGCCTGAGCATCGCCCGGCTTGAGACGCTGCGTGTCTCGCCCGTGCTCAGCGTGCACACAGGGCCGGGCATCGTAGGCGTCGCTGCACTGCCCATGGCCTTGTGGGAACAGCTATCCGCCGGGTGATAGCGCAGCTTGGCTAGCGCGCACATCGGGCGGCGGGGCGATTTCAGTTGCGGTGAACAGGGCGCCTGCTCTATAATCGGCCCGCTAGGCTATAACGCATGCCAGTCAGACAGGGGGTAACAGAGTGAGCGGGAAGCGTTCCTATCCACTATCGGTGATTCCCGGGTACCATGGATCGTCGCCCGGCATCCAAATCGGCACGCAGATGGGTGAGGGCCCCGGCGAGGAAATGATGCAGTTCGCACGGCAACTCGGCGTCGAGTGGGTGATGACCACGGTAGACAAGCCCGAGAATCAGAACGCCGACTATTACACCGCGCTGCGCGAGCGCTTTGAGGCCAACGGATTCAAGATCTACCGGCTTGCCAATCACAGCTGCCACAACATGGAGGAGGTCACTCTGAACCTCCCCGGTCGCGACGCCAAGATCGAGGAGTACCTCACCTATATCCGCAACTTGGGCAAGGCGGGAATTTATTACTCTACTTACGCCCACATGGGCAACGGCATCTGGAGCACGGGGCAGGAAGAAATCCGCGGTGGCGCCCGCTCCAGGGCTTTTCACGTGGAGCAGGCCAAGACGGGCTGGTGGATCGACAAGAGCTGGGACGCCCCACTCACCCACGGACGCCGCTACACCGAGGATGAGCTGTGGGACAATTATACCTACTTTATCCGGCAGGTGGTGCCCGTAGCCGAGGAGGCTGGCGTCTTTATCGGCATCCACCCCGACGATCCGCCAGTCTACGATTTGGGCGGCATCCCGCGCTGCATTTTTGGGAATTTCGAGGGCTACCGGCGCGCCATAGAGATCGCCGATAGCCCCAATATCGGCGTGTGCCTCTGTGTGGGTTGTTGGCTCGAGGGCGGGCCGGCCATGGGGCGCGACGCCGTAGAGACGATCCGCTACTTTGGCGGCCTCAAGAAGCTGTTCAAGGTACACTTTCGCAACGTCACAGCCCCTATGCCCGAGGGCTTTGCCGAGACGTTCCTGGATGATGGTTACGGAGACATGTACGCGATCATGCGCGCCCTGCGAGAGGTGAATTTCGACGGCGCCATCATCTCGGATCACCTGCAGGCCATGGCCGGCGGCCGCTACGCCGCGGAGGGATACGCGTTGGGCTATATGCGTGCACTAGTACAAGCAGCCAACGCCGGATACTAGCTTGAGCGATGGATCGACCGGCCGGCGTGGAGAGCACTACCCATCCGCCAGCCGAACGCAGAACTCGCCGCAGCGCGAGTGTGGAGCAATGACAACCGCCGGCGCGATAGAGTGTCGCGCCGGCGGTTGCGTGTTGAGATCAGTACAGCTCGTAGCCCCCAGGCCACAGTTGTGAGAGGCGTATTACCCGCGCGACCGCCTCATCCTGGTCAGCGCCACCACCATGGCGCTTAGCGCCGTGAGAAAGGTGATGGCCACCTTGCTTGCATCCACGATGGGCTCCACCTGCACGCCCCGTGGCCCCACGCTGATGACCGCCACCGGGCGCCCCATAGACATGCCGCCACCGCCAGCGCCACCGCCGGCGCCCTGCTCTCCGGCCGCGTCGATCGCCTCATCGTGCTGGGACATTGAGCCGGCGCCCGCACCGTAGCCCACCCCCATACCGAGCACCACCTCGGAAGCAGTGATCACAGTGTGGTCTCCGCTCGTCACGGGCTCCGAGAAGACGGCTCCGGGCCTTGCCACGGAGGCCAGCCGATCCATCAGCTCCGTGCTCTTGTCATGATCCTTGACGGTTCGAAAGACGGCTTCTATCTTGTCGTCCATATCACGCACTCCTTCTGCGCACCGAAAGCGCCAACGCCAAACCCCACAACGCCACCACGAACGCCAGGATCGCCAACTGTGCCTGGCGCGTGGCATCCACCACAGGGATGCGCTGCCGCGTGTCGCCCGTCTCCACCACCACCGCCACCGGCCGATTCCACGAGAACCCCAGGCTCCCCACGCGACAGACGAGCGCCCTCGATTCGGGCGTCAGGCGCGTATCGCCCACAGTGATCGTCTCGCCGGATGCGGTGCTCCAACGGAATACCTGTCGGCGTTGCTTCATGCCACCTCCTCGTACACGGCGACGGTCGCCACACCGCGCGTCCTTCGCACGCTACACTCGCCGACGGCCGGCCCCTCGGTGCTGCGCGCGAGAGATGGCAACCCGTTCGGCCCACGGCCTTAGCGCAGGTGCGGGCTCGTACGCATTATACGGCATCACAAGGCGCAATTCTAGCGGGCGCCCGTAGTTCCCCCGAGCCGCTGACTATTCGGTGTGCGGGCCTCTTGTTGGCAACGCGCTGGCCGGCGGCGCATTGTTGATCCAGATGGTCTTGACATTCACGAACTCTTGGATGCCGTGGCGGTGCAGCTCGCGGCCATAGCCCGAGTGTTTGACGCCACCAAAGGGCACACGCAGATCGGACTTGACCAGCTCGTTAATAAAGACCATGCCCGAATCGATATCGCGCACCAGGCGCTCCCATTCGCCCTCGTCGTTGGTCCAAGCGCTACACCCCAAGCCAAAGTCGCTGTCGTTGGCCAAGCGGATAGCGGCGTCGAGATCGGGAACTCGGAAAAGGGCTGCCACCGGACCAAAGAGCTCCTCGCGATAGGCGGGGCTCTGTGGCGGGATGTCGGTGAGCACCGTGGCTGCGTAATAGTTACCGGGGCGATCCAATCTCGCGCCGCCAACCAGTGCTCGCGCGCCGGCGCTCAGGCTTTCCCGCACCTGGCGCTCGAGGATATCCACCAGATCGGGCGTGGCCAGCGGCCCCAGCTCAGTGGCAGGATCCAGCGGATCGCCTACGCGCACCGATGCCATGCGGTCAACGAACCGCTGCTGGAAGGCATCGGCAACCTGTTCGTGGACGATGAAACGTTTGCCGGCGATACACGATTGCCCGTTGTTGACCAGCCGCGCCTGCACGGCCACCTCGGCCGTTACATCGAGATCAGCACTCGGAAGGACGATAAAGGCATCGCTGCCGCCGAGCTCCAGCACCGTCTTTTTCACCTGTGCGCCGGCGGCCTGAGCCATCGCTATCCCGGCCGGCACGCTGCCCGTCAACGTCACCGCGCGGACAACCGGCTGCGCGATGAGCTCAGGCACCCGGTCCGAGCCGATCAACAGCGTTTGGAACACACCCTCGGGCGCGCCCGCGCGGCGCACGATCTCCTCGATGGCCAACGCACACTGTGGCACGTTGGAGGCGTGCTTGAGCAGCACAACATTCCCGGCCATGAGGCCCGGCGCGCTAAAGCGGAACACCTGCCAAAAAGGAAAGTTCCACGGCATAACGGCCAGGATGGCGCCCAGCGGCTGATACGAGATAAAGCTGCGGCGGGCATCGGTCTGAACCACCTCATCCCGCAGGTACTCTTGAGCGTGGTCGGCATAGTAACGACAGCCCCACGCGCTTTTCTCAGCCTCTGCAACGGCCTGCTGAATCGGCTTGCCCATCTCCCTGGACATCAGCTCGCCCCAGCGCTGCTTCTCGCTCTCCAGAATATCGGCTATGCGCCGCAGGATGTCGGCCCGCTCTTGGAACGACGTTCTGTGCCAGAGGCGAAACGCCTCTTCCGCACGCTGCACTTTTTGTGTCACCGCCTGGCCCGAGAGCGCATCGTAGCGCACGAGCTCTTCGCCCGTAGCGGGATTCTTGGATACGATCGACATCACACACCTCCTTCATACACCCACGGCCCGCATCCGAGCCGCAGCCGCTATATGTTTGCGCCGGCCCTGGGGGCGAACTATGCGCCCCTCCGGGCGACGCGTCAGTTCACGCGATGAGCAGATCGCCTCCGTGCGTTGGCAACGGCGCGGCCACAACAGCCAGCGGTGGCAGCGTCACCTCGCGCCGCACGCCGTCGTGCTCCACCACCACCGAGTTCGTCTCATCCAGCAAGTTGAGCAGCGCAACTTGCTCGCCCAGCCAGAACAGGCTCACGTCCGAGCCCTGCACCACTCTCGGAAAGGCGACTTTGGCGACATTCAGCACTGCGCGCAGCTCGGCCAACACTGCGTCCGAGCCGCTGGCCAGATCGCCATCCAGCACGCGCACCTCGGGGCCAAAAACACCAGGGTTGCGCTGCACCGCGGCGGCGTCCACGATCACATGCTTGTAGCGCGGCAGCGCCTCTCGCCACTCGGGCGTCATGTGAAATTCGCCCGCAAAGAGCAATACATCGGCGTTCGCCGGTGCGCTCTGTGCCGCCTCAGCCCCGCGCACCGGCGTCGCTGGCAACCCGGCCATGAAGGGCAGCACGGGCGGCAGGATCGCCTCGCCGAAGGAGCCATGGGTGCCATAGGCCACGTGTAGCGGCGTCAACCGTGCGTGGGGGGCGCAGCGTTCCTCGAAGCGGCGCAGCCCGGGCAGCACGCCGATCTCGGCCTCCCAATAGTTGCCCTCAATGGTCCAGCTCCCCCCCATGAAAAACAGGTTGGGCAGTCCCGCCGCCAGCGCCAGCCGCATCTTGTGCACCCAGCTCCTCGGTGTGAGGGCGCGCGGTGGAAAGATGGTGGTCTCGCTGTACGCCAACTCGCGCCCCACCAAGTTCAGATGATGCAATACCCCCGCCAGCTCCTCAGCTTTACCCTCGGGCGAGCCATAGTCGCGCTCTGAGAAGTGCGCCTCGCCTACACGCACAAGCAAGCCGGGAATCATCCGCCGCAACGCATGCAGATCGATGCCGTGCCGTTCGTCGCCGGCGTGCATCACCATCAGGCCCAACTCCACGCCGGGCAGAGCCATGGCACGCATCAGAGTGTTGACCTTGTGGCATTGATACGCCACCCAGTCGCGCAGTAGATCACGACCGCCCCCGTCGTAGACCGGTGCCGCCTCGATGGCACGGCTCAAATCCTCGCGGTCCACCTCGCGGCCTGAGTAGCGACGGAACTCTTGAATGCAGTCGTCGCAGAAGCAGCCTTGGATCTCCGGACCCCAGTTGCCGGTGCGCAGATCATCATCCATGAAATGCTGCACGATGCCAGCGTCTCGCATCTGCTGCACGGCTGTCACATTGTCGGCGATCATACCCGCCTCGATATCCCCAATATAGTAGACCGGCTCGCCGTGGCGGTTGATACGATAGCGCCATGTATCGGCGATGCGCAGATCCAGCGTGGAATCCTCGGGGTTGAGGCTATTGCCGGGATGGCCCACGGGGATATAGCTGGCCCCGGCGTCGAACCCCAGGCTCTCCAGCACAGCACACGCCTCCACCACCTCATCGGGCGCAGAGCGCCCCTTACCGCTGAAAGAGCCTCCCAGCCAGATCTGGCTTACACCCGCCTGCTTGAGCACGGGCAACAATCTATCCGTATCGTCGATGATCGATCGCGCAGAGCGACAGTAGTGAATCCTCATGGCCTTTCCTTTTATAGATGGCCCTCGCAGACGGCAGCACAAAGTCGCCGTTCCAGACAAGGGAATGCCCACAGTACCGGATATCACACTCTCTATTATGCCACAGGACTCCAAAACACGTCGACACACTCGAGCGGAGCCGTGCCTAGCACTAAAGTGTCAGGCTAAATCTGCCAACGCATCAGATGCAGCAACAACCCGCACTCTTCACACCACAACACCCTGTAGACTGAGCCATGGTCTGTAAACCATGACGCGCGCCGGACGGCGCCTTGCCCCATGCACCCTGTGCGGCTATAGTACAAGCATTCGATCACCCCGATGGGTGTGTCCGCCCCCATCTACGCCAGGAGAGAGCATAATGCATCCCTTTGCCGAGTTGACCGTCCCCACCGGCCACGTGGGCATCCATTGGTTCGAGCAGAACGCGTACGCCTTCAAGGATTCGCGCGGCACGACGGTTCTGGTGGATCCCTACTTTCCACGGGAGCGGCCCGCCGAGCGTTTTATCAGGCCCACGCCACCCATAGACGAATCGGAGTTGCCCACGGATTATGTATTGATGACCCACGCCCATCTGGATCATACACACCCCGAGACCCTCGTCCGCATTCACACGGCCTGGCCCGCCGTGCGCTACGTGGGCCCCGAGGAGAGTGTGCAGCAGATTATCAAAGAGACCCCCATCGGTCGCGAGTTGGTGACACCCATCGCCGCCGGCGAGTCGCTCTCACTGGGCGACATCGTTGTGCACGCCTTTTACTCCAAACCGCCCGATGGAGACCCCGTCGCGGGTATTGCGCCGCCCGATGTAACGCATCTGGGCTATGTCATTCGCATGGAGGGGATCGGATTGTACGTCACCGGCGACGCGATCAACACCCTGGCCGAGCATGACGATCTGCTGGAGCCCATCGCGGCGCTCGAGCCGTCTATTGGCTTTCTGACCACCCACCCCACCGAGGGCGAGTTTCCCTTTTTTGAGGGCACCGTGCGTCTGGCACAGAAACTCGGACTCGATACAGCCGTGCCCTCACACTATGCCTGCTTTGCCCAGCGAACCTACAATCCACAGGCCTTGGCCGCGCTCTTTCCGGCTGATGGGCCCAAACCGCTCATCATCCCGTGGAATACGCACATCGTATATCCGTGACATCGCTCGGCGGGGCGATACAATGTAGAGTGCGCGAGCAGCCGGCACAAATCACTTGACTCGCCCTGCGTCAGACGGTATCCTGAGGGTAACCTGAACAAACACCGGAGCGATCTCTCGCTTCAACACGGCTATACTTCAACGCAGCCATGCTCTCCATCACAGCCCACCACTCCGGCCGAGGGGTGGGTTTTCGTGTTTTCGAGGTACACCACGCCACCCCCGTTCACACGGCAAAGGAGGGACCGTGAAGATCAAGACGCTGTACGACGGAACCGACATTCCGGTATTGGGATTAGGCACCGGTCGCATCGATCCCTATGGCGGCGACGACCAGCGTGCCATCGAGGCGATCCGCACCGCTATCGGCCTGGGCATAACCCACATAGACACCGCCGAGAGCTATGGCAACGGCCACTCCGAGCTGCTCATCGGTGAGGCGATCCAGGACCTCAACCGCGACGGCCTGTTCATCACCACCAAGGTGAGCGCCCCACACCTCACCTATCGCGGCGTACTGGAGGCCATCTCTATGAGCCTCAAGCGCTTGGGCACAAGCTGGGTGGACCTGTACCTCATCCATAGCCCCAACCCAGAGATTCCCATCGCCGAGACGTTCCGCGCACTCAACGAGCTGGTAGCCGATGGGCGAGTGCGCTACGTGGGCGTGAGCAATTTTGATGTGGAGCAGACGGAGGCAGCGCAGGCGGTATCCAACATCCCTTTGGCCACCAATCAGGTGTACTATTCACTAGCGCATCGAGACCCGGAGCGCGACGGTGTGCTGGATCAGTGTCGGCGGCACAACATGCTGCTCACAGCTTATACGCCGCTGGAGGTGGGCAAGCTGCTCAGCGACCCGCTGGTGCAGCAGGTGGCCCAGCACAGGGGGGTTACACCCACCCAGGTCGCCTTGGCGTGGCTCATCCATCAGCCGGACGTCATCACCATACCAGCCAGCTCCAGGCCGGAGCACGTGGAAGAGTTCGCCGGCGCATTCGATCTGGAACTGACGGGCGACGATCTGCGAATCTTAGAGGGAGTGGAACGTTAACGGCGGCTTGGGGCACCCGGGCGGCCGCAACGGGCCGGTGTACTTGCGAGCAGGGAGCTCGCCCATAGCACGGTGCGCGTCGTAACGCGCGGGCGGGAAGGAAATGAGGTACGAAACTCTGTACGATGGCACGCAGTTACCTGTGATCGGATTGGGCACGGCCCGCATCGGTGATCGCGCTACGGCCACACCACCGCACATGGAGCCCATGATTAGTGTCCTGCGCCAGGCGCTTCGCATGGGCTACACACATATCGATACCGCCGAGCTGTACGGGGGCGGCCGCGCCGAGGTAGTGGTGGGTCACGCTATCGAGTCGTTCCCCCGCGAGGGGCTGTTCATCACTACTAAAGTCGCCCCAGCGCGCCTGGCGTACGACACGGTACTGGAGGCTCTCAACGGCAGTCTCGGACGGCTCAACACCACCTATGTGGACATGTATTTGATCCACGCCCCCAACCCCGAAGTGCCCCTGGGCGACACGCTGCGAGCCCTCGAAGAGCTCGTGCATCGTCGCCAGGTGCGCTACATCGGTGTGAGCAACTTTGGCAAGAGAGAGCTGCAGGAGGCGGTGAGGCTATCTCACCTACCCATCGCCGTCAACCAGGTACACTATTCGCTGGCTGCACGCGACCCTGAAGTCAAGGGGGTGCTGACGTTCTGTCGCGACCACGAGATCCTAGTGGCGGCCCACTCGCCTCTCGAGCACGGCCGGCTGCTCCGCAACACGACTCTCCAGCAGGTGGCGCAGCGCCGGGGAGCCACCGCCGCCCAGGTGGCGTTAGCCTGGCTCATACGGCAGCCGGGGATGATCACCATCCCTATGTCTACCAACGAGGATCATCTACGGCAGAATCTGGGCGCTCTGAACGTAGAACTGGATGCAGACGACCTAAGGGCACTGGATACTATCGCGCGGTAGGGCATGCTCGGCGGCCACACACCGCCGAGCGCGTCACCCGCCCACGAACTTGGTCTTGTAGCCCATGCCGCGCAGGCACTCGGCCACGCGCTCGCGGTGATCGCCCTGGATTTCGATCACACCGTCTTTGACGGTGCCCCCGCTGCCACACGCCTGCCTGAGCTGCCGCCCCAGCGCGTCCAAGGCATCGGGCGCCATGGGCAGACCACTCACCGTCGTGACCGTCTTGCCGGCCCGGCCCTTTTTCTCTCGACGGATCGCTGCTGTGGCCTGCGACGGATCCGCGGAAGCACGGCGCTGCGGCTCGTGCCGGGCGACCTCGCGCGCAAGCGTCTCCGAATCTGTCGAGTACACCAACCGGCGCCCGCCCACAGCGGGTGTTCGCTTATCTCTGGGTGTCATGCTGTTCCCTTTCAGGCCAGGCGACTGTGGCGCCAAGCGAAGCGCCCGCCCACCACTGTGCCCAGCACCTCCACACTGCCGATCTCCATCGGATCGATGGCCAGGAGGTCACGCTCGAGGATCGTCAGATCGGCGAGCTTGCCCGCTCGGATGGAGCCCAGTCGCTCCTCGAGCCCCGCCGCAAAGGCCGCTCCCAGGCTATAGCCCCGCAGGGCCTCCTCCACCGTCAGGCGCTGTTCGGGATACCAGCCCGCTGGCCCGGGGGCGCCGTCGGGCCGGCGCCGCGTCACCGCCGCGCGGATACCCGCCAACGGACTGATGGTCTCCACGGGACAATCGGAGCCCAGCGCCAGAGATGCGCCGTGTGCCAACGTCGATCGCCAGGCGTAGGCGTTAGCACAGCGGGCGCCCCAGTGCTTGGCAGCCATCTCCATATCCGATGTGGCGTGGATGGGCTGCATCGAGGCGACCACGCCCAACGGGGCGAACCGCGCCAGGTCCTCCGGCTGCACCAACTGCGCGTGTTCGATGCGGTTGGGCGCCGAGAGACGCACCGGAGCGTGCCCCGCCGCCTCCGCGATACGGCCGACGAGCTGAGTCGCCGCGGCATACGCATCGAGCGCAAAGCGCACTGCGCGGTCGCCGATAGCGTGGATGGCACAGGCGAGACCCGCGCTGTTGGCGCGCATCACCTGCTCGCGCAACGCCTCGGCGTCAGTGGTAGCGATTCCCCGGTCGGCGGGTGCGTCCTCATAGCCTTCCAGCATCAACGCGGTGCGCGGGCCCAGGGCGCCGTCTACGAACATTTTTACGTGCCCCAGTCGCAGCAGGTCATCGCCCCAGCCGCTGCGCAGGCCGAGATCCAGCGCCTGCCTCATATACTCTATTGGCACGCTCTTGAGCACCCGCAGCGTCAGTTCGCCGCGAGCATGCAGCATCTGGTGCGCGCTCAGGGCCAGCGGGCCGTCCATATCGTGCACACTCGTGAGTCCCGAGCGATTGGCCAGGGCCACAGCATCGCGCATCATGGCCGCGGCCTGCTCGACATCCGGTTGGGGAACCCGCTCGGCCACCAACGCTACGGCATTCTCTAGCAGGATGCCGTTGGCCTCGCCCGACGCATCGCGCAAGATACGCCCACCCTCAGGGTCCGGTGTGTCCACAGAGATGCCCGCCTCGGCCAACGCCCGCGAGTTCACCCAGGCGGCGTGGCCGCTCTTGGCGTACAGCAACACGGGGTGCGCCGGCGCCACATAGTCCAGAGGCTCTTTGGTGGGGAACTCGCCGCCCCAGGCGTTATGGTTCCAGCCGTAGCCGGTGACCCACCCTCCCGCCGGAGTGTGGGGAACCCGCTCGGCCACGCGCCTCACCACGTCGGCCGGATCGGGCAGCTCGGCGTCGATGCGTTGCAGCCCCTGGGCGATCCACAGCATGTGTAGATGGGCGTCCGTCAACCCCGGGACAACACAAGCACCCCGCAAATCCACCGCCTCGCCGCCGGGTACCAGCAGTCCGCGAGCGGTGACATCATCACCCACATAGATAATGACACCATGATGCGCGGCCACGGCGCTAGCGCGCGGCTGATCGTCGTCCAGCGTACGAATCGTGCCGTTGTACAACACCAGTTCGGCGCTCATACCCACCTCTCACTGCGATGAATCCTTTGCACTCCCGGCGCAGAGGATGCCCTCTATGCGATTCATGCGGGGCCGCGCAAAGGTGCGGCCTCAAGCTGCGAGTATAGCGCAGGGCATCCGGCCAAGCCAAGCGCACGAGGCAGTGCAACGTTCTTGGCAGGAAGCCCTTCTTAGGGTATCCTTTTCGGCTGCCGGCATCGTGCTGCAGACCGGCGTATCACGTCCGATCCGCGGATCGGCTTTGAAAGGTTTGTGTGCGATGCTCTTTCTGGTGGCTGCGACGCTGTTTTCATCGAGTTTCGGGCTGATTGTTCGCTACGCGCAAGAGCGCCGGTGCAATCTTTGGGGAGTAGGCGCGGTCAACTATACCCTGGCAGCGACGTTCCACGCCGTGTTGTGGGCGCTGAGTGGAGCCGGCTGGCGCGCGCTGGATGCCTCGACGGTGGCCCTAGGCGTGGGCGGTGGCATCGTGTTCGTCACGGCGTTCGGCCTATTGTTACCCGTCATGCGCTGGCGCGGCGTATCCATCTCTACCGCAGCCACACAGCTAGCGGTGCTCGTTCCGGTGCTCTTTTCCGTGCTCCTGTGGGGCGAACGGCCCACCACGCCACAGATGGTGGGCGCCATGCTGGCGTTGGCCGCCCTACCGATGCTGGGACTGCAACCGGGCGCCCTGGCCGACAGGATGCCTGCCCGCAATATGTTGCTGTTGCTCGCGCTGTTCCTCACCAACGGCCTTTGCATGCTGACGGTGCGCGCCTACCAACAAGTGGGCGACGCCGCAAGCTCGTCGGCGTTCCTCACCATTATCTTTGGCACGGCAGCCATCATCGCTCAGATCGCTTGGGCCACCCGGCGTGACGGCAGCCCGTCGCGCGAGCTGTTGCCCGGGGCGGCGCTCGGGCTCTGCAACGCCTTGGCCAACCTCGCGCTTATCAACGCGTTGGCGCGGTTGCCCAGTATGCTGGTGTTCCCCTTCCAAAGCGCAGTGGGCTTGACCTTTGCCTCACTGATGGCGCGGCTGCTGTGGGATGAGCGCATCTCGCGGCTGGAGAAGGGCGGCATGGCGCTGGCGCTCATCGCCGTGGCAGTGATCAACGTCGGCTAGGCGGGCATAGAAAGAGGCTCGAGCGACACCGTGGGGCGTGCTCGAGCCTCGATAAGAGCGCCACCCTCGCCGTTGAGGGGGCAGGATTCTGCAGGGCAACGCAACACGCGGCGAGACGCCGTGGCCAACTCACAGACGACGATGGCCGATCGCGCGTTCGCTCTCGCATGGTGGAGGAATTGGTAAACTGAGACTGCGCGGGGAGCCTGTGCAGCGATGCGGGAAGGCAGATCGTGGCACAACGAACAAAAGTGCTGCACACCGTAAAGGATCCGCAATGATCGAGAACGGCGCGACTATAGCACGGCCGGGGGAGGCTGTCAAGTTCGGCACCGCCCTGTCGTTATGTCGGCCGAGTGGGGCCTGACGGATGGCGTCCTCGGCGGACTATGCCCTACATCACCTCGTCATCTCGTTTTTGCTCTCGCCAGAGGGCGCTGACCGCCTATCCGAGCTGGCCGACACAGACCTCGAGGGGGCGGGGCTCGTCCGCCAACTCACTCGCCTTCGCCAGCAGTACCCGCCCGAGTTCGCCGCCGCGCTGGTGGATCAGTCCCAGCTGCGCACGAGGGCGCGCGCCAAGTTCGAGCGAGCCTACCGCATGCTCTTCACCAGCGAGGCTCTGGAGCAGGCCAGCGCCGAGGTAGTGGCCCGCCACCGCGCACAGCGCTTCGCTGGGTGCGACCTCGTCCTCGATCTGGGTTGCGGCATAGGGGGCGACTCGTTGGCCCTGGCTGCCGTAGCCCCCACCCTCGGTCTGGAACGCGATGATCTGCGGCTGCGCATGGCCGCCGTCAACACCGTGGCCTATGGCGTAGGCGACGCCTTTCACCCGTTCTGCGCCGACGTCCTGAAGCCGCCCCTGGCGGTGGATCGCACCCGCCCGTACATCTGGGCCGACCCCGCCCGCCGTCACGAGGGACGTCGGCTGCGCTCGCTCCAACGCGTCGTGCCGCCGCTGCCCGATCTACTGCGCACGTACTCGGCGGCGCTCGGCGGAGGCATCAAGCTCTCGCCCGCCGTCGACTATATCGAGTTGGCGAGCATCCTAGGCGATCTGTCTCACGAGATGGAGATCATTTCAGTAGGAGACGAGACGCGCGAGGCGGTACTCTGGTTCGGCGCCCTGCGCACAGCTGAACGCCGCGCCACCTTGCTCCCCGGGGGCCATACATTAGTGGGCGCCCCGGCGCGCGGTGTGGTCCCCATCACGCCCTTGGGGCGCTACCTTTACGAGCCCGATGGCGCCGTGATCCGAGCCCACCTGGTGGAGAACCTGGCCCAGTCCATGGGGGCTACCAAGCCCGACGAGCAAATCGCCTACCTCACCAGCGACGCCTACATCGAGACGCCTTTTGCGCGTGCCTACGTAGTGGACGCTGTGCTGCCCTACAGCGTCAAAGCTATCAACCGCTGGCTGACGAGGGTGGCGGTGACGGAGCTAGTCATCAAAAAGCGTGGACTCGACGTGGACCCCGAGCGGTTTCGGGGGCAGCTGCGATACCGAGCCGACGCGGGCGAGGGCGAGGCCGGCGTGGTGGTGTTGGTGCTCACACGCCTACAGGATCGCGCGCGGGCCATTATCTGTCGCCGAGCGCGCCCCAGCGATGCCGCGTAGGGCGCTAGGCCAGCAGCGTGGGGGACGGTCCTTAAGCGGGGGGCGGCCGCAACGTCTGAAGCTGACGCACCCAACCATCTAACGTGTCGCGATCAACCAACACGCAACGACGAGCCAGCTTGGCGGCGTCGCGCGCAAAGTAGCCGTCGCTGATCACCATCGCCCCTTCGCACCTCAGGCTGCGCCGCGCGGCCAAGGCGGCCCGCACGGCTCCCGCCCGCACCGGCTCCCCGCATGTGCGCTGGATGCACACGGCATGGCGTTCGCCCGCCTCTGATGTGGCCACAAAGCGCGCTCGCGCGGCACGTCCGTCGTCACCGGGCGTCGCAGCCACTCGCAGACCGCGCTGCCGCAGCACGTCCGCTACATAGCGTTCGAACGCACCGAGCTCCATGGCGTCCACTCGGTCCAACGCCAGAGCGCTGAAACGCCGATCCTCCTCGCGCTCCAACTCTATCTGATGGTGGCGCCAGACCTCACGTTCTTTCGCTTGCCCGGCCCGCCGCCTCAAATACCAGGCCGATAGTCCCAAGCCCAGCACACTAGCCACCAGGTAGGGCGCCGTACCCTCGGGGACGTGCCGCTCCACACTCGTGTAGACCATCCAACAAAACGGTATAACAAACACCAAACCGTAGATCAACACAAATAACGCCAAACATCCACAGCCGGGCACCTGGTGCATATCACGCACGAATTCGACCAGCCCGTCGTGATGACGGCCCGATTCGCCACCACGCGGCAGGTCTGTGGAGGATCTCTGGGGCATGCTCTAACCTAACGTCACATCGTCACTAACAACCGCAACCATCGACAGCGACAAAAGGCAACCGCCGCCCACAGATGTTACCACATGACGCCCCGTTGTGGTAACCAGCCATCGCACACACCGTTAACGTCCTATCCAAGGGAACCTTTTGCGAACCTTGTCGGGCGCGAACGGGCCGCCGTGCGATGCGTAAATCACCTTGGGCTCCAGCTTGAGAACCGTACGGATGCTGTCGTTCAGGTCCGCCCCGTTATCGATGATGAACGGATAGTTGGGCTGTTTGGTGAACAACAGGTCCCCCATCAACAGATCGCTCACGATGACAGAGCCGCCATCCAGCACGATGCTGACGGAACCCGGCGTGTGCCCCGGCGTCGAGATAGCTCGCCCCGCCACGCCATAAGGCGTCAGGTCCAGCGTCTTGTCGAACAGGATGTCGGGCTCCACGGGGTGCGGCTCCTCGGTCCCTTTGCTCAGCCGCCGCGCCCAGATCTTTTCCGAAAAAGTGGATGCGGCGAACGAGGGGTTGACGCCCTGGCGGGCCACCTCGGCATCGGCTTCGTGCATCGCCACAGGCGCTTTAATGCGCGCCCTGAGCTCCGCCGCGCCACCAAAGTGGTCCGCGTGCCCGTGGGTGATGAGGGTGAGAGAGATCTCGTCCGGGGCGACGTTATGGCGGGCCAATCCCACCAAGATCGCCTCAGCACTGCCCGGGTAGCCGGCATCCACCAGCACGGGGCGCGTGCCACAAAGCACGAACACATTGACGTGACCGAGGGGAATCGTGAGGACGGTGGGCACAGGATCGTTCATAGTATCCTCCTCCCGCGACGCAAACACGACTCAACACCAGCGGGCCCTGCATCGACGCGGGGTCCGTCAAGGCCGAGAGCGCCACAGCCCTGTCAACTCGAACGGTGTCACCGTCCGACGGAGAGTTGGTCCACGCAACGCTAGGTGGCTCCAGGCGTTGCACAGAGGAGAATGGGGTGTCCGTCCCGCGGCCTACTCGGCCCTTCAGGAGGCCCCCAGCGTATCACTTTACCGTGTTCTCGACACCATTATAGCGCACAATGTTATGTCTGGCCATACCCTATCGACGCTACTGACGAGCAGGCCGCAGCGACCCCACACCGCCGAGGGCTCGGCTCAGGGCGGCAGCTGCTTCGTATAGAATACTAATCAGACATTCATTATATTCTTGAGTAAAACTGTTGACATCTCGTCCACTCCATGGTATACTGTGGTTGCTCTTGGACGAGCGTATCTCGGATGCACATGAAGGGGTGATTTTCGGTTGTTGAGTGGTGGCTTTTATTGTATGTCCGATCGGTCTGCAAGCTGAGGACGAGCGGCTTGTAGGGGGATTCGGCGCAACCTATCAGTGCGCCAGGTACGCGTTTCGGGTGTTGGTTGTAGTCTGTTTGACAAAGCGGGTCCTCGCTAGCGGAGGACCCGCTTTGTCTTGTGCAGGCTCGGCACGATCGTTTGACATCCGCCCCACCACACACTAGCATCGTCGCGGGCGCCCAGTGGGCGCTACATTCACGGAGGATACAGGCATGATCGCTGACCCTTCTGCACTGTCCGCACCCAGTAGCTACACCTGCCTGCGCACGCCAAGCCCTCTCGTAATCGATGGCAAGCTGGACGAGCCGGCTTGGCAGCACGCCGAGCGGTCGCCCCGCTTTGTAGATGTCATCGGCGGCAACCCGGGCCTTTACGACACCCGCGCCGCTCTGCTGTGGGACGACACCCACCTGTACGTCGGCTTTTGGTGCGAGGAGCCCTTTCCCGAGGCTCATCTCACCCAGCGTGATGACCTGATCTGGTTCGAGAACGACGTCGAAGTGTTCATCGACGGCATAGACAGCTACTATGAGCTGCAGATCAACGCGCGCAACACCATCTACGAAGTGTTTTACATTTGGCGCGACGCATACCGTAGGGGCGGCCACTTTGATGTGCCCGAGTTTGACGTGGTGGCCAACAATGCACTGACTTTTGGCGGAAACTATGACCGCACCGGCCAACACTTTTGGCGGGGCATCCATCCACGGGGCGTGCGTTGGGCCTACCGTCATTGGGATCTGCCGGGGCTGCAGGCAGCCGTCCACGTGGATGGCGAGCTCAACAACCCGGACGTTATCAGCAAAGGCTGGACCATCGAGTTGGCGTTCCCGTGGGAGGGGATGCGCTGGCTGGCCAACGGTCGTCCGCTACCACCGCGGGAGGGCGACACTTGGGGCATCTTTTTGGGGCGCTACCAGAAGCTGTGCATTAACGGCCGAGAGACATCGGTGGGTTGGTCGTGGGATCCAGTTGGCACCGGAGACAACCACTATCCCGAGCGATTCACGCGCATCGTCTTTTCCGAGCGTGCCGTCAAAGTCGGCTGAACGCGCCACGGTGCCCTTGGGGCAGCCAGAGAGCTCCCCCGGTTGGCCCAATGCTCGCCCACAAGAGAATGTGAGCGCACTCTGCGCCAATTCGTTCGTCCCACTCATCGATCCGCCCGGCAAGTGCTGGGCACCCACAGCGCATCGCTTGACACCCATCCTGACGCGACCTAGCATTTGTATGCATCGGTAGTATCGTTTTACGGACGCCGTGCCAACGGCGCTGCTCTCGTACAGTACAGGAGGTTCGAGATGCCACACTACCGGGATGCTGCCTATGGCGGGGAGACCGTCACCCTCGCCAACGATCACCTGCGATTGGAGGTTCACAAACGGGTTACGGGCTGGGGTTGGGGCGAGCTCTTCGTCCCCGGGCCCTTTGGCCAGCCGGACCGCTTTTTCGCCGTCTTGGAGCATCTAGCTGAGGCCCACGTGGAGGGCATGCCCTACACTATGCGCCTCGAGGCTGCCGACTATCAGCTGCAAGAGACCGACGAGGGTCAGACGCTCACTTTTGCTGTGCAGTTGCAGGCTGTAGAGCCCCCCGACGCCACCTACGAGGGCGCGCCCTCCCCGCTCAAAGGAAGCGTCATCCTCTCTCTGGGCCGCGATGACACCACCCTGGGCTACCATTTGGAGCTGGAGTCTCAGCAGCTGATCCACCTATACCGCTTGCGAGGCCCGTGGCTGCGTGTGGGCGCCGACAGTTTTGGCACCGATCGTCACGACGCCATCTTTCCCGGCATCGAGTGGTTGAGGGGCGACGAGTGGTCCAGCGGCACAGACTGGTTCGAGCACCCGCAGGCGTTGCGCCTGACGCCACACCCACACAAAGTGTCGATCCCCCTGATGGCCATCAGCCACGACGGCATCGGGCTGGGGCTCTCTTGGAACCCGCACCAGGCGGCGCTCTCGGCGGGCACGCGCCTGCGGTGCCCCCAGCCGGTGTTCGCCAGCCCCAACTTTGTGGATCGCCGCCCCCACCACTTGTTGGGGGTGATGTGGCCCTCCGCCCGTTGGGGGATGGAGGAGAACGCGCTATCGGCCGACCCGCCGATACAGATTCGTAAAGGGCTCAAACTGGTGCTGGACGCAGAGATCAGCGTGGTGGCGCCGGCAGAGGGTGCCGCCGACAGCCTGGATGTGGTGGTAGACTGGGTCAAACGCCACGGCATGCCGGACCCGGGCGCGCCGCGTTACAGTTGGGAGGACGCGCTGGAGCGTATCGCCGCGGCTTACAACTCGAACCTGTGGGTTGAGGGCCAGGGTTGGGGCCATAGCGGCAAGGGGAGCCCTCACGTGCCCCAGTTCGTGACATGGTATGCAGAGCACGGCGCGAACCAGAAAATATCCCAGGGGCTGCGAGAAAAGATCGCTTGGGCCGGGAGGCAGGTCATCGAGGATCGTGATACGTATCCGCGGCGCCTCGCTTGGCCCACCAACTGGATCGCCTCTCAACCCGAGAGGGCTCAGGAGATCGGCGAGGCGCTGCTGGCGATCCAGACGCCCGAGGGCGACTTTCCCTACGACCCCAAGGAGCGTCATCACACGATGCTGCAAGAGTGGGCCGAGTTCTGGCGGCCGTTGGGCCAGCCAGGCGATTCGGCGCTGGACCTCTGCGTGACGGCGGCTACTGCCCTGCTCATCGCCGGCCGCAAAACAGGCGACGAGCGCTTTCTGAAGGCGGCACGCGAGACGTTCGACTTTGCCCTGCAGTGGGATCGCCCCGAGGGCGGCGACTGGTGGGAGACCCCCCTCAACAGCCCCAACCTGCTAGCGGCGGGCAACGCCGCGGTGGGCTATGAGTTGGCCTACCGCCACTACGGCGACGCGCGCTACCGGCGCAAAGCGATCCACTGGATCCGCTCGCTGCTGCCCTTCACTCATCTGTGGCAGCCGCTCGACGTCACCATGCTGTACAACACCAAGCCCTGCCTCAACTCCACTTGCTGGTATCTGAGCGATTGGGTCTCCAAACACGTGGAGTGGGAGGTGCTGATGACGTTCTCCAACTCGGACGCTCACGGCATCGACTGGGCTGAGGTGGATCCGGAGTTGGACTGGACCCGTTATCATCAGGGAGTAACCACCGCTGCGATTCGCTGGATGGTAGACCACAAAGACCCGGCCTGGGTGTTCGCTTCCGAGTACGCGCCGGGGCTTGTCGAGGACGGCGCGTGGGACACCCTCTACCCCGACACGTTCGACCCGGTGCATGGCACGTACGGCGGCGGCCCGATCTCGCCGGAGGCCATCGCCAATAACGTGCTCATCCTGCTCAAGCGTCGGGGCTAGCGTCGCCCGCGTCGCACACAAAAACACAGGGGGACCCGCTTGGGTCCCCCTGCCACTCTCCAGCATCCCTCTAGCGCAGCGCCGCCACCACCAGGTTCGTTACTGTATCGCGCAGCCTGCCGGCATCCTCTGACGGCACGGGCGAGTTGGTCATCACGTAGGTAATGGCCAGGTCTCGCTCGGGGTCGGCCACGCCCATCACCGTGTCGATCCCCGCGTGGCCGTACGCGCGCTCGGATGTGAGGCGCCCAAAGCCGAACCACCCCTCGGTGCTGGCGCCGCGCGTCAACCAACCCAGCGCCCAGGGCTCGTGTTGCGGCTGCTTCCCCTCGGCGCGGGCCGCAGCGATCTCCTCGGCGTAGCGCACGCGGTGCATCTCCTCGAACGCCTCGGGCTCGAGCAGTCGCCGCCCCTGCCATACGCCGCCGTTCAGGTGCAGAACTAGCAGGCGCTGCATATCAGCCAGGGTGCCAAAGCAGCCCCCCGCAGGGTGCCCCAATCCGAAAAAGGGTTCGGGCTCCACAGGACAGGGCAGCTCGGCGGGCTGGGGCGTTAACGCTACCTCGACGTCATCCGACGGCAGCTCAAAGGTAAAGCTATCGGCGCCCAGTGGATCGAACAGTCGCTCGCGACAGATCGCGTCCCACGTTGCACCGCCCGACGCGCGGCGTACCACCTCGGCGGCCATGAGCATACCCGTCAGCCCGTGATAGGCCGTCCTGCTCCCCGGCTCCCATTCGGCCTCGGCAGCGCAACAGGCGTGCACGCCCTCGCGCCACCTCTCCTCGCCCAGCACGGAGCCCATCGGCACGTTCGGGATCCCCGCCGAATGTGTCATCAGGTGCCGCAGGGTGATCGCATCCTTGCCGCCGCCGCGGAACTCGGGGATGGCGTGCCACACCGGCTCGTCATAGCTCACAAGGCCATCTTGCTGCGCCATCACCACCACCGTGGCCGAGACCACCTTGGAAAAAGAGTAGAGCATGTTCACCACGCCCGTGTGATAGGGGATCTCACGGTGTATGCTGCTGCAATAGGAGCCCCAGGCGCGCTCCAATACCGTGCGCCCGTGGCGAGTGACCACCAGCCCCGCGCCGGGGAAGCGCCCTCCGCGCAGCTCCTCCTCCACAAAGCGGGGGGCGGCCTCCAACGCCTCGGGGTCGAAGCCGAGTGTCGCCGGATCGGCGGGACTGAATACGTCGCTGCTGTGCATAGGCCCTCCTTGCGTTACGTACTGGATGTGCAGTGAGAGACCCGTTTCGGGTTCGCCGCGCAGAATACACCCCGCTGCCACAAATGGCAAGCGCTGCGGACGATACGCCAGTTGCCTGACGCGCCCGCAGCGCCAATCACAGACTTGGCTGTATGGGCGGGCACGCTGCAGCTTTGAATGCGGTGCCAGCCCACGCTGTACTGCTCAGCGCCAGGCGCCCGAGTTCCCGCCGCACCGAGAGCCATGGCGCATCGCGCCGTGCATCCCTCTGGCGCCGCGCCCAACGCCAAGGCCGTGGTGACCGCCCAAGCCCATACCGGTTGCTCCCCCGGGCTGCTGGAGCAACTGCTCGGCCTGACTCTGGCTCAGCCGGCCGGCAGCCACTGCGTCCTCGATGGCTGCCTCTCTCGCCGCAGCCCTGGCGTCGCGCAACGCTTGCTCGTCCACGCCGCGCTCCGCCGCGATCTCGGCCAGCGTCTTGCCCGCGGACCGCTCGGCCCACAGCTGTTCGGGGGTCAGCCCCAGGAGATCGGCGAAAGTATCATGCATCGCGCCCGCTCCTCCCCGCATATGGCCCCACGCCCTTCCCCAGGGAGCCCCGTGAGGCCCTCGTGTGTTGGAGGGACCCTGCGCCGACACCGCACCCACGACAAACAATCCCAGCGCGCCTACCACAAGAGCCGCGCTCAATACAACCCACAATCGCTTCATCGAACTCGCCTCCGCTATATGTACAATTCCGCAGCGAACCACGCTCTATATATTACAGTATGCCATACATTTGTGGAGAGACTGTGAAGGCGTTATGTGGTTTATGCAAAGCCGCGGACGGAACATGCCGCCCTACCTGAGCGAGTTGCCGCGAACGCGCGCGGGGGCTCGCATGCCCCGCAACCTGGGTACACGGCCGCCACCTATCGCGTCCCAGCCGCCGCCGGGCTAGGCCGTCACCGGCTCCAGCATCTCCTTCTCGTACAGGAACCCCTCGGGATCCTCCGCATCAGTGCGCACATAGCCCAGCTTTTCGTAAAAGCGGTGGTTGCGCCGGTTCCAGCGGGGCGTACCAAGCGCCCAAGAGCGCGCCTGTGGAAAGGCGTGCTCAATGAAACGCACGGCCATGGTGCCGATGCCCTGATTCTGCCAGTGGGGGTGGATAAAGACTCTCGCGAGCTCGTAACGGCCGTGGCCGCGGTCGAAAACGATAATGCCCCCGATGAGCTCGCCGTCACAAGCGATGGCGAAATACTCGCCCGCCCCCATCATCTTGAGCTGCCACCGAGCCGAACGGTAGCCCGGGGGGCCACCCACACTCGGCGCACCATAGTGCACGTCGTAGGCAAAGGCTTCCCGGGAGATTTGTGCCAGAGTCGGAGCGTCCTTGGGCTCGGCCTTAACGATACGTAACATGCTCCCCTCCCATCGCCACGGGTAGGGCCACGTCCAAGCCCTCGCATCGGCGGCCTACGCGCCAGCCCGAGATCTCGACCGAGGGTCGATCTCGATCCGGCCTGCGGACTGCAGCCGCCCACAGCGTTCGGCGCACTCGTTCGGTGCGGCGTTCAGCGTGGATTGGGCGATGGGATGATCAATAGCTGCCTCGATGGGGAAGAGTCGAGAGGGGGTGCGTTGCCGGCCGAAAGGAGCACGCTGCGCCACGACCACACGTCAGAGAACAAAGTGTATCGCTGTGGCTCATCGAGACGCTGGACGCCCTTCATCGAGCGGCTCTGCGCCGCTTCCAGTAGAGCCGGGCGCCCAAGCGCCGTATCATTGTAGCGATTTAACGCAGTATATACGCTATAGAGCGCACTGTCCAGTACCAGTGTAGGGCAGCACTGGACAGTGCACCGGCAACCACGACATTTACCGCGAGGTCACCGAAAAGTAGCCCTTGGAGCGGGTGTTCTCTGTCACCGTAAAATAGGTGCTCAAGAAGCGGTCCATGTCCTCCTGCAGCAGCGCCAGCGCTGCCCCCAAAGGCTCGTCCGTGCCTTGGTTGGCGCGGTCCGCCTCCAGCACCTGTATCAGCTCTGCAGTGATGCGATCCGGGGCCGCGCGCCCCTCGGCCCGGTAAGCGCGCAGCAACATGGCCAAGTTGGTCTCGCGCAAGTGATAGACATACGATAGAGCGCGTCGTCGGAAACCGTCCAGCTCTTCCAAACCCTTGGCAAAAGGCTCGCGCAAACCATCGGGCAGCTGCGTCACCAGCTCCCGCCCCAGCTCTAGCGCCTCTGCCATGTGACGCGCCGCCAGGTCACAGCGCAGTTGCACGTCCTCGAGCATTGCGGCCTCGGGCTGTTCGTCGTCGGTCTTCATAAAGATAGCGCGTCGAGTGGAATCCCAGCTGGGCGTGTGGCACTGCTGGCCACGGATGAACGCCGCGCTCATAGCGTGGACCACATCGCAACGCCCCACCTCGCGGATAAACCACGACGTTTCCCACGGAAAGAGCTCCATGGCCCGCGAGCTCACGCGCCAGAAGCGTATCACATTATCGGCCGCGTCGCCGTAGGGCTCTGCCAGGCGGCGCAGCGCGCTCTCCTCGCTCAACAAGGGATCATCAAAAAAGAGCCCCGTCATGCGTAGATTGGGGTCCTCTTTGTTGGGCAACAGGCCATAATACTCTTTGATCCCCTCGACGCCCGGCACCGCGGCGATGGCCTGCAGCGCGCGCCACGTCACCAACGGATGCTGCAAGTAGCGATAGGTCTCCAGCTCCTCGCTGGGCGCGCCCAGCCAGTGTTCAACAATTAGCGACATCCCCCGCCCCAACGCCAGCGACGCGGCGTTCTTGAGCCAGCGATCCACCGGCAGAGTCGCCATCACTTCGGCGATGTTCGAGTGCAGCGACATACCCACCGTCGCAGGGTCCAATCGTTCCATGGCATGCAGCACTTGTCCCCCAGAGAGCTCCCACGGTTCCCACCACAGCCGGCCCCCGGGCGACAGCTCGCGCCAAGTGGCCGCCAACAAGTTGACGAAATCCGCCGCGCGCCGGTGTAGAGGGATGCCCCGGCAGCGTTCACAAGGGCCGAACTCGTCGCACAGCCAGGCGTCCTGATCGAAAGTGTAGACCAGGATATCGTCCACGCCGGGATACGCCTCAGCGAACGCGTGCAGCAACGCTACGTAGCGCCGGTCGGTAACGCCATCGAGCACACAGTTTGCCAGAGGTTGACCGGTGTACCCCAGCTCCCCGTTATACGGCGCGCCAAAGTGAAAGATAGTGCGCATGCCCGCCTCGCGACAGAGGGCGATCCGTGCTTTCAGCCCATTGCGGCGCCGCGCCACCGCTTCCGGCGATGGGTCCGACCTAAGCGGCACGGACTGGGCCAGCTCTTCGGCTAATTCGGGCGGTAGGTCCACCACATCCTCCAGGTTGAGCGGCTCGTCCGCAGGCCGCGCCCCCCACGCGATGTTTAGCTGCATGGCATTGAACCCCAACTCCCGCAGGCGGCGCAGGTTCTCAGCGCTCCAGATATCCTCGGGCTGCGACGGACAGCCCATGATGCCCACCCGATACGTCCACTCTTGCGCCATTACGGGCCTCCTCTGTTGCGAAAAGCGCGGTATCACACCGGGCCGCGCCTACTCAATAACGATCCCCTTTGCCTCAGGCTCGAGCGGCGGCCACTCTAGCTGTAGCGCGCTCAGATGTTTAAGCAGGATCTCTGACACCACCAGGTTGCGATACCACTTGTGATCCGCCGGCACCACATACCACGGCGCGGCCTCGGTGCTGCATCGGCTGAGCGCCTCTTCGTAAGCAATTTCGTAATCCCTCCAACGCGCTCGCGCGCGCAGATCGCCCATGTGAAACTTCCAATGGCTGCGCGGCTCTCTGAGGCGCTTCTCGAGCCGCCGGCGCTGCTCGCCCTTGGAGATGTGCAGATACAGCTTGATGATCACCGTTCCTGCCAGTTGCAACCCACGCTCAAAAGCGTTGATCAGCTCGTAGCGCGCCGACCACACCGATTCTGGCACCAGCTCTTCCACGCGCACCACCAACACGTCTTCATAGTGCGACCGATTGAATATGCCCGCCATCCCCAGCCGTGGTGTGTTGTGGTGAACACGCCACATAAAGTCGTGCGCGAGCTCCTCAGCGGTGGGCACCTTGAAGCTGGTGACCTGCACACCCTGCGGGTTAAAGGCGCCCATCACATGCTTGATGGTCCCGTCCTTGCCCGAGGTATCCATCCCCTGTAACACCACCAACAGCGCGTGCTTTTGGGTTGCATACAGCAGTTGTTGCAGCTCGTTGAGGCGCTCTTTCAGGGTCTCGAGCTCCAGTTTTGCGGTCTTTTTGGTCCACTCGCCGGTATCCGCAGGGTCCATCTCGGCCAGGGAGACCTGCGAGCCGGGCTGTATCAGATACTGTTCGACATCCATAAGTATCACCTCACAGTGTGGCTGCCCGGGAGTCTAGCGGGCGGGGCAGAGCGTGTCAAGATGGGATTGCATCGCCGTGCACATTGGCGTATCATCCTGCCGACTGTTCCAGCACCTCCGACGCGGAATCGCACAGCGCACCATATCAAGGAGCACACAACCGTGATATACCCACTTCCGGGAGGCCATGGTGATCGGGAGCGCGCTGCCCAAGGGGTGGCCCCACTCTACGCCGCGCTGGACGACCGCCTGGCAACGCGGGCCGTGCTGGAGGGCGCCGCCAGCGGCTCGATCTATGTGGATGACCTCCAGCGGCCCACCGCCGCCGCAGTGATCTCGGGCCACAACTACTACCTCGCGGGCTCGCCCGACGTCGAGACCTTTCAGGTTGGTCTGCGACGACTCATCACCCAGGTAATCTACCCTCAGGCGCAGGCCATTGGCCAACCCGTGCTGTTCAACGTGCACTACACCCCCGGCTGGGAGGGCGCCATCGAGCGGATTCTTGAGGGCAAGTACCCCATGCGGGATCGCCGCCTCTACCTGGAGCGCCGCCCTGCCGGGGGTGATCCGCCCCCCACGCCGCTGCCCGCCGGCTATCGGCTGGCGCTGGTGGAACGACAACTGCTGGACGACATCTCGCCGGGAAGCCGCGCGGCGCTGATTGAGGAGATGTGCTCCGAGCGCGCCTCGGTGGAAGAGTTCCTGGAGCGCAGTTTTGGCTACTGTGCGCTGCACGGAGCCGCAGTCGCGGGCTGGTGCCTCTCCGAGTACAATGTGAGCGACCGCTGCGAGGTAGGGATCGAGACCGCGGCGCCCCATCGGCGGCGCAGGGTGGGCGCAGCGCTGGCGTCAGCGCTGGTGGCCCACTCGGCACAGCAGGGGATCGAGCGCGTGGGCTGGCACTGCTGGGCCAGTAACGCAGCCTCCAGCGCCACAGCGCGCAAGGCGGGCTTTGGGCTGGTGCGCGAGTACCCTGTCTACTTTGCGTGGTTCGACGAGCTGGACAACCTGGCCGTCAACGGCAACGTGCGCCTAGCGGCGGGCGACCCTCAGGGCGCGGTGGAGTGGTTTGAGCGCGCCATTTGGCGCGGTCAGGACAAGGGATGGGTCTACTGGCGGGCCGCCAGCGCCTACGCCCTGGTGGGCCAGCCGGACAAGGCCCTGCACGCCCTACGCAACGCCATCGTACGCGGCTACGGCGACCTGGAGAAGCTCCACACCACCGAGGCACTGGCCAGCTTACAAGGTAGCAGCGGCTGGGGCTCCTTGATGGAAGAGGTGGAGCAACGCAGCATGGGGGCGTGAGCCTACAGAGTGAGCGCGGCATTCGAGCCTGGCATTGAAACACCAAGCTCAGCTTGCGGCATGTGTGCATTCAATACGGAGGTCACTGCATGGAGCGCTGGCAGCGTCTGCTGGAGAATCGGTTCGCCACCTATGATCCCGCCGTCGGAGCCCCCTTTCACTCCGCCTGGATGGCCCACGCGGGCGAGCCCCATATGGTGCGCCTGGCGCACGGCATCGTGGCGCAGTGGCTCGGCTCGCGCATGGTGGTCGCCCCCCACGAGCTGATCGTGGGGCGCTTGGAGCTGAGCGCCATCGTGAGCTGGACGCACCGCGAGGGCGTTAATCTGGATTACAACTTGTGGCAACATGCTTACGACGCGGCCAACGACACCCGGCGTTCCGAGCTGCAGGCGATGCGCCGCGCTTGGGAGGGTCGCACCACACGCCACCTGTTGGATTCGGTGCTGAAGCCAGGAGAGCGAGCCGTGTTCGGCCACCAGAGCAGCGTCGCCCCGGGCTGTCACGCATCGCCCTTCCTTATCCGCCTGGCCTCCGAGGGCACCGCTGGCCTGCGTCAGCGCGTGGCGGCCTCGCGCGCCGCCCATATGGACGAGCCCGGCACCGAGCCCGCCGAGTGGTACGACGCGCTGCTGATCCTGTTGGACGGCATAGATCGCTTTGCTGCGCGCTACGCCGAGACGGTGCGCACCGCCGCACTGCTCGAGCCCGACCCCTTCCGTCGCGACGAGCTCAACGCCATCGCCGCGCGTTGCGAGCGGATCGTCTCGCGCCCCGCGGTTTCCTTTGCCGACGCCTTACAGGCCTATTGGTTTGCCACGATCCTGCACGGCCCCGATTCGCCCGGCCGCTTTGACCATGACCTGGGCCCTTGGCTGGAGCGCGACCTGCAGCGCGACGCCATCAGCCGCGACGAGGCACAAGAGCTGGTAGACTGTGTGTGGGTCAAATTCGCTCAGCACCGCTGCTGGTCTCTCACGCTCTCCGGCCAGCTGCCCGATGGCGGAGACGCCACCAACACCCTCACGTACCTGGCGTTGGACAGTATGCGTCGCCTCCGCACCGACGCGCCCAACGTCTCGCTGCGCGTCCACGCGGGCACACCACGTCCCCTGCTGCGCGAGGCGTGCGAGTTGCTGGCCTCCGGCCACACCATGCCGGCGTTGGTCAACGATGAGCCCGTCATCGCCTCTATGCTCGATCGCGGCATCGCTCCCGGGCACGCACGCGACTACACCCTGGTGGGCTGTACTCAGGTGGTATCCCGCGGGCGCTGCGGCGGCGCCTATGAGGATTCGGTGGTCAACGCGCTCAAGTGCTTTGAGCTGGCCCTCTACGACGGCGTGGACCCCTTGACGGGCCAACGTATGGGGCCCGCTACAGGCTCTGCCGAGTCGTTCGGCTCCTACGGGGCGTTCGAGGCCGCTTGCTTGGCCCAACTCGATCACATGATCCGCACCACTACCAGTGCCATCAACCGCCAGTACGCTGTGGTGGCCCAGCATTATCCCGACCTCTTCAAATCCCTTTTGACGGAGGGCTGCCTGGAGAGCGGGCGCGACTATCGGCACGGGGGTCCCCTCTACGTCGAGGGGCTGGCCGATGTCTTGGGTATCACCAACCTGGGCGATTCGTTGCATGTCGTCGACCAGCTGGTGTTCCGAGAGGGACGCATCACCCTACCCGAGCTGGCAGACATCCTCATGGGGGATTGGGCCGGCCACGAGCCGTTGCGCCAGGAATGCTTGCACCGCGTGGGCAAGTTCGGTAACGACGAGCCAGCAGTGGACGCCTACACGCTGCACATCTTTGAGCATATCCTTCGTGCCTATCGTGAGCAGGAAGTACCGTACGGGCGCCACTATGGCATAGATGTCATCGGCTGGGTGGGCTCGGTCATCTGGGGGCAGGGCACCGGCGCCACGCCCGATGGCCGCCGTCGCGGAGCCGCCGTGAGCGACTCAGTGGGCCCCAGCCAAGGGCGCGACCGCCACGGCGTTACGGCCGTGCTCCGCTCTGTGAGTCGCCTGCCCCATCACAAAGCCCACGGCATCTTGGCGCTCAACCTGCGTTTCGGCAGCGAGACGTTTGACGGGCCCGACGGTGTGGACAAGATGGCGATGCTCAGCGACGCCGCGTTCTCGCTGGGTCTACAGCAGATACAAGTGAATGTGGTCAACGCCGATACCCTGCGTGCGGCGCAAGCCCAGCCCGAAGCTTACGAGTCACTGATGGTGCGCATCGGCGGTTACAGCACCTACTTTAACTGGCTCTCGCGCGAGCACCAGGACGACATCATCGCTCGCACCGAGCACGCATTGTAAAGACGGCTTAACGCATAGCTTGACAAGACCGCCAACATGCTTCAAAATGGCGGTGGAGGCCCTTTTCCCAGTGCCCGAACGTCGTACGCCACACATATGTTGCTCGGTGTGCATAGGTTAGAGGCTGTTTTTTTGCGCCCTTGGCCACGGAGGACCAGACCAAAGGGGGGGACATGGCGATTAGGCTCGACAAAGCCATTGCCGCTGTAGAAGCAGACCAACGAGAAGCAGGCCGCCGCCTCCTCGCTGAGGTGTTGGAGGAGGACCCTCACAACACATATGCCTGGCTGTGGATGTCTCGGGCGGTGGATAGCCCCGAGAAGCGCCGCTACTGCCTCAAGCGTGTGTTGGCGATCGACCCCGACCACGAAGTGGCTTTGCAGGAGCTACAAGAGATGGGGCCCGAGCCCGTCTCCGACATCGCGGTGACTAACGGGTCTGGCGACGAAGCACTCGCCGCGGCCGGCGCGACCATAGCTCACGACGCCGAAATCCCTCTTGAGCTCTTGGTGCGAGGCGGCGGATTTCCGCACTGGGCCAGGAACGCTGTCAAATGGGGGGCTCTGGGGTTGGTGCTGGTTGGCGCTTTGTTTGTATTGGCCATACTGATCTCCTCGCAGCTCGGCCCGCGAAATGGCGCGCCGGGCTCCCCTGGTTTCGTCGCTCGGCTATTGGGGCGCGGCTCGGGGGGCATAGGCAGCGGGGGAGCTGTTAGCGACGTCGGCAGCGGCGCGGTGGACAGTCCCACGCCCTCCCCCACCAACTCAGCGACATCCGTCTTTGTAGCGCAAGGCAATGGCACAGAGCCCACCGCCGCGCCCACGGCATCCGAGCCGCCACCAGAGACAGCGACGCCCGCCCAGGCGCCCCCGGAGACGGCAGAGCCGCCCGACGATCCGCCGGTGGAGATCGAATTGCCCTCTGAGACCAGCGAAGCCGAGGGTGTTGAGGATGCCATCGACACACCCGAGGGCGATGACATCGTCGGCTCTACCGAGACGGCTGAGGAGGCACAGACTCCATCCATGCTCGGTGGCGAGATTTTATCGGAAACTGAGGAGGCACAGACCCCGCCCATGCTCGGTGGCGAGCTTTTGCCGGAAGTGGAGCAGCCCGAGCCACTGCCCACCTACACAGCTTACCCGACCTACACGCCGTATCCCACCTACACGCCGTACCCCAGCGGCGCCTCGACGACAACGCCCGACTCGCCGGCGCCGGGAGCAACCGCCATGGCCCCCGAGGATCGTCCTGCGACGCCTGCGCCCGTGCAAGCCCATCTAACGCTGAGCCCCGCACAGTTCAAAACGATGCTGGGTGAGACCTATACCAGCATCGGCGGGGAGCCCCTGGAGATCGAACAGATCTTTGTGGTGCAACGCCCCGTGCCAGAGCCTAGCCGCGAGGTACGCCTTATGCTCAGCGTGGATAGCGCCACACATGTGATAGAACGCGCCACACGCGCCGAAATCAACGCCTTTGCCAGGGCGCTTTTGGCCGACACCGTTCTCTACTATCGCGGCTCGGATTGCCAGGTGCGCGTCCAGGTAGTCTACGACATTCCCACCCTCACCGCTGAGGAGCGCGACGCCAAGTGGCACCAAGTCGCTTGGTCCGAAGCGCGCGGATGCTGGCAGGTGTGTCGGACCCTTTTTGTAGCGAACTATATGCGAAGCCGCGAGACGGTCGAAATCTGGAATCCCTAGCCGCTGGCCCGAGATACGACGGTGCGCCCATTTGTGGCGCACCGTTTTTTGTTGTCCACCGGCGTTTGACGTGGCCCTTATCCAGTGTTATACTCGGCCTGTGAAAACTGAAAAGGTTTTTCAGAATGTGTCCGAATCGAGCACCCAACGCATCACGGAGCAGTTGATGTGTACCCTCGCAGAGGCGGGGCACTCTTGCACGGTGCCGCGCCGCGTCATCGTCGAAGTGTTGGCTGGTGCGCGGGGCTTGCTCAGCCCTGCAGAGATTCTGACTCTGGGCCAGCGGCAGCATCCGCGCTTGGGCTTGGTGACGGTCTATCGCACACTGGATCTACTCACCACCCTGGGGCTGGTGCGCAAGATCCACATGGCGGGCGGCTGCCACTCCTATACCGTGATGCACAGCGAGCACGGCCATCACATCGTCTGCCAGCAGTGTCGCCAAGTGATCGAGTTCCACGAATGTGAATTGGACCATCTCTTTCAGTCCGTGGCGCAACACACGGGCTACCGGGTGACGGCGCATTGGCTGGAGCTGCTCGGCATCTGCCCGCAGTGCCAGCGCGCACGCGAAAACAGAGAAAATGAGGTCGGCGATGCGGATACTATCGCGAGTTAGCGGCGCTGGGCGCGCGGTGATCGCACTGGCCCTCGTGCTGGGAGTAACGGGCTGCACAACGGCCGCACCAGCCAAGCCCTCGGGCACGCAGGCGCCCACAACGCCCCGAGTGGTGGCCACTGCCAGCTTTCTGGCCGACATCGCCTCGCACGTAGCGGGCGACCGACTGCAGGTGGACACCTTGGTGCCCAACGGACAGGACCCGCATCACTATGAGCCCACGCCAGCCGATGTGGTACGCGTGGCAGAGAGCGATCTGCTCATCATCAACGGCGGAGGGTTCGAGGGATTCCTCGAGACGCTCGTGCGCAACGTGGGCGAGGGAACCCCCATCGTCGAGGCATCCCAAGGGCTCGCCAGTCGCGAGCCGCCAGATGACAAAGCTCACGACAGCCAACACAAGCACGACGTGGATCCTCATTACTGGCTCAACCCCCTCAACGTTGTCCACTATACAGGCGTTATCCGCGACGCGCTGAGCGAGGTAGATCCGGAGGGCGCCCCCATTTATGCCGCCAACGCGGAGAGTTATACGGAAGAGCTGCTCGATCTGGACGCTTGGATCGCCCAGCAGGTGGAGACGATCCCGCCTCGACGCAGATTGCTCGTAACGGGGCACGAGAGCTTTGGCTATTATGCCGACCGCTACGGCTTGCGTGTAGTGGGCGCCATTTTGCCCTCCACCACCAGCGGCTCCGCGCCGTCGGCGCAGCAGCTGGCCCTGTTGGTGACGCGAATTCACGAGGCGGGGGCCCCGGCCATCTTTTTAGAGACCGGCAGCGACCCGCGACTCGCCGAGCAGGTCGCTCGCGAGGCGAACGTCCGAGTGTTGGAGCTCTACACGCATTCGCTTTCGCCCAGCGAGGGCCCAGCGCCCTCGTATATTGAGATGATGCGTTACAACACGCGCACCATTGTGGAAGCTCTTCGTTAGCCATAGAATGGGGTGGGCCATGACGGACATACAGCTTGCGGCGCGCGTTGCCGCGCCTTCGGATGATGACGTACCCCAGCTGGAGCTGGAGCACGTGAGCGTAGGCTATGATGGGCGCATGGCGCTGGACGACATCAGTGTGGCAATCCCGCACGGAGCCCAAGTGGCCGTCGTGGGCCCCAACGGCGCCGGCAAGTCGACCCTCTTCAAGGCGCTGGTGGGGCTGTTGCCGCTGCGTCAGGGGCGCATCCGCCTCCACGGCAAGCTGCTTCCCCAGCACGAGCTCGGCGTGGCCTATGTGCCCCAGCGGGGAGATGTGGACTGGGCGTTCCCCGTCACTGTAATGGATGTGGTGATGATGGGGCGATATGGCAAACTGGGCTGGTTCAAGCGCCCCACGCGCGAGGATGAGCGCGCTGTACAACGTGCCCTGGAGCAGATGGGAATCGCTGCCCTCGCCCGGCGGCCCATCGGCGACCTATCGGGTGGGCAGCAACAACGCGCCTTTCTGGCGCGCGCGCTGGCACAGGAGCCTCACATCCTGCTGATGGATGAGCCCTTTACCGGAGTGGATATCACCACCCTGGAATCCACCCTCGCCCTGATGAGGCAGCTCAAGGAGCAGGACGTCACAACGCTCGTCTCCACCCACGACCTGAACCTGGCCGCCACCCATTTCGACCGAGTGCTGCTCCTCAAACGCAAGCTCATCGCCTACGGCACGGCCGATGAGGTGATGACCGCCCGCATCATCGCGGAGGCTTTTGGCTCGCAAGCGCTGTTCCTGGGCAACTCGGTGCTGGTGGACCAGTGTTGCCCCCCTGAGGACGAACAGCCCCGCGATAGCAGCGTATTCCCGAGGTAGCCATGAGCATACTATTGGACCCCTTGGCTTACAGCTTTATGCAGCGCGGCCTACTGGCAGCCGCTATCGTGGGCGTTGTATGCGCCGTCATCGGCTGCTATGTAGTGCTGCGCTCCATGGCTTTCCTGGGCGACGCCCTGGCCCACGCCATCCTGCCGGGTGTGGCCGTTGCCTACCTGCTGCAAGGCAACCTGCTCGTGGGCGCATTAGTGGCCGCCGTGTTGGTGGCGCTGGGGATCGGCGCCTTCACCCGCCAGGGTACCATCAAAGAGGATACCGCTATTGGCATCCTCTTTGCCGCGTCGCTGTCGCTGGGCGTGGTCCTCATCAGCAGCCTGCAGACCTACGCTGTAGACCTGACGCACATCCTGTTCGGCAACTTGTTGGGCGTGAGCCCCGGCGACTTGTGGTTGACGGGCGGCTTGGGTCTGGTGGTGCTGTTGTGTGTGGTGCTCTTTTACAAAGAATTCCTGGTGGTCTCTTTCGACCCAGTGCTGGCCGCTACCATGCGCCTTCCGAGCGAGCTGCTACGCAACATGATGCTGGTGCTACTGGCGCTCACCATTGTAGTCTCGTTGCAGACTGTGGGCGTGGGGCTGGTGGCGGCCATGCTGGTAACGCCCGGCGCCACCGCCTACCTACTGGCTCGGCGCCTCCCCGCTATGATGGCCGTCAGCGCGGCGGTGGGCGCCTTCTCTGCCGTTGTGGGGCTCTATCTTTCTTATTATGTCAATGTATCCTCGGGTGCAGCCATCGTGTTCGTGTGCACCGCCGTCTTTGGGATCACATTCCTGCTGGCGCCATCGCGCGGCGCCCTCTGGCGTTGGGTACGTGACGGCAGAGCGCGCAGCGAGGTCGTTTGACCTCACCCAGCAACCGTGTTATAGTGTCGTCAATCGAATCGTCTGACTGGGGTGCCCTCACGGCCCGGATGCCGGGGGCTCTACAGGGAAAGCCGGTGCGAGTCCGGCGCTGTCCCGCAACTGTAACTCTGCTCGCAGAGAAGCCAGATTGCCTGCCCCCGTCTTGCATGCCAAAGCCTTCGAGCGAAAGGTGATGGGATGGGTGTTACGCCTACCCCCCGCCTGGGGGGTTTTTTATTGTGTGTGCCGTCGTGGCAAGCTCCACGTCACGGGCGGCGCCACCGGGCTGGGCTGCCTCGAGGCCGAGTTACGAAGGAGATGCCATGATGCTCCCGGCCTCATAAGCCCATATCGACCGGGCGCAGTGGCGCGGCCTCGAACGCGCCCCATCGTTCATACTCTGCTGGCTGAAAGGAAGATACGTCATGCGATCGTTCATCCGCTATCGCCTCGGCTCGCTCAGAGCCGTGCTGCTGTTGGTTGTGCTCTTGGCGGCGCCGGTGGCGCCGGCCTTCGCCGAATCGGCTAATGCGTCCCTCGCCGATCTCGACGCGCGCATCGCCGCGGTGAACACCGCTCTCGATTGGTTGCTCGCACAACAAGCCGCCGACGGCTCCATCGGCGATAACGTCTCGAACACTATCGAGGCCGTGTTGGCCGGAGCCGCCGCCGAGCGCGACGTCTCGCAGTGGGCCGCTTCCCCTGGCCGCCCGTCTGCGCTCGAGTATCTGGCTGTACAGGCCGATAGCTATGCCGCAGACGCTGCTACTAGCGGCAAGCTGCTGGTGGCCGTGGCCGCAGCGGGTGAGGACCCCACGCGCTACGGCGGTGTTGATCTGGTGGCTCGCCTGCTGAGCTTCCTCGCTGACGACGGCGGGCTGAGCGAGACCACATTGGGTGCGGCGTGGGGTATCTTGGGGTTGGCTGCCGCAGGGGAGTCCGTGGGTGCCGACATCGCCGACGCCCTCATTGCATTGCAGCAGGACGATGGCGGGTGGGAGGGCGCCCCCGGCTGGGGTACCGACTCGAACTCCACGGCGCTGGCGCTGCAGGCTTTGGCAGCCGCCGGTGTGCCGTCCGACGCCACCGTGTTTGCCGAGGGGCGAATCTTTTTACAGGACCAGCTCAGCCCCGAGGGCGGCATGACTTATTCGGCGCAATGGGGCACCGACCCCGACGCCAACTCGACCGCTTACGGTTTGCAGGGCGTGTTGGCCTTGGGTGAAGACGCGACGAGCGACGCCTGGATGAGAGGCGGCGTCTCGCTGGCGCAACGCCTGCTGGCCCTACAGCTCCCCAGCGGCGCGCTGGAATGGCAGGCTGGCGAGGGCGAGAACTTGCTGGCCACGGCGCAGAGTGTGGGTGCGTTGCTGGGCCGGCCGTTGCCGTTGCGCTCCGCGCGGGCCGCTGTGCGCGACGCCCTGGCGCATCTCAGGCTGCAGCAAGAGGCGGACGGCAGTTTTAGCAGCGGGTTCGGCTCCAACGTCGCGTCCAGCGCCCAAGTGTTGGCCACTTTAGCCGCTGTCGGTGAGGATGCTGCTGGCTGGACGGGCAGCTCCGGTGCGTCGCTGTTGGATTACCTCATCGCGGAGGCGCCCTCTGTGGAGGACGCCGGTACTGCGGGGCGTCTCGCCCTGGCGTTCGCGATGGCGGGCGTCAACCCGCGCGATGCGGGTGGAGCCGATCTCGTCGCCGTCATCGAAGCAACTTATGAGGCGGATTCCGGTACCTACGACAGTGCGGGGGGCGTATGGTCGCACGCCTTGGCGTTGTGGGGGCTGGCAGCCGCGGGCGAGTCGATCCCCGCAGAGGCGGTGCACTGGCTGCAGAGCGCGCAGAACGACGATGGCGGTTGGGGTTGGGCCGACGGCCAACCCAGCGACAGCAACTCTACCGCGTTGGCGGTGCAGGCCCTGCGGGGGGCCGGCGTCGCAGCCGAGGATGACGCCATCACCCGTGCAGTGGACTATTTTCGCACGGTGCAGGCCGACGATGCGAGCCTGGGCTACGATAGCTCCACCCTGCCCGACACCGACGCCAACTCGACCTCGATGGCCATCCAAGCGCTGTTGGCGGCCGGTGTCGAGCCTGACGATTGGACGCAGCTGGTAGGGTCGCGAGTCTGCACACCCATCGACAGTCTGCTGGCATATCAGCTCGCTGATGGCGGCTTTGCGTGGCAGATCGGTGACGAAGCCAACTTTCTAGCTACGGTACAGACTATCCCGGCTCTGGCCGGTGTCGCTTTCCCCAACGGGCGCCAGGCGACGGTCCATTCCGCTCGCACAGCTGGAGTGCTGGCCGCTGACGCGCCCGTACAGGGCCGCCTGCCGGGCCGCGGAGGCGGCGCCCACGTTTTCTATACCTTTGAGGCGTCGATCGGCGAGCCCGAGATCACACTGACGCTCCGGACGACGGCGGGCAACGGTACCATCGCGGGTGCGGTCGGTGTCGTGGTCTATGGCCCGTACGGCGAGGTAGCACACAGCACGCCCGGCTTGAGCGATGCGAGTACGGTGCGATTTGCACCGGCGGCCACAGGCGGGTATACCGTACGAATCTACAACTATACACAGGATGTGCCTGTGGATTATGTGCTAGAGCGCTAGTTTTTTCGTGAGGCGTCGCTCGATTGCCGCGCTGGCTCGGGGTGGGTGCCCCATCGCCGTACGAGCCGGCGCGGTGCTGTGGGCTGACGTCAGCGGGAGATGAGGCTGCGATGACAACACCCAGATCGAGTGGTGCCCTGCTGTGGGCGGGGCGACTTTTGCTGGTGGCTGTGATGCTGTTGGCGCCGCACCCTGCGCTGGGCCAGGGCGCCAGCCACGCCGTACTAGTCACCGTTTTTGACGCCGACGATGTGGTGACCGAGTGTATCGACTTCTCGGGGCCCGAGATCAGCGGTATGGAGCTGCTGAACCGCTCGGCGCTCACCGTCGTTACCTCAGCGGTGGTAGGGCAGGGCAACGCCGTGTGCAAGATAGGCGACGTGGGCTGCGACTTTCCCGGCGAGGAGTGCTTCTGCCAGTGCCCCGGCGTCCCCTGTGCCTTTTGGTCTCTGTGGTTGTGGCAGGACGGCGAATGGGTCACGTCCAGCCGAGGCGCTGACCGCGCCAAGGTGGCCGACGGTGGCATGCAAGCGTGGGTGTGGAGCGACGGCAACATCCCGCCCCCCGCTGTGAACCCGGCAAGCGTGTGCAGGCTGACGTCGGCAGCACCCACAACGGCGCCGGAGCGGCCACGACTCGCATCCAACGATGAAGCATACCCCGGTGCATCCGAACCGCCGGGCGGTGGGGGTGAGGAGTACCCTGGACCGAGCCAGCCGGGCTCGATTGAGCCGCCCGAACCTGTGGAGCCGCCGCTCGAAGAGCCTACGCGCGCCCCGGCGACAGACGCCCCCACCGACGACGCGCCCCAGGCCCCAGAGGCACCCAACCGCACGCCGCTGCCGCCCGTCGACGCTGTGGACACGCCGGCACCGGGCTCGCCCCCGGCCACCCGCACGCCGGCCGTGCACCGAGAGGACACGGCCGCACAGACGGATACGCCGGAGCCAACTATCACGACGGATGCGGCCGCCACGCTCATCGCCCGATCGGCCGCCGAGCTGCAGCTCACGCCCACCCCCGCCCCCGAAAAAGACACCGCGCGCGCACGCGGATACTGGGTCTTTGTGGGCCTGACGGGCCTGTTGATGATCGCCGTGGTCTATGCCGTGCTCGTCAGGCGGCAACAGATACAGTAGGGCATCGCTACACGCCAAAGGACAAGAGCGGACCTCTCGCGCACCATCTCGATGACGAGAGTGTGCCCCGCTCTCCCTCCCTGTTACATCGAGGATGCTCACAGTCTTGGGCACGCCCTGGGCGCACAGGAAGGGGGCGTACCCGCCGCCGATCTCGACGGTAGCATCCAGAATGTCGTTCACACTGCCCCAGAAGCGCTCGGTCATGAACGCGTACGACATGGAATCTCGCGCCGCCGGCTCGTGCCCGAAAAAGGAGTAGATCGGCACAGTGGCGGTGCCTCCGACCAACGTGGCCACGCCCGCGATATAATCGGTGGGGTACCCTGCGTTATCAAGATAGGGTCGTAGCCGGGCGCACAGCCCGCCAACACCGTAGCCAACCCCAACGCCGATATCCACCACCCCACGACACTGTCATATCGCCCTTCTCCCATATCCTGATTCGAGTACCGCCCCTGCAGACCGGCGCTCGCCGTTTGACGTGTCCGCGCCGCTCAGCTAAGATCGATCTGTCAGCTCTACGGCACGCACGCAACAGGAGGCACATCCATGCCACAACCCCTCGAGATGGCACTGCTGGGCGCCGGCAACCGCGGCACCTACGCCTACGGCGGCTACGCCGCGCTGCATCCACATATGGTGCGATTCACCGCCGTCGCCGAGCCGGACGAGGCCCGGCGCGACCGCTTTGCCGAGCAGCACGGCATCCCGCCAGAACGGCGGTTTGCGTCGTGGGAGGATCTGCTAGCCCGCCCCGCGCTGGCCGAGGCCTTGCTAAATGCTACGATGGACCGCACACATGTCGCCTCCACCTTGGCCGCGCTGGACGCAGGTTACCATGTGCTGCTGGAAAAACCCATGGCTACCACACCCGAGGACTGTGTGCGGCTGGTGCGGGCCGCGGAGCGTGCCGACCGCACACTACAGATCTGCCACGTCATGCGGTATACGCTGTTCTGGAGCACGCTGCAAGAGATCGTGCGCTCGGGCCGTTTGGGGCGCATCATCACGGTAGAGCACCGTGAGAACGTAGCCTATTGGCACATGGCCCACAGCTTTGTGCGCGGCAACTGGGGCTCCACCGCCACCAGCGCGCCCATGATCCTCACCAAATGCTGCCACGACATGGACGCGCTGCACTGGGTGCTGGGCTCGCCGGTAGCCAAGCTGGCCGCCTTTGGCCGGTTGAGCCATTTCCGCCCCGAGAACGCACCCGCTGGCGCGCCGCCGCGCTGCACCGACGGCTGCCCCGCGGCCGACACCTGCCCCTACTATGCGCCGCGCCTCTACTTGCGACCCGACACCGGCTGGCCCGTCAACGTCATCTCGATGGATCTGAGCCTCGAGGGTCGCCAGCGTGCGTTGCGCAAGGGCCCCTACGGGCGTTGCGTGTACCATTGCGACAACGACGTGGTAGACAACCACCTCGTGAACATGGATCTGGAGGATGGAACCACGGTCGCTTTCGCCATGCACGGGCACTCGCACGACAATGTCCGCACTATGCGCTACGACGGCACCCGTGCCACACTGCGCGCCAGCGAGGCTGCCGGTGAATTAACCATCTATGATCATCTGACGGGCAACGAGGAGACGATACGACCTGGTGTGGTGGTGGGCGGACACGGCGGCGGAGACACCGGCCTGATGAACGCCTTTGTGGCCACGGTGCGCGACGGCACACGTGAGCCCCTCACCGATGCCCGCGCATCGCTCGAAAGCCACTTGATGGCCTTTGCATCTGAACACGCTCGTCTAGAGGCGGTGGTGTTGGACATGGCCGCCTATCGTCGGGAGATCGAGACTAGGGCGTTGAACGGACACCTGGCGCTGTAGAGCGTGTTGTGACGTTGTGAGGGCGCCAACGCGTGGCGGTCATCCAATCTAGCCTAGGAGCGATCCGGATGCTGACCTTTGACCAGCTCGAACACACATTAGTGGCCGTGCTCGATAGCGCCCTACCAGCATGCGCCCAATTCGAGTATCGACTGGTGGGCACCGCGGCGGCGTTGCTGCAGGGCGTGGCTCTACCAGCGGGCGATGTGGACATCTTGCTGCGGGAGCGCCAGGGGGTGGACGCTTTCGGCGCTGCCCTGTCGCACTTTGCATGCTTGCGTCCGCCCGTTTGGATGCCGCACGGGCAGTATTACGCCGAGTACGACGTCCACGGGGCACATGTGGAGCTCAGCACGGTGGAAGTAGCGACGGATGCCGATGGCTTGGAGTGTGTGGGGCGCGGCCCTTGGGAGCACTATGTGAGCGTCGCGTGCGGGCCCTATACCGTGCCGGTCGTCGCGCTCGAACTCCGCTTGGTTACCGAGCTGGCGCGTGACCGGCCTGACCGATACCTGCCGCTGGTCCAGCATTTGCGAGTACAGGGGTGCGACACCGAGCTCGTGTGCCTGGGGCTGGAAGCCTACGGGCTGGCAACGGCCTTACGGGAGAGCGTTCTCCACCAGCTAGCGCCGCTGGATGCGGTCGGCTGAGCCGCTGGGCTCAACCCTTGGCCTCGTAACGCGCCGCCACTGAGCAACCAGACCCAACCTTTGCGGCCACTGCAGCCCTCACCCTGTACCCAACACGAAAGGAGAACTGCACATGAACCTCGGAGTACAGTACTATCGCCCGCCCTTTCCCAACGACAGGTATTGGGCCGACGACATGGCGCGCATCGCGGCCTCGGGCCTCAACACCGTACAGCTGTGGGTGATCTGGGGGTGGGTGGAGTCCAAGCCGGGCGGCTTTTGCTTTGACGATTACGACAAGCTGGTGGAGTTGGCCCACAAGCACGGCCTGGGCGTGATTCTCAGCACCATCGCCGAGGTGCAGCCCTACTGGATTCACCGCGAGGTGCCCGGCAGCGAGATGATCGACCACATGGGACACACGGTGGTCTCGTCGAATCGCAGCGAATGCCACTTTGGCATCACCCCGGGCGGCTGCACCGACCACCCCGGCGTGTGGGAGCGCATGCAGAACTTTTTGACGCAGGTGGTGACACGCTACCGCAGCGCCCCCGCGCTACGCGGCTGGGACGCCTGGAACGAGCTACGCTGGAACGTGCAGGCCGACGGTTTAGTGTGCTATTGCGAACACACCATAGACGCCTACCATCGTTGGCTGGATGCACGCTACGGCGGTCTCGATGGTCTCAACCGTGCCTGGCAGCGGCGCTACGGCGCGTGGGACGAAGTGTTCCCCGGCAAACTCCCCGACAGGCCCTACACCGAGCTGATGGCCTTCCAGCACTTTCTCACCGCTCGCGCCAACGCCCACGGCCTGGCGCGCTACAAGCTGATGAAGCCCCTGGACCCCGAGCGCCCCGTCACGGTACACGCCGCCCACCCCTGTCCGCTGCTGACGGGTGGGCGAAACGATCACGCCATCAACCGCGGCAACGACTGGCACTATGCCGACGGGTTGGATGGTGTGGGCTGCTCCAGCTTTCCCAAATGGGCAGAGTTGGACGATGCAGCGTTCGGCATGCGGGTCGAGTTCGTCAAATCCGCTGCCGGCAACAAGAGGGTCTGGCTTAGCGAGGTGCAGGGCGGGCGCTCAGCCGTGGGGTTCAACGTGTACGAGCGCGTGGACGCCCTCTCGCAACAGCGTTGGATTTGGAACGGCCTGGCCTGCGGTGCCGACACCATCCTGTTCTGGTGCTGGCGCGATGAGGTGTTCGGTCGCGAATCCGCCGGTTTCGGCTTGATCGGCGACGACGGCCTGGCCGAGGAGCGTCTGGCGGCTATGCGTGTTACGGGCAGCGTTGTGAAAGAGCAGCGCGACTTGCTGGCCACCTATCAGCCCACCCCTCCCGAGGTAGGAGTGCTCTTTAGCCCGCAGACCTACTACCTACACTGGGCGCAGGAGGGGCATGCCAACCGTGCCATGGCCGCACTCACCGGCTACTGCCGTGGCCTCATCAAGCGATCCATCCCCTACCGTGTGGTGGAGGAAGAGCACTTGGGCGCCCTCGAGGGACTGAAGGTGCTCTTTATGCCGCGTACGCTGGTGGTGGATGACGACACCGCCGCCGCGCTCAGGCGCTTCGTGGAGGGCGGCGGCACGTTGGTGTGCGAATCCGAGTGCGGAGCGTTCGATTCGGCGGGCCTCTATCGCTACCCGGTGGACCGCTTTACCGCGGCCATGGCCGGTGTGCACGAGATCGGTCGCCGCAGCCTGGACGCCGACGGTTTTACGGCTCGCGTGTGTACGGGTGACAGCGAGCGCGAGTTGTCTTTGGGGGCCGTACAGTGGTACACGCCCTGGCAGCCGACGGGCGACGTGTGGGCCAGTCACGAGGACGGCGCCTTGCTGATGGAGGTGCCCGTGGGCAAAGGACGGCTGGCTCTTTGCGGTGCCTACCTGGGCGAGGCCTATGACGCATCCTGGTCGCCCGACTTTGAGGACCTGTTGGAAGCCATCACCCGCCGCGCGGGCTGCGTGCCCGACGCCGCGGTGATGGCGGGGCCGGGGGCTGCAGCGGGCTCTGACGACTTTGTTTACGTCAAGACGGGCCGCGCCGGCGGCCGCGCGGCCGCGTTTGTTTTCTTTCCCAAGGGTGCCGATAGCGCCTCCGTCCGCTTCCGGCACGGCTTTTTCGCCTCGGGAGCGGCGCGCGACCTGATGACCAGCGAGAAGGTGGCCCTAGCCGACGGTGTTGACGGCCAAGCCTGCACCATCACCGCCGGCGACTGGCGTTTCCGCGTGTTGCTGGAGGATTAGCGCAGAGGGCGCGGCGGCACACGCTGCTGCGCCCCCCTCGCTCGGCCCGGTGACACGCAACGCCCTGCAAGAGTGCTGCATCCGATTGACATCCAGCCCACTCGGCCCTATAATACGCACGATCCTCGTTTTCATCCCTGTGTTCCCGTGCGGTCGACCCCTCTACCTCGCATCCTTCTTCATCCATCTCGGCCAATCCCGAGACCGCTGTGCGCGATACCCGATTGTGGCTTTGGTGGTATTGGCATCCGCCCGGATGCGGAAAGGATGGACAGAGTGGATATTCTCGACAAGATCAAGCAGGATCACGACGATTTCAAGCACATGTTCACCAAGATGAACGAAAAGCGCGCCCAAGGCACGCAAGACGAAGCGATATTCCAGGAGCTGCGCCGCAGGGTGACCGCCCACATGGAAATCGAAGAGGAGGTGCTCTACCCTGCCCTGGAGAAGCACGCCAAATCCACAAGGCACGCGCTACAAGGCTTTGAGGAGCACGATATCGCCAAGGAACTGCTGACTGGCCTGCAGCAGATGCCCCGCGACGTGGAGCGTTGGGCAGCCAAGTTCCAGGTGTTCCAACAGCTGCTGAGGCTCCACATCAGCGAAGAAGAGGCCGCCATCTTTCGAGACACGCGGTCCGAGATCAGCGAAGAACAGCGCCGTGAGTGGGGAGACCAGTGGGACCGGATGGTTGAGGACAAGCTCTCCAAGATGACCTAGCTCGAGCTTACGCTCGAACGCATACGTTCGTTCGGCATCGCGCACAACCCGAGCTCTCGCCAGGCGTGATCTTTCGGCGGGAGCTCGGCGCCTGGACACGCCCCCCTTTCGGTGTTATCATCCGCCGCGATGTGTCATCACCGTCACCCCATCCGGAGTGTGCCATGGTTAGGATCGTAACCGATAGCACCGCCGATCTCAGTCCGCGCCTCGCAGTGGATCACGGCGTAATGGTTGTCCCATTGATGGTCCATCACGCCGGTCACACCTATCGAGACGGCTTGGACCTCACCCAAGAGCGCCTCTTTCGCCTCGTTGAGGAGATAGGTGAGCTCCCCAAGACATCGGCCCCTACAGTCTCAGCCTTTTCGGAGGCCTTTTGTGGGGCAGACAGAGTCGTTTTCGTGGGAATCTCCTCCAAGCTCTCGGCCTGCGTACAGAACGCCCGCCTGGCCGCCGAAGAATGCGGCGTCCCCGTGCATGTGGTGGATTCGCTCAACGTCTCCACGGGGATCGGTCTGTTGGCGCTGGAGGCCGCGATGTTGCGAGACGCCGGCTATGACGCGGAGGAGATCGAGCGTAACCTGCTGGACAGCGTGCCCAAAGTGCGCACCAGTTTTGTAATAGACACGCTGCGCTACCTGCACATGGGCGGCCGCTGTACCGCCATCCAGAGCCTGGTGGGGAGCCTGCTCAAGCTGCGGCCTATCATCGGGGTTGCGCCCGATGGCACATTGGGCGTGCGAGATAAGGTACGCGGCAAACGCGAGCGCGCTCTGCAGGTGCTGCTATCCGGCTTGAGCGGCGACTTGCCCGCGCTGGACGGCCGGCGCGTCTTTGTCACCCACACCGCTTGCCCCGACGACGCCCGCTTCTTGGCCGACGAGGTTCAGCGTATCGCCAGCCCCGACGAGGTGCTCATCACCGAGGCGGGCACTGTGATCTCTAGCCACTGCGGGCCGCGCACTATCGGCATCCTTTACAAGCTCCAATAGGCAGCCCTCGGGCCGGAAAGGCGGATATGCAAGCTCAGGCAGTAGTCTTTGAGGATCGCAATCAGGTAGCTTTTCGCGAGATCACCGTGCCCGACCCAACCCCGCAGGATGTGGTGATGCGTACGCACTACTCGTGGATCTCGAACGGCACGGAGGGCTCCTTCTTGCGGGGCGAACGAATCGCCGGCGATACGCCCTACCGCCCGGGCGACCGCCTGCCCTTCCCCCAGGTGCCGGGCTATCAAAAAACCGGCATCGTGGAGTGGGTGGGCGCCGAGGTGAGCGGGATCTCGGTGGGCGC
>CAYOUT010000001.1:68734-289351 GCA_964407215.1 uncultured Anaerolineales bacterium | reverse complement strand
TGGTTCCTATGGGGGGGCACGTCTCCCCCGCCGTGGCGCCGGTGGACCAGATTTGGCGGCTGCCCGAGGGACTCAACCCCATCACCGCCAGCGGATTGGTACTTACGCAGGTGGGCTATAACTGCGGCATGCGCGCTCCCGTCTCGCCCGGCGAATGGGCGCTGGTGTTGGGCGACGGCATGGTGGGCCATTGGGCCGCGCAGACGCTCGGCTGGCGCGGCGCCCGCGTGATCATGCTGGGCCACCACGACTGGCGCCTGGCCCATCTGCGCCTGGCGAGCGCGATCACCGTCAACACCACACGAGACGACGCCTACGAGGCGGTCCGTAGCGCCGCCCCATCCGGGTTGGCGGTAGTGGTCGACACGGTGGGCGATGTACCCACTGTCGAAGCGATGCTCCCCTTTATCAAGCCGCAAGGGCACATCGTGTCGGCAGGGTTCTGTGGTACCGAGGGCCTGATAGACATCCAGAAGCTGCGCAATGGCGAGATGACCCTGCACTGCCCTTCGGGCTGGACGCGCCAGCGCATGGACGACACATTGGAGCTTTTGGGACAGGGCAAGCTCGAGACCGCTTCACTCATTACGCAACGCCTACCCGCCTCGCAAGTGGTCGAAGCGTGGCGACGCATCGCCGAGGAACGTCATCGAATCATGGGGGTGGTATTGGAATGGAACGCATGAAAGCGCTGCAGATTATGGCCCCCGAGCGGGCCGAGGTCGTCGAGGTCGCTGTGCCCGAGCCGGGCCCCGAGCAAGTGCTGGTAAAGGTGCTGGCCGTCAACACCTGCCCGCAATGGGACTTGCACATCTACTACGGCCGGCCCATGTTCCAGGAGAGCGGACCAGTCGAGTTCCCCTACACGCTGGGCCAGCCGGGCCACGAGATGTCGGGCGTGGTGGCCGCTGTGGGCCCGGGTGTGGACGGGTTCGCGCCCGGCCAGCGCGTCAGTGCCTGGCGCGACCAGGGCCACGAACGCCCGGGATGCTACGCCCAGTACGTCATTATTGACGCTGCCAACCTGCTGCACGTGCCGGATCACCTCACGCCCGTGCGGGCTGCCTCATTGGAGCTGGCCATGTGCGTGGGCGCCAGCCTGCTGCAGCTGGTGCGCGCCGATGTCGTTCGCGGGCGGCGCGTGGGCGTCAGTGGGCTCGGCCCCGCCGGCTTGGTGGCCGCCCAGATGCTCCGCGCCGAGGGCGCCGCCGAGGTGGTAGGGCTGGACCTCAACGCCGAGCGCCGCGCCTTTGCCCTGTCGCTTGGCGTTGACCGCGCCGTGGACCCCAAAGAGGAGGGCGCGTTGCCGCACCGCCTGGCCGACGGCAGCCTGGACGTCTCGATTGACTGCGTGGGCTACCGCGACTCGGTAGAGTACATGTTTGAGCACACTCGCGACGTGGTGGCGCTCTTTGGCGTGCAGCGCGAGGCCTACTCTTACACCCAGTACACCCTGAGCATCTTTGGCTACCCGGGCCACTCGCGCGAGGCCGCCGAGTACGCCCTGGGGTTGATGGCAGCGGACAAGATAGACCTCGGTCCGCTGGTGAGTTGCGAGCTTCCGCTCGAAGAGTATCGTCAGGGTGTGGAGCTGCTCAAGGCGCAGGGGGCGCTCAAGATCGGGTTCACGCCGTGGGAGTGAGCCTAACACGCAGCAATACACGGAAGTGGTGACGACCGTGACAGGCGATCTGCAGCGATATCTCGTAACGCTGGCCAATGAACTGAGGGCAGAGAACGCCACCGAGCACACCCATCGCCCTGCCCTCAAGCTTTTGCTGGAGGCTATAGAGCCCGGCATCACGGCCACCAACGAGCCGTGGCGTATCGCGTGCGGTGCACCCGACTATGTCATCACGCGCGATGGCTTCACCGTGGGCTATGTCGAGGCCAAGGATGTGGGCGCGTCGCCTAGGCTCCCCCAGCGGGGGCAACGAATGCACCCCCTTTCGGTATAACACAGCGCCTGTGCCGCGAAGCGGGCGGGCGTCCGAAAGGGCTGCCCGCCCCGGGGCACTGCGGCTATGTGCGCAACGCCCGCAGGTAGCCCACAATGGCGTCGGCACTGACGCCCGTTTCCCACGTGCGCGAGCGCGAGCAGCCCGGCCGGGGGGTGTGGTCGTCCAGATAGTATTCGACCCACGCGCCGGTACTGTCGCGCACGTTCAGCACACGCCGGTATCCCTCGGCGGCGCGCGGGTGGGGACCGTCTGCGCTCGAAGCTGCCGTCAGATTGAAGAGAATCAGCGCCGGATCGTACCCCACGAACCCATGTTCGCCCGGCACACTGGGGATAGTGCCGTCGGGCTCCGCCATGCCCAGGACGCGGTCCACCACGCGGCGCGTCTCATCGGGCGTCAGTACGTCACTGCCGAGGTAGGCCGGCAGCATCGAGACCGAGTACACCTCCATACGCGGCGGTGTCAGCGGAGGTGGATCGTCACCCGCCAGGCACACAGGGCACAGGTACCGGCCGTTGGGGCTGCGCTCCGTCCAGCCAAAGCGCCGGGTGATACAGGATTCGCACACACCAAAACGGAAGCGCGGCATGGGCGCCATGGTCTCGCGCCCTGGATCGTTGGCCCAGATGCGATCCCCGTTTAAGAAGCGCGCGCGATAGGCGGCACGAGCCTCGGTCACCAGGGCGCGCTGCGCTGCAGCCTGATCGCGCGTCCACAGCCCTTGCGCCGAGGCCCAGGGGGCCAGCCAGCGCCCCGCCTCGACAAAGGCCAACGTGGAATCCGCCGAGCCGTGGTTCAGCCCCGCCCGCGGGAAAAAGCCGCCGGCCACGTACGTCTCGTCGCCGTTGAAGGGCAGCATACCCCCCACCAAGTGTCGCAACTGCACCATCCAACACCACGACAGCATGGGCCAGAGCGACCTCACAAAGGCCTCATCGCCAGTAGCCTCCAGGTAATCGCGCGCCTGCAGGATGGTGTACGCCGGCCCTTCCACTTCATCGTTCTCGTGCACGTGGCGTACCGCCACCGAGCCGGACGATTCGGCCGTCTGCACTGTGCCAAAATGCTCGAATTTGACCATACGGAAGCGCAGCGCACGGCGGGCTTCTTCGTGCATGCCGGCGGCCAGCAGGCCGCGGGCTGCGCCGTAGCTATCGCGCGCGTAAACGAACTGGTGCAGATGCGAAGCGAGCAGGCCGCCGTCGTTCCCCTGGAGGGCTTTTAACAGCACAGCGGCGGTGTCCAGCGCCGGGCCCGCCTCAGGATCCTGTGCAGCCTCGATGGGCGCGGTGCGCAGGCGCTGCTGGGTAAAGGTCGCCCAAGCACGCCGCGTGCTCCGCAGGATGACCTCGGGTGTGCCGTGCAACACCTCTTCGGCGGTGAGCACGCCTCGGCCGTAATCGGTAGCGCCCACGATGGCCAGGCTCCCCTCGCCCGGCTCCAGGGTTACCACGATTTCGCCGGCCTCGTTGCGCTCGGCGCGGCAGCTCCCCTGGGGCAGCACCCAAGTGTGATGAGCCAGCGTGTCGGGATAGAACATCATGCGTTGGTAGCGGCCCAGAAGCAGCAGCCAGCCGGGTTCGGATAGCGCCGCGGGCACCACGGTGGTAGCGCTGTGCGGGCGAATCACCCAGCGCAGGCCAGCACTGTAGCAGGTAAAGCGTCGCAAGTAGACGTTAAGATCCGCCGCTACACACTCGGTAAACTCGAGCACCGGCTGGCCGTTGCTGGCCATGCGATGGTTCCAGATGGCGGCGCCCTCCTCGCGGATGGCCTCGTCGCACAGGGGGCCATCGTACTCGGTGCCGAGCGACAGGATCACCGGCGAGGTGTAGGGCGGCCCAAAGAGTTGCGCCAGGTTGGGGCCTTGTGCGCAAGCCAGCATCTCGCCGTTGCCCATACCATGAATGCTACCGTCGTCGGCCGGTGGGCCTCCCGGCTGTTGGCGATTACTCCAGATACGCATGCGATCCTCCAGATTATAATGTGCGGACCCCGATACGAGGGCCCCGTCGGGCTCGGCCGGGCGCGGCCTGTTGGGTTGCAGGTGTCTCGCTCCCACGCTATAACGCGCTAGAGCAGCGCGGCCAGCTTGCGCCGATAGTACGCGAAATGCTCCCAGGGCACGTCCGGCGGCACATAGTGATCGCACCCCGGGATATAGCCCCCGCTACGGATTACCGGCGCGATGCGCGCCAGCTCGGCGTCGATAGCGGCCGGCCCCTCTGCCAGCGCCGCTTTGTCCACACCGCCCATCATCTGCAGGCGGGGGTGCTGCGCGCGCACAGCGGACACATCCATCCCTGCGCGCACCTCAAAGGGATAGAGCCCCGTCACGCCCACCTCAGCAAAGAGGGGGATCAGCCCCCAGACGTTGCCGTCCGTGTCCAGCAGGATGATGTCCAAGCCGCGCTCGCGGAAAAAGGCGTTGATGCGCCGATACACCGGCGTAAAGAACTCGCGAAAGATACGCGGCGACACCATCGAGCCGCTTTTGAAGCTCATATCCTCCCAATAGTACGCACCGTCCACGTCCGTCTGCGCCAACACCTCCTCGAACAACCCCAGCCACAGCGCGGTAAGGTGCTCCAGGATGTTGTGGATGAGCTGCGGGTCGTCAAAGAAGGTGAACATCAGCCGGTCGAACCCCATCAGTGTACGCAGCGATGAGAACACGCCCAGGAACGGGCCGCCGATGAGCAGCGGCCAGTCGCGGTGGCGATAATCGGCCACATGCTGCCCCCAATCGGCCGGCAGGCGTCCGGTTAGGTCGATGCGCAGGCGCTCGCTCGCCAGGGCCTCCCACGAGGCGCGGTCTTTGACGGGCCAATCCGTCGGGTGGGGCAAGCTGGAAGAGTCTTTGCGCACCAGCACGACGGTGCCGTCCGGCTCTACGCGTTGGACGCGCGTCTCGTCCTCCCATAGCACCCGGGGCTCGAACGGTGGCCAAATCCCCCACTCTCCATCGATCTTTTCGATGCCCGCATCGAGGCCCAGGTGTTGGTGCACCGAGAGGTCGCGCAGCTCACTGCGCCGCCAGGGGAACCCCTCGCCCTTGACGCCGGCCCCCGGCGCTAGATTGCGCGGCGCGCCGGGGTGGGGAGGCAGGCCCTCGCTATACCAGCGCTCCAGCACGCCGGCCCAGTAGCCCATCTCATAGTTGGGCGCACGATCCATCGGCTCGAAGCGCATACAGGCCAGAAAGCGCTCTCGTGAGTTCATCGGGTTCCTCCGGGGTGTGGGTGGACGGCCGCAGTATAGCAGGCCACTGTGCCGACGGCAATCATCGGCAGCTTGACGCACGCCCTCGCATGCTCTAGACTCGCCACGCGAGACGACTTGGCGGGAGAAGGGACCGATGGCGCTGCGGCGAATCAAGAGTGCATACCGAACACTGCTGGCGGCGCTCCGCAAGCGTGCCAATCGCTGGACAAGCGGCTGGTCTGAGGTCGTCCTCACCGCCGTTCGCCGCTTCAACGAGCATCGGGCCGCCGAGGCTGCGGCTGCGTTGGCGTATTACGCGCTGTTTTCGTTCTTCCCCCTGGTACTCTTTGCGCTCGCTGCAGGCAGCCTGTTCGCGGATTCGGAGGAGACCCTTGCGGAGATCATCGCCTTGGTGCACCGAGTGATCCCCACAGCGCGACAACTCATCGCCGAGAACTTGCAGCAGGTGGTAAAGCTTCGTGGGCCGGTGGGTGTGGCGGCCGCCGCGACGCTGTTGTGGTCGGCCAGCGGGTTCTTTGGTTCGTTGGCGCGCAATGTGAATCTGGCCTGGCCCGGGGCGCCGGTGCGCAACTTTGTGCAGGGGCGCTTGGTGGCCGTGGGCATGGTGGCCAGCCTGCTGGCGTTGTTGACCACGTGGTCCGTCTACAATGCGGTGCTGAGCGTGTTGTACAGGTTGGATTTGTCGCTCGGCAACGGCCTGCTACAGCCAGGGGCGCCGCTGCGGCTGCTGCTCAGCAAACTCGCCCCCTGGGTGTTGTCCTTTGCCCTGTACGTGGCGCTCTACCGGCTGGTGCCGCGTGCTGACGTCGGTTGGCTCGAGTCCCTCGTATCCGCCCTGTTAGCCGCAGCCGCTTGGCGCGGTCTGACATCGGTTTTCACCCGATACCTGACCCTGTTTCTGGATCGGTATCGGCTGGTGTACGGCTCGTTAGGTACAGTGGTGGCGCTGCTGTTCTGGGTCTATTGGAGCGGTTGGATCACACTGTTTGGAGCCCACCTGGCAGCCGCCATCTCGATGCACCTCGAGCGCCCCCACACGGATGTGCGTACGCGCCTGCTCTAGCCGAGCGAGGGCTGCATTCGGTGGATGGACGCTCGAGGTCAGTCTATTAGGAGGCGATAGCACGAGTATGTCGAACAACAATAGGCCGATAGAGGCGCCCCGTAACGCAGGAGTAGTGGATACAACTCGCAGCCCCTACGCAAAACTGCGGTCCGTGCCCGTGAGCGCTGTGACAATGGGCGATGGCTTTTGGCGACCGCGTATGGTGGCTAACCGGCAGCGCGCTATCCCCCGGCTCTATACTCTGCTCGAAGAGCACGGAGTGCTGGATAACTTTCGGCGCTTGTACGGCGCGGCCGACGTCCCCCGTCGTGGCCCGCTCTTTACCGATTCGGACCTCTTCAAGTGGATGGAGGCGGCCGCCTTAGTGTTGCAGGGGCAGGACGCAGCTCAAGCACGCGATGTGCGTGAGCTGCTGGGCCGCGCCATCGAGGTAGTGTTGCCCGCCCAGGGCGAGGACGGCTACCTGAATACCTACTATGTGGAAGAGCGCGCGGATCAGCGCTTCGCCGACCTCCCCAGGGGTCACGAGCTCTACTGCGCTGGGCATCTGTTTCAGGCAGCGGTGGCTGCTCACCGCGCCATCAGCGACCGGCGCCTGCTGGATACCTCCATACGCTACGCCGATTACCTCTACAGCGTGTTCGGCCCCAATGGGCGCCCCGGCGCTCCGGGCCACCCCGAGATCGAGATGGCCCTAGTGGAGCTGTACCGCGAGACGGGGCAGCGCCGTTACCTGGATTTGGCGGGCACTTTTCTGCAGCGAAGCGACCTGGCGAGCCTACAGGTGATCGAGGGGCACTCTGTGCGGGCGGGCTACCACCTCGCCGGCGGCGTCGACTATGTGCTAGAGACCGGCGACGAGGGGATGATGGCCGCGTGCCATCGCCTGTGGAACAACATGGTCACCACCAAAATGTACATCACCGGCGGCGTCGGCGGGCGCTACGTGGGCGAATCTTACGGCATGCCCTTCGAACTGCCCCTGGAACGCGCCTACGCCGAGACCTGCGCTGCCATCAGCAACCTGTTCTGGTCGTGGAGGATGTTGGCGCACGACGGCGCCGCCGCCTACGCTGACTTGTTCGAGCACACGCTCTACAACGGCTTTCTCTCGGGCGTGTCGTTGCAGGGCGACGAATATTTTTATGTAAACCCATTGGCTGATTCGGGCCACGGCGAAGGGGACCCTTGGTACCCTCATATGCGTCGTGCGCCGCGCCAACGCCAACCTTGGCACGACTGCACCTGTTGCCCGCCCAACGTGCAGCGCGTGCTCGCATCGTTGCCCAGTTACTTGTTCAGCACCAGCGACGAGGGGCTGTGGGTGCACCTGTTCGATGCCTGCAAGCTCGAGCACACCCTGGCCGACGGTACTGCCCTGCGCGTGGATATCGCCACCAACTACCCGTGGGATAGCGACGTGCACCTGCGCATCTGGCCGGAGGCGCCCGCCGAATTCACCCTCTTTCTTCGGGTACCGGCCTGGTGCACCGAGGCACAAGCCCATGTGTGCAACAAAGGCCTCATAACGGATCTGCAGCCTGGGACCTACCTGGCGCTGTGCCGCACTTGGGAGCCCGGCGATACCATGGATCTCCACCTGCCCATGCCGGTGCGTGCCATAGAAGCCGACCCCAGAGTGGTGGAGGCACGGGGCTCTGTGGCGCTACAGCGAGGGCCGCTGATCTACTGCCTGGAGGGCGCCGATAACTCCCAGGTGGGGGACGTACGTGATGCCCGCATCGCGTTGGGGGCCAAGCCGCAGAGTTTTGCCGTGGAGCATCGGCACCAGCCGCGCCTTCTGGGCGGCGTCAGCACACTACATATGCGAGGGTGGACTCCGGAGAACCCGGAGGCGCAGGGGCCGCTCTACCGGCCGTGGGGTCTGCACCCGCCGCTGCGGCTGCGCGAGGTGGAACTCACCGCCATCCCCTACTATGCGTGGTGTAACCGCGGAGCCAACTCCATGACGGTGTTCATCCAGACGCGCTGAGTCCATCCAGGCGCGACTTGTCCGTATGTATTTGATAGCTTTTGTCAAGGAGGTTTGTCCATTTTTTAGAAAGATTTTATATCGTACTGAAAATATTTTCTTCTTAAACAAAGATTGTCAAACTAGGGCATGGTTTTCCATGCTCTAGTTTGTTTTTATCATTTCCGTACTGGATACAAGAAAAATTCATCCAAAGTTCAGATAGAAAACATATGTAGTTCAGCAAGCTCTGTTATAATTTGCTTACCGTACTGGAGGTGAGAATATGAATGGAACTGGCCGTCACGAACACAAACTGTACATTAATGTTTTCGATTACTTGCAGCTTTCATCAAGGCTAAAACATATAGCTCGCTTAGATGAAAACTCGGACGAAGCTGGAGGGTACAAAGTTAGAAGTCTGTATTTTGATAATTATACAGACAAGGCAATCGTCGAAAAACTATCGGGGCTTAGTAGACGTGAAAAGTTTAGAATACGGTTTTATAGCGACGACCCCTCGTTTATCCGGCTCGAAAAAAAAAGTAAGACAAACCGGCTATGCTACAAAGAAAGTGCTCCCATAACAAAAGAGCAATGTGAAGCCATTATTGCCGGTGACTTTGATGTTTTGAAAGAAAGTGAACATCCTCTTTTCCGGGAGCTCTATACCAAAATTCACTATCAAAATCTGCGCCCACGGGCAATTGTCGATTACAAACGAGAAGCATATGTCTACCCCGCAGGTAACGTCCGCATCACGTTTGATCGGGATATCAGAACTTCAAACAATGTGTCCGGCTTTTTTAGCCCGGAACTCGTAACGATTCCTGCTGCCAACGCCACTATTCTTGAAATCAAGTACGATGGCTTCATCCCGGAGATTATTCGGCAGTTGCTTCGGATAGACAGAAGGTCTGAAACCGAGTTTTCAAAGTATGTAGTTTCCAGATTAGTATAACAAAAAGGAGCATCATTCATGTTAGAACAACTATTTAATTTCACGTTTCTCAATAAAGCAGCCGCTTTTTCCGTCCCTGATATTTTGGTTGCTTTAGGTATCTCTTTCACTCTTGGTCTGTTTATTTTTATGGTTTATAAAAAAACATACACCGGAGTCATGTACTCATCGTCTTTCGGCATATCACTTATTGCAATGGATTTGATCACCACACTTGTTATCTTGGCCGTATCATCAAACCTCATTACCTCCCTCGGCATGGTAGGCGCGCTATCCATTGTCCGCTTTAGAACGGTTGTCAAGGAGCCTCTTGATCTTGTATATCTGTTTTGGTCGATTACAGCGGGTATCATTGTTGGTGTAGGGCTTATCCCACTGGCAGTGATTGGTTCGCTTGTTATTGGTGTTATTCTTTTTGTCTTTGTGAATAGAAAGAGTACCGACACACCTTATGTTGTTGTTCTTAATTGTGATGACGATGATGCCGAAACAAGGTCTCTGGCCATGCTCCAGAGCTATACAAAAAAGCATCTCGTAAAGTCTAAAAATGTATCTAAAAACGGTATTGAACTCACTGTTGAAGTACGGCTCAAAGATTCCTCAGTAAGATTTGTGAATGATTTACTGAATGTAAGCGGTGTTACCAATGCAGTATTAGTAAGTTACAACGGCGATTATTATATGTAAGGCGCAAATTCCTGATGGGAGGTGAGCGCAATGCTTGGTAGCAAGCATCTGAATAAAATAGTAGCGATCTGTATGTGCCTGTCGCTGCTCGCCTGTGGCGTGATTGTATATGCTGCTAGAGTAAACACTAAAACAAAAACAATGGATTATGAAACAAAGTTGTTTGGCGATGAAGTCTTGACAATAGACATTCGCATTGATGAAGCAGAGTGGCAGGAAATGCTTGGTAATGCTACGGCCAAAGAATATGTATCCGGCGATTTGGTCATAAACGGGGAAACATTCAGTACGGTTGGCATACGGACGAAAGGCAATTCAAGCCTTACACAGGTTGCGCAAATGACTGATAGCGACCGCTTTAGTCTCCATTTCAAGTTTAATCATTTTGTTAAGGGACAAACCTGCTATGGACTCGATACTTTCTGTGTAAACAATCTCATGGGCGATACAACCTATATGAAAGATTATCTTTCTTATGACATCATGAAGTATGTTGGCGTTGATACTCCACTTATGAATTATGCCAACGTGACGGTTAATGGTGAGGACTTTGGATTTTACCTTGCGTTAGAGAGATATGAGAAGTCGTTTCTCGACCGAGTATACAATACGTCTGGAGGACAACTTTACAATGTGAAAATTGCTATGGGGCAACGTGATGATTTCATGGGAGACAACGGTAACATGGGAAATAATCCTATGAACGGGGATAATGCATGGCAACCCCCCGATGGTCGCGGTGTCCGTCCACAACTGAATAGACAAGAAGACGCCTGGCAAAACAATGGACAGGAGCAACCGCCAGCTAACTGGGGAGCAGATGAACAAAGTATGCCGGGAGGAAATCGACCCGAACAGGGCGAACAAAATGGCGGTATGGGTGGATTTCCCGGTGGCATCGGCGGTGAGCGCGGCGGCATGGGTAGCCACGGTGGCGGCGATCTCGTCTATGTAGATGATGAAATAAGCAGCTACCGCAGCATATTTGATAATGCAGAGTTTAAGAAAAACTCCGATAAAGACAAGCAAAGAGTTATTATCGCCATCAAAAATCTGAATGCAGGTACAAATCTGGAAAAGTATTTTGATGTTGACGAAATACTCCGCTATTTAGCAGCGCACACTGTCGTTGTTAATCTTGACAGCTATTCTTCCAGCATGGCGCAAAACTACTATATTTACGAGCGAGACGGAAAGATTAGCATATTACCTTGGGATTATAACTTGGCTTTTGGCGGTTTCCAAAGTGGCAACGCAAGCAGTGTGGTCAACTTTCCAATTGACACGCCGGTCAGTGGCGTCAGTATGGAAGATCGTCCCCTTATCAGTAAGTTGCTTGAAGTACCTGAATACAAAGAGAAATACCACGAATATTTACAGCAGCTTGTAGACGGATATTTTTCAAGTGGCACCTTTGCTGAAACGATCCTAGCACTAGATGCGAAAATAGGCAGCTATGTGAAAAACGATACAACATCATTCACAACATATGAGGCTTATGAATCATCCCTACCTGTCCTTATCGAGCTGGGAACTCTACGCGCTCAAAGTATTGAGGGACAGCTTAACGGCACAATCCCCTCGACAACAGAGGAGCAAAATGCCAACCAATCTGCTCTTGTTGATGCTAGTGACATTAACTTATCGGCGCTCGGCAGCATGATGGGCGGCATGGGCAGTCGCGGTGTTGATGGGAATGAGGGTCAGAGTGGATTCGGTTTCGCTGGTGGTATGGCAGATCAGGACCTCATACAAAAAGCAATGGCCATCTTACAGGAAAGTGGCGGTACATTAAATGATGAAATACGTGAAAGGCTCTTAGAGAGTGGCCTAACAGAGGAGCAAATAGAGCAAATTTCCGAAATGCTCAATCGAATGCCGGGCGGCGCAGGGGGAGAAGGTCAGCGCGGTAATCGGGGCGGCTTCCCCGGAGGGAATATGCCGGATAGACAAAACGGCAACGCTTCTATGAATACATTTGACCCAACATATGCAATCGTGATAGTTGCATTGCTGTTGATTTTAGGTGGAGCTACGTTCTTTCTTTCCAAAGCTAAAAAAACGTATTAAGAGTAACCGGCTGGGAATTTTCACTCAGCCGGTTACTTAAAATCGACCTTTTTATGATATCTACATTGGATGGTGATAAAATGGCTAAAATCCTAATTTGTGACGATGAAAGCGGCTTGCGGGCAGTGCTTAAACGGTATGCCACATTCGAAGGACATGAAGTTGTAGAAGTTGCGGACGGCATGGAAGCTGTGGAAATATGCAAGCAGAGCTCCTTCGATATTATTATTATGGATATCATGATGCCGGAACTGGACGGTTTTTCAGCAGTAAAAGAAATACGCAAAACATCGGATACGCCGGTCATCATGCTTTCGGCACGCGGCGAGGAATATGACAAGGTTTTGGGATTTGAGGTAGGTATTGACGATTATGTGGTTAAGCCGTTTTCTTCAAAAGAGATTATGATGCGTATAAACGCAATTTTAAGAAGAACACAGAAAAGCACGGAATCATTGGATTGTGAAGGCCACATAATATTTCAAAAAGAAGGCTTTGAGGCAGATATGACTGCTTATAGAGTGCTGATTGACGGTATACAGGCAAATATGGCTCCTAAAGAGTATGATCTGCTGTTTTTCCTGATACGAAACAAAAATATTGCTGTGCCGCGTGAGAAAATATTATCGGAAGTGTGGGGCTTTGATTATTACGGGGATGACCGAACGCTTGATACCCATATGAAATTGCTCAGGAAATCTTTGGGGCCTTATGCAAAGCTCATCACAACCTTACGGGGCTTGGGATATCGATTCGAGGGTTAGCCTGTGAAAAAATCACAGCGCTCACAGCGCTTAATGTGGAAAATATTTTTATTTATGTTGGGCTTCTGTGCTTTGTTGCTCGCGATTTTATGGTTATTTGAAACTGTTTTTCTCAGTGAGATGTACAAGAGTATTCGAAAAGACGAGATCGCAAGGGCTATTATCCTAATTGAAAAGAACATTGACAATCCCGATCTTGGTCAGATTCTGAAAACGCTTTCCGAAGATCAAGAAATTATTGTAACACCGGCACATGATTTTGCACCACCGGATAGACCAGGGGGAGGAGATAAGCCCCCAATGCGGGAAACAATCACCGAAAAGCGGGATTTTATTGCCTCCGACGGAAGAACAATTTCTTTGGTTTTCTATGCAATCATTTCTCCGGTCAATGCGACAATATCGACAATAAAGGTTCAATTGGTCTACGTTACAGGTATTATGCTCGTACTATCCATCATTTTGTCCTTTATAATCGCCAAGACAGTTTCAAAGCCCATAGAGAAGTTGAATGAAGGGGCTAAGGTTCTTGCTGCCGGGAATTATAGTGTTCATTTTTCGGGCAAGGGGTATCGGGAAATCCATGAGCTTTCCGATACGCTAAACACCACCGCTTCCGAACTTTCAAAAGTGGAGGGATTACGGCGAGAATTGCTTGCGAATGTATCGCATGATTTGCGTACACCTCTCAGCCTGATTTACAGTTATTCGGAAAGGATGCACGATTTTTCGAATGAAATAACGCCAGAGCAAACACAAGTGATTATGGACGAAACTACCCGCCTTACATCGCTCGTAAACGATATGTTGGATATTTCCAAATTCGAGAATGGCGTACAAAAACTAAATCCGGCAAGATTTAATCTGTATGATGTGCTGAATCCGATTGTCCAGCGAATGAATACCCTTCTTGATAAAGAGGGATATAAGATTGAATTTGATTGCAAAAGAGAAATCATTGTCATCGCTGACAGGGTTAAGCTTGAACAGGCGTTTTATAACCTTTTAACAAATGCCATAAACTACACAGGCGATAGCAAAAAAGTATCTGTTTGGGTAGAGAATGTGAAAAACGGGGTTAGATTCAATATCAAGGATTATGGCGATGGGATTGAAGCCAAGAACATCCCGTTTATTTGGGATAGATACTACAAAATTGACAAGGGACACAAAAGAGCCCTGGTGGGTACAGGGCTTGGGCTATCTATCGTCAAGAAAATAGTGGAAATGCACTTTGGTGAATATGGAGTGGAATCGCAAGTCGGCAATGGAAGTACATTTTGGTTTATTTTACCTGCAAGCGGCGCGGATATGGTATTATAACACCATATCCGCGCCCTGCGCGGCTGTTGTTCTCTCTGTTCCTGCCGCAAAATGCTATCCACGGTCCTGCGGGTTTGCAAGCTGTCGAAAACGGCTAAATGTCTACATCCGACAGTCACGCTTTCGCCGCCTGTTTGAGCATGAAAAAGGACGGAATGACCGTCCTCTCCCCATATCGCCCCCTCCGCCTTCGCTGCCTCAAACTGCTACGGATGAACCAGCCGTCTTTACTGTATTAGAAGGATTGGACTCTCTCCCTTTACAGTTTATATCTTCGTATTGACTTGGTTACTGTTTTCTGCTATCCTCGATTCAGTGGCGCGGGAGGCGATGTGCTGCTCGCGCCACACGATACAAGATTGCGAGCGCCCCGGGGGCGCTCTGCAGCCGGTGGAGGAGTACAGAGATGGGCAGGCTGTACCACGATATCACCGAGACCATCGGGAACACCCCCCTGATCCGCCTGAATCGCGTCACTGCAGGCATCGATGCCATCATCTATGCCAAACTCGAATCGTTCAACCCCCTCGGCAGCACCAAAGATCGCATTGCTGTAAGCATGCTCACCGAGGCGGAGCGCGCCGGCGCCATCAAGCAGGGATCGGTCATCATCGAGCCCACCAGCGGCAACACGGGGATCGGGCTGGCGTTTGTATGCGCCGCCCGCGGCTATCGGCTGATCCTCACCATGCCCGACATCATGACGACGGAACGCCGCAACCTCCTCAGGGCGTTAGGCGCCGAGCTGGTGCTGACGCCAGGCGACCAAGGGATGCCGGGAGCCATGCGTGTGGCCGAGGAGCTGCTGGCGCAGACTCCCAACAGCTTTATGCCACAGCAGTTCAAGAACCCGGCCAACCCCAAGGCGCATCGACTCACCACGGCCGAGGAGATCTGGCGAGACACAGACGGCACGGTGGATATAGTCGTGGCTGGGGTGGGCACGGGCGGCACCATCACGGGCATCGCCGAGGCACTCAAACCGCGCAAGCCGTCGTTTCGAGTTATCGCCGTTGAGCCCGAGGGCTCGCCGGTGCTATCGGGCGGCGAGCCCGGCCGGCATGTGATCGCAGGCCTGGGGGCGGGTTTTGTACCCGATGTGCTGCGTCTGAACTTGGTGGACGAGGTGTTTCAGGTGAGCGACGACGCGGCCGTACATTGGACCCGGCGGCTGGCGCGTGAGGAGGGTATCCTGGCGGGTGTGTCGTCGGGGGCGGCAGTGGCGGCAGCGGTTTGCATCGCCGATCGGCCCGAGAACTATGGCAAGCTGATCGTGGCAATTCTGCCCGATTCGGGGCAAAGGTATCTGAGCACGAGTCTGTTCTATTCGGAATAGGAGCCCTGCGAGCCCTGTTGTAGCATGTGACCTCGTATTTTCCTCACAATATCTTCATTATTCCCACATAATGCCATCATAATCACAGGCTATACTAGAGGTGATGGCCTCGAGCGAGCGGCGCTAGAAGCACCGTGCGGCTGTGAAAGCAAGCTGACGCCCGATGAGGCGCGACCGCACACGCTATGCTCCAAGCGGGTTTGGTGGGGCCTCAGCGATCCGAAGCCACAAGGTTGTGGCACACGAAAGGAGTATGGAGATGAATCGAAAAAAGCTATACACATTGCGGGCGCTGTTGCCCGTGACATTGGTTCTGGTACTGGTCCTCTCGGCCCTTGCGGGGACGGTGCTGGCTCAGTCCAGCGACGCCGACCAGCCGGAAGCTTTGACGGACGACAAGCCGGTGAGCGTGCCCCTCGTAGGCAACGCTGCCGGGTCTTTCGCCTACTATGCCATCGACTACCCGGGCGATGACAGCGTGATCACCATCACCGTGGACGCTGCCCCGTCCGACCCTGTCACACGCAAGGGCGTGGGCTTTAATGTGTACGGGCCCGACGGCACGCTCATCGCGGAACGCAACCCCGACGAGGGTGGGCGCGCCGAGCTGGAGTACGGCGATACCACTGAGACTGATTGGCTGGTGCAGGTTTACAACTATATCCCGGACCAGGAGATACAATTCACCATCGAGATGACGGGCCTGACCGAGGCTGAAGCTGAGGCGGCGCCCGAACCCGAGACCCCGGTGGTGCCCGAGGAGGAGGCTGTGGCCGAATCGCCGCTGCCCGTATCCGGGAACCTGTACGGTGTCGCATCGGGCGATTTTGACCTTTACACCCTCTCTTTCGCCGGGGAGGAGGACGTCACGCTCACTTTGAACTTTGTGGGCGACAACCCGATCATCGGCGACGGTATCGGCATGATCGTCTACGACGCGGATGGCGAGGTAGCGCGCACCGGCTCTGCGGGCGACGAGCCCGGCCAGCGCGAGCTGACCTTCACCGCGGAGCCCGGCGTTCAGTATACGCTGCAGGTCTATAACTATATCTTTGATCTGCCCACCGTCTACACTGTGACGGACTGACCGCTTTGTACGAACACGGGCGCGCCGGCCTAGAGGCCGGCGCGCCCGTTGTTTGGTGAAGGGCTTGCATACGTCCCTCGCGCACACGTAGCCCGAGCGGAATCGCCAAAGCTTGACATCGCGCGTTGCCGCACTATGATCCGGCTTTGCTAGGTCGAACCTTTCCCGCAGGAGATCCGCTCGTGCGAACCAACAATCCGCCCAGCACACATCGCCTCTCGCCCGAAACGCACGCGCTGGCCGCCCGAGCGCTGAGCGGCGCCTGGGGACGCAGCGTGCGCGATCTACCTCTCAGTTTGGACGGCGTCGCCGAGCTGGACGGCGCGACGGACGAGCAGCGCTACGCCCACGCCGTGCGCCTCATCGCCGAACACGCGCCGTTGCGCATCGAGCCCCAGGAGCGCCTTGTGGGCGCGGCCACGTTAGCACAAGCCACTATGCATCGCGTGCCGGTCTACTCTGAGGGCGTGCCCGCTTTCTCCAGCATCAGTCACCTCACCCTGGGGTTCGACCGCGCTCTGCGGCTGGGCTACATGGGGCTACGGCGGCAAGTAGAGGAGCGCCTAGAGCGCGGGGGTTTGGACGCCCGCGGCGAGGACTTGCTGCGCTGCATGCTCACCTGCTTGGACGCGACGGCGATCTGGCACCAGCGCTACATGCAGGCCCTGGAGGGACTGACGGCCGCCAGCACAGGAGCACAACGCGAACACTATGCGTGGGTGCAAGACAACCTCCGGCACGTGCCCGAGAACCCCCCCACCAGCTACGCCGAGGCTGTACAAGCTCTCTGGTTCCTCTTTTGCTTCCAACGGCTGTGTGGCAACTGGCCGGGCATCGGCCGCATCGACGAGATGCTGGGGCCTTACCTGCGTGCGGACTTGGCTCAGGGACGCATCACTTTGGACGAGGCGCGCGAGCTGTTGGCGCATTTTTGGATCAAGGGCTGCGAGTGGGTGGGCGCCGAGGATTGCTTTACCGGCACCTCGGGCGATGGCCAGTTCTACCAGAACATCGTCTTGGGTGGCATCGGCGCCGAGGGCGACGAGATCACCAACGAGGTGACCTATCTGGTGCTGGATGTGGTAGAGGAGCTGCGCATCAGCGACTATCCCATCGCCGTGCGCATCAGTCCGCGCACGCCGAACCGGCTGCTGCGTCGCATCGCCGAGGTGCAGCGCCGTGGCGGGGGGATGGTGGCGGTCTACAACGAGGACCTGATCATCGAGAGCCTAGTGGGCTTTGGGTACGATCTCGCCGAAGCGCGGCGCTACGCCAACGACGGCTGCTGGGAGATCCAAGTGCCTGGCAAAACGGCCTTCAGCTACCGGCCGTTCGACACGCTAGCCCTCCTGCAGGAGGTGTTGGGAGTCACCACGCCCGAGGTGGAGCCGCCCGATTTCGCGGATTTCGAGAGCCTCTACGCCGCCTACCGCGACGCGTTGGCGGAGCAGATCGACGCGATCCACACGGAGGCGGACCGCTTCATGGCCGGCGGTGAGCCCCTCACATTGGCGTCGCTGCTAACCGAGGACTGTATCGAGCGGGGGCGCGGCTACGCCGATCGTGGTGCGCGCTACACGGTGTTCGCTCCGCACGCCGGCGGCCTGCCCAATACCGGCAACAGTTTGCTGGCCATCCAACGCATGGTGTACAAGGACGGCCTCATCAGTCTCCCAGAGTTGGTGCATTGTCTGCGCAGCAACTGGGGGGGCCGCGAGCCGCTGCGCAGGAGAATTCTCAGCCAGTACACCTACTATGGAAACGACGACGCCGAGGCCGACGCTATGACCAAGCGAGTGTTCGACGATTTCGTCGCTTTGGTGGGTCGTGTGCGCGAGCGCCACGGCGTACTGCGCCCGCCCGGCGTCAGCACCTTTGGCCGAGAGATCGAGTGGCGGCCGCAACGCAAGGCCTCGGCGGATGGCCACCGTGAGGGGGAGATCCTGGCCACCAACTTTTCGCCTTCGCCGGGCACCGATAAAAAGGGCCCTACAGCGGTGATCAAATCGCACTGCGCTATGGACCTGGTGCGCCTCACTAACGGCACCGCCCTGGAGCTCAAGCTCCATCCCAGCTGCGTCTCGGGCAAAGAGGGCCTCGACTCGCTGGTGGGGCTGTTGCGCAGCTTCCTGTCGTTGGGTGGCATCTTTTTGCACATCGATGTGGTGGACAATGAGATGTTGCGCGACGCCCAGCACCACCCCGAGCGCTACCCCACCTTGGCGGTGCGCGTCTCGGGCTGGTCGGCGCGCTTTATCACGCTGAGCAAGGACTGGCAAGAGATGATCATCAACCGCTCGCTGCAGGTGTAGCGGTGGAAAGCTACGATGCGGGCGATAGCCTCGCGTTAGGGCGTCGAGCGCGACGCGTCGGCATCAACGGCCCGGGTACCGCCAGGCCTGTGCCGTGCGATAGAGCGCCAGGATGTTGTCCACCGGCACTTCCGGCAAGATGTTGTGGATCGGGTTTACCACGAATCCGCCGCCGGGTGCCATGATGTCCAGCACCTCCTGTGCCTCGCAGGCCACGTCCTCGGCGGTGCCAAAGGGGAAGGTGCGCTGCGTGGAGATGGCGCCTCCCCAGAACACCAACCGATCGCCGTAGGCCTCCTTCAGCAGGTGCAGGTCCATGCCGCCGGCCGTCCACTGCACCGGGTTGAAGCAATCCACGCCGGCCTCGATGAAATGCGGGATCAGGTTGGGCACCGAGCCGCAGCAGTGGATCCATGTCTTGACGTGTGGATGGCGGCGATGCACCGCCTCGGTGACGGGCTTCCAGGCTGGGACGTAAAACTCGGCGAACAACTCGGGCTGAAACCACTCGCGGTCTTGCATGCCGAAATCGGCCAAGTTGACGATGAGCACCTCGATATAATCGCCCACGGCCTCCATGTACTGTGAAATACAGCGGGCTGCCGCCTCGGCCTCACGCATCATATAATCGCGGCAGTGCTCCGGTTCGGTGAGCATTTTCATAGCCCAGTGGTAGAGCCCGCCGTATCCCAACGGCGCATAAACGGGCGGCTCGGCCACCAATGCGCGGTCGGTGGAGGTGTACAGGTGCCGGGCGCGCTCCTCCTGGCTGCGCAGCAACTCGTCGCTGAGGTTCTCGGTGAAGCGCCACTCCGATTCAGGGATGTGGGGGATCTCGAACGTATCCAACCGGCCAGAGGGAATCGGATCAAAGAACCAGCCGCCACGCGGCAAGCGGTTGGTGTAAGGCCCGTCGCGTCGCTCGCGCACCTCTAACGCACCGTCCGCCGTCACCCGCGGATTGAAACCCACCGGCACGTCGAACGTTTGGCCATCCCAGAAGGTGTAGGGCTTCCACTCACCGTAGCGCAGGCCGAGCAGCCAGTCCTCCTTGGGCAGCATGACGAAATCGCTCCCCAGCGCATCGAGCACGGGGGTCTCTACCTCGGCCAGCATTTGGAACATCTCGTGCACGCGCACATGGGTGTCGTCGAGACCCAGGGCGCGCTTGAGGGCACGATAGGTCCAGGCCGACGTGCCAGTGACCACAGTGGACCCGAAATCGATAGCGGGGCGATCCGCCTCCTGGTGGTTGAGGATCAGACGGGCGCGCTCTCGTGGCTGCATGGATGCCCTCCTGTGGTTGTTGCCGGCGTCCGTTGTACGCGAAACGGCGGCCGCCTATCGTTGTGCGACCGCCGTTGGGGCTGATGTGTGTGTCAGCCCTTGATGCCCGTGAGCACTACACCACGGATCATCTGCTTCTGCGCAAAAAAGAACACCACGATCATGGGGATGACCATGAGCATCGACATGGCCATCATCAGGGGGATCTGCGTAGAATGCATCCCCTTGAAGAGGTTGATTCCCAGTGCGAGGGTGAACTTGCCCGGGCTCGTCAGGAAAACGAGCGGCCCGTAAAAGTCGTTCCACACACCCTGGAAGGTAAAGACCGCCACAGTGGCGAGCACCGGCTTGGAGAGCGGCAAGATGATCTTCCACCAGATGCGGAAGCGGCCGGCACCGTCCATCACTGCGGCCTCTTCGAGCTCCACAGGGATGCCCATAAAGAACTGCCGCAGCAAAAAGATGTTCATAGCGCCGCCACCGAACCAGGCGGGCACCGTCAGTGGATAGAAGGTGTTCAGCCACCCCACGCGGTGATAGCCGATATACAGCGGGATGAGCGTCACTTGTGACGGGAGCATGATGGAGGCCAGCACCGCCATGAACCAAAAGTCACGCCCCGGAAACTTGATGCGCGCAAAGCCGTAGGCGCACATCGAGGAGCTGACCAGCGTCCCGGCCATCACTACAGCAGAGATGAACAGCGAGTTGAACAACCAGCGGCCGAAATCCATAGCGGGATAGTTCCAGCCGTCTGGAAAGTTCTGCCAACGAAACGTATCGGGGAAGAACCTGGGCGGGAAGATGTAGACCTCGGACTGTGGTTTGAACGCGGTGGTGACCATCCACAAAAGCGGGAGCAAAAAGATCGCCGCCCCCACCACCAGCACCAAGTAGATCAGGAGGATGCGAAGCGATTCCGCGGGCTTTCTCAAGTCGAGATCGCCCAAGCCTTTGACTTTTTCGTCTATCAGCTGCGCCATCACTTGACCTCCGATTCATAATACACCCAGGCGCTGGAGCTGCGGAACACCAAAAGCGTCAGCGCGAGCACGATGAGCAACATGAACCAGGCCATCGCCGATGCATAGCCCATCTGCAGCCACTTGAACGCACGCTCGTATAACATGAGGTTATAAAAATACGTCGAGAAGAGCGGGCCGCCTTCCGTCAGTAAAAACGCCGAAGTAAAATACTGGAAGGAACCGATAAGACCCATCACCAGGTTGAAAAAGATCGTCGGCGTGACTAACGGCAGGGTGATCTTCCAAAAGAGATGCCACTCGGTGGCACCATCGATTTTGGCCGCCTCGTAAAAGCTCTCAGGAATGCCCTGCAACCCCGCAAGGTAGATGACCATGCCGCCCCCCAGGCCCCAGAGGCTCATGAACACCAACGAGGGCAGTGCGCTGCGTTGGTGCGTCAGGAACCGAGAGGTGGGCAGCCCGACGCCCGAGAGCATCGCGTTGACCAGACCGTAATCGGGGTTCAGCAGCCAGCCCCACAGCACCGCACTGGCCACGGCCGGGACGATGGTGGGCATATAGAACGCTGTGCGGAACCAGGCGATCCCCTTGATCTTCTGGTTGAGCAGGAGCGCCAACAGGAGGCCGCCAGCCGTTCCCAAGGGCACCGCTGTCACAGCGTAAGTGACGGTGACGCGCATCGACCCCCAGAACCGCGGGTCCTCGGTGAACATGTTGACATAGTTCTGTATGCCGATCCATTTCGGGGAGCGTAGCAAGGGGAACTCGGTGAAGCTAATAAAGAGCGAGATGATCATCGGCCCGATGGTAAAGATGATCAACCCCAGGACGACGGGCGAGATAAAGAGGTAGCCCTGCAACGTGTCCCGCCAGCGTTTTGTACGGCTGCTTCGCGTGGACACAGTCCTCGATGGCGTGGCCGTTGCACTCGTCTTGGCAGTTGTCTGATCCACGATATGCATCTCCTTTGTGTGCCAGCGTCGAATCGTGCTACCAGGACGCGCTATAGTAAAAAAGAGGCGAGGTCAGAACCCCGTAACGGCAACAGCAGGCCATCCGACATTCCGACCTCGGCCCAAAACCAACATCGTAGAGGGCCCGTGTACGGACCCTCTACAACATCTACGGCTAGCTGAATGCCGCGTCCAGGCAGCGCTGGATGATCTCATCTGCCTCGGTGAGCGCCTGCTCCACACTCGTCTCGCCTCGGATGATGTTCTCCAAAGCGTTGGTGTAGGTCTGGTTCACCTCGCCAAAGTAAAAGCCACCACAATCCAACGGCCAAGCAGTGAGGGGTAGCACTGCATCATCGGCGCCGGCGATGAACGCCGCGTTGTTGGCCGGAGGCGGATCGAGCTCGTCCAGCCAGCGCGGATCATCCGACAACGAGCGCAGCAAGGGGATGTTGGCCATGTTCTTGGCCAGCGTCAGCTGCGTCTCTTCCGACAGCATGTACTTGATAAAGTCCCAGGCGATGTTTGCCGTCTTGGTGCCAGCGTAGACGCCCATGCCCCAAGTGCCCATGCCCGTGCGATGCCGGCCATCTGGCGTCTTGGGCATCACTTGTACGTCCCACTCGAAGCGATCCTCGATCGCATCCCGGTGGTGCTTGCGCAGGCCGGGGATGTGGAAGAACGTGGCCGCACGCCCCAGCGTAAAGGCCTCACCGCCCACATCCAGCCCCAGTGGCTGTGCGATGTTGTGCTCGGTCCACAGGGCGGTGTACTTGCCTATGACCTCCATGGTGGTGGGGTCCGACCAGGTAGACTTGGTGCCGTCCGCGCTGAGCACATCGGCGCCGTGGCCGATGATCCACGGGTAGACGGTGGCCCACCAGCCCCACGAGCGGTTGTCCAACGTCCAGTACTGCGGCGTGTCGTCGGCGCTCCGCTCGATGTCCGAGATCAGCTTACCGTTGTAGATATAGTCGTCCCAGGTCCAGGTGTCCTGCGGCGTCTCGGCACCTGCCTCCTCGAACAACGTCTTGTTGTAGTACATGGTGACCACGTCGAGGGACGCGGGCAGGAAGTAGAGGCCGCCCTCGTACTCGCCCAGGCCCAGCATGGCCTCAAAGACGTCGTCACGGTCGAACTCGGTGTCGACATCCGCCAGGGGGTTGAGGTCAAGCAGCACGCCGTTCTCGGCAAAGGGCACCGTGAAGAGGTCGGCGGTCCAGACGACGTCGGGCAGGGTGCCCGCCGCGGCCTGGGTGTACATCCGCTCATCATAGTCGCCTACCTGGAACTCGATGACCGCCTCTACTTCGGGGTAGCGCTCTTTGTGGCCCTCGAGCAACAGGTCGAGCACGCCCAGCACTGCTTCATCGTTGATCAGCGCGATACGAAGCTCGCCACCGGTGGGCGCAGCGGGCGGGGCCCCGTTCGCCTCTGGAGCGGGCGCGCCCTCAGAGTCTGTGGGCGGCTGAGAGGGCTGGCACCCCGCTAAAAGCGCTGCCAAGCCAACCCCAGCCACTGCGGTTGAGCGAAGGAAATGTCTGCGACTGAATCTGCCGGCCATACGTCCTCCTTGTGCTTCGGTCTCTCGGTGAGCCACACGCACACCGGTCGGTAGATCACGGATCAGGCGGAGGCACATGCTACACTGCAACTGGAAGTGCCCGACCCCTTCCATGAGAGGAGCAACTTTGCCCCACGCCTAACATTGTAGCGAATAAAGGAGGGTAGGTCAAGCTCAAATGCTCCACTACTTTGACAACCCCCCGCCCACGTGGTACCTTGCAGCCGCTTCCAGGAGACAATCTTTGCAAAGCCACAAAGGAGCACGCCTCATGAAAGAGCCACTACGCATGCGACAGATACATCTGGACTTTCACACTTCCGAGCACATTGGGGATGTGGGAGCCGACTGGGATGCCGATGCGTTCGTGGATACGCTCAAGCGCGCCCATGTCAACTCAATCACCTGCTTTGCGCGCTGCCACCACGGCTTGATCTACTATCTCCCTACCAAGTTCGCTGCCGTGCACCCAGCGCTCAAGATCAACCTGCTCGGTGAACAGATCGAGGCCTGCCACAGAGCCGGCATTCGAGCGCCTATCTATATCACCGTCGGCCTGGATGAATATATGGCTGCTGCGCATCCCGAATGGCTCGAGGTCACGCCCGAGGGCGTACGTGGCGGCACCAGCCCGTTAGCAGCGCGATGGAAAAAGATGTGCCTTAACGCTCCGTACCTCGACTATGCGTGGGAACAGACGGAAGAGGTGCTCGATCTATTTGGCAGCGAAGTGGATGGTTTTTTCTTTGACATCATCCACCAAGGAGAGTGTGTGTGCCCCTATTGCCTGGCGAGCATGACCAAAGCTGGCCTCAACCCCGAATCGTCGGAAGACCGACAGCGCTTCGCTCAACAGGTGCTGGATAGGTACCGGCGACGCTTCGCCGAGGGTGTTTGGGCTCGGAGGCCCGATGCAACCGTCTTTCACAACCATGGGCACATCCCGGCCGCGTGGCGTGATTCAGCGGACACCTTCTCGCATCTGGAAGTCGAATCACTGCCCAGCACCGGCTTTTGGGGCTACAACCATTTCCCTATCACCGTGCGCTACGCGCGGACGTGGGGACTTCCTACCATGGGGATGACGGGTAAATTCCAGACCACTTGGGGCGACTTTGGCTCGTTCAAGAGCGAACGCGCCCTCGAGTACGAGTGTTTTCAGATGCTGGCCAACGGTGCAGTCTGCTCTATCGGCGACCAGTTGCATCCCCGCGGCCGCCTCAATCAACACGCTTACGAGATGATCGGCCGCGTTTACGAGCGTGTGGAATCCCTGGAGCCCTGGTGTGTGGGGGCGCAACCACAAACCGAGATTGCGGTGTTCAACGTTGAGGCGGTGGGCACGCACGACAGCACGGTGGATACGTCCAACAGCGGCGTGCTGCGAATGCTGATGGAAAGCCATCACCAGTTCGATTTTGTGGACGCACAGAGCGATTGGAACTCGTATCGCGTGCTCATTCTCCCAGACAAGGTTCTCATGGATGCTTCTCTGGCAGACAAGGTACGCGCCTACCTAGAGGGTGGCGGCAAAGTAATCGCCAGCCATCGCTCGGGGCTGAGACCCGAGGGGAATGCGTTTGCACTGCCCGAGTTCGGCGTGTATTTCGGGGGCGACGCCCCCTTCTCGCCCGACTATATCACCGTGCGCCCCGAGATGCACTCACCTCTGGCCGACACCGAGTACGTTATGTACGACCAGGGACTGAAAGTGCTCCCCCATGCGGACACAACGATCCTGGCCGATGTTTGGGCGCCCTACTTCAACCGCGCCTGGAACCACTTTTGCTCGCACCAGCACACGCCGCCGGCCCACCAGGCCAAGGCGGGCTACCCTGCCGTCACCCTGAACGCCGCAGGCAACGTGCTCTACCTGGCGCACCCGATCTTTGCCGGCTACCGGCGACAGGCGCCACTGTGGTACAAGCAGCTCTTCTTGACAGCGCTACAGCGCTTTCTGCCCGATCCGCTGCTAGAGTGCGAGGCGCCCAGTAGCGCCCAGGCGCTGTTGTTGCGCCAACCCGAGGAGAGGCGCGCAGTGGTGCACCTGCTTCACTACATCCCAGAGCGCCGAGGACAGGCTTTCGACACCATCGAGGATGTGATCCCGCTGTATAACGTGAGGCTTGCCTTCAAGACGAACGAACAGCCAAAGAGGGTCTATCTTGCGCCCGGCGGCGAGGAGCTAGAGTTCAGCTACGAGAGCGGCTATGTGCGCCTGACGGTGCCCGAGGTAGTGGGCTATCAGGTCGTCGTCGCCGAGTAGGTTCGGGACGCCAGCGGATGTCTCGCCCCCCTGCGCTCGTTGTCTGGCTGGGGGCGAACAATTTACCCGAAAAACGGGAGGTCTCGACGTGACGAACCACATGCAGATACGGTTGAGCCATAGCGATCTCCAAGCTACCAGCACCGAGATACCCGCCTACCCCATCATCCGTTACGACACTGGCATGGTCGTCTACCAAGAAGCCCTCATCGAAGGGCAATACCTCCTCGTTAACGCGTCGGCTATGGGGCGCCCCAAGGCACGTGAGGCCATCTGGCACAGCTATCGTGGCGGGGTCTTTGCCGACCGACCGTTGCGACGGCGCCAACACGCCTTCCAACTGGAAGCAGACGGGCAGCTACTCACCGATCGTTGGCGCTGGCTGGATGCACACGAGACTCTGGCCACCCGCGCCGGCTGCCAAGAGTGGGTGGTGGAGCTCCGCCACGAGCTACGCCCGATAAGGGTTGCTGTGCACACGCGGCTGGACGGCACACAGTTCCTCGTCCGCTGGCTAGAGATCACTAATGAGGGCGATGAGCCAGCGGCACTCTCGGCCGTGAGCCCTTGGTCGGGCCAGGTGTGGGAGCGCGTGGGCCATCCTTGGGTAACCACGCCGCTTTCCGCCTTTCCAGAGGGCGCGTTCAGCGTCGGCCGCTACACCGACACCCAACCGGGCGCAGAGGGCTGCTTTGATTGGTCCCCCCTCCCGCCGGGTCGGTACGCGTTCGATACGTTGCATGGCCGTTCGGGCTGGGGCACCCCCTTTTGCATGTTACGCAACGAGGTGACGGGCGAGCTAGCAGTCATACACCTGGCCTGGTCTGGCAACTGGGAGATGGAGTTCGTAAACGACGACGAGCCGAACCGCTATGCAGGGCACAATGTTCCGCGTGATGCACGCCTCTACGCGCGCATTGGCATGGCAGGCCCCGCGCCTCTGCGTGTGCTGGAGCCGAGTGAAACAGCCAAAACACCCGCTGTGCACATCGGTTTTCTCTTTGGCGGATTGGACGAGGGGGTACAAGCGCTGCATACGCATTTGCGTCAAAGCGTGATGCTTCCGCTACCCGCTGGCAGAGAAAACAGGGTCGAAGTGAACCACACAGGGTTCACCATGAACGCTCAAGTGACGGAAGCCCAGCTTTACGAGGACATCGACGTCGCAGCCGATGCTGGCGCCGAGCTCTTTATGCTGGACGCGGGCTGGTTCGGCTCAGAGACTGCAACTTGGGCCGAGGTGGTGGGCGATTGGGATCAGGAAAGCCCTCTATTGGTGAGCGGTGTGAAAGCCGCCTTTGACCGCGTGCGCAAACGCGGCATGTTGACGGGGCTCTGGGTGGAGGCCGAGCGTATGGGGCCCGCCAGCCGCGCCCTGCGCAGGCATCCTGATTGGCAGATGACGCGCAGAGGGTCCAGTATACCCAACCTCGACCTCTCCAAACCCGAGGTAGCCGAGCACCTGGAGCGCACCATCGTCGACATCATCGAGCGTTATGAGCTCGATTGCTTCCGCTTGGACTATAATATAAGCGTGGGTGAGGGCGGTGAGATGATGCGTGGCGGCTATGCGGAAAACACGCTCTGGCGCTACTATGATGCTCTCTATGGCATCTTTGATCGCATCCACCGGCGCTTCCCCAACCTGCTTCTGGAGAATTGTTCCTCTGGCGGCGGGCGCATGGACCTGGGAATGCTCTCGCGCTTCCATTGGACACAACTCACCGACAAATGGTCGCCCGCGCCGACGCTCAAGATCGTAAACGGCACAACCCTCTGCCTTCCACCCGAGCGCTGTGAGACCATCCTCGGAGCCATCGCCGAGGGGGTGGCGGATCTAAATTTCATGCTGCGGGTCGGTCTTTTCGGCCATATGTGTCTCAGTGGGATCTATCCCACCATGGCAGAGCGGCACATACAGAGTCGCGAACACTGGCTCCACGCCATTTCACTCTACAAGACTTTTATGCGGCCCATGCTGCCCACCTGCCGCATGTTCCATCACACGCCGATCCAGCGCCAGGCGGAGCGAGGGGATTGGGTAGTGCTCGAGTGTGCGAGCGAGGACGCCGGCCGTGCCTACGCCGGGGTCTTTCGACTGAACGGTGCTCGGGAGGATACCTATAGACTCCGCCCCCGTGGGTTGGACGCTGGCAAAAGCTATCGAGTCACTTATGACAGCGCTGGCTGGTGCAGAGAGCTCGGCGGAGGTGCTCTCATGGATGAGGGGCTACTAGTGCGCCTAGCTGGTGCCTCGCTGTCCGAACTGCTCCTATTCGAAGCGATCTAGATCACACCGAATCCACCCGAGGCGGGTTCCATGGGGCTCTTTGAGCGCTGATATCCAGGCTTCGGCCGCCCCCTGGCGCGCGGCAAGGCTCGCATCAGCTGCGTTGGCTCGACCCCCCGCCCTCTGAAGACCAGAGTTCTCATCGCAGGAGAGTGACCTGAGGTCATTGTAGCGCGCAGCTAGCTGATGCCTGACAGCCCCTCCTCGAGGTCGGCGGTATCCAACTCGGTCATCTCGCCTGTGGCCGTAAAGACCACGCGCTCGCAAATATTGGTGACACGATCGGCGGCACGCTCCACATTGTGAGCCACCCACAACAGATAGTTGGCCTGTTCCAGATTGGCCGGGTCAGCGATGATATGACCCAGTAGTTCGCGATACACACGGTTGTAGATCTCGTCCACGAGATCATCCTCGCGAGGGATCATGCGGGCGGTGTCGGCATCCTGCTGCACATAGGCATCCAGAGCGCGCTGCAGCAGCTCACGAGCCTTGTCAGCCATGCGCTCAATATCCACCATCGGCTCGATGGGAGGTACATCGCCCATCATCAGGCTGATACGGGCGATCCCTTTGGCATAGTCGCCGATCCGCTCCAGCTCGGTGATGATCTCGAGGATCGCAGCGAGTTCCCGCAAGTCGCGCGCCATGGGCTGCTGTGTTGCGATGAGGGTCAAGGTGTCCGCCTCGATGCCAAAGCGCGTGGCGTTCACCTCGCGGTCGCCCTCGATGATCCGGCGCGCCTCATCGGTGTCGTGCGTCCGCAGCGCCCTCACAGCGTCCGCCAGAGCCTGGCGGACCGAGCTCCCCAGAGCCAACACCCTATCCTGGAGTCGGCGCTTCTCATCTTGGAACGCTTTCCGCATCATCATGCCATCCCCCTACAGACTGTGGACCCAACAAGACCCCATTCCGCGCTAATCTCTAAACTCGGCGGGGCGAACACGATACATCTCGCATTCACTCGCCGCAGCCACACGGACGAACTTGGCGGCATTGTCTCAGACTGCGCCGCCGATGTCAAAAGTGGTGGGGTGCAATGCCGTCGCTCGCAACTTGAAGCCCAACACCCTCCCCGGTGCCACCTCTGCACGATTCATATAGAAATTATACTCAGTATATCCCGATATATAAAGTCGATTAGGATGCCCTCGGAGAAGATGCCAGCACGGTTGAGAGGATCCTGAGGTGGGCTAGCCGTAAGCTTCAGCCACGTCCACCAACGCCATAAAATTATGCGCAGCGGCCTCACCAAAGATGCCCGACGAGGTGCCCCCCAGCATATAGCCCACCGTACCCGTCTCATCGAGCAGGGCCTCTGCCATTGAGACAACCTCAGCCCGCGAGCGCGTCTCCAGCACCTCCATGTCGTCCAGCCCACCCACGAGACAAACGCGGTCGCCTATGCGTGCCATGGCCTCTCCCATGCTGATATCGCCATAGGGCGGCTGCTCTACAGGATCGAGTGAATCGATGCCCAGATCAGCGACATGGTCCAAGAAGCGATGCATGTTGCCGTGGTTGTGGTAGTGGGCGAGCCCGCCGTAGCTGTGGATCATCTCCACCAGAGGGCGGTCAAATGGCACAATAAGTTCCTCCCAGGCGCGCATTCCCATAAGTTGCGTGGCGTACTCGCCGCCAACGATACGGAAGCAATCCACGCCGCCGCGGCAGGCCTCCTCCACCACACGAAAAACGCGCTCGGCAGCCAAAGCGACCATGCGGCGAATGGTCTCGGGCTCGGATGCCCACAGCAAGCTGCAGTATTCCGTGCCCAGCATATCGTTCGGGAAGCACAACCCGTTCCCAAGACCCACTAAGGTCATCCCGTCATCACCCACCCGCTTGCGAAACGCCTCATACTGCTCCAAGTCCGGGTGGGGTTGTTCGTAGGGCATCGTCAACAAGGCCTCGATATCCCCTCTAGTCTTACAGGGGTATTCCGTACAGGCCGTGGTTTGCGCAGTAGTGGTGTATACAGCTACCAGCTCACGATTGCCTGCGTGGATAACAGTTCGCTTCTGAGCACCGTACTGACGAGATTCCACGGGGGCGGACGCCCCCAAGAAGGGATCGCAACCAAACCCCGTCTCCATCCAGGGGTCGGTGCGTGCAACCAGTTGGAGCCCCAGCGGGCTATCCCAAGGGATGCGGCCCAAGCGCCAAGGCGACACCGGCACTCGATCCACGGGCGCATGGTGGATGGTAGCAAGCATTCTCTCCCGAGACGTCATCTTGCGCATAAACACCTCCTACGACGAGTGGTTGACCTCATTGTATGTACACCGAGAGACATCAGCAACCCGTGGTTGCGAGTTTTCCGTCCGTGGCAATTCTCCATATAATGAAGGGTAGTCAATACAATGGGAGGTGTGCATGGAGTACGAGCCTGTCATCGGCATGGAGGTTCATGCCCAGTTACTCACGGCGTCCAAGATGTTCTGCGGTTGCTCGGCCGATTATGCGTCGGCGGCCCCGAATACGCACACCTGCCCCATATGCCTCAGTATGCCCGGTGTGCTACCCACCCTGAACGGGGCGGCCATAGAGGCGACAGTGCTCACCGGTCTGGCCCTGCACTGCGATATCCCGTTGTTCTCCAAGTTTGACCGGAAGAACTATCTCTATCCCGACCTGGCCAAAGGATACCAGATCTCGCAGTATGACCGGCCACTCTGCCAGAACGGCTGGCTCGAGATCGATACGAATGGCACAACACGACAGATTCGGATACGTCGCGTACACTTGGAAGAAGATACGGCCAAGTTGTTGCACCAGGAAGGCGGCAGCCTCATCGATTTTAATCGATCGGGCATCGCGCTGATGGAAATAGTCACCGAGTCGGACATCCGCAGCGCAGACGAGGCCTGGCAGTACTTGAGCAAGCTGCGCACTATTCTACGCTACCTAGAGGTCAGCACGGGCAACATGGAAGAGGGGGCGATGCGGTGTGAAGCCAACGTCTCGATCCGCCCCGTCGGGACAGAGGCGTTGGGCACCAAGGTCGAGGTCAAGAACCTGAACTCGTTCCGCTCTGTACGCCAAGCTATCGCCTACGAGGTCGAGCGGCAGGCACGTCTATTGGATGAGGGCGGCAAGGTACACCAAGTCACCATGGGCTGGGACGAGAACAATCAGCGTACCGTCTTCCAGCGCTCGAAAGAGCAGGCCGAGGATTATCGCTACTTTCCCGATCCTGATCTGCCCCCCGTAGAGTTCAGCCACGAGACCATCGAGGCGATACGTGCTCGTCTTCCCGAGCTCCCCGACGCCAAGCGGGAGCGTTTTGTGTCCGAATACGGCCTCAAACGTACAGATGCAGCTGTGTTGGTAGAGGATCGCGCTATCGCGAACTATTTCGAGGCCGCGGCCAGTATCGAGGGCGACGCAGACCCTCAGACGGCAGCAAATTGGATGGCAGGCGAATTGTTCCGCCTCCTGCGAGAAAGTGGGAGCAGCATCGGCGAGGCGCGCATATCGCCCGAAGCGTTTCGCGCACTCCTTGAGCTCGTCGTTCAGGGCAAAATCAATGCGACAGTCGGCAAGGATGTGCTCGCCGAGATGTACACCAGCGGCGACTCGGCGGCGAGCATCGTCCAGCGACAAGGGCTCGAGCAGATTAGCGGCGAAGAACCGCTTCGCGAGCTGGTATTGGAGACGTTAGCGCAACATCCCAAGCCTGTACAGCAGTTCCTAGAGGGCAAGGAGGCGGTCATCCGGTTCCTTATGGGGCAGGTGATGCGCGCCACACGCGGCCGAGCGAATCCACAGATCGTGGAGCAGTTGCTGAGAAAGGAACTGGAACAGATCAGAGAGCAGAGAGCAGACGGCTAGCTTTGTGGCAGACACATCGCGTTGGTTGCGCTTGCATGTTCACCGGGTGCGTTGGACGGCCGCCGATCGGCTTTCAACCGCCGAGGTTTCTTGCGCCACAGACACAGCACTGTCCCCGCCCTCGGGGTGGTCACCCCGCTCACGGCGTAGTGGGCGATCGCGCAAACTCGTTTTTTGAAACGAGCTGATTCGATCTGAAGCACTATCCCGATGAGACCCTGAAGAGGATGACAATGGATCAGACAAGATCAGTCTACGAAATCGCGGTCGAGCAGTTCGACAACGCCGCACGCTACGTCGACATTCGCCCCGATATCGCCGAGATGCTCCGCAAGCCCAAACGCGAGGTAACAGTCAATTTCCCCGTCAGGATGGACGACGGCTCGGTCCGCATATTCACTGGCTACCGCGTTCAGCACAATGTCGCAGTGGGCCCGTCCAAAGGGGGCATCCGCTTCCATCCCGACGTGACTCTCGATGAAGTCAGGGCCTTGGCTATGTGGATGACCTGGAAATGCTCTGTAGTAGATCTACCGTTCGGCGGGGGCAAGGGCGGGGTGATCTGCGACCCAAAACAGCTATCCATGGGCGAGCTTGAGCGCATCACCAGACGATATGCCACCGAGATCGCCTGCATGATCGGCCCGATGTCCGATATTCCGGCGCCCGACGTCAACACCACGCCCCAGATCATGGCCTGGATTATGGACACGTATGCCATGCACTCTGGTGCTCAGGCCTTTCCCGTAGTGACGGGCAAACCGGTGGAGCTGGGCGGATCCCTCGGGCGCAACGAGGCAACGGGCCGCGGGGTCATGCTCACCGCCATCGAGGCACTCGAATCACAAGGGATACCCATCGAGGGCGCCAAGGTGGCGGTGCAGGGGTTTGGGAACGTGGGCTCTACCGCTGCCTATCTCCTGCAAGATGAGGGGGCGCGTATTGTGGCTGTGAGCGACAGCCAAGGCGGCATCTATAACCCGGATGGCTTGGACGTGCGCGATGTGATACGACACAAACAGGCAACACATTCGGTTACTGGTTACCCGGGTACGAGGCCGGTAGTCAACGCCGAGCTACTCGAGCTTCCATGTGACCTGCTTGTGCCCGCAGCTTTGGAAGGAGTCATTCACGCTGGGAACGCCCCCAACATCAAAGCCAGAGTGATCGCTGAGGGCGCCAACGGCCCGATGACTCCCGAAGCAGATGAGATCCTCTTCAAGCGCGGAGTAATGGTGGTGCCCGACATCCTGGCTAACGCCGGTGGCGTCACCGTATCCTATTTTGAATGGGTACAGGCCTTACAGAGCTTTTACTGGTCGCTGGAGGAGGTGAACGGGCACCTTTACAAGCACGTTACGCGCTCGTTCGACCAAGTCATGGCCATCTCTCGTGAAAAACAGGTCAACCTGCGCGTGGCAGCCTATATCAAGGCCATCGCGCGTGTAGCCAAAGCCATCGAACTACGTGGCATCTATCCCTGAGACTGATACAACGGAGGAGCGCGATGAGTGTGCTCTAGCGCCCTTCCTTTTGCGCCGAGAGAGCAACGAGAGTACGGGGCTCTTCGGTTTGCCGCGCCCTCGGGGGCATGGTACCATCGCTACGAACACAAGATGATCAAAGGGGGAGTGTATCCCATGCGCAAGCCTATCCTGGCCGGCAATTGGAAGATGAACAAGACCGTCGCCGAAGCCATCGCCCTCGTCTCGGAGATGAAGGACGACTTGGTCAGCATACACAGTGTGGACAAGGTGCTATGCCCCGCTTTCATGGCCGTACCCGAAGTGGCACGCTTGGTGAACGGTACAGATTTGGGAGTGGGCGCGCAGGACTTGCATTGGGAGGAGAGTGGAGCCTACACCGGCGAGGTGTCGCCCTTGATGGTCAAAGAGTTCTGCAGCTACGTGATCATCGGCCACTCGGAGCGGCGAGAGCTCTTTGGTGAGACCGACGAGTCGGTGAATCGCAAGATCTCGGCGGCACTGGCCCACGGTCTAACGCCCATAGTCTGCGTTGGTGAAACCCTGGAGCTTCGCGAGCAAGGCAGGACGGAGAGCTGGATCGCGGGACAGGTGGAAGCAGCGCTACAGGGCATCACGGCGGCTCAGGTGGCGAGCATGATCATCGCCTACGAGCCGATCTGGGCCATCGGCACAGGCCTTGCGGCCACGGCAGAAGAGGCTCAACGCGTGTGCCGCGACGTGGTGCGCGCCACGGTAGCCAAGCTCTATGGCCCGCCCACGGCGGATGTGTTGCGCATCCAGTATGGAGGGAGCGTCAAGCCCTCGAACACTGCCGAATTGATGGCGCAGCCAGACATCGACGGAGCCTTGGTGGGGGGTGCCAGCTTGGAGGCATGCGATTTCGTAGAGATCGTACGACTGTCCGCCCAAGCGGTGAGCTCGGCCTAACGAACAGCGCTGCGTTATAGAACCCTACCCGGTCTGTAATGGACAGGCTGAGTTACTGGCTATAGATCCAACTTGCACCTGTATTCACGTGGCGGCTGCTGTAGCGCATATCGAGATCTACAAACTCACAGCCTCGAACGGATCGCCATCGTAATCCATTGGGGAGTGTTTGATTCTCCACTGCTCAACTGAATCGATTTGAACTATCGCGGGGTGGGCGGCCCAGCATTCGGTATCGAACCGGGGAGTAGCTTCAAAGTGACACTGGAATCCAACAACGCGTGTTTTCGCTGAATTAACTGTGGCTGAGCAGGGTTCCTATCGAGCCAGCCCTAGGATCCCCCGTGTACCTCCGAATCGCTGCACTGCTGCCTGTGGCTCGCAATCGCATACGTTCACTCAAGACTGCAAATAAGCCGCCCCTCGGTCAATGATTGACCCTGGGGCGTTCGATCCTATAATGACACTGACGCCCCGTCCGGGGCGTTCTGTCGAGCCCGTTCGGTGCCTGTTATGCATTCGCATTTGAACGGCCATCGCTTCGAGGAGACACCATGAGTTACGGTCACTGGGGTAAGCTGTTGCGCGTCAATCTGACTACGGGGGAGATACGCAGTGAAGTTCTGAATGAGCGTTTCCTGCGGCATTATGTGGGTGGGTGGGGTTTCATCGCCTACCACCTGCTGAAGGAGGTCCCCGTGGGCAGCGATCCTCTTGGGCCGGAGAACAAGCTGATCTTTACCACCGGCCCCATCACAGCGCAGCCCCTCGCCGGCGGTGGGAGGCACATGGCGGGCGCCAAGTCGCCCCTCACCGGTGGCTTTGGTGCGGGCGAATGCGGTGGGTTTTTTGGGGCCGAGCTCAAGCGCGCCGGTTGGGACATTGTGCTCATCGAGGGTGCCTCAGAAAGCCCCGTCTACCTCTGGATTCAAGACGAGCAGGTCGAGCTTCGCCCGGCGGACCACTTGTGGGGCAAGCCGACGCTCGATTGCCAGGAGGCGATCCAGGATGAACTGGGCGACCGGCGCATCCGTGTGGCGCAGTGTGGCCCGGCGGGAGAACGCCTCGCGCGTATCGCCAACATCATCAGCGATGTGAACCGCGCAGTGGGCCGCACTGGCCTCGGCGCTGTGATGGGATCGAAAAAGTTGCGGGCCATTGCAGTGCGTGGTCATCAACGCCCGCCAGTGGCCGATCCTGAAAGGGTCAGTGAGCTGGGAAAATGGTTCCGCGACAACTATCGAGAGACCGGTTCTGCCGTGTATGCTGAGATCGGCACCCTGCGGATGGTGCGTGTCAATCAGCATGTAGGTGGGCTCCCCACACGCAACTTTCAACAGGGCGTATTCGAAGGCTTTGAAAAGTTGACGGCCGAGGCACAGATGGCGATAACCCGACAGAGAGACACCTGTTTCGGTTGCCCCGTCCGCTGCAAGTGGGTGGTGGAGATCAACGACGAAGAGCGTCCGGTGGACCCTAAATACGGCGGGCCGGAATACGAGACTGTGGGGGCCATGGGCTCGCTGTGTGGCATTGACGACCTAGGCGCTACCGCCTATGCGAATCAGCTCTGTAACGCTTACGGGCTCGATACCATCGGTGCTGGCATGACCATCGCGTTCGCTATGGAGTGTTTTGAGCGCGGCATCATCGGCCCTCAAGACACCGACGGGCTGGATCTACGTTTCGGAAACAGCGACGCCCTCATCGCCATCCTCGAACGAATCGGTCGCCGCGAGGGGTTCGGTGACGTTCTGGCCGAAGGCTCGCGACGCGCGGCGGAGACGATTGGGGGCGACGCGCCGGCTTGCACGGTCCACATCAAGGGGCAAGAACTGGCCATGCACGACCCTCGCGTCAAGTACGGCCATGGGTTGGGCATCGCTGTGTCTCCCACCGGCGCGGACCATATGCACAGCGTTCACGATAGCGGGTACACCAGTGACGGCGGCATCGAGAACCTCAAGCCCTTTGGTATTCTAGAACCACTGCCCTTCGATGACATCAGCGTCGCCAAAGCGCGCATGGTACGTTACGCCATGATCTGGCGCGTGCTGGATAACCTCACCGGCATCTGCATGTTCCATGATTGGACCCCCCAGCAAAAGACGGACATTATATCCGCCTCCACGGGTTGGAACACATCGGTGCTTGAGCTGTGGCGTGCGGCCGAGCGTGCCTACGATATGGCCCGTGCGTTCAACACGAGGGAGGGGTTCGGGCGTGACGATGACATCCTCCCCCCGAGGCTGTTCGAAGCGCTACCGGAAGGTCCGGTAGCCGGCAAAGTCTATACTCGTGAAGAGTTTATCTCGGCGCGCGACATGCTGTACGAGATGATGGGGTGGGATCTCGAGACGGGGGCCCCTACCCGCGCCAAGTTGGAAGACCTGGACATAGGATGGGTGGCAGAACTGATAGAGGACGTCAGCTAGCCGATAGCGCCGTTGAGGGGCACACCCTGGAGTTGCGTTTACTCTTTACACGCTCGGAAACCGAGGAAGGCCGTGGTAAAGCGAGACGAGGCTCGGGCAAAGCTGCAGACAATGCTCAGCACCGATGCGCCCGAGGCGGAGCTGGAGCAAACCCTACTCGCAACAAGCGGGCTGCCGGGGCCGCGGGCGAACTTGGAGCAAGCCTGGGCCTTTGCCGATTGCTTTGAGGCGGAGGGCGTGCCAGACCGCTACTGGGCAATGCTCAATCGGTGGATGGCTATCTCCGCTGATGAGGCCGGCGGCAACCATCCACGCGTGTATCTACCGTTTTGTGCGCTGCAGGCTATGGGCGCCTCCTATGCCGGAGCCAGCCCTCAGCGCAGCCAGCAGATCGTCGACACCCTCTGGATGATGGCGTGCGACGGCCGCTGGAGGATACGCGAGGGTGTGGCCCAAGCGCTGCAGCGAATCGCCGAGCACGACTGGATCGCCCTGGTGGGGATTCTGGCGGAACGGTTGCCTGTGACCTCGCGGTGGGAGCAACGAGCCATCTTGGCCGCGCTCGCACACCCCCCAATCCTGAAACAACCCCCCCGCGCGCGCTATGCACTGGAGGTGACCGACAACATCCTGCGAGAGATCAGCGAGCTGGACCCTGGAGCCCGGCGCACTGAACCATACCGTGTGCTGCGCCAAGCTCTGGAGTACGCGCCCAGCGTGTTCGTCGCGGCCCTGCCTGAGGGCGGTTTTGCTTTCCTGCGGACCTGGGCGCTCAGTACAAACGATGAGGTTCGCCGCGTCGTGAGAGCGAACCTTGGCAAAGCACGTCTCGCCAAGGCATTCCCCTCGCAGACACAACAGATACATAGCCTGTTGGCGGACGAATCGCCACGAGATAGATGATATACAGAACCGGGGGCGGCCTCCCGCAGCCTGCTCGGCCAAGCGAGGCCGGCGATAGCACAGTCCCATCGGTATACACATTGAACGAGGTACGCACACCATGCTCAAAGCCATCATAGCGGGCGAGCGCCGAGCGTCGCTTGTCGAAACGGATACCCCTCACCCCAAGAGCAACTGGGTCGTGGTCAAGGTACATGCAGCGCCTATGTGCACCGAATACAAGAGCTTTGTCACGGGCCAGGAGGCGCATTTTCTGGGCCACGAGGCCGCTGGCGAGGTGGTAGAGATTGCTCAGCCTGGATGCGTCGAGGTGGGTGATCGCGTCGTAGTGATGCCATCCTACCCCTGTGGCAGGTGTGCACTGTGCGTAGCGGGAGATTACATCCATTGCGAGGCGAGCGTGGATGTGACATGGTTCACCGGATGCGCCGAGGGCAGCGCCACCTACGCGCAGTATCTCATCAAGCCAGACTGGCTCCTGCCCGCCATTCCAGATGGTGTCACCTACGAGCGCGCATCACTGGCCTGCTGCGGGTTGGGGCCCTCTTTCGGCGCGTTCAACGAAATGCGCCTGGATCGTTTCGACACCGTGCTCATCACGGGTGCGGGGCCGGTGGGGTTGGGCGCCGTGATCAATGCACGATTTCGTGGAGCCCGAGTGATTGTCGCCGAGTATCACTCGTACCGCGTGCGAAAAGCGCTGGAGCTAGGGGCCGAACACGTAGTAGATCCACGCGATCCCGAAGCTGTACAGCAGATTCGTACGTTCACCGGCGGGGTGGGCGTCGACAAGGCGATCGATTGTGCAGGCGTCGTGGCCGCTCAGAGGCTGTGTATCGATGCGACGAGGCGACGCGGAGCAGTGGCCTTGGTCGGCGAATGTATGGATGAGCTGCCCATCCGCGCCAGCGTGGATATGATCCGCAAAGGGCTGACACTGCATGGGGTCTGGCACTACAATCTATCGCTTTTCCCCAAGATCATGCAGGTGATCCAAGGCTCACCCTGCATCGATGGGCTGATCAGCCACGTACTACCCATGAGCTGCATCCAGGAAGCGTTCGAGATCGCCGCATCACACGATTGTGCCAAGATCATCCTCAAGCCTTGGGAGTAGGTATACGGCCCGCCGGAAAAGGGAAAACGATCGTCAACAAGGAGGACCGCAGCATGCCAAGGGGAGGAGTCGTCAACGTCATCAACTTTATCCGGGGTTGTGAGCCGCGAGATCCAGAGATGGACCTGGTGGAGCCCGTGGCTCGCCAGATCGAGCTGGTGCGGCACCACAAGCTGCCCGCCACCTGGCTCCTACAGTACGACGCACTGCAGAACGAGCGTATCGTCGCGCTCATGCGGGACCTTGACGAGCGCCAGGAGGTTGGTGGCTGGTTCGAGGTGGTCCAGCCTCTGGTGGAGCGAGCCGGGCTCACCTGGCGGGGGCGCTTTCCCTGGGATTGGCACGCCCATGTGGGGTTCTCCATTGGCTACACCCCCGAGGAGCGAGAGCGCCTGGCAGACGTCTACATGGAGGGGTTTGAGGAGCTGTTTGGCCGGCCGCCCACCACAGTGGGGTCGTGGTTTATGGACGCACATCTGTTGGCCTATCTGGCGGAGCGCTATGGTGTGGAAGCCTCCTGTGTGTGCAAGGACCAATGGGGCACCGATGGCTACAGCCTGTGGGGCGGGTACTATGGGCAGGCCTTTTACCCCAGCCGCGAAAACGCCTATATGCCCGCACAGGACGCCGAGCACCAGATCCCGATTCCGCTGTTCCGTATGTTGGGCAGCGATCCAATCTACCAGTATGATGCCGGCTCTCCCGAGAGGGGGCAGGGAGTGATCACACTGGAACCTGTATACCCACACGGTGGCGGCTCGCCCGAGTGGGTGCGGTGGTTCTTTGACGTCACCTTCCGCTCGCCATCACTTTCGTTCGGCTATGCCCAAGTGGGCCAAGAGAACTCGTTCGGATGGGCGGCCATGGGAACTGGGCTTACCCATCAGCTAGGGCTGGTAGCTGAACGCGCCAAGCAGGGGCAGTTGCGTGTAGAGACGCTGGGTGACTCGGCACGGTGGTTCCGAGAGACCTACCCCGTCACACCGGCTTCAGCGATCTGTGCCCTCAAAGACTGGCGCAAGGAAAAGCGCAACTCCGTCTGGTATTGTAGCCGGCACTACCGCGCCAATTTGTACTGGGAGGGCGAGCGTTTCTACCTACGCGACGTTCACAAGTTCGACCAATCGTACCCCGAGCGGTATCTCCAGGAGCCCTGCACCACACCAAACTGCACATACGACACGCTGCCCATCGTGGATGGCTTCCTATGGAGCAGCGCTGGGATACAGGCGGGCATCCACCCAGTGCGTCGAGAGCCCGATGGCTCCTCTTCGCCGCTTCTGGGCTTTGACCCGGTGGTTACCGAGCGTAATGATCAGGTTTTACAGATTCTGTGGACGATTCGCGGAGCACAACCCATGCGCATCACTGTGAGCGCCGACGGGATGCTCTTCCGTTGCCCCATCGAGGGGTGGGCCCTGGAATTGGCATGGAGCTCAGAGCGGAGAGTGGCCGTCCGTAACGTGGAAGAGCACGCCTTGCACTACGAACACAAAGGGCACACCTACACGCTCGAATGTACCACTGGCCATTTCGAGGCCGTCGAGGGACAGGCCATAGTCAGGTTATGTCCAGAGGGCGAGAGGCTCGAGCTACAGCTGCGATGACACCGTGTGCCAGCGATATCGGCACCTTTGCCAGAGGGCGAAAGGAGACCCGTGAATACACGAGAGCGCGTAATCGCCCAATTGCAACACTGTGAGACGGTGCCACTTCCCTACACCCTGGGGTTCGAGGGTGATGTGGCGGAGCGATTGGACACTCATTACGGCACCACCGCTTGGCGGGCTAGGCTGGACAACGCCATTCGAGGTATCCCAGGCCCCAGTCTGTCGGTGGAGGAGACCGACGAACCTTACTTTCGCGACCGTTACGGCACGCTTTGGCAAGTTAACAGGCGCCCCTTTTACCTTATAGAGCCCGCACTCAAAGAGCCAAGCCTCTCGGGGTATGCCTTTCCAGACGTTGACGCTGCCTTTCCTGTCGATTGGAAAGAGAACGCTTTGCGAGCGCTACAAGAGCAACAGGACTATTTCTCTGTAGCGGGATTCGGCTTTGGCCTGTTCGAACGCACCTGGACTCTGCGCGGCTTTAACGACGCTTTGGCCGACGCTGCCGGTGCCCCAGCATTCTACGACGAGTTGGTGGAGCGCGTAGCCGAGCATCAGATGGCCGCTATAGAGCGATTGCTCGAGCTGCCTGTGGATGGGATCATGTTCAGCGATGATTGGGGATACCAGCGTGGTGTGCTGCTGGGGCCTGAGCGGTGGCGACGCTTCCTGAAACCTCGGCTGGCGCGTATGTACGCACGCGTGCACGCCGCAGGCCGAATCACTCTCAGTCATTGTTGTGGCAGCGTGGTGGATATCATCCCAGACCTCATTGAGATCGGTCTGGACGTGCTGGAGAGCGTACAGCCCGAGGCTTACGGGATGGATCCCTATGCGTTAAAGCGTGAGTTCGGACGAGATATCACTTTCTGGGGCGGCCTCGGATCGCAGTCTATCGTACCTTTCGGCACCCCGGCAGAGATCAAGGCGGAGGTCGGGCGGTTGTGCCGTGAGATGGGACGCGGAGGGGGCTACATTCTCGCGCCCGCCAAGTGGTTACAGCCGGAGACGCCAACTCTCAACGCGGCCGCTGTAGTGGAAGCATTCGTGGATCAGCCGCTGGCCGAGAGCGGGTAGCTGCGGCTTTGCGGCATTTGCCCACGCCCCTGCTGTTGCCGCAGACGGGGAGGCGGACGGGCGGCCTGAAACCCCGCATCGATCCGCGTCAAGGCGCTGGAAGTGAGCTTTGCACAATACCATCCCGCGACCCGCCCGAGCCACATCTCTCGCCCTGCACGAGGTATATATCCTATGTTCGACGGCATACTCGACGATTCGGCACAACTGGCTCTGGACACCATCCTCCAACGGCCCGTTCAAGGGATCCCTACGTATTGCCTCTTCTTAATGGAGCACTCACATATCGAACGTTTGGCTGGTGTGGAGCCCGGCAGTTACCGGCGCGATCCGGAGGCTGTGTACCTGGCTTGCATGCAGAGCGCCGGTGTGTGCCTCATCGACCAGTACATTCCGACCAACCCACTGACCATGGGGGATCGCGGCTTCGAGGGGGCGGAACGCGGAGCCACCACCGGCGCGGAGCGCATCGTACGCGATGGCATCGTTATTGACACCCCTGAGGCTGTGGTGTCGCATCTGGAGCAAGTCGTTTTTCCACGGCTCCAACAGGCGATCGCCTCCTTTGACCAAGCCCACTACACCAGCGAGGTCCTCCAACAGGAACACGCCCTACAAGCCACATTCGGGACATCGATCCTCAAGACGGGCTACGGGTTTGCAGGTTTTCCGGCGTTGGCCTACGATGTCTATGGTTATGTCCACTACTTTCAAGCGTACGCCCTGTACCCTGACGTGATGGAGCGACATTTCTCCCTCCAAGCAGACCTGGCGCTCTTGCGAAACCGAGCTGCTGCAAGCGTCTATGTGGAAGGAGGGCTTCCGCCGCTCTTTCGGCTGGATCATGATATGGCCGACTCGCGCGGCACACTGGTTAGCGTCGCCTCATTGGAGCGGATTTGGTTCCCGCACCTGACGCGGTGCTTGGAGCCCCTGCTCGACGCAGAGGTGCGCCTCATCTGGCATTGCGATGGCAACCTAATGCAGATGGTTCCTCGCTTGCTGGAGGCGGGGATAAGTGGGTTCCAGGGCTTTCAGTACGAGGATGGGATGGATTACCCGCGAATCTGCGCGATGCGCGACCGCAAAGGGCGCGAGCTCATCATTATCGGTGGGGTCTCGGTGACGCGAACTCTGCCAACAGGTAACCCCAGTGACGTGCGGCGCGAGATCGACTGGCTGGTCAGCAACGGCCCCAAGACGGGGCTCTTCTTGGGGCCATCGAGCTCTGTCACGCCCGGTGTGTCGTGGGAGAACATTCGTACATTTGTGGAGGGTCTGTCTTACTATCGAACCCGTGGTCGCATGTAGCAGGGACAACGGGCAGTACGCCTGCATTCCCCCTATCGCGATTCACATCGCCGCCGCGGCTAGGGCAAGAGCTTGCTCGGATCGTATCACATTCCTCGGCACTCTGCATCACGAGATTGAGAACGGTCGAGCGAGAGCCTGCGTTCGCTGGCCCCACTCGGACAGGAGAGGGCCGCACGTGCGTGTGTGCGCGCCCGCTGGGAGGGGCCTGAAGAGCTTGTCCCCTCCGCAGAGTGAAATGTAGCGTGCCTTGACAGCCCCCTGCCACACGGCTATCCTCTCAGCGATCGTATAGTTGGGGGATTGCGCTGCTAGGCTGAGCCGTGTAAAGTGCTCGGATGGCCACAAGACCTATAGGAGAACCATAACATGCCCACACGCCGTTGTCATTACGTCCTCAGTACACACTGGGACCGCGAATGGTATATGAACTTTCAGGATTTCCGCTACCGGCTTGTGCAGTTGCTGGATCGCATTCTGGAGGGTTTCGAGGATGGCAGGTTAGCAGGGCCATTCCAGACGGATGGACATGCTATCATGCTCGAGGATTACTTGGAGATCAGGCCCGAGCGCCGTGAAGAGGTGGAGCAGCACGTGCGCGAAGGCAGAATTGTTGTGGGCCCCTGGTACGTCTTGCCCGACGAGTTCTTAGTTTCGGGCGAGTCGCTGGTGCGGAACCTGCGCCTGGGGCGCGAGGTGGCGCGCGCTTACGGCGGCCAGCCATCTGACGCCGGGTTCGCCTGCGACATGTTCGGGCACAATAGCCAGATGCCCCAGATCTTCCAGGGGGTGGGTGTGCAAGGCGCTTTTGTGTGGCGGGGCAGCAACCAGATCGAGAAACGACACCTCATCTGGGTGGCGCCCGATGGCACCGAGATGCCCACCTACCGTTTCGGTCACGTGGGCTATTGCAGCTTTGCGAGCGCAGTACGCCATTCTTTCGACGCCGATTACCCTTTTGATGCCGACACTGCTCGCCGCGATCTCGAGGCGTTCATCCACTTTGAGGCAGAGCACACCGAAGTGGACCCGATCCTGCTCTTTGACGGTGGTGACCATCAGGAGTGGGACCAGGAGGTTTACCCCATCGTGAGGGAGCGCATGGCGTCGCCCGATGAGATCTCCGAAGTGGTGCACGGCACCCTCGACAGCTACTTGGGCGAGATGCTCGCACAGAGCGACCGCATCACCCCTCGCTGGGTGGGTGAGATGCGTGAGCCCGCTTTGCTGCCCACCACACAAGATAACCAATGGCTGATTCCAGGGGTGCTCTCTAGCCGTGTATGGATCAAGATAGACAACGCGTGCTGCGAGACGCTTCTATGCCAATGGGCCGAGCCAATGAGCGCCTACGCCCACGCGACATTGGGTCGCGAGGTGCCTCAGGGATTCCTCGACGTAGCCTGGCGCTGGCTGCTCAAGAACCACCCGCACGACTCGATTTGCGGGTGTAGTCTCGACACCGTGCATGAGGATATGAAGTTCCGCTTCAGCCAAGCGCGCGGAATCGCGCAACGCCTCACAGTGGAAGCTACACGCAAACTGGCGGCTTCTGTGGCGAACGATGTGGACGAGGACGCCGTACGGCTGACGGTGTTCAACCCGCTGCCGCGCCCCGTGAATGACACCGCCGAGATCACGCTCCAGATCCCCAACAACTGGCCAACCTTCAACGAGTTCTTTGGTTTCGAGCCCAAGCCAGCCTTCCGCATCTACGACGCTCATGGCGGCGAGGTCGCCTACCAACGCCTGGGGCAGACCATGAACCAACCCAAGACGCGCATATCCGACTGGCGCTTTCCCCAGAGCTATCGCACCCACGACATCCGCGTGAGCCTTCCGCTCTCACTGCCAGCCATGGGGTACACCACGCTGACGGTCCGCAGCGGGCAACCTGGCGAGGTCACCCGCCATCCGGCCGTGCCGGGCATGGTCAACAGCGAGCGCTCTATGGAGAACGAGGCGCTCTGCGTAACCATCGAGCCCAATGGGACGCTGACGCTGAAGGATAAGCGCAACGGCGCTTGTTACTCGCGCCTTCTGACCTTTGAGGATTCGGCGGATATCGGCGATGGATGGTACTACGGTGTAGCCGTGAACGATCAGACTTTTGTCTCCACTGGAACCCACTCGGACGTAGCACTGGTGCACGATGGCCCGATGCTGACGACTTTTCGAGTGCGCACCACCATGGCGGCGCCGCGCGACTTCCAGTTCGATTCGATGACACGCGCAGGGCAGCTCACGCCGCTGGTGATCGACAGCCTCGTGAGCCTACGCCCCGGCGCCACGCGTGTAGAGGTCGAGACCACGATCCACAATGTGGCCGACGACCACCGCGTGCGGGTGCTGTTGCCCAGCGGGGCTTTGGCTCAGACCTACTTGGCCGATAGCCAGTTCGATGTGGTGGAGCGCCCCATCCCACTGCGTGCCGACAACCACCTCTACCGCGAACTTGAAATGGAGACCAAGCCACAACAGAGCTGGACAGCCGTGTACGACAATCATCGGGGGCTGGCCGTGATCGCCCCTGGTCTGCTCGAGTCCGCCGTGCGCGATCTGCCCGAGCGACCTATCGCGCTGACTCTGCTCCGTGGCACACGGCGCACAGTGGGGACCGCGGGCGAGCCCAACGGCCAGTTGCGCGGCCCGCTCACCTTCCGGTATTGGATCGTACCCTTAGAGGGCGCGCCCGACCGAGGCCAGCTGTTCGATCTCGCCCATCGCTTGGGTGCGGGCCTAACTGACGTACAGCTTACCGCCAAAGACATCGCTCGCCATCGGATATCTGCATCGTTACCCTCAGAAGCGAGTTTCGTCCAAGTGAGCGCTCCCGCAGTGGTCACCAGCACGCGCATGGTGGACGAGGCGCTCGAGGTGCGTCTATTCAATCCGTTGGAGGAGGCGATCGAGATAACCTTGACGTTGGGCACTGGTTTGGCCAAGTGCAGTGGATGCGGTGAGCAAGGGGTCACCCCCGGCATACGAACGTTCGTCGCCGCTCAGCGAGTAGATTTGGAGAGCCAGCCGCTCGATGATCCCGTTCCGCTAAAGGACGATGATCTGCGCTTGGTAGTGGGCCCGAAAAAGATCATCACGCTGCGATTGACCTGATGCTGCGGTCAAACTGCGCAGCGTCACGGGCTCTGCCATGGCTCCAGCCTGCGGATCTCGCCGGTTGGAGCCCCCGTGTCCGCGCAGACCACCCCGCGTCTCGAGTGCTAACATGCGCAGCGCGTGCTGCCTACGGCACGGGCCCAACGGACTCGGTCGCCCAAGACATGTTATCGAGCACGAAATCAGGAGGCAACTAATGCCACGCCCCAACTTGCTATTGCTCTTCACAGACCAGCAACGCGCGGATACCATCCATGCCGCCGGCAACCCCATCATCAAGACACCTCACTTGGACCGCTTGGTACACGAAGGGGTCTGTTTCACCAGCGCTTACACGCCCACGCCCGAGTGCGTGCCGGCTCGCTGCTCGTTGATTCACGGGCAGTATCCGCACCGCACCAACTGCACGTCCAACGCCGATCCTATGCCCCAGGATCGTCCTACTTTTATGCAACGCCTCACCGAGGCGGGCTACCGCACGCACGGCATCGGCAAGATGCACTTTATGCCGGATTCGCGAGCTCTGAGGGGCTTTCAAACGCGCGAGCACCAAGAAGAGATGCGCGGGCGGGTGGAGGACGACGACTATCTGATGTTCCTCAGGAATCAGGGCTACGGGCACATCTACGACCCGATGGGTCCTCGTGGAGAGATGTACTATATTCCACAGCCGGCTCAGATGCCCGCCGCCTACCACGCATCCCAGTGGGTGGGGGATCGTTCTGTAGCGTTTTTGCGAGAGCAAGATGGGGCTCGGCCTTTCTTCCTATTCACGAGTTTCATCCACCCACACCCGCCTTTCTCGCCGCCCACACCGTGGAACAAATTATACCGTGCCCCGTTGATGCCGCTGCCCAAGCGCCCGGATGACGCGGCATCGCTGCATACCTGGATCAACAAAGTACAGAATCGCTACAAGTATCGCGACAACGGCCTTGATGACAACTTGCTGCGTGTGATGAAAGCTTATTATTACGCCTGTATTTCCTTCGTGGATTACCAAGTCGGCCGTATCTTGAGCACGCTGGAAGAGATGGGGCAATTGGACAACACGCTGATCCTCTTCACTTCCGATCACGGCGAGATGCTGGGCGATTATGACTGCTTTGGGAAGCGAAGCATGTTGGACGCAGCCGCGCAGGTGCCGTTGCTGGCTCGCTACCCCGAGCGCTTTCGCGCCGGGCAACGCTGCGATACCGTTACCAGCCTGGTGGATGTGATGCCCACCCTTTTGGAAGCAGCTGGAGTTCCCAGTGCAGAAGAGGACTTGGATGGTGTGGATTTAGCTCAAGCGGCCAACGATGAAGCGGCCTTCCAGGACCGTGTGGTCTACAGCCAGTACAGCCACGGACCATCGGGAGTCTACATGGCCGCCGATCGCCGCTGGAAGTATGTCTACTCGGCCCCGGACCGGCGCGAGTTTCTGTTCGACCGAGTGCAGGATCGCGCCGAGATGCGCAACCGCTCGGGGCTGCCCTTCTGTCAAAAAGCGACTCTCGCAGCAAGACAGCACCTGACGGGCATGTTCGCAGAGCAGGGCTACACCGAGCCGTTGGATGGAGCCGATTGGCGCCTCTTCCCGCAGCCGCCCCTGCCGGAGGACCCCGATGCGGGCCTTCTGGTTCAGGACCCCGTGTGGTCCAAGCCTTTTCAGGCGATCCCGGGGTATACGGATAGCGAAGATTCGGAGTGCTGACATCCGCTGGCCAGGCTCCAATGCCCGCCACGGCAGAAAGCAGGGGGATTCTCTATGCCAGATATCACCGTTTGTATAGACGAGCCCATCGGGTCCATAAACCCCAATCTGTATGGGCACTTTGCCGAGCACCTGGGCACGTGCATCTATGAGGGGATTTGGGTGGGTGAAGACTCGCCGATTCCCAACACGGAGGGGATCCGCAACGATGTGGTGGAGGCGCTTCGACGCATCAGCCCGCCCGTTGTGCGCTGGCCGGGCGGCAACTTTGCCGACGACTATCACTGGGAGGACGGTGTGGGGCCACGTAGCGCCCGCCCGCGTCGCGTGAACATCTGGTGGGATGCTATCGAGCCCAATACCTTTGGCACTCACGAGTTCGTGCGGTTCTGCCGCCTCATCGGCGCCGAGCCGTACATCTGCGGCAACGTGGGCAGCGGGCATCCGCGTGAGTTGCGCAACTGGATCGAGTACTGCAACTACCCCAGTGGCACAACGCTTAGCGATTTGCGCAAGGCACACGGCGCGCCAGAGCCATTTGGCGTACGATACTGGGGCGTGGGCAATGAGAACTGGGCGGCTGGCGGCTTTTTCAGCCCCGAGGACTATGCCAGCGAGTACCGGCGCTTTGCCACCTACCTACGAGATTTCGGGGGCACACCTCTATTTCTCGTAGCTTGCGGTCCGGGGGGCAACGACCCCGAATGGTCTCATGGCTTTTTCCAGAGGCTACACGGCTATAAGCGCTTTGGGATCCCCCCGCTGAGCGGGTACGCCGCGCATTATTACTGTGGCACGGCGGGCACGTCCACCGAGTACACTCCCGACGAGTGGTACCAGCTGCTGCATCGCGCCGCGGGCGTGGATGCTCTCATCGTACAACAGCGGGCGATCATGGATGGGTACGACCCGGAGCGAAAAGTGGGGTTGATCATCGACGAATGGGGCGCCTGGCACAGGCCGGAAGCTGAGCGCAACCCCGCCCATCTCTGGCAACAGAACACGCTGCGTGACGCCCTAGTGGCTGCCATCACCTTGGATACGTTTAACCGCCATGCCGACAAGGTGGTGATGGGCAACATCGCCCAAACGATCAATGTGTTGCAGGCCATGGTGTTGACCGATGGCGAGCGCATGTTGGTCACACCAACCTATCATGTGTACGACATGTACCAGGCCCACCAGGGTGGGCAAAGCGTCCGCGCGCTTTTCGATGACGACGAGATCTCTTTTGCGGGGGATGAGGGTGAGAGGCGCCTCGCTCGTCTGAGCGGTTCCGCCTCGGTAAAAGACGATCGCGTAACCCTCAGCGTAGTGAACGCCAGCGTCAACTCTGAGGCGGAGGTCATGATCCGCCTACGCGGCGGCTCGGCAGAGAGCGCCAACGCACGTGTACTCACCCACGCCGACATCCGCGCACATAACACATTCGACGCACCACATACCCTATCGCCTCGATCTGCCGAGGTGGAGTCGCAGCGCGATGGGATACACTGCACGTTGCCGCCCGCCTCGGTCTCCACCCTTTCCATCGCTCTCTCAACCTAGAGCGGGAGTTCCGAGCGCAGATTACACCCTCTGGGCGGGCACCAAGGCCCGAGCGCGCATGCGCGCTCGGGCCTTGACATTACACTCGAATCGCTGCGCGAAAGCCCGTGAGACAGTGAAAAGTGATGCGGTTTGCGTCGTGATAGTTGTGCGCACCGCGGTAGGCCATGCGCACGACGTACAGCAGATCGTCGCCATCGAACTGCCAATCCACATACTGAAAGCCGGTCTGGCGCAGCGACTCATCTGAGGCCAGCCCCGAGTCATCCTCTAATAGAGTCTGTACGTGTCGCCAATCGTACAGGTTACGTGAGACAAAGAGCGCCAGTACATTGCGCTGGCTGGGCCAATCGGACCGTGTGTTAGGGTTGCTCAGCGTCAGATAAAAGCCGGTTACGGGGTCGTACCGAACGGTGAACTTGGTCATGCCGCCTGGAAACCGCACGAAACCGGACGCCGGATCAAAGCACAGGCGTTTGCCGTCCTCGCTCACTGCAACCATGGCGGCCAGATCCACCAACGGGCTGGAGTGAAAGCGCAGCATGTTCCACAGTGCGCCATCGGGGCCAGCTATCAAGTTGCCTTCCAGCCAACCGGGCTTTTCGGGGCGCGCCCCCCACTCGGCGCCAGGAGCGGCTTCGGCCCAAGCGGGGGCAAAGGACAGCTTGTTGCTCATGGTCCAGCTGGCAGAGTCGAGGAGATCAGCGTCCCCATCGGCCGAGATGACGCAGCTCCGAAAGCCTTGAGGCCACTCACAGGGGTCGCAATCCTCAAAGGCACGATAGAGGCGCCCGCCGTGAGCCAGCACAGGCATAGGGACACAATGATAGTTGGGTGCCTGGCGATAGGGCCCACCGCGATAAAGCAGCCCGGTTCGCTCGTCACGCGGATGAGTCCAGGTGTAACCTCCGTCGTCGCTACGCCGTATGACGATAGACCCGTGCCGCTGTGACGTACCCAGCAGATACAACGCTCCGCGATGTGTAAAAAGGTTGCTCCAGAAGGCACCTGCGATGTGCGTCACATTGTGCCAACTGAGCCCATCATCGCGAGAGCGATATACGCTGGTGAGGTGCTCTTCGCCCTCGTGATTCAGCGGGCATCCTGGGCCGAAATAGTCGTGGGTGACCACCAGATCGCCGTTATCGAGGCGCGTGATGCTGGGACTGCCCAAGTAGCACTTGGTCGCCGGATCCTGGTATTTGATCTCCACATACTCCATCCGCTATGCTCCCCCCTCTGGGGACGGCATGTACAGCGAATCTCCCCGCCGTCCCCCAGGTGCGCAGACCTAGTTCACCACGTTCTGTGGCGTGCCGTCCATGAAAGCCTTGACGTTATCCACAGCGGTCTGCATGAGCCGCGCCCGGGCCGAGGCCGTAGCCCACGAGATGTGCGGTGTGATGTAGCAGTTTTTTGCGGTGAATAGCGGGCTATCGGCCACTGGCGGCTCGGTCACGAGGACATCGAGACCCGCCCCCGCGATTCGGCCCGCGTTCAGTGCGTCGGCCAAGTCCTGTTCCACCACCAGAGGTCCGCGGCTGGTATTGATCAGGAAAGCGGTCGGCTTCATCTGCGCTAATCGCCGCGCGTTCACCATCCCTTCATTATCGGGCGTAAGGGGACAGTGCAAGCTGACAACATCACTTTGCCCAAAGAGGGTGTCCAGATCCACAAGCTCGATATCGGGATCGGGCGACTCGGACAGCGCTACATCGTTGGCGACAACGCGCATGCCAAACGCCTTGGCGAGACCAGCTGTAGCTTGGCCAATGCGGCCAAAGCCCACGATACCCATGGTCATACCGGCCAGTTCAATAAGCGGGAAATCCCAGTAACACCAGTCTTCACTGGTCGTCCAGCGCCCCTCGCGCACAGTCTGCGCATGGTGCCCCACGTGTTGGGTGAGATTGAGCAAGTGGGCTATGGCCATCTGCGCCACAGACTGCGTACCATAGGTGGGAATATTGGTGACGAGGATATCGCGTTCACGCGCTGCCTCGACGTCGACGATATTGTAGCCCGTAGCCAGCACCCCGATATAACGCAGGTCGGGCAGCTGGGCCAGAGTCTCTCGTGAGAATGGCGCCTTGTTGGTCAACACAACCTGGGCGCCGCTACAGCGAGACACGAGCTGTTCGTCGGGCGTGCGATCATAGACGTCACAATCGCCCAAAGCTTCCAGCGCTGCCCAGGTCAAATCGCCCGGGTTCAGTGTGTAGCCGTCCACAACAACGATCTTCATCCTAATTCTTCCTCCCTGATATGGTAAAAGTCCTGCCTTCGTAGAGGTTTACAGACGAGGTCCCTTCCATAGCCAAAAACTGCTTCCGCACACCCCGGCCAAGCCGTGGGTACTCGCCGGCTGGCACCGAGCGGCACAAGTTCATGATATCATACACGTTTGGTGCTCCGGGTTCAACCCGAACGTTGCGAGCCGTCTACCTCTGTAGCCTTGACCGCCCAACGGGCTCGTGGTAGCCTCACCACGATCGCGCGGAAGACCCCCCGAACGGCGAACATGGGCGGCGTCGACAAGCTTGGAAGGAGCGTTTCATGGCAGAGAGAGGATCCCCCGCCGTGGCCGCACAGTTGGCTCTATCTCCACGCATCGAGCGTCTGCGTACTGCATCGCGTGCGCGCGGCGCGCACCAACCACAAAGCCAGTTCAGGGCGGCCCTGTCTCACGCCTGGGCGCAGCACGCCGATCTCCCGTTGCGCGAACGCCAGGCCCGAGCCATGGTCTATGCCATCGAGCACCTGCCGGTCTACCTGTTTCCGGAGGAGCACCTTGTGGGGATGGTGTACCACCTCGGTGGCGAGACGGTGGATGAGTGCCCTTTCACATGGCTTCCTACTGCCCGCGAGCGCGTCAAGCGGGCACTGCCACAGGACGAAGAGCTCGTGGCGCTGGGAGTCACGCTAGGAGACGCCGCGCAGGGACATGTGACGTGGCATTGGGAATGGATCCTCCAGCGAGGCGTGCTGGGCTTGCTAGAGGAGCATCGCCAAGCCCTGGCGAACGCTCCGTACGAGGTAGCGGCCTTTCACTGCGGCGTGATCTGTGTTCTCGAGGCGCTATTACGCTGGAACCAACAGCACGTGGAGGCGTTGCAGCGAGCTCTGCAAGTCGCCCCACATGATGACCTACCGCGGCTGCGCGAGCTCTTGGAGATCTGCCAACGGGTGCCGGCGCATCCGGCGCGCACTTTTCGTGAAGCGGTGCAGAGCTTTTGGATGCAGTACCTAGTGGTGATGCGAGAGAACCCCTATGGCGGCAACGGCCCCGGTCGGCTCGACTTTTCTCTGTGGCCCTATCTGGAGCGAGATTTGGCCATGGGCGTCTGCTCCATGGCCGATGCCCGCGAACTGGTGGATGAGCTGTTCATCCGCTTACATGAGCGCATCCTCGACGCCGACGGTTGGGTGGAGGCGGTGGTGGTGGGAGGATCACATCCGGACGCCCGCTCAGCGGTGAACCCCCTCTCGCACGTGATGGTGGAATCGATTATGGCACTTGATCAGCTGCATCCGTCGGTGTACATGCGGGTGCCCGCCGATCCTCCCGATAGTTACCGGGAGCTGGCCTCCCACTATCTGGTGCGGGGCCACAATCGCGCCCAGGTGTTGAACGACCCGGCCATCATGCGGGCGATGAGCCTACATGGCGCCTCCATGGCAGATGCCAGCATGTACACATGCGGCGGGTGCATGGAGATCGTCTCTCAGGGCACAAACAGCGACCTGCTCTTCGCCGGCTATCACAGCGTGCCCAAGACGGTGGAGCTAGTGCTTACAGGTGGTGAGTGTCTCCTCACCGGGCGCCGCCTGGGGCATGCATCGCTGCCGGCACTCACTTTACACGATACATTCGAGGCCCTATACGACAGTTTTTCTGACGAACTGCGACGTGAGTTGCTCAGCACCTTCCAACGTTACGACTTGTACAGCGAGACGCTTGCGGCGCTGCGCCCCGCCTACCTGCTATCTGCCATGACCGACGACTGCACCGCACACGGCCGCGAGTTACACGATGGCGGCGCTCGCTATCACGACTATGGATCCTCTCCCATGGGGATACCTAACGCGGGAGATGCGCTATACGCTGTCAAGCGGGCGGTCTTTGAGGACCACATCTGCGACGCTGAGGAGTTGCTCGCAGCTCTCCGCGCCGACTTTTGCGGGTATGAAACACTCCGGCACCGGCTGCGCGCCCTGCCGAAATTCGGCCAAGGTCACGCCGAGGCTGATGCGATGACAGATCGTGTACTGACCACCGTCTGCGACATCTATGACAGCTACCGAAACCGTTGGGGGGGCCGCGCCAAACCTGTCATACTGACGTTCGTTTGGGCGCCCGTTGTGGGCGATTCTCTGGGCGCCACGGCCTATGGCGACCGCGCCCGCCGACCCATAGCGCAGTCTATGACCCCCCAGAGCGCCGCGATGACTGAGGGAATCACCGCCGCCATGCGCTCGCATACCAGCCTCCCCCTGCATCGGGTGGCGGGGGGCGCATCCAGTATGTGGGATTTGGATACGCAGTGGGCCACCCCCAAAGTGGCTCAAGCCCTTCTTTCCACTTTCCTGCGATTGGGAGGCCATATCTTTCAGGGCAACACTACCGATATCGAGGAGCTGATCCACGCCCGAGAGCATCCCGAGGAGCACCCCAATCTGTTCGTACGTGTGGGCGGGTTCTCTGCACGTTTTGTGACGCTGGACACAGCGCTGCAGGACGAGATCATCCAACGACACCGGCACAGCAGCTAAACTATGCCGGCCAGTAGATGGCTACTGCCGCACGGGGGCCGCGCATCGTGTCGCTCCACCACCAGACAACATCACACTTTCAACCATCGAGGGAAGCGGCCTCTACCACAAAGAGGGCGCGTTGTGGCTCAAACTGCAGCTCAATCCCTTCGCTGGGCGCGCCGGGCAGGGGGGTCATCTCACCGGTATCGGGGTTCCACAGCTCTGAATCGCCCAATGGCAGGTACACTCGCACCGCATGCGCTTGATCCGATGTATTCATCAGCATCGCCAGCCGCCGCTTTCCGCGACGACGGATGGTATACACCACCGGCGCATCGTGAGGCGTAACGCGCACCGTGGCCAAGCCCCACTTTGTGAGCAGCTGTGTCAGTTCATCTGCCGTCTCCACCCAACACGCTTGCCCGCCGCCCGCGCTCTCACGCACAACGCCCATAGAGCCAAACATCTCCCGGGCCCATAGAACCACCCGGCCCGGCTGACCCGTCTCCGCCGCGTACCGAGGGGCAGTTCCCACTGCTACCACGAGCCCGCCCGCCTGCCAGTACTCGTAGACTCGAAGCATCGTATCGGTGATCACGTGGCGCATCTGGGGCAGCACGAGGCAACGTAGCCTAGCGGTCCCAGCAACCAGCCGCCCATCCTCCAACGACGCGCCTTGCACAGCTTCAGCATCAAGGATGATGGGGTCCAACCGCTCGAGAATGAGGGCATTTCCCACGTTGCGATAGGCGTCATCCACAGCGAGCACTTGCGCTGGCTCGCGCCGATCGTAGAACGAGAATCGCTGTGGGATAAAGTGAGCCCAAGCCGATTCGATGGGGTACAGCATGCCGATGTTCCCGTCCCAGCGCGTCCCCGCCAGCGCTGTGCCCAGCCGCCCGATATAGGTGTTCAGAGCCTTCCAATCGTGGCCCCGTTGGCGGTCGCCCTGAGCCCAACGCTCAGAGCTAGAGCGCCAGTCGTAATAGGAAGTGGAGGTATTGACCCCCAGCAGATAAAGCCAGTTGTGGACGTCCCGAATCTCATCATCGGTAACGGGCGTCTGCTTATGGACTTGCTGCACGTGCTCCGAAGTCTCGCTCATCACGCGGTCCGCACCCAGGAGCTCGGCCACGGATCCCAGCAGCTTGGCCTGCAGCGGCAGTTCCGAGGTCGATACGCGGGACGACAACTGGTCGATACCCGGCCAATGATAGTGTCGTGCAGACCGAAAAAAGTCGCCATAGTAGTACACGTGTGCTTGTATCGACTCCTCCAGCAGACTGTGCCCGCTGGCCCTAATGTTGTGGGCCTCACACCACCGCTGGATCTGGCCAAAATAGCGGCCCGCCACAAGATCGGCCACAAGGTCCCAGAAAGCGAAGCGAGCCTGCGTTTGCTCCGCGCCCTGGCCCTCAAAGAGCAGCGGCAGGGTAGGCAACAGCGGCTTGTGGTAGCGCTCTTGGTACCTCTCCGCCAAGTCGTAACACCAGGGGATCACTGGCGCGGGCTGAGGCTCGCTCGCCAAAAAGTTGGACATGAGCGAGGGCTCATCAGTAAAGACAGCGGCAAACACCTCACTCAACGAGAGCCCCAGGCTTTCGCGCAGACGCCGTTCGTACGCGTCGTGAGTCAACCGGATGAACTTGGCCACCGCGCGGTCATCCATGATATTGATATAGGGTCTGTGATGGTAAACATTGACAGCAGCATGCGTGCCCTCGTACAGAGGCTGCCGCACAAACGCCATTAGCCGCCACTTGCCAGCGGGCGCGTTCACCCGCACCTGTCGCTGGTGCGAATCCACCTCGACCATAGTGCCCGGCAGACAGTAACCCTCGTAGGTTAGGGGGCAGATGATGGCGTAAAGGAGCTCGCCCTCGGGCAGATCCAAAGCCAGCTCACCCTGCTCGCCATCCACATAGTGATATGCGACCCCCTCCGCCTGGTACTCGGGATTTCCGTCGAGCGTCAGGCCGCCAGCCAGACCCGATGGGTACCCCTGTTCATCGTACAGCCAGAGCCACATGCCCAGTTCGCGAGCCTGGCGCAAGCCATCGAAAAAGTGTTGCCACCGCTCCTCGCTCTGAAGATAATCCTCAAAAGCCACGTTCGTCACCAGGCCACCGAAACCGAGGCGCTTGAGCGCTTGGAGCGTCTCCCGGCGCTGCTCAGCATCCTCGGGAAAACCGTGCTGTATGTGCAGGATGCGGTATTCGGCCGGCGGATCCTGAAAGCGTTCTCGATCGTCCATCTCGAGTTCCTTTCTGGCGCCTACATGCGGGGAACATTCCAGCGATAGCCGCAGTATACCGACCGCCGTGTCACCGGTCAACGCTCCATCATTGCTGGAGGCTTGCGGGTTGCGCCCGTGTGAGAAAAGCGCTAGGATGCGAGAGCTTGCCTCCACAGCGTCGCCATTCGTAGCTTGTGCGGTGTGGAGCCATCGACCGGATTATCACTGCACCACCCACAGACTCATCACGTCTAGGAGCCCACGCCCATGAGACCCAATATTCTGTATCTTCACTCACACGATACGGGGCGATATGTTCAGCCGTACGGCCACAACATTCCCACGCCGCACATCCAGGCGCTGGCCGAGGAGGGTGTGCTCTTTCGCCAGGCTTTTAGCGCGGCGCCCACGTGCTCGCCCAGTCGTGCCGCGCTGCTCACCGGCCAGTGCGCCCACAGTAGCGGCATGCTGGGCTTGGCCCATCGCGGTTGGTCGTTGAACGATTACAGTCAACATTTGGTGCACACGCTACGCGGGGTGGGATACCGCTCGACCCTGGTGGGTGTACAGCATCTGGCGCAAGACGCCTCAGTCATCGGCTACGATGAGGCGCTGCACGTGGGCAAGCCCACCGCAGAGCATGTGGTGCCCGCGGCCCGGGCGTTTCTTCAGCGGCCACCGACCCAGCCCTTCTTTCTCTCGGTAGGTTTTGCCGAGACGCATCGCGAGTACCCTACAGCAGCACCCGAAGAGGGGCGTTACCTGCGTCCGCCGGTGCCCCTGCCAGATACCCCGCAGACCCGCGCCGATATGGCGGATTATTGTGCCAGCGCCCGTTTGCTCGACGAGGGGGTTGGCGCCGTGCTGGGCGCACTCGATGACGCAGGGTTGTCGGACACAACGTTGGTGATTTGTACGACAGATCACGGCATCGCCTTTCCGGGAAACAAATGCACGCTCACCGACCGTGGCACCGGCGTGATGCTGATTCTGCGAGGCCCGGGGGGTTGGTTTGGGGGGCGTGTGAGCGATGCCCTGGTTTCGCATGTCGACCTGTTTCCGACACTGTGCGACCTGCTGAGCATCGCCCCGCCTCCGTGGCTTCAGGGCACTTCGCTCATGCCACTTCTCAGAGATGGACGCCGAAAAGTGCGCGATGAGGTGTACTCTGAGGTCACATACCACGCGGCCTACGAGCCCCAGCGCGCCGTGCGCACGCGGCAGACCAAGTACATCCGGCGCTACGATGGGCGCAAGACGCCGGTGCTGCCCAACTGTGACGATAGCCCGAGCAAGGATCTCTTGCTCGCACATGGTTGGCGCCAGAGACCGGTGCCCACGGAGGAGCTCTACGATCTCTATTACGATCCCTGTGAGGCACACAACCTCGCGGGTGACCCCGAATATGCTGATATGTTGGATGAGATGCGCGACCGGCTGGATCGCTGGATGCACGCTACCGATGACCCCCTGTTGGCTGGCCACGTGCGCGCCCCTCATGGTGCACGCGCCAACGATCCGGATGGCCTCTCGCCGCAAGAGCCAACGCTGGCCTGTGGATGAGCGGATGTGCAGCCCATAGCCCGAGTATGAGGTGAAGGCATGAACAACGTGGTGGACCAACTCGTTTTGCCCGCGGAGCGCTGCGCACAACAGCGCTGGTTAGCCGCTGTGCTGGCCGGTGAGGTGACGCCGTTCTCCTTCAGGGTGGGTGAGCAGGCCTCCGATGCGTGGCTACGAACGTGCAAGCGCGAAATCGAAACTGAGAGCCTCGATGAGTGCCGCATCGCGCACCGCATGAGCTTTCGCGACACGTCGTCTGGGCTGAGCCTGGCCTGGGTCGCCATAGAGTACACGGATTACCCCACACTCGAGTGGACAGTCTATCTCCGTAACGGCGGATCCGAAGCAAGCGCGCTGTTCGCCGATCTACAAGGGCTCGATGCGCTCTTGCCCGCCGAGCCCCCCAAAGATGCTCGGGTAGTGCTGCACCATCACGTGGGTAGCCCTTGCACGCAGTACGATTACCGTCCGTTGGAGATGCCCCTGGACTCGGGGCGGGAGCTCAGCATAGCCACCTCCGGGGGCCGCTCCTCCAACAGCGACTGGCCCTATTTTCACCTGGATGCGGGCGCAACGGGTACGCTCATCGCTGTAGGTTGGCCCGGGCAGTGGGCCACGCGCTGGGAGCGAGGCTCGCAGGGCGTGCGTGTACGTGCCGGCCAAGAGCTAACGCGATTTCGGCTATTGCCGGGCGAGAGCGCTCGTACCCCTCTCATCGCCCTGCAATTCCGTGCGGGCGCAGGTGCGGCGGAGCGTATGCGCGCGCAGAATGTCTTTCGCCGTTGGATGTGGGAGCATAACCTGCCACGCCCCGGAGGCTCGGCTCTCGGCCCACAGATCGCCGCGTGTAGCTCGCATCAGTACGGCGAGATGGTTCGCGCCGACGAGGCCAGCCAGGTGCTGTTCATCGACCGCTATCTGGACCAGGGGCTGAAGCTGGACTATTGGTGGATGGATGCTGGCTGGTATCCTTGCGGCAACTGGCCCGAAACCGGTACCTGGGAGGTGGATCGTAAACGCTTTCCTCGAGGTCTACGCCCCATCACCGACCATGCCCACGCGAGGGGCTTGCGCTCTATCGTGTGGTTCGAGCCCGAGCGCGTCGCACCCGGCACCTGGCTCGACACGCAGCACCCGGAATGGCTTCTGGGAACGGAGGGCGGCAACCGGTTGCTCAACCTGGGCCATCCGGAGGCGCTGGCTTGGCTCACCGAACACGTTGATGGGCTGATAGTCAGTGAGGGGATAGACTTGTATCGTCAGGACTTTAACATCGATCCGCTGCCGTTCTGGCGCGCTCACGATGCACCAGATCGCCAGGGGATGACAGAGATGGCCCACGTGCAGGGCTTGCTGGCGTTCTGGGACGAGTTGCGGCGGCGCCATCCCGACCTGCCCATCGATACGTGCGCCAGCGGCGGGCGGCGCAACGATCTCGAAGTGCTCCGGCGAGCTGTACCCTTGCTTCGCAGCGACTATATCTTTGAGCCGGTGGGCCAGCAGTGTCATACTTATGGTATCGCTTCTTGGCTCCCTTTTTACGGCACAGGGGTGATCTCGGAGGACCCCTACGTCGTTCGCAGTGCTTTCTGCCCACATCTGATCGCTTGCTGGGATGTGCGGCGAGACGACCTGGCCTACGACACACTGCGCACCCTGTTGGGCGAGTGGCGGGCCATCGCACCCAGCTTGTTGGCCGACTATTACCCTCTGACGCCTTACAGCTTTCAGAATGATGTGTGGATGGCGTTCCAGTTCCACCGCCCCGAGACTCAGGAGGGGGCGGTGCTCGCCTTCCGCCGCGCGAACTGCCGCGACCCGTCCATCACCTTGCCGCTATCAGCGCTGGACGATACAGGGCGGTACGCGATCCTCGATCTGGGCGCGGGCTCGGAGAGGGTAGCGTTGGGGAGCGAGCTATTGGGCACGGGCTTGACGATCACCTTGGATGGCTCCCCCGCCGCCGCAGTGATCGCCTATACGAGGATACCGGGATAGGCCCCCCGCAAAAAGGGGGGGGAATGTTGAACTTGAGAGGAGATCGATGGGAATGAACTCGCGAGAACGCGTATTGACGGCCCTCAGCGGAGGCGAGCCGGATCGGGTGCCATACTGCGAGCTGGGTATAGACCGAGCACTTGCAGCGCAGCTGATGGGCTGGAGCGAGTCGTTGACGCAGACCGCCAACCTGGAGCAAAACCCGTACACGGTCGATGAGGCCGCCGCCATCGCTGCAGAGCTATCGCTGGACAATATCTGTTGCGTGTTGCGTGCGCCGGTGTTCGCACAAAAGGTGCCGGGTACAGATGGCCGTCTTTTCTACGGCGAGGGCTTGATTCGGAGCAGAGCCGATCTGGACCGCTTCCAGCTTCCCGATCCTTACGACGAGGCCCTGTACGAGGAGGCCGAGAGCTACATCCGCGGCCGGGGTGACTATGCTACCTGGTTCGTGACGCGCGCTGGCATTTTCCCCACAATCTTGAGCCTCGGGATCGAGAGCTTTGGTGTAGGGCTGTATGAGGATCGCGAGTTTGTGGAGACGGTGCTGGACGCCTACACCGATTGGAGCATAGTTGTAGCTCAACGAGCGTGCGAGTTAGGGTTCGATGCCTATGTCACCACCGATGACATGGCCTTCAAGTCGGCGCCCTTTTTCTCACCACACGTCTTTCGCGAGCTCGTTCTTCCGCGATATGAGCGGCTGGCAGAAAGCGTCACCATTCCTTGGGTGATACACTCCGATGGCAACATCCTCCCCTTCTTGGACGACCTCCTCAGCCTGGGCATTGTCGGGCTGCATCCGGTGGAGGAGGGTGCCATGGACATCAGAGCTATGAAACGCGATTATGGCCATAGGTTGTGTTTGTTGGGGAACGTCGATCTCAACATCCTGGGTATGGGCACACCGGCCGATGTCGAAGCTATTGTGCGCGACCTGATCCGCGATGTCGCGCCCGGCGGTGGTTATATCGTCACCAGCGGCAACAGCTTGGCAGGGTATCTGTTACCAGAGAACGCTCGGGCCCTCGCCAAGGCGGTACAGCGTTATGGCCAGTATCCCATTCGCATTTAGCAGCACACAGTCTTTCACAACAGGAGAACACAGATGGCAAAGACGAGAATCGGGTTTGTGGGTGCGGGGAGCATGGGGCAATGCGCCCACCTCAAAAACTATGCCACCATCCCAGATTGCGAGGTCGTTGCGCTTGCCGAGATACGCCCGGAGCTGCGCCAGCGCGTAGCAGCCCGCTATGGCATCCCACGCACCTACGCCGATCACACGCAGATGCTCGCTGCCGAAGAACTCGACGGCATCGTGGCCGCACAGCCCTTCACCCGGTACGGCACGCTACTGCCAGAGCTGTTCGAGGCAGGGGTGCCAGTTCTTACGGAAAAGCCCTTGGCCGGTTCTATCGAGGCTGGAGAGAGGATTCTAGCCGCCTTGGCCCAAAGCGGCATCTGGCACATGGTAGGCTATCACAAGCGCAGCGACCCCGCCACCATGTACGCTGTAAAAGAGATCCGACGCCTCAAGGATACCGACGAGCTGGGCGCTCTACGCTACGTGCGTATCTTGATGCCGGCCGGCGATTGGGTTGCCAACGGCTTCAGCGACCTGATCGGCAGCGACGAACCGATGCCTTCGCTTGCGTTCGACCCGCCAGCCAGCGACATGGATTCGGACACCTATCGCCAATATATCGAGCTGGTGAACTATTACATCCACCAAATCAACTTGATGCGTTACCTGCTCGGCGCACCGTACAAGGTCACTCACGCCGATCCTTCGGGTGTGTTGATGGTGGTCGCCAGCAACGAGGGCGTCACGGGCACCATCGAGATGTCTCCGTACCGCACCACTGTGGACTGGCAAGAGTCGGCTTTGGCGGCTTTCGAGTATGGTTATGTCAAAATAGAGCTGCCGGCTCCGTTGGCCAGCAATCGCCCCGGTCGCGTAGAGATATTGCGCGATCCCGGTAACGGAGTGGAGCCCACGACGGTCGCCCCCAGCCTACCCTGGATACATGCCATGCGCCAGCAAGCGATGAACTTTGTGGCGGCCATCCGTGGCGAGGCCCGACCGCCTTGCGAAGCGGCCGAGGCCCTAGAGGACCTGCGTGTGGCGCGCGAGTATATTCGCCTTCTTACGGGGCATTAGGCTGCAGACTGCATAGGAGAGCACATCTTGGAACTGACCTGTGGCGAGCGCCTTGTACGTTGCTTGACCGGTGACCCCATTGATCGCGTGCCCTATGGCGTCGGGCTCGGCTGGTATCCTTGGCCCGAGACACTGAACCGTTGGCGCGCCGAGTCTGGCCGACACGACCTAGAGGTACAGCACGCGCTCGGCCTGGACGACGGCTTTGCACTGCCCGCTCTACATTCGGGCATCTATCCCGCCTTTGAAGCCGCCGTGTTAGAGGAAACGGCCGAGTTTATCGTATTCCGCGATGAGCGGGGCATCACCATGCGCGGGCGGCGAGACGGCGGCTCGATCCCCGAATGGCTTGACTACCCGGTCAAGACCGAGTCTGACTGGCTCCACCTCAAGGAGGAGCGGTTGCGCCTCGATAGTCCGGGCAGAGTTCCCGAGGATTGGGATGCTTTTCGAGCACGCCTTAGGGCCACCGGCGAGGCGGTACAAGTGGGAGTGTTTCCCTATGGTGTGTTTGGGACGGCGCGCGACCTGCTCGGCGCCGAGGAGCTGCTCATCAGTTTCTACACGCGCCCAGAGCTGGTGCGAGACATCATGGAGCATCTCACGTCGCTGTGGCTCTCTCTTTGGGAACAGGTAGCTGCCGAGGTACAGATCGACCATATCCACATCTGGGAGGATATGTCTGGTAAGCAGGGGCCGCTCATCTCGCCCAAGATGGTGCGCGACTTTATGATGCCGCAGTATGACCGCATCGCTGATTTCGCTCGCTCAGCGGGTGTGCGAGTGGTCTCTGTGGATACGGATGGCGATTGCAGCCAACTGGTACCCATCATGATAGAGCACGGGGTGAACATGTTCCTGCCGTTCGAGGTACAAGCCGGCAACGACATTTTGCTCTACCGCGAACACTACCCTGACCTGGGTATTATGTTTGGGCTAGACAAGCGTGCGTTGGCGGGGACGCGCGAACAGATCGACGCTGAGGTCGAGCGCGCCGCACACATGTTGCGTCGCGGGCGATACGTCCCCGGGTTCGACCATTCGATCCCGCCGGATGTACCGTGGGCCAACTATCGTTACGCCGCAGAGGCCTTACGTACCGAGTGTTATCGGGCAGGGGCCTTGGCCTGAAGTGCCACAAGACCCGCGCACCGCCCGATGCGTACGGCTCTATTTGAACGCTATCCATACGGGCGATACGACACAAGAGGAGGGATTCGATGGAACCCGAGTTGATTGCAGATTATCAATGTATATGCGGCGAAGGGCCGCTGTGGCACCCCGACGAAGAGAGCCTTTACTGGGTCGACAATGTCACTGGGCGCATGTTTCGTCACGATGCCACTACGGGACGGCACGAGCAGCTGCACGAGGGGATCATCGTAGGCGGCATCACGATGCAAGCCGACGGCAAGCTCTTGCTGTTCGGCGAGCACGGCAAGGTGATGCTTTGGGATGACGGCGAGATGGAGAACATCATCGCGAAGATCCCCGGCGAGCGCGGCGCCCGGTTCAACGACGTCATCGCCGACCCCGCGGGGCGCGTATTCTGTGGCACACTGCCCAACGAAGAGCATTTGGGGAGCCTCTACCGGCTGAACACCGATGGCAGCATCACACACGTACTGAGCGACATCGGCTGCTCGAACGGAATGGGCTTCACTCTGGACCGCAAGCAGATGTACTACACCGACTCCACAGCCGGCAACATCTACTTGTTCGACTATGATCGGGCGACGGGCGACATCAGCAACCAGCGCACGTTCGTGCACGTGCCAAATGAGGAAGGGTTACCGGATGGATTGACGGTGGACGCCGAAGGCTATGTCTGGTCTGCCCGCTGGGATGGGAACTGCTTGGTGCGTTTTCGGCCGGACGGCAGTGAGGAGCGCCGTATCACCTTTCCAGCGCGCAAGGTCTCCAGCCTGACTTTTGGCGGCCCGAACCTGGACGACATCTATGTTACCACAGCTATCGGAGGCGTTGACAAGACGGGCGAGGGAGAGGGTGCAGGGGCTCTTTTCCGCATAAGCTTGGGGATTCGCGGACTGCCCGAGTTTGCGTCCAGAATCGAGCTCTAGTTCCTTCCAGCGCCTCGTGCCATCGTACAGCGTGCACACTATCAGCCCCAACACATCGCCATGCCCGCGGCTGTGTTGGGGCTCGCTGTTCCCGCTGTCGAATAAGGCTTGCATCCGGGCTGCCCTGGTGTTAGAATGGGTCTTGGACGTTAGCGTCCAACGCTAAAGACGCGAGTCTCACATACGATCAGGCTTCACGACAGCGCTGTGAGCCTCCGAGTTCGAAGGGAGGATAGAAATGCCAGTTCGTGAGAGTGAAGCTGTATGGAGAGGCGACCTAAAGACGGGGCAGGGCCGTGTCAAGCTGGGCAGCGGCGCTTTCGAAGGAGGGTATAGCTTCTCTACGCGCTTTGGAGAGGAGCCCGGTACGAATCCCGAAGAGCTGATTGCAGCCGCACACGCAGGGTGTTTTTCCATGGCATTGGCGGGAGAGCTGACGGTTGCTGGCTTTCGGCCGGAGAGCATACACACCGTAGCCCGGATACGCGTGGATCAGACGGATAGCGGATTCGCTATCCCTTGGGCGCGGCTAGAGTGCGAGGCCCGCGTGCCCAACATCGACGAAGAGACATTTCTGAAGCACGCCAACGCTGCCAAGAAGGGATGCCCTGTCTCCAAAGCCTTGGCCGCCATCGAGATCACTTTGGATGCCAAGCTCGTACAGTAGGCGAGAGAGAACAGTGGGGGCGAGCTGCCCTAGAGCGTTCGCCCCCGCGATTAAACACCGCTCCAGTACACCGATGCGGCACAACACCACCATCTATTCCACGCAATGGAGGGCAGCCACGTGACCTGGCAACCACCCACACACCGCCCTTTTCTGTGCGCCACCCCGGAACGCCTAGAAGAAGCAAAGCACAAGATCGCACGCGGGTTCGCGCCCGCGGTCGCCGCCCTCCGTGAAGTGGAGCGTCTCGCGTCGGATGCTCAAGAAGTGACTCTGCCCGACTTTGACCATACCTGGTTCGCGGGAACGTCAATGGAGGATTGGGCGGCGATCTATCCCCAGGTGTATCGAGACACATGGGCCACCCCCAACCTTCTGGCTGCCCCCTGCCTCGGAGCGGCGTTGCATTACAGCCTCGCTGGTAACACGAACAGTCTTGCAGCTGCCCGCCGCAGCCTGCATCATTTTTGCCAGAACTATGCCTTTGACATCGAGCACTATGATGCGGGCATGAATTATGCGGGTTGGGGAATGCCCCTGCTGTACGCGTATGATGTGCTCCATGATCACCTGACGCCCTCCGAACGTAACGAGCTCGACGCGTTCTTTGCAGCATGGAACCGCGCTATCACGATGAGCGACAAGCAGTGGATTGAGCATCAGTTCGGTGGAGCCTACAACAACCACTACGCTTGGCACAAGCAGGCTATGGGCACATACGGCTTGCACGTGGGGCGCGCAGATTTCGTACACGAGGCGATCTGGGGGCCCATGGGCTTTGCTGATCTGTACAGCCACGCGCTCACCGATGACGGCCTCTGGTTTGAGAGCTCCACCGGCTACCACTTTGTAGCCAACGTGGCTACGATGCCGTTTGCGCAGTCTCTGCGCTACGCTGGTTGGCCTGAGGATCTCTTTACCATGCGCTTCGACAAGGGCATGGGCGTGCCGGACCTGTACTCGGCGATGCTGGGTATGTTGCTGCCAGATGGCGAGCCGCCCAGTGTGGGAGACTGCTATAGACGCCCCGTCCAGCTACCGGCGGTACAGTACGAATACGCGTACGCGTCCACCCCCGACCCCCGCTACGCCTGGGTGCTTGGGCGCTCTGAACGGCACCATTCGGGGCTGGGCGTGCTGGCTGGACTCTTTGTGGCCAAGGAGTTGGCCGATCAGAGTGAGCCCCAAATCGTTAGCCGCCTGTGGCGCGAGCATGGCTACGCGCTGTTGGTCCACCCCGGCGCCAACGGTTATTTTTCACAAGATTCCGCGGCCTGCTTTGCCACCTACGGCTACTCGGGTATCCACGGCAACGCCGACAAGCTCTCCTTCCAGATCTACGCCGATGGAGTCCATTGGCTTGTCGATGCGGAAGCCAGTTCCACGGGCCACAGCTTTTCTTCGGACGTGCAACGGGAGCTCAATCGAACCACAGTCCCGCACAATCTCATCGCGATAGACAGTACAGCGCAGCGCGGCCTGCAGGAGAATCTGCGGGTAGCGGCGTTTGCTCCGGATGAAGGACGCTTGACGCTCGTGGATGAGGGCGCTCTCTACCCCGGTGTGCATCAGGAGCGCACGCTGTTATTGGAAGCCAGCCGGCTCGCAGACACATATCGCGTTACGGGGTACGAGGCCCATACCTACGACTACCAACTGCACTTTGCTCCGGATGTAGAGCTCGACTTGCCATTGGAGCTGGTGCCCTGCCCTCCTTTGGGCGAAGCGCGCGAGTATCAATGGTTGCGCAATACGGTATCAGCCAAGATCCAGGACACCGAGTTTGCCTTTGTGGCCCGATTGGGCCACAAAGCGCTACGCATACGCGCTGTGCTCCCCGAACACGCGACGCTCATCAGAGCGGACTTTCCGCGGACGCAAACCTTTGATCCGCCACACTTGCCCATGCTGGTGTTTCGCACACACGCTTACGATGCCACCTTCCGCGTTTGGTTCGAGTGGGGGTGAGTGCGAGCCGCGGATGGGCGCCTCGCTGAGGGGGACGCGATGAGCAGTTCGGAGCGACTGCGCGACTATATGGCCAAACGCGATCTCACCCGGTCGCCAGAGCCGGGCGATGAAGCAACGGGGCCCTCGGATGGACCGGTCTTTGTCATTCAAAAGCACGCTGCTCGCACGTTGCACTATGACCTGCGTTTGGAGGTGGACGGTGTGCTCAAGTCTTGGGCGGTGCCCAAGGGTCCGTCTCTCGACCCCCGTGAGAGGCGGCTGGCTGTGCCGGTCGAAGACCATCCGCTCGCCTATGCCACCTTTGAGGGCACGATCCCCGAGGGCGAATACGGAGCTGGTGCAGTGCTGGTGTGGGATATCGGCACATATGAGCCGCTCCCCCGCGGCGACGGCTCAGAGTACACCATGGCGCAAGCGCTGGACGAGGGCCTCGTTGCGTTCCGCTTACTCGGCAAAAAGCTGCGGGGTGGGTATGCCCTCATCCGCACAGGCAAGGGAGAAAAGGCGCGTTGGCTGCTGGTGAAAAAGCGCGATGAGCACGCGGCATCGGAGGGCGATATCACCCAGGACGCGCCGCTCTCGGTGTTTAGTGGGCGTGGCATCGAGGAGATATAAGAGGATTAAGCCACCGAACCCCAGCCAACAGCGCAAGAGGGGCGGCACGAGACCATCACTCCGGGCGATGAAACCGCTCGTGTGCGCTGCGATCGGGTTCAGGCTATGTGAGCATCCTCCGGCGCGCGTATTGCACCAAGGCCGAGCTTTACAAAGGCCCAGGGCGCCAAGAGTGTGATCGCGAGCCCCACCAGAGCAAACTGCACAAAGATTGTCACAGAGCCCGGCAGTATTGACTCGCCGGCCCGGGCGAGCACACTGGTAGCCGCGAACACTGCTGCGGTGAGCGCAGCCCCCACAACCAGACGCAGAACGACGCGCCAAGGGGCCGCTCGGGCACATAGGCCGATCCACCGCTCCTCGAACACGTACCCCAAGCCCAGTCCCATGGCCGCTCCAGCGATCGGTGAGGCCTCCTCAGAAGCCAGCGAGAGGTTCGCGAGCGCTGGAACAAGGATCACACCAGCGACAAGAACCGCCAGAGGCATTCCGATCAGCTGGCGTTCCACAGAAGGGTACGTCCGCCGGTAGAGGTCGGCCCATAGCAGCCCGATCACCAGCCCGCCGATAACATCGTGTGGGTAGTGCACCCCGAGATAGAGCCTGGAGAAGCCGATGAGCAGGATAGTGATAGCTGCTAGCGCGGCCATCCAACGCCGGCGGTAGACGTATGCCAGAGACGGCCAGACAGTTGCCGCCAACTGGGTGTGCCCGCTGGGGAAAGAGTACCCTCGAACAATCTCCCCAGCGACTATCTCCGATGACACTTGAAACGGCCGCTCAATCTTCGCCAGCTCTTTGATCAGACCGTTGACGTAGCCCGAAGTCACATAGAGCAGCGCGAGACGTGCTGCCAAGCGCTTGTCGATACCCCAGTACAACACAACCAACAGAAGTAGGTAGACAGACTGACGACCCAGATCGCTCATTAGCTGGAAAAAATCACCAGCAACCCCACCAATGGCGGCCTGTATGCGAACGATGATCTCGATCTCCCACGCGATTATCGGCTGCAGCAGCTCATGCATTCCACCTCCGAGAGCGCTCAGGCTGAGAGCAGGATTGCGACATCTCGCGGGGGAAGCATCATCGATTTTTCGTACCGCCGCTCCGAAAGCAAGTCGATACAGGGGTGAGGTAGCTCCACCGTGCGCATCTCGTCCGAGTGATTGAGAACGAACAGGTAGCGCAGGTCGTCTCTGTGGCGCACGGCCACCTCGATACCGTCTGGCGCCACCAGAAGCGGCTCGAGGGCGAGTTCCCGCATGAGCCGCGAGAACAGAGCGTGGTACAGATCCGTATCCCCCATGGTGCCCACATAGATCACACTACCGTCGCCCACAGGCTGCCGGGTGATGGCGGGCTCGCTGGCATAGTAGCCCTCCACATAGCGCGCGAGCACATCACTGTCGCGTGGGTCGAGGATATCGCACCAGGTGTGCACTGTGTGCGTGTGTTCATCGCCACCCAGGAACCCCGGCTCGAAGCGTATTGCATTTCGTCCTTGGCGGCCGATGGCATCGTACTCTTGCACCTGGCTCCCCGTGATCTCGCGCAACAGGCCCGGCAGCGGAATGTCCACCACCCGGTTGGAGACGTCCTTGACGCCACTGCGCGCACCGAGCACCAAATGGCCCCCCTGCTTCACATAGGCCGAGAGCCGCTCGGCCCACGCATCAGGCAGTACGTGCAGCGTCGGCGCGACCACGAGCCGATAGGGCGTCAAGTCAGCGTCCGGCGGCACGACGTCTACTGCCAGCCCGAGCCGGTGCAGAGCGCGATAGATGGAGAGGAACAATTCCTGATAGTCAAACCCCGGCGCGTTCGGCTGAAGGCGGAACGCAAAGGCGTCATCGTACGACAAAAGCATCGCAACAGCCTTGGGCGTCGTAGCGCCCACCAACCGGTCACCCAGGCGCTGGAGTTCGCGCCCCATGGCCTGCACCTCGTAATAGCGCCTGCCAGGCTGCCCGTGATGGTCCAGAATGCCGTGCCAATACTCCTCAGTATTGAAGCGACAGGTGCGCCAACGAAAGTAGACCATTGCGTCGGCGCCGTGCGCAATCCCCTGGTAGGCCCACAGCCGGATCTCCCCAGGTTTGGGCGCACGGCTCATGGTCTGCCAGCCGCTAGGGCCCGATTGCTGCTCCATCACCCAGAAAGGCATATCCTTCAGGCCCCGCATGGTAGCGTGGTTGAGCGCGATGGCTGCAGGATCGTGGGCGTGCCCGATAGGGTAGTTGTCCCACGCCACCAGATCCAGGTTGCGGGCGAGATCATGGTAATTGAGCTCCTGAAACCAAAAACCCATAAGGTTGGTAGTGACACGATGCTGCGGGCAGAGATCGCGCAACACATCCAGCTGGGCCTGTTGGTAAGCCACCCATTGATCGGACGAGTACCTGCAAAAGTCCAGTTCGAGACACGGGTTCGAGGTGCCCGTCGTGCTCCAAGGCAGCAGGATCTGCTCCCACTCAGAGTACGTATGGCTCCAGAAAGAGGTGCCCCACGCGTCGTTAAGCCTCCCGAGCGACCCGTAGCGTTGACGCACCCACGCTTGGAAGGCCCGGGCGCACTCGGAGCAGTAACAGCGCGGCCAATGGCCACCGAACTCGTTGTCGATCTGCCAGGCTACCACGTACGGGTTGTCGCGATAATGCTCTGCCATACCACGCACGATGCGCTCCGACAGCATACGATAGGTGGGGCTCGTGGGGCAGTACTGCCGGCGCATGCCAAAAGTCATACGGCGACGGTCGCGATCCACCAGGAGGATTTCCGGATAGGTCTCGCAGAGCCAAGCGGGTGGAGTGGCCGTAGGCGTACCCAGAATCGTCTTGATGCCATGCTCTCCCAACAGCGAGACGGCCTCATCGAGCCAGGCAAAGTCATACTCTTCGGGCGCTGGCTCTAACAACGCCCAGGCGAATTCGGCCATACGGACCACAGTAATGCCCGCCTCGCGCATCAGTTGGGCGTCCACCGCCCAGCGGTCACGAGGCCAATGCTCGGGGTAATAGTCTGCGCCATAGTACATGCTGTAAGCACCTCCTGAAGCTCGGGGCAGTATAAACATGAGCTTGAGGATCGTCAACGCAAAACAACTCCACAGGAACGGCCGGTATCGGTCGCCCCTGTGGAGCTGGCCATCGATTTCATTCGATAGGGTTCAGCCAGGTCTGCTCCTATAGCTTCCGCAGAAACGCAATAGCCTGCTCGATGTCACCGATGGGATCATCGCCCGTTTCGCGTTCGATCGTGTAAAAGCCGTCAAAGCCATACTCACGCAGCTTGGCGACATAGACGTCAAAATTCACATCTCCCTCGCCGAGGGGCACTTCTTTGCGACCTTTGGCGTCTTTGGCATGCGAGTGGACGGTGACGTCGTGCAGCGCATCGAGTGCGCTCATATGGTCAAATCCATAGATGATAAAATTGGCCGGATCAAAGTTCACGCGGATGCCGCCAGTATCCAGCACATCGAGCAGAGCGCGCAGAACGGAGCCGGGCTCTGGGCCTGTCTCAGTAGCCAGCACCGCACCACGGCTCTCGGCATAGGCACCTACATCGTTCAGTGCGCGCACAAGAATCGACCACGTAGGGTCGTTGCGATCCTCAGGCACCACACCGATGTGCGTCGTAATGATGTTTGTGCCGAGATCAAGGGCGAGATCGATATTTCTCTTGATTTTGGGGATCAGATCGCGGTTGCGATCCTCGTCTACCAGCCCTGCGCCAAAATCGCTACAGGTCGCGCTCAAAATGAGCCCCAAGTCATCCAGGAGCTGGCGCAGCTCCCGGCGACGCCCGGCGTCCAGGTTCTCGGGCAGCATCTCGCCCCGAGTTGTGTAGAACTGGATGCCATCAGCGCCTATCTCCGCGGCTTTGCGGATGCCATCCCATACGCCCAGCCCCAGATTATCCGCAAACACTCCAACTTGAAGTCCTGCCATGTCGCCCTTGCTCCTCCTGAGGCATCACGCCTCGAACGTTACGATGGTACACGCACGCAAAACCTCGTACAGCGCGCGAACGTTGCGAGAGCCCCGTGTGGCTCACAGACGCTATGGTGGCCCAGAAACGAGCGGACGTCAAGCGGGGGCCAAATGCAGCGGTAGTTGACCTTTCGCCCAGCGGCCGCCCGCCTCGATAGCGGGTAGCGGCGCTATCGGGCCGGACTACAGCCGTATGAGACTGAGAGAAGCGCCGTACGTCGGTGTCGAGTAAACATCGATCAGTCGCCCGAGCCCCAAGGCACGCTCTGACCCTCTGTATAGATCCCTGGCATCGCCGCACGGCCTCGTGCAAGTGTCGCAATAGAGTAGACTATAATGCAGCTATTCCTGCATAACACTTGATGCTCGTGTTCGCTATACCTACATCTAGGGGTGCTGGCCATCGCAAACGCAATAGATAGTACTATGTCAAGCTACAAAAGGGCGAGGATGAGAAACATAGAACTCGCGCGAAAATTCTTCGCAAAAAGTATTGCTTTATCTCCGCTATATATGCTATAATGGGTTACTTGTCGTTCTTCAGAGTATGGCACCCATAACGCCAAAGAGGTGAGCGGCGACGAAGTGGGACCATACTGTATCCGGTACAACCCACGCATCGATGTACAGCCCTCGCCACACTCTGCGACAACTGGAAAAGACGGTGCTTTGGCTGGAGCCAGGGACTGAGCGTTGCGCGAGGCACCCAGGCATCTTGATGCAGGAACCGGTCAAGAGCCCCTCCCTTTGTTCCCAATACAGCATCTTGTGCGGGGTCTGCTAAAGCAGTGGGCTCTCATTGGGCGACGGACTCTAGACAGGTCAGCGGCGATGATGATGGGAATGAGTATAGGCAACCAAAAGTGACAAGCGCGGAGGTGATAATGACAGAGTTGGCGATCAAACTCGTTCGCAAGCGAGACGGGCGTCTCGTGCCTTTTGACCAATCCAAGATCACGAGCGCGATATTCAAAGCCGCGCAATCCGTAGGCGGCGAGGACTATGACCGAGCGGTGTTCATCTCCAACGCTGTAATGGAGATGCTCGAGCAAAAGTACGGCGATAGCGTCGTTCCGTCGGTGGAAGAGATCCAGGACCTGGTGGAGCGTGCGCTCATCAAGCACGGACACGCCAAAACTGCCAAGTCCTACATCCTGTATCGCGACCTCCACAACAAGCTACGAGACATCCGCGCCCTCATCGATGCCAACGAACTGGTGGATGGCTATTTAGAGCACCTGGATTGGCGCATCAACGAGAACAGCAATATGGCCTTCTCGCTCCAGGGGCTCAACAACCATATTTTTACTGCAGTCAACAGCGCCTACTGGCTCAATCGGCTGTACCCCAAGAGCGTACGCGATGCGCACACCAACGGCGACCTCCATCTCCACGACCTATACATTCTGGCCGTCTACTGCTGCGGATGGGACCTGCGCGACCTGTTGGTTCGCGGCTTTGGCGGCGTACCGGGCAAGATAGAATGCAAGCCCCCCAAGCATTTTCGCTCCGCCCTTGGGCAGATCGTGAACTTTTTCTACACCATCCAGGGCGAATCGGCAGGAGCGGTGGCCTTTGCCAGCTTTGACACTTATCTGGCGCCGTTTATTCGTTACGATGGCCTCGGCCCAAAAGAGGTGCGCCAGGCACTACAAGAGTTCATCTTTAATATGAACGTGCCCACGCGAGTTGGGTTCCAGACGCCTTTCACCAACCTCACCATGGATCTCGTGGTGCCGCACACGCTGGCTGACGAGGCGGTTATCATCGGTGGGCAGCCGATGGACTCCACTTACGGCGAGTTCCAACCCGAGATGGACCTGATCAACCGCACTTTTGCGGAGCTGATGCTCGAGGGTGATGCCCACGGCCGGGTTCTGACGTTCCCGATCCCCACGTACAACATCACCCGCGACTTTGACTGGGACAATCCCAACCTGGACAACGTATGGCAGATGACGGCCAAATACGGCATTCCTTATTTTGCCAACTTTGTGAACTCGGACATGGATCCCGAGGACGTGCGCTCCATGTGTTGTCGCTTGCGCCTCTCCAACAAAGAGTTGCGCCGCCGCGGCGGCGGGCTGTTTGGCGCCAACCCCCTCACGGGCAGTATCGGTGTGGTGACACTGAACCTGGCCCGCATCGGCTACCTCGCCACCAACGAGGATGACTTTTTACGGCGCGTCGGTAGTCTCATGGATATCGCGAGAGACAGCCTGTTGATCAAGCGGCGCATCATCGAGCGTTTCACCGAGGGTGGGTTGTACCCCTATTCGCGTCACTACCTCAGCGACGTCAAGGCGCGAATGGGCAGCTACTGGGCCAATCACTTTAACACTATCGGTCTCAATGGCATGAACGAAGCGATTGAGAATCTCTTGGGAACGGACCTCACCACCGCACAAGGCCAGGCTTTTGCCGAGCGAGTACTGGATTACATGCGCGACCGGCTCACCGAGTACCAAGAGCAGACGGACCAACTCTTTAATCTGGAGGCCACGCCCGCAGAGGGTACCAGCTATCGGTTTGCGATGCTCGACCGCAACCTGTACCCCGAGATCATTACGGCCACCGAGCCCGGCGAGGGCGAGCCCTATTATACCAACTCGAGCCAGCTACCGGTCAACGCCACGGACGACCTGTTCGAAGCGCTCGAGTGGCAGGATAACCTCCAGACCAAGTATACCGGCGGTACCGTGGTACATGCGTTCGTGGGTGAGCGGCTACCCTCGATCCAAACAACCAAAGAGCTTGTGCGGCGGATCGCCAACAACTACCGCTTGCCCTACTTTACGCTCACACCGACGTTCTCTGTCTGTCCTACCCACGGGTATTTGGTTGGAGAGCACTTTACGTGCCCCAAATGCAAAGCAACACCCGACGCCCCTCCTCAGTCTTGCGAGGTCTACTCGCGTGTCGTAGGGTACCTGCGCCCGGTACAGCAATGGAATAAAGGCAAGCGCGAAGAGTACTCGCAGCGCGTGGTATTTGGAGTCGAGGCCCCCCACGCGGAGGGTGAGGCACCAGCCAAAGCCGCCGGGCCTGGAAAACCTCAGAGCCACAACATCGCTGCCTCATGAAGATTACCGGCCTACAAAAGGTTACATTGATAGACTTTCCCGGCCATATTGCAGCCTCCGTCTTTCTCGGAGGCTGCAACTGCGATTGTGGCTACTGCCACAACAGATGGATGATCGACGAGGCCGCAGCCCCCGAGGCGATCTCTGTGCCCTCCCTACTGGGGTGGCTCGATACGCGCCGTGACCTGCTGGACGGGGTTTGCGTAAGCGGCGGCGAACCCACCATCCACGCGGATCTCGCCAGTTTACTGCAGCCCATCAAGGGGATGGGGTTCGATATCAAGCTCGATACCAATGGCACGCTTCCACATCGCTTGCGCGACCTGCTGGAGAGCGAACTGTTGGATTATGTCGCGTTGGACATCAAGGCGCCCCTGGATGTGCGTTACAGCCGGGTGGTGCGGCGCCCAATCGACGCCGCCAAGGTTCGGGAGAGCATGGAGCTCCTACGCGCCAGCGGTGTGCAATACGAGTTCCGCACCACTGTGGGACCCGATCTCTCCATCGTAAGCGATGGGGAGGCTGTACCGCGTGCCTTGCGCGACATCGCCGCGCTGTTTCGGCCTGACGAAACGTGGTACCTGCAGCCTTACGAGGAGACACCCACGGTAGACACCGCTCTACTGAGCGGCCCAAGCCTTACAGCGGCTCAATTGGAGGGTATGATCGAGGTGTTACGCGCGTTGGCGCCGGGAGCACGCCTGCGCGGCACAGACTAAGCCACCTTGCGCACACCGCTCGGCGGCGCCATAGCGAGCCCCATCGAACCAAAAACTCCACTCCACTGCCGAATTATAGCTCGCAGCTCACACAGCCTGCGGCAGAGCCCATCGGCTGGCCTGCTCCGCATGGCGAAGACCAGGGGTCGCCGAAGTGCGGCTCCGGATTGACCCGTCCCTCGGGGACCATGGCGTCAAGCAGCTTTCGAGCCTCTTCGTGTTGCAGAAACGCTGAAAGCAGGGCCTGTTTGTAGCGCACAGCACGCGCACTCTTGCGCTTGCTCGTCGATACGTTCCATCAGCTTTGCCGTCATGTCCGCCATTAACTCGCGCAGCTGCTCTTGCTTGGCAGCCAATAGTTCGTGCAGTTGCTCGTTCTCCAACAGCAGGGCCCCCACCACGTCGCGCTGTTTGCCTCCGAAAAGACTCAGAATTCCCGAAGAGCCGCGATGGTCGCGCAGGCGGTTCACTTGGCGTTCTAGGGCTGCGATCTGCTGCTCGCGGTCGCGCAGGCGCGCCTCATAGTCGGCCACGAGCTGCTCCTTGTCTTTGGCCACAGCGTCGAGCACGCGCTGAATCGTGACCTCCTGTCGCGTACGCTGTTCCGAGAGGGCGCGGTCGCTCTGCCGACGCTGTAGAGCGTTCACCAGCCAGACCACGACCGCCGCCAGCAAAGCGGTAGCGATAAAGGTCAACAACACTTCCGGTGATGAGAGTATCTCGGGCAATGGGGCTCTCCTTTATGGGCGCAGGCTGCACCCGACCATGCGCTGTACCATTAGCCCATCCCTCCGTGTAGCCAAACATCGCAACCAGCTATCTTGGCGCGTCGTTGTGCGACGTCGCAAGCGCAATCCCCGCCTCGCAAAGGCCACAGCCAGCCGCTCTCAGGGCTCGTAGCCCACCATACGGTGGCTGATCGGATCGAACCAGCCGGCCGGGCGCAGCGGTGTATTCCGTGCAATGCCGATGGTCGGCAGATACATGTGGTATTGCGCTTGTTGCAGATCCGCCGCGAGCGCCATCGATTGCGGCGTCCAAAAGTGCGCCATACGCAATGGTACGAGGGTCAGCTGCCCCGGTATTGGCACAACCTTCAAGTAGATGATGCGCAAGGACGCATTGCGGTCATAGATGTCTTTCAGATCCTTATCGTTGCAGCTTCCCGTGAGATAGCATGGTTTGTATGGCGTACCGGGGAGCACCGTGAATTCGGGAGACTTGACGTACTTGACTGTAGAACGAAACACTGATAAGTACGGTGGAGGCGGTTCTCCTTTAACCTGATCGGCCTCCTGCCACCATACATTCAACGGAAAGGCGCCGCCGTGTGACAGATCCTGCGAGAGCATGGCCCCATCGGGCGTCATACGCAAGGTGCCTCCGATAGGCCGCAAGAGGTTCAAATCCTCGCCGCCCCCGGCAGACTCGGTATACACGTCAAATGGCATCGGCTCGTAGGTGAACATGACATAGTTTGCCCCCTTGGGCACATTGAGCGGGAACATGTCGTGCCGATCCTTGTATTTGTTGCGCAGCTGGAGCATCAGGCGGTTAAACTTGCCCACATCTCCGACCCCGATATAGGATCGGTATGTGAACTCCTCCTCGCCAAGATACGTCACCGCGGGGCGATTGGTCGGGCGCACCGTAAAGACGGCTTGTAGCTCGTCGTAAGGCTTGGTATCCTCGAAGGTGAGCGTTCCGCCATAGTTGGCTGGGAGCCGCAGGCCATCGGCTTCTATTGTGAACGGTGAATTGATCCAATAATCCTGGTACCGGTCGGGCGCCCCAGAGCCAGCGCGCGGGAACGACAGGTCGGCTCGTGTCAGCTTGCCGAAACTGATACAGTCAGTGATATCAGTTGCGCCATCGTAGAGGCGTAGCCACGACTCGGGCATAGAGCTGCCCATGTGGTCCTCATGGGGCTTTTGCGACAACAGAAGAAAAGTGATGGAGTAGCTGCCGTTGGTGTTACGGAAGACGCGGGGGTTAAGCCGCACCCTAATCCGAAGGCGGTCACCAACTCGCTCTGACGACACGAACCTCGAGATGCCACCGAAGCCAAAGGAGACGATATTCCCTCTGAGCACCTCATCGGGCACTTGGCCGGCTATGTCCACGATGTTCAACGCGCGAGGCTCTACCCAGTCGGGTGCCTCCGCCCGCACCGTTCCAATCACGGGTGCGCCGAGCAGATTCGCAACAACAATGGCGAGCGCACACCAAAAGCCACAAATTCGAGGCACGAGGTTCTCCAATTGCTAAGGACGATCGTTTTAGATGACCAAGGCAGACAAGTTATTCGGGTTAGTGGCCGGCATCGCGCGGCCCGAACCACAACTGCCGCTGAGCGTGCCATCGCCAGTCGTTCTGGCAGAGACTCGCATCCTGGTTGGGCCAACCCGCTGCGATCCTCTCTTGCGTCTCTCCCCATGAGCGCACACCACTCGTAGCATCAGCGGCCTCTACGTTGCACGCTCCCACTCCAACCGCTGTACGCGCCGCACCCTCAATACTCTGCCCACGCAATAGGGCCGTCAGAAAGCCCGCGATGGTCGCGTCTCCCGCTCCCACAGTGTTGACCACATCCACCACAAAGCAAGGCGCCCAAATCTCTCGGCTGTGCCAATTCGCGGGATCGGCGGGGGCTCCGCGCCCCATGCCCGCCATGCTCATGGCCGTGCGCACGTACAGACCGCGATGCCCCAGCTTGAGCACCACCACCTTGGGGCCGAGCGCCAGCGCCTGTTCCGCCAGATCGGCGACCTCGCCAACGGTGAGAGCGTCCAACATGCCGGCCGCGCCCACTGTTGTTCGCAGCTCATCAAAACGCGTCCGCTGGAGTGTGTAGAGCAACTCCTCCGCGCTGGGCAGAAAGAGATCCACGAAGGGTAGGGCTCGGGCCATGATACCGGGCCAATCCGCTCGGCCACTGGGTTGGGTTGGATCGGGCATTGCCATATCCAGCGATGTAGTAGCGCCCTGTTCCTTCGCGCGCGCAAGGATGGTGGACAGCTCCACACCGCCATCCGCAAACATGCGCCGCATCAACGGCGGGTAGCCAAAGTGGAAGAGCCGCGTCTGGCCCAAGAGGGCGTGCGGCACATCCTCGGGGCCAAAGGTATTGTTGGTGCCCGGACAGTGTAAGAACGTACGATCGATGCCCGGCGGGCTGATGACAATGGTATAAGAGCTGGGCTCACCGCGCGCCACCACCAAATCTTGCGCCAAGCCGGGGCCTTTGCGATCCAGGATATCGCGAGTGAGATTGGCGATCGGGTCGTCGCCTATGCGCGCTAAAAAGCGCACTTTCATGCCCAGCCTGAGCAGAGAGAGTCCCGTGTTCGAGACGGAGCCCCCCATGGAGAGCATCGCGCCCCCCACCTCGGTGAGGCGGCCGGGCGCCAAAAAGTTGTCCGACGTAGCCGTGGCTGTATCGGTGATGCTCGGTATGATGTCCACGCACAAGTGGCCTGCTGCTATGACGTTCATCATATCGCCGAGACTCCTTGATAGGGAAGAGAGTGCAACGGGCCCGATTATAACATCGGCTTTCGCTGGGCACAACCCGCGGAGTGCCAAAGTTGCGCTTTTCTCCGGGGAAGGCTATGCTTCGTAGGGTCGGCGCCTCAACCACAGGCGCGCGAGCCCTATCACGCCCGAGGAGCTCCTCCAGTGAACCATCGCGATCGCTTTGTTCGCACGCTCACCGGCCAAGAAGTGGACCGCGTCCCCTTTATCAAGGTTTTTGGCGGTACTAACGCCGTTGCACGACACTGGGAAGCCGAGCATCCGGGTATCGGACGCTGTATCGACCAGCTGCTTCGCTTCGAAGGTGTGTACCGGGGCTGGCAGATCGCCCCCGTGGAGATGGATCTCACCAGCCTGGGGCCGAACCAGGTGCTAGAGGATACAGAAACTGCCCGCATCACGCGCCGTGGTGATGGCCTCGTGGAGCGAGTTCAAAAGGATGCGGACTATTCGCAACAGGTGCTGGAATGGCCCGTCAAGGATCGCGAGGACTGGGATCGCGTCAAGGAGCGTCATCTGCGTGCAGACGACCCCGAGCGGTTCCCGGCCGCATGGGAGGCCGCCATACCCGCGTTCCGCGTACGTGACTATCCCCTCCAGCTTACACACTGGGGAGTGTACGGCTTTGCACGCAAGCTGATGGGCGACGAACGCCTTGCGTATGCTTTCTATGACGATCCCGGCTTGGTAGAAGACATCATGACCTCCTACACCGACATGGCGCTGACCGTATGGGGCCGAATGGTGGAACAGGTGCAGTTCGATCTCATCGAATGCTGGGAGGACATGGCCTACAGGCGAGGTTCGATCATTTCGCCCGTCACCTTTAGGCACTTCATGAAGCCCCAGTATCAGCGCATTCGCCAGTTCGCGGATGCACACGATATTCCGCTCGTGCTGGTGGATTCGGACGGTTACATCGAACCCCTTACCAAGTTGATGTTGGAGAGCGGCGTCAACGCGCTCTATCCTTATGAGGTGCAGTCGGGCAACGATGTAGGCAACATATTGCATCAACACTCGAGCCTGGGAGCCATCGGCGGACTCGATAAACGATGCATGGCCACCAACCGACAGGCGATCGACGCCGAGATCGCTCGAGCACGCGAGCTGATACGAATCGGGCGGTTCATCCCGGGCCCCGACCATTTTGTGCTGTCGGACGTGCCTTTCTCTCACTACCGTTACTTTATGGAGCAGCTCCGCAAAGTGGTGCTGAGTACGCGCCCGGGCGCATAGGCCGCAGCAGTGGGCTGCCCGAACCGACCATACGACATTACGCATATGGAGACGGCGGATCACACAGGAAAGCTCTGCCCGCCGCGAGCTAGGGAGAATCTTGGCATGTTGAGCGCGTTGCTTGAGAGCAGTACACAGAACCTTCCCGACATCTGGGGCGAGGGTGCGCTCTTGGCGTTCTCTGGCATGGATGGCGCGACACAGAGCGCTAGTGGTTTTGTGGGGAGCCTCGGTAGTGAGATGGGCACTATCCTGTTTCACACACCCAAACGACGCGTGTTCCGCCTCAAGCTCACATCACCCATCCGTCCGCGAATTGTGACCGGCGATGTGCTGGGCCTCGAAACAGCACGGGGCGACTGCCTTCTGACGTACGCCGCTTGGCACTCGCTAGTGGGGCATCTGCCAGTGGGCAGCACCGTGGACCTCGAGATGGAGTCGGGGGAGCCAGCTCGTCCGAACGATAGCGCGGGAGGCTCTACAGAACGCTGGATAACTGAGGACGCCCAGGTGCCGGATTCATTGGTGCTGATGCAAAGCGGCCAGCGTATAGCGCTGAGCTACGGGCGTACTGTAGAGCAAGCTCTCCGGCGTGCAGAGAGATCGCTCACACGCAACATACACCGCACTGCTGACAGTCGCTTGTGTGCTTATAGCCTGCTACCCGCCCTACGCGATCCCGAGCGCGACCGCTTGCTGAAAAAGTGCCTTAGCGTTATGCGGGTGAACACCCTGGGGCGCGAGGGCGCCATCGGGCAGCGCTGGTCCACACCGGATCGAGTGCCTCATCGCGCGATGTGGCTATGGGACTCGGTGTTTCACTCTTTGGGCATGAACCGCGTGGACCCTAACCTGGCGTGGGAGCTCCTCAAATCGGTGTTGGACACTCAACGCGCCGACGGCATGATCCCTCACAGGGCGGATGTGGATGGAGCGATCTCCAACATCACCCAGCCGCCTCTGTTGGCGTGGGGCGTATGGGAGAATTACCGTGCGTTGGGCGGCCCCGAGACCCGCGATACACTCGAATACGCGCTTCCTCGTTTGGAGCGCTACCTGGCCTGGATCGTGCGCGAACGACGTCTATCCGGGAGCAGCTTATTGGCGTGGCACATCGAGGGCGATGCCTTGTCGCGCTCGGGCGAGTCAGGCATGGACAACTCGCCGCGTTTCGATGCGGGTACATCTATCGCGGCAGTAGACCTGAACACCTACGTGGCCCAGGATATGCTCTACCTCGGGCGCATCGCCGATGAGACCGGTCGTGTCTCCAAAGGGCAGATGTGGCGTTTGCTCTCGCATCGCACCTCGCGCACTATTCATGAGCGGCTTTGGTCCTCAGCGGATGGGTTCTACCTGGACCGCTCGCGAGACGGCACCTTCTCGAACACCCGAGCGGTCACCGGCTTTCTGCCTCTACTGCTGGACGATGTGCCTCCGGATCGAGTATCCCGCCTGGTGGGCGCTCTCAATGATCCCAGGAGCTTTTCCACAGCCTTTCCACTACCCAGTGTGGCGATATCTCACCCCGAGTGGTCGACCGATATGTGGCGCGGCCCCACCTGGATCAATATGAACTACATGGTGGCTGCGGCGCTGCGCAAACGGGGCCTGTACGATGAGAGCACACGGCTCGCGCAGACGACGATACACCATGTATCCGAGTATTACGATCGTTACGGAGTGCTGTTCGAATTCTATGACGCCAAGGACGAGATTCCGCCCGCCGAGTGCGCGCGCAAGGGGCCGCGGCGAGGCGCTTACGACATTCGGGTCAAGATGGATTCGATCCGAGACTATCATTGGACGGCTGCCCTGACTCTATGTCTGTTGTTACAAGATCGCGGCGCTTGGTTGGTCAAAGAGGGCGCTTTGTAAGAGCAGAGCCTTCAAAAGGTCCAGCAGCCTGTTGGCAGCCGCCGATGATTTTGGCGCGATGAGGCATAGACGGGGGCAATCGTTCTCGCAGGGAACCATGCCGCATGAACGCGGGTGCACTACCGCAAACAGACACCCGCCAAGTATGACAAAGAAAGGGAGATCCATGGCACTAACCCTCGAATGGCAGAGGCGCATCGACAACTGGCGTAGAGAGCTGCCCAACCATCTCTACCTTGAGCTGAGCGAGGTACCACTGGTCGGCTTTATCACGCAAGAGCAACTGACTGTGCAAGAGGCCATTGCACGCGAGATGACCCCCATGCCAGCGGGCACTCCTTGGGGGGCAAAATGGGATTATGCTTGGTTCCGTGGCCGGGTAACGCTCTCCCCCGAGGCGAGGGGACAGCGGATCGCGCTTCGCCCGGAGGTTGGCGGCGAGGCAGCGGTTTACCTCAACGGCGTTGCTGCAGGGGGGTGTGATAGCGAACACCGGGAGATCACTCTTGCGCGTGACAGCGATGGCGACGAGCAGTATGACGTGATGATCGAGGCTTACGCCGGCCATGGGCCACGCGTGCACTATGCTGGGCCGACGCCTCCCGGGCGCGAGACTGTACCCGAGCCCGGGGCAACACAGGTGGTTATGGGGCGTACCACCTACGGCGTATGGCAGGAAGACGTGTTCCAGCTCCTCATGGATGTGGAGACGCTCTACGGCGTGCGCAATGAGATCGATCCCGAGTCGCTGCGCGTCATGGAGATCGACGCGGGGCTGCGTGATTTCGCTATCATTGTGGATTTCGAGCTGCCTCGCGAGGAGATGCTGGCCACAGTACGCGCTTGTAGAGAGCGCCTGCGCCCACTACTGGAGCGGGTCAATGGCCCCACCACACCGACGCTGTACGCATTCGGCCACTCGCACATCGACGTCGCCTGGCTATGGCCATTGGCTGAGACGGAGAGGAAATGCGTGCGGACGTTCTCCACGCAGTTGGCGCTGATGGACGAATATCCCGAGTTCAGGTTCCTCCAGAGCCAGCCGCATCTGTTCCGTATGGTCCAGCGGCGCGATCCCGACGTGTACCGTCGTATGAAGGCCGCAGCGAAGGAGGGGCAGCTCATCGCCGACGGCGGTATGTGGGTGGAGGCGGACACCAATATCTCGAGCGGCGAGAGCCTGATCCGCCAGTTTATCCACGGCAAACGCTTCTTCCGTGACGAGTTCGGTGCCGATTGCGAGCTGCTCTGGTTGCCAGACGTGTTTGGATACTCGGGCGCACTGCCGCAGATCATGCGCGGCTGTGGGGTCAAGTATTTCTCCACCGCCAAGATCTTTTGGGCCTACAACGGCGGTGACCCATTCCCATACAATACGTTTACTTGGGAGGGCATCGACGGATCCAGCGTGTTGGTTCATCTGACCAACGACTATAACTCGCGCACGGACCCTGCGAGCTTGATCGAGCGCTGGAACGGCCGCGTGCAGAAAGACGGCTTTTCCAAACGGTTGGTGCCGTTCGGCTATGGCGATGGGGGCGGTGGCCCAACGCGCTGGCATTTGGAGTTCCTCCGCCGCATGGTGGACCTCGAGGGCGTGCCGCGCACCAAGATAGCGGCGCCTGTTCAGTACTTTTACGATCAGGAGGCTGAGGGGGTTCCCGATGCTCGTTACGTGGGCGAGCTATACTTTCAGGCGCACCGTGGGACATACACCTCACAAGCCAAGACAAAGCGAGGCAATCGCAAGGGCGAGCTGGCACTGCGAGAGGCCGAGCTTTGGGGTGTGGTAGCGCGTGCTCTGAAGGGCTACGATTTCGCTTCCACCACGCTCGACGAAGAGTGGAAAACGGTGCTGCTTAACCAGTTCCACGACATCATCCCCGGTTCCTCTATCACGCGCGTGTATGAGGAAGCGGAGGCTGCCTATGACGGCGTGATCGACAGTGCAACGCGGGTCCGAAAAGAGGCGTTGCAGGCCATGGCACACGAATCGAGCGCCCTGAGCCTGCACAATTCACTCTCGTGGGCACGCACCGCACTGGTGCCACTTCCCGAGGGGGCGCGCGCCGCACGAGATAGCGATGGCGCGCTGTTACCAGCGCAGGTAGTGGGCAACAACACTTGGGTTGAGGCGACAGTGCCCTCCTGTGGGTGGACCAGCTTGCGCCTGGAGGCACAGGAAGAGCCCTACCAAGGCGCCGGTGTTACAGTGGGCGAGCGCGTGTTGGAGAACGAGTTGCTGCGCCTCGAGTTCAACGACAAGGGCGAGATCAGCAGCATCTTTGATAAGACGCTCTTCAGAGAGCTGGCGGCCGGGCCTTGTAACAGCATGCATATGTACAAGGATGTGCCCACCAACTGGGATGCGTGGGACCTCGACTCGATCTACCCCCTCACTCCGGTGCCGCTGGAAGAGTTGGCGACCTTTGAAATAGTGACCTCGGGGCCGTTGGTGGGTACCCTGCGCACTCGGCGACGCCTGCACAACTCGCTCATGACGCAGGAGATCAGCCTACGTCGCAATAGCCATCGTGTAGATTTCGCCACCACAATCGATTGGCAGGAGAGCCACAAGCTCCTCAAAGTGTGCTTCCCCGTGAATTACCACACCAACGAAGGCGTGCACGAGATCCAGTTCGGCCACATCCGCCGACCAAACCACGCGTCGCGTCCGTTCGACGCCGACCGCTTCGAGGTCTCCAATCATAAATGGTCCGCACTCATGGAGGAGAACCGTGGGTTTGCGGTGCTCAACGATTGCAAGTATGGCATCAACATCGCAGGCAACAGCATAAACCTGACTCTGCTCAAGTCGGCGCTGGCACCCGACATGTACGCTGACAAGGGGCGTCAAGAGTTTACATACGCGCTGTATCCATGGGAGGGTAGCTTTGCAGACAGCGACGTGGTGTGCTCTGCTTACGACCTGAACTGTCCAATAGTGACCTCGCCGGGTGATGCCGGTCAGGGCTCGTTCCTGTCGGTGGACGCGCCAAATATCATTATCGAGACTGTCAAGCCCGCGGAGGATGGGAGTGACGACGTCATCGTACGATTGTACGAGGCCAAACGCACCACCACGCGTTGTCAGTTGGCCACTATGCTGCCCATCGTGCGCGCCCTAGAGACTGACATGTTGGAGGAGAACGGAAAGGCTCTACTCGTCGAGCACGAGTGGTTGCCGCTCGAATTCCGGCCCTTCGAAGTCAAGACGATCCGTTTGACTCTAGAGCAAGGGCGCTAGAGCCGAGCGAACAGCCGCTGCTCATGCGATGATCGAGAGGGGCGCGCTCTGAACGGAGGGCGCGCCCCTCTCGATTTGATCCGCCTCGGTGAGGGGCTGCCACAAGTGCGGGATAACTCCGTGTGTGGCGTTGGGTGGCTGGGAGCGCGTCGAGCGAACAATCGCCAGGTCAACCCGCGAGGCCCCAATTGTGTAGACGTGGTCGCAGCAAAGTGGCTGAGAGCCGCATCAGCATTCCCGCCGAGCGCTGACAGTCGTGGTCTCTACTCAGTATACCGTGCACAACGGGCATGCCGGTCAATGGAGTATCGGAAGGGCGTGCCCCCGGCTTGGAAACACATAGGCTGAGTGTTATACTCTCAAGGCTACCCGCGCGAACGACGCAAAGTTCTTCCCAGTGGCCGATCGCTGCTGTTCAAAGACGAGGACTCGATTGGACAAAAAGACGCGATGGAGCGCTCGTCTCGAGAAGCTCCAGAAACGGATTCGCTACACATTCCAGAACCCCGATTGGCTGGCGGAGGCCCTAACGCACAGTTCATTCGTGAACGAATGCCCGACGTCCAAAGTGCCCGACAACCAGCGTTTGGAGTTCCTCGGCGATGCCGTCCTGGATACAGTCGTGGGTGAATGGTTGTTTCGGCGGTATCCGGATGCGCGAGAGGGGGAGCTCACCCGCATCCGCGCCTACATTGTGCGCACGGAGGGTTTGGCCGCCTTCGCGGAGGAGATCAGCCTTGGTGGCAGCTTGCGCTTCGGCAGAGGGGAGGCCGCGAGCGGTGGTCATGAGCGCTCCGCCAACCTGTGCGCAGGGTTCGAGGCGTTGGTAGGGGCGATGTACCTGGATCAAGGGCTGGGGCCCGTCCGTGACTGGGTTAACGATCTGTTAGAACAGCATGCAGGCGAGATCGATGCGCAGCGCATGAGCAAAGACGCTAAAAGTCGACTGCAAGAATACGCTCAGGCTCGCTTGCACGTGACGCCATCGTATCGCATCGTCAAAGAGGGCGGGCCCGACCACGCACGGGTCTTTACTGCACAGGTCCAGGTGGCCGGTGAGCTATGGGGGGAGGGCTCCGGCTCCAGCAAGCAGGCGGCCGAACAGGAGGCTGCCGAGAGGGCGCTGGAGGTTTTTTTCGCGCCCCACATGGAGGACTCGCAGGCGCAGTGAACACACTGTGGCACATCAGTCGCACTGCACCGCCGCAACAGGCGCGGACATCAGCAATCGCGGAGGGCTGCCTCAGTCTTTCGGCCCGCGCAAGTTCCGGTCTATATTCCCCTATCCCTCAGCTCCACACCCGAACTGGCCCAGTATGTGAAGCAAGTGGTTTTTCAGCGAGGTCCGAAGCGGGATGCGCCTGAAACGCCTTGAGCTGTACGGATACAAGAGCTTTGCGAGTCGCACTGTGTTCGAGTTCGACGAAGGAGTGACGGCTATCGTCGGGCCCAACGGCAGTGGCAAGAGCAACATCGCCGATGCGGTGCGCTGGGTGATGGGCGAGCAAAGCTATTCCAACCTGCGTGCCAAGACCACTGAAGACATGATCTTTGCTGGCACATCCCATCGCTCGCGCTTGGGTATGGCTGAGGTAACCCTCGTTCTGGATAACAGCGAGGGGTGGCTGCCCGTAGACTATACCGAGGTCGCTGTGGGGCGCCGAGCTTACCGATCGGGTGAGAACGAGTATATTCTCAACGGCAACCGGGTGCGATATCGTGATATTGTCGATATCTTGGCCGGCTCGGGGCTCGTACGTAGCAGCTATACAGTGCTCGGGCAGGGCTTGGTAGACGTCGCCCTCTCCATGCGGCCGGAAGCACGCCGCGGACTCCTCGAGGAGGCGGCTGGGATCGCGCCTCATCTTCGCAAGCGTGAGGAAGCTCTCAAGCGTATCCAGGAGACGGAGCGCAACCTAGAGCGCGTGCGAGACCTCGTCGGTGAGTTACTCCCCAGAGCACGCACACTGCGGCGCCAAGCCGATCGTGCTGAAGAGCACTTGCTCTTGCGCCAGGATCTGCAAGAGTTGCAACGCCTCTGGTACGGCTACCAGTGGCAGCGGCATCACAGGCAGCTGGCGCGCATCGAGGAGCGTGTCAGAGAGCGCGCGGCCTCGCTCGAGGCGCTGCGGGTCTACACCCATTCCTTCCGAGAGTCGGAAGAGAGCATCAACACACGAGCGAGCACGCAGGCCGGTCTGATCGAGGCTTTGAATACAGAGCAAGCCACACACCGCGACGCCGCCGAGCGACTTCACAGGGAGCAGGCGGTAATGCACGAGCGTCTGCGTCTGTACGAGCAACAGCGGCAGTCTGCACAAGCGGAACTGCGTTCGCTGGCGTCTCGACAAGGGATCTTGCAAGCCGAGGTCGAGCGTGGCGAGGCAGAGTTGACACGTCAGGGGCAAGCCCTCAATACAGCCTCGCAGCAGGTGGCTGTTGCCCGCGAGAAGCTAGCGGCGCTCGATGGCTCTCGAAAAGAGATCGAGCGTACCGCAGCGACCGAGCAGAACGCCTTGGCGCGCCTCACAACTACCATCTCCAGCGACAGCGCGCGCCTGGAGCAGCTTGTAGAGCGGCGTACCGAGCTGACGAGCGAACAACAGGAGATCGAATCGGTACTGCGTGACTTGGATGGTCGCACAGAGGCCATCAGCGCAGGAGAGCGCGAGATGGTGGCTCAGGAGCAAGAGCTTGAGCGCGATGCCGAGGAGGGCAAAGCGCAGCGCAAAGCCCTTGAGACGGAGCTCGGCGCTTGCCGAGAGGGCCTGGTCTCGACGCAAGAGGAGGTCTCGCGGGCGCGTTTGGCCCTTGATCGGTTGGTCAGTCGTTACGAAACGTTGTCTCGTACTCGCGAAGAGATGACAGATCTACATCCCGGTGTGCGCGAGGTGCTGAGCGCAGAGGCGGGATTGAAGGGTCTATTGGGCACTGTGGCCACTCTGGTATCGGTACCCAAGCATCTGGAGCAAGCCATTGAGGTGGCTCTGGGTTCCAGGCTACAAAACATTGTGGCGGAGCGTTGGGAGGATGCCCAAGCCGCCATCGCTCACCTGAAACGCTCGGGAGCAGGGTGGGCTACCTTTTTCCCGCTGGATAGCATCCGCACTCGGCCGCCCATTCGGGTACGAGAGCAACGAGGCGTCATCGGGGTCGCGAGCGGGCTTGTGGGCTTTGAGGAGCGATTGCGGCCCATCGTCGAATTGCTGCTGGGAAGCGTCGTGGTTGTGGAGGACCTGTCCACTGCGCGGGCGCTGCTCGACAGGCGGCTAGGAGCCTCGCTCTTTGTGACGCTTGATGCAGATACGGTACAGCCCAGCGGCGCTATGAGCGGGGGTGCCCGGCGCACGCGCAGCCGCCTCCTGTCGCAGGAGCGCGAGTGGAGGTCTCTCCCTGAGGAGATCGCCGCGACCGAGGCCGCACTCGCACGCGCTGAGGAGGCCCATACCGAACAAAGGCAGTCTTTGGCGGATGTGCAGCTCTCACTGCAGTCACAGGAAAAGGCCTTGGCCGAGATCCAGCGTCAATTGGAGCGTGCGCAGTCTGCCGTAGCACGGCAGCGTCGAGAACTGGCCGATCTGGAACGCGAGCGAAAATGGCGCGCCTCTCGACAAGCGCAGGGCACACGCGAATTGCAGGCCCTAACACCCCGCGAACAGGCCTTGAAGAATGGCCTGGCCGACGCCCAGCAGCGCCATCTTGCCCACTTGGAACGTTTGCGCGAGCTGCACGAGAAACTCGCCTCCTCCGACAATGAAGCATCGCGGCAGCAAGTCGCCGATCTAGAGACGCGGCTTGCAGTCGCCCAGCGGACCGTTCACAGCCAGCGGACCCTCCTGGAGAGCCACCGCAGCAACTATGCACAACTGGCTGGGCAAGTGCGCGACAAAGAGGCGCAATGCGCTGCGTTCGAGCAGGAAGTGGAGCAGCTTGCTCGATCCAACGAGCAGCTCCGGGCGTCGCTATCTCGCGTTGAAAGGGAGCGTATCGAGCTGCAGCAGCGACTGGAGCCGGCACAACGCTTGCTCGCCGAGTTGGAGGAGCAACGCGGGGAGGTCGCGAGCCAGCGAAGCCAAAGCCAGGATCGCCTTGGCGAAGCCGAGATCGAATACAGCCGGTTATGCCTCGAACGCGATCGACTACGCGAGGCCCAGATCGGATTGTCACGAAACATCGAAGAGGATCTGGGCCCTATCGATCTGCCCTCGTCCGATTCGCAGCAACTGCGCTTGGATCTGGGCGACGACGTGATCGAGTTGCCCCAGGTGCCCAGCATTCCGCCCAATCTAGAAGAGGATATCCGCCAGCTCAAGGCGCGCTTGCGTCGCTTGGGCGACGTAAACCCGAACGCCCCACAGGAATACGAGCAGCTGCTCGATCGACAAACCTTCTTGCAGGGGCAGGAGGCCGACCTGCGCGGGGCGATTGCCGCCATGCACGAGGTGGTCCAGGAGCTGGACAGCGGCATAGACCGCGATTTCCGCGCCACTTTTCGCCTGGTGAATCACGCGTTTGACGAGAACTTTGGCACGTTGTTCGGCGGCGGCACAGCCAAACTCGTCCTCACTGATTCGGAGAACGTGGCCGATGCTGGAATTGAGATCATTGTACAACCGCCGGGCAAGCGCTCGCAGAGCCTGGCGCTCCTGTCTGGTGGAGAACGAGCTCTGACGGCCGCTGCATTGCTGTTCGCCCTGCTCAAGGCGAACCCTGTACCCTTTTGCTTTCTCGATGAGGTGGATGCAGCGCTCGACGAGGCCAACATCCATCGCTTCCGAGACCTGCTGATGCATTACGCGAGCAGCACACAATTTGTGGTGATCACCCACAATCGCCACACTATCGAGATCGCATCCACGATCTATGGCATCTCGGTGAGCGAACAGGGCGTATCGCAATGCATCTCGCTAAAGCTGGACGACAGCGCCTGGGCAGTGTCCCCAACAGCCGATGCAACTGCGGAATAGGGGAAGGCAAACAGGGTACCATGTGCGTGGGGGTCGAGACACTGCCCAGTGTTCAGGATGCGGCGCTCGAATCCTCGCGCGAGGCCTCCAGCTCGGGTAGCGTGGGCAGTTCCTCCAGGGAGTGGATACCGAAATACTGCAGGAACTCGAACGTGGTGCCATACAGTACGGGGCGCCCCACCTGCTCCAGGCGGCCCACGGAGGCGATGAGGGACTTGGCCAGCAAGCTACGTAGTACGCCCTCCGAGTTCACACCGCGGACCGCTTCGATCTGGGCGCGTGTGATGGGTTGGCGATATGCAACGATCGCCAGCGTCTCGAGGGCTGCAGCCGAGAGCTTACTGGAGGAATCCATGCCGAGAAAGCGCTCGATAAAGGGGGCCGCATCAGGCATGGTGACCATCTGCACACGACGCCCGACGCGCTCGATACCAACCCCACGAGCGCTCGCTGCACAGATTAGCCGCTCGATGCCCTCCTCAAGCCGCTCCAAGTCTACATCGAGCGTCTTGGCCAGATCTTCGGTGCTGACAGGACCGTCCGCCACAAAGAGCAAGGCCTCAATGAAACGATCGAGTTCAGTGGATTGCAACGCTCGTCACTCCAGCACAACGGACGGGCCATTCGGCCGTCGCCCACTCAACATGGTGCCCCGGGTCCTCATCGTTGCCATCTTGCTTTTGTCAAGTGGATGCACTCAACAGGCAGCTGATGCCCTCTTCCAGCGCCCCCAGCGAGAGCCCGCCATCTCTGAGCGTGCCATGCTCGAGGCCGAACAACAGATCGCTATGCTTTGTACAGATAGCGGTCCTTTTACGTTACAGCTCTCAGAGGAGGCACTGAACGGCTTTGCTACATACCGGTCTGAGATCGCTCTGGCCAACCGGATCGCCATCTGGGTCTCCTCCGACAACGTTTTACTGGAGGCTACCCTCGACGTCGCAGGCGAACACACCCTACAGGCTGTGATCGAACCCCTCACGATTGAGGGCCACCTACAGGTGCTCGTACATGGGCTATGGCTGGACAATCACAAAATGCCTCGCCTGGTGCGGGCTTTACTCCAAGAGGCGCTGAACGCCGCCCTAGCGGATGCCCCCACACTCTGCCGGTTCACCCGAGTTGCGGTCGGCGAGGGCCGTGTGGATATCGAGGGCCGGATAGACTAGATTCCACGACACAACGATCACTGTAACGCGACCTCGCTACGATCGAGACAACGCTCCTACAGGGTGTCTAGCCCCGATGCGGACTCCTCATCCTCATCCTGGTCGACTATGTCGGGCGCCGGGGCGACGTAAGGCGTCGGAGGTGGCGACTCAACGTGTACTATCTCCTCCGGCCGAACGGCCTCTTCTCGTGGCGCTCGCGTTTCAAGGGGCTCTACCTCCCTGCCCGGGGCCTTGGGCTCACTCGGCGTAACGGACGCCGGTGAAGCCAACACCTCGGACCGAGGCAAAATCGGCGCGGGTTCGGGCGGGGGCGGCGTATCAACCGAGGGCCCCATCATCGTCGGGCGCAGAACCCCTTTCTCGCCCAAAGGTTGAGTCGGCGGCATCGTGCCACGAGGATAGGGCTCATAGTTGACGTTCACCACCACTGCATCGTGTATCTTGAGCCCAAGCTGGCCTTCGACGATATCGTGGGCCAAGCTGATCAGCTGTTCCGATAGCGAAGGCACGTTCACTGAGGGGCTCGCATCCACGTCGAGCACAATATCCACCTCGCGCCCTCTGCTGTGCAAGCGAGGTACCACTTTGCGCACACCCTCTAGCTCATCGATCCGGTACTCGAGGCTGTTGGCCACTGACTCGAGGCCAAGATTGGCCGTCCCCCTCCCTTTAGTCTGCACTTGAACGAACCGGCGAGCTGTTGGCCGAACCTCGAGCCCCAACAACACCAACAGGAGCACCAGCGCTGCAACGCCCACCGCAGAAGACACTTGGAAAGAGCCCGGCATAAGCAAGACGATGTCTCGTAGCGAATGCACTACGCCCAATAGGATGGACGCGCTCGTTACAGGGCGCATCATCACAAAGGCCACTGCGACGATCAGCGTCAACAGGATCAGAACCATGACGATGCGGTTAAAAACGTTCATGCGTACCCTCCTTCTGAGCAAGGCACTCCTCTGCCCAGGCTCGCCACTCAGCCTATTATACCCACCTAGTCGGCTATCGTCCAGGGTTTCCGCCATCGAAGCCGTATTGCTCCGGCGGTGTATCGCTAGTGTCTGCACGAACCCGCAGGCGAACAGAAAGAGGGGATGAGGCGGGAACCTGGGCAGTATACAAACCGTACTCGATGTGCCCCCTCAGGGAGCCACACCGCGCGCAGAATGTCATCTACAGGCAGTATCTCGGCATCGTTGCCATCCACCGTCGCTCGCCACCCCGGGTAGTACAGATCGGCCAGCACCACATAGCCTGGGGTTTCCGAAGCTGTATCCAGCTCGACCTCGTGATCGGTGTATATGGCGACTCTCACCGGCTGCACGTCGAGCAGTGTGAGGTCCTTCGGAAGCTCAAGGCCTGCGGACCGCGTGTTCATGCGAGACTCTGGTACCCAATAGGCTCTGGGCAAGGCATCCTCATTACGGTAAATCAGAGCGTCTTCACTGCGGAACACGATGGTGTGATCGCCGAGGCCCGCGACGTGCGACAGCAAGTGTGTTTGTTGGCCCGCAACGAGCCGCATACGCTCCACTCGCACAAAGGCTTCCGGCAGAATCGGGCGTATCAGTACACCCGTCACTCGAATCTTCCCCATTAATGAGCCTGGCAGCACCCACTGGCCGAGATATGTGTGCCCCACATGCTCACTTGGCGGAAAGCCCGACCGCGCGGGGAAGCTGCCAGCGAGAGGCGGCAGGCTGTGTGCGATGTGCTCTCGTACATCATCGCGCTCGTAAGCCCACTCGGCCGTCTCGAAACCCACCCGCACGGGAAAGGTGAGCACTACGCCCTCTGCCGTTCGGACCAGGATCTCGGCCGCCAGAGTGCCATCCGTGAGATGAGCGGAGTGGCTCAGATAGGATTCCATTTCCAGTGCTTCCAAGGAAAGGTCGGGCACCTCTATCCATCGGCTGTACGGTAGTGCGGCGAAGGGGTTCTCAACATCATACAGCTCGCTCGCCTCGTCGACGGGCAGCAGCTGTGGAACGACATAGTACCGAACGTTCAGATGGTTCAAGCGCTGTGCAGTGAGCTCGCCCAAAGCGTTGTCATAGGCCGATGGTATGAGGGGTACATAAAGGTTAGCGCTGGCGACCCCGTGCGCCAACGCCATATTCGGGTAGAGCGACTCTCGTTGTACCGAGAGCGCCGGTAGGATCTCCTCTTTGACGTAGATGCGATAGAGCGTATCGTCCTGTTGCAAAAACTCGACGATCGCTGGCGGATCAACGACTGTTTCTGCAGGCCAGACCGTGTTGTAGGTTTTTCCCAGCACCGCTCCAAAGGCGTACAGATCCGCCAGCAGCAACGCGAATGCGCCGAGAAGCCATAGCCTACGGCCCAGCCTGTGCGTCGACGCCATCCATAGCACACAGAGCGCCGACCACAGGAGGGGTAGCCATCGCCATAGGGCCACCAGCGCGTCGGCGGTTCCGGAGCCAGCCACTGCAATACTGGCGCCCCCCGCCCCAGCAAGCAACAGCGCCGCTGCAACCCACCCGCTGCCCACGCTATGTGATGGGATAGGGCTCAGAAGCGTATCGAGACCCGTCGCCGCCAACACAGCGAGGCTCAAATCGACCCACAGCAGATAGCGCGCTGGAACTCGAAACAGGTTCAACACGGGGACATAACGCAGGGCATGATAGAGCGGATTCCATCCACCGAGTGCAAGCCCCAGCCCCGTGAGCAGCAGCCCCAGAAAAAAGCCAGCCTCGCCTCGCCGATGCCCGCGCAGAGCCACACCGACCAGGGCCAGAGGCAACAGCCCCACGTAGCCCATCACTTCTACGGAACCCGCCGGATAGGGATTGCCATACACAAAAGGAGAGAAAAAAGTCGCGAACAACGTAGGGTGAAACGAATAGCTGATAAACATACGCCCCGAGAGACCGCCGCTGCGCACCGAGTGTCTGGCGAGTTCCACACTGGGGAGCAGTTGCGGCGCAGCCAACAGTACGCCGAAAAGGGCGCCTCCCAGCCACAGAGCGGGCACCAGCCACGGTGAGCCCGCGCATCCCTCGTCACTCTCGCGACGCCACAGCCTCAATGCGAGAATCGCAGCATAGGCTACGAGCGCAAACATATTGACGAGCGCGATTTGGGCGTGGCCAGCCAGGAACTGGAGGGCAACCAGTGGCGCAAAATACAAAGCGGCGCGGCGACTCGCTCGGGGGTCGCGGGCTGTGAACAGCCTATGTGTGACATAGAAGAGCCACGGCAGCCACGCCGCCACCGCTAGAATACCCAGATGGCCGAGGTGCGCGCGGTAAAAGCCCCCAAGGGTCAGCACAAGCGCGCCAAAGAGAGCGGCCGTTCGAGACCGACACATGCTCCGCAGAAAGGCGAAAAACCCCGCCCCGGCGATCAAGTAATGCGAGAGCACGAACAGATTGATGCTGGCCGCTAACGGGCACAGCGAGAGCAAAAGCCAGTTGATAGGGTACCAAGCACCAACTTCGCCTTCCGCGAGGAGGGGGTAGCCGATGCCCATGCGAGAGGACCACCACGGGAGCTCGCCACGGCGCAACGCTTTGCTCAGCTCGGCCCACTGGGGCAGATATTGCCGTGCGATATCCCCACCATAGTACACATTACGCCCCAGCACCACGTCGCCAAAGTGCGCACACAGCACGATGGCAACCAGCAGCAGCGGCCAGAAAGCAGCCTGTCGGGAAAGACGTCGCTGTGGGCTCACGCTCTACCTCGGGAGGAGAGTGGCACAAACACCCGGATCGCGTCAGCACGCTTGCAGAGAGGGGTGTCATCGGGGGGATGGCTCCCCTCTCGCGGCGGTCGAGTACAGGCGGAATCAGACGGCGGGCCGAATACCCAGATAGACCGGCCCACCGGTAAGCATTCTCAGAAGCGTAGCGGGCGGCCGCCGATCGAGCCGCTCGTACAGCTCGCTGGCGGAGAGAGGTTGGTTGCCGTTCGCGAGAAACGTACGAAACACCGCTTCAACGATGGGCGTATTGGGCGAGATATAGCCGGGCTTGCTACTACAGCATGTACGCAGGGCGTGCCACAATCCATCGACACGCGCGACCTCGCCGGTGTCCTCATCCACCCAGTCTATCTCACCGATGTTCCTATAGTCCTCAAAGTCGGCTCGACACTCGTCGCAGAGAGCCTCTCTGACGTAAAAATCGAAATCCAGCTCGTTGTGTTCCCACCATTCCATGTCTATATGCAGCTTGGTATCGATCGTGGGGCGCTGCCACCTTGGGGCCATGGCTCTCCTCCTACCTCCCGAGATACTGGACCACCGGATCCTTGACGGTATCCGTTCGTGTCGAATGCGGGCGTTCCCGCATCTCATCTGGCGTCTGGTAGATCACCTTCTGCAAGGCCGCGTCAAAGGCCCAGTAGCCATCTCCGACGGGGTCGAAACAGGCGCGGCGCGTCAACTCGGCAAACAATGGCACCGCCCCCATCCTGCGTACGAGGTTCACTGCAGAATAGAGGCTCTTGGCGTGGACAAGCCCTCGATTACTGAGTTTGGCCAGCTCGTCAAACACCGACGAAGTGATGGTGCTGAGTGAAAAGCGGCCCTCTTCAGCGCGCGCCATGAGATCCGCGATCGCCTCGCGATCCGGGACGTCGATCACCATGTTGCGATCGCAGCGCACATCCAACGACGATCTGGTGACCTGGAGCACCAGATCGCCGTCCACCACAGTGGCCGTCCGAGTCCAATCCGTCTTGCGGCTACGTGCGGGCAATGGAGCAATCGAGAGAGTAAAGGTCAGTGGCTCTTCGGTGGGAATCAGCTCGATCTCGCCACCAACACACATGCCGGTGGCCTTATACCAGTCGTCAAAGCCGGCGACGTAACGCTCTTCGAGTACAACCCAAACGTCAAATCGCTCGTCATTGCGAGAATCCACCATAGTGATAGGAAAACGCGACCGCCCGTCGTCGGGAAGCATGTTCCGCAACCCGTGCAGGAGGGGAATAGTGCCGGCGTACAGGTGGGGAAAGGAGAGCTGGAACGGAAAACTCGCAACCTCACTCGGCGATTCATCATTTATGTCGTCTAACTCATCGCCGATCTCCTCGACATAGTCGAGCATAGTAAGTCCCAAGTATTCCTCGCCCTGAGCCCTGAAAGCCGGCCGCAACACGGCGGGGCGTACAAAGGCTGCATCGGGCTCGAGCGCCCTCAGATACCAGATAGGCTTTTCGGTGGTACCCACGTTATCAAAGCGCTCATCACCGCCCAAAGCCCGGTTCAAGGCGAACAACTCAGCCTCCCTGGAGCCCCTTACGTCGAGATCCAAGTCCTTGAGCATCTCCTGTGCAGCCAATGGGTGCCCCGCTTCGTAGATCATGGCCTCGGCGAGGTTCAGGTAGCCGATATGCATATCGGGAAGCAGCTCACGCAAGAACCAGGTACCATCAAACTGCACAAAGTCTACGCTCTGCTCAAGCTTGGCGTCCACACGCCTCTCCACGTAACCACTGTACGCCTCCAGCAGATCCGACTCGCTCACACTGTCATCGCTTGTACCGAGGAGTTCGTCCGCAGGGCGGTTGAGGGGCAACCGCGGCTCCTGAAGGCTGGCCGCAAACTCGCTTTCGTCATCGTCAAAGGCAACGCGAATCACCTCAAAGGCCCCGTACTTTGGGTTGTGCCCAGGGCGAACATCCAGCACCCTGCCTGTGGCAAGATCGCGGGCGGTGAACACCAGCGTCTGACCAACCTCGTAACTCTCTTTGGGCTGATAGACCTGGCCGGTTTTGACGAGCTGCGAGGCGGCGTCTTTCTCCCGCTGGAATCGCCTGCGAATGATGGCCGACGCCAAGGAGCTCGTAGGCTGCGGCCTGCCCGCCTCCAGAATCAGCCCCGCGATCAAGTCCAGGTCGCCCTGCGACACCTCATAGTCGTCTCGCCAGAAAGTCTCTGTCTGAGTCTGTAGTTTGCCGGCCGCCACTGTGAACTCCTTCTCGGGTTGCTCCGCACCTCGGGCCCAACAAAGGCCCCGACCCACATGAGCCGGAGCCTTTCATCGTGTGTGGGCGAAACAGGGCTCGAACCTGTGACCTCTTCCTTGTAAGGGAAGCGCTCTCCCGGCTGAGCTATTCGCCCATTCTACACCTCGCATGTAGCTCGCAGAATTCTAGTCTATCACAACGCCGGGCCAACGTCAAAGATGCGTGCTGCTGCCCCACAACGTCCAGAGCCCGGCCCCAACACGCCTAGCTATGCGCTACATCGCCTCCGGTGCGCCCATGCCCATGAGGCTCAGCGTGCGCGCCAGCACCCGCCGGCACGCATCCACCAGCTTGAGACGAGCGGCAGTCAGCGCTTCATCACCGGGTTCGGAGCTCACCACTCTACATTCGCGGTAGAAAACGTGAAAACTCGCCGCGAGATCCTGTGCGTAATAGGTGAGGTGGTGAGGCGATAATGTGGCCGCAGCCAACCTCAACACCTCTGGCAGCCGAACCATCTTGCGGATCAGATCCAGCTCAGGCTGCGAGGTGAGCAGGCGCACATCCCCATCGGAATAGTCCAGTTCGCCAGCATGGCGCAGAATGGACGAGATGCGGGCGTGCGCGTACTGTACATAGTATACGGGGTTCTCATCCGTCTGCTCCTTGGCCAGATCGAGGTCGAAATCCATCTGGCTGTCGGCTGAGCGCGACAGTAGGAAGAAGCGCACTGCATCAGCTCCCACTTCGTCCAGCACCTCGCGCAGCGTGATGATATCGCCGGTGCGCTTGGAGAGCCGCACGACCTCGCCGCCGCGCTTCAGCGTCACCATCTGGTACAGGATGACCACCAGTCGTTCGGCATCCAGCCCGAGAGCGTGCATCATGGCCTTCATGCGGGGGACGTGCCCTTGATGGTCGGCACCCCAGACATCGATCACGCGGTCAAAGCCCCGATCCACAAACTTGTTCAGATGATAGGCGATGTCCGAAGCAAAGTAACCGGGAGTGCCATCCGATCGGATCAGAACCTCGTCTTTGGGCGCGCCGAGATCCTGCGCTTTGAACCACACAGCCCCATCATGCTCGCTGAGATGGCCTCCCGAGCCCAGCATCGCCATCACGCGATCGTACTGCCCATTCACATAGAGCGACTGTTCAGAGAACCAACAGTCGTACTGCACGCGCATCTGTGCGAGATCCTCTTTCGCCTGTGCAACAACGCGTTCCAGGCCCAAGGCGCCAATCCCCGCCACGGCCTGTTCACGCGGCAAATCCCAGAACTTGGCCCCCTCATCCGCAGCGATCTGCTGGCCCAGTTCTACCATGTAGCGTCCGAAATAGCCGTCCTCAGGGACGGGCGTATCGCGCCCAAGCGCCTGCGCATAGCGTGCAAAGAGGGTCTCGCTGAAAGCCCTCATACGGCTGCCAACATCGTTAACATAGTATTCGCGATACACATCGTGGCCTGTCGCCTCTAGCACAGCAGCGATGGCATCCCCCAACACCGCGTTGCGTGCGGACCCGATGTGCAGAGGACCGGTGGGGTTGGCGCTCACGTATTCGACCTGTACCTTGCAGCCCTCGCCCATGTCCAAGTTGCCGTAGGTGGTCTCCCCGCCTTCGTACGGCGCGGACAAGACGGTATCCACTTGTGCTGCCAGCCAGGCGTCTTTCAGGCGCCAGTTGATAAAGCCGGGCGCCGCCACCTCAGGAGATTGCACGGCAGGCAATTCGGGAACGTGTTTGGCAATAGCCTGTGCGATACGGATCGGCGCCGTGCGAGCGGTGCGAGCCAACTGCAAACAGATTGGTGTGGCCCAGTCGCCCATAGACTCCTGCTTCGGGCGCTCCACAGGGATGGTAGCAGGCAGCTCAAAAGCGGGCAGGTCCCCTGCGGCTTGGGCGTCCTTGATAGCCTTCACGATGGCTTGTTGCAGTTCGACGTCGATCATGGCATTCATTCCATCTCCATCCAGTTGCTGCCCACGCGGGCCTCAACTTTGAGCGGAACGCTCAGCTGGCACGCGTTCTCCATCGTGTGCACAACCAGCTCCTGCGTATCGTGTAGCTCATCTTTAGGCACTTCGAGGACCAACTCGTCGTGCACTTGGAGCAACATCGTGCCCGCGAGACGGCGCTCCGCGAGCCTGCGGTGCAGGTGGATCATGGCCAACTTTACAATATCGGCCGCAGTGCCTTGGATCGGCATGTTGATCGCTGCGCGCTCGGCCGCCTGGCGCTGTCCGGCCACACTGCGAGAGCGCAGCTCAGGGAAGTAGCGTCGACGACCGAGCAGCGTTGTGACATAGCCGTTTTCGTAGGCGAACGCTTTGATGCTTTCGAGGTAATCCTTGACGCCCTTGAAACGGTCAAAGTAGGCTTGGATGAACTCGCGAGCCTCACCTACCGACAGATCCGTCCGAGTCGAAAGGCCATAATCCGAGATGCCGTACATCAAGGCAAAATTGATCGTCTTGGCAAGCCCGCGTTGTTGTGGGGTCACCTGGTCGAGCGGCACCCCAAAGATGGCGGATGCGGTGGCCGCGTGGACGTCTTCGTCGCGCCGAAACGCTCCCAACAACTCCGGATCTTGCGAAAAGTGCGCTAGAAGGCGCAGTTCCACTTGCGAGTAGTCGCAGCTCAGCAGCACACGGCCCTCTGGTGCCACGAAAGCACCCCGCACCAACCGTCCCAGTTCTGTACGCACGGGGATATTCTGCAAGTTCGGCTCGCTGGATGATAGGCGCCCCGTGCTAGTGCCGGTCTGATTGAATGAGGTGTGCACACGCCCTGTGTGCGGGTTGATCAGGTCTGGGAGCGCGTCCACATAGGTGCCCTTGAGTTTTTCGACCTGACGATACTCGAGAATCAGCGGCACGATGGGATGTTTGGGTGCCAGCTCTTCCATCACAGCCGCATCGGTAGAGTATCCCGTCTGTGTGCGCCGCACGACGGGCAGATTCAGCTCGTTGAACAACACTTCGCCCAATTGCTTGGGCGAGTTAATGTTGAATGGGTGGCCCGCCAGGTTAAACACCTCACCACTCAGCTCCGCAAGCCGCCTGGCCAGCTCGCGAGACATGACCTCGAGGTAGGAAGCATCCACTTTCATGCCGTGGCGCTCCATATCTACCAGCACGGGCACCAGTGGAACCTCTACCTCGGAGAACAGGTCCCACTGAGCGCGCTCTTCCAGGGCGGGCTGGAGCTTCTCCACGAGGCGCAACGTCATATCTGCGTCAGCACACGAGTAGGGAGCCACCTTGGCCACCGGTAGTTGGTCCATCGAGGTTTTCTTCCGCCCCTTGCCGATGAGATCCTCGATGGGAGTCATCTCGATACCCAGTTGTTGCCAAGCCTGGTTCTTGAGCCCGATCCCCCGACCGCCGGGCTCCAAGAGCCACGCGGCGATCATCGTGTCGAACACCAAGCCCTCCGTCGGCATACCGTGCTCAGCCAACACCACCATGTCGAATATAGCGTTGTGCATAACCTTGCCAACATGTGCATCGGCCAGCACAGGCCCCAACTTTGCTCGCACTACCTCTAGTGGAAGCTGCTGGCCCACTGGAAGGCGTTGATCGTGGCCGATCGGGATATAGTAAGCGCGCCCCGGCGTATCGGCCAGCGAAATACCCACCAGGTCGGCGCGCATGGAATCCGTGCTGGTGGTCTCCGTGTCGAGCGCAAAGTGTTCCACTCCGCGCAACTGCTTCACTAACAGATCGAGAGCTTCCAGGGTATCTACAACCGAGTACTCTCCCAGGCTCGCATCACGATGCTGCTCTCCATTGGTCTCCGTATGATCAGAGAACAGGCCGAGTTGCGAACCCACGGCCGTCCGAAAATGCATCATGCGATCCACGAGACTACGGAAGCCCAACTCGCGCAACAGAGCTGCTACCGTCTCGTGGTCGAACTCGCTCCACTCACAGTGTGCCAGATCCAGATCGATACCCGGCACGTCACAGACGATCCGAACGAGGCGTTTGCTCATGAAAGCCTCTTCACGGCCTTGCTCCAACGCCGTGCGGAACCGCCCCTTGGGCAACTCTGCCAGGTGCTCGTAGATAGCTTCTACCGAGCTGTACTGCTTCAGAAGATTCGTTGCCGTCTTGTCGCCAATGCCCGCGACCCCTGGAATGTTGTCCGAGGGATCACCCTTGAGGGCCTTGTAGTCGATGAGTTGCTGTGGCTCTAGGCCGTAGCGCTCTCGAATGGCGTCCACGCTGTATAATATAGGCTCGTTGAAGCGCCCCGAAGGGGCCAAAACCAGTACGTCGGGCGAGACGAGCTGAAAAGTGTCTGTATCCCCGGTGACGATGATCGTCTCGAACCCCAGTTGGCTGGCCTGATGCGCCAACGTTCCCAACACGTCGTCGGCCTCGTAGCCTTCTTTGGTGTAGATCGGGATGCCCATGGCCGCCAGGAGCTCTTTGATACGCTCCACTTGCACGCGCAAGTCGTCGGGTGTTGGGGGTCTGGTGGCTTTGTAGTCGTCATAGGCCTCGTGCCTGAAGGTAAGGCCCACGTCGAACGCGGTGATCACACAATCGGGGGTGTGGTCTTGGATCGCCTTGAGCAGCATATTCGCAAAGCCAAACGTGGCATTGGTAGGTTCACCGGAGGCATTGGTCAGGGGGGGTATCGCGTGATAGGCCCTGTATGCCAGAGCATGCCCATCGATCAACATAACCCGTTTCTTGCCGCTCATGTAACGCCTCCTTCGTATGATTATACCACAAGAGCACCACACGACAACAGCACGCCAGATCAAAGGGCACACATTGCGGGGGGCGCGTAGCGCGAGCCCTCACCGCCAGTGTGGTTGTAACGATCGGCGAAACGGCGATCAGGGCCCTGCACGAGCTGGTTGGTGAGGCCTGTGCATCTTGCATCACGCCGGCAATACAAGGGGCGCTTCTGGCGCGTGGGATACGCCACCATAAGGGCACAACACTCATCCGGGTACGCATCGAACGGCACAGTCCGCCTTTTCGGCGGTGGCTTGGCCATGCAGTGGGCGTGCAGCATCAGCCGATCCCTCGGACCCCAGACAATTCCCCCTGGAACATCGATTGACATCCCTCATAGTGCTCCATAGAATCCGCTCATTACACACATGCGGAGCTGGCTACCCTTGCGCGTACAGCCCAGCGCTATAGTAACACAGCGTGATCTAGTTGAAGGGATGTGTCGCCTTGGTCTACTGCCGGGTGACGGTGTGATGGTGCACTCTTCGCTGCGCAGTTTCGGCCGAGTCATCGGTGGCCCAAAGACTGTGATCCTCGCACTGATGGAGGTAGTGACGCGGGAGGGCACCCTGCTGTTCCCCTCTTTCAACCATGGAGCACCATTTGAGGCCGGTGGTGCGGGATACTATGACCCGACCACCACACCGACGACGAATGGGGCGATTGCCGACTGCTTCTGGCGTATGCCTGGCGTTCATCGCAGCCTGAATCCCACTCACGCCTTTGCCGTTTGGGGGCGCCACGCAAAGCGTTACACGGGCCTCCACCATCGTACTCTCACCATGGGGCCCGAGTCTCCCCTCGGGTTGCTAGCGAGCGACGGAGGCCAGTGCCTCCTGATGGGCGTCTCGTACGGGGCGAACACTTTTCACCACGTCGTAGAGATGTCGACCGGCGCGCCCTGTCTTGGGCTACGTACCGAATCCTACCCTGTGCGCTTGTCCGATGAACGTATGGTGGAAGGGCGTACTTGGGGATGGCGCGACAAGCCTTGCCCGTTTACGGATGGCGGGCGTTACGCCGAGGAGATGCGTCGGCAAGGTCTGGAGCGCAAAACAATGATCGGCGATAGCGTCATCACGCTGTACCGCTTACAGGATTGCTACGGCGTCATCGAGCGCATCCTATCGGAGGGCGAAGCGGACTATCCGCCCTGCAGCGGTTGCTCTATTCGTCCGCGCACAAGTCCTTTCACTGTCATCAGCGACTGGGACAGCGAACAGAACCAGCTACACGCCAGTGCAGCAGCCTGGAGCTATTGACGTGGGCTTGTTCCTCTACACGATCCGCTTGCGGCCCCGCCTATCGCGGCCCGACTATGCGTAACCAAGATGACGAAAGGGAGAAGCGTCCGTATGGGCATCGAAAAGACTGCGCCCGGTATCCCCACGCGGGTGCTTGGCTCAACGGGAGTCGAGCTCAGCATCATAGGTGTGGGTGGGTATCACATCGCCAGGGCTGCCGGTGACGAGATGGCGGTAGAGATCGTACGCACCGCCATCGACAACGGCGTAAGCTTGATGGACAATGCCTGGTGCTACCACCAGGGACGCAGTGAGGCCCTCATGGGCCGGGCACTGCGCGATGGCTATCGCGAGCGAGTGTTCCTCATGACCAAGAATCATGGACGGGACGGCGAGACCTATCGTACGCAGCTGGAACAGAGCTTGCGACGCTTGGACACCGACCAAATCGACCTCGTGCAGTTTCACGACATCACAAACCAGGCAGAGGTGGAGAGCATTTTCACGCGAGGCGCTATCGAGGCAGCCGTAAAGGCGCGCGACGAGGGCAAGATTCGGTTCATCGGTTTCACAGGCCACACCGATCCCGGTATCCATCTCGCGATGCTGCAGCAGGATTTCGCGTGGGACACCGTGCAGCTCCCCATCAACCTGCTCGACGCGCACTATCGCGGCTTCGCGGCGCAGGTGGTGCCTCTTTTGCAGCAGCGCGGTGTCGGCATCATTGGCATGAAAAGCCTATCGGGCGGCCGCATTATGCAGGCCGGCGTCACGCCGCGAGAAGCCATAGGCTACGCCCTGTCACAGCCCGTCGACACATTAGTCTGCGGCATAGACTCGATCGAGGTGTTACAGCAGGATCTGGCCATTGCACGCCAGTGGCGCCCGATGCCCCGCGAGGAGCAGACTGTACTTCTGGAGCGCGTCAGGCCCGTTGCTGTCACGGGCCAGTATGAATACTACAAGCCCGTGTAGATACGCGAGGGGATCCTCAGAGGGCGTGCGACAGAGCTCAGTCCTGCTGAGACGTGCTATCCGTTTCTGTGAGAAGCACAAAGGCCCCCGAGGTCGATCCCTCAGGGGCCTTTTCATGCCACTACAGTGCGATCTCGTTGCTCAGCAATGCCACCAACAGCTTGACCGAACCGAGAACGTCACCATAGTCCACCATCTCGGAGGGTGTGTGCACGTAGCGAGTAGGGATGGACAGGCAGCCCGTCGGCACACCAGCGCCAGAAGTCTGGATGGCGCGGGCATCGGTGCCGCCGATCTCGAGCACCTCCAGCTGGTACTCGATTCCGAGGCGCTCCGCAGTATCCATCATCCAGCGTTTCACGCCAGGGTGAGCCAACATGCCGCTATCCATGACTTTGATTGCCGGGCCTTTGCCCAACGCCACTGGCATCGGACGCGACTCTGGAGTGTCGCCTGTGGGTGTGACGTCCACTGCCAGCCCCACATCCGGCCCGATAGCAAACGCCGAAACCATCGAGCCACGAGTGCCCAACTCTTCTTGCGTAGTAAAGACAAAGTAGAGATCGTTGGGCGAGCTCTCGATGTCCATGAGGCACTGTATCGCAACTGCACAGCTGACGCGATCGTCCATCGCTTTGGCGACGAGCCTATCTCCCAGGTCGACAAAGGGGCGATCAAAGGCCGCCATATCTCCGATGCGCACCGGCGTATCATCCGGAGACGTCGCCCCGACATCTATAAAAAGCTCGTCCCAATTGAGGGTGTCGCTGACCCACAGCCCTTTTTCATGGCCGATGACCCCCATCGTGCCGTTAGCAAAACGAACGCGCCCACCGATCATCGTCGTGGGCGAGACGCCCCCTACGCGCGCAAAGCGCAGGAACCCTTGCTTATCCACATGTGTGATGATCAGACCGATCTCATCCATGTGGGCGGCCAACATGACACGCTTGCCTCCGCCACTTCCTCGTTTGAGGGCCACCAAATTGCCCAAATTGTCGGTCCGCATCTCATCCACGCGGTCGCGAATCATCTCCGTAATGAGGCCGCGCACCTCATCCTCTTGACCCGAGGGGCCGTACGCCTCGACGAGTTTCTTGATCAGCTCCTTCACGATTCCAGCCCTCCCTCCAGAGCGTGCAGCGCCTCGCGCACAAGTTGCACAGCGTGGTCGAAATCAGACAGGCTCAACATACTCACCGGTGCATGGATATAGCGACAGGGGACCGAGACAACAGCCGAGGGCACCCCCTCGCGGGCCAAGTGCATAGCGCCCGCATCAGTGCCGCCGGCCACGGCGCGCTTGAGCTGATAGGGAATTCCCAGCCGGGTGGCGCTATCCACGAGCAGCTTCATCAGCCGCCGATCTACCACTACCGAGGCATCCATGAAACTGATGGCCGGCCCCTTTCCCATCTCGGTGACGGGGCTCACATCTTTGTCTTTGGGCGAGTCATCGCAGATGGTGCCCTCCAACGCCAGGGCCACATCGGGGTTCACCGAGTACGCAGCCACTTGGGCGCCGCGTAGCCCCACCTCCTCCTGCGTCGTAAACACGGCATACAAGTCAACGGCATGGTCAGCCTGCAAGAGCTCGATGAGAACAGCACACCCTGCCCGGTCGTCAAAAGCCTTCCCTTTGACGGTTCGGAGGCCGCCTTCGTCTAGCACCTCGTAACTGGCGTGAAAGGTTGCTTGATCGCCCAATTTGACGAGCCGCTCAGCCGCCGCCTTGCTGGATGCTCCGATGTCGATGACCGCTTTGCTCATGTCCGCCAGACGAGTGCGTTCCGCCGGGCTGATCAGGTGAATGGGACGATAGCCTATCACACCTGGCACTGCATCCGCACCCACCAGTACGAGTTTGGAGAGCAGTACGCGATCGTCAATCCCACCCACCTTGGCAAAGCGGAGCGTCCCGTCCTCGTTAATGCCCGTCACCATCAGGCCCACTTCATCCATATGAGCAGCTATCATCACGCGCTGTGGCGGCGCACTATTCCCCCGCTTGCGCGCGCGTCTGAGGCAGATGAGGTTACCCAGCGCATCTACGCGATGCTCATCCACATAGCGCTCTACGACCGGCAGGATCACTTCTCTGACGGCCGCCTCGTTTCCCGAGATGCCACGCGCTTCGGACAGTTCCTTGAGGTACACGATTCTCACTCCTTGCTCAGCCCGATGCTGACGGCCCACTCTTCGTCGAGCCCAGCGATAAAGCGCGCCATCAGTCGCGCAGTGCGCTCAACATCCTTGATCGATAGGGTTTCGACCGAGGTATGCATGTAGCGTAGTGGGATCGACAGTATGGCAGTGGGGATCCCCTCTCGAGCTACTTGGATAGCCCAGCCATCCGTGCCAGATGCACCCGGAACGATCTCGATCTGGTAGGGGATTTCATGGTCTTCAGCGGTGGAGACCAGCCTATCGTGTACGGCCGGATGCGCATTGGGCCCTTTGGCAATGGCGGGGCCACCGTTCATCTTGATGGACTCGGACTCGGTCACGCCCGCCTGGGTTCCAAACCCCACATCCACCGCAATGGCAACATCAGGAGCGAGATGGTACGCGCTCACGATAGCCCCTCGCAGGCCCACCTCCTCTTGGCTGGTCGCTACGGCGTAAACATCCCATGTGTGCTGCATGCCGTGCAATGCTTCGAGGCACAGCGCCAGCGATGCGACCCCGGCGCGATCATCAAATGCCTTGCCCGCGACAAAGCCCTCAGCGAGCTCTATCATATCGCGCCGCAAGGTGATGATATCACCCACTCGCACCTCTTGAGCTAGTATATCCTCTGGCAAGCCAACATCGATGAACAGCTTGTCGATCGGTATCGGCGATTGACGGTCCTCCTGCGACAGGACGTGCGGGGGGCGGCTGGCCACGATCCCTGGTAGTGGGCGCTTACCGTGTACGACCACTTCCTGCCCCACGATGGTGCGTACATCAACGCCTCCGACGCGTGTGAAACGGATCAATCCTCGCTCCAAGCCCTTCACCATCAAGCCGATCTCATCCGTGTGCGCCGCAAGCATGATGGAACGCCTCGGGACCCCATCCCTGGTCCTCCGCCTGAGGGCAATCAGGTTGCCCAGAGCGTCCGTATGAAGCTCATCGCTGTAGGGCTCAAACGCCCTACGGGCCACTTCCCGCGTCTCGTCCTCGTACCCAGAGACGCCGTTCGCCTGCGACAACTCGCGCAGTAGTCTGACAAGGTCCATAGTCGTCCTCTCTACGTGGGCATTGTGTGGTGGCCAGCCAACTGGCCCGTGCGGCTAGAATAAATCGCGTCGCAAGCGGCCCGCCGTACGGTCTCGACAGTGATGTCGCCCGCCCTCGGTTCGGGCCAGCTCTTTGGGCGGTAGCTGGCGACGGTCAAACAGCCGCGTCATCCCGCCTACCGGTGAAACTATCGTACGAGGTCCCGAGCGCTATGTTATGCAAGAGACGGCAATTGGCAAGGGCGCAAGCCCTGAAAAAATCTCGCGGCCGCTCCAGAGCGCCCCGAGAAATCATCTTACGGGCTTTGGTGGTCGTTCTCGGGCGTCATAGTGGGAAAGAGCGTTGCAAAGGCTGTGGGCGTGGCAGAGGCCTCCTCTGTGGGGCTGGGCGGGGACGTCGCTTGAGCTAGAGGGATCTCAGGCCGAAGGTAACGTGCTCGAAGGTATAGGCTCGTAGCCCCCAGGAAATACAAAAGACTGATGATAATCCCCGCAAAGACCAACGCCAGTAACTTGGCTCTCTCCTGATCGGGCATGTGAACAAAACGCTGCCACCTCTCTCTCATCGACCCTGCCCTCTGTAGCTGTAAAAACCGAGGGGATGTGTGCTACTTGTAGCCCCCATCCCCTTCATAGTTCTCCTGTGCGCACGAATCTAGAGCGTTCGCAGCGTTTCGCGTATCGCTTCGCGAGTGGCCACCAGGTAATCCAAGCTCACCAAAGAAGCCCATTTTTCGTTGTCCAAGGGCTCATCGGACCACGCCCAATCGCGCACGTTGCCCTCATCCCCCACATCGAGCCTATGAGCCAGAAAACGGATCTGCGCATCGATCACACGCAGGTGGCGCTGCAGATACGCCTTGCGTACATGGGGCTCCATGCGCTCCACATCAGCCCCTCGCCTCAGAGTCAGCGCAAGGAGATTGCCATAGTCAAAGCCTTTGACGGCTCTTGCCATTGACCTTCCTCCTTTGCTTTCCTGGGATCATAGCATGCGCACGCACCAGTGTCAATTGCCGACCGGTGAGGCGATGAACGGACGGGCGGCGTAGCGCTCACTCAGTCTGTAGTGAGCTCAGAAGCAGCCGAGTTGGCAGGGTGCCACCTTTAAGCCCAGCGCCTGAACGATGTTGGCCATCCCCAGCCTGGGATATCGAAACTGCTCCGCGACCTCCCACACTGCTATGCACGAGATGGCGCCATCGCTTACCCGTTGCGTGAGCGCAGCCTCGATCTCTGGCGGGATGTGCGCAGCCTCGAGTACGATTTTGCTCTTTCCCTCGCTCTTGGCACCGTAACCGAAGAGACCCAACTGACATCGATTGAAACGAAGATCCGAGCGGCTGTTCACTGCCCTCCCAACGTCCAGCGGTTGTACGTCAAGTTGTGCCGCGAGCACATGCGCATCCTCACAGGTGATCTCACCATTAACGGCCATCCGCTGTGCGCCCTCGATGATCGCCTCCACATTACGGTTTGCAACCATAGCTAGTCTCCCTATCACAATGTCTCGTTAATATCTGCATTCTACGTAGAGCCCCGCAGACTGACAAATGATACATCGCTGGGTAGCAGTGTCTCGTTACTATACTTGCCGCGGAGCACGAACACCTCTAGAATGGAATCGCCTGCGGGCGATACGTTGTGGTAGGGATACCCCGCCTGCGAGGCACGGTTGTCTGCAGCGTCGGCCATTTTTAGCGGATGCCATGAGATCAAGTACCCTGGGAGAGAGGCCAATGCAAGTTCTGATGCTGAGCTGGGAGTTCCCGCCCAACATCGTGGGTGGATTGGGCAAGCATGTGCAAGAGATTCTCCCGGCGTTGACGCGCCAGGGAATACAGGTGCACGTCGTCACGCCGTTGCGCGGCGATGCGCACACGTTTGACTTGGTTGACGGCGCGACGGTGCATCGCATACCACCGCCTACGGGCCCTTATATGGATTTCTACTCTGAGGCCTGGCACACGAATCTGGTTCTTCTCGATGCCTGCCGAAGCATCGTCGAGCGCTACGGACCGTTTGACCTCATCCACAACCACGACTGGCTCACATCGTTCGCTGCCATCATGCTCAAGCACGAGTTCAAGCTCCCGCTGCTGGGTACAATACACGCCACTGAGCGTGGCCGCGGCCGTGGCGAACTGGTGGACGAGCAGTCAAAACGCATCAACGACGCTGAGTGGCGACTGACCTATGAAGCATGGCGGGTGATCGTGTGTACGCAGTTCATGGTACAGGAAGCCGTGGATTTCCTCTCCGTACCGCACGATAAGCTGGACGTTATCCCGAACGGCATCGATCCCACCCCGTTCGTCTCGCTCGAAGGCAAGGATCTCTCCACCGTGCGCGACCGATACACCGCGCCCGATGACAATCTGGTCCTCTCGGTGGGTAGAATGGTACACGAAAAAGGCGCCAGGGTGCTTGTGAAGGCCGCTCCTCATGTGTTGGCCGAGCTTCCCAACACAAAATTCGTCATCGCCGGCACAGGGCCCGAGCTGGAGCCCTTGCGCGACTTGGTGTATCGCATGGGAATCCAGGAGAGAGTCTCGCTGCCCGGCTTTCTGCCCCACGACGATCGCGACATGCTCTACAAGGTGGCGGATTGTGCCGTGTTCCCCAGCCTATACGAACCCTTTGGTATTGTCGCGTTGGAAGCGATGGCGGCCAAAGTGCCTGTGGTGGTGAGCGAGGTTGGTGGACTGCGTGAGGTCGTGCGACACGGTGAGACGGGGATCACCGTGTACCCCAACGACCCGCGGTCGTGTGCGTGGGGAATTCTGCACACGCTCCAGCATCCCGAATGGGCACGCCTGCGTGTCGAAAACGCGTTCCGTGCGGTACAGACCGAGTTTAATTGGGACAACATCGCACGGCGCACTATCGACGTCTATCAGCGGATCGTTGACGAGCGCGCACGAACCGACTGGTAGGCACAACACAGCGGAGGTGCGACTTTTAGGCGCTGCGCAGGATATTGTAAATCAATGCGGGGAGTGCTGTGGGCTGGTTCGACCAAGTGTAGGCTGCTAAGAGCTGGTCGCGGATTTCTGAGGTGACCGGCCGGCTGGTGTGAATAGTAAACAGCGGCTGCCCTTCGTCAACCCAATCACCTATTTTAGCGTGAAGCACAACGCCCACAGCCATATCCACCGTGTCTCCCTTGCGCTGCCGACCGGCGCCCAACGCGACGGCCGATAGCCCTACTTTGCGAGCATCGATACCCGCCAGATACCCCGATTTGGGCGCCACAACCGGTTGTTGGTACTGTGCTTGCGGCAGCCGCGCCAGGTCGTCCACTATGCGGCCATCCCCGCCCTGCGCGATGACCCACTCCACGAACTTGAGGAGCGCCCGCCCGTTTGCAAGAGCTTCCAGGCAGCGTGCACGCCCCTCTTCCGGGGAGCTGACCACCTGTCCCAGTACCAACATCTCGGATGCGATAACCAGACAGTGCTCCAACAGGTCCTTGGGGCCAGAGGCGTCGCTACGCAATGTCTCAACGGCCTCGCGCACCTCGAGCGCGTTACCAACCGTGCGACCCAGGGGCTGGCTCATGTCGGATAGCACGGCCGTCACTCGTTTCCCCACGCCACGCCCAATCTGAATCATTGCGTCGGCCAGCTCGGTCGCGTCCTCTAATGTAGCCATGAAGGCGCCTTGGCCCACTTTGACATCTAGCACGACAGCGTCCGCGCCGCCTGCGATCTTTTTGGACATAATAGAGCTGGCGATAAGCGGCAAGCTGGGCACCGTAGCAGTGACGTCTCGTAAAGCGTAAAGCTGGCCGTCGGCCGGCGCCAGGTCCGCCGTTTGGCCCGACACCACAATCCCGTGTTTGCGCACATTCTCCATGAACTGCGCTATGCCCAGTGAGACGGACATGCCGGGTATCGCCTCGAGCTTGTCCAGCGTTCCCCCTGTGAACCCCAACCCCCTGCCCGACATTTTAGCCACCGGCAATCCTACCGCGGCCACCAGAGGCGCCACCAGCAAAGTTGTTTTATCTCCCACCCCACCGGTGGAGTGTTTGTCCACTATAACTGGCGCAATCCCGCGCAAGTTGAGAGTCTCTCCGGAGCGCACCATGGACATGGTGAGGTCGGTAGTTTCTTGAGGTGTCATACCTCGTAACAGCACGGCCATAGCCCAGGCCGCCATCTGGTAATCCGGCACGTCGCCCGACACAAACCCCTTCACCATGAACTCGATCTCGCCCGCCTTGAGTAAGCCGCCATCACGCTTCTTGGCGATTATGTCTACTGCTCTCATGGTTCGTCCTCGATCGCGCTCGAATTCGCCTTGTGATTGCGCCCCCGTAGCCAAGTGGCTGCTGCAAACCCGGTGAGGACGCCCTCCAGCAGCAACGCTGCGCTAGTAAAGTCGGCCAAGCTACCCCTCAGCCCTCTGGGGCCTTGGTGCATGTTGTAGCGCCTGAACGGCCACAACACATAGGTGCGACCGGGGTTCAGGTGGGCGTTCACTTCATCCGCTAGCATGTGCGAACCGTACCCCATAGCCCAGCCGCCAGCGAAACGGTCCCCCAGCAGCCACCGCACGATCAGCGTACTGAGCCCCCAAGCCGCGAGGGTGTGCGCGGGGATTTTACCGTTCGGTGTGATGCGGAACACCCAGCGCAATGGTTTATCGACCACATCAGGGAACATGCAGGCCGCCAAGCATCCCGCCAGGTCGGCTCCACTGAATTTGCTGACGAGATATGCGGCCGATAAGTGCCCGGGAAGTATCATCCTATGCAACCCCCAAGGGATCTGCGTTCTCATCAATCGTATGCATTCTACTGGCGCCTAGCTGGCCGAGTCAATGGCGTTGAGGGAGCACTCCGATAGCAGCTGCCGAGGGGCCTCGATTGGAGCCCGCACTCGGATGATGCTATAATGGCGAGAGTATGAAACGCGGCCCCGGAACAGGTCGCCAACCGATCAGGAGCTCGACTATGCCCAGTCCGCGTATTCCCGTTGCTGACCTGCGTACCAACACCAATCTTGCGCGACAGACCTTCTTGTTGCGTCAGAAGGCGGTTATCACCACTCGTTCAGGTGCGGCGCTCTTGCAGCTTACGTTGTCCGATCGCACCGGCTGCATCCCAGCCGTCTACTTTGATCCCCCAGAGTCGCTCGCGAGTTCTCTAGTCCTTGGGGAGGGGATTGATGTGGCGGGCTACATCGCCGAGTTCAAAGACCACCCGCAGATCACCATCGAACGTCTCTGGCCCGTACAGCTCAACAAAGCGACGCTGGAAGAGTATCTGCCCCTCGCCAAGCGCCCGCTCGAAGAGATGCGCGATGAGTTGGATGCGATCTTGGCAAGCATAACCTCGGTCGATCTACAGAATTTGCTCAACCACCTCTTTGGTGACCCCGACGGGCCTCCCTCCGATATCTATCGCGCTTTTGTGCGTTGGCCGGCAGCCAAAGTCAACCACCATGCGTGTATCGGCGGGTTGCTGGAACACACACTGGGCGTGGTTCGTTTCGTGCTGGCCGCTTGTGAGCTCTATCCCGAGCTGAACCGCGATCTGGTGATCACCGTCGCGTTGCTGCACGATCTGGGCAAAATACGCGCCTACGATCCCGTTACTTTTGACCTGAACAGCGAAGGATCGCTTTGGACGCACCTTTACACCTCGGCCTCGATGGTCGAGCAGGCCATCGGCGAGCTGCCCGATTTCGATCCGGAGCTCAAGCTACAGGTGGTACACGCCATCCTAGCCCACCACGGCAAGCGGGAATACGGATCTCCCACCATCCCCATGACGCTTGAGGCCATCGTGTTGTATCATGCCGATAGTCTGGACGGGAACGCTCGAGGAGCCCTGGATCACTTTGCGCGGAGCCAAACCGATGAGGAGGGGTTCACAGAGCGAAGCCTGATGCACGATACGCGTCTATTTCGAGGGCGCCTTTCGTAAGGTGTGGGTGAACGCCTAACCTATAGGGTAGAGAACATTATCGCCCCGGCGTAGACCCTGTACCATCGTCAGTGAGACCCCGGGCACGGCGTCTCGCACTAGCTCGTCCGACCAGCCGCGGCGCAAAAGGACGTGGGCTTGCTCCAAGCGCGTAGCAAGGTCATCGTTAGCCGCCCGCAGCCGTTGGCGGTCAGCGTACGTGGTAAACCGGCGCGCTAAGAGCTTGAGGGCTAAATCGCGCTCATCCTCGACGGGCTCGTCAAAGCGCACAGCATACAATCCGAGTGCGTCGACATGATGGGCGTCCGTCGTCGCCAAGCCAAAGGCTTCCCACTCCTCACACAGAGCCTTGGCTTGGATATACGCATAGTTCAACACATGAATGCTCATGATCTCCACGCCGTCCACCCTATGGCCACCCATCTCGGGCACGGTGGGGCGATAACGATATGGGTGCGCCAGGACGATCGCGCCGCCGCGGTCGTGTGTTACACGGGCCACGTCATGCGCTGGCATACCCCCGCTGAACACGCCACTCTCTGTCACCCCGTATACCAAGAAATCATCGCCCTCGGCCGAAGTGACCTCAATCCCCCGAAGCAGTTTGATCTCCGGATACCGATCCTGTAGGGGTGCCAGTTCGTCCTGGGGCCATACGATGTTGTGCTCCGTCAGAACCAAAGCATCCAAGCCAACTGCGATAGCGCGCTCGACCATCTCCTCGGGCGTCGAACGCGCACAGCCGGAGTAGCGAGTTGTGTGAACGTGTAAATCCGCGAGCATACCCGTAACCAAACGCCTTTCCAGAACATCACTGTACGTTCGAGGCTCCAAGCTCGCCCGTTTCTGTGGTCAATGTGTTCTTGTCTAGCATGCGCAGCCTGGTGCACATGCGATTCGTCGCTGATGGAGCACTCATTCGTCGCCGTATAACTGCTGATTCTGGAGGTGCTCCTCAAAGGTCGTCGCAAAGGCATGAGAGCCGTCTCCCCTCGCCAAGAAATACAAATACTCGCTCTCTTCTGGCTCTACAACCGACGAAATGGACGCCAGCCCGGGGTTGCAAATAGGCCCGGGAGGGAGGCCTCCGTTCTTGTACGAGTTGTAGGGCGAGTCGGTTGTATCGATATCCTCCAGAGTCAGTGGGTTCCACCAGCGTCCCGTATTCTCGTTGTACCCTAGAGCATACTGCACCGTGGGGTCGGCCTGCAACGGCATGCCGATGGCGAGCCGGTTCAGATAGACGCCTGCGATAAGCGGCCGCTCCTCGGCAACTCTCGCCTCCCGCTCCACGATGGACGCGAGCGTCACCACCTCATACAGCGTCAATCCCTGCGCAGATGCTGCCTCGCGGAGCTCCGCACCGACGCGCGTGTCCCAGTTGGTGAGCAACGTGTCCAGCACCTCGACAGCCGGCGTGTCCTCGGGCAGCATATACGTATCCGGGAAGAGGAACCCCTCCAAGTTGACGCCTGCGCCCTCAGGGCGGTCTTGCAGAAACGAATAATCGGAACTGCCCTGCCGTACGGCGGACAAAAACTCTGCCGCCGACGTCACCCCCGATTGCTCCAGCAGCGCGGCGACCTCTTCGGCACGCCACCCCTCGGGGATGGTCACCATGGAGGCCAACAGCCGCCCGTGCTGCAGTTCATCCATCACCTCTTCCATGCGCATACTTCGACGCAGGGTGAAGCGACCCGCCTCGATGGCGCTATCGGCGCCATGGTACTGCAGCACCCGTCGGAAGAGATCGCCGTCGGTGATCAGGTCTTTTTCCATCAGCCGGGCGGTGATCGAGCCCACAGATTCGCCCGGCTCAATCACGAACGTCACATCCTCGACATCGTCGGCGTCGGGAGGCGTCTCAATCTGCGCGCGGCGCAAATAAAGATAGAGGCCCATAGCTTGTTTCTCTAGAGCGGCTGGAGTGATGCGATAGCCCACATCCGGTGCGCGGTCCATGGCATCTCGCCACACGAACAAAAAGCTCCCCACAAACAGTACCGCCGCCATGGCGATCGCGAACACTAGTGTCGCAAGGCGTAGACAGCCGCGGGTAAGCTTGGTCATAGCGCAGGCCTCCCCGCCTTGTGGTTCAGATAGTCCTGCAGGATCACTGCGGCGGCCACAGCATCGCGCATCCGTCGTGCTCGGCGCCGACCTTTGCCCGTTTCGGCCATTACGGCGATGGCCTCACGGGTGCTGTCGCGCTCGTCCCAGCGGACTATGGGGATATCCACGTGAGGAGCAAGCCCTCGTAGATAGGCTTCCACCGAACGGACCTGTTTACCCTCGGAGCCATCGGGCAGCAGGGGCCAACCCACCACCAACAGCCCGATCTCATGCTCAGCGATGAGCAGCGTGATATGTTCAAAGCTCGCAGGGCCAGCCACGCGTGAGATCACTTCCATCGGCCTGGCCAGATACCCGTGTTGATCACTGATAGCGATGCCGATCCGCTCGTCGCCCACATCCAGTGCCATGTGGCGCATCAGGCATCCCCCGCAGAGATCGTCACATGGATGCGCATGGTCAGCCAAGGCATCCGCTCCCACCAGGTGGGCTCGATCTCTATCTGAGGCGGGCGCCCAAGCTGGAGGTTCTCACTCAACCATCTGAGGGCCTGCGATCGGGTCTTACCCGTCACCGCGGATCTGACGCGGTTCACATCCGTCACAGGAGCAACCTGCCCGACGGCCCGTGCTCCGAACTGGATCTGCTGCCCCACGAGATTGATCTCACCCGCCGGCTCCGCGATGACGCTGTCCTCGATGACCGCCAGCTCCTCGTCTTCGATCTCTGCCAGGCGCTGTTCTGCCAGTTCGCGCAGTGCGAGGCCATCTACAGCAATGCCCCGAGCCACGACTTTCATACTCATAGAGAGCACATCGCTGCGCTGGTCGGCCACTTGATCGAACTGTTGGCTCATCACCTCAACCTGAAGGGCGGCGGACGGTATGAACTCGTCATCGGCGAGTTGCGCCACGAGCTGTGAGTAGGCCTCTTTCTGGAGCTCGTTGGCGAGCTGTTCGCGCAGCCGGTCAAAGTCCTCGATAGCAACCACAGGCACCCGCCGAGTGCTTCCGCCCTGCGTCGCCGAATCGTTGAGGACCTCCACCTGGTTGGCTATCGCTCCCTCTACCGCATTAATGGTCATCGGCAGCACATTGCCATTGGGGCCAGGTTCCGCAGCCAACACCCCTACCCGCGCGGTGCCAAAGAGTGTACCAGGCACTTCCACATCGGCCATCGTGTAGAATCGGGCGGTCGCACCAGAGCTAGTGCGCACAACGGTGCTTTTGGGCACTCTGATGGGTTCGCGCGTACGATTGGCAAACACCACCACGCCGGATGCGTGCCCATCCGCGACATCGGTACGCCCCGAGGCCGGAATCTCGCTGCGCCCCTGCACGATCACCTGCACACTGCGCGCCGGAATATGTCCGCGCCGCAAGTCGATCTCGGTCACATCCGTATCCGCCCGCACCTCAAAGGTGGTAACCACCGGTTTGGCCACAGGGCTCAGCACAATAGTGGCACTGGGGAACAGGGCCAATCCCGCTAACCCCATAGCGCCCACCAACCACAATACTACCACCAGGGTGAGCACCACGGCCCCCACACCTTGGACTTGCGGCCGGTGTTCAAAGCGCTTGGCGAGCTGCTCTCGCACTGGAATCACTCTGGCCGCCAAACCTGCGGCGTCCGTACGACGCACCGTGCGATATTGTCGGAGCTCGTCGGGCACCATGAAATGCACGGGCAGACCAGCCTCGCGAGCCAACGTACGAACCGTGGGGCGAACAGAGACCAGCCGAAGGTCCAGGGCCGCCCTATCCGCCAGGCGGCGAATCAGACGCAGGTGCACAAGATTGAGCGCTACTCTAGAGCGCCAAGGCATCACAAGCCATACTTGCGAACCGGGGCTGGCGTTGTACAGCAACTCACGGATAATGCCGACTGTGTCCCGCGGCGTGAGATAGATGACTTGAAGTGGACGCAAGGGGCCTCCTCGAATACGCCGCTCAGGGCCTGGGTTCAAGACGCCTGCGAGTCGTGCGAACGGATCATCTCAGAGAGGGCGCGATCCCAATTGCTGCCCGGCACATACAGCCGAGCCACGTAATGGGCTAACGAACGCAGTAGCAGAAAGGAGGGCCCGCCGGCTTGCGAGGTACAATCCAGCACGTCGCGCACATTCCCCACACCGAGTTGCGTGATCTCTGGGCAGCGCTCGAACGGCAGGCTTTGCTCCCAGAAGGGTGTCTCCAAAGACTTGGCCGCCTCCGGAACCCGGTGGGTGAGGTCCGCAAAGTACACCCGGTGAGGTATGTCAGTGCCGTTAGCGACCTGTTTCACGCCTTTAGCCACACGTGTCATCCAATCGCGAAGCTCGTTCCAAAAAGATGCGGCCAGCTGGGATTCCACATCCTCGCGTAGCTCCGAAGCCCGGAATGCGCGCATCAATGCATCTGCCTGGCGCCCTTTCAGGTCGAAAGACAGTGCAGTTGCCTCAGTGAGGTTGCGTTCTCCGGTCTCAATCACCGCACCCCACTGCGGTCGCCCGCGCCGCACCAAGCCTACGGACGTGTGGCGCTCACCCATGAGCATCAACAGAGCTGCAGGGTCCAGCAACGGTGAGGCACAAGCAACCTGTTGCGGCACGATAGCCGTCAGCCCAAGCTGAAGGCGCTCGGCTATAACCTCAAAAGCGCGCACCCACTCCACAGGAGCTAGCCAGAAGCACATGCGAAACTCTAGACGAGTGGTATTGAGGCCGAGCGGATCGTCCACTACGTGGTCGCCCAGGGCGATCTCGGCCAACGACCCACAGATGATCTCCTCGGTAGCACCCTGAGCGTTTGTTCCCAGTGAATCCTGTGCCTTGCGATAGCCTCGCTGCAGCAGTGTTCGCACTTCTTCAAAAGTCACGCCATACGCCAGGTCGTGGCGATCTTTGGAGACCACCACGGAGAGGCTACGCGTGAATTGGTCGGGCAGGCTCATCACCACGTAATCCGGCACGAGCTTGCGGCTGCGCGTTGTCAGCGTAAGGTCCTCCGCTTGCGTGAGAGCCTTATCGCAGGCCACAACCCATCGATCCACATCGGGCCGCTCCGGGTGAGCGCCTTCGATAGGCACTGCCGCAACCCCTAGCAGTTCAGCGCCGCCGTTGCTGAGCTCGATGACACAAGCGCGCATCTGGCCCTGCTCCCAGGTCAGCAAGCTCTGCTGCGTCATAATCTTTTCCGACGATGGACTCGTCCTGCGCAATCTCCCAAGCAAGCTCATAATCCCTCGGCTCCTTGCAACTGGAATGGTCTAGTCGAGTGCCTCTGAGACGAGTTCGGCCACACAGTCCAGAGCCTCGCCAAGGCGGTTGGCATCCTTGCCGCCTGCCTGAGCCATATTCGGCCTGCCTCCACCGCCACCGCCCATCTGGCGAGCAGCAGCCCCAGCGATCTTGCCTGCGTGGAGGCCGCGGGCCACAAGATCCTCTGTCACAGCGACTACAATCATTGGGCGCTCGTCGATAACCGCTCCCAAAGCCACCAGTGCGCTGCCAAGCTTGTCGCGCAGCCGATCGCCGATCTCGCGCAGGGCGTTCACGTCGGTCGCTATGACCTGCGCCGCCAAAACACGGGCGCCCTTGATCTCAACAGCGTTGTTCAGGATCGCATCGACCTCCTGAGAAGCAAGTCCACGCTGCAATTCGTGAATCTCGCGCCGTTGCTGTTTGATCTGCTCGGTGAGGTCCTTCACGCGCTCCAATTCTTCCCCCGGGTGTGCTGAGACCAACGACGCGATCGCAGCCAACACGTCGAGGCGCTCGTGAAGATACGCCTGCGCTCCACGACCTGTGGCCGCCTCGATACGACGCAGACCCGAGCCGATGCTCGATTCGCTGATAATGACAAACGAACCGATCTCGCCCGTAGTACGCATATGTGTGCCGCCGCAGAGCTCCGAGCTAAAGCCCTGCACTTGCACCATCCTCACTTGCTCGGCGTATTTTTCGCCAAAAAGGGCGATAGTGCCGCCTTGCAACGCCTCGTCATACGTAGTGATCTGCGTGGTCACCGCACGATTTGCTCTGATCTGTTCGTTAACGATCGCCTCGATCCTGCGCAGCTCGTCCGGGCTCAGGGGCGAAAGGTGGGCAAAGTCGAACCGCAAGTGATCCGGGGCCACAAATGATCCGGCTTGTTGAGCATGGTCCCCAAGCGTGCGGCGCAGTGCGCCATGTAGCAGGTGTGTCGCAGTGTGGTTGCGAGCAATATCCAGACGGCGCTCTTCGTCCGCCTCTGCCGTCACCACATCGCCCACCGAGATACTGCCGGACACCACCTTGCTGCGATGCACGTACAAATCCGCAATCGGCTTGACGGTGTCGTTGACAGCCAAGCGACTGCCCCCCGTGTGCAGTACACCTACGTCACCCACCTGCCCACCGGCCTCAGCATAGAACGGTGTTCGATCCAAAACGACGTCCACGGCCATGCCCTCATCGGCCCTCGCCAACGTCTCTCCGTCGCACACCAGCGCGATAACGGTGGCATCAGCCGAACAGGTCTCGTATCCAACAAACTCGGTTTTCGGCAGGTCGAGCTGCCTGTACAGCTCGCCCAGAGACTCTGAAGAGAAACGCTGTGCAGAGCGCGCTCGCTCTCGTTGTTCCGCCATCGCCGTTCGGAAGCCGACCTCATCCACTGTGAGCCCCGCTTCTTGCGCGGCATCCCTGGTCAGCTCAAGAGGAAATCCATAGGTATCGTAGAGGCGGAATGCTTCTTCCCCGGAGATAACCGTGTTGCCCTCGGCCCTGAGCCGCGAAGCGATCTCTTCGAGCCGCCCCAAGCCCACGCTGAGCGTTCCCAGGAACCGCTCCTCCTCCTGTGCGATAACCTGTCGGATAAAGCTTTGACGTTCCACGAGCTCGCGATAATGCCCACCCATCGTATCGATGACGGTCTGTACCGTCTCCGTTAGAAAGGGGCCCTCGAAGCCGAGAAGCTTGCCGAAACGCGCCGCGCGTCGCAAAACGAGCCGCAGCACATAGTTGCGTCCTTCGTTGCCCGGAAGAACGCCATCAGCGATGAGGAAAGCAATAGCGCGACTGTGATCCGCGATCACCCGATAGGGGGCTAAATACTGTCGTCGAGTACCCTCGTCATGCCCCAGTAGCTCTTGTGTCCTGCGCATGATTGGCAGAAAGAGATCAGTGTCATAGTTGTTGTCCACACCTTGGATGACCGACGTGATCCGCTCGAGACCCAGGCCCGTGTCCACGCTCGGATGCGGTAATGGAGTCAAAGTACCATCTTTGTGCGCTTCAAACTGCATAAAGACGAGATTCCACAGTTCAAGGAACCGCTCGCACTCTGTGGCTGGGCTGCAATCGGGCCGGCCGCAATTGCACGCGTCCACACCTCTATCCCACGTAATCTCCGATGTCCAGCCACAGGGGCCTGTCTCGGCCATGGCCCAAAAGTTGTCCTTCTCGCCCAAGCGCGAGATACGGTCAGCCGGCAAGCCAGCGATCCCCTGCCAGAGGTCGGCCGCCTCATCGTCATCCAAATAAACTGTGGGATAGAGTCGCTGGCCGTCCAGCCCCAGCTCCTCCGTGAGAAAGCTCCAAGCGTAAGCGATAGCTCTTTGCTTGAAATAGTCGCCAAAACTGAAATTGCCCAACATCTCAAAAAAAGTGTGGTGCCGAGGGGATGGCCCCACTGCTTCGAGATCGTTGTGTTTGCCGCTCACCCGCATACACTTCTGGGCACTGGTAGCACGAGTGTAGGAACGCTTCTCCACGCCCAAAAAGGTATCTTTGAACTGCACCATCCCTGCGTTGGCAAAAAGCAGCGTGGGATCGTGGGCCGGGACAAGCGAAGAGCTTTTGACAACAGTGTGACCACGGTCCTCGAAAAAGCTGAGAAACCTGGCCCTGATCTCTGCACTCGTGAGCATACCAGTGTAATCTCCTCATTCGGGTCCCCAGAGCGGCGGCGGGTAGCCCGAGGGCCTAGACGACTCAAACATTTACCATCCTAGTATACGAACGCCAATTCTATGTCGATGACAGCAGTGTGTCAAGCCAATGGTTCGCAGGGCCGTGGGCGTCCATTCGACACCGCGGTGCTGTTGCGTTAAGATAGCGCCGTGGCCGGATGGTCCAACTTATGATGGTGCGCATAATAATACGGGCCGCTCGCGAATTGGTGGCATGAAGCAGCACGCCACTCTGCAATCCTCTCGAAGGAGAACGCTCTGAACATGGATGCTCTCGATACAGTCTTTAGGCTGGACGGCCAGGTTGGGTTGGTTACCGGCGCCGCAAACGGCATCGGCCAGTCCATCGCCATCGGTCTCGCGGCAGCGGGTGCCGACATCGTCGTGGCCGATCTGCCCAGCCAACGCAGTGCTGCCGAGATCACCGCGGCCCAAGTGCGCGACCAAGGCCGTCGGGCTCTAGTGGTGGATCTGGATGTGACAGAGTTGCCTTCTATCGAGGCGGCACTCACGAGCACCTTACACACGTTCCAGCGCATCCACTTTCTCGTCAACAATGCCGGGGTGAACGTCCGCAAGCCCATCCTGGAGTACACCGAGGCCGACTGGGATCGGATCGCATCTGTGAATCTCAAGGGAGCTTTCTTTTGCTCGCAGGTGGTCGCGCGCCACATGGTGGCCCAAGGCCGCGGCAAGATCGTGAGCATTGCCTCCCAACTGGCCGCTGTGGCAATGGAGAGCCGATCGATTTACGCCATCACCAAAGCAGGGGTAGCGCACATGGCCAAAGCCTTTGCGCTAGAGCTGGGACCTTACGGGATCACTGTAAATGCTGTGGGGCCCACCTTTGTGTCCACACCCCTCACCACGTCAATGTTTGAGGATCCCGAGTTTGTGGCGCAGAATCTGCCGAAAATCCCTTGCGGACGATTCGGCACCCCCACCGACGTGCTGAACGCGGTGCGTTATCTGCTCTCGCCCGCAGCCGACTTGGTGAACGGTCACCTGCTGCTCGTGGATGGCGGCTATACGATCCGCTAGGAGGAACTACCGTGTCTCAGCGATTCCCAAATCTGCCGCTTGGTAGCGCTCGCCCTGATGTCCACCGCTTCATAGACGTCGTAATGGGCAGAGCTCGCTCGGAGCGGCCACCCCTCATCGAGTACCTTATCGATGACACGCTACGGCGCCCCATTGTGACAAACCTTCTGCGGCGTGAGTGGGTTGATCCTGCGCCTGGCGATCGAGTGAGTTGGGAGCGCTATCTCGACAATTTCGTCGCGGTCTGGCACGGTCTGGGGTACGACTTTGTACGTTTCGAGCAGTCGCTCCCCCTTATCGAGCACAGCATCTCTGGAGTGGACGTCACGCAGGCTGGAGGCGTTCGGGCCTGGCGTGATATGCGCCGCGGCACCATCAGCGATTGGAGCGACTTTGAGGCCTACCCCTGGCCGACAGTGACCGACGAGTTCCTGGCCAACTATGCTTACCTGGATAGCCATCTGCCCGAGGGGATGGGGCTACTTGTCTGCCACGCAGGCGGCATGTACGAACATCTGGCCGCGATCCTCTCCTACGAGGGGCTATGCTACGCCCTCTACGACCAACCAGACCTCGTGGAGGCGGTTGCGCAAAAGCTGGGGGAGCTGATGATGGCGGCCTACCGGCAGTTGGTGGAACTGGAGAACGTGGTAGCGATCTTCCCCGGCGATGACATGGGCTTTCGATCGGCGACGCTGATCCCACCCGACGCGTTACGCAAGTATGTCCTGCCCTGGCACCAGCGTTTCGCAGAGCTAGCCCACTCGCGCGGCCTGCCATACTTTTTGCATTCCTGTGGGAACTTGACAGAGATCATGGATGACCTCATAGATACCGTCAAGATCGACGCAAAACACTCGTACGAGAACGCCATCATGCCTGTGGACGAGTTTCAGGCCGTCTACGGGCAGCGCATCGGCGTGCTGGGGGGCGTGGATGTGGATATCTTATCGCGCCGAAGCCCGGAGGTGGTTCGGGGTGAAGTGCGTCGCCTCATAGACACGTGCCATCCGAGAGGGCGATTCTGTATCGGATCGGGCAACTCGATCCCGAGCTACGTCCCCCTAGAGAACCTGCTCACTATGCTCGATGAAGCACAACGCCCGTGAGCACTGAATAGCCGCTCCTACTTGAGCGAGCACGGGCGTATACGCGATAGACTCAACCCATCATACAGGAGATGAGCCATGAAGGGCGTCGTACTCGCTGGAGGCCTCGGAACAAGGTTATACCCTTTGACCTACGCAACAAACAAACACCTGTTGCCCGTGTACGACCGGCCCATGGTGTTCTACCCCATCAGCACGCTGGTCCAGGCGGGGATCACCGAGGTAATCGTGGTCACTGGAGGGCCACATGCTGGAGATTTCATAGGCGTTCTGAAGAACGGCAAGGAGCTCGGCCTGCAGCACCTGGAGTACGCCTACCAGGAGAATGAGGGCGGTATCGCGCAGGCCCTCAGTCTCTGCGAAGACTTTGTCGACGGAGAGTCTGTATGTGTCATACTCGGAGACAACACCACCGATGCGGACATCGGACCCGCGGTGCGCAAGTTTCGCGAGGGCGCTATGGTGTTTCTACGGCCCGTCCCCGACCCCGAGCGGTTCGGTGTGCCCGTTTTTGATGACTCAGACCCCGAGCGAATTGTGGCCATCGAGGAAAAGCCCGCCCGTCCCAAAAGCAGTTACGCCGTTACCGGGCTGTATCTTTACGATGCGCGGGTTTTCGATTTTATCCGCACCATCACACCCTCTGTGCGCGGTGAACTAGAGATCACAGATGTGAACAACGCGTACATAAGGATCGAACAGCTCCATTGGACAGAGTTGCGGGGCTTTTGGTCCGATGCAGGCACTTTCGAGAGCCTCTTCCGCACGAACGCGTACTGGGCACAAAAGAGCACGGGGCGAACCTGGCAAGAGCTCGCACCGTACCGGTAACCGGTGCGCAGCAGCGGCCTAACCGAGGCTCACTCGGAGCCGCTCGTACGCTTGCGACACGCAGATCCCGGCCTATAATCGGCATGTCGGCTCTTGGCCACCTAACACAAGGAGACAGACTATGTACAGAGCACTTGCCATGGGCGCATTGGGCTTCAGTGTACCATTCCAAGAAGCGGTCCGCTTGGCGGCAGCCAACGGCTTCGCCGGCGTCGATGTCGGGATGGCGGAGATTCGGGAGCTTGGCCTCGAGGGAGTACAACGTCTGCTGGAAGAGAACCAGCTCATCGCAGCGCAGACCGGCCTTCCGGTTAACTTTCGCGAAGATGATGAGACCTTTGAGCGGGACCTCGCGGGGCTACCCGCGTTCGCCCAAGTTATGACGGAGCTGGGATGCAGGCGCGTTGCCACATGGCTGCTACCCTACCATGAGACGCTGAGCTACGGGAGCAACTTTGAGCGCCTTCGCGCGCGCACAGCGCGTATCTGCGACGTGTTGGCTCGCTATGGGATGCGCTACGGCCTCGAGTTCGTGGGGCCCGAGACAATGCGATCCGGCAAGCCCAACCCGTTCATACACGATCTGGGCGGGATTCTGGAGTTGATCGCCGCGGTGGACGCTGACAACTTTGGCATTCTATTGGATGCGTTCCACTGGTACACATCCGGCGGGACTGCCGAGGACCTCGATCAGCTCACGGATAACTTGGTCGTGGTGGTACATGTCAACGATGCCACGGCCGGTCTGTCGCGCGAAGAGCAGATCGATCAGCAGCGTGCCCTCCCCGGCGAGACAGGGGTCATAGACATCGCCACCTTCATGCGCGCTTTGAACCGTATGCGCTACACGGGCCCGGTGGTGGTGGAACCGTTCTCCCAACGACTGCGCGAGATGTCTCCCGAGAACGCCGTTTCAGCTACTGCTGCATCCTTGGATCGAATTTGGGACTTGGCCGGGCTCTAGCCCCCCAACAGTGTCGAGGGGTGAAACACGATACCAGATGTGTCGCCGGGCAGCGCTGCCCGGCGACGTGCTATATTACGCCCAAGTCAACGTCGGGCTGCAAAACAGCTCCAATTCGTTGCCATCGGGGTCACGGAAAAAGGCCAGCCGGATGTCGCCCGCATCACGAGGCTGCACGTGGAACTCGACGCCTTTGGCCACCAACTCGCTATAAGTTGTGTCCACGTCATCCACTTCAAACGCCAGATGCAGCAGGCCGGTGGACGGCCTGTCGGAAGGCGGAGCCTCGCCACCGCCCATCAGCTCGATGGTGGTGCCACCGATATCTATGAACACGATATCACTGCCAGGTATCTGCCCTACAATGTCGAACCCCAGTGTCTCCGTGTAAAACGCCTTGGCCCGTGCAAAATCGCTGGATCGTAGGGCGATGTGATGTGACCTCAAGATAGCCATTCCGCAACCCTCTTTCTATTATGTCATCAAGCCCGAACACAATGTAATGGCATCATCAACGGCCCAAGGCGTGCCCTCAGCGATTTGCCGCTGTCACACCCGATAGGTATCGATGAATGCCTCGCGCAGTGACACGAGCGCGCAATCCAACTCTGGGGTCGGCCTCCATCGGCATAGTTCGTGGAGATCCCACACGATCGACCCGATGCATCCTAATCACTGCCACGGCCAGTGTCAAACACATCAAGCCCGATCTGAACGGGCGCCCTCTCGTAGCGTTGTTTGACATCGTTCACCGCGCATTCTAGACTCTCGCCAGGAGGAAATGCTAGGGCATGAGCGAACAGCAACCTTCGGAAGGCTCGCAAGCCACAGCGGATCCCTGGCGAGGGATCGACTTTTCGGGGATCATAGTAGTTCTCGGGGTGGGCACTGGTCGACTCATCGAGCTAATCGCCGAGCAAGCTCGAGACGCCGATGGCAATTTGTTGGTTGTCGCAGCGAGTTCGCGCACATTGCGTACACTCGTACCGTTGCAGGCATACAGCTCGTTGGCCTTGGTACAGGGGCAACCGCGCAGAATCCCCGTCCAAAGCGAAACTGTAGATCTGCTCGTGGTGAATGGCGTGCTACGCGAGGTGCCAATACGCTGGCTTGCGGCTGCGTTTGAGGAGTATTGGCGAGTGTTGGTGCCCGGCGGGCGCTTGCGCATCTCGGATATCATCGAGCCCACGGAGGCCGAGCACAGCCAGGCTTGGGCCGAACGAAACCGCATCGTCCGCGAACTTGCCGAATCTCTGAATCGCCCGGTAGCGGTTTCGGTGGATCTTCAGAGCGCGGCTCGTGCCGTGCGTTCTGCGGGCTTTGAGGATTTGGGGATCTCGTTGCTCCCGGGCCATATGCTCACCGATGACTGGCTCCAGGACACAGTGAACGCTATCCGCAACATGGCAGGCCGCTTGGTGGATAGCGACGTGCGCGATCAGGTGCTTCAGGATGGCATACGGCGGCTCATCGAGGCTTTCGAGCAGGGGAATCAGCGTGCTGCAGAGCGTTTCGTTCTCCAAGGCAACAAAGTGGGTGACCTCTCACTCGACATGGAGGCATCTTTTACAGAGGATGACCTGTTGACCCCAGAGGACTAACTGAGGGTCTGGCCGGTCTACACTCGGAGGCGCCTGTGGCGCCCCCGAGTGCGTCACGCTCGCGTTACGGCAACACTACGATCACATCCACCTCGATGGGGATGTTCATGTTCGACTGCACCGTCGTTCGAGCGGGGTAGGGCTCAGAAAAGAACTCGCTGTAGATCCGGTTGAACACCGCAAAATCGTCCATATCGCGCAGATAAGCGTTCACTTTGACCACATCAGCCATAGTAGCGCCGGCTGCCTCTACAATGGTCTGCACATTGCGCAATGTTTGTATGGCTGCGTCGTTGAACGACTCGGGCGTAGCGCCCGTCTCTGGGTTCACAGGCCCTTGCCCCGAGACAAACAGCATAGTACCCTGGCAGGCGATGGCGTGCGAGTAAGGTCCGGCCGGTTTGGCTCCCTTCTCTGCGGTAATCTGCTTCCTCATAGTCTTCCCCTTTCTGCTGCGACCGCCCTACCCGGACGGCCTATCCATGTATTCAGTCAAAGCACTCCCAACGATCCAACTAGGGCCCGAACGCCGAGATGGAGCTGCCGTTGAGCGCCTCAGCCTCCTTGCCACACAGGAACAACAACAGCTCGCCGAGGGACTCGGGCGTCACCCAGCGCGAGGTATCGGCGTCGGGCATTTGCTGTCGGTTGGCCGGCGTGTCGATTGTGCCGGGCAACACAGCAACCGCCACTACACCTTGTTTGCGATAATCGGCTGCTATCGACGCTGTAAGCGCCACCACCCCCGCTTTGGCCACGTTATACGGTGCAGACCGTGCCCCCGGGTGCACAGCCGCCCGCGCCGCAATGTTCACAATGCGCCCCCAACCACGGCGCGCCATCTGCCCAACCACGGCACGATTGATGTTGAAAGCTGAGCGAAGGTTGAGATCCAGCACTGCATCCCAATCCGCATCGGACACCTCGGCCAGGCGAACGCCGGGCCTCCAACCGCCCACCAGGTTCAACAAAACATCCACACTGCCCCAGCGCTCTTCGACGGCCGCCACAAGCGAGTGGGCGTCGCTCGCATCGGCCAAGTCCGCGGCATAGATCAGTGTCCTATCGTCGGACAGCCCCAGATCGGACACCAACGCCCGAAGCGACTCGGGGTGCCGCGCCGATAGCGCGACATGCGCGCCCGTCAGTGCCGCTCTACTCGCCACACTGCGTCCGAGCCCTCCGCTTGCTCCAGTAACCAATATCACTTTATCTTGAAGAGATACCATGCTCGTTCTCCCTTCCAGTACGTCTTGAGGCCCTCTAAGAAAGCGCGCCAGGCGACTGAGCGCCATCCAACAGCATGTGCGTCAGCCAATCACGCACATACTCTGCCGATGGTGTGGGGCGCGCGTGCACGGCCCCCGGGACATACAGGTAGCCTTTTGGCGGGCGCGCACGCCTGTACAACTCTTCGGAATGGCAGCGCAACACAAGGTAATCGAACTGGCAATGGACCACCAGTAGAGGCACTGGCGCTACCGAGGTCACCTCATCAAGCGGCCAGGGCCCGGGGCGCAACACCGAGGCAACCCGCGTACCCATGGCCCATGCCCAGGCCTGTAGCGGGCCCACTGAAAGCTGCTCAAAGCGGCGCAGTGGTGCGGGGCTGCATACCGGGCACGAAACACTCGCCACAGCGTCTACATCGGCACCCTGAGCCGCCGCCAGAATGGCTGCCGCAGCGCCCATAGAGTAGCCCACCACGCCAACTCGCCGGTAACCCGAAACACGAGCGTACTCTATGATGCGCATCAGATCATCGGCTGCGCTCTGGAAGCTCAAGTTGCTACAGCCACCACTCGCGCCGTGCCCACGAAAGTCAAAGGACAGCACATCGAACCGCTCACCGAGCATGCTCGCAAGTTGCACCATACTCGGAGTACGCATGCTATCCAGAAAGCCATGGGCGGTGATCACCACGCAATCGCTGTTGGAGCCAGTCCGCACGAGATGAGCGGCGCAGAGCCTCGTGGCGGCAGCGTCGTGTACACCCTCCAGGTCGATCAGCCTGAAAGTTCGAGGCAGCTCGGTTCTCCGGAACCATACCGCCCGCGGCACCACGATGCCCGCCGCTAGCAATCCCGCGGCCCAGGCTCCCTTCTTCCTCCGTCGCATGCTGTAAGTCCGCACCTCACGTTCACACACCGTGCTCCATCGGCCAAACACAGTAAGCATTCTAGCACCTTCACCAATCGACGGCAACGGTCACCGTATATTCCCATACGATGCTATCTGGCGGCGATCGCTCTGTGTACGAGAATCCGGCGGAGGCCAATCTCACAAGGCCATGGCTTCATACTCTGGCGTTTCACACCTTCGACGCGTCCGAGCTTTGACAAGCCCTTGGCCGCATGTACAATGAGTCACCGGTTGGATCAGCTCTGTGCCCTGCACCGAATGCGCCTGCCGAGCACTCCATGCATAAGAGGAGCTTGCCGTGACTACACGCGCCAAAGTAGCAGTTTTGCGGACCAGCCCTGAGACGGTACTCGATGACTATGACCGGCTACTGGGCCTGGCCGAGGTCGAGCGCTTCCTCCCTCGCGACACGACTGTCATCCTGAAAGACAATATCTCGTGGCACTTTCCTTTTCCCAGTGCGAACACCACCCCTTGGCAGCTCGAGGGCACCATCTTGGGGCTCAAGGCAAGGGGTTACCAGCAGATCAGCTGTGTACAGAACAAAACGGTGGTCACCGACGCTTTCAAGGGCGAGGACCTGAACAACTATGTGCCCATCTTTAAGCGGTACGATATCCCCGTTCTGTACAATTACAGAGCTGAGGATATGTCGTGGATCCCTTATGAGCCAAAGGCCAAGATGAACGCGTTGGATCGCGTCTACCCCAAGGGGATCCACCTTCCCGACTATTTCTTTGGAAAGGGGATCATACACCTGCCCACCGTCAAGTGCCACATCTATACCACCACCACCGGCGCCATGAAGAACGCCTTTGGCGGCCTGCTCGCCACTAACAGACACTACACCCACACGTGGATCCATGAGACGCTGGTGGATCTGCTGCACATCCAGCAAGAGATTCACTCGGGCGTATTTGCGGTGATGGACGGCACCACAGCGGGCAACGGCACAGGGCCCCGCATTATGGAGCCCATCGCCAAGAACGTCATCTTGGCCAGCGGCGATCAAGTAGCCATCGACGCCATCGCTGCCAAGCTGATGGGCTTTGACCCGATGGAGATCGGCTACATCCGCCTAGCACACGAGCAGGGCTTGGGTGTGGGCATTCCGTCCGAGATCGAACTGGTGGGGGATGATGTCAGCGGAGAGGACTGGCACTTTCATGTGGGGGTCAACTTTCACCGCGCCATGGGCTGGCTCTCGTGGTATGGCCCTACCAAGGCCCTGCAGAGGCTCCTTTTCCATACGCCGTTGGTCCACGCCTTCTCTTTTGTATCCGAGGCCTACCACGACTATTACCGCTGGCCCACCCGCGAACGTCGCATCTATGAGCGTTGGCGCCAAGAGATGCCGTGGGGGCAGCTGTTTGCCCAATATCAAGACCAGGGCCATCTGCGCTGAGCAGCGCATGTTGAGCTACTCGTTGTTTCAGCCACAGGTACAAGACATACGATGAGCCCATCGGAAAACACCAGACGCACACTCAAAGCGCTGGGCTACCCGCCCCACATGCGCCTCGTCATCCTGCACGCGGACGATGTGGGTATGTGCCACGCCGAGAACGCTGCGTTCGTAGAACACGCCGAGTTCGGCATCACCCGCTGCGGGGCGATCATGGCGCCGTGCCCGTGGGTGCCCGAGATTGCGCAAATTGCCCAACAGGCCGATCGCACTGCAGCCCACGCGTTCGATCTGGGCGCGCATATCACTCTGACCTCCGAATGGCGTGGGTACCGCTGGCGCCCGTTGAGCACGTCCGATAAGGCGTCTGGTTTGTTGGACGAGGAAGGCTACCTGTGGCGGAGTGTGGAAGCCTTGCACGACCATGCAGACCCTCAAGCCGCCGCCACCGAAATGCGCGCGCAAGTAGAGCACTTGTTGAGCTTGGGTGTAGACCTCACCCATATCGACACGCATATGGGAGCCGTCATTCTACCTGAGCTGTTGACAGCTTATGTAGAGTTGGCGTACGCGTATCAGTTGCCCGCTATGGTGCCTCGCTCTCTGGATGAGGGCATACGCCGGGCTTTCCGGTCACCCACATTTGAGCTCGCTTTTGAACAGATGCTGGCTCTGGCACAGGATCTACGCCTCCCGTTAGTGGACTATGCCACTGCGTGCTTACACCCACCGGAAGGTCGCGTGGAGAGCTACATCCGTCTTATCGATGCGCTGCCGCCAGGTATCACGCATTTGCTATTCCATGCTGCCAAGCCGGGTGACGAGCTCCGCAGCATCGCGCCGGATTGGCCATATCGCGTGGCGGATTACGAAGCGTTTCTGAGCCCTACACTACGCGATTACCTTCAGAAAAAGGATGACGTGGCGGTGATCGGCTACCGACTTTTGCGCGACCTCTTGCGCAGCATGTAGCGAACACGCAGAGCCTGCTGGTGATACAGTCTGCTTGATGGTCTTGGGCGGTGGGCTATAGGTCCTTGACCATATCGAGGCTCCACTCGGTGCCCTCGTGAGTGTTCCCGTCGGAATCCATGACCCTCCACGAGGACAAAGTCGGACGCGCTTGGAGAGTCCTGTACCCCAGGCGCAAGTAGAGTCGGTGCGCTCTCGGGTTCTCGACCGGGTCCACCCCCAGGAACAGCCGGATGTACCCTTTGGCACACGCGGTCTCCTCAAGCCAGCCGAGCAGGCATGTACCCGCCCCGCGACCACGGCACTCTGGCCTCACCCACAGATCAACGACTGACGGTAGGCGTGAGCGATCACCAAAATCGCTCCAGTGTGGCGGCCGCTCAAAGACCAAGAGCCCGAATCCCAGCAGATCGCTGTCCTGCTCGATGACCACATAGACCATGTAGCCATCAGCGGTGTCGCGAAGCCGATCCCGATGCAGCGCGAGAGGTGCTCTGATGCGTGCGAGCGCCTCCAGATCCGCCCCAGTGGCCTCACGAACGCGATACACGTCTCCCATCATACGCCTCCCCGCTCACTTGTTGACTGGAAGCACCCCTTCCTCCCCGAAGAGCCGACATAGCACGGTCTCGCGAACGCGTCAACGCCCGAGACCATCCCACACCATAGCTGGCGGATCACGACGGAACTCGAGCCCCTCCAGCAGCCACTGCGCTGAACTGCCTAATGGGCACTCACCGTTCCAACAAAGAACCCGCACCCTACGTGGGCGCGAGCAGAGGCCGCCATCTTGAGTAAGGTGTCCCAGCAGCCGCTGTACTGCCCTGCGAACGACTCCTTCGGCGGCATACGGCGCTGTTTTCCAGTGCTCGCTGCCATGCTCGTAGAGCAACACCGGCATACCTCGTTGAAGTACGAGATAATTCCCCGGCAGCCGCGCAAACTGGGTCAGGTCGTTGCCCTCCTCTGTTGCCTCGCTATTCACATTGGCAACGGGGCTGTTGGCCGATCCATACAGGTTCGCCGGGTCGCTCGCGCTCATTAGCACCAGTTCGTCCGCTCCCTGGCTCTCGGGGCGACTCCACTCGCGCAAACGTTCAACGGCCTCGGGCAACGCGAACTGGGCCCCCGAGAACCCCCGCACAAAGTAGCCTCGGCGTACCTCACCGCGTATTTCCATAGACTCGAATTGGTCGTACAGTCGGGCCCAATCTGTGCCCCCTTGTTCCCGATCCACTACCTCACGGGTGACAATACCGTAGCGTTGCAGCAGCAGTCGCGCCCTGGCTTGCACGCGCTCGCTGTCGCCTAGATCCCTGCCCAGGCCCCCGGCTCTGTGGACTAGCGACCAGCGCCCGGTCCAATGTGTGAACGGGCCTGTCCGCTGCAAAGCCACCTCTCTAGCACGTCGCAGCTCGGATGGGCGAGGGCGGCGTATCGTCGAGGGAGCGGAACGCGCGGTGCGGCGGTCACGTAGGTCCTGTTCGAGGGCACTGCGCACCCCGCCCCCGGGTTTGGGAAGATCCACTGCGCCCTCATATAGGCTACGCACGGCGTTCAAGTGGTCGTTGGTAATGAGGCTTGACATCAACAACTCGACCAAGGCCGCATCGAGCTCACGACCTCTCAATCCCAGCTGCTGCCCGATATCCTGTGTGTGAAGAGCCCCCTCTTGCAAAAGGATTTCATACACCTCGGCAGCCCTTTCGCTGAGAGCGCTGAGCGCCTCTTGCGCCGGCTCACCCCCCCAGAAAAGGGCGCCCTCGCCTCGAAAAACAAAGCTGAGTTGTGCGCGCCGGGGATCGTCGGCGCCGCGCATAGCCCAAACCAAGTCGCCGTCCGCGCACAGAGCATCCAAGGAGCCGCCTCGATGTCGTTCGCCAGCCACATAGTCCGCCACTCGCGTCCGGAGTAGGTCGCGCTCCCAGACAGCAGCTGGGGCCCACAAGCCGCGCAACTGCTGTAGTGCTACAGTGAGCCCCTCCACTCCTTTGCGCTGGTGCCTAGGGTGCAACCCCTGCCAGCGCGCCAGAAAATCGACATAGGCGGGCGGTTCGGCCGGGCGGATCTCTTTGCGCAGCAGGCTGAGTGTTCGACGGTGGATTCGTTCCAACACGCGTCGATCGCACCATTCGATCTCTTGTGCTCCCGGGCTAAGGCGCCCCTTCACCAGGCGTCCCCTAGCCGTCAAGCTGTCAAGCAGAGCATCCAGCCACGGAGCCAAAGAGGCGTATCGCGTCAACACCTGTTGCCTCGAGAACGGGCCGCGGCCCGCGGCGTAGACGTGTAACAGTCTCTCCCAGGCCTGTTCGGGGTCCTCGCGGCAAGCCAGCAGCTCATCGGGCACAGAAACGGGCGGTTGATCGGGAAGCGAAAGTGCATCCCGATAGCGACCATAGTCCTCGGCAAAGATCCAACGCAGCTCCTCGCCATCCGCACAGGCAAAAGGCACGCGGATAAGGCGTCCCTCGGCGGCGAGCTGCAACAACCACTGCTCTCCATCCCCAGCGGCCCGTGCCATCGCTTCTACATGGGTCAGATCCCCCAGCTCGTGAACGATCAGAGCGAGCTCTTCCCGAGTACGGGCCTTGTACCCTAACTCTAGATGCTGTAGCTCCCACTCCACGGCGCGAATCGCCTCGGGGCGGAGCAAGTCGGGCAGCGCCCCCTCATCCAGAAGCTGCTCGAGCAGCTCTCGGTTCACGGCCAACGCATGTGCCTGTCGCTCCGCCTTAGGAAGATCCCCCTCATAGATCTGCACCGCCATCATGTCGGACAACAGGCTAGCCGCCACAGGCGAGGGAACGAGACTCACGGCCTCCACTAGGCGTATACGACCGTCTTCGATGCCCCTGAGCACCTCCACCAGGTGCTCCATATCTAGCACATCGCGCAAGCAGTCGCGAAAAGTCTCGGCAAGCAAGGGGAAATCGGGGTAGTGCTTGGCCACAGCGAGCAGGTCCTTGGCGCGCAAACGCTGCAGCCAGAACGGAGTTCTTCGTCCGGCGCCGCGCACACCGGGCAAAAGCAGCGCACGAGCCGCGTTCATGCGAAAGTGCGCCCCAAACACCGCGGATTCGGGCAACTCTTGCAGCAGTCGGTCACGCGCTTCATCCGGCCCCATAGCCGCCAAGATATCGGTGGGTAACTCACGCTCAGCATCGACCAAGCGAAAGAGGATACCGTCATCGTTGGCCTGTACCTCCAAGGGTACGCCCAGACGCTCACGCAGGGCGTGCGCCAAAGCCAGCGCCCACGCGCTGTTGACCATGCCACCGAAGCAGCTGTGGATGACCATGCGCCTGTCGCCCAGCGGGTCTGAAAAGGTCTCCACGAGCACCGTACGATCCGAGGACATGGCACCCACCGCGGCAAGCTGATTGCGCGCATAGAGGATAGCGTTGCGAGCCGAGGCCTCATCCAGCCGATACTCATCCTGTAGCCAGCACACCAGAGGCTGCGTCTCGGTTGGCCATTGGCCAATGGGATGATCCGGCAGATGGGGCAAGCCTCTTACCCACTCAGCCAGCTCCCGCCGAAAGGCCCCCAGACGCACCCCCGAGTAATAGTCGCGCCGGGGCGCATCGCCCCGCCAAAACGGCATCCTCGGCATGCCTCCCGAAGCCTCCGCCACCACCACACGGTCTTCTTTGATAGACAACGCCCGCCAAGTGGAGCTGCCCAGGGTGAACACATCGCCGGGGCGCGTCTCAAACGCAAACTCTTCATCGAGCGTTCCCAGCACAGTCTTGCCGTCAGCCATGTAGACCCGAAGCTCGCCCCGATCCGAGATGGTGCCCCCGTTATACGTCGCCAACAACCGGCTCCCCGGCAGAGCTGACAGTCGGCCCCTCACACGATCCCACTGGATGCGCGCCCTGAGCTCGCGAAACACTTCGCTCGGGTACTTGCCGCTCAGCATCGCAAGCACCGCCTCAAAGGCTTCGTGCGTCAACTTTTGGTAGCCATAAGCCTGCTTGACGAGCCGATAGGCGGCCTCTGTATCCCAGTCTTGCATGGCTGTCATCGCGACGATCTGTTGGGCTAGCACGTCGAGGCAGTTCTGCGGCGTAGACACCGGCTCGATATCGGCCTGTAGCATGCCGTGCGCCACCGCCGCACAATCCAGCAGGTCCTCGCGGTGACTGGCATAGATGATACCCACACTGGTCTCCCCCACCAGATGGCCTGAGCGCCCCACGCGCTGCAGGCCCCGCGATACGCTGCGAGGTGACTGGATCTGTGCCACGAGATCGATGCTGCCGATATCGATGCCGAGCTCCAAAGAACTGGTGCCGATGAGGGCGGGCAACTCGCCCGCCTTGAGGCGATGCTCCAGCTCCAACCTGACCTCTTTGGAGACGCTGCCGTGGTGCGCTCGGAAAGGGCCCCCGATACGCCCCGTGCCAAACATCCCTTGGCCTTTGGGCACGCCGTCCACTAGGAGCCCCTCGGGAGAGCCCGGCGGGATCTCCTCGTCCTCCTCCTGGGCGTACTGCTCGTTCAATCGGTCTGCTGCGCGCTCCGCGGCCCTGCGGCTGTTGGTAAAGATCAGCGTCGTACGATGGCGCCGCACCTCCTCGAGCAGTTGGGGAATTAACGATGGCCAGATGGAGCCACCGGGCATGCGGCGAAGGTCGGGGACAGTGGTCACAACGCGCAGATCCAGCTCCTTGGCGGCTCCCGCATCCACAATAGTCACCGGGCGCTCTACCAAGCGGTCCTCTCCATCGTCACCGGTTTGCCATTCCAGGCCACCGAGGTAGCGTGCCACCTCGTCCAGTGGCCGTTGCGTGGCCGAAAGACCGATACGCTGAAACGGGGCCTGCACCACAGCGCTCAAACGCTCCAAGCTCAAGCCCAGGTGCACGCCGCGTTTGTTGCCGCACAGTGTGTGGATCTCGTCCACGATCACGGTTCTGACGCTGCGCAGCATCTCGCTGGCTCGCGGGCTGATGAGCAAAAGATAGAGCGACTCGGGGGTAGTGATCAGAATATGTGGCGGTTGCGTAACCATCCGTCGTCGCGTAGACTGGGGTGTGTCGCCAGTGCGTACCATCGCGCGGACCGGCGGCAGGTCGTGGCCCATCTCGTGCGCGGCCTTCAGGATACCAGCCAAAGGAGCGCGCAGGTTGCGCTCCACGTCGTTGTTGAGAGCCTTGAGCGGCGAAATGTAGAGCAGTTGGACGCCCTGCATACCGGGGTTCGCAATGAGTTCACGACAGATGCTGTCTATACCCCAGAGAAACGCCGCCAGTGTCTTGCCGGATCCTGTGGGCGACAGGATGAGAGTATGTTCGCCACGTTGGATGGCCGGCCAGCCCAAAGCTTGCGGCGGTGTCGGGCGGCTATAATGCCACTCGAACCAGTGGCGGACGGCGGGCAGGAATTGCTCGAGAGGGTTCATTATACGCTTTCCTATTACCATAGTCCCGTCATGATATATCAGCGCTGAGGCCGCTGACAACTCGCTGCAAGAGGCCGCGTTGCGGGGCTCCGTTCGAGCGTGGCAGAACCCTCACCGTACGCGAGCGTATTCAGAGTGTAACTCACCCTACCCAAGAGCGGACAAAAGGAGGCTCCGTAGCATGTCGAGAACCAACCCCAACTTACGCGTTGTTGGGATCGCCCTACTGATAGTGGTCGCGCTGTTGGTGATCTTTTCCAGCTACACTATCATCCCCCCCGGCCACCGTGGCGTGGTCATAATGCTCGGGCGCGTCGAGGCAAGCGTCCTCGGCGAGGGTTTCCATCTCATTATCCCGCCGGGGGTCCGCCAAGTGATCTCGATGGACGTCCGTACGCAAAAGATGGAGGTTGCAGCCGAGGCCGCCTCGTCGGACCTACAGATTCTGCGCGTGCAGGGTGTGCTGAACTATCACCTCGACCCAGTCAATGTTGGCAAGCTTTACCAAGAGGTGGGGCAGGATTTCGAGCAAATCATCATAATGCCGGCCCTTAGCGAGGCTATCAAAGCGGCAACCGCACAGTTCCGAGTGGAAAAGATCCTGGTGCAGCGGGCGCAGATCCGCGCCCAGATCCTGGAGGACCTGCAGGCGCGCTTGGCCAGGAACCATATCACGGTGACCGACTTTACCCTGGCCGATGTCTCCTTCTCGGAGGAGTTTGACAGGGCTATCGAGCGCAAGCAGGTGGCCGAGCAGGCTGCGCTGCAGAAACAGTACGAGCTGCAGGCTGCACAAAAGGATGTAGAGATCTCCCTGGCCCGTGCCGAGGGAGAGAAGCAAGCGGCCATTATCGCCGCTGAGGGGCGTGCGGCGGCCCGTAAGCTCGAGGCCGAGGCCGAAGCGGAGGCTTTACGGCTCATTGCTCAAGAGCTGCGGGGGAACCCGGATCTCATCAGTTACGAGTGGGCCAACAAACTGGCGCCGACCGTCAAGACCGTGCTGTTGCCGCCGGACCAAAGCCTGATTCTGGACGCCGACGGGCTCATCAACAGGTAACCGCAACGGGCGCTCGATGCCGGCCCGGTACCACCGCGGGTTCGGGCGCCCGTGCCGTCTTGGTATCCCGCGTTGAGGTTGCATCAGTGTGATAGACTACTGGTTAGTGGGAGATGGAGCGCAGCCACCGGAGCGGCGCCAAGGAGCAGCTCTCGATCTCAAGGCTCGCCTGCCCCGTATCGGCGGGCGTATAGTGTGGGGCTTTGCGCGCATACCGGCGGGCATCGCCTTGCGCATGCCGGAGGATGCCGTCGTGCGCGTCACCGGACGCAGCAGTAGCTTCATCGGCGGCATCGTCGTACACGATGGCCTCATCGAGTCCGAGTTCAACGGGAACGAGGTAGCCGTCTTGATCTACTGTCCCTTGCCGCGTATAATACGCCATGGGTAGCGAATCGCGCAGATGTGGGCGTTACCCACCGATCGTGACGCGTTCCGCCCACTCGATACCCCGCCCGCTGACCTTGGCCCGGGCAAAATCGGGTTCGGGTCCACCGGCAAGTAGCGGAGACAACGTCAGCAGAAGGCGATACCGCTCTATGTAAGGAACTCGCGGCGTACTGCTCAATGAGATCGAAGACTGACGTATGACCGAATACCGACGATCGCTGGTAGAGGTTGGCGCGCAGAGCATTCGATGGGTGCTCGCGGGCCTCGTGGCGCTGCTCGTTGTGAGTATCTCGGTTGCATGGCTCGCCCGACTGGCTTTCCCCGCAGAGCAATATACCACCGAGATGATCCCTCTCGACGACCACGGCGTGACTGGGGTCAGCCTCAGCATCGCCTACCCGGGGTACCTGCGCATGCAACAGACACCCCGCGATCCCGCGGTGATCACCGTGCGCGCCCGTGCGGTGTCAGAGGCAACAAGCAGAGCGCTTGAGCTGATTCTCCCCCTGCCGGACGAGACCACCGGATTCGTCGACACGAGCGGCGTACACATGCCAGGGCGCTTGGCTTTGCTGCCAGGCCATCCCGACGCTATTCCGCACGATCTGCGGATCGCTCACGAGAACACACAGCGCACGCGTGGGGCACTCAGACCGCGGCGCGTGACTGTCGAACCGATACTCCGCCTGGAGGGGCAACTGGTGCCCCTGCCAGAGCTCGCGTTCCAGATCCAGGTTGAGAGCACAGGGTCGCGCCTGTGGCGAGGGCTAGTCTACGGCCTGACAGGGGTGGGCACGCCGGCTCTCCTCATAGCTCTGATTGTAGGGGCTGGCGTATGGGGGTGGCGAGCATCCGAGCTGGAGCGCCGCGCCGAGCGGCAGCGGAGTCTATCCACCAGTTACAGTCGGCTGCGCGAGGATATCAAGCTCGAGCGTTGGGCGGAGGCAAGAGAAGCCATCGGGCAAATCGTTCTCCTGGACCCCGGTTATCGCGATGTGGACGAGCTTGACACGATGGTGTCCTCTGCAGAGTCAGCAGTTTGGCGACGTGAGCAACTCTACCGACTCGGTGTGGGTGCGTACAAGCGCCGCGATTGGCCTACTGCAGTTCAAGCTTTCGCTACCATCGAAGGGGAGACGCCTTTCTATCGCGATGTACGCTTTCTGAAGCGTACTGCGGCGCTTTGCGCAGATCTGGGCAGCCGCGACCGATCGAGTCGTGTCCGCGCGGCGCGCGAATTGGGCGAGATCGCAGACCTTGTAGACATGACCCCTCTCTTGTACGCGTTGGGAGACAACAGCGCCGAGGTGTCTCAAGCAGCGGAAGAGTCGTTCAAGCAGATCGGTACGAGCAGTTTTGAGGCCCTACTCTCGGGGCTGAGCCACCCGGAAGCGCCAGTGAGAGCGCGCTCGTACGAGCTCCTGGCAGGATTCGGCCGGTCGATACGAGAGCCACTGCTCGGTGCATTGCGTTGCGCCGACCCACGGGTCACGACCCAGGTCGCCCGGCTTCTGGGTGCGCTCGGGGCGCGCGACGAGCTCGCAGGGGCGCTACTGTGGGCCGCGCCAGAGCACCTCGATGGCATAGTGCAGGCGCTGATCAGTGAGGGTGTCGCTGCCAGCGGGCCTCTGATCGACACACTGTTACGAGCGCCCCCTGAACGCCGCCAGACGGTTCTCAACGCGATCGGAGCACTCAAGAGCCAGGCGGATGTGACGCGTCGCCTTGAAGAAGCGTGGCGTTCGGCCAAGAACGCCCGGGAGAAGGTTCTCTTGCGTCGAGCGTTGAATACCTTGGCCACGACTTTTCGCGTGGTCAACGATACTGGGACAACAGCACCCGAATCCCTGATGCCGGCAAAAGAGCCTCCTCCCGAGCCCGAGGAGCCTGTGCGACGCCTACGGCTGCGGCTCCCGCGCGGCCGGTGACCGCAGCCGGTTGCTCCGAACGATACAAATAGGAAGACAAGGATAGTCGACTAGCATGGCCAACATCTTAGTTGTCGACGACGAGCGCTCCATCTGTGAGTACATAGCCCGTTCGCTTCGCAGTCTACATCATCTAGTGAGCACTGCGCAGGATGGGGAGACCGCCCTGTTGCGGCTACACAACGAGACTCCCGACCTCGTGGTGCTGGACATCATGCTCCCTGATATGAGCGGCCTCGATATTTGCCACCACATCCGTGCAACACCAGAGCTCGCGTCTATATGTGTGCTCATGCTCACGGCGAGAGAGCGAATAGATGACCGCATCCGTGGCTTCCAAGTGGGCGCTGACGACTATCTGCCCAAACCTTTTGATATCGAGGAGCTCCTGTTTCGCGCCAAGGCCCTTCTTCGACGCACGGACACCTCCGGAGCCGCAGCGAGCCACCTCCTCGGCGGCATCTCACTCAACGCGAATCTGGGGCGCGTGTCCATCGCCGGCCGTTCGATCGATCTGACGCCCAGTGAGTTCAATCTATTTGCGTATATAATATCCCACGCGGGCGAGGTGATATCCTCGGAACGCCTGCTGCAGGACGTGTGGGGTTATCCACCGGGGGTGGGCAAAACAAGCCTGGTACGGACCCATGTGCTCAATATACGCCGCAAGATCGAGCCCAACAAACACAAGCCTCAGTACCTCTGCTCTGTGCCTCGGCGGGGGTACATCCTGCAGCTTCCCCGAGAAGAAACCAACCAACCCCTCGACGGTGACACCACCCAGTGAACAATCTAGCCTCGGGAAGACGCGTAGAACACATGCTCTGGGCCTCTACACAGCGGCGGTGCACGACGATGCTCACTCGCATTCGCCTCGGGACCCGGATACCAGATCGGAACAGCATGATCTGATGCAGCCAACAGCAGTGGCGAGTGGGTGCACTGGATCATGACTAGTCAGAAACCCACTGGTAGTATCGACATCGAGCCCTCGTAGATAGCCGACACCGAAATCACGGCACAAACGCGTTAAGCTGTTTTCAAATGGCGGCTCGGGGGCCCGGTATTCGGATCAAGCATCAATATCCGATCACAGTCAGTGGACTGGAGCCACACGTCCACGGGGACGAATTCGTCTTTACGCAACAGATAGTGCCAGCGCGTATCGTCGATGCATTTCAACAATAGCATACCCTTTATCTGCTTCAGTTTTTGTGCGGCGCGGGAGACAAGTATCCCGGAAGGCTTCCTCACTCGATGAGGACCCCTTGATACTGGCAAAGATCATCTCAATTGAGTAGGGCTAGTTCTAGAGCCGTATAAATACTGAGCTCTGCTGGTCCAAGTTGTTACGTAGTTTTAGCATCAGCGACGAGATGAGGCTCGACCCCAATCCACCAAGCGGTGTTGGGTGAATCAGTGAATTGTCTGGCGATAGAGCTGACTATCGCAGATTGCCCTAGAGAGACCTCATCAACACCCTCTGCAGATACTGCTCGCAGACGCCCTGAGAGAGGTACTTGGCACCATAGACACCAATCAGCCGGAGCCTGCTCCGGGCCGACTAGAATACGATGCTTCATGCTTACGGAGCACAAGACAGTAGTATAGATCGCCCAACGTCAACAACTCCCGCTGCTCGGGTTAGCGCACTATCTTTGCAGTATGAGCTACAAGCTAGCAAAGCGAACAGCCCTGCCATCGAGCAGCGTTCTCAACGCATGGTTTCTGCTCCATCCTCATGATCACGATAAGTGCAGGGCGCCTCTTTCTTGCAATCCTATTCATGGCCTGATCCATCAGCCCGAGGCGCCAAAGCATCAGAGGAGAGGGGGAGATAAAGCGCTCAGCCGAACGAGGAACAAGCCTGTTATCTCTCTACCCCTCGAAGCTCCAGTTCACCAGCAAAGTGGCACGCAGCAAAGTGGTTTCGATCGGCCTCTCTCCACACAGGAGACTCCTGACTACAGACGCTCTGAGCGTAGCGGCACCTAGGATGGAAGTAGCACCCAGACGGTGGCCGTGCTGGGTTAGGGATCTCGCCTGTCAGGATAATACGTTTCATAGTCCGTCGTGGGTCGGGCGTGGGAATTGCTGACAATAGGGCTTCGGTGTAGGGGTGTTTGGGGTCGGTAAAAAGCTCGTTGGTCGGTGCCGTCTCGACCATTTTCCCCACGTACATCACGGCTACTCGATGGGCGATGTGTCGTACCACACTTAGATCGTGCGAGATGAATAGGTATGTGAGGCCGAACTGCGTTTGAAGATCGAGCAGCAGGTTAAGGATCTGAGCTCTCACAGAGACATCCAGCGCCGACACAGGTTCATCACAGACCACCAATTGCGGGTTAGTGGCTAGAGCTCGAGCGATACCAATGCGCTGGCGCTGACCACCACTGAAGGCGTGAGGATAGCGTTTCAAATAGCGCGGATCGAGGCCTACTAGGATCATGAGTTCCTTAACCCGATCCGCCTTCTTCCTGCCCTTGTATGCATCGTCCACCGTCAGCGGCTCGCCGATGATGTCCAGCACCGTCATACGGGGATCCAAAGACGAATGGGGATCCTGGAAAATCATCTGCGTATTCTGCCGTACAGATCGCAATGTTTTGGATTCCAGCGTCGTTATATCGACAGGGCCATCGCCAAAGTCATATACTACTGATCCTGCACTAGGCTCGATAGCGCGCAAAACGCATCGCCCCAGTGTTGTCTTGCCACAGCCCGACTCACCGACAAGTCCTAATGTCTCGCCGCGCCACATGTGTAGATCCACATCGTCGACGGCCCTTATGTAGCCAATAGTGCGCCGTAAGAAGTTGGTCTTGATTGGAAAGTATTTCTTCAAGGATCTAACCTCAAGTATCGGCTGGCTTGTCTCCATATCACGCAACCCCATTTTCTTTGCGAACTAGTCGAAATGGAAGCATCGAACGTAGTGCCCCTTAGCCACCTCTACTAAGGGTGGATCCTTGACATTACAGATCTCCTGCTTGGCACTATCACAGCGGGAGTAGAAGCCGCAGCCCTCTCTCAGGTTGAGCGGTACGGGGACAGAGCCGCGTATGGTCTCCAGCCGGCTTCCTGCCTGCTTGCCTGCCTCTGGGATAGACGCCAAGAGTGACCGTGTATACGGATGACGTGAGTCGTAAAAAATGCTATCCACATTGGCGTGTTCTACAATCCTGCCTAGGTACATTACTGCCACCTCGTCAGACATCTCGGCAATGACCCCCATGTCATGCGTGATGAAGATGACCGACATCCCGAACTGGACTTTCAGATCCGCAATCAACTGCAGCACCTGGGCTTGTACCGTAACATCTAATGCTGTCGTTGGCTCGTCGGCAATGAGGACAGCGGGACGGCACGACAATGCCATAGCAATCATAGCCCGCTGACGCAGACCGCCAGAGAGTTGATGTGGGTATTCATTCAGCCGTTGTTCGGCATTGGGAACATCGACACGTTTTAGCGTCTCTACTGCGATCTCCCGTGCCTCACGTTTGTCAGTGGTCACATGCAACAGGATACCCTCCATAATCTGATCGCCGATAGTGTGCACAGGCGAGAACGCCTCCATTGGTTCTTGGAAAATCATACTGATCTCAGCGCCACGTATATTTCGGATCTCCGAGCCAAAAGGATCCAGTTTTGCTAAGTCGATGGTTTTGCTGTTATGCATGCTGCGAAAGATCATCTCACCTTCGACAATCCCCGGTTGGGGCACGATCCGTAGGATCGCTTGAGCAGTGACACTCTTGCCACAACCGCTCTCGCCCACGATACCTAGAGTCTTGCCACGTCTCACAGCAAAATCTACGCCGTTGACAGCATTGAGCAGGCCTTCAGTCAAAGAGAAGGTGACATGAAGGTTCTTGACAGTCAGGATAGCATCCTCGTTCACCCGCAAAGTACACCTCCATCTATCGATAAGGGTCAGCTGCGTCTCGCAAACCGTCGCCTAAAAAGTTGAATGCTAGCACGGTCACCGCAATCCACACGGTCGGCCAGAGATACCATGGATGGTGAGCAATAGTCTCAAACTTCTGTGCATCTTGCAATAGTACGCCCCAGCTCACCACTGGCGGCTGAAGGCCCAGACCCAGGAAGCTAAGAGCGGTCTCGCCTAGGATTGTGTTAGGGATGGATAGCGTCACGGAGACTATTACGTAGCTAGTCATGGACGGCAGCATATGTCTCAGGATAATGCCCATATTACCCACACGCGCCAGCCTAGCCGCCATTACGAATTCTTCCTCTCGAACTGAAAGGAGCTTGCCCCGCACGACACGAGCGAGCCCAGCCCAGCCTATCAATGAGGTGATGATGACGATAGCTACGTAGATCCTTAGCGGTGGCCAGTCCCTGGGTATAGCAGCGGCCAGACCCATCCATAGAGGAATAGTAGGAATAGAGATGAGTGTATCGATAATACGCTGGACGATGGTATCTACCACACCTCCCAAGTAGCCTGAGAGGCCTCCCATCAGAAGCCCCAGCGCGAGGGTCAACGTGACACCCACCAGTCCAATGGACAGGGAGATACGTGATCCATAAAGAATGCGGGTCAAGAGATCGCGACCTAGTTTGTCGGTGCCGAACAGGAACAAAGGGCCATCTTCAGTGCCGAACAAGTGCATATCAGTAGGGAACAGCCCTACGAGCTTGTACGGCTCACCTTTGGTGAACAGTCGTACAGTATATCTCGATGCTTTGTCTAGAGCGTATGTCCGCCTGAACGTCTCAGGATCGGTTGAGCGCACGATACCGAAGACAAATGGCCACTGAAAACGCTCGCCATCATGGATCCGAATAATCTGAGGCGGAGCGGCGGTATACTCTTCAAAACGGAGACCAGGCACAGTGGGGCTTAGAAAGTCCGCAAATGCTGCGCAAAGGTAGAGCAGTACGATGACCGGCCAGGCAATGTTAGCCAACGTGTGTTTTCTGAACTTCCACCAAATCAGTTGCCACTGCGAAGCGAGGTAGTAGGATTCCTCCTGCGCAGCGATCTTTTCATCTCCCCTGGATGTGCCGGACTTCGGCTGTTGTCCCAGACCGCTCTTCATGTCGCCAGTCATCGTATCAGCCACAGTTGCCCCTCCTCACACATCCTCCTTTTGCAGGCGTCGTCATGCCTCCTCCATTACGCCCCCGAAGCGAATACGCGGGTCTAGCCAAGCCAGTAGGATATCCGAGATTAATGTGCCAAACACGGTGAGGACACTGGTGACAAATAGGAAGCTGCCAGCCAGGTACATATCCTGTGATAGCGTGGCAGTCAGCAGGAGCGGGCCCACGGTAGGCATGTTTAGTACGATAGACACCAACGCCTCACCCGAAATAATACCTGGAAGCGTCCAGCCGATAGTACTAATCAAAGGATTGATCGCTAGTCGTACCGGATACTTGAATAGCAGTCTCCGTTCCGCAACACCTTTGGCACGCGCGGTGATTACGTACTGCTTGCGTAGTTCATCTAGTAGCATGTTGCGCATCACCCTGATAAGTGAGGCTGTACTCGATAGGCCTATAATCACCATGGGTATCCAGATCCGTTTTGCGGCGTCCATGATCTTGGGCCAACTCCAGGGCGCGTCGACGTATTCAGGTGAGAAAAGGCCTATGATTGCTACTCCAGTGCGGGTGAAAACAAGATACAAGACCACTAGGGCGATCACGAAGCCGGGCACAGAGATGCCCAGGAATCCTACGAATGTGAAGACGTGATCGAAGACTGAATACTGGTGCGTTGCAGAGTAAATACCAATGGGTATGGATACGGCCCAGGTGAACAGAAGCGTTAGAAGCGAAAGTGTTACCGTCATCGTGATGCGCTCGCCCACAACCTGCATTACCGGTCGCCCGTACATCATGGAGTATCCAAAATCACCTTTGAGTAGGATATTGCGAATCCATGCTAGATACTGTAGATAAAGTGGTTTGTCTAGATTATACAAACGTCGCAGGCTCTCGATCTGGCTTTGCGCCATCTCGGTCCCCTGCATCCGCAGATTCTGCTCAAGCATCGTGACATAGTCTCCAGGAGGAATCTGGATGACCGCGAAAATGAGGATCGATAACAAAACCAAAAGAGGGACCATTTGCAGCAACCGTTGAGCTATATAGCCAAGCATCTAGCTCTCCTATAAAACCGTCCTGGATGGAGTTTCACAAAGCAGGCAGTCCTCTACTGACTGCCTGCTCAGAGGTCATCAAACGAGGCGAGAGCCTATTCTTTGAAGAAGAACTGCTCAGCCGAGAAATTGATCGCGATAGCGAAGGCGTTCGGGTCCTGCGAGATGTTACCGAGCTTCGCATTGTAGATCATAGGTTGCTTGATGTTCTGTAGGGGAATAAAGTAGATCAGCTTCTCACCGATCTCCTCAAGCACAGCCTGAGCTGTAGCAGGTCCGTCTTCGACTGAAACCTTGTAGATAGAGTTGAGGTGGACAAGAAATTCCTTGATCTCATCCGGTGGCTCCTCACCCTCCGTGCCGCCCGAGTACCACCAGGTAACCCAAGGTGGCCCCCAATAAACCCACCAGTCCAGCTTGGAGATCATGGACCACATAGGCACTTGTGTGTTGATTACTGTGGCTTTGGCCTCGTTGGCGAACGCTGTGTTCCACCATAAGCCAGTGTCAACACCCTTCATTGTCGTTTTAACACCAACATCGTTCCAAAACTCCACGATCAGTTCAGTCACCGGTACGAGGTCTGCCCAAAGACCGACTGATACAAGAAAATCGATGGTGAAGGTCTCTCCGTCGGGCCCCAAGCGGAAGCCCTCCGCGTCTCGTTGATCCAAGCCCATTTCGTCCAGCAACGTGTTAGCCTTGGCCGGATCGTAAGTGTAGCCACCAATCGTACTAGGTTCCGCAAAGCCAAGATACACCGCATCAACGATTGTTTCACGATTGATGGCGTAAGCCAATGCCTGTCGGAAGCGTTTATCTTGTACTACCTGCCGCCAAACCGGGTCGTCGTAGGCCCAGTTAATAAAGACATCAGTGGTGTTCGTGTGAACGTTGTAGAGGCCCGCAACGTAGCCCTTGTCTTCATGTTCTTTATAGAGCGGCATCTCGTTGAGAGCGCAGGCTTCACGCGCAAAGTCCGTCTCCCCCGAAATAAGCTTCAGCTGCAGGACCTCGGCGTCCTGGACGAAAGTGGTTACAATTCGGTCGATATAGGGGAGCTGGTTGCCTGCTGGATCCACCTTCCAGTAGTATGGGTTGCGTTCGTGGACGTTTTGCTCCTGCGTCTTCGACACCAAAAGCCAGGGATGTAGCTTGGGCTTGCCGATGCTACGTTCGTCCGACGTACCCGCTCCATCCATCATCTGGTGAAGCTGGATCCAGTCCTCCGCCGGTGGATTTGCCTCGATAAGCGCACTCAGTTTCTCCTCAGAGGCGTATTCGGCGTGAAACTGCTTTAGATAGTGCGCCGGTTTGATGAGCGTCTCATAATCCATCCAGCCCTCCAGTGCCAGGACAAGAAGGAATCCGCCATAGGGCTCATCAGATTTCAGTCTGAAAGCAAAGTCATCGATGATCTCTATCGCCATAACTTTGCCTGTGGGGCTGCCACCAGATTTGAGCCACGCGGGCGGCGCTGAGACAAGTTCTTCATTCATCAACACATCTTCCCACGCGTAGCGGACGTCTTCAGTCGTAACCGGCTCACTATCGGACCAACGCATCCCCTCGCGTAGGTAAAAGGTAAACTCGGTCTGGTCATCACTCACCTCATAGCTCTTCACAACATTCCCAGTAACCTCGCTCCCTAGCAGACCGGGAGTGTTCACCAGAGGCTCGTTCACAAAAACTGGGGAGACATCTGCGTCGCGCCCCTGTAGTGCAGCATGGCGCAGAGTGCCTCCATAGCGCCCGATCTCATACTCCAGTTGCGAAGGGTCCATCTCGTTGGTGAGTTTCGGCTCCAAAGGCAGCCGGTCCTCAACCGGTGGGAGCTCCCCGGCTGCGACCTTCTCTGCGAGCATGGGAGCTTCACCAAAACCACCATCAAGCGTCGCAGCCGCCTCTCCAACTGCTGGCACCTCAGTCTCTGCAATTGGCATCTCTTCAGGTATGTCCGTGGTCACGTCTTTCACGGGCGGTGCAGGAGCTTTAGGACCGCAGGCCGCCAACACTCCTCCCGCTGTAGCCAAGACAGACAGATGTAGGAATTCACGTCGGCTGATCGGAAACCTCGTCTCGTTCATGATTCCTCCTCTTGACCGTGCAACACGAGCTACCAGTCCAGCCACGCTATCGTTGTCTCCAGGCTCTCCCAATACACACCAGAAAACGATGGTTTCGATAGAGCATCCCGCACTCTACCGACCGCAGCAGCCTTGTGTGAGCAAATCTAACGCCAGTTATCTGAAAGAGGCCAACTCCAACACGAGTCCAATTCCCTATGTAGACTCTTTATCGTCACCAAGTATTTAAAGTTACTGAGTCAATAGCATGGGTTTGAGCAAATTAACTTAGCTAATGGCTTCTATTCCATAAATCAGAAAGGTAATCCCGCAGTTTCCCCAGAACTATCTCATGAGAAAATGCAATAAAGTGATTTTTCGTCCAGCAATCTTCTCAAATAGCCTCGTACTGGATCAGGAGTTGATAAATCGCCTATGGGCGGTATCTCTGCGTTTATATGAAACTGTAGACTATCTGATTATGTTATACCATATTGCTAGGCGCATGTCAACGTGTCGTACTCCTTCCCCTAAAATGTCACCGGAGGAACGATGCTCACCTAGCCCCAGGACGAGACCATGGCCATCAATGAACGCCGCAAGTATCTGCGCACCATGCAGAAGCGCTGCCTCTAGGCCGATCAGAGGGGGTGGGGAGAGATCCTCACCGAGATGAAGGCCATCATCCACCTGGACCGCAAGACCTTCACCCGACTCATGCACAGCGATCTGGTCCGCCAACCCTGCCAGACCCAGCGGGGCCGCTCCTATGGCGCGGAGGTCGATGACACCCTACGCGTCATCATCGACAGCTTCGATCGTCCGGCCCCGGAGCAGCTGACGCCCAACCTGGTATGGATAGCCCAGTCCCTGGCGCACCATGGGAAGAAACTCGTCCTGACTCCCGAGCTCGCGGCCCAGTTGCAGGCCATCAGCATCTCCACCGTGGGCCGCATTCTGGCCCGCCTGGGGCAGGACACGCCCAAGCTGCCAGGAAGGGACCTCAGGAAGCCAACCGTCTGCGCCGGGAGGTGCCCACGCGCCGTATCCCCTGGAACGAGCAGGAACTGGGCCACTTTGAGGCGGACCTCGTCCACCACAGTGAACCGGAGACGACGGGCCATTATCTGCACGCCCTGCAGATGGTCAATGTGGCCATCGGTTGGAGCGAGCGGGTGGCGTTGTTGAGACGCTCCTTCCGGATCATGCGCGATGCCTTCCAGCACATCCTCCTGCGGCTGCCCTTCCCGATTTGGGAGATCCATCCCGACAATGGTGGGGAGTTCTTTCACCACCACCTCTTGACCTTCTGGAGCGAACGCATAACCGGACTGACCCTCTCGCGCAGCCGTCCCTGGGAGAGGAACGACAATCGCTTCGTGGAGAAGAACGACACCTTGGTGCGGGCCTATCTGGGCTATGAGCCGCTGGACATGGTGACGCAAGCGGTGAACACCCTGTACGAGGACCTGTGGACCTACTACAATCTCTTCCAGCCGGCGATGCGCCTGGCCGCCAAGGAGGTAGTGGAGGATGAGCGGGGCGAGACGCACACCCGGCGCCACTACGACACCGCCCGCCCCCCTCGATCGGCTGTTGAGCACCGAGGTGCTCTCCGTGCTCCAGCGAGAGGTCCTCATCCGCCAGCGAGAGGCCACCAACCCCCGCCAGTTGCGCCAATGCATCCAAGACCAACTGGACGTCCTGTGGCGCTTGCCAGGGGCCATACCTGGACAGACTGAGGACATCTATGAGACACTCCTGCATCCCGAACTCCTCACCCAGGAGGAGGCCGCCGGGAGACATTATCTTTTGACTGGACACGCGTGTCGTGCTTATTCACTTAGAATGTTATTGAAAGCATACTGTTCACTCAAATAATACTGTCACTGAGGGATCAGTATGGCCGAATACATATTGGATCCAAACGAGCGTCTGAGGGGATTTCGACAGCAGCAAAGCCCGTACCACCAGGCAAACGGGGCCGAGAAAGGACAGGGCATGGATATGCTCGAACCGATCACCAAACTGGCCCCAAGACCATCACCCGTCAGCCGTGCTAGTATCAGCAGAACCGGGAGTACAGCCCGGCTCTGGGCGATACCCTGCGCGTGCTGCACCAGGCCTACGATGGCATCTGCACCGAGCGGCTCACCTCAAAATTGTCCGTCTACGTGGCCAAACTGGCCAGCCACGGGCGTCCACGACTCATCTTGACGTCGGGCCTCAGCTGGTCCGGGTTAGTGTCTTCATCATCTGATGCAGGCCCCACCTCTCTTAGGGCGAGCCCCCTTTCTGCCACCCTCAACCTAGCTACTTCGAGACCAACTTCGCCTACCACTGCGGCCACTCCGCCATTAACGGATACCACCACACCCTACATCCGGTGGATGTGGCTACCGGCTAGAGCGAGATAGCCGCCATCTTACCCGGCAACGGCGGCGAACTCTTCAACGCCCACCTAGTGCACTTCTACCGAAACGCTATACACAGGCTTGGCTGTCGAGGCGGTCCTACGGCGGGCTGTGCTCTCCCACAACTTTTCCCACCAATGATGCGCCTATAGAGCAATGAGGTAAATCCCAAAACCGTTGGGCGATTGATGGCCAGCGGGTGCCTGGGTGGGATGCTCGTCGCCATGCTCCCCGGGCTCTACGATCGCACCGATCCTCTCGCCCAAAGACGGCCGTTTGAGGGCAACCTTGAGACCATGTTCGCTCTGCCGGGCACGCATCTCGACCAGACCGAGATCCTGTTCACCAGCCTGGGCGTGCCGTTGGGTATCCTCATCGGAGAGGAGGAGGTCGTCCCCTTGGACGACATTGTCAAAAGGCAGAGCGATACCCCTTCGGTGGCATTACCATTCTACTGGACACAGCCCACTACAATCCGAGCGGGACCAAGTGCGAGCGTGGTATAATGATGCCAGAAAGGATACTAGGAGCGATGTGATGGCCCAAAACAGAGAGGCTCGGACAGGCGTGCCGAAGCGTCGAATCATTGGCGATAGGGAGATCGTGTTAGTGGACGCCCCCAGATTGACCGAAAGCGACCGGGTGAGCCAAGCGGCTCAGCTGCTGGCGAGCCATACCGAGCTAAGCGGTCGGGAGCGTGTGCTGGTGTGCCCGTGCGGCAACGGTGCATTGGGGGCATGGGCGGCGGCCCAAACGGATAGCGAGCGAGTTGTGTGTCTCGACCTGAGCATCGTCGCCGCGGACGTCGCTCGGCGGACTCTTTCCGAGAATGGACACCGTGACGCGCGTGTGTGCGCTGCATTGCCGGAAGCCGTTAGCGAGCGGTTCGATACGGTGCTGATGCCGTTGCCCAAGGGACGCGACCTCGCCAGGCTGTTGTTCTGGAGTATCTACCAGGTGCTCGTGCCCGGGGGACGCTTGTATCTGGCCGGACCCAACAAGGGTGGCATTAAGAGCGCTATTACGGACGCCGAGGCGCTGTACGGAACCGGCAGGCTACTGGCCTACAAAGGCGGAAATCGTGTCGTGCAGTTCGTCCGCCCCGCCGAATCACGCTCGAGTGAGGATCTTCCAGCAGGCTATGCGGTGCCAGGTATCGTCAGCGGGAGTTACACAGAGATGGAGCTCAGCGTCGGGAGTGAGGTGTTCCGGTTACGCACGCGGCCAGGCGTCTTTTCTTGGCGGGGGCTTGATGCGGGCACTCGTCTGCTGTTGGAGCATCTTCAGGTCCGCACGGTGGACCGTGTGCTGGATGTGGGCACCGGCTATGGTGTGATCGGGTTGTACGCCGCTAGGCGCGCAAACAGAGGGCACGCTACACTGGTGGATGCGGATATCCTGGCACTCGAGTGCGCTCGAGAGAACGTGCACCTGAACAACATCACCAACGCTGAGGTGCTCCCCAGTGACGGCTTAGGGGCTGTGCAGGATAGGCGTTTCACTTTGATCGTCAGCAATCCTCCCTTCCACAGCGGCCACCAAGTCTCGTTAGAGACAGCAGAAGCGTTCATAGAGGATGCTTACAGAGCCCTAGCCCCTCGCGGGCGCCTGGTGGTGGTGGCCAACCGATTTCTGCCATACGATCACCTGATCCGCCAGGCGTTCGGTGACGCGAGCACATTGGCGGCTACCGCGCAGTATCATGTTATCTATGCCGAGAAGCGTTATCAGCGCAAGCAACGAGGAAAGCCCAAGCGCACCGATAGCGGGGGTGGCGACGAGGAGACGATCTTTCAGATAGAGGACTGACCAGTGTGCCGTCCGTTCGAACAACCCCTTTGGCTGCGCTGTGCTAAAGGGGGTTGTTTCTAACAATCTATGATACGATATTCGTTATAAAATATAATTCTATTGACGAAAATCGTAATTCATGCTATGATGAAACTGATCATAGGTGAGGCGGTTACATGAGAGATGAGCTGGATCGTCAGATAGTCGAGTTGCTTAGGGAGAACGGGAGGCGCTCTAATGTAGAGATGGCTCAGGTGCTGGGCGTATCGGAGGGGACGGTTCGCAAGCGCCTAGATCGCTTGTTAGAGACGAACAGCTTACAAGTGGTGGGACTTCCCGATCCTATTGCGGCCGGCTACCCGATCCGTACACTGATATTGCTGAACGTCGAGCTGGCCAAGCTCAACGACGTGGGGCGAGCTCTAGTGGAGATGACAGAGGTGATGCGCGTCTACAGCGTGACGGGTGAACACGATCTGGTCGCGGAGGCCCTCTTTACATCGAATGAGCATCTACGGCGCTTTCTGATGGATCAAGTTGCCACCCTTGAAGGAGTCATTCGCAGCACTACATTCCATGTCGCGGAGGTACTGAAACGCGACCACGAATGGGCTCTTCCACCACCGCCGCCGCTCAGAGTGCTCGTAGTGGACGATGATCCCGACTTTGTTCAGGTGACGTGTATGGTGTTGGAAGCGGAGGGCTTGTCCACGTCATCCGCTGTAGACGGCGCGCAGGCACTGCAAGTAATGAAGGCGAGCCGGCCGGACCTGGTCATTCTGGATGTTATGATGGACGGCGTGCTCGACGGCTGGGATGCGGCCAGGCGCATACGTACACACCCCGCACTTGCACGCGTCCCCATTCTATTGGTGAGTTCTATTACCGCTTCGGAATACATCGGCATGTTTCCTACCGATGAAGACAGCCTGGCCGACAATTTTCTATCCAAGCCGGTCAACCCCCAGCAACTCGTAAGCGAGGTAAAAAGGCTTCTCAGGCGCAGGTAAAACAGCGTGATGCACCAGCCTGAGAGGCCACCACACTTTTGGGCCATACGGCCGCAGGAGGCAAGGATGACGAGGATTCTGGTTGTTGATGATGACCCGGATTTCCTGGAGATCACCCGCCTCATTCTGACCAGCCAGGGGCACCAAGTGGATGTGGCTTTACACGGTGACGCCGGTCTGGAGGCTATGCGCCGATCCAAACCCGACCTAGTGGTGTTGGATGTCATGATGGCGAGCGTTCTGGACGGTCTGAGTGTGGCCCACACCATGAGCAACGACCCCACCCTGAAGAGCATACCTGTGATCATGGTCTCGTCCATCTCCAGTAGCGATCAAGCCTCGTTGTTCCCCACGGACGAGTATCTCCCCATCGACATGTGGATCTCCAAACCCGTCCAGCCAAGCGCCCTCACAAGAGCGGTGTCTCGCCTTTTGGAGGGAGCCGGCACCGGGTGACGTCTGCTCATGGCACCCAAGCTATAGCGCTGCCGCTAGCAGTTCAAAGGAGAAGCCTATGGCCGGCCAATGCAGAGTGCTCGTGATCGACGATGACCCCGACTTTAACGATTTTGTGCAGATCGTTCTAAGCGCCAACGGTTACCAAGTCGACAAAGCCACCAGTGCCCGCGAGGGTTTGGATATGATGAGGCAGGATCCGCCTGATCTCGTTATCGTCGATCTGATGATGTCGTACGTGCTTGACGGATGGAACGTCAGTCGGGAGATGTGCGCCGACGAGCGACTGTGTCGTATCCCCATTGTCGTCGTCTCGGCCGTCGTGAGCGACCAGGACGATCTCCTCTTCCCCGACACGGGTGAAGCGCGTATGGACGCGTTTATGAGCAAGCCTGTGGGGCCCTCGGAGCTCCTCGGCTGCGTCTCTTCGCTAACCGAGGCTGCCTAGCCAAAGGAGGTATCGTGGCCATTGCACGGCAGATTGAGCAAGACCCCCACCAGCGTGCAATGCTATTGACGGCCCTGTACGTGGCTCAGGAGCAGTACGGGTACCTATCACCAGAGGCCGTGGAGCGCGTGGCCGACCGGCTGGGCATGACGCCAGCCAGAGTGTACGAGACCGCTACGTTCTACTCGATGTACCGTTTTGAACCTCAAGGGCGTTACGCCATCCAGGTTTGCGAGGGGCTTTCGTGCCATCTGGCTGGCGGCGCGGAGCGGCTGGTGGATTATCTGCAGCATGTGCTACGCATTCGTCCGGGCGAGACGACCCAAGATGGGGTGTTCACCCTGCAGGTGGTACAGTGTTTGGCGGCGTGTGGCACATCCCCCGCTATGCGGGTGAACGATACCCTGTATGACAACCTCACATTCGACAAAGTAGACATGATACTGTCCGAGTTGCGAGGAGGGTGAGCATGTTCGAGCCGATCTTGTTACGGCGAGCATCTCTACCGCGCTCCGAGTCTATCGATGTGTATCTGGCTAATGGAGGCTACCAAGCTCTATCCTTGGCTCTGAGTGACCATGCGCCTGAGGACCTAATCGAGATGGTCAAGCGGAGCAAACTTCGGGGGCGTGGCGGCGCGGGTTTCCCGGCGGGGCTCAAATGGGGGTTCATGCCCAAGGGAAACATGCAAAAATACCTCTGTGTGAATACCGATGAGGGCGAGCCCGGAACCTTTAAAGACAGAGAGCTCGTGGAAAAGGATCCACACCAAGTCATTGAGGGGGCCATTCTCGCGGCCTATGCCGTGGGCGCGTCGCGAGCCTTTGTGTACATTCGCGGCGAGTTCTTCCTAGGGGTAAAGCGCTGGGCCAAGGCTATCGCCGATGCCTACGATCGAGGCTTCCTGGGCAGAGATATCCTTGGCAGCGGCTACAATCTGGATATGACGGTACATCGCGGCGCGGGCGCCTATATTTGCGGCGAAGAGACGGCCATGATCAACTCCCTGGAGGGGCGCCGGGGCGAGCCTCGCACCAAACCACCGTATCCCGCACAAGAGGGATACCAGAGTCAGCCGAGCCTCGTGCACAACGTCGAGACTCTAGCGAACATCTCGCACATCGTTCTTCGCGACTCCGAATGGTATGCTAGTATAGGCACAGAAAAGAGCGCCGGTCCAAAGGTATTTTGTGTCAGCGGGCACGTGTATCGCAGAGGGGTCTACGAGCTGCCCCTCGGGACGCCGTTACACGAGATCATCTATGAGCACGCGGGAGGAATACCGGGCGGCAAGCGACTCAAGGCCGTTATCCCCGGCGGAGCATCGACGCCCATCCTTCCCGCACACTGTACAGATGTGAGTATGGATTTCGAATCGCTCAGCGAGGCAGGCTCTGCCTTGGGGACGGGAGCGATTATCGTGATGGATGAGAGCACCTGTATGGTGGACGTAGCGCGTCGCACGGCACGGTTCTTTGCAGCCGAATCCTGCGGCCAATGCACACCGTGCCGGATAGGCTCGCGACGGATCTGGGAGATTCTCGAGGGCCTGGAAGCGGGCAGAGGCAAGCCGGGCGATATCGAGCGGCTGCGAGATCTGTGCGACGGCATCGAGGGGAGGTCCTTCTGCCCCATGGGAGAGGCGCTGGTGGCACCGATAAAAAGCAGCTTGGCCTGCTTCGAACAAGAGTACGAAGAGCATATCCGGCATGGCGGATGCCACAGCATGCTGTGATGGGCGAGTTTTAACGGAGCAGAGGAGGGCCCTATGGCGATAGTACTGGTGGTAGATGATGATCCCGATTTCGTCGAGGCGACCAGATTGGTGCTCGAGAGCGTGGGACATAAAGTCATCAGTGCGGCCGATGGCGATCAGGGGCTGCAGCGGGTGCAGGCCGAACAACCGGACGTCGTGGTACTCGATGTCATCATGGCGACGGTGCTCGACGGCCTCAACATGAGCCAACGGATGGCCGAGCACCCCGAGCAGAACAAGATCCCGATTCTCATGGTGACGTCTATTGCCAATAGCGACTATGCGGCGCTGTTTCCCACGGACGAGTATATTCACATCGACGATTTCGTATCCAAACCGATAGCGCCAGACGATCTCGTGCGGCGTGTGGATACCTTGTTGAAGCGTGCCGCGGAGGCCAGGTAGCTCAGCGGCCAAGTAGCTCAGCGGTCAACTCGACATGTTCTGCGCAGTGTCGCCGAGGTCGCTTGATCCCGCCGTTGAGGAGATCTAATGCAAGGAGTCTCTGCGGCATTAGCCTGTGTATCGACCCCATGATCCGGCCATCTACTCGTTATCGGGGAGGCGCGAGATGGTGATCGAGAGAATGCCTGTCGGGGGGATTCTCCAGCGCAGCGGGCTCTGCCTCGTGGGCGTGGTGTCGGCACCGGACCAGCCCGGTGTCGGAGCTGCTCTCTTCCAGGCGCTGGGAGCGGCACAGATCAGTGCTCACTTTATCGTGCAGACCATCGATCTGAACAATGAGTCGCATGTGCAGTTTTGCGTGTCCGAGGATGCTGTGGAGACGGCTCTTCGGTGCGTCGAGCCGGTAGCTACTGCGCTCAAGGCGCGCAAACTGATAACAACTCGGCCGGTCGCACTGATTTCAATCTTTGGCCCCGACTTTCGAGAGAGGCCCGGCATCGCTGGTACGGCGTTTGGCGCGCTGGCCGCTCGCGATATCAACATCCTCGCAGTCAGCACATCGATCTCGACGGTATCGTGCGTCATCGATGACGCGCTCAGACCAGTGGCTATGGACGCGCTTCACGATGTGTTCATAACGCCTTGATCTCTGGACATTGTGGCACGATCCTTGGTGATGTGGAGGGGAGGGCCAGTGACCGAGATCTTACGTATTCCAGTCGACCGAGAGCTAGGCGCTCGTGCAAGATGGCTCATCGACCTGCGGTGGTTTGCACTGACTGTTGCGGCAATAGTGATCCTGGGCGCCGAGTGGTGGCTCGGCTTGGTGTTGCCCGTGCGACTCCTTCTCATGACACTGGGGCTGATTGCCGCCTGCAACCTGGGGTTTGGGCTTCTCGCGAGGAGCGTAACACACCGGGCCGTATCTCGCACGTTGCATGTAACGCTGCTCCATGGGCAACTCGTAACCGATCTTCTGGGCCTCACTGCACTGATGCACTTCTCCGGTGGGTTGGAAAACCCATTCTCGGCCTTTTACGTCATTCTGGTGGTGGTGGCCAGTATCCTGACAAGCCGGCGTGTGAGCTACTTGTACGCGAGCATAGCGACCGCCCTTTGGGTCGGACTGCTCCTCGCCGAGGCCAGCGGAGTGTTGCCCCACCACAACTTGCAGGGCTTTCGTGTGCCCACACGCTATAGAGAGCCTGGCCATCTGGTGGCAGCGAGTTTTGTGATCTTGGCGGCGAACGTCGGGGTAGCCCATCTCTCTTCGGGTATTATGGCGCGCCTGCGTGAGGGCGAGGGGAGGCTTTACGAGACTAACGCCCTGCTATACGAGGCGAACAGTTCGTGTGAAGCCAGAGCAGAGCAGCTCGCTGAGCTCAATCGCAAGTTGCAAGAGATGGATCGCTCCCGATCCATGTTCATCCGTGTGGTTACTCACGAGCTCAGGGCGCCCGTGGCGGCTATCCAGAGCTATCTGCGCCTCGTTCTAGAGGGCTATGTGCCGCAAGAGAGGCTGATGGAGATCGTTGCCAAGGCCGAACAAAGAGCGCTGGATCAGCTGGAGCTGATCGGCGATCTACTCGACCTCACGCGCGTACAAGAGCCTCGTGCAGAGGTCGAGCGCGCACCCGTGGATTGCCCCAGGGTGTTGAGAGATGTGTTGGACCTGATGGCGGGTCGCACTGAGGCCAAGGTGCTCGCTGTATCGGTGGATGTTGCGCTGGATGTACCCTGTGCCCTAGCCAATGAGGAGCATATCAAGCAGGTGTGGACCAACCTGATCAGCAACGCCATCAAATACACGCCGGATGGTGGGCAGGTGACCATTCGGCTGGGCGAAGTGAACGGTATGGTGCGGGGCTCGGTGCAAGATACGGGGATCGGCATGCACCCTGAGGAACTCAAGCACGTGTTCGACGGGTTTTTTCGTACCAGTGCGGCCAAAGCTATGGCGGCACACGGCACGGGCCTCGGGCTCTCCATCGTGAAGGGGATTATGGAGCGGCATGGCGGCTGTCTCTGGGTCGAGTCTGAGGTGGGGGTGGGAAGCACCTTCACGTTCGAGTTGCCTGCCGCTCCGCCCTGACATGCGGTCGTGAAGCGGTCTTGCCCAGTGGAATGCCAGCTCCTTTTTGCGTTCACATATCGCTACGCATATAATATCCTCATGAGCGCCGCACGATGTCCAAAGAGGGACGAATCCGGGACAGGGCTCGAACCTCAAGGGCACGGTTTCGATGTTCTTGACGATTATTCGCTAAGGCTCCAAGTCCATGCTTGTACGATACATTGCGGCACCATGGCAGGAGCCGTTTTTGTTGCGACTCAGACTGGGAGGTGGCGGTGTCTAGTGTGATAGGCGAGAGGACCAACTCTGGGAGAGAAACCGATGACCTTGGCCTGTGTCGCCCGGGGGCCGCGGATCTACTTCGCGAACAAGATGCTGCGGTCGCGTCGGCGCTCGCCTCAGAGGCGCAACGCCAACAAGACACGATCGAACTGATCGCTTCGGAGAACTATGTCAGCCCTCTGGTGCTAGCAGCCCAAGGGTCGGTTCTCACAAACAAATACGCAGAGGGCTACCCAGGGCAACGCTACTATGGTGGATGCCGCTATGTGGATGTGGTGGAGCGGCTGACTATAGAGCGAGCAAAGACACTCTTTGGCGCCGAACACGTCAATGTGCAGCCACATTCGGGCTCGCAAGCCAACGCTGCAGCCTATATGTCGGTACTGAAGGTGGGCGATCGCGTGATGGCTATGAGCTTGGCTCACGGTGGCCATCTCACGCACGGGCACAAGCTCAGTTTCTCCGGTCAACAATACGAGTTTCACCACTATGGGGTAGACCGGCACACCGAACGGATCGACTATACCGCGGTTGAAGCTATGGCGCATCGTGTCCAACCCAAGCTGATCGTGGCGGGCGCAAGCGCCTACTCTCGCACCATTGCATTCGACCGACTGCGAGAGATTGCGGATGCTGTAGGTGCGTATCTCATGGTAGATATGGCTCACATCGCTGGGTTGGTCGCTGCCGGCCTTCATCCAAGCCCCGTCCCTTACGCCCATTTGGTCACTACGACCACACATAAAACTCTGCGCGGCCCGAGAGGCGGCGTGATCTTGAGTACACGTGCTCTCGCTCGGCGGGTGGATAGAGCGGTGTTCCCCGGAGTACAAGGCGGCCCCCTCATGCATATCATCGCCGCCAAGGCGGTGGGGCTCCAGGAGGCGCTCTCACCCGAGTTCAAGGCGTATCAGCAGCGAATCATCGACAATGCTCAGGCGTTAGCCAGTGAATTACAGGCACAGGGAATACGGCTCGTGGCTGGGGGCACCGATAATCACCTGATGCTGGTGAATCTGGGGCCGTTGAACGTCTCGGGGCGTACTGCAGAGACTGTACTCGAAGAGGCGGGAATCGCCTGCAACAAGAACATGATCCCGTTCGACCCATTGCCGCCTCGAGTGACCAGCGGGATTCGACTGGGTACCCCCGCCGTCACCACGCGCGGTTTCGGGCCCGAGGAGATGCGGCACGTCGCGCGCTTGATAGTGCGTGTGCTTCGCCAACCAGAGGAACCCTCGGTGATACGCGAAGTGCGCGAAGAGGCGTTGGCGCTTTGCCGCGCCTTTCCCGTGCCCTATTAGCCCTTCGTGTCGTGAACTGGCGATTCAACGGCTGGCCTGTATGGGGCCAGCCGTTTTTGTGACCATTGTGAATCGCGCCCCCAGAGATACCACCCTCTCAACACACCCATGCGTTCTCACGAGCGAGCGTCGGTGCCCGCGAGAATGTGTCGCACTGGGGCAGCGAATCGCCGCCTAGATCCCGGTGACAAGCGAGCGAAGGTGTTCGGGGTTATTGGCTTTGGTAAGCGCGTGTTCTATCGAGATAATGTTTCGTCGGCACAGATCGGCAAGCGCTTGGTCCATGGTGCGCATTCCCAAGCGCTGACCCGTCTCGATGACGCCGGGTATCTGATGCGTCTTGCCCTCGCGAATCAGGTTGCGCACTGCCGAGGTGGCCACCATCACCTCCACGGCCGGCACCCGCCCCATCCCGTCGAGTCTCGGCAACAGGCATTGGCACAACACGCCCACAAGATTCTCAGCGACTTGAATGCGTACTTGTTGTTGGTGATGCGGTGGAAAGGCATCGATAATGCGATCCACCGCCATGGCAGCGTTGGACGCACGCAATGTGGATAGTATCAAGTGCCCTGTCTCCGCCGCTGCAAGCACGGCTCCCAGAACCTCAGTACCGCGAATCTCGCCCAGCAAGATGACATCAGAGTCCTGCCGGGCGACACGGTCCAGCGCCGATATGTAGCTCGGAGTGTCTATGCCCACTTCGCGCTGTGTGATGACGCCTCGTTTGTCTTCGAGCACGTATTCGATGGGGTCCTCGCAGGTGATAATGCGACAGGCTTCGCGCTCATTGCGGTAATCGACCATCGATGCCAGCGTCGTGGATTTGCCGCTTCCCCTCGCGCCAGTGATGAGGATGAGGCCACGGCGCCGCATGACGAGCTCTTTGCAGATAGCGGGCAAATTCAGCTCCTCCACACCGGGGACGACCGGTGCGAATCTGCGGATCACCATCGTTACGCTGGCTCGCTGCCTCGCGATGTTCACTCGACAACGACCGAATCCTCTGTCCTCGTAGGAGAGATCCAACTCGGGCGTCTGCTGAAACCGGTCGCGTTGCTCGGGGGTGGTGACCTGTTCGAATAGGCGAGCCATATCCTCGGCACCTAGCGGCTCGTGGCTGCCCTTTGAACTCAGCTCACCATTGATACGAAACGCCGGCGGGCGGCCCACTTTGAGATGGATATCCGACGCCGAGAGTTGGGCGGCCAAAGCTAGGAGCGTGTCGATGCTCAAATCTCCAGCGGGCAGCGTATGCGCTGCGGACAGCGGATCCGGAGTGTGGTTCGTGGATAGAATAGACATGCTTGCTCCTATCGATCAACTACGGCAAGGCGCCTGTGAGTCTGTGAGGCACCATGCACGCTCTCGTTGCCGTACGTCGTCGTGGCCACTATGGTGGCGATCACCGAAAAGGTGCAAAAGAACTTGCGTCTTGCGCAGGCTTTGGATAGTACCAGAGTAACGCTTCCGAGTCCACCCAGAATGAGCGCAGCCTGTAGCTTTCCATGTCTGTGGAGACGCCGCTCGTCAATTCGTCAAAGAGGCGGGATCTATCCACCAGCGTGGCCGAGGCGTGCCGGCCTCGGTCACTTCAAGAGCGTCCATCGGTGAGCAGCGCTATGGAAAGCTCACTCTTTAGGGGATGCGCAGGACCGCCCCCGCCGCGATATCATGAGACGCCAGTTCGTTCGCGCGCATGAGCATAGCTACCGTCGTATCGAACCGCTGCGCAATGCTATAGAGCGTGTCTCCTCTTTGTACGGTATAGGTAATAGCGGGTTGATCGTTCGCGCCGTCGGGTATGACGAGGCGCTGATACACTACAATGCGCTCGCTCGCCAGATGGTTTTCATACATCAACAGCGCCACGGTAGTGCCGTAGCGTCTGGCGATACTATACAGCGTATCTCCGCGCGCCACGATGTGAACGATTGGCCCCGGCTGTGCCACTGTAGGCACATAAATCGCTCGGTAGACGGGCAGCAGATGGCTGTCTAGGCCGTTGGCGGCCATGATCGTTTGCACTGTGGTGTTATATCGCCTGGCGATGGAGAAGAGCGTGTCGCCCGGTTGCACAATGTACACCAGTGGTCCGGCCGGAGGTGTCCTCACAGGAATGCGGATCGTCTCGCCCACACGTATCAGGTAGCCCTCCATGCTGTTGCTTTGCATAATAGCCCGTACGGTGGTGCCATATCGCTGCGCAAGGCCGAACAATGTGTCGCTGCGCTGCACAGTGTGCCACACTGTCTCACTTGGCACGGGCGTCGGTGTCGGTTCGGGTGTTGCAGAAGGGCAGTAGCGCTCCATCATCTCCAAGCCTGCAAGCGCCTCCTCGCCATCGGGGCGCAGCGCGATAGCTTGGTCAAAGGCCGCAAACGCGTCCACACAATGGCCCTGTGTCATTAGAACAAAGCCATAGTTTACGTAAGCATAGTAGTGACGCTGGCGGATGTCTCTATAGTTCGGGTCGATGTCATTGATGCGCTTTACGATATCGAGCACAGCCGGCCAGTTTTCCTCGTTCCAGGCTCGGTTGAGTTGGTCGTATAGGCTCTCCAGCTCTCGAGTGTATGGCGGGGCCAACGGCGCGGTGCCCTGCCGTCCAGCGAACGCACTGCGCTCCGATGCCGCAGTTTTCGGCAGTGCAGGAGGGCTGGTATGGTCGGTCCCGGCCCCCGCTGTGGCAACCATCGGTTCCCATAGGGCGAGCAGCAGGATCAGCACCACACACCACGACAACATATGCGGGCTAGCACGTGTAGAGGGCACAATCTCTCGCGGCTTGCCAGATGCCATGATTCGTTACTCCTTGCTTCCTGCCCATTTCCTGCCAAGTTGGCGCCAAGCCGGGCGCTTTTGTGGCAACCAATACTGCTCATGCCCTTGGCGCTCAACGCAAACATTTCGTATCGTAATCTAGCATATGTGTGCCCCTGTGTCACGCGCTGAGCGACTCGGTTCGTGATGGAGTTGGCAACCTATCCGGGATATACGGGCTTGGTTGTGTAGATTGTAGCCTGATGGCATCAAAGTAGAACGGTATTTCGAAGACACAGCGAAGCATTTAGGAGTAATTGCCACCACAGCTCGAGTCTGGGGAGTTGCGCAGCCAGTTGTCAGCATCTCTCATCCCTCCAGCATACAAGGTCAACGCATGTGGCGGGTTACGTGGCTGGACAAGCCATCGCGCCTTTGCGATAATGCAACATATGTGGATGCTACCCTGATATCCCACCTGATATAGGAGGAACGAGAGATGACCACCCTTGGGGTAATCGTTGGGAACCGCGGATTCTTCCCTGCCCATCTGAGCGAGAGCGGCCGTGTAACCATTCTCAAGGTATTGGAGGAGGAAGGCATCAAGGCCGTAGCGCTGTCGCCTGCAGATACCCCCTATGGTGCCGTTGTAACTTACGAGCACTCCAAGCAGTGTGCTGAGCTCTTTAAGGCACACGCCTCCGAGATCGATGGCATCCTGGTCACACTGCCTAATTTCGGCGAAGAGCGGGGCATCGCGGACGCCATCCGCCTGGCAGGGCTCGATGTGCCGGTTCTAGTGCACGCCTTTCCGGATGACATCGACAAGATGACCATCAAGGACCGCCGCGATAGCTTTTGCGGCAAAATGTCTTGCTGCAGCAACCTGACGCAATACGGCATTCGCTTCAGCCTTACCAGATTACACACCGTCGACCCCGAGTCATCAAGCTTCCGAGAGGATCTGCAGCGTTTCGCCGCTACCTGTCGCGTGGTGCGAGGATTGCGAGGGGCCCGTTTTGGCCAGGTCGGCGCTCGCCCCGCAGCTTTTCTCACTGTGCGTTATAGCGAAAAGCTTTTGGAGGAGGCGGGGATCGCTGTCGAGACCGTGGACCTGTCCGAGATATTCGGGCAATCGTGGAAGTTGGGGGATAGCGACCCGGCTGTGACGCGCAAACTCGATGACATCAAGGGCTACCTTGGCACTGAGGGTGTGCCGCCGGAGCCGCTGGTGAGGATGGCGAAACTCGGCGTCGTTCTCGACCGCTTTGTTACCGACTATGAGCTGGACGGCATCGCGGTGCAGTGCTGGACGGCTATCGAGGAATACTATGGCGTCGTCCCGTGTACCGCCATGAGCATGCTCAGCGATAAGCTGATCCCCAGCGCGTGCGAGACAGATATCACCGGTCTCGTCGGCATGTACGCCATGGTGCTAGCCTCCGGTCGACCCAGCGCCCTGCTGGATTGGAACAACAACTATGCCGACGACCCGAACAAGGCGGTCGTGTTCCATTGCAGCAATCTGCCACAGGACATTTTCGGCGGGCGAGCCACCATGGACTACCAAGAGATCATCGCAGGGACAGTGGGCAAGGAGAACACCTACGGAGCTTTGGTGGGCAAAATCCAACCGACGGATCTCACCTACTGCCGGGTATCCACCGACGACACCAGAGGCGTGATTCGGGCGTACCTGGGCGAGGGGCGCATCACCGACGATCCAGTTCAGACTTTCGGTGGTTACGGGGTGATCGAGGTCCCCGATTTTCAGGATCTGCTACAGTACATCTGTGCCAATGGCTTTGAGCATCACGTCGCCGTGAACCCCTCGAGAGTAGCGGCCGCTGTATACGAAGCGATGGACAACTACCTCGGCTGGGATGTCTACTATCACGAGGACTAGCACAGAGAGGGGCGAGTAGTATTTTGCCGGCGCGAAATCTCCATTCTTAAACTCTTGATTGACAGGATTTTTGCCGTGCCATTACGCAGGCGGCAACGGACAGGATTTTATCCTGTTCCCCGTTGCCGTCTGCTCCATTTTACGGCAAAACCGGCTCCGCTACATTAGCGGTAATCGTTGGCTTTTGAGGTGGCTCTGCCCCCACACCCCCGGCCTCATCCAAAAAACAGGCGAAAGGAGTTGTCAATAGAATGCGGAATAGCGGACGAAGCGAAGCGGCGAAGCATATGCCGCAAAAGCCCATTGGCATAAGCCAAAGCCCCACACTCATCCGGCGGGTTACCGTTCTTTTGAATGGCAACCCCTGCCACACGGAGAGTGGGAGGAGTTCCAGAGGGGGGCCGCCTCTGGGTAACCTGCGGGGGCCTTGGGTCAAGTTGGCCCGGAGTGGTTTGAATTGTGCAGATAAAAAGATACTGTATCATGAGATTAATAATAACGATAGCTTAAGTTTACGGGAGGTAGAAGTATGTCATTTTCAGAAATCAGCATATACCAAGTAAAGCCAGATAAAGCAGATGAGTTTGAAACTATTATGCAAGAGGCTGGCGAAATGATGAAATCAATAGATGGGTGCCAATCGCTTCGGCTTGTACAGCGCACTCACCACATAAAGGATATGAAAACTATTAGAGACGGGCTTCAACCCGATAAAATTACTCGTATTGTGAAATGTGTTCGCTACGCACTTTACTGGGAATTTGATACTGACGAAAATTATGGCAAAGCCCAAAAGCGTCTATATGAAACTTATTGGAAACCGATAGAAAAGTGCTTGGTTGTTCCGCATGATAAAATCTTGGGTGAAGTGCTTATTTAGCAGCACAAGAACGATAAATTTTACTTGTTTGGGGAAAGGCCATACTTCCTCGGTCTTTCATATACGCCCTGCCCGCCTTCCTGCCGCTTCAAACACCCTTGCCCTCCCCGACGGCACGGTGTTTTCACGGCAACGCTAACAGAGCGTATAACACACTACACTTTGCTTCGCAAAGTCGTGTGCCAAAGGGTGCCCCTTGGAAACCCCGTTGAGCGTGTCACAGCTCTGCCATTCCCCACTCAACACAAAAGGCGGACTATCAGCTTTGCGCCGATAGTCCGCCTTTTGTTGTCACCTTCCGCTTACCGACTGCCCAATCTGAATGTTCCTTGATACTTTTCATTGGGTGTCAGCTTGTAGGGCTGGCTTTTTTTCTGTTCGCAGTACAGGATCCTAGAGACCAAACAGCGCGAACCGCACAATCAAAGGAGCAAAGACTGTAGCACTCAACGTCATCACCGTGATGAGGGTGTTGAGCGAAGGGCCTGCGGTGTCTTTGAAGGGATCGCCCACCGTATCTCCGACCACAGCAGCCTTGTGCGCCTCAGAGCCGGGGCCTCCCAACGCGCCGTCTTCGATGTACTTTTTCGCGTTATCCCAAAGCCCACCCGCGTTCGCCATGAACAAGGCAAAGATGATGCCTGTCAGGATAGAGCCTGCCAGGAACCCGCCCAAGGCCTTTGTGCCAAGAATGATCCCCACAACCAAGGGCGTAACAAGCGAGAGCAACGCGGGAAGCACGAGCTCCTTGAGCGCGCCCTGCGTGGCGATATCCACACATCGGTCGCTGTCTGGCTTGGCGGTTCCCTCGATCAGCCCCGGGATCTCACGGAACTGACGACGAATCTCCTCCACCATCAGGAACGCGTTACGACTGACCGAGAGGATGGTGAGAGCGGAAAACAGTGGTGGCATCATAGCGCCGAGGAACAGCCCCACGATAACAAACGGGTCCAAGATATCAAGCGATACGATATCCATCGATTCAGCGTAAGCTGCAAAAAGCGCCAAGACAGTCAACGCGGCAGCGCCGATAGCAAAGCCCTTGGTGATCGCCTTGGCCGTATTCCCGGCTGCATCCAGGCGGTCGCAAACGCGTATAGTCTCCTCATCCTCGTGACCAGCCTCTGCACAACCCTTTGCGTTGTCAACGATAGGGCCGTAAGCATCAGCCGAGACGATCATACCCGTGATGGCCAGCATACCGACGGCCGCTACCGAAACGCCATAAGTACCGGCCACACCGAACTGCTGTGCCAAGAACCACGCAGCCACGGTGGCCACACAGATCCCGAGAATCGAGGGCACGATGCTGAGCAGCCCGTACGAGAACCCCTCGAGGATCACAATAGCAGGGCCTGTCTCGGCCGACGCCGCGGTTAGTTGGACAGCTTTCTGATCAATGTCGGTAAAGTAATCCGAAGTAAAGCCGATGACGATACCCGCCAACAATCCCGCGACGGTGGGCAGGTAGACGCCCCATGGATTCTCAAAGCCCATTGCCAGAATGATGCCCAGCGAGAGTACAGCGAAAAAGCCCGTCGTAACGAGGGTGCCAGTGTTCAGAGCACGCCCAGGATCATTGTTCTCCCCAGTGCGCACGAACAGCAACCCCAGAAGAGACGCCAGAATGCCGCCGGCGCTCAACAATAAGGGGTAGAGCACATAAACCTGCCCAGCCGCGCCATCTCCGCCGTACAGCTCGTAACCAAGAAGCATCACGGCCACAACTGACGCGACGTACGAGTCAAAGATGTCCGACCCCATACCGGCGACGTCACCAACGTTGTCGCCCACATTGTCCGCGATGACAGCGGGGTTCCGGGGATCATCCTCGTCCAGGCCAAACTCCACCTTGCCCACCAAGTCCGCGCCGATATCCGCCGTCTTGGTATAGATACCTCCACCAGCCTTGGCGAGGAGTGCCAGTGCGCTCGCACCAAAGCTAAAGCCGAGCACCACATCAGGATCCCTGAAGATCATGTAGAGGAGCGTCATACCGATGAGGGCCAAACCCACCACCGAGAGCCCCATGACGCCACCGGCGTAAAAACCGACAGGGAACGCCTTCTTGATCCCCTCACGAGCTCCCCAGGCCACGCGTGCGTTAGCCCTGGTCGCGACGTACATCCCCGCATAACCCGCGAGCCCAGAACAGACAGAGCCTGCGATGTAGGCTATCGCCGGCTGCCACCCGAGCCCAATACCTATAACGATCGTCAGAACAACCACGAGCCCGGCCAGCGCCTGGAACAGGCGTTTAAGATAGGCGGCCGCGCCACTCTGGATCGCCTCCGAGAACTCTGCCATCGCCTTGCTCTCGTTCGGCTGGGCCATAACCCAGTTGAACAAGTAGCCTGCCACAGCGATTGAGACTACTCCAGAGACCAACGCTACGATCTCCCAGACCATATTCGCCTCCTGACACTGAATGTGGGATGATACAGGGGGAGGTTCCGCCAGGGATGAGGCCATCCGAGGAGGAGACAGCCTTGTCCCCCTGTTAAGCACAATGTAGACGCACTGGCTTAGGACCTCGCGACATACCCCGCCGTCGCCAGTGACATGGCAGCGAGGCGCCAATCAGTGGAAACTGGGTGCTGCCACCAGATGATAGCGCACTATAGAAGGCCAGCTACAGAGAAACATGCGCAATACGCTTGAGCAAAATCATTCCCATACTACTGCGAATCCTAAGGAGTGTCAAAACGCCTCGGCTCGCTAGAGCGTTGCGTGGATACCTCCCACTAGACTTCTGTACACGCTACTAGGCCCTAGTCCCAAGCGAAAACGATCTTGCCCGCTTTGGCGCTATTGGCCAGCGCAAAAGCCGCAGTCGCCTCTTCGAGGGGAAATCGGTGCGTGATCATTTGTTGGTATTTGGCGGATAGGCCGTGCTCTATCATGAACTCGGCCAGATCCCAGTAATAGTGAATGGGCATAACGAACGATCCCATAAGGGTGAGCTCTTTACCTATGATGGAGCTGGCGTTTATGGTCGGGCCACTCGCACCGAACCCTACGAACACACCTCGGCCGCCCGGCCGCAACACATCCACGACACCCTGGTGCGCATCGGATGAGCCAGAGGTCTCAAAGGCAGCATCGGCCCCCACCCCCCCTGTGAGATCACCGATGGCCCTGACGAGTTCACTCGCACTGGGGTTAACCGTCTCGTTCACTCCCAGCACCCGGGCCAGCGCCAACCGCTCCTCGACGATATCCACTCCCACCACGCGCGCTCCCATAGCCTGAGCCATGATATTGCCCGTCAGGCCTACGGGGCCTTGACCAAATATCGCCACCGTATCCTCACCGTTTGGCCTGAGCTTGCGCATCGACGAGAAGCAGGTGGCTGCAATACAAGCGATCATAGCGCCATCGTCGAAATTCAGCTCGTCGGGTAAGGGCAGGCAGTTGCGTTCGTCCACCACCATATAGTCCGCATTGGGACCCACGGCATCAGGCTGGCCCAGACCGCGCCGATGCTCACACCACTGATAGTACCCCTTGAGGCAGTATCGGCAGTGCCCACAGGCCAGCCAGTGATATATGGTGACCCGATCCCCCTCGCGAACGCGACGGCACCCCGGCCCCAGCTCGGCCACGATACCGGATGGCTCGTGTCCGGGGATCCAAGCGGATTTACCCTCAAAATACGACTTGGGGTTGCGATACACGTGCAAGTCGCTGCCACAGATCGCTGCCCGTTTCATCTGAATCAACACCTGCCCATCTGAAGGCCGGGGCATGGGGAACTCACGAACCTCTACCTCGCAATCACCCAAGAACACCACACCGCGCATCGTCTGTTTTTCCATGTTGTCCTCCCTGCAACGGTCCACTCTTTGCGACCCTGATGCCAGCCACACCGAATCATACCAGGGCCACATACCACGCGCAATAGGGACGCCGTTCAACGGTTTGCGCACACTGGAATGCGCGAATAGAATCTCTGCAGCTTGTGCGGCCAGGAGGTTCCAGCCTGTGCCCGCACCATCAAGCCAAAGGAGAGTGCACATGGCCCGCATACGCATCGTCCAGGTTGGTGTCGGAGGAATGGGCGACGTTTGGCTCCGCACCGTGCTTCAATCCAGCAACGTCGAGCTGGCCGCTTTGGTAGATGTGAGCGAGACGACGCTCCAAAACCAAACAGCTAGGTATAGCTTGACCTCCACGCCCCGCTATACTTCTCTGCAGACGGCCCTCGAGCAGGTTGATGCCGATGGGTTGATCAACGTAACGCCTCCGCAGTTCCACGAAGAGGTCTGCTGCTCAGCATTCAAGGCGGGTTTGCCCGTGCTCACCGAGAAGCCACTCGCCGACACCCTCCAGGCGGCCAAGCGCACGGTGGATTGCGCTGAGCGCGCCGGCGTGGTGTTTATGGTGGCCCAGAACTATCGCTATCAACCTGTCATTGGCAGTTTGCGTCAAATCGTGAACTCTGAGCGATACGGCCGGCCAGGTCAGGTACAAGTCTCCTTTCACAAGGGGCCGCACTTTGGAGGCTTTCGTGAGCAGATGGACTTTCCGCTCATTATCGACATGTCCATCCATCACTTTGACATGATGCGCCATATCTTGGGAGAGAATCCCGTCAACGTCTCAGGGCGCAGTTGGAACCCAACTTGGAGTTGGTTCAGAGGCGATGCGTCAACAGCACTGACGTTCGAGTTCACTGGGGGCGTACATGTTACATACCACGGCAGCTGGTGCTCCACCGGCGCAGAGACACCGTGGAACGCCAACTGGCGCATCGAATGTGACCACGGGGTGGTTTTGCTGCAAGATGACGTGGTCTACAAAGCCCCCACGGGCGAGCCTCTGCAGGTGGTGAAGCCGGACGAGGGGCAGCTCAGCGGGCAGGTCTATTTGCTGGACGAATTCTATCGAGCAATAGCAGAGGGTATTGTGCCGGTAACACACAGTCGCGATAATCTCCATAGCCTAGCCATGGTGTTCGGATCGGTACGCGCAGTGCAGGCAGGAGAGGTAGTTCAACTCTAACGACGCGCCGTGCAGCATAGCTCAAAGGAGAATGGCATGCGAATCACGAATCTGATCGCTCGCGAATTGAGCGGCACTCTGGAGTTCGAGGGAGAGTTCTGGGAAGAGCGCCTCGCACGCCCCATCGATCTGTACGATGAGCATCGAGTCCAGATGGCTACCGAGCTTCCCCGCGTAGGCGCAAATCTGTACCGCATACGGCAGGTGTACCTCCAGGTTGAGACCGATGAAGGGCTCACGGGGCTGGCAGGGCCCATCTCCAGTGGGATCGCGCGCATCATTCTATCTGAGCTAGAGGGCTTGTTGCTTGGTGAGGACCCGCGCGCAGTAGAGCTGCTCTGGGACAAGATGTATCGGATGGCGGTACACGGCCGCAAAGGCGAGACGATGATGGCCATCAGCGCCGTCGATTGCGCGTTATGGGACATCCGGGGGAAATGGGCCAACGCACCAGTGTATCGATTGCTCGGCGGGCCCACGCGAGAGCACATCCCAGCTTATGCCAGCATGCTCGGTTTCTCGGTAGAGCCCGAAAGGGTACGAGCTCGCGCCCAAGAGTATGCAGCTTTGGGCTATACCGCACAAAAGTGGTTCTTCCGCGCCGGCCCGTCCGAAGGGCGACAGGGGATGGAGCGCAATACGGCGCTGGCAGCGGCTGCGCGCGACGGAATGGGCCCCGATTCGGATCTGATGCTCGATTGCTGGATGACTTGGAACCTGCGCTACGCCAAGCTGATGGCCCCGCACCTGGAACCTTACGACGTGCGTTGGATCGAAGAGCCCGCGATGCCAGACAAATACGACGTCTGCGCCGAGATCCGACATGCGATGCCCTTCCCCGTGTCCAACGGTGAGCACGAATACACGCGCTGGGGATTCCGTCAGCTTCTCGAAGCGAAGGCACAGGACGTGCTCCAACCGGACATATACTGGGCCGGTGGAATCACCGAGGTTCTCAAGATCGCTGCTCTGGCCTCAGCTTACAACATCGAGCTGATTCCTCACGGACACTCGACGCCTGCCACTACTCATTTGATCGCTTCGCAGCCGCCAGAGCTGTGCCCCATTCAGGAGTATCTGGTCAAGTGGAATACTATCAACCAGTTCTTTCTGAAGCACAAGCTCGAACCGGTACAAGGGTATATCGAGCTGCCGCAAGAGCCGGGTATGGGCATGGAGATCGATCAGGATCTGGTGGAGGAGGAGTTGATCCTGGACTGACTGTGATAGCGCGCAGCACTTCAGGCGCCACGCAACAGAAGGATACAAAAGTGGAGACACACCCACGACACGATGCGATCTATTCGCCACCGCCACCCGCGGGCTGAGTCGGGTAGATCACGTCTATGATGTTGCCGCGCACATCCACCACCACCCGAAAACCATAGAGCCGTAGCCAAGGCACCCATTGGTCGGGGTTTCCCTGCCTTACGTTGTCCTCCAGATTCCGAATGGAGGCCTCAAGAGCCGCTTTGGTAAAGAGGTCATCTTTGCCCAGCAATTGTAGCATGCCCAGCACCACTTCGTTCTGCACCGAGGTGATCTGCTCTTTGAGGTGTCTGAGCACGGCGTCATCGATGCGGTATGCCTCCACATGTCGAAGGAATCCGTCGTCGTCAATGGCGTAATGCGGTTCGCCACCGATATACACCACCTCTGCACGCCGCCCCTGCTCGTTGTAGATCAGCCCGGAAAAGAGAACCTGCTGCCTGCTCTGTCTATCCACCGTGTGTCTTTTTCGATCATCCATACGTCGCCCCCATACCCCGCAACCGCGGCGCTCCACGCGAACCCACCCATCATCTCGCAATGGACTCTGGTTTTTGCCCTCAAATGGCCGAGGCGAGCTAGCACGGCACAGCCGAAGCGCCGAGTGTGCCCTCTTGCGCTTCGGCGCCCACCCAGAAGCAGCTAGTGCCCGTAAGCAACTTTGAGCGCCTTTTTGGATACTGCGCGGAAAATGCTCTCCAATAACTCCATCGCGCCGTCGTCCTCCAGAAACGTGGGCGCGCCCAACATCTTGATGAGCTCCATCTCAACCTCAGGAGGAGCCACACGCAGCTGCAGAGAGCGGATATCGTCACCCATGTGCCAGAAGGACTCTAGGCATTCCTCCAGCGAGAGCGCACTTTTGGGCTCTTGCTCACCCAACACGCTCGATCCTGCGAGAGAGGACCCCAAAACGGCGCTGGCTCGCCTGCGGCGCAACGCCGCCATGATCATGTCCTTGGTGCGCCCGCGCATCGTCAACAGAAGGAAAGGATCCTCGTCGAAATAGTCGCCCAGAAGCAAGTACACCGCGGCCACGTGTTTGCAGCGGTGGGGCCAGTCCGGGCACGTGCAATGCGTAACCATGTCGTCTTTTGTGCCAGGAAACAGATCGAGGCCCACCGAGGCAAAGGCGTCCTCAACATCGTGAGGCATCTCACCATTGAGTAGGTACGCCATGAAACTCGCCTGACTGGCGAGTGCATCCACTACACGCTCCCACTCCGCCTCATCAAAAGTGCGCATCTCGACACGCACGTGGTAGAGAGTTGGCCGCGAGCCCTGAACGCGCGCCCGCACCAGCCCCACCTGCACGTCCAGAGAGAGAACGTGCCCATTGCGCGCATAAGCCCGCCCTCGCGCCAGGCGCGATGGATCTATCACTTGCGTAAGAGCCTTGATCCAGCGCTCAGCCCACCAGCTCTTTCCAAAGCGGCCCAAATGGGTGCTCGCACCCAGAGTGTGCTCAACCGACGAAAGGCTCTCAGGCTCAGTGTCGTGCTCCATGGGACCTCTGTGGTTGCTCAATTGGTTCATATCAATCCGCCTCAATCGCCTCCGCACGCAACTCGATCAATTCCCGAAGATCCTCGGTGCTGAGATCGGCCAACCAAGCCTCGCCCTGCCCCACGACGCTATCGGCCAAGGCCCGCTTGCTCTCGATGAGCATGTCGATCTTTTCCTCCAGCGTCCCCACGCAGATATATTTGTGCACCTGCACGTCACGCTCCTGTCCAATACGATAGGCGCGATCGGTAGCTTGGTTCTCAACAGCCGGGTTCCACCAGCGGTCAAAGTGGAACACGTGATTGGCCCGCATCAAGTTCAGCCCGGTACCGCCGGCTTTTAGAGATAGCACAAACACCGACGGCGCGTGCTCGTCCTCTTGGAATCGCTGGAGCATGCGGTCGCGCTGCTTCTGTGACGTGCCGCCGTGTAGGAACAACACCTCCTGGCGGAATGTCTCCTGGAGGTGTCGTTGTAGCATGTGCCCCATCTGGGCGAACTGGGTAAAGACGAGGGCACGATCCCCCACAGCCAACACTTCCTCCAACATCTCGGTGAGCCGGTTCAGCTTGCCCGAGCGCGTGGAGACCGCCGACCCATCACCCAAATACTGGGCCGGATGGTTACAAACCTGCTTCAAGCGCGTAAGCATACCCAACACTAGGCCACGCCTCTGTATCGTATTCGTCTGTGTGTCCAATCTGCGCAGATCATCCATCGCGTTACGGACCACCGCCTCGTACAGAGTGGCTTGTTCCCGAGTGAGATTGCAGTACACTTTGTACTCAAACTTTTCCGGGAGGTCCTGGATGACCCGAGGATCCGTCTTGACCCGCCGCAGAATAAAGGGACGCACCAAGCGTCGCAGGCGCTCCGAAGCCTCATCATCCTGATATCGCTCGATAGGCAGCGCAAAAGTGCGGCGGAACTGCTCGAGTGAACCCAGGTAGCCGGGGTTGAGAAACGACAGGATGGACCACAGCTCCGAAAGGCGGTTTTCTATGGGTGTGCCAGTGAGCACCAGACGATAGTCGCCCGCCAGCTTGCGAATGGCACGAGCTTGCTTGGTGAGCGGATTTTTGATGTTCTGGGCTTCATCCAGGATAACATTGCTCCAGTGCACCTGCGAGAGATCATTCACGTCGCGGCGCGCGAGCCCATACGTGCTCACTACGAGGTCTGAGCCCTTGGCCTGGGTCACAAAATCCTCGCCCTCAGCGCGGCCGGTGCCGTGGTGCACCATCACTCTGAGCGCGGGGGCAAAGCGCTCCACCTCACGCCGCCAGTTCCCCACCAAAGACGTGGGACAAATCAGCAGAGAGGGAGCAGAGTGGTCGTTTTGCTCGCGCTGATGTAGCAATAACGCGATCGCCTGGACCGTCTTGCCCAGCCCCATGTCATCGGCCAAGCACGCTCCAAAGCCCCATTGTCGCAAGAAGGCTAACCACGACAAGCCGCGTACCTGATACGGCCGTAGTGCACCGACAAAGCCCTCGGGGTGTGGAAGCGACTCCAGCTGCTCGGCCCCGCTGAGCTTCTCCAGCAGAGCAGAGAACCAATCGTCCACCTCCACCTCACTCACAGAGAGGCCGCCCACCTCATCCTGTGCCCCAAGAGCCAAAGCGAGGGCCTCTCGCAGAGGCAACTCGCCCTGGGCCTGCTGTCTCTGCCAGAAGGCGATGGCTGCCTCCACCTGGTCGGGCTGCAACAGCACCCAACGCCCACGAACCTGCACTAGCGGCGTTTTCAGTGCCGCGAGCCGCTCAAACTCCTCGCGGGTGAGTGGCTCATCGCCTAACGCAAGCTCCCAATCGTAAGCGACCAGTGAGCTCATGGTCAAAGCGCCAGCGTTGGCCATCTCTGGCGTCGCTCTCAATCTGGCGCGCACACGCAGACGAGCATCGGGCTTGGCCCACCAAGGCGGTACCAACACACCGAAACCACTCCCCTCCAAGAGACGAGCCGTCTCACGAAGAAAAGTGTAGGCCTCTATTGCGCTCAGCACGGTGGCCTCGGGGGTCTCAGACTTGAGGCTACGTTGCACCGCCGGGCAGAGCCTTGCGGCGATACCCAAGCCCTCCAGTAGTCTCTCCTGAGGTTGATCGAAGCGATGGCTCAAATAGCTCAACGCGTTGCCGCGTTCGCGCCAGACTTCTCTTGCGGGCACCAGAAGGCTCGGATCATCCGTCGCCTGCAGAAAGTAGCGTAGTGTCCACCGTGCATTGGCCACATCCCCGTTAGCCCCGTACTCGGGAGGCTCCAAACGAAAACAAATGCGAAAGCCAGCTCCCGCCTCGGGCTGCGCGCGGTAGGTCCAGCTCTGCCAGGCTTGGTAAAAGCGTGTCAGGTCGCGGTCCTGAGACGCTGGCACATCGATTATGTCATCTTCTTCGCGCAAAGCCCGCCACCATGCCGCCGCCACTTGCGAGCTCGATCGCGCCAGGGCGTGCCTGGTCGTTGCTCGGCGTTGGAGAGTGCTCTCCCCCCATTCCCTGGCAGCCGCATTGACCAAGAGATCCAGAAACCTCTTGAGTACCATCTCGGCCTTGGGCGCCACATCGGGGCCAATCTCGCTGCGTTCCCTCTGCAAGGCACGGCAGACCGGCGGCATGCACCGCGACAACAACTCGAAACGCGCCTGATCGTGCGGAGCATCCAGCACTGGCAGCCAGACGGCTCGCACATGGTCGCTCTCAGAGCACAGGCCGGGCATGAAGCGTTGCCCTGCGAGAAGCTCGAGCGCGAATTTCGCCACGAGCCCCCAATAGCGCAAGTCGTTGCCGACACGATGAGTGGCCTCTAACGAGTGGTTCCGCAGCGGGAGGGCTGCGAGAACATCGAGCATCTGCAGAATCGGAATACCGATCCCCTCGATGCGCCAGGGCGCGAGATGGGCCTCGCCGTCCTGTGCCTGCTGGTCATCGCCCACCTGCATCCAAGGAGGCAGCAGAGGGCCTCCAGCTGACGACGGCAAGAAAGCGATACGTGTCAAGCGCACAGAACTGCGCCAGTCTGTATCGGGGACATGATTGGCCAACAACTCGGCGATCTCGATAGTAGTAGCCGCGTAAGGATGCCTGCGGATCTTGGGAGTGGAGCCCTTACTATGAGGCGCCCGTGCGGATCGCTCGGCCCAGACGAAAAAGAGGTCGTCCGCTTCCCCTTGGGCATCAGTGATCCAGGTGCCGTGCAGTACGGAGTTCATCAAGGTATCTTCCATCAACAATTATGACAATGTGGCTAATCACGAATTCAACCTACTATTATATGCTCTTTTCGATTCTCTCGCGAATTACGAGCGTGTAGCGCTGACGAGGCAATTCAAAGAGGGGCGGTAGCGCTGCACAGCACGCCCGCGCCGTAACCACCGAGGTTTGTGCCGAGCAAAAGACAGCGCGACTCCGCCCCGGAATGACACCTCGAAGGGGAGCCATCCAGTCGATAGGCCTGTGCGAGGCAAGGGGGGGGTGAATCTGCCGTGGTTACACGTGGCCACCGGTCTGCGAGGGGCTGCCTGGCATCGCGACCGAGATATATTCTCTACCGACTTGAGCGCACCGGCCGCTCGCCAGCACCGAGAGGCCCATCCTGTCCAGTACTGGCTCTCCCTAACGAGGCTGCCGACAAACTGACTGCAGGCTTTACAGCTGTCGTATCATTTCCAGGGAGCAGTCGTAAAACGCTACGAACGCCCCGTCGCTCGCTAACCCTCGTTTTGTGAGGCGCGCCACGACCGGAACACCGTCGCGCCTCTACACACATTCTGCGGTAGATACGCCTCCGGTACACCCAAGAGCACCAGGCGATGCTCCTGGGCCAAAGCCCACACCGAGGCCATATCGTTCAACTCGGGTTGAGAGATGTGGAGGGCATACAGGTTCTCGCTCTTGACCATCTCCTCGACGAAATGATCGCCGCGCCCGCAAAAGTGGATACCACCGCCAAAGGCATCCAGCACGCGCTGATCGTAGGGCTTGACGAACTCAAGATACTGGGCTCGAGAGAGCATCACGGGGGTGTCATCACGCAGCATGGTCGCGCCGCGTATCAGAAACGACCAGTGTGCCGTCAGCCCTTCCTCCTCCTGCACCAAGGCTCGCCAACACGAGAGCCATTCGATAAAAGTCCGCACCACCAAATCGAGAAGCTCGTGCACCATCTGGGGGACATCATAGAGCGCCAAAAAGATATCGGGTCCCCAGAGCAGGTGGGCCACATCAAAAGGCCCCTGCATATCGGGATGGTACACCCGCAACTGGCGGGCAAGGTTGGGATAGGGTGCTATCGTCTCACAATAGTACGCGAGGGTATCGAGACAGGCGCCCCCCAACCCGCTACGCACATCGGGCACACCGGCATCGATGAGTCGCCGCACAGTGGCACGATCGGGCAGGTGGTGGGCCCACGGCATCGAGCTCTCGGTCAACTGATACTCGGCCCCAAATATGCTGGGCAGAATCACGGTGCCATAGTTGGCGCGTATCGCCAGGGGGTGATAGTCGCGCGCCAAATGGTGAAGGTAAGGGTGTCGCAGCTGCGAAAGCAGCATCTTTTCGCGGTCAAAAAAGGTGTCGTTGTAGGCATAGTCGGGCCACACATCGTCCACCCACGGAGGCAGGTCGCTCCATATGTGGGGCAGCTCATCCAGATCTTCCCAAGCGTACAGTCGACAGTAGCTCTCCTCAATACGCCGATAGTGTTCGTGGTCGATAGCCCGATCGAAAAGCGACAGATAGGCGTCAAGCATGGATAATCTCACTCCTGTGCTCCGCGGTAGATGGCGTCGTTACCCCGCGTCATTATAGCGAGTATACAGAGTTGGGCCCCAAGATCAACGGCCCCTCAGCAGGGGCGGCTTGTGGGGCCGCCCCTATGCTCGCCATTAGGGCCGTATTACAGTGCCGTCGCGCTGCCGAATCTCGGGCCAGGCGCCGTTGTACTTGTCTTCGGGGTATGGGTACTTGCTCGCCAACTCCTCGTTGATATCGATGCCGAGGCCGGGCTTGTCGTTGGGCCACATACAACCATCCCGCACCTCGGGACAGCCGGGAAATACTTCCTGCGTCTCCGGCGGGAACATGGATAGCTCCTGGATGCCGAAATTGGGCACGGCCAGATCCAGATGCATGTTCGCAGCGTGCCCCACCGGCGAGACATCGCCGGGCCCGTGCCAAGCCGTCCGCACCCCCATGAACTCACAGAACGCTGCCAGTTTACGCGCCATACTGAGGCCGCCTATATCCGAGATGTGCACACGGATAAAGTCGATCAGGCGGTCTCTGATGAGCGGCACATATTCGGCCTGGTTCACGAACAGCTCACCCATGGCCAGCGGCGTTGACGTCTGTTGCCGCACCATGCGAAAATACTCGTTGTCCTCGGGTGCGAATAGATCCTCCAAGAAGAAGAGCCGGTACTGCTCCACCTCTTTCGCCAACCACACCCCTAGGATCGGTGGGACGCGCTCGTGGACATCGTGCAGGAGCTCGATCTCATCGCCCAAGCTCACGCGCAGATGCTCCAGCAGCTTGGGCACGGAGCGCACATATGGAGAAGCCTCCCAAGTGCGCGTCTGGTTGGGATCGAGCGCTGACACCATCTGCCCCGCCCGGTTGCCATACGTGCTCAGCCCCGGCACCGCCATCTGCACGCGAATGTGGCGAAAGCCCTGCCCCATGTATTGCCGTACACGATCCTCCACTTCGTGAACGTCCGAACCGGAGGCGTGCGTATAGAGTGGCACCGCCTCGCGACACCTCCCGCCCAGGAGCTGATAGAGAGGCATACCGGCACGCTTGCCCTTGATGTCCCACAGTGCCTGATCCAACCCCGATAGCGCGTTGTTCAGCACGGGCCCGCTGCGCCAGTACGAGCTGACATAGGCAGCCTGATACAGATCCTCGATACGGTCCACGTCGCGCCCGATGGCGAACGGCTTCAGGTAATCCTCGACGGCCGAAGCTACCGCCAGAGGCCGTTGAGTAAACGTGGCGCACCCGACCCCGTACAGGCCGGGCTGGTCCGTCAGCACCTTGACCACTACCAACCGTATACCGTTCGGCGCGGTGAGTATGACCTTTACGTCTTGGATTCGCACAATGTCTTCAGCCATGAATACCCCCTTTGCGGTGTTGAGCGCCGTCACTATAGCGCGCCTCGCGTCCGTCTACAAGAGGCTCTGCGCTGCGGACGGCGAGGGCGTGGACGCTGCTTTGTGATGATGCGGCCACACGCTATAATGGCGGGAAACGACGAGTGCGGGAGGGATCCGATCCGGGTCAACACACGGGTGCAGCCGCACAGCGTTTTCAGGAAGGAGACAGGGCGATGGCGCATTGCACATATGATATCGAGCAGCATCCACAAACGGATTGGCGCGTGGTGCGCCTGACGTGCGACGACGACGGCGCTGCACGCCGCACTATAGCGCGCTTTGTGCCTGAAATGGGCAGCAACCTGATCGGGCTGGAAGTAACAGGCCCGGACGGAAGGCCAATCGAGTACCTAATGGACTTGGACCCCATGGATGGCAGTATCCTGGGCACGCCGATCCTGTACCCCACACCCAATCGCGTACGCGATGCGTATTTCAATTTCGAGGGACAAGAGTTTCGATTCGAGCCCAACAACGGCCCGCACTTTATCCACGGCTTGGTGCGCGAGATTCCTTGGTCCTACGAGGAGCCGTGCCCATCGGCCCATGGTATCTCTGTGCGCACCTACTACACCACGAGTCCGGACACCGAGGCCTATGCGCGTCTCCCCATCCGGAATACGCTGGAACTGGTCTACACGCTGAGCCCTGGTTCTCTACGACTGGACTTTCTGGTGCGCAACGAGGATACGGAACAGCGTCTGCCCTTCGGGCTCGCTATCCATCCGTATTTTCGTGTGCTGGGCCCCCGCTCCAGTGTGCGCCTGCGGGTGCCGGCTCAGAAATGGATGGAAGCAGTGGATCTGCTACCCACAGGGCGCCTGGTAAACCTCTCCGAGGGGCCAGCAGACCTGAGAGAACCCACTCCTTTAGAGGTTCTCGATCTGGATGACGTTTTCTGGGGGTTGACCCCCAGTCAGCCGCAGGTCATCTATTATGATGAGATCGGCACACAACTGACGCTGGTCGCATCGGAAGCGTTCACGCACAGCGTGGTCTACACACCAGCGGGCAGACCTTTTTTCTGTGTTGAGAACCAGACGTGCTCCACCGATGCACACAATCTGCACACGCGTGGGCTACAAAAAGCCGCCCATCTCCTGATCCTCGAGCCGGGCGAGACGCTTGCTGCCAGCGTCGTCTTTCACGTGGGTGGCCAACGAGTGTAGCCAAGAGCGCCGGGGCGCACAGTCAACACCCTAGGTGCGATGGACGGAGCTCCCCAGCGACGCGGAGGCCGCTGGAGAACCGCCGACAACATCGATTTGACACCCTGAGCCCCGTACCTTACCATTTCACGTATCGAGTTGGACTGCACCAGCAACAGCCGTGCACCACAGCACTCGGCGAATACTCAGCCCCGGAGACATCATGCCCCCAGCCCACAAACCGCTCGTCGTCGGGATCGCCGGCGGCTCTGCCAGCGGCAAGACCACACTGGCGCAGCGCCTGGTCGATCTATTGGATGATCTCTGTGTGCAAGTGTTTCATATGGATCACTACTTTCTAGAGGTCAGGCCCAACATGGTCGCGCCTATCACTCGTATCACCTACGAGGATCACAATCACCCAGGCTCTTTCGATTTGGGCGCCTTGCAAAAGGACTTGGCCGCATGTCTCGAGCGAGCGGATGCGCCTCGGGTGGTGATTGTGGAGGGGTTGCTCACGCTGCAAGATGATGCTCTACGCGAGCAACTGGATCTGCGCCTTTTTGTGGATGCCCAGTCGGACGAACGCATCGTACGCCGGCTGAGACGCAACATGGCACGTGGCATGGATTTCGACGATATCGCCACTTTTTTCTTGGATAGCGTTCGCTATCGCCACCAGGAGTTTGTAGAATCCTCGCGCTGGCACGCCGATCTAGTTCTGAACGGCAGCACGATGTCGGAGCGGGGCATTCAGATAATAGCCGACTGGATACGTCTGCGCCTGGCCGATTAAACCTACGTACCGTTTTGCCCTGTAGCGTAGCCAAAACGCCCAGACAAGGAGTGCTCTCATGCCATCACTCGACATTACGCCGCGCGAACGCTTTATCGCCGCCCTGGAGCGCCGCCCAATCCGTGGGCGCGTGCCGCATTTCGAGCTGGTGTTCTTTTTGACCATGGAAGCGTTTGGCAAGGTCCACCCCTCGCACAGATACTATAGCCAGTGGGACCAGATGTCCGAGAGGGAGCGCCAGCTACATCGCAGCGAGATCGCCGACATCTTTATCCGCACGGCAGAGCGCTATGAGCACGATGCTATTTTCCTGCACCCGAACCCCGACACGCTGGATGAGACCATGCGCCTCATCGATCTCGTACGCGAACGGACAGCCGATCGTTACTTCCTGATGCTCCATGGCGATGCAACCTACGCCATTCCGTCAGGCACCGACATGGAGGAGTGGGCCGCGTGGCTGTACGAGAACCTGGACGAGGCCAAAGCCAGGGCCGATAGAAATGTGGACCACATGCTGGCCAAAGCCGAAGCGCTTCGGAAGCATGGCGGATTGGACGGCTTTGCGCTTTGTTCCGACTATTGCTTCAACACCAACCCGTTCCTACGGCCCAGCATGTTCCGCCAAGTGGTGACGCCTTATTTAAAACGCCTCGTCGCTGGGCAGCGCGAGATGGGTTACTATGTGATCAAGCACACCGATGGCAATATCATGCCCATCCTGGACGATCTCGTAGAAGCGAACCCGCACGCGCTGCACTCGTTGGACCCCCAGGCGGGGATCGATATCGCAGAGATCAAGAGGTTGGTGGGTGACAAAGTCGCCCTCATCGGGAATGTGAACTGCGGCCTGTTGGATAGCGGAACGGATGAGGAGGTCATCGAGTCGGCACGTTACGCTTTGCAACACGGTATGCCGGGGTGGGGCTATGTTTTCTCCACGAGCAACTGCATCTATACCGGTATGCCCCTGGAGCGCTACGATTTGATGCTCGACGTGTGGCGCAGGGAGGGCAACTATCCCGAGGACTAGCGCCCAGACGAGCCAGTGAGACGAGACTTCCCGCGCTCAGCGACGCATGCGTGTGCCAATCCACGCCGCTACAGCTCCGATTCCGCCCAGCATCAACGCCAGGCTGCTGGGCTCTGGGACCTCCGGCGGCGGCGCAGCCTCCGCGGACGGCACCGAAGGTGGGGGTTGTGAGGTGGGGGCGGTGAGCGCGGGCTCATCTTGGGGTGGGTTCTGCCCCACACGATATACGCCAAAGTTGTACGGGCCGGCATCGCCGCCCGGGCCAACCGTTACCGTAATAGTGGTCGGTGTGGTGGGTTCCCACCCTTCATTAGTATCCTGCACGAGGATCACTTCGCCGGGAGCTTTCAGCTCGAAACGAAACAAGCCCGTCTCGTCGCCCACCGCTACCAACGGAGGCTCGCCCCCGCCTTCTGGGAGCTGTTCGACCGCCCGCCACAGCATAGCCGTATGCCCCGAAATAGCGGGCTCCCCCTCACTCCAGCGACCGTCGCGGTCCGTATCTTCCCAGGTGTACCCATACACCACAGCCGGCTGAGTTGGCCCTGCCGCAGGCACCCAATTCCAAGCGATGGGCACAGTGTAATTCTGAGTGGAGCACCCCGTTACACGCAGTTGTCCCGTCCCTGGTTCGGTGCTCCAGTATCCCTCCAAGACGAGGTGATAGGCCTTGGTTTCGCCAGCTTGTACGCCGTCCTCCCAACAGATGCCTGCGGCAGCCTCGTCGTCCTGGTCAACCGTGGCCCAGCCCGCCGGGGTATCTGGGTGGATGTAACCCCAAACCCAGGGGGAAAGGGATACGAACACACGGTCAACATCCGCTCCAGCCGTGACAATGTAGGTGAGCGTGGTACGCCCGAGCGCAAAGTGGTGGACCGGCTCCAGGCCTTCCAGCGCGTGACGCGTGGAGCCCTCATCGCACGAGGCCCCCTGAGCGAATACCCAGGGCACCAGCCCAGCCAGCACCAACCACACGAGTACCCAAGAGACGAGCCGCATGGCAAACCGCGATCCCGCTCGCCTCCTTTTCCGCTCGGCTCTCATACATCGAAACACGGTTCCCTCCGCCAAAGACCTGTTCGATCGGACCATAGGCTGCATCATCCACGAGCGTCAGTCTAGCCCAATACCCGCGCTCTATAACGGTAGGCGCTGTACATCCGCATAGAAGCGCATTGGGTCCTTCACAACGAGGCAGCTGCAAGTTGGTACGTGCAGCTGCCTCACACTCTGCATTATTCGAGTCTACGACCAGCCCGGCCCGCAAGTCATTTTGCCCGGTCCGCCTTTACGTCGGTGCGCCGCCGTTTCAAACCCAGATAACCCGCAACCGAGGCGATCCCGCTGCCGAGGAGCAAAAGGCTAGTGGGTTCTGGCACCTCGGGAGGAGGCATTGGCGTAGGTTCCGGAGGCGGCATAACAGTCCTGCCGGGCGAGGGAGTCGGCGTCTCTTCTCTCTGCTCCAGGCAAAGTACTGTCTCATTTGAGGCAGACGCGGCCAGAGTGCCAAGCTTCCAGGTTATGGTGCTCCCGTCAAACACCACTCGGAATGCATCCGTGGCCCAACCCGGCTCGAACACTGTCAATTGGCCGCGATTCTCGTCACCCTCTAGGAACTTGTTCTCGCTGCCAATGGGCACCTCTACCGCTCTGCTGTTGGGGTTATGATAAGCGAACAGCGCCTCATAGCGCCCCTCGCCCAAGATATTGATGCACTCTGCGAACGGCTCCACAGGCAAAAACTCGCCATCTGTCGGCGTGGGCTCGGGAGCATCCGTCGGTGCTGGCTCAGGGACATCCGTTGGCGTCGAGGCGGGAACATCCGTGGGTGTCGGCTCAGGAACATCTGTCGGCGTTGGATCGAGAGTATCAGTGGGCGTGGGTTCGGGACTGCCTGTAGGCATCGGATAAGGTACGTCCGTGGGTGTCGGCTCGGGAGTATCGGTCGGCGCCGGGGCGCAGCGCTCCCAGCTGAACGCGATCTCTCCAGACCAGAATACGCCGTTCCCAGGGTGCTGCGGTCGCTGTTCGACCCTGAATATATAGTTGCCCGTACCCTGGCTAGCAGAGGCGCTTATGCTATGGGTTCCGTTCCTTTTGAGCGCCGGGATCGTGCCACTGGCAATCACGGTTCCTTGCCTGGGGCTTCCCGACGACACGTAATAGAGCTGCCAGCCCACCGGCCCTCCCATCGCATCGCCATTGTTTCGCACCGTGGCAAAGACGGAACCGTCGTTGTCGCAGTTGTATCCCTCACTTATACTCTTGAGCGATGATCTATCCCACTCTTCCTCGCATGCGTTGACGGTCGCTGTTCCCGTCAGCAGAATGCCTACGAGTAACGCGAACACCATCATCGAATACCGTCTCCTCGCACGAGCCCCGTCCATCTCTCTCCTCCTCTTCCGCTGGGCCAATGCGGCCGTATTGTTGGCGGGCAGGCCCAGAAGTCGGCTCGTCGCGTCGATCCGACTCGGTAGCCGCTAATCTTCTGTGTAAGTGTAACATAAAATCGAGCCTGCAAGGTTACAGTCCGGTTAATAGTAGCAATTCGGTTAACAGCAACTAGCACCCAAAGAGCGGAATGCGTTTATACTCGCAGCATTGACGCGCTTTGGGCGGCGTGTTACCATCCCGACACTATCCAGCGGAGGTATTTGCCGATGAAAGCGGCTGTGGTTGATGCCCCTGGGCATGTCACTGTGCGAGAGGTGCCGATTCCGGAGCCTGGCCCCTATGATGCCTTGGTGCGCATCGAGGCATGTGGCATCTGCAACTCTACCGACCTCAAGATCATAGAACGACACTTTGTATCACAGATTCCTCTGCCCCTCGTCCTCGGGCACGAGAGCGTTGGCACAGTCGTCCAAGTAGGCGACAAAGTTGAGCGCTACAAGCCCGGTGACCGCGTCTTGCGTGCTGGCGCGGTGTACGATTATGAACGCGTGGGAATCGCCTCGGCGTGGGGCGGCATGGCGCAGTACGGCTTGGCCTGCGATCTGAGCGCGTGGCAGATGGCGTATCCCGGCGAGCGCCCCAACGGCATGTGGGCCCAACAACAGATCGTGCCGCCAGAGATCGCCCCCGCCGACGCTACTTCCATCATCACACTCAAGGAGACGCTCTTCTCCACACGCGCTGCCGGTGTGGATTCGTCCACCCGCACGGCTATTGTCGGCACGGGGCCTGTGGCCCGTGCTTTCACATTTTGGGCGCGTCACCTCGGAGCCCCGGAGGTCGTGGTGTTTGGCCGGCGAGAACGCTGGCGAGACGATTTCCTAGCCTTGGGAGCCGATGCGTACATCACAACTGATGCCACATCCTCGGACGTTGGGCGCTTTGAACGCGTTATCGAGGCCGTCGGCAGTATCGCCGCATTAGAGCGCGCCCTCTCACTGATCGGACCACAGGGCCAGGTGGCCAACTATGGTGTGGCCCCCGAGGTCGATCGTCTCAGCGAAACCGTGCGCAAAGCGCGCGAGGATGGGCGCATCGTCGATTTGCCCGTGCGTGAGGAGAAAGTCCACGAGGAGTTGCTGGGCCTCGTTCGCTCGGGCGAGGTAGTCCTCGCGGAATGGATCAGCCACCGCCTTCCTTTGGATGACTTGGAACACGGCTTGGAGCTGGTGCGCAGTAAGCAAGCCACCAAGGTGGTCCTCGAGCCATAAGCGTTAAGGCTGCCGAGAGCCCGACCATTTCGGCGTTGGGACAGAAGCCTCGGCCGGCCTCGTCACGATGCGAGCATTAGCGCCGGATCATTGGCGCAGATGGAGGTGGAGCGTGTCGTATCGCTGCGCAGTGGATGTGGGCGCGGCCAGGACGATGATCGCGCTTATTGACGAGGCTGAGCCGACCATCTTGGCGCATGAGCGGCCAGATACGGATATCGTCTTCCCCAGTTGGCGTCCACCAGATGTGGCTCTGGCGAGCGCAGTGCAGCTCTTTTTGAGCGAGCAGCAGGTGTCTGTCGAGGATATAGTCGGGATAGCCGTGGGTATTCCCGGGCTAGTGGATCGGAGCGCTGGCACGGTGTTGTCGTGCCCGAACCTACCGAGGCTGGATAGTGCGAATCTGGCACAGGAGGCCTCGTGGGAGCTCGGCGTGCCGGTCTATATCGAGAACAATACCAACCTGATCGCCTTGGGCGAGCACACCGCTGGGCTGGGAGTGGGCATCCACGACATGGCCGTGATCTTTGTGGGCTCGGGTGTGGGATGTGGGCTCATTTTGGATGGTAAGCTCTACGGGGGGGCCGATGGGCTTGCTTCCGAGTTCGGGCATACCATCGTCGTACCCCACGGGCTACAATGCACCTGCGGGGCCCAAGGCTGTGTGGAGATGTATTGTTCGGGCAAAGCCTTGACACGCGTGGCTGAGGAGCTTTTTGGCCCCAAGGAGCTCTACAGCCTCGGCACCCGGTTCGCAGGTGCGGGCTTGTTGACGGAGAGGGCGCGTGCTGACGATACGCGGGCTCGCAAAGCCTTGGAGGAATCGTTCATACTTATGGGAGTCGCCCTCACCAGTCTGGTGAACATGCTCAATCCTCGCCTTATCGTACTAGGCGGGGGCATCATCATCGGCTGGCCCGAGGGCGTGAATGTGGCAGAGCGGATCGTTCGCGCTCAAGCTCGCCCACCTTTCCAACGCCGTTTGCGTATCGAGGTCTCCCAGTTGCAGAATTCAGCCGGTGTTCTCGGGGGCGCAGCGCTGGTGAGCCTCAACCAGACTCACTGAGGCCCTTTCCACAGGACGTACAAGCGCCACAGAGGCGCGCTGAGATGGAAGCGACCGTGCCAATCCCATTACTCATCATGAGACCAGTATGACGAACTGCCACCAACAAGACCAACTCAGGAGCCGTAACATGACACGTTTTGCACGATTTATGAGTCCGGACGGTGCGACACAGCTCGGTGTTCTGGAGGGCACGACTTTGCGCGCTCTGGAGGGGGACATGCTGGGCGAGTGGCAGCCCACTGAGCGCGCCTTCCCGCTCGATGATGTGCGACTCTTGCCGCCGATTTCGCCGCCAAACATCATCGCCATCGGGTTGAACTATCGCCAACATGCACTCGAGAGCGCCATGGAGATCCCCGATCGCCCGGTCATCTTTCTCAAGGCCACTTCAGCCCTATGCGCTCCCGGGGATGCTATCATGCTCCCCAAAGTCGCGCCTGACGAGGTCGATTACGAATGCGAGCTCGCCATTGTAATTGGGCGTGCGGCTAGCCGTGTGCGCGTGGAGGACGCTCTGGACTATGTACTCGGGTACACTTGCGCCAACGATGTGAGTGCACGTGACTGTCAGCGCCGTATAGACAAGCAGTGGGCGCGTGCCAAGTCGTTCGACACTTTTGCCCCTTTGGGCCCATGGATCGAGACGGAGCTGGATCCCGAGAACGCGGCCATCCGCACGCGCCTCAACGGGCAGGTAATGCAAGAGTCCAATACCAGCGACCTGATCTTCTCGTGCCGCGAGCTGATCTCTTACATATCGCACAGCATGACTCTTTTGCCCGGCACAGTGATCATGACGGGCACACCTTCCGGTGTGGGCTTTGCCCGCAAGCCCCCCGTGTTCCTCAAGCCGGGAGACGTGGTCGAGATCGAAATAGACGGCATCGGCACCCTACGTAACTCAGTGGCCGCAGAGGAGTAGATCACTATGCAGAGAATCTTGTACGTTTTCGGCGGACCCGAGTTTCACCCGACTGAGCCCACAGGCAAGCTGTTGAGTCAAGTGTTGGCAAGAGATGGCCGATTCAAGCTCGAGATGACCTCCGATCTCGATGCATTGGCCAACCTGGCCAACGGACAGTACGTCGCCGTCGTGGTCTATACCACAGGCTTTGTGGACGACCTGACCCCCGAACGAGAGGCGGGGCTGCTCGATTTTGTGAGAAACGGCGGCGGGTTTGTGGGGATTCACTCGGCAACGGACAGCTTCCGCGGCAGTCGCGCGTATATCGATATGCTGGGCGGTGAGTTTCTCACGCATCCACAGCACCACGAGTTTACTGTGTCAATCACGGACCGGAGCCACTATATCACGACGCGCATGCCCGATCTGACGCTCTATGACGAGATGTACCAGCTACAAAATTATGACCCCGCCAAGGTCACGCTGCTGGCACAGACCCCCTGGCTGGGGGTGCAAATGCCCATGGCCTACACACGCTCTTACGGTGCGGGCCGCGTAGTGTACCTGGCCAACGGGCACACCATGCAGGCTTGGGCCAACCCCGACTTGCAAAAATTGGCCTTGCGAGCCATCGCTTGGTCGGCTGGAGCCGAGCTATCGGATGAGGTCGTGCGTTGCGGGTTGCTCGGGTACGGCGGCGCGTTCAACATGGGCAAAGGCCACGCGGGCTGGATAGACGCTACACCGGGCATGAAGACCGTAGCCATGTGCGATGCCGACCCAGCTCGTGTTGAGGTGGCCAAGCAGGAGCTCCCCCACCTCCAACGCTACTGCCGCGACGCGGACGAGCTGTTGGCTATGGACGATCTGGACTTGGTCGTTGTGATTTTACCGCACAACCTGCACGCACCGCTGGCGATCCGCTGCCTTGAGGCGGGCAAGCACGTCATCCTGGAGAAGCCCTTCTGCCTCAATGTGCAAGAGGCCGACAGCATGATCAACGCCGCCCGACAACAGGGGCGTATGCTCAGCGTTTTTCACAACCGGCGCTGGGATGGCGACTATCTCACCATCAAGGACGTCATAGCCCGCGGCCTTATAGGGGACGTTTTCCATATCGAATGCGGCATAGGCGGCTACAACCATCCGGGGTTCTGGTGGCGCTCAGACAAGGCCATCAGCGGCGGGGTGCTGCACGACTGGGGCGCACACCTGGTTGACTGGGTGCTGAACCTGGTGCCCGGCAAGATCAGCCAGGTGATGGGTGACTTGCAAAAGCGCGTGTGGCACATGGTGAGCAACGAGGACCACGGACAAGCTTACATCCGCTTTGACGACGGCGTCACGGCCGATGTAATAGTTTCCAGCATCGCGGCGTCTCAGCGACCCAAGTGGCGCATCCTCGGCACCAAGGGATCCATCGAGGTTGACTGGGACCAAGACCTCAAGCTGGTCAGCTACGCAGCCGGGATTCGGCAGGACAGCACAGTTCAAGTCACGCTACCCAGCTACGGCAGCACGCAGTACTATCGCAACATCGCCGACCATCTTTTGATGGGGGAGGAGTTGCTGGTGACGGCTGAGAGCGCTCGACGCGTGATCGGGGTTATCGAGGCGGCCGAGATCAGCGCCTCCTCGGGCTCCAGCATTGCGCCTTGCCGTGGCTGCGAATAGCCAGCCTTTGAAGCACCGACGAGGGGCTCCATGTGGGGCCCCTCGTTGTCCGCCGAACCGATAGCGATGCTCTAGGCCTTGTGTCCACAGCCGAAGAGATCGAGGTAATAACCGCACCGCTCGCGAAAGCTCTCTCGCACTGCCTCTCCGATGGAGAAATAAGAGGCCCCCTCCGCCCTGCTCGCCTCGACCATACGGGTGCCGGCCGTCAACCCGAGATCAGTGAAAATGTTGATTTTGGCGATCCCCCCGGCGATGGCACCTCGAAACTGCTCTGCCGATAGACCCGAGCCCCCATGCAAGGCCAGTGGCACATCCACCCGCCGTCTGATCTCGGCCAACAGCTCGAGATCCAGATGCGGTTCGCTCCGGTACGTGCCGTGGGCGCTGCCTATAGCTACAGCCAACACATCGACACCCGTCTCAGCTACAAAGCGCTCGGCCACTTCCGGATCGGTAAACCCCTGACGCAGGGTGCTCAAGTCGCCATACTCGGCGCCAGTGCCCACATGACCCAGCTCGGCCTCCACACCCACACCCACGGCATGTGCGGCACGCACGATGAGTTTGGTGTTGGCGATGTTCTCCTCCAGAGGGAGGCTGGAGCCATCGTACATGACGTCTGTAAACCCGTACGTCAGTGCGCGACAGCAAGACTCCAGGCTACCTCCGTGGTCGAGCATGAGAGAAACAGGCACGGTCGCATCCTCTGCGAATGTGCGGATCAGCGCCGAGAACGCTCTGGCGGCTGGTTGATCTACATAGTGGGCATAGATGCCCACCATCGCTGGCGCTCGCCATTCCTCCAGTGCATCAAAGATGCCCTGGGTCGCGAGCATATCGAACGTATCGAACAGCGGCAGAGCATAGCCCTCCGCCTGCGCTTTTCTCAATCCCTCACACATGGATGTCAGCGGCATGTTTCTCAGGCCACTCCTTCCTCGATAGCTATTCCTCGCGAGGCGAGGAACGCGACAACCTGGTCGTAGCGAGGGATACCTACTCGGCCGCCGAGCGTGGTGCATTTGTACGCCGCCACGGCACTAGCGAACTGGGCGATGGCGCGCAACGGCCATCCTTTAAGCAGTCCCACGATGTAAGCACCGTGGAACACATCGCCCGCACCCGTTGTATCCACTACGTCCACAGCAAAAGCAGGCATATGGAATGCCTCCTCCGTGCTGACCGTATAGCTCCCTCGCTCCCCCTCGGTCTGTACTACGATCTGTGGCCCATACTCCAGCGCTGCACACCCGGCCTCCCACAGATCAGTCCGGCCCGTGAGTGCTGGCGCAAAACCAGAGCCGCAGACCAGCACATCTACATGCTCTAGTAGTGCGCGTAGCGACGGATCGATGGGACCCGATGTCTTGGCGGCGTCCAACACCACCCGTCCGCCCGCCTCGCGCATCCAACGCGCCGCCTGCAATGCGGCGTCGGGGTGATACCCGTCGAGATGCAGAATCGGCGCAGAGATGATATAGTCGCGATCGAGCTCATTGGGCATGAGAGGCTCCTCGCGGCGACTGTGAAGGCCGGCAAAAACACGCTCTCCGGTGTCCTTGTCCACGCACACCAGGATTACCTGATTCTCGGGTCCGGAGCGCACGATCATGCGCGAGACATCCACTCCATCACGCACCAATGCCCGCACTTTGATCTCCGCAGCTTCATCGCTACCCGCCGTCCCCACATAGCCCACATTGGCGCCCAGCCGAGCCGCGGCTACCAACGCTGTGCCCACGGGGCCGCCCCCATCAAAGCCGAATGCGCTGATTCGCCCCCCGTGCTCCCAAGTGGGCATATCCCGAAGGCGGATCAAGACATCCAGTGTACTCAGCCCAAGGCCTACAACGTCCAACCCACTCAACTCCGCTCCCCTTACTCCACAACGACAGGCTGTATGCCCAGGAACTTGCAAGCTCGCTGTAGAACCAGAGCCTGATCGCCATGTATCATGCTGGCGTGATGAATAAACCCTTCCTCGACCAGTGTGCGATACAGCCTGGCGTGATCTGGCACCTCTACCCACGCCCACGTTCCCGCCAGCACCTCATCGCTGGGCACAATTTCGCCGCGGGCGATCAGCATCTTCCAAGCACCGCCATACTCGGCCAAGCGGCAAAAGGTGACCGCTCCTGGCTTGAGCTGGAACTGGGCCAGACCCGCCATCGGGTCCTCATCGCGCGCAGGCAGCTCTCCCCGCATGTCGGTACGCGAGCGCAACGCGGTCTGAGACGGATCGTTAGCGAGACATGCCGGTGCGTTACCACAATGCCAAGCCAGCAACCAGTTGGGGTTTTCGCGATGCTGGATAGTCCAGTCCACGAAATGGGGGACCACCTCGCTCAAAGCGGCCCGGTAGTTGACCAACATAGATAACGCGCCGAGCACATCGGTCTCACAGGCCGTCAGCATACCACGGGCCGTCAGGCGACCGTACAGGGCGCAGAGCGATATCCCCATCATGCGCTGGATGGAGGGCCAGCACTGGACGGCCATGGCCGACAACCGCGAGCTGTTCCAGAACTCGGTTAGCGCCAACTCTAGTTTGGCCGCTTTGACGAGGTGCGTGTCTGCGACGGTAATGCGTGCCACACTGTCTCGGATCGCCCCCACCATCTGCTCCACTGCTGGATCATCATCGGCATAGTCAGTGGCTCTGTCGACAACGTCGGCCAGATTCGCATGCACCACGTTCTGGCCAAAAGCGCGGATCATCGCTACCTCATCATAGCCCACCGTCTCGAATGTCGCTGGCCGCACGCCTATTTGGCCGATGCGCGCTCCCTGCATCCCCTTGACCACCGACACGGCGCGCACAAAGGTGTCCAACTCTTCGCGAAGCGCCTCCTCATCAGGGAAGAATATGCCCGCGTAGTGAAAGGCGATCCCGCGTCGGTAGAGGCCCGAGGCCATTGACAAGTTGCCGCAATACGAGTCCGACACCCTGGCCAGACTAGCGTCGTTGAGCGCGGGAGGCTCCTTGGTGGCGTAAAGCAGAACGGGAACCCGCAGTCGCTCCGCGACTTTGGCCGCCGAGCGTTCATCGCCAAAGTCAAGGGGGCAGAGAATCAGACCGTCCACCTTCTGTGCGGCGAAATACTCGGCCACCGCCTCGCCTTCATCGAGGTTCGAAACAACCCCATGGGGCGTGTATCCGGCGACTGGATCGATGGAAATGCCATCCGGCGCAGCTTGCGGCGCAACAACCTCTAGCCCACGTACCCGCGCAAAAGCGCTCAGGCTATCCTCGCGCATGCGCCGACACCAATCGGTGTACTCTACACGCAACGAGGGCACGAATCCGAGGCGTACATCGTTCTGAGACATAGTTCTCCTTTAGAGACGAGTATTCACTCGCCGAGGATCGGTGCAAGGTCTTGCTGAGCATGCGCAGCCTGTGCCTTGGAAGCGGGGGCGATTGTAGCACGCACGTGAAAAAGCGACAACCCCCCGCCCCACCCTCTCGCGGCTCGTTAATGTGAGGGGTCCCCCTCAGGCCGCAGGCGAGCACTTGCGCGCACAGCATTTATGGGCATTAGAGACGGATTTGACCGCGACCGCTTTTCGCCATAGCTATACTCCTCGGAGACTTGCACTCACGAGATGAAGGGGTATTATCCAGCTTATGGGATGTGCCCGACCTCAAACAGGGTTGGAGGGATCAGCACACCTGCCGAGACCGGGTTATATAAGAGAGGCTTTTGGCGCACTGCATGGTTGAGTGGTGCGAGAACCGCCAATACGTGACGTCACATTCTCGCCAGGCTCGGCTTTCGTATCGCCCACGAAACGCGAGACGCCCACAAGTGATGTCTTTCAACCGCCGGCATCGGAGACGATCCCGGCTCTTACTGAACAGCGAACACCCACCTCATATCCAGGAGGACACAACATGAAAGCCCTTGTGAACACCGCGCCCTATGTTCTCGAACTGCAAGACTGGCCCACACCATCCTACGGCCCAGACGACCTGCTGATCCGCGTAAAAGCGTGCGCCATCTGCGGATCGGACATCAAGGGTTACAGTGGTAAGACAGGCCGACGACAGCCGCCCATCATCATGGGCCACGAGGCCTCTGGCGTAGTGGAGGCGGTGGGCGCCAACGTCAACACTCACTCCCCAGGCGATCGCGTCAGTTTTGACTCGACGGTGTATTGCCGCCACTGTGCATACTGCCTCAGCGGCCACGTGAACTTGTGCGAGAACCGACAGGTGGTGGGGGTCTCTGAGGGGACCTATCGGCGTCACGGCGCATTAGCCGAGTATGTGGTAGTGCCCCACTGGATCGCTACGCGATTGCCCGACAGCCTGTCCTTCGCACAAGCGGCGCTGGCCGAGACGGTGGCGATCGGTGTGCACGCGGCCAATCGCACACCGCTATCGCTCAACAGCACAGCGGTAGTTGTGGGAGCGGGCGCCATCGGTCTGGTAGCGCTGCAAGCGATCCGCTTAAAAGGTGCGAACAAAGTAGTGGTGACTGACCTATCGTCCGTGCGACTAGCCTTGGCCGAGCAGTTGGGGGCCGATGTGACAGTCCGCGCGGGTGATGCCGACCTATTAGCGCGCCTACGCGATGAGACTGGTCCGGATGGTGCAGATGCCGTCATGGAAGCAGTGGGAATCGCTCCCACCGTGCAAACGGCTCTCTCCATCACACGCAAGGGGGGCGCCCTCACGCTGATCGGCAACGTCGAGCCCAAAGTCGAGTTCGGCTTGCAGGAAGTCGTCACGCGCGAGATCACAGTCTATGGTGTCTGTGCATCGAACGGGGAGTACGCCGATTCGCTAGAACTGGTAGCATCGGGAGGTATCGCTGTGGATCCGCTAATCAGTGAGTATGCGCGCCTGGAAGATGGGCAAGCAATCTTTGACAGGCTGTACCAGGGCGACGAGGGTAATATTCGCACCGTGATCATCTTTGACTGACACATGCGCTCACGAGAAACGCCGGGCCGCTCCGATGGTTTTCATCGGAGCGGCCTGTCCATCCTAATGTGCGGTGCTATCTACGTAGATTCTCAGCAGTGTAGCCGGCCCCACAGCGTGCACCTGGTACTCGCCCAAAGTTGCCGGTAACAGCACAAAACGCAGGGCGCTCGCCGGAAGCACGCCACCCGACCATTCCACCTGCGCTGATCCCGCGATACAGCCCCAGATCTCGAACGTGGCGCCGTCGCAGGCTCCGATGTATGATCCGCCGACGGATAACCCGATCCGCTCTACAGTGAACTGAGGTGATCGAACGAGGCAGTCGCGGCGCACTCCCCCCGCATCGCTCAGCGTCACAGGCCGGGTCTTGCCCGGCTCAACCAGGCCAAAGTCGATCACGTCGAGAGCTCTGTCTACGTGGAGCAGCCTGGGCTTACCATCATCATCTAACCGCCCCCAATCGTAGACGCGGTATGTAGTATCCGAGTTCTCCTGGATCTCGGCCACGACCGCTCCAGCAAGCAGCGCATGTACAGCCCCCGCGGGCACAGAGAGCACGTCGCCCGGCCGCACCGAGGTGCGATACAACTGCGAGGCGACATTGTTGCGCGATATGGCCTCGCGAAAGGTCTCGCGCGTCACGCCTCGGGCGAGGCCGTATATCACCTCGGAGCCCGGCTCGGCGTGTAACACATACCACATCTCAGCCTTGCCGAGCTCGCCCCCTTCGTGTTGCGCTGCATAAGCGTCATCGGGGTGCACCTGCACCGACAGATCGTGATTAGCATCCAGCAGTTTCACCAGCAGCGGGAAGCGCTGCCGCATCAACATATCCCGGGAGTTTACGCCCACGAGTCGCTCGCCAAGGACCTTCACCAACTCGGGCAGCGTCCGCCCCCGCCAACAGCCCGCATCCACCGTTGTGGGTGAAGTGACGTGCCCGGATACCTCCCAGCTCTCTGCCACGATGCCTGGTGGCAGAGAGCGGTGGAACAATGTCTCGAGCCTGCGCCCGCCCCAAATATAGTCCCGGAACACCGGCTCGAACGTCAAAGGGTAGATCTCTTCCATACACTATCATCTTTCCAGGGGTGACCCATAGCCGTGCTGACCCTATGCGGACGGCATCAAGCTGCGCAGATAAGGCACGGCTTGGGCAGCAACCGCCTCATAATCCGCTGTATAGAGATCTAACGCCAGCCCCCCATCATAGCCCACCTCAGCCAGCACTCGCAGATAGGCGGCCAGATCCATATCGCCCTGCCCGGGCGGTAGATGACGATGCACGCCAGCCGCCATATCCTCTATGTGGCCGTGAACGATCTTGTCACCCAGGGCACGGATGGCGTCGAAGGGATCGGGATCGCAAAGAAAAGCATGGCCCAGGTCCAGATTGGCCGCCAGATTGGGCGAGGGGATCTCGTCAAACAGGCGCAGCATGTCGAGTGTGCACCCTGCGATGAACTCGGGCTCGAACTCTTTGGCGAGGATCACATCGTGTTCTTCAGCCACGGCCACCATCCGACGTGTGCGGTCCACCATGCGGCGCCATTCCGCCTCGTCTCCGGTTCGCTTGGGGGTGCCCGAAAAGACAAAGATGCGAGCCCCAAAGACCGGCGTCCAAGCGATACCTTGCAGCGTCTTCTCCAGCAGCTCGTCGTCGTAGATATAGTCTTGGTGATAGCTCACCGACCAGGTCGCAAATCCCAGTTCTTCCGCGAGCTGGCGAACCGCGGCTACACGTTCGGTGTTGAGGAGCTCCGGCCGCAGATCGTCGTTCTCCAGGCAGATCTCGGCGCCATCGAACCCCAGACGCTCGATCGCTCTGAGACACTCTTCTATCGGGCGCCCGGACATTGGTTGCGTTCTCGCAAGTATCTTCACAGTGTAATGCTCCCGTTCGTATGATGCGCGTGGGCTCTCGCCCGCGCTTTTGGAATTACACGCTACAAGACATCTTACACACTCGTAACGCCCGATACAAACACTCACGCAGCCGGCGTGATCTGCCTTGCATCCCACTGAGTGAATGGGCATAATCGCTTTGCTGATCGTGTGCGAACTGGATGCGTGAGCCCATTGGGAGGAGCCCCGGTATGGATACGATGCTCGCTGCTGTATTACACAACTTTGACGACCTACGCCTAGAGCGAATCCCTCGCCCTCGCGCCACGGAGATCGGCCAAATAGTGGTACGCATCCAGTCCTGTGGCATCTGCGCCACCGACTACAAGGCGGTCAAAGGGATTCGACGCAACGTGACCTTTCCTTTCATCGCGGGCCACGAGCCGAGCGGTGTTGTAGCGGAGATCGGCCCCGGTGTGACCCACTTTCGTGTAGGGGATGAGGTGATCTGCCAGCCATCCGGCTACTGTGGTTTCTGCAAAGCCTGTCGAGTGGGCAACACACACTATTGCGAACACGCTTTTACCACCGGCGGCGACGGACCCGAGGACGTCTGGCCCGGTGCCTTTGCCGAATACATGCTGACTATGGAGAACACGCTGTTCCACAAACCTGCCAACATCTCGTTCGACGCCGCTGCTATCACCGAACCTCTCTCTGGGGCTTGGAAGGGGGTCGTCCAGTATAGCGAGATGCGGGTTGGCGAAGACGTGGTCGTGATCGGTGTAGGATCCATCGGCCTGCTCTGCCTGATGGTCGCCAAGGCAGCCGGTGCCGGCCGGCTCATCGCCATAGACACCAGCGCGCACGCTCGCCATCAGGCGCTGCTCCTCGGCGCTACACACGTGATCGACCCAACTCACAAGGATGCCAAAGCACTCGTCTACGAGATCATTCCCGAAGGACCCGACCTCATCATAGAAGCGGCTGGCCCCATTGAGGCTGTGCGCCTCATGGTCGATCTGAGGCGGCGCGGCACCCGTTGGAACCTCTTTGGCATCACAACCCACGAGACTTTTGAGCTCGATGGCGGTCTCACGCACTTTTTGGAGGGGCGGATGGATGCAAGCTTTGGCACTACGCCCTTGGCCATGCAGAGAGCTATCCGCCTGATGGAGACGGGGTTGGTGGATACGGAACGCGTTATCTCTCACCGATACCCCCTATCTCGCATTCACGAGGCCATGGGCATCATGGCCACTCCCAACCGCAACAAAATAGTCATCAACCCCTAGTCCCGCGCCTATCGACGCAGAGGCGATAGCCAGCACACAGGTTACGTCTACGGTCGTGAGAGAGGAGTATCATGAAGATCAGTGTCAACTACTGGATGTTCGAGGGTGGTTCGGACGGCAGCAAGCCGATCGTGGAAGCCATGGAGGAGGCGGTGCAGGCGGGCTATGACGCCATCGAGTTGTGCATCGCCAGTGAGGGGGTGTTGACACCGAGTATTACCGAGGCCGAGTGCGCGGCCATCGCGGATCGGGCGCGCAGCATGGGGCTGGAGATATCCAGTCTCGCCAGCGGCGAGAGTTGGCGCACGTCGCCAACCTCCAGCGATCCCGAAACCCGCCATCGTATTACCAACTTTACCGAGCGCGCACTCCAGGTGGCTCGCTGGCTCGGCACCGACGCGTACCTGTACGTTCCCGGTGCGGTGGAGGCGTTCTCTGAAGAGAAGAGCGAGTTCGTGCCCTACGACGTCTGCTATGCGAGAGCAAAGGAGACCCTTCAGCAGCTGGTTCCCACCGCGGAGCGCCTGGGGGTCACCATAGGTGTAGAGAACGTCTGGAACAAATTTCTGCTCAGCCCTTTGGAGATGCGCGATTTTGTCGATAGCTTGGGCTCGCCGCGGGTTGGCGTCTATTTTGACGTGGGCAATATCGTGTCCATCGGCTACCCCGAGCATTGGATCTCTATCCTCGGTTCGCGTATCACCCGGGTGCATGTCAAAGACTTTAAACGATCCATTGGGACTATGGAAGGGTTCGTGGACCTGCTCGAGGGCAACGTGAACTGGGCCGCTGTAAAGCGCGCCCTAGAAGAGATCGGGTATGATGGCTATGTGACGGCCGAAGTATGTCCGTTTCTACCTGGAAGACCAGAAAAGACGGCACAAGCCTTGCGAACGATCTTTGAGGAGAGCGTATCATGATTCGAGTAGGCATCGTTGGTCTGGGGTTCATGGGCAGAATGCACCACCGCTGCTACAAGGCGCTGCCGAACGTGACAATTGCCGCCGTATGGGATATCGACCCCGCCAAGCTGCGGGCGACCATGGATGCGGTCGGCAACATCAGCGGTGCGGAGGCGCCGCTCGACTTTACCGGCGTAGAGCTTTATACAGATTTCGACGGACTGATCGGGCGTGGTGGGCTGGACGCCATCTCCATCACCCTGCCCACCTTTCTCCATGAGGAGTACACCATACGAGCCCTGGAGGCGGGCCTCAACGTGCTCTGTGAGAAGCCTATGGCGCTCAATGTCGAGCAATGCGATCGCATGATCGCTGCCGCTGAGCACAACGACCGCCTGCTACAGATCGGCCATTGTATTCGGTTCTGGCCCGAGTACGCCTGGGCCAAGCAGGCAGTAGACTCGGGCGCCTACGGCAAGGTACTGGCTGCCACCTTCCAGCGTCTCTCCGCTACGCCAGCGTGGACCTGGGACAATTGGCTCATGGACACGGAGCGAAGCGGCGGCGCGGCGCTCGACCTGCACATCCACGATACCGATTTTGTGCAGTACCTTTTCGGCATGCCCCAGCAGCTCTTCACTCGCGGAGTCATCGGCCCCAGCAGTGATTACGACCACCTCGTTACACAGTACCTCTACCCTGATATTGCGGTTACCGCCGAAGGCAGCTGGATGATGGCGCCGGGGTTCGGCTTTGAGATGAGCTTCAACCTCGTGCTGGAAGGTGCGACCATCTCATTCGACAGCTCGCGCGATCCATCGTTCCGAGTGGCACCCACCGGGGGCGAGCCGTTTGTTCCCGAGGTTCCTTCGGGCGATGGCTATTCTCTGGAGATTCGGCATTTCGTGGGGCTGTTGGCGGGCGAGAGCCTCCCTACCATCATCACGCCGCGCCAGTCGCGCGATTCGGTGATGCTGGTGGAGGCCGAAAAGCGTTCCGCTCGCACGGGAGCGCTTGTCTCCGTCGCATAGTGTCGTATAGCCAGGCTCGGCGTATCCAGCAGGCTATTGGAGCTCGCATCGAGCCCCGATGGCCCCTGCTGAGCATCAGTTGCCTCTAGCCGAAAGGAGCGCCCCATGGGGTATCCGGTAAGCTGGTATCAGTTCACACAACACCCCGACTCGGACTCTTGCTGGTCGTTGTCTGTGGGCCCTGATGGGAGAATCTATGCGGCGGCCTGTGCCGAATCCACACCGGGAGCCACGGTGCAAGTCGTGCGCTACAACGAGGCCACAGATAGTCTGGACTATTTGTTCGAGCTGGACAAGATGGTGGATGACCCGCGCGACTCGGGGCGCGCTACGCAATGCAAAATCCACTACAGCTTTGCGCCCTCCATGGCCGACGGTGTCATGTATATGGCGACCCATCTCTCGGGGCCGCCTATAGACCAGCCAGCCTACTCGCCGTGGCGATCTTGGCACGATGAACGGCGTTGTTTTCGCGGCAGCGCGCTGCTGGCCTATGATACCAGAAGCAACACCGTGCTCTGGTGGGATACGCTCATCCCCAAGGAGGGTTGCCGCTGCCTGCTCTTGGATGAAGAGCGCAACCTGCTCTACGCACTCAGCTATCCTCGTGATCATTTCGTGATCTATGATCTGACCACACGGCAACGCCGCCATGTAGGGCGCATCGGATCCATCAATGCCCAGGTCCTTTTCTTGGATGCACGCCACCGCGTCTGGACCAGCAGCGACTATGGTCACTTGGTGCGTTACGATCCGGAGAGCGATCGACTGGAGATGTCGCAGAAAGTGTTGCCGTACAATCCGCACTTCCAGACGGGCTGGCACAGTGTGTTCTATGACGCCGTCATCGCACCCGGCACACAATGCATCTACGCTTGCACATGGATCGCTCAGCCCCGGTTGATGCGCATCTGGCTGGACGAGGGCGAATGGGGGCGCGTAGAGGATCTGGGCCCCGCCACTCAAGATCGTGATCTGACCATCCCCTACGATACCTTTCTGGATCACTGCGGTGGCTTGACTTTCGCCGGAGATGGACAGCTGTATTATGTCGCGTCGCGCTGGCGTGACCCGGTCCACAACCCATTACCGTCTCAACATCGGGAGCGTGAGGGTGTGGTCTGGCGCCTCAACCCCGAGACTCTGGAGCATACGGAGGTAGCGCTACTCGAGCGCCCCGACGAATCCGCGCAGTATGTATCGCGGGGAGCCGTTGACCATCGCGGTGACCTTTTCTTTGGGCACGTGGGGCCCAAGCCTGTGGGCATCTTTAGAGTGCACATGCCCGAGGACCGCAAAAAACCCGACGCCCATCTGCCCATCCGGATATGGGGCTAAGGAGCGCGAGATGACCCAAGAGGAAAAGAACCTGTTTGCCAAGGCTTCAGAGGAGCAGGCTCCCGTTGAGGGCCTGGCCGGTGCTGAGGCCAAGGCGCTCATCGACGAGATCGTCCACGGCACGTTCGTCACCGAGGGCACTTTTGTAGCCTTTCCCCTATGCTTTCCCGGCGCGTCGGTGCCCATGGCTCTCGACGAGAGTCACATCACCGCCTTGGATATCACCCCCGATGGGCTGGTGTACGGCGGTACCAGCGGCTGGGCCACGCATCTGTTCGTCGGCATGTTTCACGGAGTCACTGGCGCAGTGTTCGATATGGGCGCGGTAGATGGTGCGACACAATGCCCGGCCATCGTATGCGGGCAGGGCTACTTTATCGCTTGCGTCAACGGACCGAGTGGAGGGCGCCTGATCCGTCGCGAGCTGCAGCGCCTCCCCTTTGACCTGATACAGGAGTGGGGCTTCCGCCGACCGCCGTACGAAGAGCTGGGATCGCCGATCGAGGGCGAACGGCTGGTGCACGCTGTCGCCGATACATCGGGGCAGTGGCTGGTGGCCGCCACGCAGGGGCACCTCGTCGTTACCGAGTTCGCGGGCGGCCAGCCAGAGATCGTAGCGTCGATAGGATCTGCCGGGCGGCTGGCTTGCGGCTCACAGGGCGGGATTCTGGGGTTCGAGAGTGACGCGGACTCCAAACTGGCCCGCACCCTCTGGTGCTACCATCCGGAGAGTGGAGGGTTGGAGCGCCACGCCTTCAGGTTGCCCGAAGGGACCTGGCACGCACCCGGGGTCGTATGGGCGAGCGACCCGGTGGACGGCACGCTGTATCTGGCGAGCAGTGAAGGGCTCTTGTACGCCTTCACCGAGCGTGATGGCTTTAGCCAGTGTCTGGGCCAGTTACCTTTGGCGCCTGCGGGCCCCACGGCTGTGACCTTTGACGGGCGCGTCTTTGGCTCTTGCGGCGAGGGGATCTGCAAGCTGTTTTGCTACAACCCCGCCACGAGCGAGATTACGCAGATCGGCGCGGCCGCCTCAGTCATCGAGCGGCGGCGCTACGGTTACCAGTTCGGCGCCGCAGTGACAGGGCGCGACGGAGAGATCGTCTTCGGCGAGGATGACAATTTGGGCCACCTGTGGCTCTATTTCCCCAGAATACAGAGGCGCCCCGCCGACGCTCCAGCCGGATAGCTCTGACAGATCGCACAGGTTCACCGCTTGAGTGGACCTGTGTCGCATACGAGCGGCAACCGCGTCATGTGCATGTGTCTGCGATGAGGCGCGGCCTGCCTTCGGAGTTCAGCCGTGCCTCCGGAACGCGACGGGAAGGCATCCGTACCGCGAGCCCCTGGACAGCGGTAGTTGACGTCCCGAACCCCAGCGCATCTCACGGTCTCGAGGGATCCTCTGTCATGCGCCAAAGTGTACCTTCGACAGCGCGAGACGCGTCGGGCTGGGCATGCCCTCACACATATATTACCAAACCTTCAGCCGATTCTCGCGACAACGCAAAGGAGGGGCTCGTCAATTACCAGGCCCCTCCAGTCAAAGCCACATCCTGAAAAGCGGCTAGGCTTCTCGCACAAAGAACTCGCCTTGGGTGCGCCGTCTGAAGACCAGATCGTCCATAACCCGGTTACGATCCACCTGCCCGGACACCACGGGTTCAGCTTCAAAGTCCACCGACGGCAGATCACGAGCCGGACACGACGCCTTGATAGAGAGCGCCATGCCTTTGAACACCCGCCCCCACTCTTTGGCTCGCCCACCGGCATCAAGTAGACCACTGTGCCGAGTGCAGTCCAACGACTCGGGGATGTCAAAAGTTCCCCACGTCAGCCAGCCGGAGGCGTACGGACGCGTGGCCTCTACCAGATCACGACACCAGAGTGCCCCCTGCTCCTCGGTGCTCGGCGGATAAACGGAGCCCCACGATGCGGTAAAGGGTTCCGTGTTGCCGCCCACCGTGCCCAGCTCGCCAAAAACCACTGGTTTGCCGAAGGACCTGGCGTAAGAGGCCCACAAAGCGCCCACGTCCAGATCGTGACGGTAATCTTGCGCCGCCGTGATATCTCCCGGGTAATAATGGATAGAGATAAAATCCAGCAGCGACGCGGGCTCAGTCAGATGGAAGCCGCACGAGCCCCTCAGCGGGAAGGTGGACTGCAAAAAGCCGCAAGTTGTCAGAGTAGTGTTCCCACCCGTGTGCATGGCATCCACCATGCGCCGCAGCCAGGCGTTGCCGAAGCGGTTACGAAGCTGTTCGATGGCCAATATAGCCTCAGGTGCCATCCCCTTCGGGGGCCATTCCCGCCGTGCGGGGAACTGTTCCGGTGAAAGCAGCCAGCCCTCGCCTTTTCCGCGCGCTTCCACGAGGTTGCCCCACTCGGCCCAAAATCGCTCGTTAGGCCAAACTGCGGGCTCATTCAGCGCGTCGAATGCGAAAATGCGCTCGTCGTTCTTATAGCGGCGGGCCATCTCCCGCCAATAGTTTTCGGCCGCCCTGAGCAGGTGCTCCGACATGATATAGTTGGCATCGCCTCGCATGAAGGCGGGCTGCCCCTCCCAGTGGTCGGGGCCCGTCGGGTGCAGCAGGATGCCATTCTCCCACGCTATTCGCAACATCGAGTCGAACTTGTCAAAGCCCTCTTCGTTCACCCGGGTCTCGGATTCGACAAAGCTCATCCATGTCGCAAAGACCCGCACCACGTTCACACCCAAGTCACGCATCTTGGCGAAATCGTCACGAGCACGGTCTTCGTCATAGGTCGCCCATAGCTTGGGGGCCCATCCTGTGCCCGGTACAAAATAGTTGGCACCCCAAGGGACAAAAAGCTCTCCGTCTTTTTCGAAACCGGTCTCAGTCATACCAACTTGGCCCATCGGACCTCCTTGGGATCTCTAAATGAGCGGGTGAAACGAACGCAGAAACGGGGCCTATCGCGGGGCGATAGGCCCCGTTTCACTGCCTGCATTGCTAGTCCGAGACTTTGAACTCTTCCAGAGGCTGGTAGTTGTAAGCCCGCAATGTATCGTACGGACCAGCGGCCGGTTTAGCCCATCGCACAGCGTTGACGATCACGCGCTGCACTTCATCCTGGTAAAAGACGGGCAACGTCTCGTGGCCGGGGCGGAAATAGAACACTTTGCCCTTGCCGCGGTGCCAGCAGCAACCGCTGCGGAACACCTCGCCTCCCTGGAACCAACTGATGAACACTAACTGATCGGGCTGCGGGATGTCAAACATCTCGCCGTACATCTCCACATGTGGGATCTCGATATACTCTCCCAACCCTTCCACAATCGGGTGCGCCGGATCCACTACCCACAAGCGCTCACGTTCGCCGACCTCACGCCACTTGAGGCTGCAGCTCGTGCCCATCATGCGCCGAAAGATCTTGGAAAAGTGGCCAGAGTGCAGCACGATGAGTCCCATACCGTCGAGAATGCGCTGCTGTACGCGATCCACAGTCTCTTCCTGCACGTCCTGGTGCGCCATGTGCCCCCACCAGATCAGGACATCCGTGTCGGCCAGAACGGCATCGGGAAGGCCGTTCTCTGGCTCATCCAGGGTGGCGCAACGCACCACCAAATCGTCATTGGCCCCAAGGAACTTGGCGATCTGCCCGTGAATGCCCTCGGGGTACATTGTGGCCACGGCCTCGTGTGTCTTCTCGTGGCGGTACTCGTTCCACACCGTAACGCGAATCTTGTCTGCCATCGTGTTGCTCCGTCTCTTTGATAGGATATGTTCGGTGCCCGCATCTTCACCATCGAGTATAGCCCGCGCAGGTTCGGTGGACAAGTGGTCTATCCCGCGGATCCCTCATCCAAGCGCGGTGCGTGCGGTTTGATATCGAGCACGGGCGTCCCGTCCCACGCGTCAAGGCCCTCAACACACAGCCGGTTGCCCTCCACGCTCAGCAAGCGCACCGTCGTGAGGCCGATGCGATTCAACCGGCGCGGTGTTCTCAGTGCAAACACACCGCGCAGAGGCTCTGAAGGATCGCCGTAGCGATGCTGCTGCAAGGGGACATCTTTAGACTGCGCGAACAGAAACAGCACCTGCAGATGGCTGTTCGCCTCGATGCCCAGCAAGCCCGCTGCGAATTCAGGTCGCACCTCGATAATGGACCGCGGGCTGCGTGCTCTGGGCGGCGCTTGGCCGGGCCGCAGATCGTTGTGCGCCACGCCGATGGGGTTCATATGCACTCCAGAAGCGAGTTCGGTCTGCACACAGGATAGACACAACCGTTTGTCCTCGAGGCACACCAGCTTGGACGCCATAGTGGGCTGGCCACAACTATCGCAGCGCACCGACGCCAGCACTTGGGCCCTCTCTGGGGCCCGGTAATCCTCAAGCTCTTGAAGCTCGAGGAGGTCGGCTTCGTCCGCCATCATGGTCTCCCGTATGAGATCCTCTCGCGCCCCCTCTCTAGCCGCTAAGGCTTCTTGTGACCCAGGTTGCTGGGCCGTGTTTGGCAAAGCCACCTTACGGCTGATGCGAATCGCCCGCCCATCCGACCGGCGCACGAAAGTGAACACGTTCTGTCCGTGGTCGAGGATGACGAGATTCCCTTTGCCGGCAGTACATCCCACCATGTACTGGATAGCATCGACTGCACAGTTATCGGTCTCTGTGACGGCCACGATCTCCTCGTCAGGCGCACGTGGGCCGAGCTCGCGCAGAGCCGCCTCCGACACACGGATGCCCCAAGCGAGGCCGGGGCACCAATGCCCGTGAAAGGCAACAATCCGTTCGATCTGCTCAGAAGAAAGCTGCGTACTCACTACTTGTTCCCCATTGCTGTGTGAAAGTGGCGCCCGCCTAGTGCGCTCCCTCGGGATCCATACCTCGCTGGGCTGCCAGTGCGTCGCGCGTCGGTGGCGCCACCCACATCAGCGCGCCCTCCGCGTGATAGATGCGTGTGAGCTCCTCAAACGCCTTCTCGCAGCGCTCCGAAACGTACCCATCGTGGGCGGCCAACTCGCGGTCTATCAGTGCTCGAAGAAAGAGCACCCGCCATCGCCAAGAGGCGCGAGCTCGAGGCGATAGCTGAGCGTCGGCTCGAACCATGAGCTGCCAGCACTCCTCAATCCGCTCGGCATGCACCAATGGGAAGCGGTAGCCGGCGTCGGAGTGTTGCATATCACGCGGCAGATTGTGCTCCATGATTCCTATGGCCTCCAGCACGGGTGCCACGGCTTGCTGCCCGAACTCGTAGGCGACATACTCGCGCACAATTGCCCAAGCATCGCCCGCACGCGACCAGAAAAACTGCGCACAGATCGCTTTGTTGAGATCCTCATAGATCCCCTCTGAGTATGGGAACCCTCCCGAGAGCCTGTCACCTGCGGTATCCCACAGAGACTGTAGATGCTCCGGGAAGGGGTTGGCACCATAGCCGCCCCATGGGCTACACCGATACATGCTGATCTCGGGAAAGTTCACCATAGGCAGATCACCGGGTACGCCGTGAACCAAGGGGTATTGAGGGTATTGATCGCCATAGTCGTCAGCCAGCAGGTAATCCGCCCAGTCCGGCCGAGGCTGGAAGGCTCGATCGAGCCCCGCCCATTCGCCATCGGTGAAGCGATCAAAGTACCAAGTAGAGAGGATCACCTTGCCCGCAGAGAAGCGGCTTTTGAAGCGACGGGCGATAGGCTCGGCGCAGCGCAGGAAACCGTTGGCCCCCCAAGGTGCGCAGCGCCCGCAGGTGCATCCGCCCTGATCGTAAGGCCAGATCCAGAGATAGTCTATCTCCAGATCGCCAAACGCCTCCAGCTTCTCATCCACCCATCGCAACAACAGCTCCAAGGTACCGGGCTGGCTGGGGCACAACTCCACATGGTAGTGTCCTCCCGGCGGGTGATGGTAGCCATCGTGGCCGGCGGTCCAATCGGCACGCAACTCCTTGGGACTGTTGGCGTATGCTTCGTTGGCAAGAAACACCAGGCCTACGTCCAAGCCGATCCGCTTTGCGGCAACCAGGATCGCGCGCAGGCGCTCGATCATGGCCTGTGCTGCCGAGTCGTCGATCCCTTGAAAGTGGTGCATATCGAACCAAACACTGACCACGTTGTAGCCCCAGAGTGCTAGCTCCTCCACATAGCGCTCCACCTCCGCCACAGGAGCGTCGTGATAGTAGTTGTGGAAATGGCTGGCAAAATAGATGCCTCGCACCGGCCTATGGGGTACAGAGACACCACGCCAACTCCCGGGGATGAACTGGCCAGGCTCATAGTGCGCATCGCGCAGCAGCTTTCCCACCCCATAGAGCAACCCACGGGCATCATGCCCCCTTACAGAGAGCTCGCCGTCGGCATCATCCTCGATGGCATAGCCGTCTGGGCCGGGGCCGGGCTGCACCTCGAGCTGCAACGCAAGATCCGCTGGGCCAGCGGTGACGACAACCTGCGCTCGTTCTTGGAGCTCGCGCTGCAACAGATTCATGATGCGCGCAACAACCGCGTCTTTTGTTTTTGGCGCCCGAATCGAGACAGACTGAGGCATAGCCGGCCTCCTTCATCTGGGCTAGACTCTAGACGATGGTCAGTATATGACCGAGTTGGCGTATCGGCAAGCCGTTTGCGCGGGGCACTCGCATACCCACCTTGGAATACTCAACAGTTACGCGTTGTCTCTCGCTGCCCCAAGGCGCCTTGCGTGATACGGCTCTTGCTTCTCGTATCGCGTTTAAGCAGATTCATAGCCGGGCGACGCAGCTCGGCAGACGGGTGTGGACTGTATCCCACGTGAATCTACTGCCATCCCCCCGGAAAGCGCTATCCAACACCTAGTGCAGGCGGGCGGACACGGTTGCCGTGGCCTAGATCCTTCGCTCCTTTCCCCCGAAAGAGCCATAGTTTGCATCTGGCCTGACGGACGGTGATGCCCTGTATGGGCGCGACTTGGGGAGCAGTCAACCGCTTCGAGGAGCCCCACTAATCGTGTCGATCGGCAATCGATCTCGCGTCGACATGATCACCTCTTTTCTTGCCATACGGTGACATTATCACAGATTAACCAATGCGGACATTTTTATTGATCAATGGCATTGCGACAGCTCATGGTTGACAGATGACGCCCGGTCTGTTAGGTTGGCGCTTTGAGAGCAGCATGCTGTTCTCTGCGATCCAAATCCCCCTCCGGAGGCGATCTGAACATGCCCATTTTACCCGGCACACAGGTAGAGATAGTGCGCGGAGACACTCTGCGAGGTGCCATTCGCCACGCGCTGTTTGACTTTGATGGCACGCTGTCACTTATCCGTCAGGGGTGGCAGGAAGTGATGAGGCCGATGATGGTGGATGCCCTGCTGCAAGCTCCGCAGCACGAACCACGTCCCGACCTGGAGCGCGTGGTTCTTGATCTCATTGACAGCACGACGGGCATTCAGACGATCTACCAGATGATCCGCCTTACGGAAGAGGTTCGTGCGCGCGGCGGCGAGCCGCTTGAGGCCATCGAGTACAAGCGCCATTATCTGGATCTGTTGTGGGAGCGAATTGCCCACCGTGTGGAGGGGCTCAAACAAGGTGTAATTCCTCGCGAAAATCTGCTAGTTCCAGGCGCGGTGGAGATGCTGGAAGCGCTGTGTGCGCGAGGCGTGGTCTGTTATCTAGCCAGCGGCACCGACCTGGTATACGTGAGGGATGAGGCCGAAGCTTTGGGCTTGGCGGAGTATTTCCAGGGGGGCATCTATGGCGCCTTGGACAATTGGGAGGACTTTTCCAAAGCCAAGCTGATCGCGCGAATCCTGCAGGACCACGCTCTGCGTGGCCCGGAGCTGGTAACATTCGGAGACGGATTCGTCGAGATCGAGAATACAGTCACAGCAGGCGGCGTCGCCGTGGGGGTCGCCACCGACGAGGAGAGCTTGGCCGGGGTGGATGCCTGGAAACGCGAGCGACTCGTGCGGGCCGGCGCTCACCTCATCGTGCCCGACCTACGCGAGTACGACGCTCTGCTTCGCTACTTGTGTGCTGATGAGGTATAGCACAGGCATTACACCGAATTCACTCGTCGTCAGCGTTAGCCTCGTCATCGGCATCCACGAGGTTCACCTCGTCTTCGACCTCCGGGAGCAGGCCAAGCGCATCGGCGAGCTCGGGCGCTAGGTTGAACCAGGTTTCGTCGTGCGGGGCAAGTGTGATGTCGCGCTTGGGGTTGTGTGCTTGGTGCGCCAACACGCGCCGCTGTACTTCATCGGCCAATTTACGCACAGCCGACGCCTCACAATCCGCGGGGTGCACTAGCGCAAAGAGGCTGAGCTTGTCGCCCTCTTCGTCGACCCACTCGGGCCCGACCACCACGAAACCTATGGCTTGTTCTCTTTCGTCCAGGGCGATCAGTGCCTCGCGCCAAGGCCCCTCGAGTGCGGGCAGGTAACGCGCCGCGATGTCTTCGGGCTCGAGGCGAAACGCTGCTGCAGACGCGGGCGCCATAGAGGCCACCGTGTGGAACAGCTTGGCCACCGCGGGAAGGTCGTCGCTCAGGCACGTGCGCACGGTGATCTGCTCGCAGTCCTCGATCGCTTCCTCCTCGATACCCTCCATCATACGCACCCAGGCGAACTTGCGCTGTAGGATCGTGGGATAATACTTGCTCAGTACGTCATAGTCCACCGACTTGCCCCACTCGTGAAAAGTACGCGGATCGATGTACGACTTGAGGCTGGTGCTGAGGTTCCAAGTGCGTTTCTTGCTCGCGACAGCTGCCTGGGCCTTGACCTTGCCCAAGGCAATGCTCGCCTTGTCGCGCCGCTGGCGAGCGGCTTCGATCCTGGCTTTGGCTCGTTCAATTCGCTTGCGCCCCGTCTCGCGCGCTCGTTGCGCTGCTGCGTCCGATTTGGTAGCCTCCTCGCGTTCGCGGGCGCTTTGGCGTGCCGCTTCCAGCGCATCGTTGGCTTCACGCAGGACGATCTTGGCACGATCCACCCGCTCTTTGGCCTTGGAGATACGCTCACGGTAGCGCGCCTGGGATGAAGCCCAACTGGTGCTGACCTGCTTTGTGTGGTTACAAAGTATAGCAGCCTCTAGGTTTGCGAGGCTCACCGCCTGCCATTTTTGGTATTCGGGAGCGCTCGTTCTCACCCCCGAGTCCGTCAGGCAACGCTGTACCGCCACCGTCGCGTGGTGGGTTCGGAAGACTTTGGCAGTCAACCCGGGCTGGATACTGGAGAGATATGTATTGACATCGCGACTACTCACGTCGGGAAAGAGCTGAGGCTTATCAGCGCTATTGCCTCGACCGCCGCTGGAGGGGCGTGCGTTCTCTATGAGTTCGCGCAGATTGTCCAGCACGACCTCCGGCAGCTCAATCGTTTTGTGCCACTCTACCGAGTCCTTGCCGAGAAAGTGGAACTCGACCACGCCATTATCGCCGATCCGCACGTGCTCGGGACGCAACGTGGTGGCGCCCACGGTATCGGCTTCGTCGGCCTCTTTTTCGTCGCCCACACGCAAGCACAACGTGTCGATGAGATAGCAGGCAGTGGCGATCATACGCCGCCGGGGCTTGGGATCCGTCAAGCCGTCCTGAATATGCGCTCGCACCAACCCGAGGTCTCGAGCCAGCCGGGCCGCTTTATCAAACTTTTGTGCCTCGCGATTCTGCTTGATCGGCGCAGTGTCGCTGAGCCAGAGGTATTTGATCTTGTCCGACAGCTTGTCCATCCAACGCGCGACCCACATCGAATCAGGCTGCCACACGATCTCGCCCCAATCACCCTCTGGGCGTGGCGCGTCGGGGCTGAGGTTCAGCGTGACGTCCCGCTGAGTGGCACCCTCTTTCCAACGGCCGCGCAACGGATGCTCTCCACGGCCCATAAAGATGCCGCTGGGCTCTGTCATATAGGCTCCGAGCTCGACGCGTTGCCCCTTCACGATGGCGTAACCATATCTGGCCTTGAGCGCCTCGCGCTGAGCTTTGCGTTCCGCGGCCAGCACTTTACGCTCCTCTTTGGACAGCGCTGCCTTGACTTCGCGCTCCGCATCAACCAGGTCGTTACAGGGGCCGAAATCGACTTCATCGAGCGTCAGAGATGGCTCTATACCCAACGCGGTGCTAAAGTCTCGCAAAAAATTAGCGGCAAACACGGGGTCCTGGACATAAGCGGTGTCTTTCTTACGCGCCCATGCCATGGCCATCTCCTCCTGTTTGGGGGTCAGGGCTATTACCGTGCCACGGATGCGCAGAGACACCCCTTGCGGCTCGGGAGCCTCGGGGACCACAACACCATTATGAATCAACTGAACCAACAAACGACAATACTCTCCTAGAGCATAAATGGACACAAAACACCGCGAGACGAGGGCGACTCGCGATGACGAGTACAAGGATACCACAGACAGCGTCGCTCGGCAAGCCAAACCGACGAGCGTGTTACAGAACGCACGGCAGGCCGTGCTGCTCGAGACATGCGATATGGTTAACAGCCGATCGCCGGCGAACGCACAGTGCCGTTGACATCGAGTGCTGAGACAAGTAGGATCCCTCTACAAAGGAATCAACAGTGGGGAGGACCGCTTTGGAGACAAGAAGATTGGGACAGTCGGATCTACGGGTAAGCGCTCTTGGGCTGGGTTGTTGGCCGCTGGGCGGCGGCGTTGGCTGGGGCGATCTGGAAGAGCGCCAGGCGATCGCGACAATCCATGCCGCGCTGGACAACGGGATCACCCTGCTAGACACCGCAGAGGGCTACAACGACGGGCACAGTGAAGAGGTTGTCGGCAAGGCTCTGGTCGGGCGTCGAGAACGCGCTGTGGTAGCCACCAAAATCTCGCCCAGTAACACTGAGCCCGCGACGTTACGCGCTCATTGTGAAGCCAGTCTATTGCGTTTACGCACAGATTATATAGACTTGTACCAGGTGCATTGGCCCATCGAAGATGCTTCTGTTGAGGATGCTTTCGCGACGCTGCAGGCCTTGCAAGTGGAGGGAAAAGTGCGGGCCATCGGTGTGAGCAACCACGGCGTGCAGCAGTTGGGAGAGGTGCTGGCCACCGGAGTGTGCATTGTCAGCAACCAGTTACACTACAACCTGCTCTCTCGGGCCATTGAGACAGACATCGTACCATTGTGCATCGAGCACAAGATCGGCGTCATCGCATACATGCCGCTCATGCAGGGTTTGCTGGCCGGTAGGTACGCCTCGGCCGACAAAGTGCCCCCCTTTCGCGCTCGCACGCGACACTTTTCGAGTACTCGAGCCGAGGCACGCCATGGCCAGCCAGGCGCCGAGGCTGAGACCTTTGAGGCCATCGCGAAGATCAGGGATATCGCTGAGGAACTGGAGATGCCCATGGCCCAACTGGCCATCGCTTGGACGCTGGCCAAGCCCGGGGTATCCAGTGTATTGGTGGGAAGTCGCACCCCAGAGCAGATCGCCCGCAACGCAGCAAGCGCTTCAGTGGCACTGACATCCGAGCAGGTAGCGCGCCTGGATAGAGTCACCGAGGTGTTGCGCATCAAACTGGGACCAAATGCAGACTATTGGCAGGGAGAAACAACCACGAGAACTCGCTGACTCGTCCAGACATAAAGCGTAACAGGCCCTTGATTAGCATAGGCGCCGAGTAGGGCATTATACTCATCGGCAGAGCACCGGTTTTGACCCGCGAGGCCTGGTTAGCTATGTTGCAGGTACCTCAAGCCCCTAAGGGAGACCTGACATGGAAAGATATGACCCCTCCGAGCGGATTCAGCGATTGCGCATCTTGGCGTTGGCTGACGATGTATCTGTGCGCAAATACCAGGGGTACAGGGGGCTGCTGTTCAGCGAGGCTTTTGTACGAGCAGAGGGGCAGCCCATGGTGTTGCGTCGTGCGTTAGCCCTGGCCGCAGTCGTTCAGGGGATGCCCACAGAGGTCGCGCCGGATGAGCTGCTTGTCGGCCACCATTACCTCGGCGATGAATCGCTCGATTTCCCAGATATCGGTGGTTGGAACACCGATATGGAAGCCCGCCTCAAGAGCACATGTCTCACACCCGAGCAGCGAGAGCGATACGCTAGCGCGGCGCCCAAAGTCCCGCGGTTCGGGTCCGGAGAGGCTGAGGTAGAGCCGCTTCCCGAGATGATCGCTGACGAGCAGCGTCGTGGAGTGATCTCTATCTGGGGCACACATCTGAACCACAGCGTGCGTGGCTACGAAAAAGTCCTGCGGCAGGGGTTTGAGACCATACGGGCCGAGATCGATAACCATCTTCAAGGGACCGCCCTCTCATCTCCTCTGGCGAGCAGAAAGCGCGCCTTCTGGAGCGCAGTGCGTGCTATCGCCGATGCCGGTGCAGGCCTGGGGCTGCGCTACGCTGGGGCTATCCAGGCGGAGCTAGCGCGCTGCGACGACCCTGCCCGCCGCGATGAGCTCGAGGCTATGCGTGACGTCTGCCTGCAGGTGCCAGCCCGGCCTGCGCGCACCTTTCGCGAGGCAGTACAGGCACTTTGGTTTGCGCATATCATCACTTGCTGGGAGGACGGGGTAAACGCCAACTGCATCGGCCGTATCGATCAGATGCTTCACCCCTATTATGTGGCGGATTGTGAGGCGGGTCGAATCACCGAGCAGGAAGCCATGGAGCTTATGGCTGCGCTCTGGATCAAGCTCTACCGTGCTTACGATGTGCAGCAGATGATGGTGGGTGGCCTGCAAGCCGACGGCAGCGATGCCAGCAACGACCTAAGCTACATGACGCTGGAAGTCACACGCGCACTAGAGTTCGTCCGGTGCCTGTCGGTCCGTTTACACAGCGAGAGCCCGCGCCCTTTGGTGGAAAAGGCTGTGGACCTGGTGGCACAAGGCGGGGGCATTCCCTTCTTTTTCAACGACGACACGTTGGTGCCAGCGTTGATCGCCAACGGGGTTGCCCCACAGGATGCCCGCGACTATGCAGCCATAGGCTGTGTAGAGATCACCATTCCAGGCCGTGCATCACCCCATGCGGTGTCTCACTGGACCAACTTGGCCAAATGCCTCGAGCTCGCCCTGCACGATGGTGTGGATCCCAGAGACGGAGTACAAGTGGGGCCTCAGACCGGCAAACTCGTCGACATGGGCTGCATCGAGGATGTGTGGAGAGCTTACGAGCAGCAAGTGCGCTTCTTTGTCGAACACAACGTGTATGGATCCAACCGAGCCGAGCTGATCCACGAGAACACTTTCCCGCTGCCCTATCTGTCGTTGCTCACGGACGATTGCGTGCAGTCGGGTGCCGATATCGCCTGGGGCGGTGCGCGTTATAACTATCATTCCAGCGCGGCGGTGGGCGTACCCAACGTGGCCGACTCGCTGGCGGCGCTGCAGCGGCTGGTATTTGAAACGCAGTTCGTCTCCAAAGAGACGCTCTTGGACGCGCTTGCGGCCGACTTTCGAGGCTATGAGGATCTGCGGCAGGCGCTGCTACACCGAGCGCCCAAGTACGGCAACGACAAGCCTTACGTGGATGAGTTGGCAGCGCGAGCGGCCGAGCATTACTGCCGACTTCTCGGCGAACACCGCACGGTGCGCGGCGGGCGATTCTATGTGCACCTCTTCTCTTACACTCTCATGCTGGGCCTGGGGCAGTGCACTGGGGCCACGCCGGATGGGCGATTGGCCGGCACACCACTGGCCTACAGCCTGTCGGCTGTTCAAGGGCGCGATGAAGAGGGTATCACGGCCATGCTAATGTCTCTGAGCCGTATGCCACATCATCTGGCAGCGGCCAGCAGCTCCGCCATCATCGAGGCTCATCCGCAACTCTTGGAGGGTGACGGCCGAGCCAAATTCGCAGATCTACTGCAAACTGCTATCCGCCAGGGTGTGGGGCAGATGCAGTGGAACGTGGTCAGCGCCGAGGCACTACGCGCCGCACAACAAGATCCCGAGGCCTACCGCAACCTCTGTGTGCGCGTCTCGGGGTTCAGCCAGCAGTTCGTGTTGCTGGCCAAAGAGCTGCAGGACCATATTATCGCACGTACAAAACATGAGCGGTGAGCTTGCGCGAGCCACCACAAAGATACCATCCAACACGAGGTGGACGATCGGACCATCGCACGCACAGAGTTGGAGTACGGCGAGTGAATCCCCTCACGCGCTGCTGTGAGAACCGGGTTCACCGCGATGTCGGCGCTTGCAGTCGTTCACACCTGTGCATGGCGCCCTGAGCCGCTACCGGGGGACCTCTTGGCTTGCCAGAAACCACCTGCCAGAGGCTTGTCTTCTCGTGGGTTCCAGCTCAACTCTTGTCGCGCGCCACCTCGCTACACATACAGTCCACGCTTACATCATATCCCTGTGCTTGGCTCCCCCGACGGATAACGCCGCGCCAGCCCGTCGCCCAAACTTTGCACCCGTCTCAATTGAACCTCGCGCCATCAATTGCGCTCCACCGGATAGCCCAGCTGCTTCCATGCGGAGAAACCGCCAGAGATAACGGCGACCCGCTTCGCGTCGATACTGCTTTGGAGCAGTATGAGCGCCGCACGGGCGCTCGTCTCCTCGCGCGGTCAAGTACAATACAAGATGAGCGTCTTGTCCGTCGCTAGTTCATCCAAACGATCTGCGATCTCGGCCAGCGGCATGGACAGAGCGCCCATGGCATGTTCCTGTTCATACTCTGCTCTCGGCCGCGTGTCGTAGAGCACGGCATCACCCGCTTCCGCCAGGGCTCTGGCCCGCTGCGGAGAAACGCGCCTCACCGAGTCTGTTGTCGCTACGCTTGCTGGAGCTGCCGCTTGCCTCAAGCCGCCAGCTAGCGCAAAGCTGCCCAGACCCAGCGCCGTGACCACACCAACAATACCGATGAGCCACCAGCGATCGCTGTGGCCTCTCCGGGGGTGCGATTTGCGCCCTCTTGTGCCATGTCTCGCAGCACTCCCACCTCTGCTCATCGCCTCTCCTCTGCACTTACAACGCACTATCATCTCTCGCAAGCCCACTGAACACTGCCGTCTGTGGCCCCTCTGCACGGTCACGGGTAGTGACCCCATGTGCTCTCGCGAGCAGTATACGGGCAAGCGACCCGCCTGTCATCATTGCAGATTCCGCACAGTATAGGTATCGCCAGAATACTGTGGAGGCTGAGTACTCTCTTGCTGGACGACACACCGCGAGGCACTTGGTGTACTTCGGAAGTCTGCTCCGTGCAGAGATGTGTTCTCGCTCGTCTGAGCGCCGCACACATCAAGAACCCCGCAGAGACACTTGCCGGATGTACAGAGAATGATCGCCCGCAAAACCCTCACCCTACACCGCGATGGACGGCCTGAATATCGCGGCTCCAGATAACATCACACTGGACAACACCACTGTTTGACAGAGGATACCGAGCGATTATACTCACCATGGTTTCGAACGCGGGCTGTACGAAAGCTTGGAGCCTAGGCCCACACAGAGACACCACAGGAGGTAGGTCGCAATGGCTTTCATCATCACAGACGAGTGCATCGCCTGCGGCGCATGCGAGTCCGAGTGCCCGAACGAGGCGATCTCGGAAGGGGATGACATCTATGTCATCGAGCCGAGCAAATGCACCGAGTGTGTCGGCTTTTATGACACACAGCAATGTTACGAGGTGTGCCCCGTTGAGGCGCCAGTGCAGGATCCCGACATACAGGAGACTCGCGAGCAGCTTCTGGCCAAGTTTGCAGAGTTGCACCCCGGCAAAGAGCCAGTAGCGTAGCCAGGTTGGGTGATACACAGATCAGAGCCCCGCGTCCATCGGCTGCGGGGCTCTTGTCGTACGAGGCTCTCAGGGGGGCTCCGTCGCCTATGCGGTTGACCACCGCGATCGATAGCGCCCATCTAGAACCTATGCCACGGCAAAGTCTCGACAAACAATACTTGCATAAACTCTACCATGCGCGCTTCAGTTGAGATCAAGTCGTCCGTCACCTCGGCCGTCAAACGCCAAGTAGAAACTCCTCGCCCCGCGTCGCGGTCGGGGCTATCCCATTGATACCAATAATAGACGACCTGAGTCTTGTGGTCCAGATCGAACACCCCGCGGCGCACGGCCAGATCACCCCGTTGCAGCGGGATGTTCAACACGTCGTCAGAGCGTATGCCCCAGCCAGCACTGGGATAGCAGCTTTGCGGAGTGTGCTCAAAGATGTGAAAGCTCTTGGGGCCGCGCGAACTCACAGCGGTCAGCCATAATTGATGATCCGCATCGTCCAAGTAGCTACGGCGCATCACCATGTCGGGGCTCTGGAACCAGCGCTCGATCTCGTCATCGGTGCCCAACTCCTCTCCCCGCCACCCCGCCAGGGCCAAGGGTAAAGACTCGGGCAGGCTATCCGCATTCAGATTGAATGGGCTGATAGTAACGCGTTCGTCCGGTGTGGACTGATACCACCCCGCCAAATCTGTGTGAAAGACATAGCGTTCGTGTGTAGAGGTTGGGCTGGCGCTCGGTCGAGCTCCCAAAGGCAAGCCGCGATACGAAAGCAAAGACAGGCCAACGGCCGCGACCAACATCCCGACGACTAGATAATATCGGTACGTATCCCTTCGCATCGAAGCCACTTTCCTACGAGTGCCAGCAGCCCCAGAGCCATCAGGAACAACAGCGGGCTGGACCAATCGTGAAAGTAACGCATGGCCACATCCACACTAGCGTGGTAAGCAAGCCCCACCAACAAAAGCACGCGCACGACATTGGCCGCCAGTGCCACAGGGAACGCCATCGCCACCAATGCGATGCGCGACGCGATAGGGCCCCGCAAAAGGTAGGCGTACAGGATGGCCATCGTCATCAGTGCAGCAAGCGAGTTGACGCCGCTGCATGGCGCCCCTACTACGAGGGCTGTGTTGGGCAGATCGACTCGAGCTCCATCGACCACCACTGCCATTCCGAGCCGCTCCGCCATGTACCCTGTCGTAGCTGCCACCCACCGAGCCAAAGCGGGCGATCCGGATTCGAGCCACGGCAGCGGAACCATAAGGAGCAGAAAGGCTATGGGAAAAGCCTGTTGCCGCAAAAAATCGACCCCTCTCAAAGCGAGCAGCAACCCCGATACGGTGATCGCTATGCTCACGCCCGAGACCAGATAGAGATATCTACTGAGCGCCACGAGGTGCAGTAGCAGCCCAGTGCCCGCGACGAACAGCCCTGCGCCAAAGGCCCCACCCTCTGAGTAGCGCTTCTTCTCAGCAGCCTGTGCAGAATACAACCGCCAAGCGAGGAACGCCGATATCGGTGCGATCAGCACCCCATGTGTGTAGTATGGGTTGCCGAGCCAGTTCAACACGAGCCAGCGCAAAGTGGGGAGGTATATTATGACCACTAACGCGATTACAAACAGCCAGAGCCAAGCCTTGGAGCCGGACTGTGTCCGCTCGCTTTCCATGGACGCTCCCCAGTGTCTATAAATTAGCGCGATACCCCGGCGCAGTATAGCAGAGCAACATGTGTCGGACAATTGCTATGCGCTACAAGCATGTGGCCGATGGTGATGAGGTGCGCTCCCTATGGCATACCAAAACGGCCCCTAAACCGTTCTTGTTTGAGAGCCGTTTGGGGGCCGTTTACAGTTGCTAACAGTATTGTTGTTGCACGCCGATGTGCGCCTTAAGCTGCAACGTCAAAGGTGCTATCTCTGCAGCGCCGATCTCGCACCGCCTCCGCTGTCACCGTCCACTCCTCGATCTCGGGCCTCGAAGGGATCTCGTACATGATGTCGAGCAGCGTCTCTTCTATGATGGTTCTCAACCCGCGAGCACCCATTTTGTAGCGCATCGCCTCCTCGGCTGCCAGCTCGAGAGCTTCGTCTGTGAAGGTGAGCACAACGTTATCGAGAGCGAACAGCTTTTCGTACTGCCTCACCAGGGCGTTCTTGGGCTCTGTGAGGATACGCACTAGATCGTCCCGCCCAAGAGGTTCAACGCTCACCACCACAGGGAGCCGACCGACGAACTCGGGGATCAGACCGAATTCGAGCAGATCGTCCGAGCCGACCTGGCGGAACAACTCTGCCGAACTGGCCCTGTGGGCGCCTTCTTCCGCATCGCCAAACCCCAGCGCACCCTTGGACTTGGTGCGCTCCGCCACAATGGTCTCCAGTCCCTGGAAAGCACCACCACAGATAAACAGAATATTGTTGGTATCGATCTGTATGAACTCTTGATGAGGGTGCTTGCGTCCGCCCTGCGGTGGCACATTCGCCAGCGTCCCCTCCAGAATCTTGAGCAAGCCTTGTTGCACCCCCTCGCCCGAGACATCACGTGTGATAGAGGGGTTTTCTCCGGTCTTGCGTGCGACTTTGTCTATCTCGTCGATGTAGACGATGCCACGCGAAGCCCGCTCTACATCCAGATCAGCAGCTTGAAGCAACCGCAAGAGGATATTCTCAACGTCCTCACCCACATAGCCGGCCTCGGTCAGCGAAGTCGCATCGGCGATGCAAAACGGTACATCGAGCACCTTGGCCAACGTTTGGGCGAGCAAGGTTTTGCCGCACCCTGTGGGGCCGATCAGCAGGATATTGCTCTTTTGCACCTCAACGTCATCCGTTTGATCGGCCTGAGTGGCTGCTACGATACGTTTATAGTGGTTATACACGGCCACAGACAGGGTTTTTTTCGCCCGATCCTGCCCAACCACATAATCATCCAATGCTTGATACAGTTCCTTGGGCGGCGGCACACGCGTCAACGAGATGGGCTCCGGCCGAACAGCCTGCTCCCCCGCATCAAGGATCTGCTTACAAAGCGTCACGCAAGCGTCACAAATGAACACGCCGTCAGGCCCTGAAATCAGCCGGCCCACCATATGCTCGGGGCGCCCGCAGAACGAGCAACCTGAACTGGCCGTGTCCCTGGTCATTCCTTGTCCTCCGTCTCCGAATGACGTCCCCGCAGGACCTCATCCACAATGCCATATTCCTTAGCCTGCTCCGCCGACATGAAAAAGTCGCGATCGGTGTCGTGCTCGATGCGCTCCAGCGGTTGGCCCGTGTGTTTGGTCATGATCTCGTTGAGCGCCCTACGCAACCTGAGGATCTCCTCCGCCTGAATCTGCAGATCGGAGGCCTGGCCGCGCACACCCCCCAATGGCTGATGAATATGTATTGTGGAGTTGGGCAATGCGAAACGGCGCCCCGGCGTACCCGCCGCTAAAAGCACCGTACCCATACTGGCTGTGCTGCCTACGGCTGTGGTCTGAATCGGGCTGCGTACGATTTGCATCGTATCGTAAATAGCCAAACCTGCATAGATGACACCGCCCGGGCTGTTGATATAGATCCTGATCTCGCGCTCAGGGTCTTCCCGATCCAGGAACAGAAGCTGGGCCACGATGACATTCGCAACGTTATCATCAATGGGCGTACCGAGAAAGATAATCCGCTCCCTCAGCAGCAGTGAGTAGATATCGTATGCACGCT
>CAYOUT010000001.1:0-68724 GCA_964407215.1 uncultured Anaerolineales bacterium | reverse complement strand
CCGCGCCCGGTCGTCTCAATGACCATGGGGATCAACGCTCGTGGATCCATTACTCCTCCTTCTCGTGTGGTCCCTAACGCGAGAGCGACGAGCTACTCTGCCTCGCCCTCTTCCGCGCCGGCCATCTCTTGTTCACCGGCTTCAGATGCCTCTCCGCCGGGTACTAACGTCTCCTCTGCCGCCGGCTGCTCCAAGCCTGAAGGGCCCTCCAGTTCGGGCGAACTCTCGGTAGCGACGCCTTCGGTCTCTGCAGGGAGAATACTCTCCTCTTGACGGCCAGTCAGCATCGCTCGCAGCCGGTTCATCGCTTTACGCGTCATGAGGTCCGAGTAGACTGACATCAGCACACGCTGATCCTGCAGCTGAGCTTGTGCCTCCTCGCTTTGCTCGCCCCACGTCGCGGCCAAGCTGGCCATGCCCGCGGCCAACTCCTCGTTATCAACGGTGATTTCTTCAGCTCGTGCGAACTCGGTGAGCACCAGACGCCGTACGAGGCGCTGCTCAGCTTCCGGGCGCGAGTTCTCGTTCACCTGAGCCTCGCTTGTGCCCATGAGTTGCAGATACCGCTCCCAAGTGAAGCCGATCTGCTGCACTCTCTGCTTCTGTGACTCGATCAGATGAGCGACTTCGTGATCCAATGCAGCTGCTGGATACTCTACTTTGGAGTTGGCAACCAGAGCCTCCACCACAGCGACCGTCTCGCGCTCGCGCAGCTCCCATTCCAGGCGCTGCTTGAGGCGGTTGGCGAGATCATCGCGCAGCTCCTGCAGCGTGTCAAAGTCGCCAGCCATCTTGGCCAGGTCATCGTCAACCTCTGGGAGAGTGGTATCCCTTACCGTGGTGACGGAAACGGTAAACTGGACATCCTTACCCGCGAGATCGTCATTCTCATAATCTTCGGGGTAAGAAAGCGTGAATTCGCGCGCCTCGCCAGCGCTCATCCCCGTAACAGCCTCCGCAAAACCGGGGGGTTGCATGTTATCCTCAACGATCAGCGTGGCGTCCTTTCGATCTATCACCTTGTCGTCGCCCGCAGCTCCCTCGATGGTGGCAATGATTTGATCGCCTGGCTGCACAGGGCGGTCCACCGGGTCGTGCTCCGCAAATCGTTTGCGTGTCTGCTCCACTTGTTCGTCGATCTGCTCCTCGGTGATGCTCACGTCCGGCTCGGGATCGACGTGTAGTGTGCTATAGTCGCCCAAATTCACCACTGGCACAAGCGACACGTTAGCCTTCAGAACCAACGGATCCTCCGACTCGACGTCCAACTCGCCCTGCTCATAGGGCTCAATGCCAGCCTCTTTCACCGCCTCACGGTACAGATCGGGCCCCATCTGATAGATCGCTTCGTTCAGGATTGTGTCTCGTCCAAAGATGCGTTCGACAAGACTGAACGGAGCCTTGCCAGGACGATAGCCGGGCACGGGGCGAAAGCGAGAGATCAGCTGAGCCGCTCTGCGCATCGCCTTCTGTACAGCTTGTGCATCGGGCTCGATGGTCAGCTCGACCTCTCTCGTTGCGATGGTCTCAGTCGTAACCTTCAACGTAGAACCTCCCTTTGCTGGAGACAGTGGCATTTTACCACATCGTGCAAGGCGTTGCCTGTCCTCTACACACGAAAACGCCGGCTCGGGGTAGACCCACGAACCAGCTTTGGTAGCGCCGGAGGGCTCCCGGCTGAATCAGAGCGGAAGACGAGATTCGAACTCGCGACCCTCTCCTTGGCAAGGAGATGCTCTACCACTGAGCCACTTCCGCATCTACAAGGTGGGGAAGGAGAGACTTGAACTCTCACGGATTGCTCCACGTGATCCTAAGTCACGCTCGTCTGCCAGTTCCGACACTTCCCCGGGAGGCAACGACCCTGGTAGCCGAGCTACGGCCACGTAGGGTGCCGTGTACTAGGGACCCCATGGAGTCCAAACCCCTGCTGGCCACGTTATCTCGCTGGCGGGAAAAAGCCCCCATCGCCATGAGCCGCCCAGGACTCGAACCTGGAACCGACTGATTAAGAGTCAGTTGCTCTGCCAGTTGAGCTAGCGGCCCGAAAACCGCCTATTGACAGCCGAGAGACTCGGGCCGATCTGAACGAGTCTGTTGCCCCTGCCACAGGCACCATGATTATAGCCAGCATGGGAAAGACGTCAAACCACTGGCGCCCGGTCAGCTCTGCCGTAGGCGGACGCCAAGTCCTCAAGTATAGCCGCCGCCCATTCCTTCAGGTGACTTAGAGCGGCTGGCTGCTCTGTCTCGGCCTCTGAGTCACCACCGCGAATCTGGCCCGAAGGGGCGATGTCGCCACGCCAGTCGTCGGGCAAATCGATCAGCCCGACCCTCTCCAGTGCTGGAAGGGCACCTTCCGCGTACGACTGTGCGAACTCACTGGCTTGCTCGAAGGACCACTCGTTCGTCTCGGGATGCGTTCGCAAAGTCCGCCATCGACCAGGCCAAGGCATCGTATACACGGACTACCTCGACACGCTGCTCAAGCGGTATGTCGTCCTCGACCCGCGAGTAGGTCCCCCGGAGCTTGAGGAGGTCCTGCAGCTTGATGGCCTGCACGAATCTCTCGTGCAGGGGAGAGTCCTCAGTGAACCATCCCGCAAGGACCAGGGCCTAGAGATCGTCAAGGGTGAAGAGCGTACGCCAGTGGCGAGGAGAGAGGTTGACATTCTAGATCAGCGCGAAACGATTGGCCCACCTGCCGTAGCCCAGATCGTACCGTCTACTCAGCCTGGAGTACTCGGCCTCTGTCAACTCGCCCTGCATCGCCTCCAGCGATTTGGAGACGCGTTTCGCGTGTTCGCGATCAAAGTCAGCGACGGTCACCACGCCATGTTGCCTGCTCAACAGCTGGAGCAGGTTCCCGGGCAACTCGCGGCGGAATGTGGACATATCCCTCCTTTGCCTGCCGCATTCTATAGGCTTGCAACGTGACGCGCAAGATTCGCAGGCGATTTGCAGAGTCGCGCGTTCATTCGCAGGCTGCTTCGGTCATTGTGTCAGTGAGGCGCTGCGGGATCGGCGAACCCAAGAAAGGACCGAGGGTCGGACATCGGATGCTCAGACGCCGGACAAGCGATCGGGAACGGAGGCAGGGAATCGTCCGGCGAGCGCCGCAGAACACAAGCACGATGCGATCGAGGACTGGCGCAACTGATCTTCGTTGCCTAGAGGCACAGCTAAGGAGAGGAGGATGACCCAGACCAGGAATGGCCGCATTGAAGCGACAGGCCACGTACTGAATATGGACCAGGTGAACAACGATGCAAACAGACACTAGCTTCGATGAATCTGAAACGCCACAAGTTCACTCGTGTGAGGAGTGTGACCCCTCCATGGATACCGCAGTTCGCGAGGTCGACGTCAATGCTCGTGCTGTTGGAGAGCCACCAAGAGTGCCTCAGGTATGCCTAGACTTTCTGGGGCGACGTCCTGCCTCAGATCGCAAGCCGCCGGAAGGCTACCCCCACCCACCGGAGTGCCTTTTCGCCCGCACGCAATCGGCGAGTTTGCTCGACCAGACGTTGCGGGCACAGATCGATTTCCACCTCAAGGCGCTAGCCCTTCTGGAACATCGACTGAAGAGTCTGTATGGGGAGTCGCATCCGGCTACCTACGCTGCGACCGGCAGCAGTACAGAGGTTGTGAAGTGAGCACCGTGCCGGCCAAGCAGCTGTGTGTCAAACGGCACATAAGGAATCCCGGTCAGTTCCGTGGAGTGCCGACAGTCCTAGTGACGATTGCGACAGCCACTCTGAGGGGAGTGTCGCACCTGTCGGGCTCCGCGCTATCCCAGTGGTAGGCCGCTACGGTCGCTCAGAGGATCGTCTGACGAGCCAATACGGTGCGACGGAATCGCAGGCACGGTGGAGGAGGTGAGACCACGATGTTCGAGGAAGCAGGCGAAGCTATCGGCAACATCGGCAGGAGGTTGTTCAGACGCAAGAAAGCACGGGAGATACAGGATGCCCTGGATCGCTGGGGGGAGCGCCTCAGAACATTGCACCTGGACCTCCGACAGGGCGCCAACCGCACCACGCCGGATGGCGTGATCATCGACGGATCCTGCCGGCATATCGATCCCAGCGAAGACTCAGCCAATGAGCAAGGAGTGCCATGACAACACAGACGAGATCCCGGTTCGCACCGCATGGTGCGGACACTGCGAATAGCTCCGGAAAGGAGTACGCCAGACGGCTGGACGTACCTACCTTGGCGGTTATCCAGAGGGGCTACAACACGTCGATCTCGCTGCCGGGGATCAAGCCGATCTCCGGTGTCCGGGCCAGCCGCCGCGATGCCATCGCGGCCAACCGGGAGCTGCACAAGGGAGCGCTGGCGGCTGCGAAGGCCGGAGTAGCGATGCAGGCCATGCGGGCCGTGAGTACCTACGTCGTTGCCCAGGCTGACAAGGGCCAGGGCGAGATAATGGACATCTACGACAACACACCTCGTCATCCCGAGATGAACGAGTTCATGGGACAGGTGGTGACGCAGGCCCTACAATCGATGGCAACGGTGATGCTGGCGGCAAACGAACTGCACAACAAACGTCAACTGGAGAACCTGTAATGGACGACTTGATTGAAGGTCTGATCGGCACCGGAGTTGGGCTTGCGCTGATCATCGCTGTGGCGGGTCTCTATGCCGCCGGGTGGCTGATCTACAAGCTGTTTGAGTACGTGCTCATTCCGCTCTTTCAGTGGCTCTGGGAGGGAGCCTTTGAAGGCTGGAGCGAGCTCAAGGCCTGGTATATCGAAGTGACCTGGCGCCAGCGTTCCGATCACATGCGCCGGGAGGCACTGGCGACCATGGATGCCATACGTGAACAGCATGTGGCGGAAGCCCGTGCACAGTTAGCGGCACTGAGCCGGCAGAACCTGCCGCTCCTGGATCGGACAGCAGAGCGGACACCCGTTGTCCGGACCGCTGTCCGGGGTGCTGACCGGGCAGCCTGAGTACCGCTGGCTCGCGAGGGAGGCGATCACACTAGCCATAGTGAATTGCCTCCCTCAATGTCACTAGATGGCGGATTGACCACAGGGCAAGCATGGCAACGGGCGATTGCAGTGATGCTTCCTTGCGGGGGATTTGCCCGCAGGTAAGTAGGAATTGAGGAGGCAAGAATGATCGAGACGGCTTTTCTGGTGGTGACCCTGCTGATCCTGGGAGGGATCGCGCTGGTCGGCTGGTCGCTCAGCAAGGAGCGCCTCAAGCTCATAGGCCAGCAGATTGCCTCTCTCAACGCCAAAGGCGGTGAGAGCGCTGCCCAGGCCGGGGCAGGGACCCCGCATGGCCCAGAGCTCGTTGAGCCGTTCATCAATCCAGCGCAGTACCCTGTCCCAGGGACCCTCAACGACGCCGCGGATGTTCTGCAGTGCTCGTGTGCAAGAGAGCAGTGAACCGATGGCACCATCGTTCGTGAGGTGCTCGGTGACAAAGCTGTAGGAATCGAACTGGTCATCAGGGGCAAAGGCTACATAGTCCTCTCGGTCTGCCTCGGGGTGGGCCTCCAGATAGGCGAGCAGCTCGTGATAGGGCAACAGGAAGCCGTCCTGGAAGCCGGGCCGAATGGAATGCTGAACCTCGCGCTCCCATAGCAGGGATTGAAGAGGCCCCGGCCCACTGTAGTTATACTCCAGAGCGGGACCCACCCGCTGTACGCGTCCTGCGCCAATGATGACACGTCGGATGTCCTCCACAAGGGGAGTGGCCTTGGCATAGAAGAAGCAGAGAGACTCTTGCGGGCGGACCGTGCTCCAGAAGGTGTCGAACATCACCCGCTGGTTGCGTTTGGTCTGAACCCAGTTTGTGTTTCGACCTATCGCTTTCCTGGCCTGCTCTTCCGCGGCGTTGTCGTAGTCTAGCGCAAGGCCCTGTACCTTGGACTGTACCATGTCATCTCTGATGAGCATCCAGCCATATGGGATGCATCCCGCACTGTAAGGTGCGAGTGTCAGGAGAGTGGGTGCAAAATGCTCGTGTGACCTGTAGTATGTTGAGTAAGGGTGCGTGACCAGCCGTTCGCGTGTATAGGGCGCCATAAAGGCAGCCCGCTCGTTCTTGCAGGGGGCCAGTCGTCCGGTGACAGTCCCTCCCAGGACTTGCCTGCCAGGCGCGCCTCGTGCTCGTCGCTTCCCGGCTGGTTGCGCTGCTGGTAGACGTTCTTCAGGATGAGGCAATGAGTGTTCTCCGCGGGGTTGCTACAGACGCAGCCCGTCCAGCCTGTGTCGTGCCACGGGACCCGGATGGTGATGTGGCGCAGCGGGAGCTGCCGCGTGCCGGAGGAGTATGTCTTGCCACCATCGGCGCCGAGAGGAGTGCGATCCACTGCGGCGCTGGTCGAGCCAGCCTGCCCGTGCTGAGCACAGTTAGGCCTGGTCAGCTCCTCTGGCCAGCTCACGAGCGCCCACAGACCGGCCTCAGTGCAGCGAAAGCGTTCGGGTCGTCGTGAGAGAACACTACGTTCAACCATGCTCGGCGAAAAACGGCTTCCATGGAGCCGATTCAGCTCTTGGCTGAGCCTTGATGCAGTATCAGGATGACCGGCGGCCGACAGGACGACCTCCAGCGCATCTGCTATCTCGTCCAATATGCTCGGAGTGGAACTCATCAGCAGTCACCTCCAGGCTCCTAACTCAATCCTGAGTAGCCGTGCCGCCAGACACCCGATGGGCCTGCGAAGTGCGGTTTGTACGCGGAGCTGTGCAGCGCGCAGAGCGACAACTTCTGCTTTGCACTGATCCAACGCCTGCTGAGACTCCTCAAGGGCAGCCCGGTCGCGTGCAGCCCCTTCAGCGGCCGCGGCACGGACCTTCGACTCCTCGTCCCAAATCTCACACACTGACTCGCGCAGCTGCGCAACCTCACGCTCGGTTGCTTCGCGCAGAGACGACTCCCTGGCCAACGCCTCTGTCGCCTCCTGAAGAGCCAGAGCCTGCTCGCTCAGGCGCCTGGCCAAGGACTCACGCTCGGCCCCCAGTGCATCTCGCCCCATTTTGAGAGCCTTAGCCTCCGCAGAGAGATCCGCTCTAGATTGATCCAGTTGTTCGTACCGAACCCGCAGCCCAGTCAAGCTGGCCGTTAGCTCCTGCACGATGACTTCGGCCGAACGGAGCTGCTCTGTTCTTTCGCTGAGGGTCCTGGTCGCGCTACCGAGGCGCAGCGTAGCGTCCTCAAGAGAACCCTGCAGAGTCTGAAGCCGCGTACGCAGGTTTTCCCTCTCGCAGTCCAAGCTCTCAACGCTCAATGCGGTGGCTTTCTGCTCGGCCCGCACCCGTTCCAGCTCGCCACGCAGACTGTCCATATCACGGGAGTGCGCGTCTTGACCAGACTGCATCTGAGCTTCCAGGTGCTCGCGCTCCGAGGTGACGGCGTCAATGCGCTGCTCGAGTGCAATGATCTCAGCTCGGGCATCCGCGTACGCCTGCTCGAGCTCGGTCACACGTTCCTCGGCACGGATCCTTGCCTTCAGCGCATCGCTCAGTCCGTTCCGCAGGTCGGCCAACTGCGATTCACAGCTTACAACCAGCGAGCGGGCACTGGCCCCGCGATCCCTCGCCTTCTGGGCTCTGTGCTCAGCATCGCTCGCCATCTCCTCCGCATGCGCGAGTCGGATCTCAAGATCAGCAACATGAGAGGAAGCCGATATTGCGGCAGCCTGCGCGGACTCCAGACGTTCGGCGAGCTCTCGGTTACCTCGGGTGGCTTCGGCAGCCTTCTGGCGGGCAATGGCGAGATCATTCGCCAGCTGCTCCTCGAGGGCTCTGCTCTGGTCGTCGCGAACGCTCAGGTGTTCGTGCTGCCGATGTACCCGTGTCTGCAGGCTCTCCAGCTGGGTGCGAAGCTCTTGGTTTTCGTGTGTCAGTTCCGCCATCTTCATGTCAAAGGCCTCTTTCCTCGACCGATCAAACGACCAGTAGTACCGCTGATGGGGCACAAAGTAGCGCAGTTCCTCATAGGGATAATCGTGCAGGCTCAGAAGAGAGAAGATGTAGGATCGGCTTGCGGTACGCCGGTAGTCAACCAGCTGATAGATGTCCTCACGGTGCAGCGGCTCTCCGACGGCTTCCATGATCTCGATCATCAGGTCGTGATAGGACCGTCCAACGGAACGCGCCTCGCGCGCCAGGCGATCGAGGTCCTGGCGATTAGCAGCCTCCTGGTGAGCTTGCTCGTCGCGCTCCCCTGTCGGACACAGGTGCAGCGTGCCCTCGAACGGCGCAAGCGAAAGCTCGACGCGATCCCCATAGTCGAGGCCCCGGCTGGCAATCCAGCTGGCGATACTCAGAAGGGAGCGCTCTGGATCTAGAAAACCAACAGACTCGTCTCCCAGGTCATCCTCCACCCGGATGGTGCGCTGCCCGGTGGGAATCGCGTCAGTGATACTGTCGGGAAGGCGGATAGTGCCGAAGCGGATGTCCAGCAGGCCCAGGGTGGCCATCCCAACGTACCTGTCCCTGTGCTCGACCGGCTCAGAAGCGTCCGGCGCGGTCAGTGCAGAATCAGACGTTCGGCCTGGGCGCAAGGTCAGACTGGACCCGGCTGGCCTAGCATGCCCTGCTGCTGCCTCGCCTCGCACCGGGGGAGCCGCCACCGCCCGCGATAGACGAATGGGGGTTGGAAATCCGGTGGTGCCCAGAATCCGGGATGGACCTGCAAAAACCGAGAGTCATGGGCCAGGCGCACGTCGCAGTCTGTGAGCAGGGCGTCGATGCCAAGAGTGTCCCGCAGGAGTACAGCAGACGAGACCGGAACGCGCGCAACCGAGAGTGCCAACAGCGCCTCATGCAGGCGATCAACCTGTTCTGGCGTGAGCTGCTGAATTGCGTCGGCAGCGTACCAGCGTCCGTCCACCTGGAGGAAACGCGGGTCGCTGCTGAGGCATGCCTCGGCGTCTGTCCAGGACGCATCAACATGAAACAGGGGGGTGACCAGATCCTGGAGTGTGAGCCCAGCGCCATGCTGCCACACGAGGCGGTCATGACACACGTCCAGTTGCTCCGGTGTGAGCTCCCTGCGATACGTCCACCGGGCGCCGCTCAGAGAGACGAATCGTCCATCGCTGGCCAGCTCAAAGACGGCCATGTCCCGAGGTAGCCCCTGAGCCTCAATGCCGCCGCGTATCGCTGCAATGGTCACTGGTCTGCCATGCCTCCGAAGAAATGCCAGTGCGCGATCGGTGGCATCGATCCATCCCGTCAGAGCCCACCTTCCATCGGGCTACAGGCTGAAGCGTGGATCCGACTCCAGGTCGAGCGTGGAAGGGGTGCCGGAGCGAGAGACCGCCAAGGCCAGGTCCAAGTAAGCCGTAGGCAGCAGCGCCTTCTGCAGAATCAGGACCGCAGTATCGTTGCCTTCACGTGCCTGGATGCGCAGCGCGTGCCATTGGCGCGTCCCTGCGATGTAGATGAAGCGCTGGTCTGCGTACAGCGCCCGTGCGAGAGCGCCTTGCAGCAAGCGTTGCCGTACGTACTTCGGCAATCGCTCGAACGCCTTGCGCGCAGCATCTCTAGGGGTAAGCCCGCGGCCTGTCCCTACCAATGCTGAGTGCACCCGCTCCACGGCATCAGCCAGCATGTCCTCGTACAGCCACACATGGTCGCCCAGATGAACTGCTTGCTCAGTGGACAGAAGGGATTGCTCAACGAGACCGAGCAGTTCCACAAACCACTCTACACGAGCGTTGGCTGCGAGCCTGGAAGACAGGTGTATTGCGACCTCGACCGGCACGTCGGCCACAGCAAGAAACTGCAGAACCGAATGCTCTAATTCCTCCAGCGCGGCCTTACCGAGCCAGTAGCTGTCGCCCAGTCGAGTCAAGAGTGGTTGAGCGGCAAACACCGATGCGGCGGCGGCGTGACCTTGTGGTGACATCATGAGCGGCCCATCGGAACCAAGAGCAAGAGGCCACTAACCCGGACGTGGACCGTGGATGCAGGTCTGCGAACACACGTCTCGCCGACTCCGGCGACAGCTGCAGAGTGCGTGGGTCAAGGTACACACCAGGGCTGATCTCAATCGCCGCGCGGACTAGCCTCGAACCGATGAGCCGCACCAGCGGGTCATCAGGACCAATCTCGCGTGGTATGTCCGGCCACAGATCACCAAGGAAAGATACCAGGTCGAGGGGCACTCCACGGGTCTCAAGCTCACCGTGCGCGCTCACCACCGCGGCATCCAAGACAGTCGTAGTAGCCGCATATGTGTTAGCCAGTACCGTGACGTGGTCGCACACGTAGCTGGCTACAGCCCTGGTGCACAGCCTCTCAGGAAACGAGGGCTCTGTGTCAGTGCAGTCGGGCCAGAAGCTGCGAATCAGGTCCTCAATCAGTGCAGGGCTGTTCGACTCTACAACACGGGCAACGCAGTACTCGGCGCACCGCAGCATATCGGTCGCCAGAACCCATTCCCTATCGCCGACGCGCACCAATGCAGGGACAGCTGCGAGTTTCTCGAACAGCCCCTTTGTGTAGTGCTCGTACCCAGCGCCGTCGCCAACCAGATCCAGGCGCACCGCCTGAGGGAGGAGGTCGTCGATATTGCAGGGGCGCCCGGCCCGCTTCAGGGCATCAGTGATTCCCACAACGGGAAGACACCACCACTGGAGGTCACGATCGGCGATGAGCCTGGCACGAGGATCTGGGGAGAACTGGATCACGCGCTCGAAGCACCTAGCAGCGCGGGCAAAGTCGCCTCGCCCCATCGCAGCAAAAGCATCGTCGAATAGCTGCCTGAGCTGTTCTGCATTCATGCGCAGAGTGTGATCCAGTCTGGCCAGTAGTCCCGGCGTTCGCTCCTCGTACCAACCTAGAGTCATTATCGACTCCAGCGGCTATGAGTCAACCCCTTTCCGTTGCACCAGGCGCTATTCGGCGGGCGCGGCCTCACCGGTGCTCAGTGTGCGATGCAGTTCATCAGAGGAGAGTGTTTTCGGAGCCACGAGCCCTTTCCCTGCCCACCCCAATCGTCTCCAGGGTGCTGGCCAACGCTGTGGCGCAAATCGCAAGCGACTCCAGGGCGCAACGCGACCCACGGAGCATCCGTGGCCTGAAGCACGGGGCTGCCTAGACTTCGGCCGTGTATGTGTGGCGCCAAGGACTCCGCACACGGCATTGGGAATCGCAACCGGGTTCGGTGCGCTGGACCTCTGCTGAGTCGGACGTCGGTACGATGCCGCAAGTTCGCTGTGACTCCGCACCCCGGCAGGCACTGACGCCAGTAACGATGCAGATGGCTCCATAGGGCTCTCTGTGAGCAAGACACCGCGCAGCGGTTGCCAGTGCTAAGGATTGTGTGTCCGGTTGGTCGGCTTTCATTTGATGCGGAACTCTTGACCGGACTCCGGTCGTTTCTGCAAATTACCACAGCGAGACACCTCGGTGCGCACCAGGGTGGGCAAGAGCCGATCGTGAGAGTAATGAGGGATCTATCTACGGGACGCCACGGGTTGCTCGAGCGTCCTCTGGACCGGGTAGTCGATGTCAGGAGCAAAGCAAGTAGTCTATTCGAGCGCACTCTGGGATAATGGACTCACCAGTCACCGGTCCTGAGCTATCCTTGGAGTCTCACGGTGCCGTACGCGCAAGCACTTCTTACAGTGGCTTACCTCGTATCTGGGTTAACGAAGGCCGAGTTCTCTACCAGATACGAGCACTACCTTCACGACACCTACTCGCCAATCCGAGGAGCGGATGGGGTTGATGCCTTCGTCAAGGCTGCTGAACTCCTGTGCGACGCGTTGGGTGCTCACGGGAGCCCCTGGCAGAGTGAGAGACGGTCCACGCGTTGCTCTGCACCGCCAGCATACCCACCGCAGTCTATGAGGCGCAGTCAGATGCAGATCGTGATCTACTTGTTGGTCAGCTCGCGCTGTATGTAAGGGGCGATGCTCCGACGGGCACCCCAACAAGCTGGGCTCTGGCGACTCGTGACCTCGCTGACCTGTACCTGAAGCGGTCGCACTATGGTGCCAAGGAGTCTCCAGAGAGCGCGATACGCCTCTATCAACAGGCACTCAAGGTGATCACCAGGAGTCTGGCTCCTGTCGAATGGGCGGATATCCGCTCGTCGCTGGCGACCGCTTATACCGAGTGTGCGTCTGGCGAGCGCTCGTCGAACATCGAGTCCGCGATACTACTCGAAAAGCAGGCTCTGGAAGTCAGGACTCGCGACATCATGCCTCTAGAGTGGGCTATCTTGACGGGCAATCTCGCCCTGACCTACTTCTCGCGTCTTGAGGACGACAAGACTGACAACATTGAGCAGGCCATCGTACTCCTGAAAGCAGTCGCCGACAGTCATGTCTGGAGCAATCGCCCACGGGATCTGGCCGAGGTCCTTCAGAATCTCGCCGCGTGTTATCTCTTTAGAATCTATGGCGAGCGGGACGAGAACCTCGACGAGGCCATGCGGCTGCTAGAACGGCTCGTGCCGCTGGATCTGGAGATGGAAGCCCCTCGTACGTGGGCGGCGATCCGTGTCAATCTCGCAATAGCCTATCGTCACACCGCAAAGAGGGGAAATCCATCCTGCGTTGAGCGCTCCATCGAGCTCCTCAATCAGGCACTCAGGATCCGGACTCGTCCGACCATGCCTGTGGACTGGGCGCTCACATGCGTTGAGCTCGCGTGCGCCTATACCGATCGCGCCATCGGAGACCCAGTCGACAACACCAAAAGGGCCATAGACCTCTACCGAGATGCCCTTCAGATCATTGCGCCAGACTCTATGCTGTTGGAATGGGTTCAGGCATCGCTCAATCTGGCACTGGAGCATGTCCGTCGCGCTCTGCTGACGGGATCGCAGGAGGACTTTGAGGAAGCGATACGTATCTACAGAGGCATCAAAGACTGCGTACCAGTCGAAGGTTACGGCGAGTACGTCATGGTAGCTGAGAAGCGCTTGGGCGCCTTACACGCCCACCTCGGGCAGTGGGAGAAGGCCCGGACTGCTCTTGTGTCTGCAGCCGCCACGGCTGATGATCTCTACTACTCCGCGATGAGCGTTGATGCCAGGCGCTCTGTGCTCGAGCAAGCACAAGATGGGTCGACCCTGGCCGCCTACGCCATTGCGAGGGCAAGCCTCGGTAGTCCAGACGTAGAGCCTCTGAAACAGGCTGCCCTGCTGATTGACACAAGCCGGGCTCGGTGGGTTGTCGAGAAGCTTGCCTACTCCGTAGAGAGACCGCCTGCCGCTCCAGTTTCGCTATGAGCGGCCTTCGAGCGAGCTCGAGACAGTGTTCATCAGATCGACGTCAGCATGCGCCAGATCAGCCGTCAGTCCAGTCCACAGCGGTATGTGGCTCTGGGTCAGTCTGGGAAGCGCGCCAGACAGGCGCTCCGGCAAGCGGTTGATGAACTAAGAGTGCATATACCGGGCTTCCTGCCGAACTCGGATGCCGCTGACCTGGAGAGGGCATCGTATGAACAAGCGCTCGTGTACATCGTGCCTTCGAGAGACGGCGGACTGGCGATAGCCATCTATCGGGGCGAGGTCTGGCCCGTGTGGCTTCCCGCACTAACGAACCGAGAACTACGGGCCCACTTGCGCCCAGCGAGTGTTAGCCCGACGGACGATCATCCCAACACCGCGAGTGTAAGTGAGCACTCCTCTCAGAACATCAGCCTGCGCGATGACTGGCTTCAGTATCTAGATCATCTAGTCCCCTGGCTGGCGGAGAATGTCATGGAGCCCGTTGTCTGCACGCTGGAGCATCATGGCGTAAGCGAGGCCGTCCTTGTCCCAACGCGAGCGCTTAGTCTGTTGCCGTTGCATGCAGCCACACCCGCTACGTCCATAACGTGGCGCTACGCTCCATACTCCCGCGTGCTTTGTACTAGACGGTCGACAGATACGGGACGGTCTGGGATCACACGCGCGTTAGTCGTGGGGGATCCAGACGGCACACTACCCTACGCGAGCGTCGAGGTTGCATCCGTCACACGCGCACTTGACTGCCAGTCAACTGCCCTGAAGGGAGAGGAAGCGAACGCGATGTCGGTCATTCAAGGACTACCCGGCACACAGGTGTGGCACCTGGCATGTCACGGTCGACTAGACACGAGCGAGGTCCTGCAGTCGGGGCTGCGACTGGCCGGCGACGAATGGTTGACCCTGCGCACCTTACTTGGCCTCAGCGTCTCGCCGCGCCTGGCAGTACTTTCTGCCTGTGACGCCGGCATGATCGGAGGCGGGTTGCCAGATGAAGTGATCTCGCTTCCCACGGCTCTGATATACGCCGGTGCTGAGGGCGTCATATCGCCCATGTGGCCCGTCGACGATACCCGTGCCGCCATTACAATGATCAGGTTCTACGAGGAGTGGCAGAGCGGAGAGGTGACACCGTCGCGGGCTCTCAAGACCACGCAGGCCTGGTTGAGGGGCGCGTCAAACTACGAGATCGCCAGATACTTATACACCCGGGGCGATGGGTGGAGAGAGGGCGCGTTCGGCTTCATGCTCTCCCATGCTGAAACACGCCCATATAGCCATCCCTGCTACTGAGCCGGGTTCTACTATACGGGAGGGTAGGATCGATCCAACCAGGCAGAGACTCTGGGAGCCAAATCGGCGGCTCAGGCGAAATGGGAGCCGCCGGGGAGATTACGCGCAATCGATGTAGATGGCGCAATCGAACCGACTAGCTCATGCACCCACCAATGCAGCGGCTCGCACATCTCACATGGGATATCATCCAAGGGCCAACCTCGCTGCAAGCGGTCATCTCTTAACCCGATATAATGTCTGGTGAGATATGGCTAAGGGCCTTCTTCCCGCCTCACTCGGAGTGAGCCCGCGATACGCTTGCGGTTACACAGCACACGTCCGATCTCCGATTCCGGAGCCGAGTCCTGTCTATGACCCCAGGCACGGGGTCGTTGATGCCGGAAGCCACCGTCCTGCGGGGTTAGCCGGCCCATCTCTCATGAGACCAAGCATACGGATGGCACCTAGGACAGGTTCAGTAATTCCCCACGCGTGGTTGACCCTCATCGGTAGACAGCATCAGGCCGTCGAAGAGCTCCTTAGTGAGTCGCCAGCGCACCGGATAGAACTCACAGTTGTCCCACAGATTGCGAAACTCATGCGGATCGGTGTCCAGGTCGTACAGCTCTCCCTTCGGCTGACCGTGATATAAACAGAGCTTGAAATGGCCATCATAGATCATATTCGCGTGGCTATCGAGCGGATGCTTGAGTGCGTCGTGGTACTCGCAGCGCACGAACGAGCGATGCAGATTAGGCGCCGCTTTCCCCTGAAGAAGCTGCAGGAGCGACCGGCCGTGCATGCGTTCCGGTAGCGGAAGCCCTGTCGCCTCAAGTATTGTCGGCGCTAGGTCGACCAGCTCCACCAGCGCTGAGCTGAGAAGCCCTCCCTGGAAGTGCCCCGGCCAGGAGACGATCAGAGGAACGTGTACCGCGCCCTCGTAAAAGCGGCAGCCCTTGAGCAGCAGCCCATGATCGCCCAACATCTCGCCGTGGTCACTCGTGAAGATGACGATGGTGTCGTCGCGCTGACCAGTCTCGTCTAGTGCCGCCAGCATTCGCCCCACTTGATCATCTAGTAACTCTATCTGTGCATAGTACGCAGCAACCATGCGCCGCGCGTCATAGCCCTCAGGCGCAACCGGGTCAAGCGTCTGGTGGGCAACCCCCGTGAAGTTCTCATGGCTCTCCAGATCATCTGCGTCAAAGAGCGGCAATGGCATTGCAGCTACATCCATACGTTCCAGATATTCTGGGGGCGGATCGAACGGCGGGTGCGGATCGAATGGGTTCACGCTCATCAGCCACGGGTCCTGGTGTGCTTGGCGGATAAAGTCCACCGCGACCTCGGCACACCACGTAGTCTGGTGGTAGCGTGCGGCGATTCCAGCGCGGTACGTCTCCTGGGTGGCAGAGCCCTCGGGAGCGACACCGCCATAGGCAGAGTCCCAATCTACTCCCTTGTCCGCCAACCACTGCTGGTAGTGGTGCTGACGGGTTGGCCAGAAGGGTTCGGGTTTGGGATGGTGGCTCCACTGAAAGACACGATAGCCATCGTCGGGACGCTGCTCCACGCGGCCATGGCATGCTGAGAGATGCAGCTTGCCCGAGAGACCACAGTCAAAGCCCGCATCGGCTAACGTGCGCGTGATCAGCGGTACTCCTGGGGGGAAAAAGGCATTGCCGTTACGGTTGACATGAATCATTGACGGATACAGCCCCGTCAGAAAAGATGAACGACTGGGCGTACAGATTGGACTTTGGCAATAGGCGCGTGTGAATGCCACACCTTCGCCGATCAGGGCGTCTAGATTAGGCGTGCGAATGCATGAATTCCCCAGGGCATGCAACGTGTCGTAACGCTGTTGGTCGGTGCAGATCCAAAGGATGTTTGGGCGTGCATCGGACATTGCTAGCCCCCTCATGCATGTGACAAGAGGCGATGCGAACGCAGGCATCTGTGTGCCGGGACTGTATACATTACCCCAGCAGCATCACGTGGATACTGCTTATGGTCATCGAGGCGCGTGACCGTCGCCCAGTTGTTGCACGTCTTCCGATGCTAGTCCCAGGGCGTTGATAGGCTGTATTTCGAGCAGCCAGACTTTTCGCGCCAGAGTGAGATAGCCTACAGCGCGACTCCGTCCGACCTGATTGTACTCCTCCCTCCAGCGATCGTGCAAGGTCCATGATCATTCAGCTGAAATGCCACCGAAAACGTGTGGTACTCTCTATTGCTGTAGTCACTGAGGGTACCATGACAAAGAGACACATCGTGTTCACTCAAATGATACCCAAACCGGATAGTATCTGTGCTGATTGTGTCAAGCACTCCTCCGGCAGAGTGCAGCTACCTGTTGGTCGATGCGGGACTTGTGCCATCAGGCTAGTGTCGCGGATCAGATGCTCCAATCGTTCCCGTTTCTCTCGACTGATGGGCGGCTTGGCTTCAAGTAGTCGCTCAAAGGGAGTGCGAGCCACATCCTGACTCCGCCGTATTTTCACGATGCCATCGGAGCCCAGAGCAGCCGTACGTCTGACTTGCCTTAGTGCTGGCTGGAAAAGGTTGTAGTAAATCCACATATCGTCGTAGAGAGACTGAAGGCCTCTCAGTTGTTCGTGGGTGTGCAATGGTGTCGATCCTACATAGGCACGCACGAGCGAGTTGTTCTTCTGCTCTACAAAGCGATTGTCGTTGTGATAACCGGGGCGTCCCCGGGTCTGGGTCAGGCACAGATGTTCCGAGCCGAGAGCAACTATCAGGGCCTAATTGATGAACTCACTTCCGTTGTCCGAGTGGACCTCACGGATCGCGAAGGGGCAGTAACGCTTGAAAGCCAGAACAGCCTGGTAGATGGCGTCGAAACCCGTACCCATGATGGCAAAAAGCTCACTCCAACCTGCCAGAACATCAATAAGCTGGATGGTACACACAAGAGGACTGCGCTCATCGGGCACGCCGTGGTGAACCAGGTCCATCTCAAAGTGGCCCGGCTCAGCGATGTCCCAGGGGATGACAGATACCTGCACGGCACGCTGGGCGGCTGTCTCCGGCGGCCTGCCCGGGTAGGCTCGAGGCAGGCGGTCGGCAGGCCGGATGCCTTTGAGGGTGCGTGCCGGGGTAGCGACGCTAATCCGGATCAGTTTCTGCAGCACCGCCTCACTCGCCTCGAGTTTACCGTGCGCGATCAGGTGCATAGCCGTGCTCCACAGGCCAGGCTTGAGACGTTCAGCACAGATCCAGCCCAATGCGCAAGCAATCACACCCAACAGCTTCGATCACATCCGGCCCATACTCGCACCCTCGTTCTAGGCACCTCTTGCGCCGGCCCAACAGCGGATCGCTCAAACGCGCAATGATGTATTTGCGATTCAGGCCGGTTGCTGTCCTGAGACAGTCCGGTATTCTCGCCTTGCGTGCCCGATCCGCCTGAAGATAGGTCTCCTGCACCGCCAACAGACACTCATATCGCGCCTGAAGAGACATCGGCTTATCATCCATGGTTCCCCCCGGTTAGGTTATCATTTGAGGGAACTATTCTGCCAAAGTTAGGTTTTAGATGATAGAACACGCACATGCGATAAGCGATAAGGCGCTATTGACACATACATCATCCGCAGTTACGATGCAGCGGCCTTCCGTCAGCGCAACATCCACTGACTCTAGCATGGAGAGGTGTCCGTCTATGGATTGGTCGGAAACCCTTAGAGCGCCCGTATCGGATGTTAGTGTGCGTGACATGCTCGAGGAACTAAACGGCTCGACGCTACGCATTGTGATAGTCACTGTTGCGGGCCTGTATTTACTGGTGCACCTTGTCGTCACCCCCACTTGGCCCCAGCTGTTCGCACCCCAAATGTGGTCGCTTACCCTGTTGGTTCTGCCCTTCTCATTGGCAAGCTACCGACTATTGGATCGCGACATTATATTGTCAGAGATCGTCTGGCAGCTTGGCATGCTCATATGTATCGCGTTGGCCATCCGTCTCTTTCGTTTGCCAGAGTTGGCCTACCTGTACGCCGTACTCCCCTTCATCGCGACCGTTACTGTCAGCTGGAAGGCAGGCCTGGTGATAGGGTCAGTGATCGCGACCTTGCTGTATTTCCAGGCATTCTTCTGGGAACCTCGACTCCCAATCGACAGCGCCTCTATGGTCGCGCTGAGTGGGATTTTCGGCGCGCTTGTTGGACGCTCGCACGCGTATGCTCTCTTGACCGTTACCCAGTGGGCACTCACAGCTCGCGAACAGGCACGACTCAACCTAGAAGACGCCCGCGAGCGGCGCGCAGAGCTCTTGAGGTTAGTGAAGGATCTAGATCAGGCATACCTCCGGCTGGGTCGCGCCAATGCAGCTCTGATGGCAGCTTGGCGGGCAGCGGAAGAAGCAGAGAGATTTCGTGCAGCCTTCGCCACCAACCTGAGTCATGAGCTACGGACACCGCTTAGCCTTATCATTGGGTTTGCGGAAATGATGGTCTCATCGCCGGAATACTACGAGAACACCGAGCTTCCGGGACCCTACCGACATGACATGGAGACGGTTTACTACAACACTCGGCATCTGCTAGAAATGCTGAATGATGTGCTTGACATGGCCCGGATGGACGTCGGTAAGACAGCTTTATCTCTTGCAGAGACATCACTCTACACGCTTGTAGAGGAAACCGTTGACATGGTACGTGACTACATCGCTGCCAAGGGACTCAATCTCGACATCAGCATGGCGCAGGATCTGCCCAGTGTCCACATTGATCATCTGAGAGTCCGACAGGTCTTGCTCAATCTCCTCGTGAACGCAGCGCGGTTCTCGAGCCAGAAAGGCTCCATCAGCATCAAGGTCACGCACAGTGCTACCGATGTAATGTTTCTGATCGAAGACAATGGTCCTGGAATAGCGCCAGAGAATCTTGACCACCTCTTCGATGAGTTCGCGTCGTCAAGCAATCTTACAGGACAGCGTGGCTGGTCGTCCGGAACAGGTCTCGGGTTGCCAATCAGCAAGCGAATCGTGGAGATGCATCGAGGCAAGATAGGAGTCAACAGCGTACTTGGCAGAGGCTCTACGTTTTGGTTTACGCTACCTAGCCATACGGATGCGGCGCCGGTGGCGGACGGCTACCTTCTCCGAACAGGGGCGCCTAGGCGATCCGACGACGCGGAACCGGTAATCGTCACAGTATATCCCGACCGTCGTATGGCATCTGTATTGCAGCGATACATGTCAGATTACCGCATCATCACAGCCACGACCACAGAGGAAGCGAACCGGCTTGCAGAGGAGTTTGAAGCGGCCGCGATGATAGTAGATAATGCGCAGATCGCTAATGGCCTAACGGGACATCTGCTCCATGTGGTGTGTTCGCTCCCAAGCCATATCGATGCTGCATATAAGTTAGGCGCCAACGATGTACTACTAAAGCCCGTATCAGGTCCTGAGCTCTGGAATGCGATTGACCGTCTAGCTGTTCCTCTCGAGAGCGCGCTCATTGTGGATGATGATCCCGATCTGGTTAGCTTACTAGTACGCATGCTTAGGGCACGACTACCAGCTGGCCGCTGTCGGCGAGCATACAGTGGTCGTGAAGCTCTTGAACTCCTACGAAAAGATCGGCCAAGCTTGGTGCTCCTAGATCAAGTGCTACCAGACCTCGACGGCCGTGCTGTCCTGAAGGAGATGCAGGCGGACCCTGTCCTAGCTGATATCCCTGTGATTATCGTTACGGGTGAAAGCACGAATAAGCTCGAAGCTATCCGATGCACGAACTTCAGCCTGGAGCGAGCCAACGGATTCGCGATGGGTGAGGTTGCGGCCGCCATTCGCGGGATCTTCGATGGGCTAATACCAGGGTGGCACTAGGCCCAGCGAGCCAGGCAAGCGCGCAAGCTCTCGGCAGTAACCGGCTTGGTAAGTGAGTCGTTGGCTCCCAGAGACAGCGCGAGGCAGGGCTGATCCAGGACCGAGCAGACGATCACAGGTATGTGTCGCGTGAGCGAATCAGACTTGAGACTGGCCAGAAAGTCCCAGCCGTCTTCTTCAGGCATCAGCACATCGATCATGATAGCAGTCGGACACTCAGCCTCGATTTTGAGGCGTGCTTCTGCCGCGCTCGATGCGCCAATCACATGCCAGCCAGCGCTAGCCAGTAGCCTCCGATACAGCACCACAAACGTATCATTGTCGTCGACGACGAGTAGCTTTGGGAGAGCGCCCTTACTCCAGACTAGCTGCACTTCGGCACAGTCCCTAGTCGGTGCACCACAGGACATCTCAGCGCCCAGGATCTCGACTAGCCCTTCAAGGCCACGCACATGCTGCGTAAGCGCCTGTGCAAGGTGCACTCCTCCGTTCGATGAATCGCCTATCACCGAACACTTCACTCCAACTACGTCATGCTCATTGACGCTGGCGATCAGAAGCGACCGAACGCCCTTGAGGCCAAACGCCACCTCAACCAGCGAGAGAATCACCTGACGTAACAAGATGCGGTTACATCTCTGTACGACAAGGGGGTCAGGTCCAAAGTCGTACCGCATCTCCACTCGTTGCAGCGCTGCCAGTTTATGAATAACAGCACGTAGCTCTTCGAGTACTTCGGTCGCGTCGACCAAGCCCCAGTCAGCCCTGGTCGAGAACAGGTTGGTCTCATCCCGCAACAGAGCAAGCCTTGCCTCATCAGCGGAGTCTTTCGCCTCTACTCTACTATCACCTAGTTCGTCCCAGAGAAGATCGATGACATAGGATATAGCCTCTGCCTGGGCGGCATAGTACTGGCTTCGCGCCAGCCCCAGTTCCAGCATCGCCTGTGCTGGAGACATACCCTCAACGTAGCGCAGCTGCAAGACGCGGAAGCGACGCCAATCTGCCGTATCCGTCGGCACTCCCTGGGCGGGTCGAAGCGAGCGAATGATTCGCAAGATCGATGTCCGAACCGAAATAGCCTTGTCAACGGTGCTCGCCGCGTGATCCACAACCAAATCCACGAGCGCACTGCGCTGAAGAGCGGCCCCATCGTATAGGTTCTTCAGCGCAAACATTACCTCTTGCGAAAAGCCACACTTCGATTCCATCTTAGATCTCAGCATCTCCTCCGCTCCATACAACTATCGGACAGATCCCGGATCAAAGACCTTGATGTTCGAATGCCTAGCGGATATTATGTATATAAATGTCTTTACAGTGTAACACTAGTGGCACTGAAGTGCAATTGTGACCCATGCTATGGCGCTCGGGTGTGAACACTGGTAGGCATAGATTCGGCCGCGCCCGCCACGAGTAGGAGGTGCAAAACCAAGATCTTCACGGTCGATGTTGAATCTGTCGCTCAAGGGAGGAATAGAGATGAGTCATAACATGCCCAGACTCAGTCGACGGGAGTTCCTGCGCGGTACGGCTGTGGCTTCGGCTGCACTGGTTGTAGCTGCCTGTCAGCCGACGGTTGTGGAGGTAGAGAAAGTAGTCAAGGAAACGGTCGTTGTTAAGGAGGAGATAGAAGCTTCACCTGCATCCGAGTCCAAAGAGATTCGATTCTGGCCGAGTGCGTATACCCCTTCGAAGTATATTGGACGTGAGCTAGAGCCTGGCGATATAGAGCGCGTGGCTTTTGACGACATCGCCAACGAGTGGATGGCCCAGCATCCGGACTACAAGATCACCTTCATAGCACAGCCAGGCGCCAACGTTCGCGAAGCGATCGTTACCATGCAGGTGAGTGGGACGGCCCCGGACATTACCTGGACGCAGCCTGATATGGCCGTAGAAGATGTCGGTAAGGGATGGTGGCTTCCGCTGGATCCCTGGACCGAGCAGCCAAACCCCTACATCACATCAGGTCCAGGCTCCGAAAAGTGGCATGACCTGTTTCTTCCCAGCTTTGATTACTGGCGCGCCCCGGATGGCAACCTGTATACGTGCCTAGGCTCTCAGACCGCAGTCGGATATTATGCGAACCTGGACGTCTTGGATAAGGTAGGAGCGACTGAGCCTGCGAAGACATGGGAAGAGTTCATGGAGACCTGTGACAAGCTAAAAGGTATCGGAATTCCGGGCTTTTCTATCGCGGGTGCAGCTGATCGGTTGCTTCATCAGCTTACTTGGACGTCCGGATGGTTGGCCAAGTACTTCTTCTATCCCATTATCCCTGCACTTGACGCAGACGAAAACGGTGTTCCTGACAAGTGGGAGATCGCTGACGCAATCAAGGCTGGAATCTTCACCGCTGGGATGGAGGAGAACGTCGAGCGTCTGCGAGTCTTGAAGCGATCAGCCCAGTATTGGCAAGAGGGCGCACTGGGTTGTGACGACGAGTGTTCGTTTAGGCAGTTCCTAACCGGTGGCACGGGATACTTCCAGAACACTATCGGCGTGTTCGACCGCATCTACGCCGATCCGAATAAGCCATTCAAGTTGGGCTGGCACTACCTCGCGCCATTGACCAAGGCCACATCTGAGCTAGTACCAGATGATATACCGATGACAAATGTGGCATCAGGATACGGCTCCTTCCAGTATGCCATCAGCCAGACCGCTCGATGGCATGAGACGGCAGACATGTGTGCGGATTTTCTTGCCTTCTCCACCGTTCCCGAGAACATATCGGCGATTGTGAATGAGGCGCCCAACGCTGTACCGAACGTGAAGGGTGGCACGGCGCATCCGGCATTTGCTGAGTTTCCGGAGATCCAGAAGTCGGTCTCATATCCTTTCTCGAGGTTCCAAGAGGACGACTCCCTGCTGGACCTAGAGTATGGAGACAACTTCGCCGAGGTAGTTTCGCTATACTGCATCGGTGAGCTAGCAGAGGATGACATGATTCGGCAGCTCCAGGGGCACATGGATATGGCAGCTGATCGGACGTTGGCCAAGCGGGCGCTCATGGGTGCTGACTGAGAGCCGCACGACGCCCGACATTCGCGACGGCAGTGCGAACGTCTTGTAGAACCGCTGTGTGGCTGAGGTTGGTACACCTCAGCCACACGAAGTCTTAGGTACATGTGTCGCGTCGCACTGTAGAGGTATTCGAAGCCAATTAGCTGTGTTGGCACAGCGATAGGTACACGCCTAGCGGCACGAGCCAGAAAGGAACTCCCTGATGGGGACGCAGATAGGCGTCGATAAAAGCGTTATCTCAACACCTTTGCCTAAGCCGGCGCGCAGGAGTCTCTGCTCACAGGTGTTTCAGAACCGCGAAGTGTATTTGTTTCTGCTCCCCACGTTTCTTTTTCTAGCAGTATTCACCTATTATCCAATATTCTCTGCATTTTATCATAGTTTCTTTAACTGGGATGGGTTCCACAAGAGTTTCGTGGGGATCCAGAACTTCCAGTACATGTTCCAGCTGGACACCGCATTCAGGGCTTCTCTGACCAACATCGTCAAGCTTGCAAGTGCAAGGATTCTTGTGGCCGTGGTGTTTCCGCTCCTCGCGGCTGAACTGATCTACAATCTGCGCAAAGCAGGATCGGCATACGCTTGGCGTGTAGTGTTCGTTATACCGATGGTTGTCCCATGGATGGTTCACATCCTCGTGTGGCGCTTCATCTATGAGCCTCAGCTCGGCATTCTGAACACCCTTCTGAGAAGCATCGGCATGGATGCGTGGACGCAGGCGTGGCTCGGAAGCCCCAAGTTTGCTCTATGGTCACTTGTGTTCTTCCAGTTCCCGTGGGTTGCAGGCTTCAACTTGCTGATCTTCTTAGCTGGCTTGGATAGCATACCGTTTGAGCTGTTTGACGCCGCAGCGATCGATGGCGCCACAAGACTGAGGCGAATCCTAAGTCTCGACATACCTATGGTCTTGGGACAGATAAAGCTCGTATTCGTTACGACAACGATAAACCAGATCCAGAACTTCCAAGACGTCCTTGTCTTTACCGATGGCGGTCCAGGGCAATCAACGTACGTTCCTGGTTTGGTGCTATACAAGTCGGCCTTTATCTATGGCAAGATGGGGTATGCTTCCGCGATTGGGCTGTTCCTGTTTGTCGTGATTATGCTGATCACACTTGTCAATATAAAGATCATCAGATCCGACATCGAATACGAACCCTAATACTGGGGGGATCGCAACTATGATCAACAGGTACAAGCTAGCCAGAGGCACAACTGAGCTGGTGACGGGTACGTCGCTAGCGATTCTGGCCATCATTACCTATTTCCCTTTCTACTTTCTATTGATAAGCTCCTTCAAGGATATCAATCAGATTACGCACAACTTCTGGACACCCACGCTACCCCTCAACGTGCGCAACTACTTGGTCGCTTGGTGGCAGCTAAAGGTGTACTTCCTCAACACAGTGACCGTCGCAACCATCTCCGTATTTCTGGTCGTTATCCTGTCTTCAATGGCAGCGTTCGCGTTTTCGCGTTACCGCTTTCCCGGCAAAGAGTTCCTCTTCATGTCCATTCTCGCTCTGCTCATGGTCCCTGGGATATTGACTTTGGTGCCGAGCTTTATCTGGATACGGCAACTTGGTCTTCTAAACTCCCATTGGGCACTGATCCTCCCCTACGTTGCCAACGGCCAGGTGTTCGGCATATATCTGATGCGGAGCTTTATGTCGACAATACCTGTGGATCTTTTTGAGGCTGCCAAAGTGGATGGAGCAACCATGTTCCGCACGTATTACAGCATCGCTCTTCCGTTGTGCAAGCCAATCATCAGCATCGTTGCGATCATGCGGGTGCTTTACGCTTGGAATGACTACATCTGGCCCTTGGTTGCACTACCGGATAACACCAAACGAACACTCACTGTTGGACTCCAGTATTTCCAGAACCAGTTTCAGACGAACTATGGTCCCATGTTTGCCGGGTATGTCCTGGCATCACTGCCACTACTCATTCTGCTGATGTTCGCCATGAAACCGTTCGTTGCCGGACTGACGTCAGGCGCCATCAAGATGTAGGCCGTCTTCGCTAGACCTGGTGGATACTCCAAAAAGCCTCCATGAACTGGCGAACCAGAGAACAGCATGAAGGGTAGCGATGAAACGAGTGAGAGTGGGCCTCATCGGTTGTGGGCGCGTGGCTCAGATAATGCACCTGCCCTACATTGAAGAACTTGATGATAAGTATGAGCTGAGCGCCATCTGCGACTTGTCGCCGTCTCTCTTGCGTAGGATTGGCGATCAATATCGTGTGCGTGAGGATCGACGCTACACAGACTACCGGCAGTTGGTTGAGGCAGACCTGGATGCGGTTTTTGTGCTCACACCCGGTTGCCACGTGGAGTATGCCGTTGCCGCCGCGCAGGCTGGCAAGCATTTGCTTGTAGAGAAGCCACTCTGCTACTCGTTGGAGAACGCTGACCGCATCGTCGATACGGCGGCGGCGAGCGGAATCACTCTTATGGTCGGTTATATGAAAAGGTATGATCCGGGCTACTTAAGGGCCTTGGACGAGATTAAGGCCACGAGCAACATTCGCTTTGCACACGTCCACGATCTCGCGGGGCCAAATGACGCGTTCACAGACGATGCATTCACTTTGAGAACGGCTAGTGACGTGCCACGCGAGGCCTTGGTTCGCTCGCAGAAAGAGATGACATCAGCCATGCATCAGGCGCTCGGCAACGCCAGTCCTTCTATAGTGCGCGCTTACCGTCTCATGCTGGGCTTAACTTCACATGACCTCACGATCATGCGAGGCGCCCTCGGCGATCCGAAACGAGTTGTCTCCACGAGCATCTGGGATGGAGGCCGCCACTTCGCGTCCGTCCTTGAGTACGGTGAGAACGGAGTCGCTGTGTTTGATGGCGGAGAGATGAGCCTGAAAAAGTGGGATGAAGAGTTCACTGTGCAGGCCGAGACACGGACGATTCGTGTGCGTTTCCCAAATCCGTTCCTCCGTAATGCACCTACGTTGGTTGATATTTGGGAGATGGATGGCACGCACTATCAAGAACGTACGATCACGGCGTCCTATGAGGAGGCATTCCGACGCGAGCTGGAACACTTTTTTGAGTGCATAGTGTCCGGCCGAGAACCGGTCACGTCGGGAATAGAAGCCCGCAGGGACATGGAGCTGATCCTTGAGATGGTATCTAAAGCAGAAGTCTTGCCATAGAGACTTCGTCAAGTAAGCAGATGAACACACGAGAACGTTTTCTGGCCACATTCCATTTCGGGAATCCCTCGCGAGGGCTCCTATGGGAATGGCACTACATGCAGGGCACTGTAGACCGATGGCATCAAGAAGGACTACCCGATTGGGTCTTTCTGCCTCATCGCGAGGATCCGGAGTACCAGATCAGGCCGTTTAGCGCAGCGGCAGAGAGATTCCATGGGAAACGGAATAGAGTCCCGATCGGGACGTACTGGAACCTCGATCGTGGGCAGCCCTATTGCCCCGGAGAGGTTGCCAACGTACCAGCAGACACCGGGATGGTCCCACCATTCGATGAGATAGAGCTCGACTCTACAGCCACCAAGCGCATTGTGCGCGACGCAGAGGGAATTACGAAGGAAGTCCTGTTAGGGCAGGAGCCTGCCATGCCCCGCTTTCTTACGTACCCTGTCAGGTGTCGGCAGGATTGGGAGGAGCTCAAGTCGCGATACATCAGCGCAACCCCCGAACGCTATCCGACTGGCTGGGCGGAGTACGTGTCTGGTGTTGCCCAGCGTGACTATCCGATCGGGCTCAAGTTCGACGGTCTCTTTGGTCGGCTCAGGCGATGGCTTGGCACAGAGCATCTCATGTACACCCTCTACGACGATCCTGTGCTCTTTGAGGACATGTGCGAATTCCATACGCAGTTCCTCCTTGAGGTACTAGATCGAGCGCTTAGTGCGGTACGGATAGATTATGTAAATATCTGGGAGGACATGGCGTACAAGGCGGGGCCGTTGATATCTCCGAGGCACGTGCGACAACATATGCTGCCGCGATATAGAAGGTTAGCGGACCGGCTTCGAGCCGGCGGCATTGATGTCTTGTTTGTAGATAGCGATGGCAACGTGGATGAACTGATTCCCATTTGGCTTGAGGCAGGCATAAACGGCGTCTGGCCCCTTGAAATCGCCGCCGGAACCGACCCACTCGAGTTACGACGAAAGTACGGGCGCGAGTTGCTTCTCGTGGGCGGGATAGACAAGCGCGAGCTGACGAAAGGAGTAGAACACGTACGCACGGAGGTGATGGGGAAAGTCCCACATCTATTGTCGCAAGGCGGTTACGTAGCCACTGTTGATCATTCGGTTCCCCCTGATGTGCCATTGCGGAACTATGTCTATTTCCGCAAGCTCCTCGCTGACCTCGCTGGACAGACCGTAGAGAACGATCTCCCTTGGTGAGCGGCCAAGATGCAGGTTTCACTGCTTCAAGCCGCCGAGACGTCCGAACTAAGGCAAGAAAAGAACAGGAGATAACATGGCCAAGTACAAGAGAACAGCGGAGTGGATCTGGAGAGAACGAGTCTTGCATGGCCTCAACCGGCAGACCGCACGTGAAGCACTGGAGCTGGAGCTTCAGGCCAAAGTCGCGGATGAAGCAAACCGTTACCTGTACTTTCGCAAGACTTTCGTGGTAGACGGGGACATCGAGCAATGTAGCATCGATGTCTCGGCCGATGGTCGCTATGAGTTGTATGTTAACCAGGTTTTCGTGGGCAGGGGACCCTCGCGATCCAATCCGGCGTGGCAGAAATACGACACGTATGACATCGCCCACCTGCTGCACTCCGGCCCTAATGTCATCGCAGCTTTGGTGCACTCCTATGGCCGGAACTGTGGTTGGTACGAACTACCTCGGTGGGAGCAGGCCACTGCCTTTGGCTGTGGTGGCTTCTTTCTCCAGGGTACGGCACGAGACAGCCGAGGAAACGCTGTCGCGCTCGACACTAACGAGTCCTGGCGGTATTTAGTGTCACAGGCATGGAAACGCGAGACGGTGAACGGTCAGGTAGGGTTTGCAGAGGAATACGATGCCAGACAGGCACCAAAGCAGTGGCAGAGCGTAACATTCGACGACACCGAGTGGCATCAGTCGCAGGCCCTTCGCGTCCCTGGAAAATGGGGAAGCAATGATGTCGTACCGTTCCCGGTGATGATACCGCGAGACATCCCGTTTCTTCTTGAGGAAGAGCACTGGCCTCAGTCCATCGTCGCGTATGGTGAGGTGGTCAATGCCCCGGATCAGTTCTCGATTGCTGAGATAATGCAGGACGAGCCACTACACGAGCTGGATCAGTGCAGCGTCACTAATCTGGAGGCGATCCTGGAGAAGAACGGACACGCAGAGATTGTCACGACGCATGATCGCAGCGTTTCAGTAGTGCTCGATTTCGGGAAGACAGAAGCAGGGCGAGTACGTTTCCACATCGAAGGATCAGCTGGGACCATTGTAGATTTCTGCTACACCGAACGTCTACAGGACGACGGCCGCGTGGAAAGAACTTTCTGGGGCGATAGACACGTCTACGCACACCGGGTGATACTGGACGACGGCCCAACGACCTGGCAGATGTTTGACTGGGGCGGATTCCGTTATCTCCAGGTAACGGTGCGGCATGCCACCCAACCTGTTCGCCTGCACTGGGTGAACGTCGAGTTCACAAGCTATCCAGTGGGTGAGCGTGGCAAGTTTGAGTGCAATGACGAGTTACTCAACCAAGCCTACCAGATCAGCGCCTATACGCTGCAATGCTGCATGCTCGATTCCTACGAAGACTGCCCCTCACGAGAGCAGCGGCAGTGGACTAACGACCAGTATGTACAGCTCATGTGCAACTACGCCATGTTCGGCGACCCATATCTCGCGAGAAACTTGCTGGTTCAGGTCGGGCAATCACAGCAGGAAGACGGCCAGGTAATGCAGTGCGCCCCGGGCGACCTGGCGGTTACCCAAACGTTTAACATGCCAGCCTTCACGCTACACTGGATCATGTCGATTCCCCAGTACGTTCTGTATACCGGGGACACAGCGATAATTCGCGAGCTCTATCATACAGTAGCGCGAGGCGTGGACTGGTTTGAGAGACATCTCGATGAAGATGGACTGCTCAACGACGTGCCAGGTTGCCTTTGGATAGATTGGGCAGATATCGATAAGAAAGGGCAGATGACTGAGCTTAACGCACGATACGTCGGATGCCTTCGCATCGTCAGCGCAATGGCCAATACGCTAGGGTATGACCACGATGCGGAGGACTACGCCAGACTAGCTGACAATGTCGCTGCGAGTATTCGCACTCACCTGTGGGACTCCAAACGTGGAGTGTACGTAGACAGTCGTCGGCAGGGCGTCCAGAGCCGGCGTGTGAGTCAGGAAAGCAGCGCAGCGGCAATGTTCTTTGGCATCGCACCGAGCCAGCAGTGGGAAAGCAGCCTCCGATATATCACTGACCTGAAACGGCTAGTAATGACGCCGATGACGTCGGATCATCGAGGCTTTGAAGGACCGGCGGATTTCGACGAAGAGTCGAAAGTTGTCCTCCAACACGCCTACTACATGCACTTTCTGCACGCCGTCTGGGCGAAGCTTGGCGAGGGCACCGCGATCCTCCAAAACATACGGCGTTGGTGGGGGCCGCAGATCGAGGCCGGAACAAAGACGTGGTGGGAAGCTTGGGAGAAAGCACAGCACCCCACGCTATGCCATGCCTTCTCGTGTACTCCCGGCCATGACCTAGCCACCTATGTGCTAGGAGTGAAACCTCTCACCAACGGCTTCAGGCGCTTCAGGGTCGCCCCGCTTCCGGGTGATTTGGAGTGGGCTCGAGGTGTATTCCCGAGCGTGTCAGGCGATATCGCCGTCTCCTGGACAAAAGATCAACGCCATTTCCAACTCCGGGTTGAGGTCCCAGAGGGGACAGAAGCCGAATTGGTGGTGCCTGACGCCAAAGGTTCTGCGGGCTGCCGTGTGACCCTTGATGGCCAAGTCGTGGAGGGATCAGATCATCTTGTGCCTGCAGGGGAGCACAATCTGGAGTGTGCGTATCTCTCGTAGGCGCATTGGAAAGCTCAATACGGCACCAACTTGGCGTTATGCAGGGGGTAGACTAGCACACTGAGTCTTGGGCCTAACAAAAGACGGAGAAAACACAATGCTAGCGGACAAGTACGCGGTCATTCTCAGCAACTTTGGCAATCGTGCCGATCGATTCCTATCAGAGTATGGTGAAGACAAGACCCTATCAGAGCTGTTCGACGCTGCCGCAAGTTTGCCAGACCTCAGTGGCGTGGAACTCGTGGGGACGTGGCATATCCGACAAGACAATGTTGAGGATATCCGGCAAGAGCTAGACCGCACTGGCCTAAAGCTGGTCAGTATCATCCCCGACCATTTCGCCAGCAAGATTTGGGCGAAAGGGGCTCTAGCCGCAAAAGGCGTGGAGGTTAGGCGACAAGCTATAGCCACCACGATCGCGGCGATGGACGCGGCAGCTGAGCTTGGGTGCGATCTCGTAAGCCTGTGGCCTGGCCAAGACGGTTATGACTATCCGTTCCAAGCTGACTACATTCAAGAACATACGTTCCTGGTGGAAAGTATTGCAGAGTGTGCAAGACATCGTTCGGATGTGAGGATAGCACTAGAGTACAAACCAAAGGAACCGCGTACCCACAGCTATCTGGCGAATGTGAGCAACACTCTCCTCGTCGTAGAGGAGGTGGCTCTGAAGAACGTTGGAGTGACTATCGATGTAGGCCATGCGCTTGCTGCGTATGAGAACGTCAGCGAGTCCATTGCTCTTCTGGCCAGGCACAATGACCGGCTCTTCCATATGCACTTCAATGACAACTACCGTCTGTGGGACGACGACATGATGGTAGGGTCTGTCCATACGATCGAGTATCTCGAGATCCTGTATTGGCTCGACCGCACAGGGTATTCCGGCTACTTCTCTATGGACCAGTATCCGTATCGCGAAGACCCAATCCGCGCGATCGATGAGAGTCTTCAGTGGCTCAAGCTCCTCAGGAAAATGCTTCAGCGTATTGGCCATGATCGCGTTCAAGAGGTGATATGCCGGGGCGACGCAACTGAAGCGTCTGCGATGTTGAGACAAGCAATGAGTGGTTAGGAATCGGCGTGGCACCGCTCTAGTGTGAAAAGATCTGGTGCAAACGGACATTGATCTCGGCTGCCCTAGTTACCGTGACCGCTTAGGCTGGAATTCGACGTGCAGCAGGAGTCCCTCAGGATTCCACAGGGAGTGCGCTAGGAGTCGGCCTATCGGGGAGTGCCCGCGATTGGTAGTTACCCAGGCACTCTCCGGTTGCGACTTCGGGGATGCCGATACTCATTGTAGCGCACGGCCGCTCGACCTCAGACGAGAATGCACGCCTAGACACGAGATGAGCCAGTGTCCCCAGATAGCATGATCACCTCGGTACATAGAGCACAGACTCCTGGTTGGAACTGCATTGACAGAAAGTGTTCGACAGCGGGCCGCCAGATACCCTAGTGGCGAGTTACTAGAGCCTAGCGTTTGTGGCCGACTGGGCGGCTGATAGGCGTAGCCCGATGTCACTGGTTCTGTGGGAGGTTCGGCTGGCTAAGACCGCCTGCGATCACAAGGCTCTCGGTGCAGACCGCCCGCTGCCCTAATCACACCGACGCTCCAAGATAGACCGATTATGCCTAGACCCAGAGTTGGAGTCGTATGGAGCCTTTCTACCACCGGTGGCGGCTCAACTCCAGTTCGGTCTAGATCTGACTGAGGTTGCGACCCATGGTGCGAGGCGCGCACGGCAGGCCCGTCCGCTTGCTTGGATGCGTCAGCGCATTGACGAATCCGCTCGAGAAGGGAATCGACGACGTCTACCTCTCCACAGCAGTAGCCCCATATCGGTCTAAGCCGTCGTCAGATCGGTCGCAGGCCATAAGGTGTAGACTGGCTAGATCGGTTTGCTGTCTCTTTCAGGTGGCCAGGAATCCGGTTTGTATATATGGGACACCGAAAAGATGCGTCTAGCCAGCACAGTCTGAACGGAGGTTCAGTCAAACAGATCATCCAGTACCGTCAGTAGCGGTTCACCAATCTGCCCCGCGATCGACTCGCTGATTTCCTCCCTTAGCGCTCTCTTCACGCATGCTGCTAGAAGGCCTCTTGGTGTCCCGTCCACGAACCGAATCAGATCGTCGTCCTCACCCCTGTAGAGCCTGAGCTTGACGTGCACGATCAGTGCAGTCCGCGCTCGCTCTGACGGGGGACGACCTCGCCTAGCCATTGGCACGTCTGGCCGACATCATCGCATACTTGTACAGTCCGCGCACCGTGGACATCACACAGTCATCGGCAACGAAGAGTTTGTCGCGGAAACGGCGCAGCAGGGCCTCGCGCAGGTAGATGGAACCTCCTCCGCTCGCCACAACTGCGGAGAAGCGCCGGTGTGCGTCTCCCCAGCATCGCTCGATGAAGCCAATCACTTCGCTTTGCCAGACCCGTTGTGCCCCGAAGACGTCGAGAGAGCGAGTCCGTAACTGCCCGTCGAGTTCTGCCAGCGAGTAGAGATGCCTCTGTGCGCTCAGTTCGAGCAGACGCCGCACACCTAGCTTCTGACCCGCCGCAAATCGCCTGACAGCGGCTCCGTTCCGAACGACCAGTAGATCTACGGTGTTCATGCCGATGCCTACAATCCCGATTTCGCCCTTGAGAGCTATCTGCCTTGAAGCAGACATGTTCCCCTCCTCATCTAGTAGGTAGTCGAACATGGCTCCCACCGGCTGTGAGGTCACTCGCACTCTGTCGACACCTGCCGCACGGGTCTGACCATCTGCCAGCCAGGTGTGGTTGCCTCGGAACGAGCTCCTGATAGTGCTCAGTATCTCCTGCGAGGCCGGATCGATCGTGGCGGAGATGGGTAGCCCGATGACCAGAGAGATCTGTGGGGACGCTACATCGTACTTGGTCAGGACGCCATAGAACAGTGCCATCGTCTCGGGTGATGCCGTGAGCCTATCGAGGTCGAGGTTCTCCACGGGCCGACCCCAGTCGTGAGCATGCTCACCCACGGCAAAGGAGCCGGCAGATGTCTCAATCAGCAAAGGCGGCTTCGCGGCACGCAGGCCAGCCATTCGGAGTGCGCCTGTAGCGCTCGTGGCCGAAACGCTTGACGGAAGCATAACACCACCCTCCTGACCATAGAGCTTGGTGTTGCCAAAGCCGGGATCAAAGGCCAGCCATTCGCTCATTTCCTGCTCCGTGGCCGTCGTCCAACCCCCAGCCCAAGCCGCTCTACCGGCGAGAATCGGCTGTGCTAGACTTTTACATGCTGCTCAGCGAGGTGAATATAGGTCTGCGTGACGTCGAGAGTGGCGTGCCCCAGGATCCTCTTGAGGGACATCACGTCGCCACCGTTCATCAGGTACTGTACTGCGAAAGTGTGCCGAAAGAGGTGTGCGTGCAGCCGAGGTATCCCAGCACGTACGCCCAGCGCCCTGATCATTCCAGATAGAGCCTCGTAGGTCATGGGTTCCCCATTGATCGTGAGGAACACGGTCTCATCCTGCAGATCGAGAGGTTGCGGCCGCCAGGCAACGATGTATTGAGCGATGGCTTGCTTCACAGCGTTGGCGAACGGAACGATCCGCTCCTTCTCGCCCTTGCCTCTCACCAGGGTTTTGTTCTCGTCCAGATACGTATGTCCCAGGGTGAGAGTGCACAACTCGCTTGCCCGAATGCCGGTGTCCAGAAGTAAGAGGACGATCGCATACTGCCTGGCGCCCAGAAACGTCGCTGGGTTGATGGCGTCGATCAGGGTCTTGATCTCCTCTTCTGACAGGATCTGGATAACGGGCTTTGGCAGCTTGGGACGCTTGAGCTTGGCGAATGGATCTGTTCGGATGGGGTTCTCTTCCCGCAGCCAGTTGCCAAACACCTTCAGAGCGCGAACATAGCCATGGATCGTGTTCGGGGAGAGCCCTCCCTCACGAGCCTCGAGGAAGGGGTGTGACTCGTACCTGAACTACCTGAACTGCAGATCACCGATGAAGGCTCGTGCGGTATCGACGCTCACGCGGTGAAGCCTCTCATCAAGCCCGGCGGCCTGATGCCGCGCGAAACGCTCAAGCATTTCACGGTACCACTGCGTCGTCCTGGGGCTCCTTCCCTCGACCTGCTTGGCGACAATGAACATGTCGATGGCCTGACCCAGAGTCATCTCCATCTTCTGCCTCCGGATAGTGTCACGGGTTCTCGATGCCATAGTAGCCTCCCACGTCTGCAATGTGGGCACGTGTTTGCGAACATGCTGCAAGGATTCGCACTATGCGTGCAAGTTCTGCCTGAAGGCGCGACTGATCAGCTACCAGTCCCTCGACTGCGGAGCATGCTGCTCGACGGTCGCAACACTCGATGGAGGGCAGTCAGTTGGTCTATGGGGGCAAACGTCTCTGTGCGGAGCACGCAAAAACGACCAAGAGACTATGATTCTCTTGGCCGTCGTAAGCGATTGCAAAGCGCGCTAGCTAAACGTAAGGGCTCGTCCCAAATTAAGAGTCAGTTGTTCTGCCAGTTGAGCTAGCGGCCCGCACGAGCTTTCATTGTACGCGGTCAGGGCGCCTTGTCAAATGCGCGCCCGAGATCCCCTGAGCACGCGTTTGCCTTTTTCACCCGTACGAAAGCACGCACCCTCCTCCACCCCCAAAAGCGAGCTCCGGGGTGACAGGTTTCTCGGAACCCGCGTGTCAAACGGCGGCTTATGCTCGGGTCAGCTCCTAGTCGAACTGCACTGCCGAGTCGAACAGCTCACGCACTCTCTCGTCGCTGATCTGGTCGAAATCCTCATACCAAAAGCCGACGCCCAAAAAAGGCTGGGGCGTCGCAAAGCAAACGATCTCGTCCACCTCGCGCTCGAACTCTTTGCACACGTCGGGGGCCGCCGTGGGCACCGCGACCACGATACGCGCAGGCTTTCGTGTTCTGAGTGCCACGATAGCAGCCCGCATACTCGCACCGGTGGCCAGACCATCATCTACCAGGATAACCATCTGGTCGTGCACATCGGGCGTGGGACGGCGGCCACGGTATGCACGTTCGCGCCGAGCCAGCTCTCGCTGTTCTTTCGCTGTCACGACATCGATAGCAGCGGGCGATATGCGCAACGCCTCAATGATCCCCTCGTTCAGCACGCGTACACCACCTGTTGCGATAGCCCCCATGGCGAGCTCCTCCTGCCCGGGAACTCCCAGCTTGCGCACCAAAAAGATCTCTAAAGGCGCCTTCAGCGCTCTCGCTATTTCGAGACCGACCGGCACGCCACCGCGAGGAAGGGCCAACACGAGGACGTCGTTGCGACCCTCGTAGATGGAGAGTCTCTGTGCCAGCCTCCGGCCTGCGTCGCTACGGTCTCTAAAGAGAGCCATCATCACCTCCCAGCTCTAGGGCGCGCGCTCCTGTGCTCCGGTCGCGGCATGGGCCAGGCGGCAGTTCGAGGCAGTCAGCAATATCACCTGGGTGCGGCGTACACACACATTTCACGCCGGGCAATCCACTGCCCGAGACAAGTGGTGAGCTATCTTTGTGGCCACGGCAGCCCGTGTGGATCGTACAGCGTTCCCCACCGATGCGCCCCTACAGCCTCACCTTTGCTCCGGCAGTGTGGTCGGCGGAAACCCAATATACGAACCAGCCAGATCGTTATGTGAACAAAGAACGTTGGTCTGCGCAGTCGACATAGCCCACCATGCAACGACCAGCGCGAGTGGGCTCTGGCTTCGTCAACCACTGTGCGGCTACCAGCTATCCGACGTGGATCACCTCCACCGGGCAGTCTTCGGCGGCCTGATAGACGCAGTCCAGACCGTCGGGGGCTTCACCCTCACCCAGGTTAGCATCGGTGCGGTATTGCTCCACGACCTGGCTGAGGCCATCATCCGGCCCCTCCTCGAAAAACTCGGGGCAGTCTTGCCAGCAGGCGGCACAGCCGATACAGTCATCGCGATCAATGACGACTTTTACCATTCTATTATATCCTCTCCCTTTGTGCTATACGCATACGTGCCTCCTATATCACGGAGGGCATGGAGGCTCCAACCCTCCAGTCAAGCAATATACCACGACAAACTGGATGCGTCCATCAGCGAACGCGTGATACCTTACCTCATATGGGTGAGACGGGCCTGTGCAATAGCGCTTTGTCAGCCATCGAACGGGTTGCATTCGGGCTCTCTGAGCATATAATGAGCGTGGGCAGATCAGAGAACGGCACAGGGAAGCGCGAATACAGCACCGTCTCGCTGGAGCAGGGCCCAATCATAAAGATGCCGGGGCGAATTGTGCCGAGTGATCCGCCCCGAGCGTTGCGGATGGCGATATCGCGTGCAGGCGCGTTCGTAGCCCCCTGAACGAGATTGCCTGGGCCCAACTGAGATCTAGGCAGCTGCATTTGGGTTCGCCCAAGAGCCGTTCGCCTCTGAGACGAGCCGTCCCGAGAGCGCGAGAACGGCCGCCACGCAACCCTTTCGTGCGGCAATCGAAGGAAAAGAAGGTGCAAGCATGACCACCATCGTATTGGCTGACGACCATCCCATCGTCCGCCAGGGCCTGCATACACTTTTGAACTCGGAACCGGGCTTTTCCATTGTCGCCGAAGCCTCCGACGGGCTCGAGGCCCTGGAGACGGTTGAGCGGGTGCAACCGGATGTGCTCATCATCGACGTCATGATGCCGGGCCTCAATGGCATCGAGGTAACACGTCAGTTAAGCCAACGCTGCCCCAGCACGCGCATCATCGTGCTATCGATGTACTCCAACGAGGCCTACGTTATGGAGGCGATGCGCAACGGCGCTGCGGGCTATGTGCTGAAGGACTCTAGTGCTGCCGAGCTGGTACAGGCGGTGCATCAGGTGCTCTCTGGGCGTCGCTATCTGAGCGAGCAGCTCTCAGAGCGGGCCATCGACGCTTATGTCCAGAAGGCAAAGCAGGCGAGTCTCGACCGTTACGACACGCTCACGAACCGCGAGCGCGAGGTGTTTCAGCTGGTCGCCGAAGGTTACACCAGCGCACAGATCGCGGAACGCCTCTCCATCAGCCCGCGCACCGCCGAGACACACCGCTTCAGCCTGATGCGCAAACTGGGCCTGCGCACACAGACCGATCTGATCCGCTACGCTCTGCAGCGCGGGATTCTGCCTCTAGAAAAGTGATCGCTATCGCGAACCATCTTCACCCCACACAGGTGATTCGCTGGCGTCTCCAGTGGATGCCGCACACCTGTCGTTACGAGACGCCCGTTCGCTGCACCTCATAGCAAATGTGCGAGTGATGCGCCCCGCACCCACTCAAGGATATCAACCCCCAAGATACGGATTATACCCTCCAAGGTTGCGTATGGTTACGAATACCTCAGCTTTTGCTGATGCTGTATGGTAACAGATGAGCCGCATCTCGCGGCGTACCATCGTCGCTCACGAGTTCTCGAGCACTATTGTGACTTCACTGGGACTAGTGTGTATGTCGAGAAGTTGGGAGCACTGTCACAGGCGCCATGTGGCCAGGGCCCCGTGGAGGAGGTTCGATATGCAAGAGAAAACAAGTCTCGTGGGTTGGCTACGGATGACCTCGCTGCCCGTTTTATTGATTGTCGGGTTCAGTCTGGTGTTACTGATGTTGGCGTTGACACTGGGCTCAGTTTAGGGCTGCCCCGTGAGCCACCCCCAAGCTATGGGATCGGTTCGTCGAACCATGCGCCTGAATGGGAGAGGTCGAGGCTCTGCCAGGGCCGGATTCGAGATGACCGGTCGATACGGAGCGGTATGATGCAGGTTTGGGGGCAACAAGTCGGCGTCGAGGGATGTTGCCTCGGAGACTGAACCGATAGAGGAGTCGTAATGATCAGTATTGTACTTGCCGATGATCACCCCACCCTGCGGCATGCGTTACGCGCCCTCCTGGAGGCCGAGGGGGATTTTCTAGTCGTGGGAGAGGCATCGGATGGCGTCGAAGCATTGGAGCTCGTAGCGCGTTTTGAGCCCGATGTGTTGATTGTGGACGTGATGATGCCGGAGATGGGCGGACTGGAGGTGGTCCGCATGCTACAGTGCGGCACATCACAGACGCGCGCTGTGGTGTTATCTATGTACTCTTGCGCAGCGTACGTATCCCAAGCGCTCAAACATGGTGCACGCGGCTATATTGTGAAAGACTCGTGCGCCGATGAACTGGTGCCCGCCGTGCGCCAGATCGTGGCTGGCCAACGTTTTGTGAGCCCCTTGTTGGCAAAGGCTGATCGCGCCGATCACCCCGTTCTTAACAGTGAGGCTTCGCGTGTCCCCTAGAGAGCGGGGCAGCGCGGATGAACGCAGCACACTGTAGCGGGGACGTCCGAGCGCTCTGGACGACAAGATACGCCTCATTAAGCGCGCTTTTACGTGAGTTTACGGATAGTTGCGGCTCCAACCATGGTTTATACTGAGTACAGTTTCGTTCAAATGCGCCGCCTCACAGATGGGCTTGGTGTGTGCCCTGAATCGTAAGCATCAGGAGCCTGACTCGAATGGCAATCCAGTGGGGCCGGGCTCGGCTGGCGGATACACAAGCACCGGTCACGATCACACTGACAGGAGTTAAGAAAACATGGAGACTATAACGCATAGAGGCATCGAAACCGAGGCTAGTGACGTTGTGCACGCCACGAGCACTCGAGTTCAGACCCCGATTCTCAAGGTATCGGCAACTTCAAAAACTCCCGCGGTGGCTGGAGCTATCGCCGGGGTGATCCGCGAGCACGGTCGGGCGGAGGTACAAGCTATCGGGGCAGGGGCCGTCAACCAGGCCACCAAGGCCGTGGCGATCGCCAGAGGGTATCTGGCACTGGAGGGCTATGATATCATCTGTATCCCTGCGTTTGTGGATGTGATGATCGCTGAACAGGAAAAAACCGCCATCAAGTTGATCGTAGAGAGCCGTTAAGGCTCTGCTATTCGAAGTGCCGCCAGGCCAGTTGGGCAGGAGATCAGCCGGCCTGGCGGCGTTTTTCCCCGCAAAGTGAGAGTCGAGTGGCCTCGTTGGCCCGCCCGCAACCCATCCCCGAGCCCGATACAGTCCGCCCCGTCGCGAATCCCCATGGACGAGTGTGATACTACGCGCACGAGACCGTAGCATCATCGGGGCTGTGAGGTGTACATGTGTTCAGACGCTGTGCAGTTGTAGTGCCCACAAGGGCGGCAGCTCCGGAGCCGCTCGATACTGGGCCTCTACAGCGCAAGCCTGCACCTCGTAGGGGTTCCGCTCCCAGTTCCAGAGTCCGCCCCGCAAGTATCTGGGGATGAACCACAGCCCATTGGTGCGATACTGCAACACGTGCACGTATTCGTGGATCAAAGTCAGCTCGTACTCTCGGCCTTCGATAGCCGCATCAGGTGACAGGATGATCCAATTCCCCCAGGTCCAACCTCGCGTGCCACGGGGTGTCCAGCCAACGGCGATTTTTGTGCCATCCGGCCCGAGGCGGACGTCGCGACGGAGCACATAGCGCAGCCCCCCACCCGGCCAGCGTTCAAAACGGTAGCTGAGCAGGATTCCAACGAGGCTGTACAAAGCGAGCCCGAATCCGCGCGACCGGCGAACTGCCCAAAGCAGCTGATGTGTAACCGTTGTCTCCACAAGCGCAATCCGTTCGGTGGCAAGGCGAACTCCCTGGCCGCTTTCACTCGACATCTTGCCTCCTCGTCCCGCCTGGGTCGCTGGCGCGACTCGTTATACCGCGTACTGCACAGTACGAAACGAGCCGATTTGCTCGTGATACTTGTAACTGATTATACTCGTGCTTGTGGCGAGGGGCTAGAAATAGACCCACCAACCGACATGTAGCCCGCTTTGCGAGGTGCCTCATTATGTCAGATCAGACTATTGCCGGCATGAGCATTGGCTCGGGAGCCACGATGGATACCCGGATCACGCCCGCAGAGCGCGAGGTCCTGCGTCAACTCGCGAACCGGGTGGCGGAGCTCGCCGCAAGCCCCTTGGAGGCGGAAAAGCGGGGGCTTTGGTATAGACACAACGCCTTGCAGCCCACCCGCCCCCTCGTTTTCTGTGACCCGGAGAACGGCTGGCACGAGATCATCACACCCTCGGATCTCCGCTGCAAGAGCGAACTCGCGCGCCACTGGGAGATGGTGCTGCGCAAAGAGATGTTCTGGGGGGCAGAGATGTGTGACGACCGCGTGATCCAACCCATCTTTACGGTGGGTCATGTGTACAGCGAGACCGATTGGGGCATGCACGAGACCAGAATCGGCGGCGCAGATGGCGGGTCCTATGTGTGGGAGGCCCCTCTCAAATCGTACCTCGACCTCGACCGGCTGCATTATCCCCGAATCGATGTCGACTGGCCCGCTACCCAACGCCGAGCCGAGTTGGCCCAGGATGTGCTGGGCGACCTGTTGGAGGTCCGCCTACAGAGCGCCTGGTGGTGGACGCTCGGCATGACGTGGACGGCGGTGAACCTGCGCGGGCTCGAGCAGCTCATGGTAGACATGGTGGATGAACCGGACGGTCTGCATCGACTCATGGCCATCCTGCGCGACGGTCACTTGGCCAAGCTCGATTTTTTGCAGAATGCGGGCTTGTTGAGCCTCAACGACGATGGCACCTACGTGGGCTCGGGCGGCTTTGGTTGGAGCCACGAGCTGCCACAGCCCGACTTTGCGGGACATGTGCGCACGCAGGACATGTGGGGCTTTGCCGAGAGCCAGGAGACCGTCGGCGTGTCGCCCAGTATGTTCGCCGAGTTTATCCTGCCCTATCAACTGCCGATCCTGGCGCGCTTTGGCCTGAACTGCTACGGCTGCTGCGAGCCGTTGGATGCGCGCTGGGCACAAGTGCAACGTATCCCCCGCCTGCGCCGCGTCTCCGTCTCGGCTTGGGCGAATGTGGAGGACATGGCCGAAAAGCTGGGCGATCGCTATATCTATTCGTGGAAGCCCACGCCGTCGGACCTCGCCCTGCCGACTTTTGATGAGGACCACGTCCGACGCGGCTTGCGCGAGATGATGCGCGCCACGCGTAACAACCGGGTGGAGGTCATCATGAAGGACAACCACACGATCGGCCGCGACCCGCAGCGCGTGGTGCGTTGGGTCGCTATCGCGCGCGAAGAGGCGGAGAGCCTCTAGTTGCCAACGTGAGAGCCGTGAACCCCGGGGTGGGCTGTGAGACGTTGCCCTTGGCGCCCCGCCCGACGGGGGTACGCCAAGGCGAGGCGTCTAGGCGGTCCCGTTCTTGCGCATGAGGTACATGGTGCGCGGGCTGTCTTGGATATCGTCGCGCCGCACGATGGTATAGTGCTGGCCGAAAGCGGCCTCGAACCCCTCACGCGTGTACCCGTCAAAGATATCGCGGCGCCCTGCGAGCAGGGTGCGCACACGCGGATCGTCCTTGGGCACGAACTCGATGATCAGCCACTCCCCGGCTCGGGCCATAAAGGCGGCGAGCTTGCCCAGAGGCACGTTGTTCGAGATGGCCAAGTGGTGGATCAGCGCAAGCGCCATCACTGCATCCGCCGGGCCACGGCGCAATAGCTCATCGCGCTCGCGATGCTCCCAGCCCAACCCAGGGCTCGGGTTGGTGAGGTCCACCAACAGCGGGAGCAGGTCCCTCTCCTGGCGGCGCGCCACCTCGCGATAGTTCATCTCCACCGCCGCCGGGTCGCTATCCATAGACATGGTCGTGATCCCGCGATCGCTGGCGATCCGGCTATAGTGCCCGGTGTTGGCCCCCAGATCCCATACCACCTTCGGATCGGCGGCATCGAGATACTCTGCCACCAGGCGCGCCTTGTGCGAGGACGCCTCGTCGGTATAGTGCTCGTTGACCATGGTGGCATAATCCGCCCAAGCGGTGCCCTCGGGCTTCCATTTCATAGATGCCACGATCGATTTCAGGCTGTCCACCAGGCCCAGGAACGCTTGCTGCGACATGCCATAGCGCGCGCGGGTGGACGCCATATCGTTGGCCGTGGCCGAGCGCTGCGCGCGCGCGTGCAGGTGCACATGGAGCAGTGTGCCCAGGCGCGCCCACGTGCGCCGCGGCAACAGCGTACTGCCCAGATCGATCGGGATGCCGTCCAGATGCACTCGCAGAAGCTGGCCGAGCCGAACGTCCACAAAGCTCATGAGCGCAAGAGGCACCAAAAAGTGCTGGCAGAACTGCCGATAGGCCACCCAAGGCTCCCCCTCATAATAGATCTCGAACGAGAGGGTGTCGATGAACGTCGGCTTGCCGTCCACAAACTGCACGTTGTAGGCGGAGGCATCCTTGAGCGACATGTCGTGCTCGATCGCAGTCTTTTGGACGGCCAGCGTCGCCAGCGCCGCATCGCGCAACTGGCCAAAACTCCACTCGTAGGGATACGAGATGAACGGCACCCTCTGTGGCTTGAGCAGCCTGTAGGCCGGCTGCGGAAGCCCCCCCTCGGGCGTCACATCCTCGTGCGGGATGAGCAGCCCATCCGCCACGAGGGCGTCCAACAGGCCCGACTCGATCAGCTGCTCATAATCGTCGGCGTAGGCCAAGTTCACCTGCCGGTACAGCTCACCGCCCTCGGTGTACACAAAGCCGCTGGGATCTCGAAACGAGGAGGGGTGGATCGCTCTATCGGGGGCTGTCCGCATTCGCTCACCTTTCAGTCCTGTACCGCTCCCGCGGGGGCGCGTGTTGGCCTCACATGAGATAGCCTCGTATAAGCTGGAGGGGCGCACGGCGAAGGGCCACGGCCGCACCTGAGGTGGGATGTTACAACCGGTGGCCGCAATTGTAAAGTCGGAGAAGGGGCGGTTAGCGCACGCGTTCGTATAGATCGTAGGCGCCCACGGTATGAAGCGGATGAAAGACATCGGTGCGTAGCACCTCGTCGTATAGCCTCCAGCCGCGCGAGAAGGGGCCAATAACCACAAAGTCAGGGTCTGCGGCGAGCGGGTCATAGTCAATGACGATATCGGACCTACCCAAGTACATACGTTGGTTCAGCTGCGTTTGCACATAGTCAGGTGGATAGTGATAGGGTTGGTCCAAGAAAAAAAACAGCTCGCTGTCGTAGGTCTCTATCATCGCTTGATCGGAAGTGTGCTCGGAGATGAACAAAGCCATTTCTGCCGCAGAGTGATCCACAGGGGCGCTCAGCAGGATGAAAGCCGCTTGCAGGTTCAGAGCGAGGGCGATGGGGAGAGCGACCACGGCGCCCAAGCAGACAACGCCCCCCAGCGTTCGGGGGTGGCAGCTCAGTGTCTTGGCCGCACGCCGGGCCATGATCTGTGGATTGAACCCGTCGGTATGCCTGCGGAGAAACGCCGCTAGCGGGATGCTGCCGGCGAACAGAGCCGGAAAGAGGTAACGGGGCCAACCGATCGACAGAAACAGAAACCAGAGGAACCAACCACTGGCGAAGGACCAGATCATCAGCCTGCCAACTGTGCGCGAACTGATTTGGACACACTCTTTGCGTCGCACAAGCCGCACACCAAAAGCGAGCAGACCCGAAAGTGTTGGTAGGCCACCGATCAAAACCATGTATAGGGCATTCCCCCGCGCATACGGCATCAAGGTCAAAACATAGGTGGTCAGGCTGGCACGACTCCCCAGCAGCGCATAAGCATCGTTGGCTGGATTCCCAAGGCCACGTGTGCCTGTCAACAGATCACCGACTAGCGTGAGCACCACACCACTACCGAGTGCTGCAACAGAGCCGGCCACAAGTAACAGGGTGGGCTGAAATGCTTGGCGAAGGCCAAGCAGCAGCGCGGGTATCGTCACAGATACGACAAAGAACGGTAGCACTTGGGGCTTTATTGTCAGTGCGAGAGCCCATAGTAGGCCCGCAGGCAGCAGCCAAAGGGGCGTCTTCCAGCTTCTGAGGAAGAGCAGGTACCCCGAAAACAAGAAAAAGAGCGCCGGCATCTCGCCAAGCACTTGACGCCCCAGAAGGACTGGGTGTAACTGGGGAAGAGCCGGCAACAGCAAGGCGACAACGACCGCTGCCACAGCTGTGGTGCCGTCATAGAGAGATCGCGTAAGGTAATACAGTAGGCAAAGCGTCCCTAGCGCAAAGAGAAGGCCGGGGATCCGTCCCTGCACGAGCCCGATGCCGAACAGGCGGAAACTCATTGCGATAGGCGCGATGGCGGGCCAACCGGTCGTTACGATATCGGCGGGCACGGGGTTGCCGCTAAGCAACAAACCATAGTGCCTCCGCTCCACCCAGTTGCGCGCAACCGACAGCACCCAGCCCTCATCGTACCAGATCGGTGGCACGTCCAACCTGACAAAGGACAGTGCTGCGCAGACAGCTGCCCCCACAAGGAGAGGGAACCGCGCTCCGGGTCGTGAGCACATGTTTAGGGCTCCAGACTCCGATCCCTATGCAACCGCAACCCTCGTAATCCTCAGCACGCCAACCGATCGTCGAGTTCAGTGTGTTGGCGATCCAGATGCCACAGGAGCAGAGACAGGCCGATCAACGCCACCGCCGGCACAAGCGTGATAAGGCTCAGTCCGAAAGGAATCGTCACCGCCTCGGTAGCGGATGGCGCTCCGTAGATATGGTGAGCGGCCCCCTCCAGCAACAAGCCCACCGAGGGCAACAACCCCAGCGTAACGAGCGCAACCCCGTAGCTCTCGCGCAGGCGGTACCCGCGCTCCACCACTGCACGCCACACTACCGCCATTGGTACACTGGCGAGCAGGAGGTAGTGAGTCCAGGCAACGGGACTCACCAGCAAGCTGGCGCAGAGAAGAATGCCCAGGGCGCTATCGGTGCGGCGGCAACGCACCGCGGCCGCCAGGCTCATACAGAGCCATGCCAGCGGCAGCGCAATTGCCGCCAAACTGGCCCCAAAGGGCCAAGCCACCAAGGGCGGCGCCTGCATACTCAACTGCACAGGGGAGCCGGTGCCCTCGAACAGCCGCCGCCCGACCGTCCATAGGGAATAGTTAAATGCTTCGCCTCGGTACAACCCCGCAACCTGAGGGCCAACCCGTGTATAGTATCGCAACACAGTACCGAACCCAACGACTGCGCCCATCAACAGGTTGAGCGCCACTACGGTCCCAAAACACGCGGCGACGGCGCGCCAACGGCGCTTCAACAGCAGATACACGGCAACCGGCCACACCACCAGCTTGAGCGCAACGCCGAGCCCCAGCAACACGCCGCCGAGCCTGTCCTTTTCGCTGCGCAGCGCCGCCCAAGCCAGCAGCAGGATCAGCAACAACAGGGACTGCAATTGGCCCAGGACGAGCTCTTGGAGCACGGCCCCCCACCCCATGGCTACGATACACGCGAGGGCCACGGCGGGCGGGCGCCATCGCACCCCCATGTCGCAAAGTAACAGTCGCAGCGAAGCGATGAGCAGACACACCTCCACCACAAGCCACACAGCAGCCGCCTGCTGATACTCCAGAAAAGCGAAGGGCCCATAGAGGAGGCCCACGATGGGCGGGTGAGGCGTGGGATGGGGAAATACGGGCACCGGGACATTGCCGATAAAGCGCGCTACCAGGTCGGGGAGGGGGAGGTACGGGTCGACACCGTGCAGCACGGCCTTGGCGAGGGTGTACTCTTGTGTCAGGTCTTTCACATACACGTAGGGCGGGTAGAGCGTCTTGATGCTCAGGCGCAACGTCGATATGCCCGAGGCCACCATCGCGGCGAGCAGCAGATACCGCAGAACAACGAACACCCTCTCTCGAGATTCGATGAGCCGGGCCAACGCGGAGGCGTGCGGAGCATCCCGGGCTAACGGCGCCCCTTCTGGCGCACGGGCTCCCTCGCGGTCAGCGATGGCCGCGTTCGCCTTCACGTCCGCTCCACGCGCAGCACATCGCCCACCTCCACACCGGCGCCCGCCGCCGCGCCGGCCGGGAGCTCCACCACATAGCGCGCGCCGCGGTGAAACCGCCCGAAGCGCCAAGGCGCCACTTCGCGGTCGATGCCCACCACCTGATCCTCGCGGTTGACATAGACCACATCGATAGCAAAGCCCATAAAGTGCGTGTGGATCGAGCTGCAGGGTGTGATCAGCAGCCCCTGCCCCTCGGCCAGCGGCGGGCTGCCGATGAGGCCGCGCATCCGCGACCAGATGCCGTCGGCCAGCCGGCCATCGCCCACGAGCGTAGTGCCCTTGGTGGCGTTCTCAATCCGCAGCGACATAGCCAGCCTCCTCTCGCGGTTGCATGGGAGCCCGCGAGCAAAGAAAAGTTACGCTCGCGTACAGGCCCAGCAGCGCCAACGGCTGCCACAGCGAGTAGAAATCTTCCACCCTCGCCTGCAGGGTTGCCAGCATGAGCGCCTGAATGGCCGCCCATCCCCCCCACACCAGCGTTTTGGTCCGGGGTGCAGCGTGCCTCAGCTGCCCGCAGAGCACCACACCCACAGGCACAAGCACCACATTATCAAAACCCCAGCCGTAGGCGGCGGTGGGCACTGACGCCAACAACAACCAAGGCGCGACAACCCGCCAGTCCCAGGGGCCCTTACGCCGCCGCAGCCAGATCAGCAGCCCGCACGCGCCCACCAACGATGGCACGTATTGCAGCCCGCTCAGATGCACTCCGAACATGGCCCGCAGCCAGGTGCCCAGCACCGGCGCCCGAAAAAATAGGGGCGGCGCCGACATCAGGCGCACATAGTTGAGCAGCACGTCGGGGGCGAGCAGCGAAACCACACCGGTGGCAGCCAGCACGGCCCCCACCCAACCGGCCAACACCGCCCAACGCCGCTCGCGCCAGATCCACCAGAGAGCGGCCAGCCAGAACAGATAGGTGACGTGGGGCTTGATCATAAGCAGCGCAAGCCCGAGCCCCGCCAGCACATCGCGGCGCCCGCCCTGCCCCCACAGGAACAGGGCCACGCCGAACAGCAGCCAGGGGCTCGCCTGGCCCCTGTTCAGCGCGCTCAAGCTGGGTTCGAACAGGCAGGCCAACAGTGCCCCTAGCAAAATCCGCCCGTCGGTCGGCAGCAGAGCGCGCCACAGCATCAGACCACTGGCCATCGTGAGCGCAATCTGGAGAGCCAGCCAGACGGCCGCAGCCACGCCGATCGGGAGGCGCAACACCGGCAGGTACAGGGCCAAGATCCAGGGCGGATTGTACATCATCAGCGGTATCGCATCCGTCCAGCCTTGATCCCGCTGCAGAGCCAGCATCAGCGCGGGGTCGTAGGGGTTGGCGCCTCGAAGCAGCAACCGCCCCGCGCTCCAATACTCCAAAAAGTCGTGCGATCCGGCGAAGCCCCACCCCACGGAGCCGAGGCTACCGCGCATAGCCCATAACACCGCCAGCCCGGCCCCCAGTAACGCCAGCAGCAGCGAGCGCCGCACCCCCCGGCGCGAGAACGCTACCCGCATGTAAAGCTCTCCTCCACCGGCGGCGTATAGATCGCCGCGTCGTCGTCCTCGTAGCGCAGCTCCCAGTTGGGGGAGCCCTCGGCGGCGCGGATGAGCTCGGGCTGGTCGGCCTTGCTCAGGAGCAGGGCGTCCACCTCGTAACGCTCCAGCAGCGCCTCCCAATCGTAGCGCGCGCCGCTGATGGCGATATACTCCTGCCACTGCTCCTCGGGGTAGAGCTCTATGCGCGTGTCGATGAACACCGGCAGCTCGGGCGCCTGCCAGATCAGATAGCTGCCGTAGGCATAGTGGTGGAACACGCGGCTCGCGCGCATCCAGCGCAGGGCGTCCACGGCCTCTACGGGGGTCTGGGCCAGGTGGTTGTGCAGATGTTGCGGCAGGGGCAGCGGCAGCGTCGGCATGACCCACGGCAGGCAGAGCACCACCAGCACGCCCACCACCCCCAGAAAGGCGGCGTTGACGGCCGGCTTGCCGGCGCGCTCTCGCGAGGAGGCCTCTCCCCCACGGGCCGCGGCCCGATGGCGCAGGGCGGCCGCCACTGTGGGCGCCGCCACCAGCGAGCACCACACGATGCCGCGTTGCGCCGTCACCGCCAGCACGCCAAAGGCCAGCAGCCGCAGCGATTCCTCCAGCGTGGGGCGGTAGCCCGTGCGCAACATCGCCACCACCCACCCCAGCAGCGCCAGGAAGAACAGCTGGCCGGTGGCATCGCGCACGGTGGGCGGCATGAACTCGATGTTGCGCACGCGGGTGATGGGATGGCGCGCAAAGCCCAGCACATAACCCGGCATCTCGATCCCCAGCGGCGTGATGAACACCGCCGCCCCGCACAACGCCGCCACGGCCAGCATCCCCACGGGGAACGGCGCCCGACGCCGCGCCCAAGGCACGAGCCGGCACAACAGGGCGATGCCCACCAACAGCAGGCCAAAGATAAAGGCGCCATGGGCGTTGGCCCACAACACAAAAATGGGCGGCAGCAGCCAGAGCGCACGGGGAGTTGCCGCGCCGCGCGAGGCGCCCTCGGAGCCCGAGGCCGATGCGGGGCCGGCGCGCTGCAGCAGGTAGAGCACCAGCGCGAACAGCGGCAACGACACCGTCTGCGGGCGCACGGCCAGGTTGGTGAGGCTCGCCACGAACGCCGCTACCGTCAGCAGGGCGGCCCGCCGCAGATCGCCGCCCACGGCGCGGTTGACCAGCAGCAGCAGCCCAAAGGCCGCGGTGACGGCCAGGGCGTGCGCCAACAGCACCAGCGGCACGTCGCCAGCGCGCAACAGGCCGTAGAGGGCCAGCTCGGCGAGCCAGGCCTGGTTGGCCCAGGGGCGGCCGAACTGCGTATAGCTGTACATGTCCACGCCGGGCACCCGCCCCAGCTCGGCGATGGAGCGGCCCACGCGGGCGTGCCACCAAAAGTCGTTGGGGAAGATGCGCGAGGTGAGCGACACCATCAGCACGCCGGCCAACGCCACCGCCGCCCACACGCGCGGCAGGCTCTGCGCCACACGCAGCGGGGCGCGCAGGATGCGCCCGATGTGAACGGGGTTACGCGCCGGGCGGCCGAGCGGTACAATCTGCGATGAGCCCACGACTCGCTCCTATGAGGTGATGTGCTGCGGGCGCCCGCCAGGCGGCGATGGGGGTGCGGCGGGGGTCAGGGCCAGAGCCCCAGCGCGCCGAGGTAGACGATCCACGCGCCCAGGGCCAACGAGGGGCCGTAGGGCATGTAATCTTTGCGGCCCGCGCGGCGGGTGATCAGCAGAACCGCGCCCCACACGCCGCCCACGATGACCCCCAGCAGCAAGCCGGGCAACACCAGGGGATAGCCCAGCAACGCGCCCAAAGCGGCGGCCAGCTTTACGTCGCCCATGCCCAGCGCGCCGCGCCCCACGATGGCCAACACCATAAAGGCCCCGCCCGCGCCCAACGCCCCGGCCATCAGCGAGGTCACGGCATCGGGCCGCCCCAGCCAGCGCTGCTGCGCCATGGCCCACACCAGCGCACACGCGCCCAGCGCCGCGTTGAGCGCGTTGGGCAGCCGTCGCGTCTGCAGATCCACCAGGGTGAGGCTCACCAGCACCGCCGTCACCACCAGCGCGGCCGCCGTCTGCACGGCGCCGGGCGCCCGCCAGCCCGCATAGCCGCCGAACAACGCCATCGCCGCCGCCACCGCCGCAGCGGGCGCCGGGGCCGCGCCCGTGCTGCCGTCCGCGTGGGGCGCGGCGTCGGCCTCGGCGGGGCTGCGGGCCGCATAGTGCTGGGCCACGCGCCAGGCCGCCAGGCCCAGCAGGAGGCCGACGGCCGACCACACCGCGCCCAGCATCTCAACCCGCACGCCGCACCCCCACAGACGCCGTGATGCCCAGGGTTCGCATCAGTCTTGGGCCCAATCCGGCATGGGGATGAGGCTGGCCGCCGACGGATCACTGACGCCTACGCTCCCTCCCGTGGTGGTGTTACAGCTCTGGAAACACGCTGCCCGATCGCACAAAGCCTCGACAATGAGCACTTTTTCATCGAATGTGGTTGTTGATCCACGAAACTGACAATTCTCGTTCTTTTTACAGAAGCGTAACACGCGTACACAGGCGACATCCACCACGTGATACACATTATCGTTACAGCCGATAGAGAGACAGGGGGCGGAAGGGGGGCCGCCACTCGGGGAGCATATGGTGTTCTTATGGCAGCAGCCTTTCTGTCCCGACCAATCGTAGACAGGGATGCTCCGTACTTCGCCTGCATACTTTTCAGCCGCATGGTATCCGGACGTGTCTGTTCCGGTCTGGCCGTTAATGTAGATCGGAGTGTCGACGGTTATAGGAAGCGTGTTCTTGATCCAACACGCGATATCCCCGCAACCACCGCAATCCACGCCAGACCCAGGGACACTCCCAAAATTCAGCCACCCTCGGTAGGCGCCACTAATCATACCATTCGTGCCGTTGTAATCTTGTTTCTTGCTGTCAATGACGACGAACTCTTCCCCGCAATGGATATAGGCTTTGTTCCAGGCCTCCTGATGTAGTGCGATGGGCCACAGCGCACACGCCGAACCGGACGAACCGGCCGAACCGGCCGAGCCGCACGCCGAGGCCGCCACCGCCGAGGCGTCGCCCCGGCGAAACTGTTCGCCCAGCACGCCGGCAAAGTAAAAGTCCACCTGCTCCGAGGCCCACACCACGATCTCGTTGCCCTGTACGCGCACGTCCACGGTCGTGGCGCCGTTGGCCTCCGCGAACTTACGCGCCTCCGCCTCTACGTTTCCGCCTCCGCACATCGCCCGCGCCCCCGCCAGCGCCCCGGCGTCGGCCGCGTTCTGCATGGCGCGCCGCTCGGCGTAGAGCATGCCCAAATCCACCGCCAGCGCCAGAAAGCCCAGCAGCACAACCAGCGCCGCAGCGATGAGGATCAACGTCTGGCCGCTCTCATCACGAAATCGTCTCATCGCCGTACCTCCTCGGTTTCGCACACGGCGCAGGCCGCCGTGTGCCGCTACACACCGCCTCAGGGGCCGGATGGGGATCGCTCATTTGGTGGCCAGGGCGTCCGTCGCCATCTCCACCGACCGCGCCATATTGATCACATCGAGCCCCACAAAGCCGCCCATGACCGTCTCCAGCGGGTAGGTCACCGTCACCCGCACCAGATGGGTTCCGTTGTTTATGTCGTACTCGATGGCGATATCCGCGCCCTCGCGCTCCAGGTCCACCCCGCTGTTCTCCGCCTCGCGGAGCACAGCGACCCGAATGTTCCCATCGTCTCCCGGGTATTTGCTCCCGTAGCGCGCGCCCTCGCGGGCCGCGTTGGTGATGGTGACGTAGGAGTGAAAGGCGCGCCCCACATCCACCACGCCGCCCAGTATCACCAGCAACAGCGTGATGGAGAGGGCGAACTCGACGAGGTTGGCCCCACGTTCGCGCCGAAACACTCTCTCTTGTCCGTTCATAGAACCGTCCTCCGTTCCGTCAGGGTCCTACACGCCCCCTTCGGGGTTCACGGGCTGGGCCGTGGGCTCGAGCGGCGCGCGCCGGTCGTAATAGCGCAGTTGGAAGCCGTGCCACAGTGTATCGATGCGCGCTTCGAACCTCTCCCACTGCTGGGCGCCCCAATCGGATAGCGCCACCCGCGTGGCGTCCGCATCGATACGCTGCAGGGCGGGCCCCGCCAGGCTCGCCCCCGCGGTGAGCACCAGCGCCAGCGCTACGCTGGCCACTGCCACACGCAGAGGCCGCCGCAGCCGACGCACGTCGCTCAGCTCTTCGTCCGCGGGGTCCTCTCCCGAGGCGATCTCTCCCACCGTGGCCGGCACAATGCCCAGCGCCACGGCGAACCCCACGAGGCCGACGGGCACCGCCGCCGAAAAGCCGCCGTTGGCGATCAGCCGGTCCAAGCTCAACACACGCAACCCCCACAGCACGGCCCCGGTTGCCAGCCCCAGAGCCGCACACCAGGCCGTTGTGCGCACCATATGGCGCACCAGCGCCAGCCCCAGCGGCCGCGCAGCGGGTTGCCGCCGCCCGCGCAACGCGCCGCACACGGCCCACACCAGGCCCACAAGCGCGCCCCAGAAGACGGCGGGGGGCACCGCACGCGCCAGGCCCGCCGGTAGCCGAATGCCCCACAGGCCCTGCGCCCCGCCCACCAGCGCGCCCAGCAGGCCCATCCACAGGAGGCCCGCCGCGGGACGCACCACACGGCGCACCAGCCGCGAGGGCGCGGGCCGCACGCGCAAGCGCACCGGCACCACCGTCTCTACGCCGGTAACGCTCGATTCGAACACCACATGCGCATCGTGCGGCGAATCTCGGGGCAGCAGCCCCTCGCTGTCGGCCGTCACCAGCAGCTCGCCGCGCGTGCCGGTGAGCAGGCGCGGGGTAACTTGCAACCAGGGTTGCGTGGTGGATAGCGCGCCGTCCAGGAACCCGCTGCCGTGCCCCGCCGTGATAACCAGCCGGCGGTTGGCCGAATCGCCCGCGAGCACGTTGTCTATCTCGAGAGAGCTGGGCGTAGGCACCGGCGGGCGGCGGCGTGCGAGGCCGCTGCGCACCATAAAGCTCTCCAACGGCACCCGCGCGTGGCGCTGCGGCCCCTGCATCACCTCGCGCGCCAATAGGGCCAGATGCTCTGCGCCCTCCGCCGCGAACCAGTGCCCCAGCGTGCCGTTGCGCAGGTGATAGACGCCGTCGTCGGGGTTGCGCTCCATGTAAGCCGCGACCTCTGTGATGGTCCACGCTTTGTCTCCCGAGCGGAAAACAAAGGGCTCCGAGGCACGCTGCGTTCGCGTAAGCTGGCGCTGTTGCAGCGCGATGGCCAGCTCGGGGCGCAGTGCGTCGTCCAGCGGCGATGCGTACCCGGGGCGGTCGAGCGCCACGATCCTTTTCGCCACGTCGCTCAGCTTGAGCACCACCGTATCGAGCTCGCCGTCTATCTCGATCACGGCCGAGGGCTCGAGGAGCACCACCCAGTGCCATATGGCGGGCTGCAGCGCGGGGAACTCGTCCGCGAAAAAGCGCACCAGCGCGGCATCCGCCTCGGCGAACTCTTGCGACGGGTGAAAGTGCGCGATCTGCTCGCCGTCGCCGCGCTGCTCCAGCCAGGGCCCTTGCGGCACCGGCTTAACGACGCCCCGCCAGTCCTTGGTGTGCAACACCACCAATCCCTGCGGCCCCACCACAACACACCCCAGTGGCACGCCCTGCACCACCAATTCGGTCGCAATATAGTATTCATCGGGCAATAGGCTCCGGAGGTCCGCCAACCACGGATCCAACACCGCCCAGCCCGCAGCCGCAAGGAGTTCTCCCATGACACCTACTCCTAATCCAGCACCGTCTTTTCATCCACCAAACGGTCGCGCACAAACCCCCCGGCGGGGTCGATGCAAAAGTGCGCAGCATCCAGCGCGAACTCGAGGTCCACCGCGCTGACGCCGGCGCGGTTCTTTTCCACCGAGAGCACCACCCAATTGCGCATGGCATCGGCCTGGGCGAGGTTGTAGACCATGTGCTCGCGGCTCACGATAGAGTGTTTGTTGTTGAGCACCATCCCGATATCCGCCTCGTACTGCAGGGCCGAGCTGCCGCGCATATCCGATAGGCGCATCCGCTTGGACCTGAGCCCCAGGCGGTCGGAGGCGGCGATGCCGAGCACCTGTGTGCCGGTGGCCAGGGCCAGCTCTTTGAGCCCGTGCGCCAACACCGTAGTCGCCTCCGCTTCCTCCGTGGCCTCGCGTCGGAGGGGGATTTTCTGGATATAGTCCACCACCAGGAGCACTCGCTCCGCCCCGGTGGCCCAAGTCTCTTGGACCCAGCGGCGGATTTGGTCCAGCGTGGTGTAATCGCCGCTCGCCTTGGCCAGCACCAAGCGCCGCGCGTACTGATCCATCTGCTCCAGCAGCGGTGCATAACGGCCCATGCTCCGCAGCCGCGAGATGAGGCCGCTGTCGGGGGTGGTGTCCAGGGCCAACTCGGCGAGCCGGCGCAGCGTCAGAGCGTTGATTCCGTAGCCCTGCAGCGCACCCTCCAGGCACAGCAGCCGCGAGAGCAGGTGCGTGCGGTCGTGCTCAAAGCAGACGTAGAGCGCCGCAGCGTTAGAGTTGAGCGCCGCCACGTTGCGCGCGACCTGCAGGCCAAAGATCGTCTTGCCCACACCAAAGGGCCCGCCGATGATGGCCATCTCGCCGGGGCGCATGCCGCCGTTCAGCACTGAATCCAGCGGCTCAAAGCCCGTGGGCAACGTGTGGAAACGGGAGACATCGCCGTCCAGCGCTGATTGCTCGACATCCTCCATCACCCTTGCGAGCGATGCGGGGCCGACGGGCTCGAGGCGCCACGAGCCGGTGATCTCTTCCGTCAAGTCTAACTCTGCCATAGATCCCCCTAGCGCTTGCTTTCTCTTCTGCCCGGGGTGCGAGGCGCAAAGGTGTTGGGCGAGATGTAAACACCCGCGGCCTCGATCTTGTCCATGAATCTGGGCCGAATCCCCGTCGGTGTGAAAAAGCCCTGCACCTTGCCGTTCTGCACGCCGGTTTGCTGATAGCGAAAAATATCTTGCATGACGATGATGTCGCTCTCCATCCCCTGCACCTCCGACACCGACACCACCTTGCGGGTGCCGTCGGCCAGGCGATCGAGGTGCATGATCACGTCGAACGCCGACGCGATCTGCTCGCGAATAGCGCGCAGGGGCAGATCCATACCCGCCATCAACACCATCGTCTCCACACGATGCAGCGTGTCGCGCGCGCTGTTAGAGTGGGCCGTCGTCAGAGAGCCATCGTGGCCGGTGTTCATCGCCTGCAGCATATCCAGCGCCTCGCCGCCGCGCACCTCGCCCACCACAATGCGGTCGGGCCGCATACGCAGGGCGTTGATCACCAGTTGGCGGATGCTGATTTGGCCCTTGCCCTCCACGTTGGCCGGCCGCGTCTCCAGACGCACCACGTGCCGCTGGTGGAGCTGCAGCTCGGCCGCGTCTTCGATAGTGATGATGCGTTCGTTGCCGGGCAAAAAGGTGGACAGCATGTTCAGTATCGTCGTCTTACCGGTGGAGGTTCCGCCCGAGACCACGATGTTCAGGCGCGCCAGCACGCAGGCCCGCAAAAAGTCGACGAGCTCTTGCGTGATGGTTCCCAGGCGCACCATGTCGTCCGCGGTGATGGCCGCCTTGGCGAACTTGCGGATGCTGAGGCAGGGCCCCACCAGCGACAGCGGCGGGATGATGATGTTCACGCGCGAGCCATCGGGCAGGCGGGCGTCCACCATGGGGCTGGATTCGTCCACGCGTCGGCCGAGGGGCGACACAATGCGGTCGATGATGCGCATCACCTCGTTGGCGTCACGAAACTGCACGTCGGACTCCTCGAGGACTCCGTGTCGCTCGATAAAGATACGATCCGGCCCGTTCACCAGGATCTCTGTGATGCTCTCGTCGCGCAGCATGGGCTCGATGGGCCCGTAGCCCAGCACATCCGCCACTATCTGTTCGAACAGTTCCGCGCGTTCGGGGCGGCTCAGCGGGATCTGCTCTTCCATCAAGATCTCGCCAAAAATCTGCTCCAACGCCCGCCGCACCTCGACGGCGTTGTTAGTGTCCACCGAAGGACTCAACTCCGCCAAGAGGCGCCGCTGCACGCGATCACGGATCACCGAGTAGGGCTGGTTGGGCTTGCCTCCATCGTTTCCGCGTACCCCCCCTGGGCGGGCTGCCACTCTCCCGTTTTGGCTGTTGCCCATAATGTCTTTTCTTTCCTCTCTATCTCACCCAAATTGGATCCGTCTCAGCCCAAACGCTGTTGCTGATATTGCGCGCGTTGCGGCCGTCGGCATCCATGATCCAAATCTGCGGCCTCCCCGTGTCACGATCGGTCCAGTAGACCAACCGCGTGCTATCGGGTGACCAGGCGGGATGCTTCTCAAAGTGCTCCCGATCCTGCGTCAGATTGCGCCGGCCGGAGCCGTCGGGGCTCATGATCCAGATATCGTCGCTCGCATCTTGCGCGCTCACAAAGGCGATGCGGCTGCCATCGGGCGACCAGACCGGGTCGTAGCACACGTTCAGGTCGGTCAATTGGATGGGAGCCGGGCCGCCTCGCGCTGGATCCTTGGGCGGCTCCACAAAGATCTGCGGCACGTTGGCCACATCCTGCACGAACAGGCGGTAGCGCTCATCCGGCGAGAGCCGAAGCTTCTCCTCAAGAGCATCGTACTCGTCGCGTAGGGCCTGGGTGTTGCCCAGATACTGCCGATTCGAGCCGTCGGGGTCCATCACCCAGAAGCCTCGTTGCGCCGGGTCCTCGGACACAAAGATGATCTTGTTTCGATAGCTGTCGAAAGGCTTTGGCGTGGGCATCGGCGTGGCCGCAGGCGCGCCGCCCGCGCCCCCCGGCTGCGACGGCGGCGCGGGGCGTGGCGTAAAGGTGGCCGTTGGCACGGCGGTGGGCGTCATGCGCGGCAACACGGTGGACATCCGCGCTTCGGCCAGGGCCGTATCCTCCACGGGCAGCACCGATGCCTTGCGATACTGCTCGTAAGCCATAGACGCGTCGCCGTCGGCGTCGTACTCGTCGCCGCTTTGGATATACGCGTCGTACAGCATGCTTACCGCCATGCCCCGCAGGTATGTGGGCCGCTTGTCAAACACGGGGCGCAGCGCCGCGATGGCCGAGTTCCATCGGCCGCTGTAGTAACGATCCTGGCCGGAGATGAACAGGCCCGCGAGCTCCTGCTCCAGGAGCGCCTCCGCCTGCCGCGGCTGCAGCGCCAGCGCCGCCGCAAAGTAATCCAGCGCCTTGCTGAGGCTCTGCTGGCTCGGCGGATCCACCTCCAGCTGGGCGTTGCCCAAAGCCAAGTTGATCGTCACCAGCCGATCTGCCACCGCATCCGCCCTGAAGCTCATGCTCAGCTCTCGCATCTGGTCGTAGGTGATCTTGGCGCTCTCCAGCCGGCCCGCAGCGAACTCTTCCTCCGCCACGGCGAACAGGCGCTCCAACTCTTGTTGCTTGCCGATGGCGTAAATCCGGTCGCTCACGTCGGCATATCCGGGCGCGCGCACGGCCAAATCCGTAAAGGCCGCCAATGCGCCGGGCCAGTCCTGCGCCTCTTGCAGCGCCAACCCGCCCTCGTACAGCGCCAGCAACTCGCGCTGATGCCCCACCTCGGCCAACCCCTCGAGCGCCTCCTCGTGGTCGGGCACCTCGGCCAGCAGCGCAGCAAAGTGGCTCTCGGCTTCGTCGAGCTTGCCCGCCTGCAACAGGTTGAGCCCCTGAGACAACAACTGCGCGCGGTGCCGCTCGATGCGAGCTTGCGCCACCATGGGGCCCACATAGCCCCTGACAAAGCTCACGAGCTGTATGCCGACAAAGAGCACCACCAGCACGATCGCCAGCCTCGCCAACAGGCCGCGCCAGGGGATCCCCCAGCGCTTGGCGCGAATGTGCGCCCCCGACGAATCCACGTTCGCGATGAGCCGGGCACGGTGCAGCGCATCCAACACTTCAGTGCCGTCGGGGTAGTCGCGTGCGAGCTCTTCGAAACAGCGGATCGCGTCCTGCCAAGCGCCCGCCTGCAGGTGTTGCATCCCTTTGACATATCGCGGATCGCTCCGAGCCGACACTTCGCTAGCCAACGTGCCCTCCCAAGTTCAACCGGATCGAGCTGGGCTCGACACTATACCCTCGCCCCGCCCCACATGCGCGGACGGCGCCCTCACAACGCCCCAAAGAACCCCGCCAACCGGGGCACTGCGGGCCCCAGAATCACCACGAACATGGCGGGGAGAATCAGAAACACCAGCGGAAAGACCATCTTGACGCCCGCCTGCCGCGCCAACTCCTCGGCGCGCTGGCGGCGCTTTACGCGCATCCCCGCGGCCTGCGAGTGCAACACCTCGGCGATGCTGACGCCGAGCTGCGTGGATTGCACCAACACCGCCACAAACGTGCGCAGGTCCTCCACGTCCGACCGCTCCACAACGCGCTGCAGGGCCTCATCGCGCGGCACGCCCACGCGCATCTCGGCCACCGCGCGCCGGAGCTCGTGCGTCAGGGCGTTGTCCCACTTTTCGCCCACCCGCAACAGGGCCGATTCGAAGGCCAACCCGGCCTCCACGCCGATGGTGAGCATATCCAGGGCGTCGGGCAGGGCGCGGGCGATGTCGTGTTTGCGGCTCTTGGCCTTGTTTCGCAGCCAGAGCACCGGCGCAAAGAACCCGAGTGCGCCGAGGACCAATGCGAGCTGCAGGGCCTGCCCGATGGCCTGTTGCCTGGCCAGCGCTACAAACACTGCCGCGCCCAGCAACGCGCCGCACAGCAGCCGCAACCCGAAAAAGTCCAGCACGCTCAGCTGCCCCGGCTCTCCGGCGTGCAGCAGCATCATCCGCGTGCCCTCGATGTTGCGCTTGGGCGCCAGGCGGCCAAAGAGCCGCAACACCCTGCGAAACGCGGGCACCACCACCCGCGAGGAGAACGACCTCTCCATCTCTTCCTCTTGTACGGGGTCGCCCTCCAGGTAGCCGCCCATCCGCTCGCGCACCTGCTGCAGCGGCGCCGAGGGCCTCAGGGCCATCCACACGCACCCCACGGCCAGCACCACCAGCCCCGCAAACACGCCGGGCGACCAGAGAGGGCTCGAGAGATCCAGTAGCTGGTCCAAGTTCATGGCCTGTCACACCTCGATATCGACCACTTTGCGGATGACAAAGAATCCCATGATCTGCATCACACCGGCAACGATGGGCATCAGCATCGGCCACCCGGGCTGAAAGAGCTCTTTGATGTACTCGGGGTTCAGCAAAAAGAGCACGAACCCGAGGCCCAACGGCAGGGCGGCCAGCGCATAGCCCGTGAAGCGCTGTTGCGCGGTGAGCACCTGGATCTCGCGCTGCATGCGGATCCGGTCCTCCACCGTCTCGCCGATGATCCCCAACGTCTGCGCCAGGTTGCCGCCCATCTCGTACTGCACATTGATGGCGGTGATGACCAGGTCCATATCCTCCGTGTCCACCCGCTGCGCCATGTTGTTGAGCGCCACCTGCATCGATTGGCCCAGCGTGACCGCGCGCATCACGCGGGCGAACTCCACAGAGGCGGGCTTGGGCAGCTGATCCACCAGCATGGCCAGGGCCTGCGAAAAGCCGTACCCGGCCCGCAGCGCCCCCACCAGCAGGGTGAGCGCATCGGGCAGCTGCTCTGTGAGCGCGCGCTGGCGCTTTTTGTGCGCCGAGCGCAGCCACATGATGGGCGCCACACCGCCCACGGCGGCCAGCCCCAGCCCGCCCAGGAGCCCGGCCCGCACGCTGCCCAGCAGGAACCCGACGACGGCGATCGCGACGATGATCAGGGAGAACTCGGCCGCCGTCATCGGCACGTCCGCCGTCGAGAGCAACGCCGACAGCCCCTCCCCAAACCCCAGCTTGTACAGCACGCGCCCCAGGCCCGTGGTGCGCACCATGCCGGGGGCGCTCCCTCCCACGAGATCCTCGTCCAGGTCGACCGAGACCCCGTACTCTGCCAGGCGGTCCTCCACCTCATCCTGGCCGCGCAGCATGCGCCACAGGGCCACAAAGCCGATCATCACGGCCGCCGCCACGAGGAGTGCAAAGACCAGAGGACCGCCCAGCGAATCGAGCATTGCGCCTATTTCCCCCTGCGATAGAACACGAGCCCCACCGCCGCCGCCGCCAGGGCGATAAACAGCGCGGGCCACGTGTTGGCGGTGAGCACGAGCACCAACGCCAACACCACACCCGCCGCGAACACGCCGTAGCTGATCTTGCGTTGCTTGACCACTTGAGCCTCCTCAGGTTGAGCTGCCCGGATGCGACACACCACCGATCGTATCAACGCACACCCGTGGCGGATGCGCTCGAGGGTTCATCAGTTCGCGGACCGTGAGCTGCGCCGCAGGCGCCCCAGCCACCCGCCTTTCGATTCGTTGACCGGCTGGGCGTCCAGCGCGGCAGAGGGCGAGTCCTCTATCAGGCGCTGCGCCAGTTTGTCCACCGCGCGCGCCACGGCGCTGCGGTCGTGGCTCACCACCAGCGGCACGCCGCGGTTGATGCTGTACGTGGCCAGCGGCTGGTCGTCGGGGATGCGGTGTTTGACGCGCACCTTGAGCCGCTCTTCGATGTCGCGCGAGCCGACGCCGCCCACCATGGTGGAGCGATTGAGCACCAGCCAGATCTTGTCCTCGGGGTACCCGCGCGCGTAGAGCTGGTTCAGCATCACCCGCACGTTGCGCAGCCCCACCATCTCGGGCAGCACGGTCATCACGATGCGGTCGGCGCTATCCAGAAACGAGAACGAGGTCTCGTCCATCGGCAACCCCAGATCCACCACCACCCAGGCGAACATGTCGCGCAGGATCTCCAGTATGGGCTGCACCTGGGGCAGCGAGATGGCGTCCGCGATCCCCACCGGCGGGGGCGCCAACAGCACCCGCAGGCCCGTGTTGTGGGTGTACAGCACGCCCGAGATCAGGTCCTGGTCCAGCAGCGACAGCCGCGGCAACAGGTCGGCAATGCTGCGGTCCGAATCCAAGTTGAGCACCACATCGAGCGCGGGGGCCGCGTAATCGGCGTCCACCATGGCCACCGCCCCCCCGCTGAGCTGGCGCAGGCTCACCGCGGTGTTGACGGCCAGCGTGGTGCGGCCCGTGCCGCCTTTGGGCGCGCAAAAGACCAGCACGCGCCCCCCCACATCCTCCTGGTTGGCGGCCTCCTCCGACGCTGCGCGCCGCTGAGTCAACACCTTTTCGATGGCGCTTATCAGGTCGTCGGCGTGCACGGGCTTGGTCACAAAGCCCCGCGCACCGGCCAGCACGGCTTCGCTGGCTTTGCCCATGGCGTCCCATTCCACCATCGCCAGAATCGCCGTCCCCGGCACGCGCGCCGCGAGCTGTTTGATCAGCAGCACCATCTCGGCGCCGTGCAGCTCGCTATCCACCAGCATCAGGTGCGGCGCCACATCCTGAGCGCGCATCAGCGCCTGCTCGGGCTGGGCCACCCAGTACAGTCGATGATCCCCTATCTTGCCCGCCAGGATCTCGCCGATCTCTTCGCGTGCGCCCTCCCGCACGCTCACCAGCAGAATCCTCAGCGTTTGGCCGTGCATCAGCTCTAACAAGGGTACCTCCATGCAGCCATCTTGATGTGAAGCACACGTATCATATCGTGTGGAGGGCCGATACGGCAAACCGATGCACTCGATACGGCCGCACGGACGCGGCGACGCGCCGCCATCAACGCAGCATCCCGGCGCCCAGCCGGTAGCGGTTGACGAGCCAATCGACATCCACCGGCTCGGTGACAAAGGGCTGCTCGGCGCCGGGCGCGCGCAGTACGATGTCCATGGTGGCGCCCGCGTCGCTCAGATACTTGAGCACCAGCGCGTCTTGGGGGCTGATGGTGAGCAGGATGGCGTCGGGCTGCTCGCCCACGGGGCCGCCCCCCACGATGGCCGCGAGGGTGACGTTCTGCAGCACCGAAAAGGCCACCAGCACGTCCTCCGGGGCCTCCTCCTCCTCGCCGGCGGGCAGCCCGCTGCCGACGGGCACCTCCAGCGAGAAGAGCAGATCCACGTGGTCTCCCGGTTGGAGCACGCCCACGCGGCTCATGAGGTCGTCGGCCGGGAACGCCATCAGCACCTGGTCCTCCGAGAGCACCAGGGCCAGGCGGCCGTCGCCCGTCACCACGTTGGGGTCGGCCAGGCGCTGGCTCAGCAGCACCTCGCCCGGGTAGAGGTCCACCAGGGTGATCTGGCCCGCGGCCTGGCTCGTCTCGCGCAGGGCGCCCTCGGGCACCGACGCCACGGGGATCTCGCGCACCTCCAGATCCTCGGGGGCGAGTATGGCGCGCACGCCCACGGCGCGCGCCGCCACCACCACCGGCACCCCGGGGCCGGACGCCGCCGAGGTTCCGTCCTCCTGCGCCGTGGTGGCGCGCGAGAGCGCCACAAAGGCCACCACACCCGCCAGCCCGGCCACGATCAGCCCCGCCACCAGCCAGAGCACCCCGCGTAGACGTCCCATCGTGTCTCCCTCGCTATTCCCTCTGCATTGTGGTCACCGTGTGCAGGGTGATGTGCGGCTCGCCGCCCACGGCCTGTACAATGTACCCCGTGATCAGCGAGTGCTCGTACGTCACCTCCACCGTCACGGTGCTTTGCTCCAACTGCACGTCGACCAGATTCGCGTCGGCCAGGCATGCGCCCTCGTCCACCACGCCCGCCAGCTTGCGGCAGGTCTGCGCCCTCACGTCGGCCTGTGTGCTGATGGGCAGAACGCCCAGCCGGGCGCCCTCGCGCGCGGCGTTGGCGACGGTATTGTAAGAAAAGATGATGATTCCGAACTCCATGATGCCCAGCAGCAGCAGCAACAGCACCGGCAACACCAGGGCGAACTCGATCAGGTCCTGCCCCCCCTCGGCTCGATGCTGTGTGTCCATCCCCTCGCTCCCCTGCCCCCGCGGGCGGCGCGCCGCCCGGCGCTCTGAACGCCCTGGCCAGCTGCGCGAGCTGGCCAGGACAACCGCTAGATTCGTTCCCGTGGCAACCGCAGACGAGATCAGCTGGTGCCGGCGGTGTCTAGCTCAGTGATCACTCGGTTGAACACCCTTGTGATCGCGGGCGCGACCAAGGTCAGAACCGCGATGACCGCCACGGCGATCAGCGCCGCCAGCAGGGCGTACTCGATCAGGTCCTGCCCTCGGTCCTCGTTCAGCCAGTTCATCGCGTACAGATACAGAGCCAACATGTTTGTCTCCTCCCGGGGCCTCGCCCCATAATGAATGGATCACGCGTTCACAACCGTATCCAAGCAGACCTCCGCCAATCCCGGCGGAACCCCCACGGGGGGCCGCTCACTCGGTCCGAGATATCACACACCGGACGCTCTGTGCAGCTCCATCACCTCCTTGTTCATAGGATGCCCCGTGCGGGCCCGCTGCCTGGGCCGGCGGGGGCGGGCGCCCCCGCGCAGCTCACACCGCCGCGCGACTCTGCCGATTGCCCACAGTGTAGCAGACACAGGTCTCGTCCACGTAACGGCCGGGGCTCTATTCGGTAAACATAACGCTCGCGCCATCAAAAAACCCTGGAGAGCTCGCCCATCGTGAACTCGTACAGGGTCATGATGCTCGGCTTCAGGGCGAGCAACGCGGCCACCACGCTGATGGCCAGCAGCCCCGCCAGCAGAGCGTACTCGATGAGATCCTGTCCCTCGTCGCCGCATAGCCGCTGCAGAAAGCACACAAGACGAGTCAGCATACTACACTTCCTCTGGGCGCCGTTCGCCCCGCTGCAGCACGACCGGGAGCGTCGCGTACTCTGCGCCCGAGGGCGGCCACCATCCGGTGCACAGCGCCTCGAACGCGTCGCCTCATCCATCGCACTGCGTTCATTATACCATACTGTGCTCATTATATGAACCAAAAAAGTATACAGAGTAAACTCGGGATATATTTTGCATAAGTGTAACGTGAAATCTATGCTTACGCCGGCTTTTTGCGGGGCGGCGCGGCGCGAGTCAACGACGCGCGGCGCGGGTCGCTGACACGCGGTGCGAATCGTTGACACGCGGCGCGGATGCGGGTATCATGGCGGTGATCGGCGGGCATCGCCGTGGCCCTCGAGATCCCACACCCGTGACGACCTCGCCACCGACCCCACAACACACCGACCTCGGGCCGTGGCGGCCGCCCGCGCCGGAGCGCAAAGCGATCGAGCGCGCGCTATCACGAGAGGAGTGTATCGATGGAGTACCGAAGACTGGGCAACGCTGGCATGAAGGTGAGCGCCGTGGCGTTGGGTGGCTGGACCACCTTTGGCGAGAGCATCCAGGACGCCGAGCTGACGCGCCGCATCATCACCACCGCCTACGACAGCGGCATCAACTTTTACGACATCGCGGACGTCTACGCCGCGGGCGAATCGGAGCGCATGATGGGCCGCGTGCTGCGCGAGTTCCCGCGGCACACGCTGGTGATCTCGAGCAAGGTCTACTGGCCCATGAGCGAGGATGTGAACGACCGCGGCCTGTCGCGCAAGCATATCATGGAGTCGATCGACAAATCGTTGCAGCGCATCGGCACCGACTATGTGGACATCTATTACTGCCACCGCCACGACGCCGACACGCCCACCGAGGAGGTGGTGCGCGCCATGGACGACTTGGTGCACCGGGGCAAGGTGTTGTATTGGGGCACCAGCGAGTGGACGGGCGCCCAGATCGCGGCGGCGATGGGGGTGGCCCGGCAGTACAACCTCTACCCGCCGCAGGTGGAGCAGCCGCAGTACAGCCTGCTGGCCAGAGACCGCGTCGAGCGCGAGATCCTGCCCGTAACCCAGCCCCTGGGCATGGGGCTCACGCCCTTTAGCCCGCTGGCTATGGGCATGCTCACGGGCAAGTACGACGACACCGTGCCCGAGGACAGCCGCTTCGGGCGCAGCAGCGCCTTCGGAGAGCGTTGGCTGCGCGACGACGACGTGCGCGAGAGGGTGCGGCGGCTGCGGCCCATCGCCGACGAGCTGGGCGTTACGCGCGCCGAGCTGGCGCTGGCGTGGATCCTGCGGCAGCCGGGGGTCAGCAGTGTGATCACCGGCGCCACCAGGCCCTCGCACGTGGAGAGCAACGCGCGGGCCGCGGGGTTGCACCTCTCGGCCGACGTGTTGGCGCGCATAGACGAGCTCTTTCCGCCGGCCTAGCGGCGTTCTCACAGGGGGATAGTGAGCATCGTATGAACGAGAGCATCATCCTGCTGGCCTTGGGCGCCGGGGCGCTCGGCGAGGAGCACCTCGCCGGCATCCGGGCGCTCGCCCCGGGCCGGCGCGTGGTCGCCAGCGACGATCGCGCCGAGATAGAGGGGCTGCTGGATCGCGTCGAGATCGTCGTGGGCGGGCTGCCGCACGACCTGTTGCCGCGAGCGCGCAACCTGCGCTGGCTGCAGCTGTGGGGCGCGGGCGCCGACGGGCTGCTGCAGAGCGGCGACGTCTCGGCGCTCGAGCACATCACCATCACCAACGCCAGCGGCGTGCACGCCGTCCCCATCAGCGAGCACATCTTGGCGCTGTTCCTCGCGTTGGGCCGCAGGCTGAACCACGCCCTGCGCGCCCAGGTGGAGCGCACGTGGAGCTCGCCAGAGTTCGGCAGCATCGCAGAGATGGCGGGCAAGACGCTGCTGGTGGTGGGCTTGGGCGCCATCGGAGAGCGCACCGCCGAGCTGGGCGCCGCGTTCGGCATGCGCACGCTGGGGGTGCGCCGCAACCCCGAGAGGGGTTCGCCCCACGTGGAGGCGGTGTACGGGCCGCAGCGCCTGCGCGAGATCCTGCCGCAGGCCGACTATATCGCCATCACGCTGCCCCTCACCAAAGAGACGCGCGGGATGTTTGGCGAGAGCGAGTTCGAGGCGTGCAGGCGCAGCGCCTACCTGGTGAACATCGGCCGCGGCAGCACCATCGACGAGCCCGCTCTGGTGCGGGCGCTGCGCGAGGGGCGGCTCGCCGGGGCGGGGCTCGATGTCTTTGCTCACGAGCCGCTGCCGGCCGATTCGCCGCTCTGGAGGCTGGACAACGTCATCATCACCGCGCATTACGCCGGCCGCACCCCGTACTATGACGAGCGGGCGCTGGCGATCTTTACAGACAACTTGAGGCGGTATCTCGCGGGCCAGCCGCTGCACAACGTGGTGGACGCCCGGCTGGGGTACTGAGCCCGGCGGCGCCTCTCGGCCCTGCGCGGGCTGCGGGGCGCCGCCGGTTGTGGTTCGGTTCGCACGCGCCGGGGCGATCGGGCTCCGGCGCTCGGGCGGCTGTCGCGTGTACACGGAGCGCCCTACGCTGTCACGTTACGGAGGCATCGCGGAATGAGCACACCCAACATCCTACTCGTCTACACAGATCAGCACCGTTACGACTGCATCGGGGCGCACGGCCACCCCTTGCTGCGCACCCCCCACCTGGATCGCCTGGCGAGCGAGGGCGTGAGTTTCGCCCACGCCTTTTGCCCCGCCCCCGTGTGCGTGCCGTCGCGCAACTCGCTGCTCTTCGGCCAGTGGCCCACCGAGCATCTGGCCATCGCCAACCCCGACACGGAGGCGCCGCGCTCGGCGCGGGAGGGGCTCCCCACTTTTAGCGAGCGCCTGCGCGAATGTGGGTACCATCTGGCCCACGTGGGCAAGAGCCAGGTGCACCCCACACGCACGCCGCTGGATTACAGCTTTCACGAGCACGTCTCCGACCGAGAGTACGGCCCCTGGCGGGCGGCCCAGGGCCTGCCCCCCCGCCCCCACAAGAACGGCTTCTTTGGCGAGGTCGATCCGGGCATCGCACCCGATGAATCCCGCCTCGGCTGGGGCGCCTCGCAGACGATCCGCATCCTCGAGGAGCGCGCGGGCTCCGGCGAGCCCTTTTTCGTGCGGTGGAACACCAGCGAGCCGCATCTGCCCAACATCGTGCCAGAGCCCTACTATTCCATGTACCCGCCCGAGGCGATCGCCCCGTGGCCCAGCTACCCCGACCCGTTGGTGGGCAAGCCCTACATCCAGGCGCAGCAACGGCGCAGTTGGGGCCTCCAGGATTGGACCTGGGAGGATTGGGCGCCGTTCGTGAGCCGCTACCTGGGCGAGGTCAGCCTGTTGGATGCGCAAGTGGGGCGCGTGTTGGCGGCGCTGGATCGCTTGGGGCTGGCCGAGAACACTGTGGTGGTGTACACGCCCGACCACGGCGATATGTGCGGCGGGCACGGCATGATCGACAAGCATTATGTCATGTACGACGATGTGACGCGCGTGCCCCTGTTGATCCGCTGGCCCGGGCGCGCGTTGGCGGGGCACCGCTCCGAGGCCTTTGTGTGCAACGCCCTGGACTTGGCCGTCACGTTCTGTGAGGTCGCGGGGGCGCCGGTGCCCGACACGTTCCGCGGCGCCAGCCTCCTCCCCCTGCTCGCTGGCGACGAGACCTCGGGGCGACAGGACATCATGTCCGCCTATCACGGCAACCAGTTCGGCCTGTACAGTACGCGGATGATGCGCAACCGCCAGTTCAAGTACGTGTGGAACGCCACAGCAGAGGACGAGCTGTACGACCTCGCGGCCGATCCGGGCGAACTGCACAACCTCGCCACCGGCCCGGGCCACGCGGAGGTGTTGGCGCAGCTCCGGCGCAGGCTACTACAGTGGATGGAAGACACCCGCGATCCCCTGGTGAACTTGTGGGTTAGGGCGCAGCTGAGCGAGGGCCGCAAAGTGTGAGATGTGGAGCCGGTCGGGAGCGCGTGTTTCTACGCTCCCGACCGGTGTCATAGCGGTCGGTGCAATAACTATGCGATAGCGCCAAAACGAAGCGCCCACTTGACAGCCCCCGTGCCTCTTATATAATGCCAGATGACTGAGACTGCTGCTTGGATTGCGCCTGCGATTCCATGTTACGCTTGTTTGGGACCCTGCGCCGGCAGGGCGTTTCGACACAAACGCATAGTGCCCTTTCGTGACTGATGAACAGCAGCTCTTACCTCGTGTATCTTCTATCCTTGCTTAACCGGGTCTTGGATCGGGAGAATTCACGTCGACGCCCAGAATTGTAGAGTACTCTCCAAACTATCGCATCGCTCGAGGCGGTCCAGGCCTGATGTCGGCACCACGCCAAACATGACCCCAACAGGGCCCGTCCGCATCGCCACCTCGCAAAGTGCGTAGGGCTCGCGAGCTTTCAAGCAGTTACTGGCTTGGCGAGGGGGCGGTACGCTCTGGCGTGCGCAGGCGTATTGCTATCGTCGCACGCGCTCCAGCTGTTGGCGATGGGAACGCATCTTTGCGGTGTGCCAGTGTTCCGCCCGATCGTGGGGCTTGAACCTGGCGCGTTCCTCTCGTGGCCGCATAGGAGACCGACTGTGCGAGAATCGAACAGGATGGAGCGGCGCGATTTCATGCGACTGTCCGCAGTCGCGGCTCCGGCCACCGTAGCGGCGGCCTGTCAGCCAACCGCGTCCCCCACCGCCGCACCCGGGGTCGAGCCGCAGATCTGATCTCAGTGTGAGCGCACACGGCCTTATAGCCGTGCCTCTGGGGCGCAGCAGAGCGCGCAACGCAGCGGCGGCTGCTCCGCCCGACGTTACCGATATCGATACTCGCGACCGCGGGGGGGAGCCACGCAGCGTTCTTTCGGATCCCCAGCAACGTCGCAATCTCGGCTACACGCACACGTACCCGGACTTGGCCGGTTTCGCCCGGCCTACAATCCGTGTATGTTGCCGGCGCCTCGCGAAACGGAGGCTTGGCGTGTGGTTTGGCGGCACCCCGCAGAGGCAGCAGTGTTGCTAGCCCTCATGCGGCCCGTAAAGCCGAGCTTCCCGCGACGGCTCTATATCAATAGCTACGCGCAAGAAAGGAGGTGGCAAGAGCTACGCGCAAGAAAGGAGGTGGCAAGCCCAGATTGCAGCCAGCGTGATCCAATGCTAGCGTGAAC